>CAZQWQ010000092.1:0-2526 GCA_964596925.1 uncultured Gemmatimonadaceae bacterium | reverse complement strand
CTTTCACGACCACGCTCTCGCTGATGACGACCCCGCATCGCACCGTCGATGGACGGTCCAGAGGGATGCGACCGGCTCATTCGGAGGCAAATGCAGCCGATTTCTCACGTCAGTGTTTCTGGGGCGCACACTCCTAGCCGGTTCAGCTCGCTTGCCGCGCTGCCCGCAGGGCGAGGCACTTCTCGGCCGTGGCCGCGTCGACCACGAGGTGGCTCCAGATCAAGAGTCTCTCGTTCTCGAGCAGCGGCAGCAGCGCGTCCTCGCGGGTCTCGCCGCAGGCTGGACACGGGCCTGCGATCAGGATCACCGCCTTGCTCGGGTCGGCCGACAGCATGACGAGGTCGTCCAGCCCGTACAGCGCGACCGGTCGGAACTTCGTCCTGAAGGCGATCGGGCCCTGCGGCGAGTATGGCTGCCGGTGGACGTCGCCGGTCCAGTCCGCCGCTTCTAGCGCAGCGACGCCCGCACTATCCTCCGTAGCATGCCCCTGCATGAACTGCGTGAGGTCGCTGTGACCGCAGGCGCGGCTTCCAAACAAGGTCGCGACGATGTCCATCTTCATCTTCTCCGCGAACGCGTCACGTACATCCGGTGACTCGATGAACGCGGCGTATCCGTTGGTGAGGACGTAGCTCGGTGCGTTGAAGGCCTCGCACGAGACACCGCGGACGCCGCCGAACAGCTCGAAGAACTTCTGCGGCGACGTCTGCTGGTCGCGCGTGGAGAACGGCGGGCTGATCGCCTTCAAGACGATGTCGGGCCGCTGCTCGCGATCGCTGCGCAGCACGGCGGCGAACTCCTTGGCGAACACCGCTGTCGTGATCCCTGCGCCGACGCCGATCCGGATCACGAGATCTCCCGAGGCTTGGGCTTTCGAGGTGTGCGCATCCTCTGCCTTCTGCGCGGCGATCTTCTCTCGCCGCTCGCGAAGCTTGTGCTTGTGGATGCGCTTCACCTCACGCAGCAGCGTCTCGGCTCCGACCGCGGCCAAGTGCTCGACTCTAGCCGGGGTTCCGGGGTTGACGACCTGGATCGGGCGTGGTCGCTGGGGCGGCCAATAGCCACCGAACTCCTCCCGAAAGGCCTCAACGAGCGCCGCGTCCTCGGGCGGGACCAGACGCAGGAAGTTCCGCCGCACGCCCTCGGCCAGGACCGGATAGATCTGTTCCCGGTTGAAATCCATGCCCAGTACTGCCGCCGCCCAGGCCGCTATCTCTCCGACCTTCTCTTCGGCACCGAGCGACTTTGCGCGGATGAATCGATCGCAGATCCCGAAGACCACGTAGTCGGGCAGCTTGGTTAAGTCGATCGCCATTGTCTCTTCTCCTGATCCCCCGATCGGGGTGGATCGTTGCGCGCCGCCACGTTGCCGAACTCCGCTCGTCGCATACGAATGTTTCTCAATCCCACCGGACTATCCGCCACCGCAAGCTGCCGTCGGTCTTGCCGAGGCGGTCATCTCACGACCCGGCTCGGTGACGGTTCGGCGTAGCTCGGGAGAGCGCGAGCAAAAGTTCAATGCTCGGGCGGCCACACAGTTCACAGTGGCGTGGTGTAACCGTGTGCCGAGCTTTCATAGGCAGCGGCTCGGCTCTCAATAAACAACTCATGATTACCAAATCTCGCTCGCTTCGTGCAAACGGTTTTTTCGCCGAAGCGGCGATCCTTGCACGGTCGTCGCCCGACCACGGTGCACGCATCGCGATCGCCCGCGTGTCGTCGCTGCGGTGCTCAAGCGCTGCCCCGCTCGCACGCGCCCAGCACACGCGTCGCACGATCAACTGATCGGGCGTAAACAGGACGCCTGTGATCCCGTCACGCCAGCGGCGTTTGAGCCGGTAGAGAAGGCCATCCACACCCGTGGAGACACTGTCGAGAAGCAGCGAAAGGAAGCGCTAGGCTCGCCATCGGGGGCCGTGCGGTCGCTGCAAGGGCACGCGTACATCGGGTGCAACGCGGGACCGGCGAAGTCGCGATGCCGGGGACGGAGAACAGAAAAAACGTCACGCCCTGGGCTGGGATCGTGCCTCGACCAGTGCGATTCAGCGAGCCCGCCAGGACGTCACCAATAGCAGGTCGCTTGGGTCTGACACGGCGCGGAGGAAGCGCCCAGGACAAATCAGCCGCACTCTCCAGCGTCTGAGCGTGGAGGTCCTGGTAGCTGGACCTCTCCAAGCGACCGTTTTTCTCCGGTTTTCCGTGAGCGGGAGCGCTGCGGAGGGGGCTACGTCTCTACGAGCCTCCAGCACGGCCATCATGGCATTGGGCGCTTTCGCAGAATCGTGATCCGGCGCCGGGACGGTTTTGTTCCCGGCGCCTATAGCGCTGCGCCGCAGTCAGCTCGCAAGACGTCGACGTGCGGCGCTCACGGCACCGTCAACGTATTGTCGATATTCACCTTCATTGGACCCCGAGCTATCCACCTTCATTCCCCCCTCACTCCGGGGTCGTGGCCGCAACGGTGTTGTGCCTAGCCGTGCATCATGAGTCCAACGCGGTACCTCCCTCGTTCGTGGTCACGGGTGG
>CAZQWQ010000091.1:0-6598 GCA_964596925.1 uncultured Gemmatimonadaceae bacterium | reverse complement strand
CTCGCGTTCGCGACTACGTGAACAACCCTGTACGTTGGGCCGTTCAATCTCTTTGAGGAGGTAGCGTGCGAGTATTCCTGTCTTGCGTGGCCGCGATGCTCTGGCTGGCTGTATCGAGCTCCGCGCAAGCTCGGAACGACTCGCTCTGCCGTCCAACCCTCACGCCTCGCGCAACGGGTCCCCAGGTCAGTGACACGGATTTCAATCCCCGTCTGCCGAGGGCATCATTTGCCGTTGGAGAGGGGCCGAGAGTGTTCGTTGACGAAGCACATTTCAACTTCCATACCGTAGACGGTCGGTATGCACCGTTCGCAAAGGTGCTGCGCAACGACGGCTTCGTGGTCGCACCGCTGCGCGATCGGTTCTCGCAACAGACGCTTTCTCCTGTACAGATTCTGGTCATCGCCAACGCCAGTGCAGCGCGGAACAAGGACGGCGACTGGACGTTGCCGACGCCATCGGCATTTGAGAGAGACGAGATCGAAAGTGTGCAGCGATGGGTCGCCGACGGAGGTGCCCTGTTTCTCATCGCAGATCACATGCCTGCCGGCGGTGCGGCTGCGGATTTGGCTTCGGCGTTTGGGATTCATTTGACCAACGGATTTGCGACGGACCGCACCTGCGCCGCCGACGAGCTCGTGTTTCAGCGAGCCGATGGAACGCTGAGCGACCACCCGATCACCCGCGGCCGGAACGCAGACGAGCGCATCAACGCGGTCAGGACATTTACCGGCCAAGCGTTTCGCATCATCGGTCCCGCCAGTCCACTTCTCGTCTTTCCTCCAGAGACCGTCCTTCTTCTCCCCTACGAAGCTTGGAAGTTCAGTGAGGCCACACCGCGCATCGCTGCTGATGGCATGCTGCAGGGAGGCGCGCTCAGGGTCGGTCGCGGTCGAGTGGCGGTGTTTGGCGAAGCCGCCATGTTTTCGGCCCAAGTCTCCGGGCCCCAGCGGCGACCGATGGGGATGAACATGCCCACAGCCGCCGATAATCCTCAGCTGTTGCTGAACGTGATGCACTGGCTTGCGGGGCTGCTGCCGGACCAGTAAGACGGCCCAACCACTGCATGCAGCGGACGGCGCTGCGCGCCGCCGCTGATGCTGACCGCTAGGCAGCAGGGGAGTCGATGGACGTTCGCGAAAGCTACGACTCGGCGGCGGCGGCGTACGCTGAACACTTATCAGACGAGCCAGCGCGGAAGCCGCTCGACCGGCATCTCCTGAATCGGTTTGCGGAAGAGACTCGTGGCCGCGGTCTTGTCGCCGATCTCGGCTGTGGGCCTGGCCATGTTGTCCGGTATCTGAGCCAACAAGGCATTACGATCTTTGGAGTAGACTTTTCCCCGAAGATGGTCGCGGTGGCCCAGAGCCTGCATCCCGATCTCGACTTTCGCGTCGAAGACATGAGGCGCCTCAGCGCGAGCGACTCAAGTCTCGCCGGAGTGGTACTGTTTTATTCCATCGTGCACTTCGACTTGGCCGAACTCCCGCCAGTATTTCGGGAGGTGCGACGGGTCCTCATGCCTGGTGGCTTGGCGCTTGTCTCTTTTCATATTGGTGAGCAGGTTGTCCATAGGGACGAACTATTCGGCGCTCAGGTCTCGCTGGACTTTCGGTGTCACACTCCCGAGAATATCGTCGAGGCTCTCCGGTCGGCCAATCTCGCGGTCATCGAGCAGGTTCATCGCGAGCCCTATGACGGAGCCGAGTATCCTAGCCGCAGATGCTACGTCGCCCAAGCTGCCTAACAACAGCATGCAGCGGATAGCGCTGGGCGCCGCCGCTGATGCTGACCGTTAGGCGGCATCCGGGCATCGCACTGTCCCGACGAAGATCCCACCGAATTCCGCCTCGGTGGCTGGGCGTTCGCCTTATGACGACGAGACCATCGACCAGGCCGCCCAAGACCTGTTCGCGCAGCCGTTCGAGTTGCTGCTGGGGCGTCGAACCTACGACATGTTCGAGTCGTTTTGGCCGAGCGTAGGGCCCGAAGCGGGCAACCCCGTCGCTGACCTGTTCAACAGCGTCCCCAAGCACGTGGCCACGCACCGACCCGACACGCTTGCTTGGAAGAACAGTCATGCGCTGAAGGGCGACGCTGCCGACGCGATACGCGCGCTCAAACACGGGGACGGAGGCAACCTGTTGACGCAGGGTAGCAGCGACGTGGTGCGCCAACTGCTCGCCGCCGGGTTGGTGGACGAGCTTCGACTCGTCACTGTGCCCGTCGTACTTGGGCGCGGCAAGCGCTTGTTCGGCGACGACGCACAAGCGTCGGCCTTCACCCTGGCGCACTCGACCAGCTCGCCTGGCGGTGTGCTGATCACCCGTTATGTGCGGGAGGGCGAGGTGCGCACCGCGACGTGGAACACTGAGTAGGAAGAGCCAGTGCCGCCTAACCCCGGCATGCAGCGGACTGGGGGCACGGACGAGGCGCAAGGACTGGCGGCTCGCTCGGACGCTTATCTCTTGGTTCGTGATCCTGACGCGCTAGTGGCTGAGATTGCATCGCGAAATGTCGACTTCTCGGAGCCACTCAACGCTACTGATGACGGCCTGCGCGGTTTCGAGCTCAAGGACTCGGACGGTTACGTCCTGTTCTTTGGTCATCCTCGGTCGTGGGTACGCACCTCATGCGCACCAATGGACGTATGCTGACCGTCCCAGGAGTGCCCCGCCGCTTCGCGGTGCCCTCGTCGCTGCGTTCCTCGGCGCGGGTTATTGCCAAGCCGTCGGGCAGACAGATCGACGAACTGAGCAGCAGCAGCAGACCATGATTCGACTCGTCGGTCCCGGCGGGGCGGGCAAGACCACGACCGGTGCCCTGCTGGCGCGGCGTGTGGGTGTTACGTTTGTGGATCTGGACGAGCGGTTCGCCGCGACGTACGGGGACATCTCCGAGTACATCGAGGTCCGTGGCTACGCGGCGTACGCCACGCAGAACGTTCAGAACTACCTGGGTCTGCTGGGCTCCGAGTGTGGCCCATTCGTGCTGGCCCTGTCGTCGGGTTTCATGACCTACGCGAACGACGTGCATCCGAAGTACGCTCCGCTGCGGCGGGAGATCGCGGCCCCGGTGGCCACCTCAAAGTCCCCCACCTGTGGCCGGGTCAAACTCCCCCACCCGGTCGGCGGCGGAACGGTGGGATGTTAGGTCTGGGTTGTCCTCCTGGCAACCCGGGATGCGGCCTCTCTCAGCCGCCAGCTCTTGCCTTCGAACTTGAGCAGGTGGCCGTGGTGCATCAGGCGGTCGAGTAGTGGGGCGACGACGACCACGTCGCCCAGCAGCTTGGCCCAGTCCTCGAGCGGGCGGTTCGAGGTGACGATCGTCGAGTTCTTCTCATAGCGGCTCATCAGCACGTCGGCGAGTTCGTCGCCGGCAGTGGCGGGCAGGCGGCGCAGGAACAGATCGTCGATCACCAGCAGCTCGGTCGCCTTGAGCTGCGCGCGGTACTTACGCAGGGCGCCGAGCTCCCGCGCCTCGGTGAGGTCCTCGATCAGTTGATGCGCCTCGCGGTAGAGGACCTTGTACCCCCGATCGACGGCCAGCAGCGCGAGCGCCTTGGCGACGTGGCTCTTGCCGGTGCCGGGCGGCCCCAACAGGAGGATGTCCTCGCGGGCATCGACGAACTTGAGCGCGCCGAGTTCGAGGATGTCGCGTTTGGGCAGGCGCGTGTTGTAGCTCCAGTCCAGTTCCTGAAGCGTCTTGCGCTCGGGCAACCCGGACAGCGCGTAGCGACGCCCCTGAAGCCGGCTGCGCCGTCGGTCGAGTTCGTCCTGCACCAGCCAGGAGAAGGCCTCGACGAAGTCCATCTCGTGACTGGCCACCTGGAGGGCGCGGGCTTGCAGGGTGTCGGTCATCCCGGAGAGGCGCAAGCCGCGCAGCGCGCGTTCGAGTTCAGGGATGGACATGGCCATCGGCGTCCTCCTCACGTTGCGCCTGGGTGTGCGCCTCCCAGAACGACTGGTACTCGGCGAGGGCCCGGATCGCCGGGCCTGCCTGGACGAGCTCGGGCGCGCACGCTGGCGGAGTCTCCGCCTGCCGTTCGAGCGCGCGCCGGATGGCCGCGTAGGTGACGCACCCGGCGTCGAGGAAGCGAGCGCACACGGCCTCGATGTCTGCGCGCGTGTACGTGCGCGGCAGGTTCGTCAGGCCGTACAGGGCCCGCTGGCCGGGGCGGCCGAGGTTGGCGAACAGGGTTCGCGCCAGCTGTTCGGTCTTCGGGCCGATCTTGCCGGCCTTCTCGAGCAACCGGCCGGTCTCGCGCGAGGGATTGAAGATGCGATCTTCGCGGCCGATCACGAACTGGCCCTTGCGCTCCGACTTCGCGTGCCGGCGCAGCACGACGCCGGCGTCGAGGATCTCGATCTCGCGCGAGTAGATGCGCACCTGGACCACGCTGTGCAGCCGAGCGGGCAGCGCGGCGTAGTACGAGCCATTCACCTGCACCAGACCCGCATCGTCCACCGTGCGCGTACCCGACTTGAAGTAGCGGAAGCCCTCCAACGGCAGGGCTCGCAGGTGCGGCTGCTCCTCGCGATACATCTCCAGCACCTGGCGCTTCTTGCGCCCATGGATGCGCGGCGCCGCCCAGCGCTCCTCCCAGTGAGCCAGCCAGGTGTTCTGCTCCTCGAGCGCGACGAACCTGCGCCCCTTCAACGCGGTGCCCTGCGTGTGCTGGATGGCGTTCTCCACCGTCCCCTTGCGGTCGGGATCGCCCACCCGGCACGGGTCGGCCACCACGCCGTAGTGCTGGAGCATCGCCGCGTAGACCGGGTTCAACTCCGGCTCGTAGATGTCGGGGCGGATCACCCCTTCCTTCAGGTTGTCCAGCACCACGTACTGGCAGCAACCCCCGAAGCTGCGCCACGCCTCCTCATGCAGGCGCGCCCAGATCTCCTGGTCCGTCTTCCACACGACCTTCCGGAAGCTCTTGCCCGAGTACTTGAGCGTCATCACGAACAGGTAGGGTCGCTTGTACTGGCCAGGCTTCCACAGCGTCGGGGCGCCCTGGCCGTAGTCCACCTGGGCTTCTTCCCCAGGCAGGAACTCCAGCACGTCGAAGCGCTCCGGCGCGCGCGCCTTGAGCCTCGCCACGAAGCGCTTCACCGAGTTGTACCGATGCCCGAAGCCGTGCTGCTCGACCAGGTCCTGGTACAGGCTCTGCGCATTGCGCCCGAGCAGGAGCTGGGACTCGATCCACGGTCGGTGCGACTCGCACGCCGAGGCGCCCGTCGGCGACGAGGGCTCCGTGGCCGAGGGCGTTCCCTCTGCCGGAGCCGGTGGCCGGGGTGGGGGAGTTTGCTCGGGGAGGCCGGACGAGCCGGTGGCCACCCCGGGGGATTTTGAAGCCAGCGCGTAACGGCGGATGGTCTTCCGGTCCACGCCGGTGCGACGCTTGATCTCGCGATGGCTGGCGCCGCAACTCAGCAAGGTCTCGATCGTTGTACGCAGATGGGCCTTCAAGACGTTCACTCCTTGTCCCCCTCGGGTTGGTGAAGGGGGGTGAAGGTAACGTCCCGCTGCGGAACCCGGCGCGCGGTCGGCGCTCAGGTCAACTCAGGTGGCGGAGTTTGGGGTGACCACAAGTGGAGGAGTTTGGGTGGCCGCCGGGGATCGCGGCGAGTCCGACGACACTTGTACTGCTCCCGTCACTCGACTACGAGACCTGCGTGGCTGAGACGGTTCGGCGTCAACTGGGCCGTCCGTTCACTCGGTCGGCGGAGCGCGAGGCGCAAGTCGTTCGGGCGCGCTTTGAGGTCCATCGCGATCTTCCGGCCAAGAAGGTCGAAACGAGGGGGCCCTTGTCCGAGGTGGTCGAAGCGGCCATGGCCAATCTCCTGCCCAACAGGGCGCTGGAGCCGGGCGTCAGGCGGACAGCACAGATCGCAAACCGTGAAGACATTCGTCGCTCAGACCGCTGACCAGTGGCGTAAATGGCTCGACGAGCACCACGACGCCGAGTCCGAAGTGTGGCTCATCGTCTATAAGCTACACACGGGCGTGGGATCGATAGCGTACTTGGACGCACTCGATGAGGCGCTGTGCTTCGGTTGGGTGGATAGCCTGGTAAAACGCCTGGACGAATCTCGGTACGCGCGCAAGTTTACGCCGCGGAACGCGGATGGCCGGTGGTCGACGATTAACCGGAAGCGCTACGCGGCATTGAAAGCCGCTGGCAGGTTGAAGCCAAGTGGAATCAATCGCGCCCCGACGGACCGCAGCTATGGTCCGCGACCGCCACGGTTCCAAATGCCCGCAACGGTTCCACGGTACATTCAGGCAGCGTGAAGGAAACAGCCGGCGGCATGGCGATACTTCAAGGAGCTTGCGCCCTCACATCGGCGACGGTATGTCGGCTGGATCGAGTCCGCCAAGCGCGAGGACACAAAGATCAGGCGACTGCAAGAGGCGATTCGCCTTCTTACAGCAGGCAAACCGCTGGGACTCAAATGAACAGCCGCCCAACATCCGCTTGCAGCCGTCGGCGGCCGGCGCGATGATGAGCCGCCGCGGCTGAAGCGGCACGTTGGGCCGAACCTCGGAGGCCGAGGCGACGCCATGGTCGAGCATTCCATCGGCTATCCTGAACCGATGG
>CAZQWQ010000090.1:0-5145 GCA_964596925.1 uncultured Gemmatimonadaceae bacterium | reverse complement strand
CCGAAACCCTCACCGTCTGTGGCAACAGCACGCTCGAGCTGGGCGAGCAGTGCGACGGCACCGACGATGCGGCTTGCGACGGCCTTTGCCAGATCGACTGCACCTGCCCGCCGCCCGTCTGCGGTAACAACGTTACGGAGGCCGTTGAGCAGTGCGATGGGACCTCCGACCTGTTCTGTCCGGGGCTCTGCCTGCCGGGTTGCATGTGCCCGCCACCAGTCTGCGGCAACAACGCCAAAGAGGGCGGAGAACAGTGCGACGGCACCTCCGACGTGGGCTGCCCCGGCCTGTGCCTTGGCAACTGCACCTGTCAGCCCCTCGTCTGCGGCAACAACCTGCTCGAGCTAGGCGAACAGTGCGACGGCACCGATGATGAGAGCTGCCCAGGGCTCTGCGCCGTCAACTGCACGTGCCCAGCGACGTGTCCGATCGGAGCCGATGTGGTTTTCCTGCCGGGCGTTGGAACCGGCGGTACGTCGGTCACGTCACTCGATATCGGCTGGACCGGCCACGCACACGGCCAGGATCTCGCCGAAGGCGCGACGCTGTCGGGAACCCTCACCTGCGCGTCGGGCGTCCAGCCGTGCGGAATCTGCACGAACGACGGCATCGATCCGACCGGACCGGCGACAACGCTGCGCTGCGCGAACAACGCGGCGACACCATGTACCGCGATGTTCGCTTCCGACCCGAGCTGCGGTGGCGGGATCTGTGTCCCCTACCTGGGCCCACCTCATCCATTGATGGCCGGAGGTGCGGCCACGTGCACCTTGCGCTACGTACCTAGCGACGTTTCGGGATTCACCGATTGGGGGGGCGTTGCTTCCAGCATCCTGCAGCTCCCCACGCGTAGCATTGTCCACTTCGGAATAGCGCCCACGCAGCCATGCCCGGTCTGCGTCAGCGGGGTCTGCAACGGGGGCGCCCGCAATGGTCTGGCATGCTCCGCACAGGGCTTCGACGCCACGTTCGCCCCTCAGGGCGCCGGCGAGGCATTGAGCCTGGACTGCCCGCCGACCCCGGGAGACAACATCAGCGGCAGTGGACTGAACCTCGATCTTACGCTGACGACCGGCCTCACATCTCTCGGGTTTACTACGCCCTGCGACCCGCCGTTCGCGGGACTCAACTGCGCTTGTGCACTTTGCAGCGGCGACACCACGGTGGCTTGCCGGGATGATGGCGAATGCGTCGGGATAGGAACGTGCTCCGCCAACGCAGGAGCCGGTTATATACGCCTGCCCAACGGCTGTAGCGATCTCGCCTGCACCGATGTGGGAGGCAACCACGGCGAGTGCCAGGCTCCCGCCGACCTGGTCAGCTACTGCGACGGCCAGCTACGAGCGAACGGAGATCCCCTCCTCGAGTGTACAGGCAACGTCGATTGCACCCTCCTCGACCCGGAGTGTGACGGCAACGATTGCGGTAACTGCACCATCGCAAGGCAGCGGTCGTGCTTCCTTGACCCGATCCAGGCGGTCGGCGTCGCCGATAGTTCCAGTCCGGTCGTGGTCGCCACCGGCTGCTTACCGCCAACCATTAGCTCGGCGCTCAACGCGTCTCGCGGGCTGCCCGGACCCATGCGCCTGGTCGTCGAGGGCGACCTGACCTGGCAGTACTGATCGGGGCGCGGGCCGCCGCGGTGCGCTCGCGCGGGCTCCTTGCGCTGGCACCGAAGGCGCGATTCCGCGGCAGCGGTTGAAGCGCCTCGGCGCGCCACTAGTATGTGGGGCCGGCAGCGGTGATGGGGACAGCCGTCCGTAGCGACAGATCCAGTGGCCTGACGCGCGCGACCCAGCGCGCCGTGCCCTTCTTGATCGTCGCGCTGCTTCTGAGTGCCTCCACCGCGGAGGCGAACCGCTCCGACCTGGTCGCCTTCCTCGAGCGCACCGAGCGCATGGGCGACTTCCAGGCGCCGGTCCGCGCCGACATCACCATTCACAACAAGGACGGTGCGGTCGAGGAAGCGGTGCTCATCGTCAGCCCCCAGCACAAGCGGCAGTTCTTCGCGTTCAAGTCGACCGGATGGCGCGCCTTGATGCCGGTGGGTTGGGGCATCGGCAAGGCGATCAAGGCGGCCGGTGACAAGCCAACCGCTTGCGGCGTCGATGAGCCGCTCAGCGGAACCGACTTACGCGCGATGGAGTTCTTCGCGTTCTGGCACACCGACTACTCGACGGCGTTCATCTCCGACTCCAATCGGCTCGAGAAGACGGTCACGCTCTACGCACCCGACGAGACTCCTTACATCCTGTTCGTGATCACCTTCGACAAAGCCAAGCTCGTTCCGTTGGCGACGAAGTACTACAAGAATCAGATGAGTAACTTGGTGCGGATGCGCAAGGACTCCGATCACGTCATGGTCGGCTCTCGTCCGCGCCCGCAGAAGATCGAGATCGACGATTACGCGGAAAACACCAAGACCACCATTGAGCTGAGCTGGAAGGTCCTCGAGTCGGTTCCGGCCGAGGCGATGGACGAGGTCAAGTTCGGTGAGGCGAAGATTGACTGGCGCGGCCCCAGCGTGGCCGCCCGCTAGCCTCGGGTTCGTGCCGCCAAGCGCATGATCGCGGCCGCTGCCATGGCGGCACCGAAACCGTTGTCGATGTTGACGACGGTGACCCCGGCCGCGCACGAGTTCATCATCGCCAGCAGCGCAGCCAGGCCGCCGAAGCTCGCCCCGTAGCCGACACTGGTCGGCACGGCGATCACCGGCACGTCCACCAACCCTCCGACCACGCTCGGTAGCGCCCCTTCCATGCCAGCGACCACGATGGCCACGCTCGCGCGCGCCAGATCGTCGCGGCTGGCGAGCAACCGGTGGAGCCCCGCCACTCCCACGTCCCGCAGCCGGAACGCGTCGATGCCCACGAACTCGAGCGTCTCGCAGGCTTCTTCGGCCACGCTCTGGTCGGCCGTCCCGGCCGAGACCACGGCAACGGCGCCGCGGTGCTCGGTTGCGCCTGCCGCTCGCCCTCGGCGTGCGGTCCGCGCCAGCGGATTGTGAACGAAGCCCTGGACGCTGGCGCACAGCGCCGCTGCCTTGACGTCGTCGAGTCGGGTGACCAGCACGCCGTGCCCGGCCGCATGCATCGACCGGGCGATCGCGATCACCTGCTCGGCTGTCTTGCCTTCGCCGTAGACGACCTCGGGCACGCCGCTGCGCAGCTCGCGGTGGCTATCGATCCGCGCGAAGCCGAGATCCGTGAACGGCAGACTCTTGAGCGTCTCCGTCGCCTGCTCGACCGACAGCTCCCCGCGCGCCACCCGATCGAGCAGCTCCTTGATCGCCGGAGGTGTCATCGCTCGGCCACGAAGTGCTTGTATCCGACGTTGCCGATGTCGTTGCCCGCCAGATCGACGACCCGCCGGCGCACATCGCGGCTGGTCACGGCCCCGACGCGCGTGAGCACGCAGCCGTGTTCTGCACACACACGGATCAGCTCGGCCTGCGCACGCGGGCTCGCCGTGAAGAGCAGCTCGTAGTCGTCGCCGCCGCCGGCCGCGTACGCGAGCGCCGGCCGGCGAAGCCTCGGTCGGGCAGGCCCGGTTGACCCGCCCGCGTCCGACGCGCGCCGCAGAGCAGCAGGGATGGGCAAAGCGGCCACGTCGAGCTGCGCGGACACGCCGGAAGCCTCGCAGATGTGGCCCAGGTCCTGAGCCACGCCGTCGGAGACGTCGATCATCGCGTGGACGTTCCCGCTGCCGGCAAGCGCACCGCCGAGTGCGACCCGCAGCGGTGGACGACGGAACGCTTCGACCAGCGCGCCCGACCGACAGCCTCCGGCGAGCAGCTCGACGCCGGCAGCCGCGCCGCCGACCGGACCGCTGAGAAACACAGCGTCGCCAGGCCGGGCAGCCGAGCGCGTCACGGGAGCGGAACGCATCTCGCCCATCACCGTCACCGTCAGTGAAATCAGATCGGCGCGGCTGACGTTACCGCCCACCAGCACGGTGGCAACCGAAGCCGCATCCCGCACCAGACCGGCGGCCAGATCGGTCGCGTCCTGGAGGCGGTAGGTGATGGGAAGCGACAGGGACAGGAGCAGATAACGGGGAATGGCGCCCATCGCAGCGAGGTCGGAGACGGCAACCCGAAACCCGCGGCGCCCCAGTTGGCGGGGCTTCAACCAGTCGCGCTCGAAGTGAACGGTCTCGGTGAGGGTGTCGGTGGTCAGGGCGGTCGCGTCGAAGCCGCGCACCACGGCCGCGTCGTCGCCGATGCCCACGCGCACGCCGGTGCCTCGGCCGGCGGCCAGGCGCTTGATCGCGTCGATCAGTGCAAACTCGCCGACGCGTGCCAGAGTCGCCATGGGATGGCGGCTCAGCCGAACAGTTCGCGGATCTTACCAGCGAAGCCCGAGACCAGAGAGCCTTCGGACTCCGTGCTGGCCTCCTCGAACTTGTGCAGCAGCTCCTTCTGCTGCCGGCTCAGCTTGACGGGCGTCTCGACGAGGATCCGGACGATCTGATCGCCCGTGCTGCCCGAGCGTAGATCCTGAGCGCCCTTGCCCTTGAGACGGAACAGGGTGCCCGTCTGGGTCCCGGCGGGAATCGCCATCTTGACCACACCATCCAAGGTGGGCACGTCCACCTTCGCACCGAGCGCGGCCTTGGTCACGGGAACGGGAAGCTCGCAGATGATGTGGCTGCCCTCACGCGCGAACAGCGGATGGGAGGCGACGTGCAGCACGACGTAGAGATCGCCCGTGGGACCGCCGCGCAGGCCGGACTCGCCCTCGCCCCGCAGCTTGAGCCGCGAGCTGTCATCGACGCCGGGCGGGATACGGACCTTGATCTCGCGCATGTCGCGGAGCGAGCCCGCGCCGCGGCACTTCGGGCACGGCGTGCGAATCACGCGCCCCACGCCGTTGCACTGGCCGCAGGTCTTGGCGATGCTGAAGAAGCCCTGCTGAAAGCGCACCTGGCCCGAGCCGCGACACCCACTGCAGGTCTTCGGCTTAGTGCCGGGCTTGGCGCCCTTACCGTTGCAGGTCTCGCAGCTTACGAGGCGCGGCACCGTGATGGTCTTTTCCGCGCCAAAGGCAGCCTCTTCGAAGCCGAGATCTAGGTTGTAGCGAAGATCGTCGCCCCGGCTGGCACGGCCGCGACCACCCCCACCACGGACCTGACCGAAGAGGTCTC
>CAZQWQ010000089.1:0-1553 GCA_964596925.1 uncultured Gemmatimonadaceae bacterium | reverse complement strand
GCGTGGAGGGGGCAGAGGACCACGGCTGGCTCATCGCCGCGACCGAGACGGCACCCGCACGGATCGGCGAGAAAGTTCTTCGTCGGCTGGGTCATGGCTGGGGCTCCGCCACCACTTCCGTATCCTCTTCGACGGTATGCTCGATGGTCTCCCAATCGTGGGCCACGATGGTCTCCCAATCGTGGGCCAGCACCGTCGCTCCGTACTTGGTCCGCTTGCCCTTCTGGTCGCGCTCGTGGTGGGTGGTCAGGTCGAAGGCCGCCTCGACGGCGCTGTCCGCGCTGTCCGCCTCGATGCAGAACGACTCCACCCGTGTAACCGTCACGTTGAATCGCATGGCTCCCTCCTTGGCTGTGGGCATGGGCCTAGGTGTCCTTCGCTGCGCTCAGAGGGGAAAGGGAAGCATCGGCTTCTCGCCGGGTCATGGGTCGGTCGGCTTCGTAGAACTTGCCGCCCCGCTTCCAGAACGCGGTAAACCGTGGTTGCCCGTTGCCCGCGTCGTGGTCCATCGGCTCGCCCACAAGGAAGAGCCCGCCCTGCCAGAACGCTGGAGGCAGGACGTTCAACATCTCGTGGTAACGGTCCTCGGAGCAGGGCCGCCACTCGACCGGGGTATGCTGCCGCTCGGCCTTGGCCGCCATCCACGCATCCACGTTGACGACCACCGCGCCGGGGTAGCGCGCTTGGATCTGTTCGAGCGTCTCACCGTAGACCGACGACAGGCCCGTGGCGGGATGGCGCAGGTCAATGATGGAATCCTCGCCGGATACCGCGAACCCTTCCGTGTAGTCTCGTAGGTTCATGGCGTCAATTCCCCTCTTTGGTAAACTCGGCCTTGCGGCTGAGAAAGCCCGGCTTGTGGGTGTCGTTGTACCGCTGGCAGATGGCTCGCGCTTCGTCGTAGGTGCAATGGCGAGCGATGGTGATCTGCCGGCCGGCGCCGGGCTCTCTGCCCCCGTTCGCCGTCCGACGCCACCACGTCCGGGTAAAGCAACGGTAGCTCTCAGCGGTCCCTATCGTGCTCATGGCTAGTTAGCCCTCCTTCTTCTTCGGTGTCGTAACGGGGTAGCGGTAGCCGCACGCGCAGCGCCACTCATCCCCGACGCGGGTCAGTGGCACGATCTCAGCGTCTCGCAGCAGGCAGGCGGGGCAGTTCATTGGGCTCGCCATCACAGCGCCCCGCGTTGCGCGAGCGAGACCCACGACCCCGACCCGTTACCGAGGATGACGTGATCGTGAATCCGCAGGTCCAGGAGCTTCGCGCCCTCGGCGAGCTGCCGCGTCAACCGCAGGTCTTCCGCGCTCGGTGTCGGATCGCCGCTCGGGTGGTTGTGGATCAGAATGATGGACGCCACGCCCATCGTCCGCAGGGCCGGGCCGAAGACTTCACGGGGCGCCACCAACGAGGCCGAGAGCGTCCCGACTGAGACGGCGTGCGTGGCCACGATCCCGTTCTGCGAGTCGAGCATCAGGATCAGGAAGTGCTCCCGCGCGTCGTCGGGGATCAGGCCGGACTTGGTGATGAAGGCCGCAACCTCCTCAGGGCTCGACAC
>CAZQWQ010000088.1:0-2251 GCA_964596925.1 uncultured Gemmatimonadaceae bacterium | reverse complement strand
CTACTGCGACACCGAGGCTATGCAGGAGCATCTGGTCGAGATCAGCGGCATGGTGGCGTCGGACGCTCACGCCATCCTCATCCTCGACCAGGCCGGCTGGCATCTCGCCGGGGCGCTCGTCGTGCCCGCGAATATCACGCTCCTGCCGCTGCCGCCGCGATCGCCCGAGCTGAACCCGGTCGAGAACGTCTGGCAGTTCCTGCGCGACAACTGGCTATCGAACCGCGTCTTCACAGGCTACGACGACATCGTCGCCCACTGCTGCGCTGCCTGGAATGACCTCATCGACCAACCCTGGCGCATCCGATCCATCGGACGACGCTCCTGGGCCGAAGGGTTCTGATCAATGCGGGTTGGTATAACTGATCCACTTCCGGCGCAGGGTTCCCCCGCCGGATCTCACCCCGGAGCGCCATCTCCCGCACCTCGGCGAGCAATGCTCTCCTGATATGTTCTGAACTCATTGCGACCTCCCTTCGACGCAGCGATCAGGCGCGTCACTCCATTCCGCTCAGCATGCACGACGGTGAACGGCTCCCCGTTGACCAAGCCTAACGAGATACCGAGCAGTTCGCCGTGAACCTCGCGGTCATTTCTTCTCGACACCGTCTCGCTGTCAAAGATCAGTGCGGCATAGAGGAGAAGGCTTCTCCCGATTGTTCCGGCGCTTCGAGATGTTGAAGGCTGTCGCGGGCTTGACGGTTGTGGCGGTCAGCCGATGGCTCGCTCGGGGCGTCACGGTTTGACGGTCTGGAGGCGGATTGTCGCGCCGGACGGCATGGTCGAGGCGCGTTTCGGGTGTCGGCCGATCGCAGTCAGACACGGTGTTCGATGAAATCGCGCTCGGTGGCTGGGGCGAGGCGGGCGCCGAGGCCGAGCAGGGTGTCGAAGGCCGCGGCGGTGTGACGACGGCGGTTCCAACGGAAGACGAATTCGTCGAGATATCGCTTGAGGTGCTGGCGGCGCAGGCCGTGGAAGGTTCCCAGCGCCCACCGCTTGAGATTGGAGAACACGCGGTGGGTCCAGCGCAGGATGACGTGGGCTGCCATCTTGCCGATGACCTTCGGGTCGTGGGCGTGGTCGGGCAGGCCCACGTAGCCGGACCAGCCGTCGGTGACGATCCGGGCGCCGGGCGCGGCCGTGGCGGCGACGAAGGGCTTGAGCGTCGCCGCGGAGAAGTCCGCGATCGGCGCGAGGCGGATGCGGCGGGGCTTGCCCTCGGGCGAGAGCTCCACCGCGCCGGCGACGAACATCTTGCCCAGCGGGCTGCGGCCCTGCCCGCCGGCGGGCGGATCGACCTTGCGCCGCAGCGGCATCTCGGTCTCGTCGATTTCGACGACGCCTGCGAGCAGGCCGCGGTCCGGATCGACCATGGCGCGGCGGAGCTTCGTGAGGAGCAGCCAGGCGCTCTTGTAGCTGCCGAGGCCCAGCTGGGCCTGCAACTGGAGGGCGGAGATGCCGTTGGAGTGGCTGGTGACGACGTGGATGGCGGTGAACCAGACCTTTGGCGGCAGATGACTGCCGTGCATAATCGTACCCGCGGTGACGGAGGTCTGGCGGTGACAGGCGGCACACTCCCAGGTGTGCGCCTTCGTCTTCAGCACCCAGCCCTTGGCGCCGCCGCAGCCCGGGCAGACGAAGCCGTCGGGCCAACGGCGCTCCGCCAGATAGGCCGCACAGGCCGCGTCATCAGGAAACCGCGCCTCGAACTGGGCGCGAGAGAGCGGGCGATCATGCTTCCAGCGGCTCGGCATCCTGGAACATTACATGAACGCGCCCGTCCCAACAAGCCCCCGGCGCTATATGCTGTGCCACCGGAGCGAACGGGAGAAGCCATACCGAAGAATACCAGCAGATCGTGCGCGGAGTAGGAGGCAGCTTCGGAAGCCTGGTCAAGCTTGATCACGCGTCTCCGACGGGCAGGCGCACAACGGCTTCCAGTCCTCCTTCTGGCAAGTTGCGGAGTAGGACCGTCCCGCCATGTGCCTGGATGATTGTCCGGGCGATTGCGAGGCCCAGACCGACGCCCCCCGTGTCGCGACTGCGTGATCCTTCCAGGCGCACAAACGGCTCGAAGACAGCCTCAAGCTGATCATCAGGCAAGCCCGGCCCATCGTCGGCGATGGTGACGACAGCCACTCCCGTTTCCTGCTTCAGCGCCACTTTCGCCACGCCGCCATAGCGAACCGCATTGTCGATCAGGTTGCGCAGCGCGCGGTTCAGGGCCTGCGGGCGAATGGTGGCGAGCAGC
>CAZQWQ010000087.1:0-1683 GCA_964596925.1 uncultured Gemmatimonadaceae bacterium | reverse complement strand
GAGCGCAGCGACTCGCCGATGCCCTCGCGCAGCTTCTTCGACAGTCGCTCCACGGCCGGGATCACGGCTCCAGCATCGTTCGCCACTTCCCTCCCCGCCAGCAGGGTGGCGCCGTCGGAGGCGTTCACCAGCCGCACCGAGAGGACGTACCCCGAGGCCAGCGGCGCGATCTCGCCGGTCACGACCGCCCTGGCACCGGAACGCGTCGCGACTTCGCGCGCCACCTGCTCCGTCAGCGCGTCGTCGGGATTGCGCTCCATCAGCTTGAGGGTGTTGGCGACGAGGTCGCTGCCCACCAGCCGCACCGAGGGCGACTGCGACAGGTCGATCCGGAATGCCTCGGTGATCGACCCGGCCAGCGTCGAGTCACTGGTGCGATTCACGAAATCGGCCACGATCATCGGGGCGCGGTCCTTGAGCACTCCGGCCGAGACCAGGGTCGCGAAGGGGCCGATGCCGAGGACCCGCAACCCCATGAAGAGCGCCGTGCCCGCGGCGAGCCCGCCGAACGCGATGCCTCCACCCGTGATGGCGCCCCGCCAGGAGAGAAGTCTTCCTGCGAGGCCGGTCGGCCCGCGCGGCATGACGCCCGCGGTGCGCTCCATGATCCGGCGCCGCTCCTGTCGCGCGGTCATGAGTATGATCGGGAGTCCGACCAGCAACAGCACGGCCGCGACGACCACGACCCAATCCGGGAGGCCGAGGCGCTGCACCAGCCACCACGTGAGGGTGAGCACCGCGACCGCGCCCAGGCCGAACAGTGCCGCGACCCGCACTGGATGCGTTTTTCGAAGGGCGGCCTCCGTGCCCGAGGAAATCGACGCGACCGCGGAGGTGGGCTGCGTTCCGCCGGTCGGGGTGAGCAGCGAGTTGAGGGTCGGTAGCAGCTCGTTGGCTCGCTGCCAGCGGTCGGCGGCGTGCTTTTCGAGACAGCGCATCACCAGCATCTCGAGCGCCGGCGGCACCGCGGGCCGATGGCTGGTCACCGTCGCGGGCGTCATGGTGACGTGCGCGGCCAGGACGGCTTGGGCGTTGTTCCCGGTAAAGGGAGGCTGCCCGGTGAGCATCTCGTAGGCCAGCGCGCCCAGGGCATACAGGTCGGCGCGATGATCCACGTTCGGGCTGCCCGAGGCCTGCTCCGGCGCCATGTAGGCCGGCGTGCCCAGCGCCATGCCGAGCGACGTGAGCGTCATCCCGCCGGTGGATTCGGTCACCGCCTTGGCCACGCCGAAGTCGGTGACCAAGGCGTGGCCACTCGACAGCATCACGTTGTCCGGCTTGATGTCGCGGTGGACGACGCCCTTGTCGTTGGCGTAGGCGAGCGCATCGATGACGTCGCGAAGGATGCGGACCACGTCGCCCACCGGCAGCTCACCTTCGCGGGAAAGCTTGACCCGGAGCGACTCGCCCTCGACGAAGGGCATGACGTAATACAGCACGTCACCGGCGGAACCGGCGGAAAGCAGCGGGACGATGTGGGGGTGTTGGAGCCGCGCGGCGAGCTGGATCTCGCGGCGGAACCGGTCCTGGTTGACGCCGGCGGCCATTTCCGGCGGCAATACCTTGATGACCACTTGCCGGCCGAGGGCCACCTCTTCGGCCAGGAAGACGCGGCTCATGCCGCCACCACCCAGCTCGCGCTCGATGCGGTAGGCCGCACCAAGCGCATCCGCGAGCTGGGTA
>CAZQWQ010000086.1:0-4360 GCA_964596925.1 uncultured Gemmatimonadaceae bacterium | reverse complement strand
TCGCTGTCGCTCCAAGCGTTCGCGCGTCTTTGGATGCAGACGCAATATCCGTGGAACCATGGCCTCCACCTCCCCTCAACAACGAGGAGAGTATGCCATAGTCCCACTTCCATGTCCTGTTAATTATGCGCGGCTGTATAGTCGTATGCGCAGGTGCCGAGGCTACCGCGAGCTGCTACCGAGCACGGCAAAGATGTTGCCGTCGGGGTCGGCGAGCGCAAGCCAGAGGATCTCAATGCTCGAGCATCCGGGTGGCCGGTGGCACTCGAACAGCAAGCATCCGAGCTCGAACGGATCGATCGTCAACGTGAAGGCGCCGCTTTGCAGCTGCGGAGCGGCGAGCTGGTTCGGATAGTCGATGAGCGTCAGATCGCCGCTGGAGGGGTCGGCGGAGGTCCGGCGCGACACTATGTTAAAGGCGAAGCCTGGAGCGTTCGTGGGCATACCTCCGGCGTCGAGGATCCCGACACATCTGGCCTTCAGCGTGGAGGTCATGCAGGAGTCGTTCCCGAAGATCGTCGGGCACGATTCCACATACCGGGACTTGATGGTCACCGAACAGGAGCCGTTCTCATCGTCGAACCGATACTCGGACAGAGGGAAAGGTGGTGTGCAGCCTGGCACACCGGCCATCGTGTTCGTGTTCGGTGACGCGAACGTGATACCCGGACACCCGGCGTACGCCCGCACCATGCTCGTCTTAATGCCCTTAGCCGTGGTCGGCGCGTTGAACGCGCACTGCGCGCCGGCGAGACCTGTCGATAGAAGCAGAACGCTCCCAACGACGGAGATTACGACGATCCCCCTACGTCGCATCGTACCCTCGGCGGGAGCGTACGCCCCCACTTCGAGGCTTGTCAAGGAACGTGATCCCGTCCCAGAGGCAAGCTTCGCGAAGGAAACTGGCGCGCCAGGCAGGATTCGAACCTGCGACCCCCGGCTTAGAAGGCCGGTGCTCTATCCACCTGAGCTACTGGCGCGGATCGACCAACACGAGTCGGAGGCCGACGAATAAAGTGGTCGGGGTGAGAGGATTTGAACCTCCGACACCCTGCTCCCAAAGCAGGTGCGCTACCAGGCTGCGCCACACCCCGATGCGCGGCGATTGTCTCCCGGCAGATCGGGCGTTTCAAGACACCCGCCCGCGCTCGGGCAGCAACGCGCGAGCGCGAAGCTCGGCCAACAGTGCGCGCGCGGCGGCACCGCGATGGCTGCGCGCGTTCTTCTCGGCCCGGCTCGCCTCGCCGAAGGTGTGGCCCAAGTCCTCGCGATAGAAGACGGCATCGTAGCCGAAGCCGTTGGTCCCACGCTCCTCGTCGATCACCCTGCCCTCGCATGTCCCCCGGGTGACCAGCTCGGTGCGGTCGGGCAGCACCAGGGCCAGCGCACAGACGAAGGCAGCGCTGCGGTCGGCGATGCCGGCAAGCTCCTCGATGAGCTTGTGATTGTTCGCGCGGTCGTCGCACTGAGGACCCGCGTATCGTGCCGAGTAAATGCCGGGCGCGCCGCCGAGCGCGGCGACGACGAGACCCGAGTCATCGCCGAGCGCCGGCAGGCCGGTCGCAGCGGCCAACGCACGTGCCTTCATTAGTGCGTTCTCCTCGAAGGTCGCGCCGGTCTCCTCGACGTCCATACGGAGGACGCCCCGGTCCAAAGGGAGGACCAACTCGATGCCCGTTCCGGCAAGGAGATGCTGAAAGTCCGCGAGCTTGCCGCGGTTGGTGGTCGCCAGCACGACCGTGCGCAGGTCAATCGCCAAGCGCTTGCTTCTGTAACCCAACGAGCCGCGTGATGCCCTCGGCCGCGAGCCCGGTCAGCCGGTCGAGCGTCTCCCTCGAGAACGGCTTCCCCTCGGCGGTGCCCTGCACCTCGACAAAGAGGCCGGAGGCGGTCATGACGACGTTCATATCGACTTCGGCTCGCGAGTCCTCTGCGTAACACAGGTCGAGGAGCGCCTCGCCTGCGACGATGCCGACGCTCACGGCAGCGACCGGCTCGCGGATGGGATCGCGTTGGAGCAATCCCGCGGTCGCGAGCCTGCGGCAGGCTAAGGCGAAGGCGACCCAGGCGCCGGTGATCGCGGCCGTGCGGGTGCCGCCGTCGGCCTGGATGACGTCGCAATCCAGGCGCACGGTGCGTTCCCCCAGCGCGGCGAAGTCGACCACGGAACGGATGCTGCGCCCGATCAGCCGTTGGATCTCCATGGTGCGCCCGCCGACCTTGCCGCGGGCCGCCTCACGCTCGTTGCGCGTGTCGGTGGCGCGCGGGAGCATCCCGTACTCGGCCGTCACCCAGCCGCGTCCCTTGCCGGTGAGGAAGTCGGGAACCTTTTCCTCCACCGACGCGGTACAGATTACGCGGGTTCCCCCGGCCTCGATCAGCACCGAGCCCTCGGCCGGCTCGATGAAGCCCGGCGAGATCCGGATCTGTCTCAGATCGGCCGGACCCCGGCCGTCGACTCGTCGCGCAACGCTCATCGAATCTCCACGTCGGCCGCATCCTTTATACCGGCACAGCCGCGCGGAAAAGGCGTAGGCCGAACAGCCCACCCTCCGCGACCGGGCGACGCTGCGGCAACGCGACATGGCAGCCGCCTGCGCACCAGCCATGGACAGCGCGCAGCCGAGCGCTGCGGAACCGGCGAGAGCAGCGCGCATGCGTGGCGGCGCGGCGAGACGGGCTTCTTTTTGGTAGCGGGGGCGTTTTCCGCGGTGTTACTTTTGTAGCGTCGGCGCGAGTGTGCGCGCCTGTCAGGCGCACCGAATCCAACGGGAACCATGACCCTGAAAAAAACCGAAATCATTGGCACTCACCCGTGCATGCAGAAGCTCGCCCACATCGTACAGAAAGTGGCGCGAACCGACGTGACCTGTCTGATCAGCGGCGAGAGCGGCACCGGCAAGGAGCTGGTCGCCCGGCGGATTCACGAGCAGAGCAAGCGGATCGATCGGCCCTTCATTGCCGTCAACTGTGGCACGATTCCTGGAGATCTCCTCGAGTCCGAAATGTTCGGCCACCAGAAAGGCTCGTTCACTGGCGCTACCGAACAGCGCCCCGGCATGTTCCAACTGGCCAACACCGGCACGATCTTCCTCGACGAGATCGGTGAGATGAGTCCGCACCTGCAAGTGAAACTGTTGCGCGTCCTGCAGGATCGGGAGATCCGGCCGGTGGGCGCCGACAAGCCTTTTTACGTCGACGTGCGCGTGGTGGCCGCCACCAACAAGGAATTGACCTCGGAGGTCAAGGCCGGCCGCTTCCGGGCCGACCTCTACTACCGTTTGCAGGTGGTGCCGATCACCTTGCCGCCGCTGCGCGAGCGGCGCTCGGACATCCCTCAGCTGATCGAGTACTTTCTCGCACGGCACAACGCCAACCGGCCCTTCCCGATCACGATCTCCGAAGAAGCGATGGTGCTGCTGTGGGAGTACGATTGGCCCGGCAACATCCGTGAGCTGGAGAACGTGCTCGAGCGGATGACGATCCTGTCCGATTCGCCGGTGATCCGGCCCGACGGTTTGCCGGCGCACATCCGCTCGTTCCTGTCGGAGAAGAAGATTCCCTCTCCCACGCTCGGCGACGAAGGTATGGACCTCAACGCCGCGGTCGAGGAGTTCGAGAACCGGATGATCGACGAGGCGCTGCGCCGCACCAGCGGCAACAAGCAGGCTGCCGCGCGTCTGCTCGGACTCAAGCGCACCACCTTGGTGGCCAAACTGCGGCGCAACCGCGGGCCCGAGTACCGCGTGCCGCAGAGCTACGCCTACTAGGAGGCAGCCATGGACGCGTGCAATCCGAGCAAACCGGTGATTCTGGTGGTCGACGACGACCAGCTCGCCACCAAGGCCGTGGTCCAACTCCTGGAACGGCGCGGGTTCACGATGCTCACCGCGCCCAATGGCCGCGAAGGCCTGAGGATTCTCGCCAACACACCGGTCGACGTGCTCGTGCTCGACGTCATGATGCCGGAGATGAGCGGGCTCGACGTGTGCCGGGCGCTGCGTAGCGACGGCCGCTTCGCCGAGCTACCGGTGATTCTGCTGACCGGCTGCGACGACATCGAGACGCGCGCGGCCGGCATGAAGCTCGGCGTGAGCGAGTTTCTCTGCAAACCGTTCGCCCACCACGAGCTGATCGCACGGATCAACAACCAGCTCGAGGTCCGCCGCATCGGGCGCCAGCTCGACACGCTCGCCGAGCAATTCTAAGCATCGCCGCAGCTAGGAGTGTGCGCGGCAGAAACCGGCATGCGACGAGAGTCTGGTAGGATGCGGCATGTCGACAAGCTTTCGCCCGTATTTGCCTGACCAAGCCCTACTGCTGGCACCGTCGCTGAGCGATTGGCTGCCGCAGGGGCACC
>CAZQWQ010000085.1:0-2524 GCA_964596925.1 uncultured Gemmatimonadaceae bacterium | reverse complement strand
CACCGCTTGGCCAACCCGAAGATCACGCTGAGAGCCAAGAAGCGGATCCGCGCGGAGGCATCTCTCTTGGCCTAGCCCGCCCGGCGGAATAGGACATCTCTACCTGGGAGAGAACAGGACATTTCTACTTGGGAGAGACATTTCTGCGTCCGACTCTGGAGGTTATGTTAACCGGAACTCTTCAAGCAACCGGGTTTCTGTAGGCGGGGGCTTTTTAGCAGTGCGGCGCGGGTGGCGCTGCTACGCTCGACCGGCGTCGATCGGGCTCGCCTCGGCCGTGGCGCGGGAGTTCGGGCAGACCGGTGCCCACGTCCCTCGTGTGGGGGGCCAGTTCGCTCAGCGGTCGCTAGTCGGGCCAGTTGTCGTGCCGCTGATCTTCTTCCGGAGATTCCTCAGCTTGCTCTGCGGCGTCGAGCAGGCAGGCCTGGGCGGGCGCGATCGGCGGTGCCCGGGGCGGTAGGTTCAAGCACTCCAAGATCGCTCGAATGGGCTCGGGCGTATAGATCGCGGCGAGCACGCGCATGCGGCCGCCGCAGCGGGAGCATTGGAGAACGTCCGTGGCGAAAACCCTGCGCATCAGGTCTGCCCAGCTCAGTCGCCGTGGCCTGGATTGCGGCTGGTCGTCGGGCGCAGCTCGCCTCGACGGCGTCGCAGCAGGGTCGCGTTCGGCACTTTGGTGTTGGCACGCCGGTCGCGCGTGGGTGCGCATCGCGTCTTCGTCGCTGGAGCCGGGTCGGGCAACGATCGCTCGACGCTCATCGGCCCGAGGCCCGAGCACTCCGTAGTAGCGCACCATGTGGATGCGCGGTGGAGGAACCAAGGCGGCGAGCTTTTCGATCAGCTCGTCCGGTTGAAACAGAATCGCGGTGGTTCCGTCGCGCCAGCGGCGCTTGAGCTGGTAGAGGAGTCTACCGTCGGGGAGTCTCGACAAGCGTTGAGTCGCGACCGGCGGTCGAGCCACGTAGCGGCACAATCGCTCCAGGCGCCGCCGGTCTCGAGCGGGTACGGCAACGTTGGCATGGAGGCTGACCCCGTTGATGCTCGCACAGCGGGGTCCCTGTACGCATTCCTCCAAGTCTTCCGGGTCGATCCGGTCGCCCAGACGAACCACCAGATTGCCCGCGCGGGGACCGGTGGCCACTCGTCCGCGGACGGAGGCCGCGTAGATCTCGGCGAGCAGCGGCTCGTCGGTTGCCAGTGGGTCGGCATCGGTCGGGTCGGACTGCGGAGTGAGGCCGCGCCGCTCGAGCAGGCGCATCAGGCGGCGCACAACCTGGGCGGTGGTGCGGGCGACCTCCTCGTTGCTCGGCGGCGGCAGTGGCGTAAACTGCGGTTGCTCGCCCGTGTAGACGCCGTCCAGAACCAGCGTATGGAAGTGGACGTTAACGTTGAGAGCATCGCCGAACCTCTGGATGAAACTCACGGCGCCGCAGCGAGCTGAGCGGATGGCACGGAGCTTCTTGGCTCGGCGCCGGTACGAGGCAAAGACCGCCCCGATGAACAGCCGCAGCACCGCAGCGGTAAGCTCGGCGTCGTAGGCCATGCGGTAACGCAGCGAAATCGGCAGCGACATCACCCACTGGCGCACGGGCACCTGGGGAATGACGCGATCGACCAGGTGAGCTGCCGTATCAGCCATGCGCCGCCCGCCGCACGAGGGACAAAAGCCCCTCCCTTTACAACAGAATGCGACTACTCGGTCGTTTCCGCAGTCGTCACAGTGAACGCGGACGAAGCCGTGAGCGAGGATGCCGCACTGAAGGTAGGTCCGAAACTCTCGCTCGACGAAGCGTGGGATGGTGCGGTCGGACTGACGGGCGGTCTCTAGAAACGTCTCCACCCGGTCGCGAACGACGTCATAGAGGATGGTGTCTTCCGGGGTGCGGCGGCGGTAGCCGGAGGGCGCATCGCCCTCGCCACGTGTGCGAAGCGGAAGACCCGACGTCGCCGCCGCACGTGCCAGACCACCGGCCACACGGGCGTGTAACCCCAACCGGCAAGCCGGCCGACACCATTGCTGTCATGAACTGAGCCGCGGAAGCGGCTGAAGCCTCGTGGCCGCATGGGTGCGGAATAGCCGCGGAATCTCGCTTCCCGAACGGTGACCAAGGACTGCAACGTCCCGTGATATCCCCGGACCAAGTTCCTTCCATGATGGCGGTCAACACCGCAACCTTGTTTTCGGGCGCGTCCGCGCGATGGGCGACGCCGTAGCGAAGACAGACAACCACGATGCGTGGCGAGCCGTTCTCGCACGGCAACAGCTCCACTCGCCGCAGTCAGGAGCTTCCATCCTTCCATTCGTACTCGAGCTCGAAGCTCGGCACACGTTGCCTTTCGAAACCGTGGACCGGCCAATCTATCCGGCGGCTTCCCCGAACAGGGGGATGTCCCATCCAGTGTTGAACTAGAGAGTTGAGAGTGGCGGCTCCTTCGCCGTCCCTATGGTAGGGACGGTGGTCGCCAAACCAAAAGAAGGAGCCACCACCATGTCGAAGACTGTCAAGAAACCTTTCCTCGTCCA
>CAZQWQ010000084.1:0-2743 GCA_964596925.1 uncultured Gemmatimonadaceae bacterium | reverse complement strand
ATATCCAACTGAATCCGGGATCGTTCGTTGGTGACCGTGTCATGGATGTGGAGCGCGTAGCAACCGGGCCGGAGCCCGTCGGCGACGAACGAGCGATCCTTGATGGGGCTCTGCTCCTTGATGAGCGTCTCGTTTGACCCTCGGACTTCCCGCAGGCCCACGTCGATGGGGCCCGCTTCCCTGCCGGACAGTGAAAGCGACAACCGGAGCCGACCGGACTCCTGGGGCTCGATGGCGACGTCAATCTTCAATCCAGAGCTTCCGATATCGAGTGTCACGCGTTCGCCCGCCGATGCTCTCGAACTGCCTTTCGAGTCGCCCCTCGAGGCGCCCGCTGCGGCCACCAGCGAGGTTGCGAAGAGATGGTCCGGCAGTTCGGAGAACCGGGCGATGCCCTCGCGAATGGTCACCACCAGTCGCTCCACCACCTTCAGCAGGGTCTCTGTCTTGTGCGGCGCAGCGGTGAACTCGTTCATCTCCACCAGTTCGGTCAGGTGCTCCCGGCACGCATGACACCACGTAAGGTGTCGCGCGAGGTGTGGATGCTGCTCCTCGATCCCCGCGGGAGTGAGACCAACCAGCGCATAGAGCTGCTCCTGGGTCGCTGCGCACCCGAAGAGCTCGTGCATCCGATCGGCCTTCTCGGGTCGCGACCCCACGATCAGTTCGTGCGTTGCGCAGAGCTCGTCCCAGCAGCCGCGGCAACGGCTGACATGGTCTTCCGCCGCTCCTCGCCGTTCAGGGGAGGTCGGATGTCCTCTTCCACCCGCCACGATCCAGGCGGTCAGGACGTCCAGTGCCTCTTCGTGGGTCACGTCTCTATGCTCCTTGCAGCTATTGACGGCATCCCGTCCGACTCTGTGGCAAGAACCCAGAGCGATCGATTGGCTTCGACGCCAGGCCGGCGCAGCCCATCAATCCTTCTCATCTGCAGAACCTCTGTCGGTCCAGCCCCTTAGCTGCTGGATCACCTGAGCGAGTTTCGTGCGAACTTCGCGCGAGAGCCCCGTTCCCTCAAGGATGCTCGAGGTCGGCAAGGGCCGCCCGTCTGCACCCGTCTCGTCCAGCATCCGCCGCAAGACCTTGCGAATGCGCTTGGTACGCGACGCGATGGCGTCCCGGCGAAGACCGGTCCGTTCCTCGATCTCCTTCTCGGAGAGTCCCTCTTCGAACCTCAGCCACGCCACCTCATCGACACCTACGACCCCACGAACGATTTCCAGGCGTTGGTGATGGCTGGCTTCGTCTTCCGGTGTCATGGTCCCCGGGGGCGGGAGACGGTTCAGGATTTCATCCGGGTCTTCGTCTGCACCAACCGTGTGGTCCCACCGGCCCCTACGCTTGTGCTTCTTGAGCATCTCCCGAAGCACGCTGACGAACACCGCGTTGCCCCAGGATTCGACCCGCTCGGGATCGCGCAGCTGGTCGATGCGTTCGAGCACACGCATCCGCGCCTCTTGGACCGCATCGTCGTGTTGACTCTCGAGGCTGGGATAGCGGTGTCGAGCCCACCGGAGCCACCGGTCTCGTAAGCACTCGAGAACCTCACTGAGCACCGGGCTCCCCGGGTCGGTACGCGCAGACCGGAGTACCTCGACAACTTGCCGTGGCGGGTAGCGGTGCACAATCGCCTTCCGCACCGAGTCATGCCCCGTTCGCTCCTGGAGCGTCAACACCCGCCACACCCCCATACATGACGCCATCTGCCCTCTGACGGCCGTGACACCATTGAAGGGCGGCCCGTCGTGGAAGGAGCAGACTCATGGTGCGGGGTGTTCTCGAACAGTTTCTCCAGACGCGTGGTGCGCTCGACCGCCGCATTCTCCGCCTGTCGCAGCATCGTGGCCTGGACTGCGCCGCGATCGCAGTACGTCTCGGCGGAACCCCCACGGCCGTTCATCACCGGGAACGACGCCTGCGGCGTGAGCTGAACGTCTGGTTGCAGTCGGAGATCCCGTACCCAACCAGACCCATCTGACGCTCGTACCGAGTAGCGAACTCACCGACCAACCGTCGAACAAGGGGAGATGGCGATCATGACAAGAGCGATTCATCACAAGACTGCGGATTGCACCCATGCCTTCCCGCGCGTCGGGCGCTGCCTCGCCATCGCGGGCCTGGTCGCCATCGCTGCGGACAACCCCGACCTCCACGCGATGACCCCGACTCCTCAGCCGTTCGCGAAAGGATCCTCCGTGGCCGGGGCAACAAGCGCGGACCATGCCGCCGGACAACTCCTTGTCCGCTTCAAGGGTGGCGCGTCTGCACTCGTCCGCAAGCGATCGCATGCGACGGTTGGCGCCACGGTCGCGCATCGGTTTCGTACCGACCAGGACCTGGAGCTCGTCGATCTTCCGCCCGGCCAGTCCCTCGAAGCCGCGATGGAGGCCTATCGCGCCCGAACCGACGTCGCCTACGCCGAGCCCAATTACCGCGTCCGGTCGCTTGGGATCCCAAGCGACCCTCTGTGGTCGGACCTCTGGAACCTCGACAATCGAGGTCAGGACGGCGGCTTGTCGGGTGCCGACGTCAGTGCCCCCGAGGCCTGGGACACCGAGCGTGGCAACCGAGACGTGGTTGTCGTGGTGATCGACACGGGGGTCGACTACCGGCATGCGGATCTCGCCGCCAACGTGTGGACGAACCCCGACGATTGTGACAGCGACGATCGGGACGACGATGGGAACGGGTGGGTGGACGACTGTCACGGCGTCGACACGATCAACCACGACAGCGACCCGGA
>CAZQWQ010000083.1:0-4464 GCA_964596925.1 uncultured Gemmatimonadaceae bacterium | reverse complement strand
CGCCAGCAGTCGCTGCATCGCCCGGCCGCGGGCCGTCAGCCCCTCCGTCCCTTTGCGTGCCCCCATCGAGTCCACCTCCTGGCGGCCGATCTTGGCGGCCCAGGGAGGTCAGGACCAGATGGAGTTCGTCACACGCTTACCCAACTGCCGCCAGACCTTTTCCGCCCCGTAGACCTGGAAGTTGTCGTCCCACACGCGTTGCACTTGCGGGCGCAGCGGCTCATCCCGCTGCCCTCGGGCCGCCCGCGTCTCCGGGGCCCGCTGTTCGGCTTTCCACGTGCGGTACGTCGACGGGGCGATCGGCACCTGCGCGCAGATCGGCTCGACCCCGTAGGCGGCGCGGTTGGCGTCGATGAACGCCACCATCACTTCGGTCGGCGGTCGAGCTCCGCCTGGGCGAAATACGCGGCCGCCTTCCGCAGTATCTCGTTCGCCCGGCGCACCTCGCGCACCTCGCGCTCCAACTCGCTCAGCCGCGTTGTCTCGCTCGTCGTCAGCCCCGCGCGTTTGCCGTCGTCACGCTCGGCCTGCCGTACCCACGTGCGCAGGCCCTCCGGCGAACACCCGATCTTGGCCGCTATCGACCGGATCGCTGCCCACTGCGACTCGTGCGCACTCTCATGCGTCAACACCATTCGCACCGCTCGCTCTCGCACCTCTGGCGAGAACCGATTCCCCTGTCCCATGGCTCCATCCTCTCAAAGTCTGGAGCCTCCGAGAAACCCGGGCCGGTTCAGCGGGCGCCGAAGGCGACCGTCAGCTTCATCGGCTTGTTAGGCGGCACGCTCACCGCGACGATTAGCAATCAGGGACACGGCTACACCTGCACCCAGGATCAGGAGCACGACTCCGAGTAAGTAGAAGTTGAAGCCGCTGCCGAGCATCTGCTTGAGCCACTTGGCTATCAGCATCTTCACGCCCACCACCATCAACACCAACGCGAGTGCCACCTTCAGGTATCTGAACTTCTCGAGCATTCCTCCCAGCGCGAAATAGAGCGACCGGAGGCCGAGGATCGCAAAGACGTTGCTGGTGAACACCAGGAACGGATCGGCGGTAATGGCGAATATCGCCGGGATCGAGTCCACCGCGAAGATCAGGTCCGTGAACTCGACCATGATCAAGGCCAAGGCCAGCGGCGTGAGCATCCAGGTGCCGGGTCGTGCCTGGTTCACCGCTTCATCCGGGAGGACGGCCGTCCCAGGGAACTCGCTCTCGTATGAGGCCGGGGCTCCAGCCCGAACGACGAAGTGCTGTCCGTGGAACCGCGCCGTAATTGGGAAACATCGCCGGGTGAGCCGTACGACGATGTTCTGGTTGGGGTCCGTGTGATCCGTCTTCAGGATCAGCATCTTGATCCCGGTGATGATCAGGAAGGCGCCAAAGACGTAGAGCACCCAGTGGTACTCGGCAATCAAGGCGGCGCCCAGTCCAATCATCATGCCGCGCATCGCCAGAGCACCCAGAATGCCCCAAAACAGCACTCGATGCTGGTAGATCGGCGGAACCGCGAAGAAGCCGAATATCATCGCGATGACGAAGATGTTGTCGACGCTCAGCGACTTCTCGACGACGTACCCCGTCAGGTACTTGATCGTCGCCGTCATGCCGTTGTTGATCACCCCGTCGACAGCATCAACCGTACTTCCCAGTCCCAGCCACTGGTGCTCGTACCCGTAGTACACAAGAATAGAAAAGGACAGCCCCATCGTAATCCACACGGTGGACCACGTGAGGGCCTCTTTCATCGTCACCACATGGGCTTTCCGATGGAAGACCCCCAGGTCCAGCGCCAGCATCAGTAGCACCAACAGGATGAAGCCTGCCCAAATCCAAACCATTCGTTACTCTCCTTGCTGGTGGGTCAAGTTACTTGGTCTTCAGCAGTCCGATGATACTGCGGGCGCTTTCCTGCACTGCATCACCTGGCGCTGGCTCCGTACTGCGGCCATCGGCGACGACGACCCTGGCCCTGTCGGCCTCACGCTATACGTGGTCACGATGTCGACGGCCCACGCAGCGCCTCGATCGCTCGCCGCAGCGCGCGTACCTCGTCGAGGATCAACCCGGTGTGCGCTTCTCCCTCGTCCTTGAGGTCTTCCGTGACCTGTGACTGCATAGCGTTAACGACCACTGCAATGAACAGGTTCAGCACCATGAACGTCGCAATTAGCAGGTAGACGACGAAGAAGATCCAGGAATGCGGCGACTGCGTCATGACGCTGCGTGCAACGTCGGGCCAGCCTTCGACGGTCATGATCTGGAACAGCGTGAACAGCGACACGCCGAGGCTGCCGAAGAACTCCGGCGCGATCGTACCGTACAGTTTCGTGGCCATCACCGCGAAGACGTAAAGCACGAGTCCCAGGAGGCCGACGATCGACGCCATGCCCGGCAGGGCTTTCAGCAGAGCGCCAATGACCCGCCGCATCGACGGCACCAGCGACACCAGCCGGAGCACCCGCAGCACGCGCAGGGCGCGCAGGACGGCGAACGCACTGCCCGCAGGAACGACCGCTATGCCAACGACCACAAAGTCGAACACGCGCCAGGGGTCCCCGAAGAAGCGACCGCGGTGGACGAAGAAGCGCAACAGCAGCTCGACGACGAACACCGCCAGCACCAGTCGATCGAACGCGTACAGCGAATCGCCGAACCGTGCCGCGACTGGCGGTGAGGTTTCGATGCCGAGTGTAACAGCGTTCGCAACGATCAGCGCAGTGATAGACCTCTCGAACCGCGCACTTTCAATGACACCGCGGACGCGCTCGCGTAGGCTCGAGGCAAGTTCGGTATTGCTCGTATTCACCGTGTCTTCTCCATCGACTCCAAGATGGTAGCTCCCACCGCCGAATCTATTTGTATGGCTCCTCGTTCCTGCAGGAGGGAGCGACCCTGGCCCGGCGGCTTTCAGGCCTCGTCGCGACATGCTCGGGTGGCTCCACACCCCACCACGTGTGAGGCGCTTGCCACTCGTTCGGGTGACTTGCTGGCGTATTCTGTGTCTGCCGCCTAACGACTCGGCGGTTCAGCGGCGGCGCGCAGCGCCGTCCGCTGCAAGCGCGGGTTGGGCGGCCACCGCTAGCCGCGCTGCTTGTCCAGATGCTTGTCGAGCGCGACCTCAATGCCACCGCCGGGCCGCTGCTGGATTGCGGTGGACTTGTCACATTGTGGGCAAGTCAAAGCGACCACGGGTGCTCGGTGAAAGTCCATCTCGGACAGCTCGACTTCGAACTCGAAGCCCTTGCAACTCATGCACGTGATCTTCATTTCCTCAAGGCTCCTTTCTGTCCTGACGATCCAGGCCGTGGCCCGCCCAACGACTACTGGACGGTTCCATATAGCACCAGAACGCCGCCCGCTTCTGTAGCATAAAATCGCTCGGCGCGTCCTCTTCCTCAGACGTTTTCCCTCCGAACTTCAAGACCTTCCCTCATTCCCATGGCCCCCGCTCGAAACGTGTTAGCCTGCGCGGCTCTGCAGTGATTACCGCGGCTGGGGACAGGTGAGGTGCCAGCCCGGGCCCCGCAGGTGCCTGTGCCTCGCCAAAACCCCATCTGCGCCCGTCATGCGGCTTCCCGCCACTCGTACCGATGGTGAAGGCCGCCGACACGAGGAAGGGCCGCGATCGTGGCGAGCTCCGAAGGTTCTGGGCACACGGCTCTTGGCGTGGGCGGATCTTTCCCGAGCGAGAGGTGGGTCCGGTCGTTGTCGTAGTAGTCAAGGAACTCGTGCAGCAGCCGACGCAGGTGATCCTCTCCCATGACGATCACGTGGTCGAGCAGCTCACGACGGCACGTCCCAACCCAGCGCTCCACGACACCATTTTGCCAAGGGCTCCGAAAACCTGTCCGCACCGGACGCACGTCCATGTGCGTGAGAACGCGACGGACGTCGGCGGAGACGATCGCGTCGTGGTCCATCAAGAGCATGCGCGGCGCGACCCGGAAGGGGAATGCTTCGCGCATCTGCTGGGTGATCCACGCCGCGGTAGGGTGCGCCGTTACGTTCACATGCCGCACTTTGCGACGGCCATGCGCGATGACGACGAGCACATAGCGGAGGCGAAACGTGAGCGTCGGGACGGTGAAGAAGTCCATCGCAGCGAGCGCCTCGCGGTGGTTGTGCACGAACGTCTTCCAGGATGCCCCTGGTGCTCGCCGTGGCCGATACGCCCGCATGCCGCGCGACACCGTGCGCTCGGATATCCGCAAGCCGAGGTTGAGGAGTGCGCCATGGATACGCGGGGCACCCCAGTGATTCTCCTGCACCATGCGACGGATGAGATTCCGGTGTTGCGCGTCGATGCGGGGGCGTCCGGGCTGGTGTAGCCGCTCACGCTGGTTGAGGTGTTCTCGGACCGACTGGATGATGCCGATCCTCGCGGCGAGCGACGGCCGCTCACGCTCGTGATGCGGTGAGCGGCCGTCGAGTGGCGGGTCAGAAGTCGATGTCGGGATCGAC
>CAZQWQ010000082.1:0-2575 GCA_964596925.1 uncultured Gemmatimonadaceae bacterium | reverse complement strand
ATCGACACGGTGACCGCGGTCAGTCTCGTCGCCGAACTTCATGACTTTCGTCGGTTCCGCTCACCCCGTGTGTCAACGGTCACCCAAATCTCCCCAGCTGCGGTCACCGAAAATTCCTCACCCCGGTTGATCAACTGACGGCCTCGGTGGCCGCCTGGACGATGCCGGACTTGAGCTTGTCCTTGAGCCGGTAGCTGTTGCCGCGGATGTTGACGGTGACGGCGTGGTGCAGGACGCGGTCGAGGATCGCCGCGGCGATGACGCGGTCGCCGAACACGTCGCCCCAGCTGCCGAACGCCTGGTTGCTGGTCAAGATCAGCGGCCCCTTCTCGTAGCGCCGGCTGATGAGCTGGAAGAACAGGTTGGCGCCACTCTGATCGATCGGGAGGTAGCCGATCTCGTCGATGATCAGCAGCCGTGGCACGGTGTAGAGCTTGAGCTTCTCCTCGAGCCGGCCTTCGGCGAGCGCCTTGGTCAGCGTACCGATCATCCCGGCGGCAGTGGTGAACAGGACGCGATAGCCGCACTCGATGGCCTTCAGACCCAGCCCGACGGCGAGATGGGTCTTGCCGACGCCGGGCGGTCCGAGCAGCACGACGTTCTCGCCGTGCTCGATGAAGTGGCAACTGGCCAGCGTCTGCAGCTGCTTGCGATCGATCGAGGGCTGGTAGCCGAAGTCGAACGCATCGAGACTCTTGACGAACGGGAAGCGGGCGAGGCTGGTGCGCATGGTGACGTTCTTCGAGGTCTTGGAAGTCACCTCTTCGGTGAGCAGCCCATCGAGGAAGTCGGCGTAGCTCAGTTCGGCAGCGCTGGCCTCCTGGAGCAGCGCCTCGATCCGCTCGCGGCTCTTGAACAGCCTCAGCCGCACCATCTGTGCGTGCAGGCGTTCGAGCTGGGGCGTGTTCATCGCTCACCTCCGGCCGCGACGAGCGCGTCGTAGGCGGCCAGGTCGCGCTGCTCGACGGCGATCGCTTCGCGTTTGGGCGCGAACGGTGAGTCGAGGTGGCTCGCCCGGCGCAGCCGCGCGTTGCGCGCCACGGCCCCGGGCCCATGTTCGGGCAGGACGACCAGCCCGTGCCGCCCCGGCAGCTCGGCGTGCGTGGCGACCCGCTTGCCGCGGCAGTGGATGCGCACCTGGCCGTCGCGGCGCTCGACCTCGACGGTGTGGCCGATCAACGAGAACGGCACCGAGTAGCGGTTGGTGTCGAGGCTGACCAGGAAGTCGTCCGCGACAACGCGCGTGAAGCGCGCCTCGAGCCGATAGCCCGGCCGCCCGGCGCGCGGCAGCAGGTGCAGGCGTTCCTCGACGAAGCGCTCGATCGGCGGCTGGTGCGTGGTGCCGTGTACGCGCACGTCGGACACCGTCGCGTTCCACTCCACCCATTGCTCGCTCGCGTCCTGCAGGTCGATGAACGAGCGGCCGGCGAGGAAGTTGCGCTTGAGGTACTTCACGCCCGACTCGACCTTGCCCTTGGTCCGCGCCCGATACGGCCGGCACAGTCGCGGCTCGAAGCCCCAGTAGCGGGCGAAGCTCTGGAAGGTCGCGTTCCACACCACGCCGCCCTGCCCGTCGGGGCTGCAGATCGTGCGCGGCCGGTCGTACAGGTGCTCGCGGGTGTGGCCACCGAAGTGATCGAACGCGCGCTCGTGCGCGTCGAGGAACTGCGGCACGCGCTCGTTCAGGGCCGGCTCCATGTAGTGCCGCCGGCTGTAGCCCAGCGTCAGCACGAAGAAGTGCAGCAACACCGGCTGGTGCCGGAAGTGCACGCGCGCCACGCCCCAGTCGACCTGGCTCTGGTGCCCGGGCGGCGTCTCGAACCGGACCGTGGCGCGTTCGGCCAACGCCTCGACCGCCCGCAGCGGCCGCACGAACCGCTTCACCGTCTGGTAGCTACCCGTGAAGCCGCGCTGCCGCAGCTCCTGCCACAGCACCTGCGCCGAGTAGCTCACCCGCGGAGCCCGCTCGCGCAGAAACTCGGCGTGCTCGGCCAGCAGCGTGTCGGTGCGCGCCGGCCGCTCGTAGGGCTGCCAGGCTTCCTGCCTCAGACAGCGACGGACGGTCTTGCGATCGAGATCCAGCCGCCGGGCGATCTCGGCGATCGGCACGTGGTCTTCGTGATGCAGACGGCGGATCTCCTGCCAGCGCTCTTCCCCGACCATGAAGCCCTCCTCCAGGTGAGTGGCCTGAAGGTCGAGCTTCGCATCTTCACGTGCTTCGGTCCCTGCCATCGAGCCCCTCCTCGGGTCGAGAGGGGTGGGGACTTTTCAATGACCGCAGCTGGGGAACTTTGCATGACCGATGACAGGTATCCACCGCATCATCGAAGGGAGATTAAGGAACCATGTCGAAGGACCCTGCTTTTGTAGATCGTCTCGGGCCGAACAAGGCACCGGGCAAGCGGCATCCGGGTTACGTCGAGGCCGTGCTGTCGCAGGTCGATCCCGACGCGATGGCCGGCACCGGGTTCAAACCGTCTGGAGAACTGGAGGCGCCGATCGTGCCCGATCCGGCCGGCACTCGCGATCAGCGCCCATTGCCGGCGAGCCATATCAGCGGCCCGCCGCAATCAGT
>CAZQWQ010000081.1:0-3835 GCA_964596925.1 uncultured Gemmatimonadaceae bacterium | reverse complement strand
GAGTTTCTGGGGTACACCATCGGGCGGTGTTACTCGCCGAAGACGGGGAGGAGCTACATCGGAACCAAGCCGTCGAAGAAGAAGATCTCGCGGGTGTGTAACGAGATCAGCGAGCTGACGGAGCGGCGGTGGGGGTTCATCGACAGCGAGGAGCAAGTGGGGAGAATCAACCGCAAGTTAGCAGGGTGGTCGAACTACTTCCGGCTCGGACCGGTGAGCAAAGCCTATCGAGCCGTGGACCAACACACGGCCCAAAGGCTGCGACAGTGGTTGTGTAAGAAGCACAAGGTGCAGGGAGCGGGAATCACACGCTACCCGGACACATACCTGTACCAGAAGCTGAATGTGATTCGGCTCGAAGTGCGAAGACGCAACGTCGCGTGGGCGAACGCGTGAGATCCTGTCCGAAAGCCGGATGCGTTATGTGGCGAGGACGATTATGTGGCGAGCGGGCCGCTTGCCCAGGCTCGGCGCGGTTCGGGCCGGATCTTCGCCACATAATTCCGGGGACTACAGGGACGAGAGGAAGGCCATCAGGTCCTTGTCCTTGCGCCATGCGGGAGTCCGGTCGCAATTCGTGATCGCGCAGGTCTCCAACGCTTTGGCCTTTCTCTCGAGGTCGACTTCGGCATAGCGGTTGGTTGTCTCGAGCGAGACGTGGCCGAGCCAGGCGCGAATCGTGTTGATGTCCACGCCGGCCCGAAGCAGGTGGACGGCGGTCGTGTGCCGGAGCGTATGAGGGCTCACGCGCTTCGCCCGTAGGGAGGGTGTCGTTTCGGCCGCCTTCACCACCGTGCGCGCGAGCAGATCGTGAATGCCGAAGCGGGTCACCGGCGCGCCGCGGACGTTGCGGAAGACCGGTTCGTCTCGCGGGCCGTCGATGCGTGCGCCGAGCAGCTGACGAAGAATCTTGGTGGTGTGCGGCCATAGCGGGCAGGTGCGGGTCTTGCGTCCCTTGCCGAGCAATCGCACCGACGGCGCACCGTCGAGCGTGACGGCGCCGACAGCGAGCTCGGCGGTTTCGGTGGCGCGAGCACCGGTGTTGTAGAGAAACAGCAGCAGAGCGTAGTCGCGCTGGCCTTGAGGGCGCCTGCGATCGGGCACTGCGAGCAGAGCGTCGATCTCGGGCTTGTCGAGGTAGGCCATTGCGGGCGCAGCGGCGCGACGCAAGGGGATGGCCTGGATCTGGGCGGCTTGGTCGACGAGCTCGGGCACCAGGCGGGCGATGAAGCGGAAGAGCGAATGGATGGCCGCGAGGCGCTGGTTGCGGGTTGCCACGGAATTGCCACGCTGCTCTTCAAGGTGAGCGAGGAACGCGCGCACGATAGCGGCCGTGACGTGCTCGACCGTGACGCGAGTGGCGTCGGTGGCGTGGTGTTTGGCCATGAAGCGCAGCAGAAGGCAGATTGAGTCGCGGTAGCTGCGCTGGGTGTTGATCGTCAGGTTGCGTTCCGCGACGACATCTTCGAGAAGGAAGCGTCGAACGAAGGGGCCAAGCAGGTGGCTGTCAGGCATGGTCATCCTCCTGGCCAAGCGCGGCATAGCGCTCAAAGCGCAGCGATGCCTCGCCCAGCAGCTCGTGGGTCATGGTTAGGTAGGTCTGCGTCCCGGACAGGTTGATGTGACCGAGGTATGTGGCAAGTAGTGGGAGACACGCCTGCACGTCGGCGCCTTCGCGGTACCACGCGATGACACGGTGAACGGCGAAGGCATGACGCATGTCATGCAGACGCGGCTGCCAGCGATCTGACGAGGGCCGTCGGACATCAGCGTGCTCGCGGAGCCGAACGAAGATGCTCTCAAGCCTCGCGAGCGAGAGCCTGCGGCCCGTGCGGGCGCAGAAGAACGCCGAGCGTGTTTCATCCGGCAATGGCAGACGCTGGCGGACATTCCAGTAGGTCTCGAGGGCCTTGCACAGATCGGTGCCGATGGGGACTAGGCGCGACTTGAAGAACTTGGTGTCCCAGATCGCGAGGATTCGATCGGCCAAATCGACGTCGCAGCAGCGGAGCCGGAGCGCTTCACCGGGGCGCAGTCCGGCGCCGTAGAGCACCAAGAGCAGGATGCGGAAGGTCAGAGGTTGCTGCGGTGAGCGGGCGGTCTCGATAATCGACGTCGCTTCGAGGATCCGGCGCAGTTCGTCGCGCGAGTAGATGTACGCTTGGAAGGAGCGCGCAACGCGTGGAGCGGCGTGCGGGAGTGGCGATGTCGCGACCTGACCACGTGTGGTCAGGTAACTGAAGAAGCCTCGTAGGGTCTGGTGCTTTCTCTCCCAGAAGCGGGTCGGTGGACCCGAGCCGCGACAGAAGGCCTGGCACGCATCGCAGCCGATCGAGTCGAGGGGCACATCACCAAGGACGCGTCGGAACGAACGTAAGATGCGCGCTTCTGCCGAGAAGACAGCTCCCAGCGACCGCTTGAGGCTGAGGTAGCTCTCGATGGCTTCGGCGAGGGTCATGACAGGCCTCCGAGATCAGAGAGCGCAACTCGGCGCAGTGATGCGAGATCGACCTTGGCGTAGAGGCGAGTGGCGTCCGGACTGCGGTGGCCGAGGTGGTCGCCGACCTCCTTGAAGCTGCGGCCCGACTCGACCAGATGGCGGGCGCACGCATGACGCAGGCCATGCGGACCCCGTCCCTTCCTCGGCGAATCAGATTCCGACAGGTATCGACGGACGACGTCGTAGACGCCGCCTGCAGACAACGGCCGATGAGGCGCTCTCAGCGTCAAGAAGACGATGCGACTTGCGCTCGTGGGGCGGCCAAGGCGCAAGTACCGCACGATCGCGTTGCCCGCGCTCGGCTCGATCGGCAGCGTCTCTTCCCGCGCGCTTTTCGACCGCACGATTCGGATCCGCTCCCGCTGCCAGTCGAGGTCATCAATCGCCAGCCGACGCACCTCGCCGGAGCGCAATCCGTAGACGGAGAGCAGCCGGAGGATGGCGTGATCCCGAAGGTGCGCTGGCTCATCCCCCGCTGTCTTGGCCAACATGCAGCCGACCTCATCCCAAGTCGGTCCGAGCGGCAAACCTTCATGCCGGTAGATCCGCGGCAGCAGGATCGCCGCGGCCAAGCCGGGCCTCACCCAGGCGCGACGCTCGCAGTGTGCGAACCACGAGCGCACCATCTTGGCCGACGTGCCCAGCGAGGTCCGGCTCCACCGCGGAGCCACGTGTTGGAAGTAGGCGTCGATGTGGTGCGGCTCGACGTCGCCGAGCGCGACATCCTGCTGCTCCAGATATCGGAGGAACCGCACGATCTGCCAGCGCGCCGATCGGCAGGTCGCTTCGGATAGCCATGGCCCTTCCCGCTGAGCGGCGATGAAGTCTTCGAGCAGTTGGTCGTAGTGACCAACTGTTGCCGAGGGAGGGGGACGCAGCCTCCCGATGCCTCGCAGGAAATCGATTGCGGCGAACCGAAAATGCTCCTCGGGCCACCGCCATACCGTGGTCCTTCCATCGGCGGTGCGCTTCGCGGCCCATGCGCTTGCGAGGGCGTCGATCTCGCCGCGATCGAACAGATGATCGGTCGGCAGGTGCTCGACCTCTTGTGCTACGCAGAGGCAGTAAGCTGCGCGCCGTAACAAGGTACCGTGCGCCGTCCCCTGGATTGCAAGGCCCTCCAGGTAGACAGCGCGCTCAACAGCCAGTGGCCCGTCCCGATGGCGTCGTAGGACGGCAGGGTACGAGAAGAGCGTCTCGAACATGGTGTGTACCTCCTCTAGAGGCACCACCATGACCCTCCGAATTATGTTGTGAAGTTGCCGATGGCTACGTCGTCAGCCCGTGCGCCAGCCGGGACCTCGCCACATAATCGTCTTCGCCACATAACGCATC
>CAZQWQ010000080.1:0-3727 GCA_964596925.1 uncultured Gemmatimonadaceae bacterium | reverse complement strand
ATAAAAGGTACTCTGGGGATAACAGGCTGATCTCCCCCAAGCGTTCACAGCGACGGGGAGGTTTGGCACCTCGATGTCGGCTCGTCGCATCCTGGGGCTGTAGAAGGTCCCAAGGGTTTGGCTGTTCGCCAATTAAAGCGGTACGCGAGCTGGGTTCAGAACGTCGTGAGACAGTTCGGTCCCTATCTGCCGTAGGTGTAGGAGAATTGAGAGGATCTGACTCTAGTACGAGAGGACCGAGTTGGACGCATCTCTGGTGGACCTGTTGTCGCGCCAGCGGCATAGCAGGGTAGCTATATGCGGACGGGATAACCGCTGAAGGCATCTAAGCGGGAAGCCCCCCTCGAAACCTGGTTTCCCTAAGAGCCGTGGAAGACCACCACGTTGATAGGCCGGGTGTGGAAGCGCGGTAACGCGTGAAGCTAACCGGTCCTAATCGCTCGTTTGAGCTTGAGCCTTCGTCACACTCGTGCCCAGGATCGAACCCGGGCCACGGGCGCCAACCCAACCTTTTCAGCTTCGCTTCGCGCGCTTCGACGACCTGGTGGCTATTGCGAGGGGACCACACCCGATCCCATCCCGAACTCGGCCGTGAAGACCCTCAGCGCCGATGGTACTCCGCCTTAAGGCGTGGGAGAGTAGGTCGCTGCCAGGTCTTTCAAGCGCGTGAAGTTGGCAAGCGCGTGCAGTTGGCAAGCACGTGAGTGTTTCGGAACCTCTTCCGATCGTTCGCCCTTGGGGCCCTGCGTCGCGAGGCGCCCGAGCCTTGTCAGCGATGACGCGGGGTGGAGCAGCCCGGTAGCTCGTCAGGCTCATAACCTGAAGGTCGCAGGTTCAAATCCTGCCCCCGCAACCAAGCTAAGCCGCTGATTCCAAAACAGGAATTGGCGGCTTTGTTTTTCTGTTTTGCCGATTCTGGGCGTCGCAGGTAACACATAGGTAACAGTCGAAAGCGCGTTTGAGCGGGAGTGTGTTGCCTCAGCCCTTCGTTCCGGCTTCTTTGCGGAGGTTCGCTGGCAGAGCATCTGTCGGACTATGCAGCCGATAGCCGATGCAGCCCCGAGCGCGAGGGCAACGCCAACGGCGAATTCTGAGGCGTTATAAGATAACGACCGTCGGGAGAAACACGCATCGATAGCGTGCCGTCACGACGCGTTGTCAGCACGTAGCGGCGCGGATGACCAACTACAGGATCGGGTGCCATCCGGAAATCAGGAATGCCGTGCGCCCGCTGCCGATACCAGCCAGTCGTATCCTGGCTGTCAAACTGATGCTCCTCGTCCGATATCACGAACACGCCGGGACGGCATGCCCAAAAGACCTCGTCGCAGCACCCGTTCTCACGGCCGTGATGCGACGCCACGAAAACGTTGACGGAACCGAGGTCGGCCAAAAACCCGGGGACGCGTAGCAGTGCCCGCCATCCTGCCGTTTCCAGGTCGCCGGCGAACAGAATCGTGAAAGTGCTGTAGCGCACGAAAACGGCGAGGCTCAGGTTGTTGGTGTCCGTGAAATCTAGCCCATAGCGATTCCAGTAGGCCCAGGCCCGCACGATGCCGAGACCGGCCGGACGGCCGATAAGCCCGGTACCATGGTCGCGCAGGATCGCGTGCGCGTGACGCACACCATCGGCCATGCCGTGCTCGCGTTTCATCGCAGCGAGCGCCGTGGCGGTCACGGTCGGGTTGCTGAAAATCGAGCCAAGTGGTACGTGCTGCCAGACAAACGGCAGATCGTCGACATGATCCTCGTCGAGATTGCCGAACACGAGAAGGTCCATTCGCTGACTGCGGAATGTGATCGACGGGAACCAGCCTGGATCAAGCCGGAAGCCGCAATCCACCATGATGCGTGCAGCGTTCGGGCAGGTGATGACGCTGCAGCCACCATGTCCGACGTCAAAGATGTCGATCATCATGTGGGTTTGCTTCCGGTGGGCGCGCCTTCGCTGTAGGCCACGAAAACCTCCACGTTGTAGAGGCGGAAGAACTTGAGATAGCGATGCAGCATGCCCAGGCCGATCAGCAGCGCAAGCAGCGCCCATTGGAACTGCTGGTCGATGCGATCCGTCCAGCCCTGCCGCGCCCACGCAACCGCCGCGTCGGTGGCGATGACGCAGGCACCAGCGAGCCCGACGAACGCCATGTTCCGGCAGAAGCCGTAGAGCTTCAGGAAGCCGTCCATACGCGCGTAGGCGTTGACGTCCTTCTTGGCGACCGGAAACGCGCACCAGAACACGGCTTCGCCGGCAACATCAGCACCGCGCTCTGCAGCCGCGCGCTCGCGCACCTTGCGTCGCAGCCCGGCATCGAGAGGATTGTAGTAGTCCTGAAGCACCGTCTTCTTCAGGAATCTTCGCCACCCGAGTTCCCGACTGTCCATGAGGATAACGGAGGGACGGAAGAGGACGTGATGGACGAACTGCCGCTCGATGAGCCAGCCCGACGGCGCCGCCAGGATCTGCCCTACGATGTAGGCGGTCGCGATGATGAGCGCACCGCTGGCAACCGTCCATTGCGCGGCGAGGACATAGTGGGTCGAGAAGACAATGTCCCAGACCACCAGCGCGCCTAGGCCGCTTGCGATGTAGGCGAACACGTCATAGTCGGAAAACCGGGCGAGCTTGTCCATGGTGGTCCGTCTTCGGTTAGGGCGACGAGTTCAAGGCAGGCGTCCGACCCGCCACGCGTGCCGACGCCGAGCTTGGCGGTTCGATCGATGGCGAGGATGGCTCGGCAAGCGCCGCCCGGTACCCGACTGGCGTATGGATCAGAAGGACCGACGGCATCAGCCGTGCCAGCGCGACAGCAACCGCTGTTGCCCGGTCTTGGGATGATGGACCCGACGCGCCGAGATGACTGTGCCAGGTACCAAGGCAGTAGAGGCTGAAATTGCAACTTTCTGCGTAGGCGGTTAGGGTGGCGCGCACGCCAGCGGTGCCGAGTACGAACTCGGCCGCCGAACGGCTGCTGTCTTCAGGCGCCGGCAAGACATCCACAACGTGGAAGGTCTGAGCGGCCTCCGAGAAGCGGCCGACCAAGATGCCGCCCGTCTCAACAGTTGGCCACCGAGCGACCTCGTCGAGGATCTTTCGGTGCGCCCGGTCGGCGATCCGGACGCGCCAGGATGGCGCCGCGTCCATGATGAGGGGGACCCAGGGGGCCACATCGTGTGTACGCCACGACAGGCTCATGCCATCGTCGGCAACGTTTCCGAGGAGAACGCGACCGCCGCCGGCCGGCATCCCGGTCCTCCGCAGAGCCACCAGCGCTTCGGCCATCGGCGCCGCCAGCATCGAGATCCGCGCGTCGGACATCACCATCGTCGCCGACCCGCAGCCTTCACCGATAGCTTGCCGCTGGAGCGCGTCGCCGCCCGTGAACACCAGGTCGCGCAGGGGCGCGTCCTCGCGCAGTAGCGCGTAGGCTTCTGTGATCAGATCGCCAGTGTTCGGATTGTGCGCCGGTCCCTCGACCAATCCGCGTCCCTGCATGAGCGGACCGCGAATTGTGTTCTCGAAGTCCTGGACCTCGTCTCGATCGGCCGACCAGTGAACCGGATGGGTCCAAGCCATCCCGGCAAAGGATTGAGTATTCCGCAATCCTTCCGGGTTGTGCCAGGTCCGCCCGTCCGGCTCGCCATCCGGATGGCAGCTGGAACAGGAAATCCAGCGTCGGCCGACCATCGGTTGCAGCGCGGAATAGAAGAGCCGTTTGCCGGTCAAAAC
>CAZQWQ010000079.1:0-4711 GCA_964596925.1 uncultured Gemmatimonadaceae bacterium | reverse complement strand
GTGGTTCGCCGAGGACACCTCCAACGTTGGTACGGCTGTCATTGACCTCCGAAAGGGAGCCGGTGACACGGCCGGCGGGCGCTCGTTTCGCGCGCTGCCTAACACGGCATTGGAGCTGTCCGGCCGCCGTTCTGGGCCTGTCAGGCTCTCCAGTGGCCGGCCGCCGGCGGGGCGCGCTGGGCGACCTCGATGGACTCGGCGGCGGCCGGCCAAAGTGACGGGTACCTTCACCGGCGGCCGGCAGCTCAATGCCAATCCGTTAGGCCGCTCAAGTTCGAAGCTTCCGCCCGCTCGGTACGTCCCGCTTGCACTTCTTGCGCGCCTGTACTACTCCTTGACCGCGATCAGACCCCCCGAGGCAAGCGCCGTCATTCCTCTTGGGGGGGCTCCATGAAGTTCAACTCCTTTCTCGCCGCCGCAATCTTGTCCCTTGCGGCCCCTGCGTACTCGACTCCGATCGTAGTGGCAGGCTTTACCTTCCCGGCCGGCGAAGCAGCGTTCGCGGACGACGCGATCTACGTCTCCGGTCCGCTCATCGATCCCGCTACGATCCAGCGAGTGTTGGTCGGCAGCAATATCGCCGACTCCTTCAACAGCGGGGATTCGAATCGCACGGTTATCGAGGTGCTGTTTCTCGATAACGCGATTCAGAACGACCCAGGAGTCGATCTGGTGATCTTCGAGCTCTCAGGCGACCGACCGGTCGGCACGCCGGATCCTCGCGAAGTCTTCGACGTTGCCGTCCCTATTGGAACTGGTTTCTCGTCCTTCCTCAGGGTTACGCCGATCGCCACCGGATGGAACGATCCAGCCGATTCGACCCTTGACGTCTTCGCGGTTCAAGTCGATCTCAGCTCCTTCGGCCTGCCCGCAGGCGAGATCATCGACCGCCTCCGCCTCGGCGTGTTCAATGCAAACCTTGGATCAAAGTCGGCCGATCTCACGGCAGTCGGTGCGCTCCACTCCACAGCTCCCATACCAGAGCCTTCCACCGCCGCGTTGCTCCTGTTCGGCATGGCGGCGCTTGCATGGCGTGGCTCAGCAGCCAGCCGTTAGGCCGCATGCGGAGAGTGCCAGCGCGTGAGCCTGCGCCAGACCCTCGGTCAAGACATTGCCGCCGGGCTAGCGGGCTGGTTCCAGCTCCAGGTCTCTCAGAATCTCGGTGAGCTATCCGGCGAGGATTCGGCGCGGTTCATCGTCTCGCAGATCGTCAACGCGCAGGGGAAGTACGCTCCTGCGACGAGCCAGCTCCCGAAGAATTGGGGCGCTACCAAGAAACGCGTTGACGTTGCCCTCAAGGCTCGATCAAAGGGCGCAACTACCTGGTACGGCGCCGTCGAGATCAAGTGGCCCGGCAGCGCATTCGATCCACACCAAGTGCGTCTTCAGGCTGTGCAGGACGCGATGCGCGTCACGTTCATCACGACGAACTACTTGAAGGCAAACTTCGTGGTGCTCGGCGGCTCGAAGGACTCAATGGACACTCTCTTCGACAGGAAACACCCCAACGCCCAGGACCGAGAGCAACGCCGCCAAGCCTTCCATGCCCTGTTCAGCCGCGACCTTAAGCAACCGAGCGGCGAGGCGGATCACGCCACATGGTCTAGCCGCTTCCCTGACGCGGGCGCCCGTGTTCCGCCAACGGTTTTCGCCAACTTCACCGGCAAGCTCAAGGCCGAGCTCGTCGCCAAGGCCGACGCAAGAGTCGGAGACCAGGAGGTTGGCCACGTCTACGTCTGGCAGTGCAAACGTGTTCGAGGAAAGGCTGCGGGGCACGCGGCCTAACAAGCCGCTGAAGCTGACGGCCGCGGGCCTCAGCCGCGCGGGAGGCCGTGCTCGACACGAATCGTGGTAGGATCACGCGCGGCCGCAGCTTAGCGGCCATCCGTTAGGCCGCGTCCCGCTCGGCACCCTCCACCGGGTTCATTCAGAACGTCTCTTTCCTCCGGACCGGCTCTCCGCTTCTCCGCCACCTCAACTTCCACGCCCTCACTCCGGTCGACCGCTCGCTCTCGGCCGGCTCCTCGAGCTCGTGGCCCCGCACTCCGAGCGAACGTTTCGATCTCCGGTTGGGACAGGCAAGTTGCGCTGTGGAGTCCGGCGGCGCGGACTTCGGTTCTCCGAGACCCCGTTTGCGACGGAGTCTTGAGCAGGCGGAGCCTGCGGGGGAGCGGCGCTTGCGGCGGTTCCCAGGGTCGGGTGCTCGACTTCCCCCCGGCTTGCCCTGGTGCTCTCCGCGGCGGCGCGCCGCTCGAGGTCCCGCGGCAGGGGGAGCGGCCGAGCTCCGAGCGACCAGGCGGGCTTCGGTGGAGGTAGTTCCCGCTCGGGCTCGCGGGCTTCGGCGGCGGGTGGTGGTGCGGGGGGCGGGCCTCGGCCTAACAAGGCATTGGAGCTGTCCGGCCGCCGCTTCGGGGCCTGCCAGGCTTCCCAGCCGCCGGCCGCCCGGTTGGTCGCTCGATTCGCCGGGCGGCCGGCGGAGTGACCTGGTAGCTTCCACGGCGGCCGGCAGCTCAATGCCAATCCGTTAGGCGGCAGGAGAGCGATGCCGTTCTGGGCGTTCGCGTTCGAGACACCCCAACCGCCTGAGCGGCTCCTCCAAATTCTTTCCGGTAACACCGGTCGCGGGCAGACTGGACTCTCGTTCTACGGGCACGTGCGCGGTAGCTACTTCTTGATCATGAAGACACTCGCGTACCGTAATTCGGGAAATCCGCTTCTCATGGGTCGGATCACAGGATCCGGGGGCGTCTCGCGTGTTCGCGTCCTTCTAACTCTTCATCCCGCGATGTGGCTCATCCTTGGTTTCGCTACCTGGTGGTGAAGTTCCAAGTATCCTCTTCTCCTGGTCATCGCCTGGGTCGTCGTGGGCGGTGGCTTCGTGGCAGAGCTGCCCCGCGCCCAGCGTGAGCTCAGGTGGGCAATGGGATTGGATGACACGCGAGAACCTGCCGCCTAACAAGGCGCTGCAGCTGACGCGCCGCCGCCCCGGGGCCTGCCAGGGCTTCCAGCCGGCGGGCGGCCGATTGGGTGGTAGGAGCGGCGGCCGCCCGCCGGAGTACCATGGTGGTTCGCGGGCGGCGCGCAGCTGAACGCCGGTCCGTTGGGCAGCGCGACCAAGTTGCTGGTAGCATCGCGGCATCCCCCCGACTCACATCTAGCTATGTCGGAGGGGCTATGCAGTACCGTCTTATCCCGTTCGCTCTTCTTCTCCTCACTCTCGCCGCTCACCCAGAATCATCCGATGCAACTATCATTTCCAACGGTAGCTTCGAAGACATCGCGATCCCGACACCGTACTACCAGGTAATGCACCTCGGTTCTACGTTGATAGGTCCGTGGGAAGTTACCCGCGAGAACGTCGATTTGGTCGGAAGCTATTGGCAAGCGGACGACGGTACCCAGTCGCTTGATCTCAATGGATCCGGTGGCATCGGCGCTGTCGCCCAGAACTTTTCGACTATCGTGGGCCAGCTCTATCGAGTCACTTTCGCAATGGCTGCCAATCCCGACGGTTGCGGCATTTATACGTTGGCTGTCGCGGCCGCAGGTAGCCAGGCTGAGTTTTCCGCTGACGTGTGCACACCGACGATAAGCGGAACTGTGACAAGCATGGGCTGGGAAGCAAAATCCTGGGACTTCATCGCCACATCCCAGATCACCACTCTCGAGTTTTTGAGCCTCAGCGGAAGCGGCGAAAGCGGTCCAGCTCTCGATAATGTCGCGGTCGTCCCCGTGCCCGAGCCCAGCAACGCGAGCCTCATCATGATGGGCTTGGTCGCCATTGGGTTCCGTTGTCGTGCTCGTTTCACATCGCGCTGCCCAACAAGCGCTTGAAGCTGTCGAGCCAGAATTATTCCCGGGCCAGGTATGGTCTGGCGTCGGCGCTCGGGGCGGGCCCGCTGGCGGTCAGCGGGCTCGCAGCTTAAGCGCGATCCGTTGGGCGGCAACGGGAGGGAGCGAATCACCAATGTCAGCCCTGCGTACTCTGACGGTCCGTGCCTTCCTCGGCGCGACAGCGACGCTCCTGGTTTCAATCGGCACGGTCTCTCCGGCATTCTCGCAAAACCCCCCGCGCGAACTCGCACTTGCTCGGAGCGTGGGCGACGCCGACCTCCAGTGGGGCCCCTGTCCGGCGTTCTTTCCGGCAGGTTGTCAGATCGCGGCGCTTCACGGCGACCCGGCTCAGCCCAACGCCGACGTCTTCTTCCGAGTTCCGGCGCGATACGACCTGCCTGCGCACTGGCATACCTCTGCCGAACGCATGGTTCTGGTTTCAGGCGAACTGCACATCACCTACGATGGCCAAGAGCCGGCCATTCTCAGGCCCGGCATGTACGCGTACGGCCCTGCGAAGGCGGTACACCACGGGCGTTGCGCGAGCGACGAGCCCTGTGTGCTCTTCATCGCGTTCGAGGGGCCGGTCGATGCAACCCCGGTTACAGCTCCCGCTCGGTAGCGAGGTTGCCGCCCAACAAGCCGCTGAAGCTGACGGCCGCGGGCTTCAGCCGCGCGACCGGCGGAGGGCAACACGAGTCGTAGTAGCATCGCGCGCGGCCGCAGCTTAGCGGCCATCCGTTGGGCGGCGCGGCGAGGAGGTGTGGTAATGCGAAGGGTCGTCTTCCTGTCGTTGCTTATGGCGCTGCCTGCTCTTGCGCATGGCGCACGGGCCGAATCGCCGATTCTTGAGGGCAACGTATTTGACACGCACACG
>CAZQWQ010000078.1:0-1756 GCA_964596925.1 uncultured Gemmatimonadaceae bacterium | reverse complement strand
GCGGGCACTGTGGCGCTCGCCGCTGGCGTCGCTCACCCGTCCGACTCGCGTGGGCCACTCGCGGCCGGTAGCTACTCGTTCCGTGCCCACTACCCGGGCGACTCGAACTACACCGCGGTCACGAGCGCCTGTGAGCCCTTGGCCGTGAACAAGGCAAACGGTACGACCGCGACGGAGATCCACAACTCGAGCCACAGCGTGGTCACTTCGGTCAATGCAGGTTCCACGGTGCACGACCAGGCGACCGTGAGCGATCTCGTGGACGGCTTCGCGCCCACGGGCAACGTGACGTTCACCTTCTATACGACTGCGAGCAACTGCACGGGCGCCTCGGTCGGAGCGGGCACGGTCGCGCTCGTCGGCGGTGTCGCCCATTCGTCCGACGCGCAAGGGCCGCTTGCGGCGGGCAGCTACTCGTTCCGGGCAACTACGCCGGCGACGGGAACTTCAACGGCTCGACCAGCGATTGCGAGCCACTGACGGTTATCCCTGTCGGAGAGGGTTGCACCCCCGGGTACTGGAAGAACCACCCCGAGTCCTGGGGCCCGACCGGTTTCACGACGGGCCAGACGCTCGAAAGCGTGTTTGACGTGCCGGATGCCTTCGGCTTCGACGATGTCACTTTGTTTGCAGCTCTTAGCTTCCAGGGAGGCTCGGGCCCATCGGGTGCAGCTGAGATCCTGCTTCGCGCAGCGGTCGCGGCTTTGCTCAACGCCGCGCACCCGGGTGTCGACTATCCATTGACCACCGCACAGATAATCAGCCAGGTGAACACGGCACTCGCCGCTAACCGCCCCGCCATGCTCACTCTGGCGACCACACTCGACACGAACAACAACATGGGCTGCCCGCTGAATTGAGAAGGCGCGTAGCCGGACTCGAACGAAGGGCCCGCGCCGCGGGCCCTTCGGCTCTCGCAGGTGTCGATGTCGCTGTGACGGAGAACACGGTCCCGGCACCGCGATGGGATCGTTCGCCATGGCCACGACTGTTGTAGGCGTGGACGGTCGCTCGAGGAGGCGAGGCTGCGCGAGTCGACCGTGCGTGCCATCTATGCCTGGCGCGACCCCTACGTCCTCGCCCCCGGGGTTCGGGCTTCCGGAGGACTTGAGTTCGATGCGCTTCGCGAGAGAGCTGTGGAAACTCGCGCGGGCACGGCGGGTTTGTTGGGCTTCTCCTGGGCTCGGTCAGCCAGTCAGTGCGTCACCCACGCGCCGTGCCCGGTTCTGGTCGTTCGCGGACGGCATTCCGACTGAGCGAGCCTGCTCGGCCTCTTCTCTCGTAGCGAAGGGGTCATCGGTTCGAGTTTGGGCGTCGGTTTCAATCCTGGCCCACGTTTTCTGCCGGAGCCGGCGAGCTGACCAGCGTGAGTCGCGGATGGGTGCCGACTTGGCCCGCGCTTGACGGATCGCGTCTTCGGCCGACACCGGAACTTCAGATGATCCTCCTGGGTCAACCAGGACTAACGGAGAACTTCGCCAATGCTGGTCTTGGTCTTTGCCACGACCGGCCTTGACGCGGGTGCCTCGCACGTGTTTGATCCGATCGTCACGAATGGGAGGAGGGGCATGACGAACATCGCGGCGTCGGGAAGGCGGCTTAGCACCCTGGTTGAGTGTTCGTACCGGGGAGATGAGAGACACCGCGTAGCGGGGACTTCTGCGACAAACGCTCAAATCTCTCTCGCTAGCGACCTCCTCGTTCGCTCTCTTCGTTGATAGCGCTTAGTGGAGTCCGGGGCAAGCGAACGCACGAG
>CAZQWQ010000077.1:0-6712 GCA_964596925.1 uncultured Gemmatimonadaceae bacterium | reverse complement strand
CGAGATGGCGGTGTGGGAGCTGTGGGCCCGCCGCGAGCGGCAGCCGCTGTGGCGCGTGCTGGGCGGCCGCGGCGGGTTCATCCAGTCGGGCGTCTCGGTGGGTCTGCAGCGCGACGAGGCGGCGCTCGTCGAGGCGGTCGAACGCGAGGTGGCCGCCGGCTACAAGCGCGTCAAGATCAAGATCAAGCCGGGCCGCGACCTGGCGCTCGTCGAAGCGCTCCGAAAGCGCTTCCCCGAGCTGCCGCTGATGGTCGACGCCAACAGCGCCTACACGCTCGCCGACGCGGAGCACCTGGCGGCGCTCGACCGCTTCTGGCTGATGATGATCGAGCAGCCGCTCGGCTGGGACGACATCGTCGACCACGCGACCCTCCAGAAACGCCTGGCGACGCCGGTCTGCCTCGACGAGTCGATCCACGGCGCCGAAGACGCACGCCGGGCGCTCGAGCTCGGCGCCTGCCAGATCGTCAACGTCAAGCTGGGGCGCCTCGGCGGCTTCGCCTCGGCGCTGGCGGTGCACGACCTGTGTCGCGCGCGCTCGGTCCCGGTCTGGTGCGGCGGCATGCTCGAGTCGGGGATCGGGCGGCTGGCGAACGTGCACCTGCAGACGCTGCCGGGCTTCACGCTGCCCGGCGACACCTCCGCGAGCGCGCGCTACTTCGAGGAGGATCTCGTCGACCCGCCCGTCGTCGTCTCGCCGCAGGGCACGATCGCGGTGCCGCAAGGCCCCGGCATCGGCCACGAGATCGTGTGGCCGCGCGTCGAGCGCGCCTCGGACCTGCACGAAACCTGGCTCAGGCCTTGAGCCGGCGCGCGCGGTCGCGCTCGCGGCCCAGCAGCGCGAGCACCGCGCCGACCAGGTAGAGGCTGCCCGCGACCACGACCTGGGTCCGCGCTCCGTCGGCGAGAGCCAGGCGGCGGGCGAGACCGAGCGCCCGCGCCACGCTCGGCTCCTGACGGGCGTCGCGAGCGAGACGGCCGGCGCGGCGCGCGAGCGTCCGGGGTGAGGCGGCGCGCGAGATGCGCGGGGTGGTGAGCACGATCCCGCTCGCCAGCGGGAAGAGAGTACGGGCCAGGCCGCCGATGTCCTTGTCGGCCATCGCGGCGAAGACCAGCACGAACCGCGGCCCACCTGCGAGGTGGGCGGCCAGTGCCCGGGCGCCGGCGGGATTGTGGGCGCCGTCGAGCAGGATGGCGGGTTCACCCGGGATCCGTTGCAGCCGCCCTGGCCAGCGCGTGCGGGCGACGGCCTGCGGCACGCGCGCGAGATCGACCGGCAGCCCGGCACGCTTGGCCTCCTCGAGCAGCCGGATCGCCACCAGCAGGTTGTCGCGCTGGTGCGCGCCCGGCAGCGGCGTGAGGTCGCGGTAGCGAGCCGCGGGCGTCTCGATCGAGACGCGCGGGCGGCCGCCGGGCGCCTGTCCCGCTCTCGAGGGCGTGATGCGTGCGCCGCGCCGCGCCTCGACCGCGCGTGCCCCGAGCGCCTGGGCCTTGGCCCGGATCACGCGCCGCGGGTCCCGCGCGAGCGGTCCGATCACCGTCGCGCGCCCCGAACGCAGCACGCCGGCCTTCTCGCGCGCGATCGCGGCGAGCGTGCGGCCCAGGTACGCCTCGTGGTCGAAATCGATGCTGACGATGGCCGAGGCGATGGGCTCCACGACGTTGGTCGCGTCGAGCTGTCCGCCCAAGCCCACCTCCAGCACCGCCACGTCCACGCGCTCGTTCTGGAAGTGGGCGAACGCGGCTGCGGTCAGCACCTCGAAGAAGGTCGGGTGGTCGCTGAGCGCGCGGCGGCGCACGAGCCGGATGGCGGCGTCGCGCACGGCGCGCACGGCGCGCGCGAAGTCGCGCTCGCCGATCTCGCGGCCGTCGACGGTGATGCGTTCGCGGACGTGGACGAGATGAGGCGAGGTGTAGCGCCCAGTGCGCAACCCCGACGCGCGTAGCGCCGCGTCGCAGTACGCCGCGACCGAACCCTTGCCGTTCGTCCCCGCGATCAGCAACGACGGGTAGGCGCGCTCGGGGTGGCCCATCTCCTCGACGAGCTCCCGCATCGCCTCGAGCCCGAACTTCATCCCAAAGCGGACGCGCTGCGCCAGGTACAGGCCGGCGACGCGGTGAGCCGGGAGGTGCGGCATGTGGGTCGAGCGTATCGCAACCAACGGACTGGCGGACCGTTCGGACAACGGAAACAACGAAAGCAAGCGACGACCACGGGCAGCAAGCGAGGGTCAAGGACAACTCGCGTCACCGGCCGACGCCAAACGAAGTCACGGAACAACGCGGGAGGCGTCCAGGCGGCTCCTGCCAGCCTCACCCAATCGGCTCGATCTCTTCAGAATGCCCGCGACTAGTGCAAACGAATCTTGCCGCCGTGGGCTGCACTCCGTATTGTCCGACGGAGCGGTGGCTTCGCCGTGGTCGTTGAGTCATCGTCCCGGTTCTGGCGTCATCTCGCAGCCGTTCTCGGTGGTTTCATGATGTCCCGCCCCGGTTATGCGTGAAGGAGGATCATGTGCGTCTAGTGCCTCAGCGCGTGTTGCTAGCCTTTGTCCTGTCGTTCGCGGCAGCCACAATGTCGTTCGCTCTCAGCGACTGCTCCATCAGTTGCAGCGAGGCATCCGCGTGCACCAAGCAGTGTCTGCTCAACGGGGAACCGTCGGTATGCGAAGAGTACGGATGCTGTCAACCGATCTGGTACAACACTGGCACCGAGACCATTGGTCGCTACTGCTGGTATCACGAGGAACGCATGTGGTGGCAGGGGTGGATTACCTACGAGGTCCACTGGGCCAACCAGATAACGGGGTGCGGCCCACAGACGATGACACAATGCTACTCGGCCCCGCAGGGGCACGGCGCGTGGGCAACAGAAACCGAGTGCTGTGCCGCGCAAGGCTGCTACGGGGCGACCCACTGCTAGCAACCGAATAGGAGCGCCGGCGGCCCACGGCGCCGATGGGGTAGTCGGCCAAACGATCGGAGTACACCATGAGCACGGCCGCATCCGTTTTGGCACACTTGGGAGCGCTCTTCCTCATACTACCCGGCCCGGTCTGCCATGAGGCAGACCTGTCGGGGGCAGTGGCATGGATAGACGGAGCGCCCATACAAGGAGCCGAGTTGGAGGCTGCAATCGCCCAGCGCCTCACACCAGCGAGGGCCGAGGAGTACGAACTCCGGAGGCGGAAACTCGACGAAATGATCGCGAATAGGCTCTTTGAGCTTGAGGCAGCGGCACGCGGCGTGAGCATGTCCGGCCTGGCCAAAGAGGAGATTGATGAGAAGGCAGATCCGGTTACGGAAGCCGAGGTCGCGACGGTGTACGAGGCCGTCGGCGAACGGTTTGGGCCCGACCGAGCGAGAGCTGTGCAGGCCATCTCGAAGACCCTACGAACGCGCCGGCTCGACCGCAGACGCGCCGCGTTTGTAGCTCAGCTGCGGGTGAAGCACCAAGTGAAGATCGAGTTGTGCCCTTGGCGCCTGCGGATGGAGCCTTCGTCAAGTGCCTATGTGGCTGGCCCCACCGAAGCCCCCGTTACCATCGTCGAGTTCTCAGACTATCAGTGTCCGTTCTGTGGGCAGCTAAGCCGCACACTCAACGACTTGGCTGAGCGTTACGGGGATCGGATTCGTCGCGTGTTTCATGATCTCCCGTTGCCGAACCATCAGAGCGCCACCAGCGCAGCGGAAGCGGCCGGTTGTGCAGACGAGCAAGGGGCTTTCTGGCTGATGCACGACCGCATCTTCCAAGCCCAGGACGACCTGTCCGTCAGCTCGCTAGAACAATCGGCCACGAGGCTTGGCTTGGATCAACGCAAGTTTGGCGAGTGCTTGGCGTCGCACAAGTATGCCAGTCGCTGGAGGGCCGGTCGCGAGCTTGCCGAATCCTATGGCATCCAGACGACACCCACCGTGTTCGTCAATGGGAGGATGATAACGGGCGCACAACCCCTCGCAGCTTACATCGACATAATCGAGGAAGAATTGCGATGGAAGCGCGAGCAAAGCCAGTGCAACACCGGCTCGCAAGTCTCGGCACCTTGAGCGACTGTGAAGCCTGCTCGCAGTAACGCATCAGACGCCGAGACGTGAACTAAAGTAAGCGTGAGCGATTTGCTGTCCAGAAGAGACTCGGCGTGCTCGGTGTCTGTCCGCCGATGCCGACTGTTGGCGCGCAGCACGGGGTCATTGTGTGCTGTGGGCCTATTCGCCAGCGCTTGCGGCGCCTGGAATCCGGGTGAACCCACGAATCCACAGTTGGGGCGTCCGCTGAAGGGACCGTACATCCTACAGATCCAACCCGGGGAGAGTTGCAGAATGAGCGGCCCCTTTACTTTTCCAATGACCGCCGCAACCGGCGGCACCGGTTCCCGCTTGGGAGTGCAGGTCGTGCTCGACGGTTCTGCCTCGCTTCTGGAGTTGGAGCTCCAGTACGTCTCCTTCGTCCTGCGCGGGGGCTTCGGAACGACGGGCGCTGGGGCGGTCGCGAGCGAAGGCGCTCGTGTGTGGGTTCGGGCGATCGGAACCGGCATCGTGACGCCGCTGGGCGGTCGTGGGGAGGTGACAGCCGGCCATCTGATGGGCTACTTGGCAGCGGGCGAGGTCGACTCCATGGAGGGCGACGCGATCGGGTGCGATTCGCTAGACCACAGCTTCACTCTGAGGCCACGATGAGTCGGCTTCGGAGGCGAGTGCTCGGCCTGTTGGTCGTTGTCGTGGCGACGTTCCCACTTCCGATACGATCGGGCGCCGGTGCCGGCGCCGCCGGTCCGCTGCGCGTCCGCGCGAGCCCCGCTGTCGCCGCTTGCCTCGGTCCTGTGGTGGAGGCCTTTGCGCGCGAGGTTGGGGTCGCAGCGGTGCTCGACGTCGCCGAACCGGACCCGCCAGGAGACGCGGATGTCATCGTCGGGGATGACGCCGAAACAACGCGCTTGCTTGAAGGGGGTATCGTCGACTACGCGACGACGACTGAGTTAGGCTATGTCCCCTGGGTGCTGGTCGTCCCCGTCGACTCAGAAAAAGCGAGCCTCTCGAGTCTGACCGCAGCAGACCGGGTCTGGGTCTTGGGAGGACGTGTCGGGCACGAGGCCCGGCTCGCACTCGGGGCGCTGCCCGCGGATCGCGTGCGCGTTTCCCGGGACCGAAACGAGCTGGTACGCGCCCCCTACGCCCTCGTGCCCCGTTCGTTGGCCGGCGCGGGCCGCCATCACACCGTGAAAACCCGGCCCTTGACCGTGAGCGCCTCGGCAGTATTCAGGGCCGCGCACCTGGGAGCCGCGCGGTCATTCCTTTCCTACATTCAAGGCCCTCGCGGCCGTTCCCGTCTTTCGGGATGCATCCTAGCGGCTCAGGATGCGGGCGTCTCGCAGAGCGCAGTTGTGCCGGGGGCACCGTTCGCGGTGAGCGTGGTCGATTGGTGGCTTCCTGACTGCACACTCCAGTTCAACCGCTACAACGACCCACAGAAAGTCCTGGGAAGCCCAGACGCCCAGAGGTTCGGCGTCGATGCTTACGATGGCATGATGAGCCTAGGTCAGGCTGGATTCGTCACCGTGGACATGGGGGTGTCCGTGGTCGATGTACACGGGGCAGACGTGCGTGTCTTCCAGACCACCTCCTCCGAGCCGGTCTCGCTCTACGCCTCGACCAGCCCACGAGGGCCATTCACCCTCATCGCGTTGCGGCGCCGCTGCGGAGACCGGACGGTCGATGCTCTCTCCAATCACTGTGACTTCGATCTTCAAGAAGGCGGGATCACGCAGGCACGTTACTTCCGAGTTGAGGACGGCGAGATCTACCCATGCCTGGCCGGGGGCACTCGAACAGAAGGGGCCGACATCGACGCCATTGAGGTCTTGAGCCTCGCTCCTTGACGAGATCACCGGCTGGTGGCCCGTGGCCATGAACTCGGCGCTCCTGTCCGGGGAATGTCCGCTATGTACTCGGCCAACGCGTGGAGTGGTGCTGCGCCGCGTCAACTATTCCTGCCGGCAAAAGTAATTGTCGCGGATCAGGTGTGCGACGAGCTGTTCGAAGCGGTTCGCGAGCACCTGGCGTTCGCCGCACGGGTCTACGCAATGCACGAGGACGAGAAGCCCGTGCTCCTCTACGACCTCCAGGAGCGACGGCTCTACGCTCACCCGTACGAGCCCTTCAAGGCAGACCTGACGCCGTCATCACAGGCCTCGCTGGCTGAGCAATACGAGCGGGCGATCGAGCACGACCAGATCGTCCTCTTTGTCCGTGACAACGTCGCCAGGAAGCTGGCCTCGTACTTGTTACCTCACAGCGAGTGACCTAACGTCACGGCTCACAATCCCGAAAAGCCATGTCGGGGGTCCTTTCGGGATGTGTGGAAAAGTGGAAAGAAGTGTGGAATACTCCCACCTCGCTGTGTTCAAAGGGACTTACAGTCATCGGATCGATGCGAAGGGGCGGCTGCCGGTGCCGGCGGCGTTCCGCCGCGTGCTCGGGGACGCGGGCCGGGTCGTGGTCACGCAGCTCGACCAGTGCCTGGCCGTCTACTCGCCCTCGGAGTGGGGAAAGCTCGAGGCGCAGCTCGCGGCGCTGCCGGCCTTCAGCAAGCCGGTGAAGGCGCTCACGCGCCTGCTCGCGAGCCGCGCGGCAGACTGCGAGATCGACGTGCAGGGGCGCATCCTGCTGCCACCCGCGCTGCGCGCAGCGGCAGGTCTCGCACGCGATGCCGTGG
>CAZQWQ010000076.1:0-6788 GCA_964596925.1 uncultured Gemmatimonadaceae bacterium | reverse complement strand
GGACGAGGAAAGGTTTCTTGACAGTCTTCGACATGGTGGTGGCTCCTTCTTTTGGTTTGGCGACCACCGTCCCTACCATAGGGACGGCGAAGGAGCCGCCACTCTCAATTCTCTAGTTCAACACTGGATGGGACATCCCCTGATACGTGTACGCACCGTGGTGGGCCACTTTCTGAAGGCGAGCTTGCGGGGAAGGAAGTGACATGCCCCTGGCATAGCGCGCTGTTCGACGTGACCACCGGTGCGGTCCTCGGTCCTCCTGCAGCAAAAGATGTCACGTCATACAACGTTCGGGTTAAGGGGCATGACGTCGAAGTCGAGATCGAGGAGGCGTGAAGGATTCTTCAGACAGACGCCGCTCGGGAGTGGAACCGTTCCACCTTGGTCGAGGTCACTTTGATGCGCGGCGCGTAACCTACGCGACGCTCGCGGACGAGCCTGAGCTCGTACACCTCAGCGCTCCGGCACGGGTGTGCGGTTCATGGTTGGGTATCCTCCTGCAGGGGTTACGCTTCTGAACCGGCGCCTTAGCGTACAATGTTTCCGTTCCGAGATGTGACCCCTGGTGCGGCATTGGCTCATGGTCACGCGATCGCGTCGGCGAGGATCTCCAGGACGTCGCGGGTCTGGACCCGGTCCTCGACCTGCTTCTCCTTCACGCCATCGCTGAGCATTGTCATGCAGTATGGACAGGCCGATGCGATGATGTCGGGCTTGGTCTCCAGGAGCTGCTCCACCCGCAGCGTGTTCACGCGCTGCGAGGGGTTTTCCTCGATCCTGTTGTCCCTCCCGAAAACCTCGTCTGGACGGCCTCAAGCAGCGTGACGTTCGTATCGATGGTGCAACCCGCCGACCTGGGGTAAGGAGACGACGCGTCCGGAAGTCGGTCGCGCCGTGGGTCTACCATCGGGTGCATCCTTACTTCGCGAGTCGGACAACCGTCCAGAAATCACCCGATCGCCCTGAGAATCAGCAGGCTTGAGTGATCGGGCATACCGTACACTACCGGTTCCCTGGAGTGGCGGCAGTCCGAGGGGTCGGTCGGCATGGAATGGCGGACGCCGAAGGAAGGGGGGCAAGCCGCGTCCGGTCGCGGGGCCGCCGGAGCCGGTCGATCCGCGTGTCGAGAACTCGTACACGAATTTCCCGGATTCGCTTGGAATCCGCTCGGCCATCATCTAGAGCACACGCTGCTCGCGCTCGTCCGCGCGCGTGTCGGTGGCGCGACGTGCGGCCGTCCCCGCTGCGCAGGCTAGGTCGCGGAACCTCCGGTGTTGTGCTCTTCGCCCGTACCGAGGATGCGCTCCGACAGCTGACGCGTACATTCGCCGAGCGGAGCATCACCAAGATCTATCGCGCGCTGGTCCAGAGCGTCGGTCTCCCGGCAGAGCAGACGGTGGACGTGCCGATTGGCCGCGTCGGTACCCGCCGACGGGTGAGCTCTATGCCGCGAGACCGGATGGCGCGCCGTCACGCAGCGTGTTTCGGCTGGTGCAAGAAGATCGTGTGCGATGTCAGTCTCTCGTCGAGGTGCGCATCATCACCGGCGGTGCTCACCAGATCCGCATTCACACCGCCGCGATCGGCCATCCTCTGGTCGGCGATCCTCTATATGTGTCGGGCGGCGGCCAGGCGCCGCTGCACCCCGGAGCGCACGCGCCGCTGCCCGGCGACCGCGGGTATCACTTGCACGCGATGCGGCTCGCGTTCAGGCCTCCGACAACAGGAGACTCGGTGGAGGTCTTCTCGTCGCCGCCGGAAGCTTTGCGGACGCCCGAGGAGCTCGCCGCCGGCTAGCGCCGATCTTGGAGCTTCGCGAGCAGACGGAGCATCTCGAGATAGAGCCAGACCAGCGTGACCAGCAGCCCGAACGCGCCGTACCACTCCATGTACTTGGGCGCGCCGTGCGCGGCGCCCTGCTCGATGAAGTCGAAGTCGAGCACGAGGTTGAGCGCCGCGACGCCCACGACCACCACGCTGAATACGATTCCCACCGTGCCGCTGCTGTGGATGAGCGGAATGCTCCGACCGAAGAAGCCGAGCACCATGCTGACGAGATAGACGAGCGCGATCCCGCCCGTGGCAGCGAAGATGCCGAGCTTGAAGTTCTCGGTTGCTTTGATGAAGCCCGAGCGGTACGCGAGCAACAGTGCGCCGAGCGTCCCGAACGTGAGAAACACGGCCTGGCTCACGAGGCCCGGATAGCGCGCCTGGAATCCGACCGAGATGCCGCCGAGCGCGAGCCCTTCGAGCACCGCGTATGCCGGCGTCGTCCATGGCGCCCACGTCTTCTTGAACGTGGTCAGGATCGCCATGATGAAGCCGCCGATGATGCCCACCGTCACGAGCGACATAACGCGTGGGTTGTTGAGCCCGAGGTTCCAGGTGTAGCTCGCCGCCACCACGAGCAGCAGCAACGAGAGCGCCGTCTTGTTGACCGTGCCCTCGATCGTCATCGCAGCTTGGCCCGCTCCGACCCTGAGGGTACGGAACGTGTCGTTCGAGAGGGCCGGATTGCCGGAACGCATGGGGAGGGTCGTGGTTGTCATGGCAGGCAGCCTAAACGATGTTGCGGGGAAAATGAACAGAGTAGAGCGATTCGACGAGCTGCCTCTCGATCCTCGGGTGATCGATGGCATTCACGACATGGGGTTCGACACGATGACCCCGATCCAGCGCGAGGCGATTCCCGTGCTTTTGACGGGCAGGGACGTGATCGGTGCGGCACAGACGGGCACGGGAAAAACTGCGGCGTTCCTGATCCCCATCCTGCAGCGCCTCATTTCTCAGCCGAGGGGAGTCAGTCGCGCCCTGGTGCTTTCGCCGACGCGAGAGCTGGCCCTGCAGATCGACGAGCAGATGACGGGCCTTGCCTATCACACGGGCATGACGTCCGCGTTCATCGTCGGCGGGATGCCGTTCGGATCTCAGGAGCGCGGCATACGTGCGGGCAGCGATGTCCTGATCGGTACGCCGGGTCGCATCCTCGATCACATGAAGTACGATCACATGGACTTATCGACCGTCGAGGTCGTGGTGCTCGACGAATCCGATCGCATGCTCGACTTCGGCTTCATACCCGATGTTCGGCGAATCCTGCAGCGCCTCTCCCCGACGCGACAGACGCTCATGTTCTCGGCGACGATGGGGGCGGAGATTCGAGCGATCGCGAAGGAGTTCCTGAAAGACCCCGAAGTGATCAAGCTAGGCCACCATGGTCCTGTGGACGCGGTTCGCCAGCGCGTCGTCGAAGTCCCGAGCAATCAGAAAGAGCACGCGCTGCTCGCGCTATTCCGCAGCGGGGAGATCGATTCGGCCATCATCTTCGTTCGGACGAAGCTCGGAACTCGCCGCTTGGCGCGCCACCTGAACGAGCGGGGTCTTCGTTGCGAATCGATCCATGGCGATCGCACGCAAGGCGAACGAAACGCCGCGCTCGATCAGTTTCGCAGAAGAGAAACTCGGATTCTCGTCGCGACCGACGTCGCGGCCCGCGGGCTGGACATTTCGAGGATCTCGCACGTGATCAACTACGATATCCCGCAGAGTCCAGACGACTACATTCATCGCGTCGGGCGCACCGCACGTGCCGAAGCGACGGGTGAAGCCATCACGCTCGTGACCCCCGAAGATCGCGAGGCTCTCGAGCGGATCGAAGCCGTGGTCGGTTCCCCGATCGAGCGTCACGTGATCGATCGATCCCTACCGAGGGAAAGTCAGTCGCGGCATCGCGGCGGTCACGGTCGCGTGCGAAGACGCTGAGCTACGAGGCCGAAGCGTCTCGTAAACCATACCTTCCTACTCGGGTTCGAGTCCCCCCGGTTCCGCTCGTCGATTCGATCCACGCGTGCGCCTTGCCGTGTGGCCACATTCGAGGATAATGTGGCCACTTCGGGCGAGGGGTGTCGTAGCCATGGCGAAGAAGCAGATCGGAATACGTGAGCTCAAGGACAATCTAAGCGCCACTCTCGCACGCGTGCGTCGGGGCGAAACGATAACGGTGACCGATCGCAGTAAGGCAGTCGCAGTGATCGTGCCTGTGCATCCCGCCGACGATGTAGATCTCGCGATAGAGACTCTCGTAAAGAGCGGGCGTCTGGCGTGGTCTGGTGGGAAGCCTGCCGGCCTCAGGAATGTGCCGCGCGTCCAAGGTCGATCGGTGTCCGATGCCGTGGTGGAGGATCGGCGCTGATTCTGTATCTCGACACGAGTGCCCTCGTGAAGCTCTATGTGCGCGAGCCCGGCACTAGTGAGACTAAAGACCGAGTCGATGCCTCGTCCATTGTCGCAGTCTCGCGTGTTGCGTACCCAGAGGCCCGGGCCGCGCTGGCGCGACGCCGGCGGGAAAATGCGATCACGAAAGCTGCGATGGCTCGTGCTGTATCCGCTCTTGATCGAGATCTCGCGCGCCTTGTGATCGTCGAGCTTTCCGCCAAGATCGCAAAGAGTGCCGGCGATCTCGTCGAGCGCCGCGCGCTGCGTGGCTTCGACGCTATCCACCTGGCCAGCGCATTGGAGATGGGAGAGCTGACCGGCACCGTCCCAAGTTTCTGCTGCTTCGACGACCGCCTACGCGACGCGGCGTCGGCCGAAGGCCTGTCGGTCTGAGTGTTGGCGAGAGTACGAACGGGTTGAGACCACTCTTGGGACCGGGGTATACCGGCTAGTTTCGTTCACTCGCTCGATCGGCGAGTGCGGCTAGACGCATCGCGCTGATGCGTTACGTCTCATAGCCGAGCGCGGCGAATGCAAAGCCGAGTTGCGCGTTGATTTTCGCCTTCAGCACCGGGTCCTCGGTGAAATGGTGAGGTTCGTAGTTCTCAACGGCGCTGATGTATGTCCGGAACGAGTTCGCCATCGCCGCGAAATCACCCAGTGAGAGTCTGTCGTAGATTCTACGCAGCCCGTGCATTCGGTCGGCGACAAAGTCCTCGAAGCGGATCTCGAAGAGATTCTCGGGGCGAATCCGGTGTTTGTATTTCACGAATCCCTCCATGTAGCCCCTGTACTGGTACAGCGCGAATTCGGCGATCTGCTCGTCGGCGACGGCTTCCAGGCCGTATCTACGCGCCATGGTTTTGTGCAGGTTGATTTGCGACGGAATGACTCTGTAGGGGTTGCGCTGGATGTGAATGAACTTGGCGTTGGGGAACAGTTCGAGCACGACGTTGAGATTGGCCATCGTGGCCGGGCTCTTGAGCAACGAACGCTCGCGCCCCATCAGTACGGCCGCTTTGCGTAGCGTTGCGAGATAGATGCGTCTCCATTCCTCGTACGCCGGTGAATCGACCGTGAAATTGAACACGTAGGTGTCCAGCCAGTATCTGTAGCGACGCGGAAAACTGTACTTGTGGTATTCGCAGTGCGGCGTGAGCTTCACCAGCGGCACTTCGTCGTCTTGGGGGCTGCCGGGCCCGACTTCCATGTTGTCAAACGGGCGCCGGTAATCGATCCGGCGCAACAACGCGTCTATGGCTTTGTCAAAGAGAATGCAGCAACCAGGCAGCACCATCTGCGAAGGACGCGTGTAGGCAAACTGCGGGTCGAGGCTCATGAGATTGAGCAGGTGCGTGGTGCCGCTGCGGTCATGACCGAGAATGATGAGCGGGCTATTGCTGAGCTCTTTGCCGGCGATCTGTCTGCCGTACAAGGCCCGTTCCAGCCAATTGAACGGCAGGATGATGAAGGACACCACGAAGAGGAGGATGACACGCGCGGAGTAACGCGCATCATACCCCCCGTTGGCTTTCAGTATTCTGAACAACGTGATCGGGTCGGTGAACGCGAGGTAGCCCGGGAATTGCACGGTGTCACTGTCCGATCGGACCGAGGCGCGCATCGGCGATGGCGAGAATGCCTTCGACAATGCCGAGATACACGGTGCCGTCCCGGGCAATGGCGGGCGAGCCCCAGTTGATGTCGAAGCGTTGGCCAACGCCGGTGAATCGTTTGAACACCGGCTTGCCGGTGACGAAATCGAGTGCGAGGAAATACCACGCATTCTCGCCATCGGCCTGCTGTTCGAACGTGTAGAAATACAGCAAGCCGTTCGTGGACATCTTTCCGACGACGGCCGGCACGCGTTCGGGCGCTGTCCATACCACGTCGCACCCACTGTCATCCTCGCGGATGTCTACCCGCATGATGCCGCCGGCGATGGTCGCCTCCGATGTGCCGTGGAAGGCGCTGCGATAACCGGAGTCGTTCTTCACGACGATGGAGCGGCCCCAGCCGATCGGCGAGATCTCGACAGCCGAGGCGTCCTTGGTGAACAGCGGCACCCGGCAGATTTGCCGCGGGCCCTCGACGTTGGCTTCACGCCGGTAAACGACGAGGCCGGTGCGGTCATCGCCTGCATCCGTAATGGCTACGTACTTTCGGCCACGCTCATCGTCCATCAGGGTCGGAGTAGACCCGGACCCGTTATTGATGTTGCCGTAACGGTACGCATTGCTGCGCTCGTAGGTCTCCTTCCACACGGTGCGTGGCTTGCCGTCACCGTCGGCCACCATGTGGTAGAGCGCGTAATCGGTAATGACGTACATGCCGTCTTTGTCCGCCGACAAGCTGTTCTGAATTTCCTCCCCTTCGAACCGGTGCACGGCCATCTTGCCGGTTGCAGGGTCGAGGGTCCCCACGCGTCCAAAGCGAGTTACCCACCAAATGCGCCCACTGTAGTCGGGCATCACGGAAGTGACGGGATCGCAGTCGCCGCTCGGAAACCAGTTGTCGATGTGAAGGCAATCGTGCGGCGCGTAGGGCTCTACGTCCCACGAATCGGTGACGTA
>CAZQWQ010000075.1:0-1564 GCA_964596925.1 uncultured Gemmatimonadaceae bacterium | reverse complement strand
CCAGCAACGACAACGGGGACATCTACGCGCAGCACGTCTTGAATGACGGAATGATCGAGGCCACATGGCCGGTGAACGGACTGGCCATTGCCGCGGCACCGAACGAGCAATGGGCGCCGACGATTGCGGTCGATCGATCCTGCGGGGCGTTCATTGCATGGCAGGACTCGCGTTCGGGTGGGTGTGGAGTTGCCCCGTTTCGGTGGACGGGTGAGGACTGCGGTTGATCGAGAGCCGCGCGTGGCGCTGTTGCGCCCCGCCAGCCCCCGACCTCGGACTCATGCCGGAGCATGATCGTGGCTCTGCGGGCATTCTGGGAAGCCGTTTTTCTCCGACCCGGCTTCGTGAGCGACGGCGTGCCTCCTTTCGAACGTGAGGGGTGCAATCTGGCCCAGCGACGAATGACGACGCTGCGTGTTGTACCAGCCCTCGATGAACTCGAACGTGACCGGCACTGCCTCGGCCTGCGTCCGGAACCGGTGCTTCGCCAGCAGCTCGCACTCGAGCGTGGCAAAGAACGACTCGCACATCGCGTTGTCGAAGCAGTCGCCCACCGAGCCCATCGACGGTCGCACGCCGGCTTCGCGACAGCGCGAGCCGAACGCAATTGACGTGTACTGGCAGCCCTGGTCCGAATGATGGATGACATCCTGCGGTCGCCGCCGCTGCAGCGCCATCTCCAGCGCGTCGAGAATCAGCTCGGTCTTGAGGTGGTTCGCCATCGCCCAGCCGACAATCCGACGGCTGAACACGTCCAGCACCACCGCGAGATACAAGAAGCCCGCCCACGTCGGGATGTACGTGATGTCGGCAACCCACAGACGGTCCGGCGCGTCGGCCACGAACTCCCTGCGGACGAGATCGGGCGCTGGCTGCGCGTCCTTATCGCGACGCGTGGTCCAGCACCCCTTGCGACGGCTCGCGCCCACCATCCCGCCCTGTCGCATCAACCGAGCGATGCGGTTGTGACCGACGGCGAGCCCCTCGTCCCTGAGTTCGGCGAGCATGCGTGGTGCTCCGTAGGTCTCGCGCGACTTCGCGTGGATCGTCCGCAGGCGTTCGAGCAACTTCTCGTTGGATCGTGCCTGCGCCGACGGTTCGCGCTCAAGCCACGCGTAGTACCCGCTGGGGGAGACACCCAGCAGCCGGCACATCACGGCGATCCGGTGCTCGGCCCGATGCTCGCTCATGAACCCGAACGCTTCGTCGGGGTCGACTGCGTCTCCTGCGCGAACCAGGCCGCGGCTTTTTTTAGGATCTCCCGCTCTTCTCGCAGCGTTCGAACTTCACGGCGGAGCCGGACCAGTTCCTCGCGCTCCTCGGTCGTCAGCCCATCCGTGCGCTTGCCTTCATCCAGGTCGGCCTGGCGGACCCAGTTGCGGATCGACTGCGCCGTCGGCTCGAACTTCCGAGCCAGTGCTTCGGGGCTCTGGCCGGCGCGGACCAACTCGATCAGACGACGGCGGAACTCAGGCGGGTACGGCGGTGGGGGTGCGGACTTCTTCGGCATCGTGGGACCCTCCGACCCAAATGGTCAGGTGTCCACGAAACCGGGTCAACTCCA
>CAZQWQ010000074.1:0-3576 GCA_964596925.1 uncultured Gemmatimonadaceae bacterium | reverse complement strand
TCCACGGCATCGGCGAAGAGGGCGGGGGGCCCATCTCAGAAACAAGCTCTTCGGCTTCAGCGTGCACCGGCCTCACCCGGGAAGCGCTCGCCAGTCTACCGCGCCGCGCCTCCAACCCTCAAAGATCAAGATACAAGCGTGATCTCTCCGCAGGCACATAATCAATCCCGTGCCGTGCGAAGGCCGATGATACCCACGTTCCCGCGTACTTATCGCCGATCACCGTGCTGATCCCGTAGCGTTTGAGAATCGTCACTATTTCTACCACGACGCTCTCAACATCTGGTTGTTGCCGCCCATAGATCAGGTCGAGGACGACGTAGAGAAAACCGCTTGCCTGACGAGTTCCAGTTACCATAATCTCCAGAGTCGGACGTTGGAAAACCGGGCTAATTGTTCCTAGCCACCTCCGTGCGTCTTCAACAGATTTACGCGCTTTCACACCACCGCCAACATGCAGTGCCGAGACGGGTTGATCCGGCACGCGCCAGGCGATGAAGGCCGCGCCGAACGCGCCGGCCAGGAGCAGCAGCACACTGGCGATTATCTTTGTTGCGCGCGTCATGGGCGGTCGCTCACAGCCGACTGCTCACTTCCCTCATCGGTATCCCCGCGCCTGCAACGCGAAGAGCCCCGCGTAATGCCCGCCGAGCTGCATCAGCGACTCGTGGCTGCCGCGCTCCAGGATGCTGCCGCCCTCGATCACGAGAATCTGGTCGGCCATGCGCACCGTCGAGAAACGATGCGAGATCAGGATCACCATGCGCGAGCGGGCCAGCGCCTGGAACTGCTCGAAGACCTGGGCTTCGGCACGGGCGTCCATCGCCGCCGTCGGCTCGTCGAGCACGAGGATGTCCGCGTCCTCGCGCATGAAGGCGCGTGACAACGCGACCTTTTGCCACTGGCCGCCCGACAGCTCGCGGCCGTCCTTGAACCACTTGCCGAGCTGTGTCTCGTAGCCGCCGGGCAGTTCTGCGATGAACGGCGCGGCCATGCCGAGGCCAGCGGCTTCCCGCCAGCGTGCTTCGTCCTCGAAGTGCGTGACGTCACCCGCGCCGATGTTCTCGCCGACCTTTAACTGATAGCGGGCGAAGTCCTGGAAGATCACGCCGACGCGTCGTCGCAGTGCCGCGGGTTGCCAGTCCTCGAGACTCGTGCCGTCAAGCAGGATGCGCCCGGCGTCCGGTGTGTAGAGCCGAGTCAGCAGCTTGATCAGCGTGGTCTTCCCGGAACCGTTCTCGCCGACCAACGCCAGGCTTTCACCCGGTCGAAGCGCGAAGCTGACGTCGCGGACCGCCGGTTCGGTCGCGCCCGGATAGGTGAAACTGACCTGGTCGAACAACAGGCCGGTGCCCGGCGTGGCGCCCGTCGTAGCCGTCCCCGTTGCAGTGGCCACCGGCGTGTCGAGGTAGTCGTAGAGCGTCGACAGGTACAGGTTGTCTTCGTACATGCCGCCGATCGCGGAGAGGATCGAGGACACCGCCGACTGACCTTGCCGGAACAGCAGCACGTACATCGTCATCTGGCCGAGCGTGATCTGGCCCCGCACCGCGCTGACGGCGACCCAGGCGTACGCTGCATAGAACGCACCGGTGCTGACGAGACCCAGGAAAAAGCCCCACGTGTCGCGGCGGATCGTCAGAGCACGGTCCTCGCGGAAGACCTTCTGGAAGATCTGCCGGTAACGGTCGAGCAGCCGCGGCCCGAGCTCGAACAGCTTCACTTCCTTGGCGTGATCCTCGCGCGCGATGACCGTCTCGAGGTACATCTGCATGCGCGTCTCGGGCGAGCGCCAGCGGAAGAGACGGAAGGCGTCGCCGGAGAACTTGGCTTCGGCGATGAACGACGGCAGGCCCGCGAGCAGCAGCACTGCGACGGCCCACGGCGAGAACTGCGCCAGCAGCGTGCCGAAGCTCAACAGCGCGATCGCGTTCTGCACCAGGCCGAAGCTGCTCATGACGAGGGCCAGTGGCCGTGTCGATGCTTCGCGTCGCGCGCGGGTGAGCTTGTCGTAGAACTCCGAGTCCTCGAAATGGCGCAGGTCGAGCGTGAGCGCCTTTTCCAGGATCATCTCGTTGACGCGCTGTCCGAGCTGGGCGCGCAGCAGTGACTGGCAGGTCGAGAGTCCGCGCTGCACGGCGGCCAGCGAGGCCACCAGCACGCCTTCGAGCACGACGTAACCGAGCACGGTAGAGAGATCGGTCGCACCCGAGGCCTGGTGCAAGCCGACAGCAGTCACGACCGCATCGACGATTTTCGCGCCGACGAACGCGATGCCGGCGGGCAGCATGCCGGCCAGCAGTGTCAGTGACGCCAGCGCGACGGTGAGCCGTTTGCTCGTCGACCAGACCAGTTCCAGGGCGTGTCGCGTGTAGCGGAAGACGTCGCCGAGCCCCTTGAGACTGGCAAGTGCACCTTCGGCGGCGGCCGGGCGGGTGCCCGGATTCGTGGATGTGTGCAGTTTACGGCCGGCAACCATGTGCCGGGCAGCTTGCCACAATCGGCGACCCGATCACTTGCGCGCGTAGATCCGGTCGAATTCGGCGCCCGCTGCAAAGTGCGTCGCGTTGGCCGTGTTCCAATCGCCGAAATCCGCGATGGTCAGCATGTGTACGGTGGGAAATTCCGCCGCATGGCGTGCCGCCACTTCCGGATCGCGGGGTCGGTAGTGGTGCTGCGCGGCGATCTCCTGCGCTTCTTTCGAATACAGGTGCTCGACGTAGGCACGCGCCACCTCGACGGTCCCGCGGCGGATCGCGACCTTGTCCACGACGGCGACGGGAGGTTCCGCCAGGATGCTGATCGACGGCACGATCGTCTCGAAGTCCTGCTTCTTCAGCCGCTGCGACGCCATGAAAGCCTCGTTCTCCCACGTGATGATGACGTCGCCGATGCCGCGCTGCGCGAATGTCGTGAGCGAGGCGCGTGCCCCCGTATCGAGCACCGGCACGTTCTTGTAGAGCTTGCGGATGAAGTCCGCGGCCGTGGCGGCATTGCCGCCCGGCTGGTGCAGCGCCCACGCCCACGCGGCGAGGTAATTCCACCGCGCGCCGCCCGAGGTCTTCGGGTTCGGCGTGATGACCGAGACGCCGGGTTTTATCAGGTCACCCCAGTCGCGGATTGCTTTCGGATTGCCCTTGCGCACGAGGAACACAATCGTCGACGTGTACGGGGAACTGTTGTGGGGCAGCCGGCCCTGCCAGTTGGCAGGCAGGAGCTTGCCCTTGCTCGCGAGTGCGTCGATGTCGTACGCGAGCGCGAGCGTGACCACGTCGGCGGGCAGCCCGTCGATGACCATGCGCGCCTGCTTCCCCGAGCCGCCGTGCGATTGCCGGATCGCGACGTCCTCGCCGGTCCTGGCTTTCCCGCCTACAGAAACCCGGTTGCTTGAAGAGTTCTCGGACGTTGGAAAACCGGGCTAATTGTTCCTAGCCACCAGTAGTGTCCCAACGTCTAGGCCGGGTTGTTCTGTAAGATCCTGATCAGCAACGCAAAAGTCATGGATTTTCCTGGTCTCGATTTGAACTGCCAACGGTGGTTCTGCGACCCTGCGAAGCACGACTTCACGGGGGTGAT
>CAZQWQ010000073.1:0-667370 GCA_964596925.1 uncultured Gemmatimonadaceae bacterium | reverse complement strand
CGAAGCGGACGCGGTCCAGGCGGCGCGAATTCGTGACCTGGGCGGCGAGTTTGGCGCGACCACCGGGCGGCCGCGGCGCTGCGTCTGGTTCGACGCGGTGGTGGTGCGGTATGCGGTGCGCGTGAACGGCCTCACCGACCTCGCCGTCACGAAGCTCGATGTGTTGGACACATTCGCGGAGATTCCCGTGTGCGTGGGGTACCGGCTCGATGGGGAGCCGCTCGACAGTATGCCCGCGGACCTGGAGCGGATCGAGCGGGTGGAGCCGGTCTACGAAGTGCTGCCTGGGTGGCGGAAGCCGGTGCACGACGCGCGCCGGCTGGCGGATCTCCCGGCGGCCGCGCGCGCGTACCTCGACCGGCTGGAAGGATTGGCCGGCGCACCGATTCGCTACGTCAGCGTGGGCACGCGCCGCGACCAGATCATCGACGTCACCTGACAAGCAAAACCCCCTGAGGTTGCCCCCAGGGGGTTATCGCTTGCCCGACATCGTGCGCCCTAGAACCCGATGCGAGCGGAGCGAACTGTTCGGGGCACAAAAAACAAAAAGCCCCGCGCTCTCACATACCAAGGGCGGGGCCACTGCGACCCTCCGGCAGCCAGGCTATCTCATTGACCCGAGACCCTTGGCTTTGCGCCCCGTCGTCACCGACGGTTTGCCCTTGAACAGAGATCGTCCGTGGCAGGCTAAAGCAACAACAGTGCCTGTCACGCAAGTCATGGCTGGACAACGCGGTCAGCGGAATCGCTATGCCTATTGGTAACGCGTTATGCAAGAAAAACCGTATTAAGCGGCAATGAAGCGACGTATCGTTGTCGCGCCAACAGCCTTCAAGGGTACGCTCACGCCGCGTGAGGTGGCGGAAGCCATGCTCCTGGGGGCTCGCCGCGCCTGCCCCGAGGCTGACGTGCTGGCCTGCCCGCTCGCCGACGGGGGCGACGGCCTCTTGGACGCGGTGCTGCCTGCCAGCGGTCTGCGCGAGGCCGTCGACGTCACAGGTCCTTTGGGCCAGCCCGTGCGGGCCACGCTCGGCTGGCTCGACGAGCGCACGGCCATCATCGAGTCGGCGAGCGCCTGCGGTCTGACGCTGGTGGATCCGGCGGTGCGCGACCCGATGGCCGCGACCAGCCGGGGTGTCGGTGAGCTGATCGCGGAGGCGGCGCAGCGAGGAGCGGCGATCGTAATCGTCGGCCTGGGGGGGAGCGCCACCACAGATGGCGGGACGGGCGCCGCCCGCGGGTTAGGGTGGACGTTTCAGGATTCGACCGGCGCCGAGTTGCCCGAAGGCGGCGGGGCGTTGGCGGACCTCGGCGAGTTCGGCGGCGGATGGGGACTCGAGGTGCGCGTCGTCGCACTCGCGGACGTCACGACTCCCCTCGCGGGACCCGCGGGGGCCGCCCGGATCTTCGCGCCCCAAAAGGGCGCCACGCCGGACCAGGTCGAAGTGCTCGCGGCCGGGCTGGAACGCCTGGCGGCTGTGTTCGCCCGGCACGGCCGCCCCGAGCTGGCCACGCGGCCGATGGGCGGGGCTGCGGGCGGACTGGGCGCGGGCCTGGTCCATTTCGCGCGGGCCGAGCTGGTGGGCGGGGCGGCCTGGGTTCTGGACCGCTTGGGATTCGACGCGGCGCTGGCCGGCGCGGAGCTGGTGTTGACGGGGGAAGGGGCCTTCGACGCAACGTCGCTGGCGGGCAAGGCTGTCGGTGAGGTCGTGCGCCGCGCCCAAGCGGCGCGTTGCAAGGTTGCCGTCGTCGCCGCTACGGCGCGCGACGTGATCGGCGTCCACGTGGTGGATGGCGGCGGGCGCCGGCTCACCGCCACCGATGTTGCTGCGCTCGCCGAACGGGCGACCCGCGAGGCGTTCGGGTTGCCCGCCTCCTAGCCGTTGTCTTAACTTCCGCCCCCTATGGCAGATAACCGGATGGAAAAGCTGGTGTCGCTGTGCAAGCGGCGCGGCTTTGTGTTCCAGTCGTCGGAGATCTACGGCGGCCTGGGCTCCGTCTGGGATTACGGCCCCCTGGGCGTCGAGCTCAAGAAGAACATCAAGGAGCGCTGGTGGCGCTCGATGGTGCACGAGCGCGAGGACATCGAGGGTCTGGACGCGGCGATCCTGATGCACCCCAAAGTCTGGGAGGCGTCCGGCCACGTCGCCGGGTTCACCGACCCCCTGGTGGACTGCAAACATTGCAAGAACCGATTCCGCTCTGACGACCCGCGGATCAAGGGCACCCCGGGACAGCCGGACGCTCAGTGCCCGACGTGCGGTACCAAGGGGACGTTGACCGCGCCGCGACTGTTCAACCTGATGTTCAAGACATTCATGGGCCCGGTCGAGGAATCGGCGGCGGTCGTGTACCTCCGTCCCGAAACGGCGCAGGGGATCTACGTCAACTACCTCAACGTGCAGCAGTCCTCGCGCCAGAAGCTGCCCTTCGGAATCGCCCAGATCGGCAAGGCGTTTCGCAACGAGATCACCCCGGGCAACTTCACGTTCCGCACCCGGGAATTCGAGCAGATGGAGATGCAGTTCTTCGTCAAACCGGAGAGTGCGGACGAGTGGTTCGAGTTCTGGCGCCACGAGCGGCTCAAGTGGCACGAGGCGCTGGGCGTGCGGCCCGAGAAACTCCGCTTCCACCAGCACGGCCCGGACGAGCTGGCGCATTACGCCAAGGACGCCTACGACATCGAATACGAATTCCCGTTCGGGTGGCACGAGTTCGAGGGGATCCACAACCGCACGAACTTCGATCTGTCACGACACCAGGAGTCTTCCGGGAAGAAGCTCGAGTACCTCGACCCGGCGACCAACGAGCGGTTCATCCCCTTCGTGGTCGAGACCTCGCTCGGCGCCGACCGCACTACCCTCGTGGTGATGTGCGACGCCTACCACGAGGAAGAGGTCGATGACGAGAAGCGCGTCGTGATGCGCTTCCGTCCCGCGATCGCGCCGCTCAAGGCGGCGGTGTTCCCGCTCGTCAACAAGGACGGCATGCCGGAGCTCGCTCGGCGGATCTACGACGGACTGCGCCGGCACTTCAACGTGTTCTACGATGACGGCGGGTCGATCGGCCGGCGCTATCGGCGCCAGGACGAGGCCGGGACGCCATTCGGCATCACCGTGGACGGCCAGTCCACCCAGGACCAGACGGTCACGGTGCGCGACCGGGATACGCTGCAGCAGGTGCGGGTCGCGGCCGACCGCCTGGTGGAGCACCTGACGGACAAGCTGCAGGGATAGCGACGCTCGTCTCATCATGCGTTTCGATGATTTCCGTTCCATGGTGCGCCGCTTCCAAACAGACATCCCCCCCCAGTTTCAAGGCGGCATCGTCGAAGTCGAGGTCAGTCCCAAGACGGTCCCGCATCCGGTGCGCGCCGAGATCTACACCCTGGGCGAATGCATCCCGCTCGAATGGAGTGGCTCAGGCAGCGATCTGCAGTCCCGGGTCGTCCTGTATCACGGGTCCTTTGCCGCCCTGGCGCGGCTGGGCGACTTCGACTGGCGCGAAGAGTCGTGGGAAACCCTGACGCACGAGCTACGCCACCACCTCGAGTGGCAGGCCAACCTGGCGGGCCTCGAGGCGTACGACTGGGCCGCGGAGCAGAACTTCGCGCGCGTAGACGGCGAGCTGTTCGACCCGGTGTTCTACCGCAATGGCGAGACGGTCGCGGCAGGAGTGTTCAAGGTGGAGGACGACGTCTTCCTGGAGGGCGATCCGGCGCGGGTGAGCGGCGACCGCTACGATCTCGTCTGGCACGGGCGGCGCTACCGGGCGCCGGTGTTGGCCGCGGAACGGCGCGTCTGGCGCTTCATCACGCTGGAGGCGCTCGACGAGCCGCCGCCCGGGGACGCGGTGCTGGTGTTTCCGGGTCGGGCGTCGGCGCTCGATGTGCTGCGCCGGCCGGCGGCACCGGTGTCGCAGGCGGTGACGGTGGAGCGGCTCAATGGCTAAGCGGGTGTATCTGTTGACGCGCGAGCTGCTGTTTCGCTCGAAGCTCGCGGGAGTGGTTACAGCGGGGGGCGCCGAGCTCACGCGCGATGCCGCGGCGAGCGAGCTGGGAGTGATCGAGATCGAGGCGACGGGGTGGGAGGAACGGATTCTGGAATTCAGCGGCCGCGGCGTGCCGGTGCTCGCGTTCGGCTCGCACGTGCACGCCGAGCTGCTGCGCCGGGCGCGGGGGCTCGGCGCGGAGGCGGTGCCCAACTCGCAGGTCGAGCACCGCCTCGCCGCGCTCCTCGGTTAGCACTGGTTAGCCACCTCAATCTCCTCGGACCCATCCTAGATGTCGAGTTGGCAACGTGTTATGATCAAGTTGGCAGACCGACTGTCAGTTTTGCCCTAGACCGACACCGATCCTGGAGCACTCCGTGAATCTCACACATACCCTGCGGGCCGCCGGCCTGTGGCTCGCGCTGGCCGGTCCGGCAGCGGCACAGCAGGCCGCTCCCGCCGCCGCGCCCTACCGCCTGTACGTGGTGAGCGAGTCGGGCGACATCGTCAGCGAGCTCGTCTGGGACGGCCTCACCCTCAAGACCGTCAAGACCGTGACCGTGGGCGTGATGCCGGCCGATATCGACGGGCCGCACAACATCACCGTGTCGCCCGACGGGCGGTACTACTACGTGTCGATCGCTCATGGGACGCCCTTCGGCACGCTCTGGAAGTTGGCCGTGGACGGCGACTCGTTGGTCGGACGCGCGCAGGTCGAGATGTTCCCGACCACCATCTCGGTGACGCCGGATGGCGAGCTGGCGTTCGTGGCGAACTCGGATTTCCACGGCGACCATCCGCGCACCAACTTGATTTCGGTTGTCTACACGCCGCAAATGAAGCCGCTCACTCACATCGCCGCTTGCGACATGCCGCACGGCGTCAAGGTGAATCACGCCGGGACGTTCGTGTACGTCACCTGCATGAACTCCGACGAGGTGCTGGAGATCGACCGCCAATCCCTCGCGATCACCCGGCGCCACAAGACGGGGGAGGGGATGGGGGGCATGGGAGGCCACGCCATGGCGGGGCCGAGCGTGCCAGCCGGACCCGGCCCCGCGCACGACTGCTCTCCGACGTTCGTGTCGCTCCCGGCCGACGACAAACGACTCTACGTCGCCTGCAATCATGGCAACACGCTTCAGGTGCTCGACGTCGCGACGCTCGGCCTGGTGAAGGAAATCCCCACCGGCACCGGCGCCTACAATGTGGAGCCGTCGCCTGATGGGCGGTGGGTGGTTGTCACCAACAAGAAGGCGCAGAGCGTGTCGATCATCTCGGCGGATTCGCTGGTCGAAGTCGCCCGCATCCCGACGACCAAGAAGCTCCCTCACGGGATCGCCTTCTCGCCCGACGGGCGCTACGCGTTCGTCACCCAGGAGAGCATCGGCGTGGACCCCGGCGCGGTGGACGTGATCGACCTCACGACCCGGACGAGGGTAGCCAGCGCCCCGCTCCCGCTGCAGCCGACCGGAATCACCGTGTTGCGGCTGCCATGACACATACGACGACCGTGGCGCTCGCACCCGCCGACGTGCTGGCACGCGTCAAGAGCTACTTCGCCGATCGGCTGCCCCACAACGCGGCGTTCTTGGAAAAGGAAGGCCCGCAGTACGTCGTGCTGCGCGGGCAGGGGGGCGAAGAGGTGGTGTTCAACGCGACCCCGGCCGAGGGTGGAGTGACGCGCGTGCGTGCCTCCACGCTGTTCTTTGACCAGGCTGTGGACCGCTTTTTCTCGACCCTGCCGCTGGCGAGCGAGGTGGAAGTCGCGTGACCGCCATCGCCCCGACGGACCTGCCTGCCGGTGGGCGCTTTGCCGTGCGGGTCATGGTGACCGACGCGTGGGACCAGGTGTTTCTCGCGGTGGAGCCGGGGACCACGGTCGCCCAGCTGAAGCGCCAGGCGCTGGCGCGGGCGCTGAAGCGCAGCGACATCGCCGACGACTATCTCGTCAAGTTCCATGGCGCTCTTGTGCTCGATGAATCGGTGACGCTCGACCGGCTCGGCGCTCGCGCCAACGCCCCGTTCATCATCCTGCCGTCCCGGCGGCGCGCGGTGCGGTGACCGTCCCCGGTCGCGCCCTCCGGACCTGCGCCATCGGATTCTTCCTGCTGGACGCCGTTTTGCTCCTCTGGGCGGGCATCGAGCAGCGCCGTGCGGGACTCTTGGTCGGTGGGCTCGTCTGCGCTGCGGCGGCCGCGATCGTCGTGCTGTTGTGGCGGCGCTATCGCCGCGTGCTGGCCGAAGTCGAGGCGGGCCGGCGCGAGATGGCGGAGCAGGCGGAATCCATCCGGCGGTTGTTGAGCGAGAGTCATCAAAAGAGCTAGCAGGGTTCTGAAAAAGTGAGCAACGAGTGTGCGGGGCCGAGTGGAGCGGGCGTCGGACGCGTTGGACGCGGGGGTGCTCGGGCGGGGACAAGCCCCATCGAAGCACGGCCGGATGCGAACGCCAGTGTCCCGCCGTGCGCCCCCGCGTCCCAGCGTCCTCCCGCCCGCTCCACTCGGCCCCGCTCATCTCCACACCCCAATAGTCTCGTGACGCAATGTCCACCGTAGTCACTTTCCATCCCGCCACGCGCCTGCATCAGGCGGGGGCCGGGCACCCCGAGCGTCCCGAGCGCATCGAAGTGGTGCTCGAGGCGCTGCGCGCACCGGAACTGGCTCCGCTCATCACCTGGGTCGAGGCGGTGCCGGCCGAGCGGGCGGTACTCGAACGGGTGCATCCGGCCGGCTATCTGGAGGCACTCGAGGCACTGGCGGCCGCAGGCGGTGGACCGCTCGACGGTGACACCTACCTGGGACCACGGAGCTGGGAGGCGGCCCGGGCCGCGGCGGGGGTAGCGATCCGGGCTGTGGAAGCAGGGATCGCGACCGGCACGGCGTTCGCCGCAACGCGGCCGCCCGGGCATCACGCATCGGCCGCGCGCGCGATGGGTTTCTGCTTTGTCAACAACGTGGTGGTCGCCGCGCGCCACGCGCAGGCGCTGGGCGCGAAGCGGGTGCTGATCGTGGACTGGGACGTGCACCACGGCAATGGCACACAGGACTTGGTCGAGGCCGACCCGTCGATTCGCTACGTATCGCTGCACCAGTCTCCGTGGTATCCGGGAACCGGCGCGGTGAGCGAGCGCGGCGTGGGGAACGTCTTCAACGTCCCGCGCCCACCTGGCCTGCCGCGCTTCACCTACGTGCGCGACCTGGTCACGGCGGTGGACACCGCGCTGGCCGGCTGGACGCCCGACGCGCTGCTCGTCAGCGCGGGCTTCGATTCGCTCGCCGGCGATCCGCTGGGCGGGTTCACCCTGCTTCCCGAGGACGTGGGTACGTGGACCGCCGAGTTGCGGACGCGGCTCGACGGCCGGCCGGTGATCGCGGTGCTCGAGGGCGGCTATCGGCTGGATCTCCTCAGCGCGGGTGTCACGACCCTGGTGCGCGCGCTTGCCTGACTTGGCCCCGGCCCCCGATACTTGAGTTGTGACCACGACCACCGCGCCCCAGACGTCCAAGCACTGGCCCGCCAGCCTGTACCGGCGCTCCGATGGCGTCCTGGAGCAGGATCTCTCGCCTTCCCGCATCCGCGAGATCGTGGAGCAGGGGGACGGCGAGCTGTGGGTGGACATCGACAGCGTCGACTTCCACCAGCACGCGCTGCTCGAAAAGGTGTTCGGCTTCCACCCGCTGGCGATCGAGGACACGCTGTCGCCCGGCTCGCGGGTGAAGCTCGAGGAGTACGACCGGTACATTTTCGTGGTGGTGTCGGGGATCCGGTTCGATCGCGCCACGCCGGACCCGTTCGACCTCGAGACGTTCAATCTCTATTTCTTTCTCGGCAAGAACTTTCTCGTGACCGTCCACTCCGTCGCGAGCCCGACCTGCGACTCGACGCGCGACCGGTTGATGCGCAACCCTGATTTGCTCGGCCGGGGCGCCGAGATGACGATGCATGCCATCATCGACCAGTCGGTGGATGCGTATTTCCCGATCGTCGAGCAGCTGAACGATCTGGTGGATGGCCTGGAGGAGAAGCTGTTCGAGTCGTTCGACGAGCGGTTGATCCACGAGATCTTCAAGGCGAAGCGCTCGGCATTCGCGTTCCGCCGGCACATCGGGCCGCTGCGTGAAGTGCTCAACGTCCTCACCAACCGCCCGTCGATCTACATCCGGTCCGAAACGCAACTGTACTACCGGGACGTGTACGACCACACCATCCGCATCATGGAATCGGTGGACGCGGTGCGCGACCTGATGGCGGGAGTGCTCGAGACCTACCTGTCGCAGACCAACAACCGGATGAACAAGGTGATGAAGCAGCTGTCGATCGTGGCGACGATCGCGTTGCCGCTGATCGTGGTCGGTGGGATCTTCGGGATGAACTTCAGCGGGATGCCGCTCACGCATGAGCCGCTCGGGTTCTACTGGGCGATCGGCTCGATGGTCGCTGTCTCGGGCGTCTTCGTGTGGTGGCTGAAGAAGAACAAATGGCTCTGACGCTCACCACCGAAACGATCACGCTCCATACAAAACACCCGTTCATCATCGCGCGCGGGGGGCGGAGCGCCTACGAGGTGGTCTGGGCACGCCTCACCGACGCGGACGGTGTGGAAGGGTGGGGCGAGGCGTCGCCGTCGTCGTACTACGGCGAGAACACCGAGACGGTGCTGGCCACGCTCACGACGTTGGCGGCTCACCTTCCCAAGGACCCCTTCGATCTCGAGGCCGCCGAGCGGCGCTTCGAACAGGTGGTACCCAAGAACGGCGCCGCGCGCGCCGCGCTGTCCGGCGCGCTGCACGACCTCGTCGGCAAGCGGCTGGGGCAACCGCTGTGGCGGCTGTGGGGGCTCGATCCGATGCGGGCGCCCAAATCGTCGTTTACGATCGGGATCGACACGCCCGAAAAGCTGCGCCAGAAGGTCCAGGAAGCGGCCGACTACCCCATCCTCAAGATCAAGCTCGGCACGGACCACGACGAGGACCTGCTGCGGACCATCCGCTCAGCGACCGACAAGCCGATTCGCGTGGACGCCAACGCCGGCTGGTCGCGCGAGCGGGCCATCGCGATGCTGCCGGTCTTGAAGGAGTTCGGCGTCGAGCTACTGGAACAGCCGCTCGTCCCCGATGACCTGGAGGGCCTGGCGGCGCTGCGGCGGGCGTCGCCCGGGATCCCGGTGGTGGTGGACGAGAGCTGCATCACGGCGACCGACATCCCCCGCGTCGCCGGGGCCGTGGACGGGATCAACATCAAGCTCGCCAAGTGCGGATCGTTGCGCGAAGCGCTGCGCATGATCGCCACCGCGCGCGCGCATGGCTTGCTCGTGATGGTGGGGTGCATGATCGAGACATCGATTGGCATCAGCGCGGCCGCGCACTTCACGCCGCTGGTGGATGTGGCTGACCTGGACGGCGCCGCGCTCACCGTGGATGACCCGTTTGCCGGCGCGTGCATCGAGCACGGCCAAATCACTCTCCCTACCGGACCGGGCCTGGGCGTTACGCGTCGATGACGCCGATGACCGGGTTCGCCGACGTGCTCCTGCCGCTCCCGGTCTCCACCCCATATCGCTACACCGTTCCCGCCGTGCTCGCCGAGCGCGTCGTCGTCGGCGCGCGGGTCGTGGTCCAGGTGCAGCGCCGTCGCGCGGTGGGCATCGTCCTCGGCCTGGCCGTGGATCCGCCGGCGCAAACACCGCTCCCGATCCTCGAAACCCCCGACGCCCTCCCCGCGCTCTCGCCGGCGCTGCTACAGCTCGCCCGCTGGCTTTCCTCTTATTACGGCTGCCCCCTGGGGCTCGCCGTCCGGGCGCTGCTCCCGGGTGCGCTGTGGGGTGGGGGGAAACGCGTCGGCCGTGAGGGAGGTCCGGCCGAGCGGACGGAACGAACCATTGTGCTCGTGCAAGCGCTGCCCTCATTGCTCGAGCGAGAGCGCGCCTTCGCGCGGAGCCCCAAGCGTCGCATCGCCTACGAGGCGCTCGAGGCGTTGGGCGGGACGGCGCCGGTGCGCCATCTCGTGGAGCAGCTCAGGCTCGGTCCGGCGGTGCTAGAGGGGTTGGTGCGGCAGGGATTCGCCAGGGTAGAGCGGGTGGCCCATCCCCGCGACCCCTTTGCCGGGCTCACCGTGGCGCCGCCGCCCACGCTCACGGAGGATCAGCGCGGCGTGGTGGCGGGCATCCGGGCCACGCCGGTCGACACGCCGGTGTTGATCGAGGGCGTCACCGGCTCCGGCAAGACCCTGGTGTATCTCGATCTGCTGCGGGGCGTCGTGGCGTCGGGCCAGGGGGTGATCCTGCTCGTACCCGAGATCGCGCTCACCCCGCAGACGGTGGCGCGGGTGCGCGGCGTGTTTGGTGACGACGTGGCGGTGCTGCATTCCGGGCTCTCCGACGGCGAGCGCGCCGACGCGTGGCGGGCACTGCGCCGTGGCGAACGACGCGTGGCGGTCGGGGCGCGGTCCGCCGTGTTTGCGCCGGTGCAGCACCTCGCGGCGATCGTCGTGGACGAGGAACACGAGCCGAGCTACAAGCAGGGGAGCGCGCCGCGCTACCACACGCGCGACGCGGCGGCGGTGCGGGCGCGGCTCGAGGGCGCGCGCTTGGTGCTCGGCAGCGCGACCCCGTCACTCGAGACGCTGCACCGCGTCGCGGCCGGCACGGTGCGCCGTTTCGGGTTGCCGCGGCGCATCGATGATCGTCCGCTGCCGCCGGTCGAGCTGGTGGATCTGCGCATCGCGCCGCGGGTCACCGAGGCGGGAGCGGTGCCGTGGAGTGAGGCGCTCGACGAGGCGGTGCACGAAGCGTTGGGGCGCGGTCAACAAATCATCCTGCTCCTCAATCGCCGCGGCTTCGCCTCGTTTCTCCAGTGCCCCTCCTGTGGAGACGTGCCGCAGTGCCCGCGCTGCGCCATCGCGCTCACGGTGCACGCCACTCCCGCGGCCTTGCGGTGCCACTACTGCGGTCACGAGGAGCCGGTGCCGACGACGTGCCGGCGCTGCGGCAAGGCAACGCAGCGCATGCGCGGCCTCGGCACGCAGCAGCTCGAGCATTTCGTGAGCCTGCGGTTCCCCGCGGCCCGCGTCGCGCGCATGGATCTGGACACGACAAGCTCGAAGTGGAGCCATCACCGAATTCTCGAGCGTGTGGGGCGGCGCACGGTGGACATCCTGCTCGGCACGCAGATGATCGCGAAGGGGCTCGATTTTCCGGACGTCACAGTGGTGGGCGTGGTGGACGCCGACACGGGGCTGCATTTCCCCGATTTCCGTGCGGCGGAGCGGACCTTTCAGCTGGTGGCCCAGGTGGCCGGCCGCGCGGGACGTGGTCCCGCGGGCGGGCGGGTGGTGGTGCAGACGCGGGCCCCGGACCACCATGCGCTGCGGGCAGCGGCCGCCCACGACGTCGCCGCGTTCGCCGCTGCCGAGCTGCCGCTCAGGACGTCGCCCAATCCCTCGTATCCGCCGCACACAGGGCTCGTCCGGTTCGTGGCGTTCGGGACGACGGAGGGGGCGGCCGCGGCGCGCGCCGGTCGCGTCGCCGAGTGGCTGCGCCGGGCCAGCATCGAGCGGCTCGGCGGGGCGCTCACGGTGCTCGGGCCGGCCCCCTGTCCCATCGCCCGGCTGCACGGTCGTTGGCGCTGGCACGTGCTGGCGAAAGCGGTGGAACGGCGCGCGCTGGGTCGCGTGATGCGGGCGTGGCGCGCGCAGGGTCGCGCGGCGGCCGCGGTGGTGGCGGACCGGGATCCGGTCGCCCTGCTTTAGCTCCATAATGACTTGCATGTCTAGAGTCAAAAGGCTATAATGGCCATATGGAAAAGGCCACTATTTCCCAGATAAAGGACCGCTTGAGCGCCTACCTTCGAAAAGTGCGCGCCGGGCAGACGATCCTGATCCTCGACCGGGACCGACCAGTAGCCCGGCTCGAGCGAGTCGGAGGCGATGCGCCCGTGGACGATCGGCTGGCACGGCTGGAGCAGGCCGGCCTGCTCCAGCGCTCGACCCGCCGGCTATCGGTCGAGCGGTTGCGCGCGCCGGCACGCCGCACGGAGGCGAGCTTGCTCCAGGCGCTGCTCGAGGAGCGGCGCGACGCCAGATGAAGTTCTGGGACAGCTCGGCCATCGTTCCGCTGCTCCTGCCTGAGGCCCCGGCCGACACGCTGTTCGAGCTGCTGGAACGGGAACCAGTGATGCTCGTGTGGTGGGGCACGCCGGTGGAGTGCGCTTCGGCTGTCGCGCGTCGCGAGCGCGAAGGGGGCCTGCGCGTGGCGGAGGCGAGCGCGGCGCTCGAACGGCTACGAGACCTCGCGGACGGGTGGCAGGAGATCCTCCCCGGTGATGCTGTTCGAACCACGGCACAGCGACTGCTCCGGGTGCATCCGCTGCGCGCCGCGGACAGTTTACAGCTCGCCGCAGCGGTCGTGGCGGCGGAGCAGGAGCGGACCACCCTCGAGTTCGTGAGCCTGGACGAGCGACTGAAGGAGGCGGCGAGCCGGGAGGGGTTTCCAGTGCTCGGCGTCTAGCCGCGCACGTTGCCAGACGCCTTTCCACCCGCGTAACTTTGCCCGCTGTTCGCCCTCTTCTGGAGTCCGCGCCCGTGAGGCGTCCGCAGTTCCGTTACCAGCTGCCGAAATTCGATCAGCCGCCGCTGGCGGGCATGCCGGAGGCGCGCTTCGCACCCGCCCCCACGGACGGGGTCCTCCCCGACGATTTCTTCTCGACCACTAATCTGCCGACCTACGTGAAGGCCGCCGGCGGGTGGCGCCGCCCGCGTCTGCCCCGTATGGACTGCGTCATCGTGCGCGAGCCGAACGGTGATCTCGTCACGACCGAACCGCGCCGGGTGGCGCGCGGCACGGCCGTGGCCCTCGGGGCCTCGGAGGATGGCAGCGAGGGGATTTTCGTTCATTCCGAGGGTTTCTTGGGCGGGGCGCGCAGCGCCAACGAGTTCCGGTTCATGCAGACCGAGGTGTCGCGCGAGAAACCGGTGGACTATGGCGTGCTCGCCGAGCTCATGGGTGACGAGCGGGCGCGGGGCGGCACGATCGTATGGGTCGTCGGTCCGGCGCTGGTGCACGCCCGCGCCCGTGAAGACATGATTTGGTTCATTGAGCACGGCTACGTCGGCGCCCTGCTCGGCGGCAACGCGGTGGCGGTGCACGACCTCGAGGCGGCCATTTTCGGCACCACCCTCGGCATGTCGAGCTCGGGCGAAGGGGTGACCGGCGGCCACGCGCTGCACATGCGCGCCATCAACACGATCCGCCGTGCCGGATCGATCCCCGCCGCGGTGGAGCAGGGGATCGTGCAGGGCGGAATCATGCACGCGCTCGTCACGCGCAAGATTCCCTACGTGCTCGCGGGATCGATCCGCGACGACGGCCCGCTCCCGGGCGTTCTGAGCGACACCCTGGCGGCGCAGGATGCCATGCGCAACGTCACCGCGACCGCGACGTTTGCTGTGTTCGTCGCGACCGCGCTGCACGCCATCGCGGTCGGCAACATGCTGCCGGCGTTCGTGGACGCGCCCGAGCCAGAGCAGGTGCGGCCCCTCACCACCGTCTGCGTGGATCAGACCGAATTCGTGGTCAACAAGCTGCGCGACCGCGGCACGCACCAGGCATTCGGCGTCGTCACCAATGCGCAGGATTTCATGCACGTCCTGCGGTTTTACGTGGAGCGATGGGAACAGGCCCTCTCCCAGAGTCCGGCCCAGACGTCCCGCTAGGCGCCGCCATGCGCCCCGGGCAGGGCCCCGGCTGGGCGAAGCTGTCCGCCGCGGTGGCGGCACAGCTGCCGCCGGGCGAGATCGAGACGATCTACCTGTTCCGGCCGATCAAGCGCGAAGGGCGCGAGTGGGGCACGGCAGTGGTGACGCGCCGCCACCCTGAGGGACGGTTACTGGTCTACACCGCGCGCTACATGCTCGTGATCCGCGGCAAGGAGAAGGGCCAGTCGCGCGTCGAGGTCGAGGAGGTAGCGCTGTCGCCGGCCGAGGTGGTCGCGCAGGTCATGCAGCGCACGGCGGAGCGTACCGGCGAAGCCGAGCCCCCCGAGGCCCTGGGACCCGCGGTGTGGTATGAAGGTTGACGGGGCGCGCGCCCTCGCCGCCTTCCGGCGCTACCTGAGCGACCGCAACCTGCCGGCGACGCAGCAACGCCTGGCGGTCGCGTCGGTAGTGTTGGACGCCGCCGACCACCTCTCGGCGGAGGATGTGGCGCGTCGCGTCGAGACGCGTGACATGGCGGTGGGGCTGGCCACGGTGTACCGCACCCTCGACCTGCTGGTGGCCAGTGGGCTGGTGCAGCAGCGCGATTTTGGCGAAGGGTTCCGGCGCTACGAGCCGGTCGCCCCGGGGCAGGCGCACGAGCACTGCATCTGCTCGGCCTGCGGCAAGGTAATGGAGTTTTCCAATGACCGGCTGGAGCGGATGATCGCGCTGCTGGCGGAGGAGGCGGAGTTCCGGCCGCACCACCACCGCCTGGAAGTGTTTGGCCTGTGCCGGGAATGTCAGCAGTCGAACCCACTCGCACGCACGAGGTGACGGCGTGATCGATGCCCAGCAGTTCGTTCCGACGCAGGCGTTCCTCACCAAGGGCGTCGGCCGCCACAAGGAGAAGCTGACGAGCTTCGAGATGGCGCTGCGCGACGCGGAGCTGGCCACCTACAACCTGGTCCGGGTGAGTTCGATCTTCCCTCCGCAATGCAAGATGGTGGACCGGCCCAGGGGGCTGAAAATGCTGCAGCCGGGCCAGATTCTGTTCACCGTCCTGGCCGAGTCGGCGACCAACGAACCAAGCCGGCTGATCGCGGCCGCGATCGGCCTGGCCATTCCTTCCGATCCCACGCATCACGGCTACATCTCCGAGCATCACAGCTACGGCCAGAACCGCGATGTGTCCGGCGACTATGCCGAAGACCTCGCGGCGTCGATGCTCGCGACCGTGCTCGGCGTGCCGTTCGATCCCGACCAGGACTGGGACCAGCGCAAGGAGCAGTGGATGATGTCCGGAGAGATCGTGAAGACGCTGAACGTTACGGCCACGGCGGAATGCGGCAACGACGGTCGCTGGACCACGGTCGTGGCCGCGGTGGCGTTCTGTGGATGAGCGACTGGCCCAGCTCCCCTGGGGCGCGCCGGTCAACTTCCTTGGTCTTCCTGAAGGAGAGACGCACGATCTCGACGCGGCGGGGGTGGTGATCCTGCCGGTGCCCTACGAGGCGACCGTGTCGTACATGGGTGGCACCCGCTTCGGACCGCGACGCATTCTCGAGGCCTCGCGCTATATCGAGCTCTACGACCACGAGCTGGATACCGAGCCGCATACCGTCGGGGTCCACACCCTTCCCGAGCTGCTGCTGTCGGGGGGAGGACCGGAGGTCGCCCTGGGCGAGCTGCGGAAGGCGTGCGACGCGCTGCAGGCGCAGGGCAAGTTCGTCATCATGCTGGGGGGCGAGCATTCGATCTCCGCGCCGCCGATCCAGGCCCATGCCCGGCGGCTCGGCGACAAGCGGCTCAGCGTGCTGCAGCTCGACGCCCACGGTGACCTGCGCCCCAAATACGAGGGGACGTCGTTTTCGCACGCCTGTGTGATGTACCGGGTGCACCAGGAGGTGGATCTCGTCCCTGTCGGGATCCGGGCGATCACGAGCGAGGAACGGGCGCTGATGCGCGCCAAGAATATCCCCACGATCTTCGGCCACGAGATCGATCCCGAGGGGAAATGGATCGAGCGGGCGCTGGCGTCGCTCGGGCCCGACGTGTACGTGACCATCGACATCGACTACTTCGACCCGAGCCTCGTCCCGTCCACCGGGACCCCGGAACCGGGGGGCGGCACGTGGTATCCCACGCTGCGCCTGCTCGACCGCGTATTCGCCGAGCGCCACGTAGTGGGGGTGGACCTCGTGGAGCTTGCGCCGATTCCCGGCGTCGTCGCTCCCGACTTCCTCGCGGCCAAACTGGTCTACAAGCTGGTGGCGTATCACCAGCGCGCCCGCAATGCAGACAGCCGACGACGCTAGCGCCGTCTCGTTCGCCGTCGCGTTCGTCGCCGGCCTGTTGAGCTTTCTGTCGCCGTGCGTGCTACCGCTGATCCCAAGCTATGTCGGGTTTCTCACCGGTCTCTCGGCCGAGGAGATGCAGGTGCGGCGCGGCACGGCCCTGTTGCACGCGCTGTGGTTCGTGGGTGGGTTCACCCTCATTTTCGTGGCGCTGGGCGCGACGGCCTCGGCCCTGGGGGCAGTGTTCCTCCTGTCCCAGGTGTGGATCGCGCGGATCGGCGGCGTCCTGGTGATCCTGTTCGGGCTCTACCTGCTCGGGATCCTGCGGCCGGCCTTCTTGATTCGCGAGCGACGCGTCCACCTTGCCCGGAAGCCGCTCGGATACGCCGGCTCGTCAGTCGCCGGGATGGCGTTCGGTGCCGCGTGGACGCCGTGCATCGGCCCGATCCTGGGTGCCATCCTGACGCTGGCGGCGACGCGCGGCAGCGTGGGGCAGGGGACGACCCTGCTCGGCGTGTACGCGCTCGGTCTCGCCGTCCCGTTCCTGCTGACGGCGCTCGCGCTCGATCGCTTTCTCGTCTGGTTCCAGCGGTTTCGCCCCTATCTCGTGTGGGTCGAGCGGGTGTCCGGCGTCCTGTTGATTGTGCTGGGACTGCTGCTCGTCACCGACAAATTCACGTTGCTGGCGGGGTACCTGCAGGGGCTCACTCCGGAGTTCTTGCGGAGTAGGCTGTAAGGCGAGCGGCCTCGGAACGACGCGGCGCCTTTGGGGATCCGCCCCGACGTGGGATACAACGAGTTCTATCGGATCGGGTGGATCGCCTCCGCGGCGGGGTTTCCAGGATCGAGGTAGTTTGCAATCTGGCGTGCCGATGAGTACAGCATCTTGGACTCTATCGAGTCTCTAGAGAATCGTCCCCGGGAGACGTCCTCGACGAGTCCCTCTAAGCACTCCGCCGCCCGGCGCATGCGAAACCGAACCACAAACCCCTTATAGTCGCTCGCATCGCTGGCCATCAGAATGCCCCAGAGGCGGATCCGGACGTCATCGACAGCGCTCTTCAGGTCCGCAAGACCATCCTGAGGGAGGTCAGGCGCATCTTCCATGCGCTTCGCAATCGTCAAGATCGCGGTGCGTACTTCGCTGAACGCCGGGTTCGAAGCGGGGGTTGTCATCGGTGTGTGGGGTTGAGGTCGCTGAATACTATCCGACCGGTCGGGAGCGAGCAATGGGATTGCCGAATCCTGGCCTCCGATACACAATAAGGGCCCAACCGTCCAAGGAGCCGAATCATGCTGGAGCCATTCAAGAAGTTTCTCATCGAAACGAACGCGATGGCGCTGGCGGTCGCTGTCGTCATCGGCGCCGCGGTGTCCAAGCTCGTCTCGGTGTTGGTGGCTGGCATCATCATGCCGCTGGTCTCGCTGGTTTTGCCAGGCGGTGCCTGGCGCGAATTCAGCATTTCGCTCGGGGAAGGCCACGACCCCCTGAAGATCGGCGACGTGCTGGGCGCCGGCATCGATTTCCTGATCATCGCGTTCGTCGTCTATGCCATCGTCTCGCGGTTCGTGAAGGTGCCGGCGAAATAGCGGAGGACCACTCCATGTCCAAAAAAGCCGTCGAGGCGGCGCAGGCGGCGTTCGCGTCCCAGGGACCCGCCATCACGCTCGGCGCGGTGGTGCACGAGGGAGAGTGCTTCCCCGGCCCGATCGTCACCATCCCGCTCGCCATGCTGAACCGGCACGGCCTGATCGCCGGCGCCACCGGCACTGGCAAAACAAAGTCGCTGCAGCTCATGGCCGAGCAGCTGTCGGCGGCCGGTGTCCCCGTGTTCCTCGCCGACATCAAGGGCGATGTCTCCGGCATCGCGGTGCCCGGGGAAGCGAACGACAAGATCACCCAACGCGCCACGGACACCGGGTTCGCCTGGAAGCCCGCGGGACACTCGGTGGAGTTTCTCAGTCTCACGGGGCTCCACGGCGCGCAGTTGCGGGCCACCGTATCGTCGTTCGGGCCGCTGTTACTCGCCAAGGTCCTTGGTCTCAACGAAACGCAGGCGAGCGTCCTGAGCCTCGTCTTCAAGTACTGCGACGACAAGGGCCTGCTGCTGCTCGACTTCACGGACCTGCGCGCGGCGCTGCAGTACCTGACCGGCGAGGGCAAGGGCGAGCTGAAAGAATACGGCGGGATGGCCGAGACGACGGTCGGCGTGTTGCTGCGCGACATGGTGCAGCTGGAACAGCAGGGCGCCAAGGGATTCTTCGGGGAACCAGAGTTCGATCTCGACGACCTCATGAAGCCCGGCGCCGACGGCCGGGGCCTGGTAAGCGTGCTCGAGCTGACCGACGTGCAGGACCGCCCGGCGATGTTCTCCACCTTCATGATGTGGATGCTGGCCCGGCTGTACCACGACCTCCCGGAAGTCGGCGACCCCGACAAGCCAAAGCTGGTGTTCTTCTTCGACGAAGCCCATCTGCTGTTCGAGGGGGCGAGCAAGGAGTTCCTGCAACAGGTGCAGCAGGTGGTGCGGCTGATCCGCTCCAAGGGCGTGGGCATCTTCTTCGTGACCCAGAACCCGAAGGATGTGCCGCCGGAGATCCTCGGGCAGCTGGGCCACAAGGTGCAACATGCGCTGCGGGCGTTTACGCCGGAGGATGACACGGCGCTCAAGGCCGCGGCGCGGACCTTTCCGAAGACCGATCTGTATGACGTGCAGCAAACGCTCACCAGCCTCGGCATCGGCGAGGCGCTCGTGACCGTGCTCACCCCGCGGGGCGTCCCGACACCGCCGTTCGCCACGCGACTCATCCCGCCGGTGTCGCGGATGGGCCCGTTGTCGGACGCCGAGATGACCGAGCGGCTCGCCGCGTCGCAGCAGGTCAGGCACTACGCAGAGACCGTGGATCGAGAGAGCGCGCGGGAAATGCTGGCCCAGCGGGCCGTCGCGCCGGCCCCGGCAGGGAGCACGAGGGCACCGGTTCCCGCGCCGGCTCCCGTACCGCGTCCAGGGCCGTCCCGGGGCGGGGCAAAGCCGGAGCCCGGCGCGTTCGAGAGGATTCTCAAGTCGCCGACGGTGCGCACGGTTGCGGGGCAGTTAACGCGAGGGATTTTGGGCGCGCTGCTGGGCAAGGGGCGCCGGCGCTCCAGCTGGTGAGGCACTGAAGGCGAATGCAGCCAAACAACGTGGAGGAAGCAATCATGAAGCAGACACATACATGGACCCGTTTCGCCATCGCCTTGGGTATGGCCGTACTGACGGCCTGTTCCAAGGGCGACCAGGCGGGGCAACCGAGCGCCGATTCGACGGCGCGCGACCTCACCCTGGCACCCACCGACTCCTCGGCGCCACTGCAGGACGTGGCAGCGCCGACGCTGGACCCCCAGCCGACGCCGACGCCTCCACCGCCGTCGCGGCCGCCGGCCCCGAAGCCGAAGCCGACGCCGGCGCCGGCCGCGCCTGCGACCCGCACCGCGGCCGCCGGGTCGTTCCTCGATCTCGCGGTGGGCGACACCCTCTCATCCAAGTTCACCAAGGCCGGCGATCCCTTCACCGCGGCGGTGGTGCAGGACGTGAAGGACGCGCAGGGCCGCGTGGTGATCCCCGCGGGCTCCGTGGTGAACGGCAGCGTGGTGGATGTGAAGTCGGCACCGAACCCGAGCACGCCGGGCACGATGACGCTGGCGCTCAACAGCGTGACGATCGGCGGCCGCGATTATCCGATCGAGGCGCGCATCGACTCGATCGGGACCGTGCGTCAGGGCCGTGGGGTGTCAGGTGGCGACGCCGCCAAAGTGGGCGGCGGCGCCGCGGCGGGCGCCGTGCTGGGACGGGTCATCGGCAAGAACACCAAGGGCGCGGTGATCGGCGGGATCCTGGGCGGCATCGTCGGGGCCGGCGTGGCGGTCCAGTCCAAGGACGCGGACATCGTGCTGCCCAAGGGGGCGCACATCAACGCGTCGCTTGCCGCACCCCTGACGGTGAGAGCGAGCTGAACTGAAGCTGTCGGCTGTCGGCTTTCAGCTATCGGTCTGCTGTAGCGTTTGGCCGATGGCCGATGGCCGATGGCCGATGGCCGATGGCCGATGGCCGATGGCCGATGGCCGACAGCCGCCTTTTTAGTATCCCGCCGACGATCCTCCCGAACGTGGGTCCGCCACCCCGATCCAACCGGTGGGCCCGCGCCCGATCGCCATGACGTGCGCCTTGTAGCTCCATTCGCGCACGCCGTGACCCATGGCGCGCAGCGCCTGCAGCATGTCCGGGTAGAACCCGTTGCGCTCCAGGGAGATGCTGTCCGGCAGCGCCTGATGGTGCAACCGTGGCGCCGCCACCGCCTCGCCGAGGCTCATGTGGTGGTCGATCACGTTGCTGATCACGTGGTATACCGCCGTGATGATGCGCGGCCCTCCCGGCGCCCCCAGCACCAGAAACAGACCGAGGGAATCGAGCACGATGCTGGGCGTCATCGCCGAGAGCATGCGTTTGCCCGGGGCGACGGCGTTTGCCTCGCCCTGCACCAGGCCGTACATGTTCGGCTTGCCGGGCGCCGTCGCGAAATCATCCATCTCGTCATTGAGCAGGAACCCGGCGCCGGTCACCGTGACGGCACTGCCAAAGCCGTCGTTCAGCGTCGTCGTCACCGCGGCCGCGTTTCCCTCGGCGTCCACGATGGAGTAGTGCGTCGTGTGGGCTCCCCCTTCCGCGCCGGCCATGAAGGGCGGAGTAGGTGTGGCGCGCGCCGGATCGATCTGCCCGCGCCGCTCGGCGGCGTAGGACTTGGATAGCAGTCGGTCGAGCGGCAGCTGCACGAAATCGGGATCGCCCAGCCAGCGGTTGCGGTCCTCGAAGGCCCGCCGCATCGCCTCCGCCTCGAGGTGGAGCAACGCCGCGCTGCCGAACGGTGGCAGCGAGTCGTAGCCCTCCAGGATGTTGAGGATCTCGCCCATGGTTACGCCACCCGAGCTCGCCGGGGGCATGGAAAACACGGTATAGCCGCGGTAGTCGATGCGGATCGGCGTGCGCCATTTCGCCTGATAGGCGGCGAGGTCGGCCTTGGAGATGAGCCCCTGCCCGCGCTCCATTTCGGCCACGATCAGATCGGCGATCTGCCCGCGGTAAAACACCTCGGGGCCCGAGTCGGCGATCAGCCGTAGCGTGCGCGCCAGGTCCGGCTGGCGGAACAACGTACCGCGGGCTGGAGGGTGGCCGGCGGGGAGGAACTGGTTCGCCGACGCCGAGAAGCTGGCGAGCCGCGTGCTGTCCGAAGCGATCCCGGCGGCGCGGGACGAATCGATCACGTGTGCCGCGGCGAGGGTCACGGCGGGCGCGACGAGCGTGGCCCACGGAAGAGTCCCGAACCGCTTCCACGCTTCGTGCATCCCGGCCACACTGCCGGGGACCCCCGGCGCGCGGTGACCGGTGAGGCTCTGGTCGGTGGGGTTGCCGGTCGAATCGAGGTACATGTCGCGCGATGCGCCGAGCGGCGCGGTTTCGCGGTAGTCGAGGGCGGCGACGGCTCCGGCACTGTCGCGATAGAGAATGAACCCACCGCCGCCCAGGTTTCCGGCCTCGGGGAGAACGGCGGCGAGTGCAAAGCCCACGGCCACGGCGGCGTCGATCGCGTTACCGCCCTGATCGAGGATGCGGAGCCCAACTTCGGTGGCGAGCGGGTGCCCCGTGGTCACCATCGCGTGCGGTGCGGTGATCGCGACCGCGCGTCCGGCCATGCCCCACCGCGGCGGGATCGGCGCCGCACGCGACCATCGCAGGACCTCCGGCGCAATCGATGGCCCACCGGCGGGGCGGCCGCAGGCGGTGAGGACGACGAGCAGCACGGGCAGGGTTGGGCGCATGACCTATCCTATCTTGGCGAGGTATTTCTTGCTACGCGATGACACCCTTCACGCATGGCGGGCCAGCCGACCACGTTCTCGATCGCGGTCGCAGCTCAGAGGACATGGCGGCTGCGCTCGGTTTCGTGACGCCGGCCCAGGAATTCGCCGATCGGAGCGAGCGTTTCGATGTGATCGCACAGGATCTTGAAGGTCGCGAGCAGGGGCACCGCGATAAATGCGCCGGAGACGCCCCAGATCCAGAACCAGAAGGCGAGGCTCACCAGCAGGGCCACGGGATTGAGCGCCAGCTGATGGCCCAGGAGCAACGGGGCAACGAGATTCGCCTGCAGCAGGTTGATCACGAGAAACACTCCCGGGACCAGCAACCCGTGCCCGACCTTGTCGAACGTGGCGAGGCCGGCGACGGTGAGAATTACGACCATCGTCAAGGCCCCGATATACGGGATCAGCTCGAGCAACATGACCAGCGCACCCCACAAGGGGGGGTTCGGCATGCCGATCAGATACATCGCTCCCGTGACCACGACGCCTTCCATCAGCGCCAGGGCGGCCGTCGTCAGGAGGTAGGTCGATACAGACGTCTCGGTGGCCCGCGCGATTTCCACCGCCTTCTTGCGGTCGCGCACGTTGGGCAGCACCCGGATCAGCTTCTGGAGAAACAGATCGCCTGCCGCGAGCAGAAAGTAGAGCAGGATCAACACTTCGAGCGCGCTGACGAGGAACCGCTGGGTGGAGCCGAATACGCGGGACACCACGCTCGGTCCCCGCACCACCACCTCCGGCCCCGGTTCCGGCGTTCCCGCCACCTGACCGGCCGCGGTCTCCATTTGTTGGGCGGTCGTGGTCACCCGCTGCAGTGGCCGCAACAGCCGGCGCAGTCGGATCTGGGCCTTGGACACCGTTGCCGCTGAGTTTTCCACCCAGCTCTGCACCGGGGTCGCGAGCCCGTAGACCGCGAGCCCGACGCCGCCGACGAGGATGAAGATGACGAGCGCCGCGCCGATCGGCAGCGGGATTCGGAAGCGCGACAGCGCGCGCACCGCCGGGCTGAAGAGCAAGTTGAGCAGGACGGCGAACGCGATCGGCAGCAAGAACACCCGCGCAACATAGAGCGTGTAACAGAGCGCCAGCACGGCGATCACGGTGATCCCGAAGGATCGACTTCTGACCGGATGTCCCGGAACCGTTCATGCGATGACGATACCCTGCGATTCGAGGGGCCGGAACCCTTACCGCGTCTCGCGCGGTCGCCTACTTTTGGCGGCGACGCCTCCATGACCGCCACCCCCCCTTTCCACGACCGCCGGCTCACCGAGCAGCGCAACCCGCGCACCGAGCACATCGACTTGGCGTCGAGTCTCGAGATCGTGGACCTCATGCACGCCGAAGACACCCTCGTGCCGCAGGCGGTGCATGCCGTGCGCGAGCCGATCGCGCGGGCGATCGACCTGATCGTCGCGGCGTTTCAGACGGGCGGCCGGCTGGTGTACGTGGGGGCCGGCACCTCCGGCCGGCTCGGCGTGCTGGACGCCGCCGAATGCCCGCCCACCTTCGGGACTCCGCCGGAGCTGGTCGTCGGCGTGATCGCGGGCGGCTACCCGGCGCTGGTGAAAAGCGCCGAAGGGGCCGAGGACGACGTCAATGCCGGGATGGCGGCGATGGACACCGCGCGGGTCAGCGCGGCGGACGTGGTGGTCGGGATCGCCGCGAGCGGCACCACACCGTACGTGCGCGCCGCGTTGTCCCGGGCGCAGACAATCGGCGCGAAGACGGTGATCGTCTCCTGCTCGCCGCCGCCCAAGCTGCTGCTCGACACGTGCGACGTCGCGATCGTCCCGGTGGTGGGGCCTGAGGCGCTGACCGGCTCGACGCGGCTCAAGGCGGGCACGGCCACCAAGCTGGTGCTCAACACGCTCAGCACCGGCGCGATGATTCGCACCGGCCGGGCGTACGGCAACTTGATGGTGGACCTCATGGCACTGAGCGAGAAGCTCGTGGACCGCGGCGAGCGGATCGTGATGGAAGCGAGTGGCGTGGATCGGGCGCGCGCGCGTGCCGCGATCGACGCCGCGGGCGGCAGCGTGAAGCTCGCGCTCGTGATGGTGAAGGCGGGGGTGGGGAAGGACGAAGCCGCGCGCCGGCTGGCGGACGCGGGCGGGCTGGTGCGGCGCGCGGTGGGCGACCCGCCGCCCGTGCGCACGTGAGCGAGCACCTGGCCGTCGGGCTGATGTCGGGCACCTCGCTCGACGGTGTCTCGGCGGCGCTGGTGCGGCTTTCGGCCGACCCCGCTGAGGCGCGGCTCGTCGCGTTTCACCAGGAGGCGTACGCCGCGGCCGAGCGGGGCGCGATCGTGGACACGATCGCGCGGGGCGGCGCGAAGGACCTCGCGCTGCTGCACGTGGCGCTCGGCGAGCGCTTCGCCGGCGCGACGCTCTCCCTGCTGGCCGGCGCCAAAGTGTCGCCCCGCGACCTCTCGTTCATCGCCTCACACGGGCAAACGGTCTGGCACGAGCCGGGCAAGGCGACGCTGCAGCTCGGCGACCCCTCGGTGCTGGCCGAGCGGCTCGGCGTCCGGGTGGTGAGCGACTTTCGCGGTCGCGATGTGGCCGCCGGCGGACAGGGCGCGCCGCTCGTGCCGCTCGTCGACGTGATGCTGTTCGGGCACCCGGAGCGCGGCCGGCTGCTCTTGAATCTCGGCGGGATGGCGAACGTCACCTGGGTGCCGCGACGCGGCGAGACCGCGGGCGCCCTCGCGTTCGATACGGGGCCAGGCGTCGCGGTGGTCGACGCGGTGACGCGCCGCATCGACCCCGACGTCCCCTACGACAAGGACGGCGAGCATGCGCGGCACGGCCGGGTGTCGTCCAAGGCGCTGGCCGCGTTGCTCGCCGATCCCTACTTCGAGCTGCCCCCGCCCAAGAGTACCGGACGCGAGCGCTTCGGCTTCGCGTTCGCCGACCAGGTCATCGAGCTCGCGGGCGCCAGCAACGACGCGGTCACGACCGCTACGGCGCTTACGGTGGAATCGATCGCGTGCGCGCTCGAGCGCTGGACCCCGGCGGCGCCCGGCGACGAGCTCGTCATCTCGGGTGGCGGCGCCCGGAACCCGGCGCTCGTCGAGCAGCTCGCCGCCCGCGTGCAGCCGCGGCCGGTCCGCTCGTTCGATCAGCTGTTCTTCGATGGCGAGGCGAAAGAGGCGGTGGCGTTCGCGTTTCTAGGATTGCTGACGATTCTCGGGAAGCCCGGCAATCTGCCCGGGGCGACGGGGGCACGGGGTCCGAGAGTGCTGGGACACGTCACCCCAGCCTAACGGACCCTGACCCCCAGCCGCGACAGGTAGTCCGCCACAAAACTCGTCGGCACCGCGAGGATGATGCGGCCGTTCGATTCCTGGATGCCGCCATACAGCACGGCGATTACGCGGCCGTCGTGGTCGAAGATCGGGCTGCCGGACGAGCCCGGGGCACCGTACCCGTCCACCTGCACCACGTTCGGCAGCACCTTGCTGGTCGTACCAACCGTCAGGGTGGGGGAGGCGACGACGTCGGTGCCCTGGCCTTCCATCGGGAGCTCGAGGCCGAGCGGGTAGCCGATGATGGCCACGGGATCGCCGCGCTGCAGGCTGCGGGGGTTGCGCTCCAGGCCGAGGACGCGCGGCGTGCCGCCGCGGATGTCCACCTTGATCACGCCGATGTCGGCCACGTCGGAGACCCCCACGTAGCGACCCTGGAACCACTGGCGGCTGCCCGAGAATTTCACGGCGATGCGGCGCGGCGTCCGGTCGCCGTTGACGCCCGTCAGCACGTGCTTGTTGGTCACGATCGTGCCGGACGAGTCCACGGCGAACCCCGTGCCGCTGAAGCGCTCCGATTCGGAAAACTCGACCAGCAAGAGCGCCACCGCGTCCTGGTTGCGCTCCGAGATGGCGCGGTAGTCGACCGCATTCGCGCCGGCGATGAGTTGCTGGCGCTGCTGGGCGTTCTGGATCTGCGCCCGCAGCCGCGCCACCGCCCCGGCATCGCTCCCCGCATTCGACAGCTCCTGGCGCAGGCGCCCGATCTCCGCGGCCGACTGCCGGTTGGCGTCGCGCAACCCCTGCACCTCGGTCTGGAACTGCTGCGCCGTGCGCTGCGCTTGGTTCGCGACACTGTCCGCCCAGGCCCGGATGCGCGCGATCTCGGTGCGGCGGTCGTATGCGCCCTTCCACAGGACGAAGCCGGCGAGCACGATCACCAGCAGCAGGACGCCGAACAACACCTTCGTAGTGCGGCGCCAGTGCTGCGTGGCGGTTTCGATTGCCGCCCGGATCGCCGTGCTCGACCGACCGATGCCAGGGCGTCTGCCGGCGGTCGCGGGCATTGCGTGGACCATCTGCTTCGGCTGCGACATCCGGCCGGCGGCGGCTTGGGCGGTGGCGGTCGGCTCCTCGTCGCCCGCCTCGGTCTGGACGTGAAACTCGAGCGCGGGGCCCTTGGCGCCGAAGCCGATCACGTCGCCATCGACCAGCAGGCGGTCACTTTCGAGCCGCTCGCCGTTGACGTAAGTGCCGTTCTTGCTGCCGAGGTCCTGCAACACGAACCCTTCCGACTTGCGCATGATGGCTGCATGGCGCGACGAGACATCGAGGTCGCGTTCGGCGTCGAAGCGCACGTCTGAGAGGGGATGCCGGCCCAGGCCGAGATACGCCTTCTGAAACGTCTCCACCTGCCCGGCGCGGGAGCCGGACAGGAACTTGAACTGCGCTCTCACGGGGTCCCGGCCGCCCAGACGACCGCGCCGACCGCGAGCGAGGCCCCGATCAAGAGCGCGATCAGTTTCCAACGAGTCTGGTGGGATTGCTTCGAGGGGGTGGGCGCCTTGCTGCCGCGGTACACCGGGACCGGCTCGGTGCTGGTCTCTGTGTCGATCAGCGGGAACACCTGGTGGCCCACCTCTTCTTTGGCGGCGGCGGTGCGCAGGCCGTCGCCGTCCAGCCGGGCCGCGACTACGGTGATGTTGTCGGGACCCCCGCGTTCGTTTGCCATCGCGATCAGTCGGGTGCAGGCGGCGCCCAAATCGCGCGCCTCCATCGCGGCCTGCGCGATCTCCTCCTTCTTCACCTGGCCCGACAGGCCGTCGGAGCACAGCACCAGCAGGTCGCCCCGGCGGACTTCCTGGTGGGTGAGGTCGACCTTGATCCGGGGGTCGGGGCCGAGCGCCTGCAGGATGATGTTGCGCCGCTCGCTCTGCGCCGCCTCCTCCTCGGTCAGCTCACCCGCCTCCACCAGCCGCTGCATCAGCGACTGATCCTTGGTGATCTGATGCGCTTCGCCGCCGCGGATGAGGTACGCCCGGCTGTCGCCGACCTGAGTGACGTAGAGGTGGTCGCCCAGAATCCCGACGGCGGTCGTCGTGGTCCCCATCCCGCGGTTCTCAGGGTGGGACTTGGCGTAGGCGTTGATCTCGAGGTTCGCGGTTTCCACCGCTTCCTTCATGCGGTAGGCGAAACGCTGGCCGGTGGCCTCTTCCTCGGCGAGCCACGCGCCGACGAGCTGCTTGTAGATCGTGGCCGTGGCCATCTCGCTCGCCAGCTCGCCCGCGGCCGCGCCGCCCATGCCGTCGGCGACGACCAGGAGCAAGCCGCGCTCGCCCAGCTCGTATTCACGCTCCGCGGCCGGGGGCGTGTTGTCCTTGCGCGTGAGATCCGCGACGAGGTAGTTGTCCTCGTTGTGGTCGCGGGTCTTGCCCACGTCGGACTGTCCGAAGACCCGGATCTTGATCGGTTTCGCGCGTCCGAACATCAGTCTAATCCCTGACACTGGTTGACCATGCCGGCGTATGTCGACGCGGTCGGGTCGAGTTGGATTGCTCTTCGGACCCACTCACAGCCCTTGCTCCGATCCCCGAGGTTCCACCAGGCGTTGCCCACGACGAAGGCGGCGTAGGCCTTGTCCTTCTGACCGATGCCGGGCGCGTTGAAGAACTTCAAGGCGGAGTCGCGGATCCACGGAGCGGTTCCCGCGGAGAGGCGCTCCAGGAACATGTCGTCCAGGTGCTGATTTGCCTGGCTGACGTCGATCGCAGGAGTGCGGTTGACCAGCAATGTGGTATCGCGCCCCCCGGGCCGTTGTCCGGCATTGTTGGTGGGCGGTGGCGGCCGCTTGGTGTCGGTGTTGCCGGATTTGCCGGTGGTATCGGGTGTGATCGCGACCTTCCCAGTGTCGATGGTCGTCAGCGGCGTCGAGTCGGTCGGCGCCGCTGAAGTGTTCCGCCCGAGCAGTACCCATCCCCCGCCGCCCGCGCCGAGCACCGCGATCACGCCGACGAGCACGGGAACGAGCGAGCGTTTCGCCTTCGACGGCGCCGCGCGTCGCGCGGCCTGCGCCTTGGTCTCGTGCGAGTCGAGCAGCTGCGTGCGTCCCTCGACGACTTCCCGCGTGGCCGGGGCGACGCCGCCGCGCGTCGCGCGCACCAGCTGCACCACACTAAGCACGTCCTCGGCGAATTTGGCAACGGTCTGGTAGCGCTCGCCCGGCGTGCGGGTCAGCGCCGCGTCCAGCACCGGCTGCAAGCCGGAAGGGAACTGGAGATCGGGCCGCACCTCGGCCAGTTTCTTCGGCTCGTCGGTGAGCCGCTTGATCATCGTTTCCTGGACCGTGTCGGCCTGGAACGGCAGGTGGCCGGTCAGCATCCGGAAATAGACGAGGGCCAACGAGTAGAGATCGCTCTTCCCGTCGAGCTTGTCGCCGGAGAGCTGCTCCGGGCTCATGAACTCGGGGGTGCCCACCACGAGCCCGGTCTTGGTGACCTTCTGGCCGCTCTCGTCGCCGCCGACCGCCTTGGCGATGCCGAAGTCCACGACTTTCACCACGTCGGTGCCGTCGCGGCCGCGCGCCAGCATGATGTTGTCGGGCTTCAGGTCGCGATGCACGATGCCGAGGTCGTGGGCCGCCTGCAACGCGTCGGCGGTTTGCTTGAAGATCGCGGTGGCTCGGGGCGTCGGCAGGGCCCCTTCGCGCTCCAGCAGCCCGGTGAGCGGCTCGCCCTCGACGAACTCCATCGCGAGGTAGATCAGCCCCTCGGGCGTCTCGCCGAAATCGTACACGGCGCAGACGTTGGGGTGGGTGATCTTGCTCGCGTTCCCGGCCTCGCGGTTGAAGCGGGCGATGGCGTCCGGGTCGTGCATCATCGCCGGGCTCATCACCTTGATCGCGCTCTTCCGCCCCATCTTCACGTGCTCGGCGAGGTACACCTGTCCCATCCCGCCCTCGCCCAGCTTCTTCATCACGTGATAGCGGTCGGCGATCACCTGGCCGACGAGACTCGACGCCGGCGCGACGCCGCGCAGCGTCGTGCCGTCGTGCTGACAGAACCGGATTTCGTCCGGGTACTCTCGCGAGCAGACCGGGCAGACTTTCACGGGATCTCGATGCGCAGGAGCTTGTCCCCCACGAGGAGCCGCGATCCGTCCTTGAGGGGCATCGCGCCCCGGGCCGCGATCGCGATGCCGTTGCGGCTCCCGGCGTCGACCACGACGAAGTCGGCGTCCTCGGAGCGGATCAGCGCGTGCTGCCCGCTCATCGACGGGTCGTAGGGGAAGATCCAGTCGCCGTTCTCGCGGCCGATCTGGAGGTCGCGCCCCGGCGACAGCTGGATCACGTCGCGCGAGCTGCCGTCGGCGCGCAGCTGCGTCATTGAGGCGATGTCCGCCGCGGGCGTCAGGCTGCCCATCCGTTTGGTGGCGTCCGCCTCCGGGGCATACGGGCCAGGGTAGCCGAGGCGGCGGAACTTGATCAGCTGCGACCCGATGAGCAGCAAATCGCCGTCCGCCAGGCGATGCGGCGCCTCCATGAACACCCACGTTCCGTTGCGGCTCCCGAGGTCGCGGACCACCAGTTGGCTGTTCTCCCACGAGAGTTTGGCGTGCAGCGGCGACAGGAACTGGTCGTCGGGGAAGCTGATGTCGGCTTCCGTGCGGCCCACCGTAGTGTCCACGCGGCGGGTCTCGAAGGTTTGTTTCGTGTTGCCGGTCTCGTCCACCAGTACGAGATGCACCAGGAATTCGGTGCGTGGGGCGGGGCGGCTGGAGGGCCGCGCCAGGCCGGTTTCAAGTGGGGCCCCGCAGGTGGCGCAGAACTTGGTTCCTGGCGTGGCCGGCGCTCCGCAACGGGCACACGCCGGACCCGAGCCCGGTGCCGACAACCGGCGGCCACAATGGGGACAATAGGGGAGCAGGCCATCAACCGAGCCGTTGCAGAACGGACAGGTCCGTCCTCCAGGGGCGGAACCTCCCGACATGTCACCAGAGGCCATAGGCTCGGGGGCGGGCTCGGTCGACCCCCCCGGAACGGGGGTCGGGACGGCCTTTTTGGCCGCGGCAGCCTTGGAAAGGGGCTTCCCGCAGTCTATGCAATACAACGCGCCCGGATCGTTGGCGCGTCCGCAATAGGCACAAGTAGTCACCGGCGGCGCATCTCCTCGTGGGCGCAGAAGTTATGGTATACCAATCTATTGCGCAAATTGGCGGGTCGAAAGGGGCGCGACTAGCTTCGCTCTAGATGCGACTCGCCACGACCTGCGCGGGCCTTGCGGCACTGGCGTGCGCCTCGCCAGGCGCAAGGATCGCGCCCGCGCCCCAGCCCGCTACCCCGGAATCGATCCGTGCGGTGGCACCGGTCCACGTCTCGGTCGTCTATCCCAAGGCGACCGACGTGGTGCAGTCTCGCGACAGCACGTTTCTCTTCGGCAGCGTCGGACGGGGCGATGTCACGTTGACCGTGAATGGCGCGCCGGTCCCCGTGTTGCCGAATGGCGCGTGGATCGCCTGGGTGCCGCTCCCCGACGACAGCGCCGCGGATTTCCTGCTCGTTGCCGTCGCGGCGCATGACACGCAGGAACTGGTGCTGCATGCGCGATTGGCGCCGCGGTTCCGTCCGCCCCCCGATCGCTCCGCCTGGATCGATACGACGAGCTTCGAGCCGGCCGGAACGATGCTCTGGCCGGCCGGGGAAGGGGTGCGACTCGGCGTGCGCGCCACGCCCGGTGCGCAGCTCCGACTCGTGATGCCGTCCGGCACGGTGGTGCCGTTCGTGCCCGACACACTCCCCGAGGAGCCGGCGTGGGGGATCCGGGCCTTCGGCATCGACAGCGCGGCCTATCGCCGCGCGCCGCGCGCCGACCGTTACGTCGCGTGGCTGCCGGCCGAGCCGATCTGTCCCGATTCCCTCGTCGCGGCGCCATGCGCGACCCTCGAGGTCGCGGCGTTGGGCGACACGGCGCGCGCCGCGTGGCCGCTCCGCGTCGCTACCCTCGACCCCGCGCGGCCGTCGGTCGTGGTGCTCGACGACGACACCGCTCACACCGGGACGACCGACTCGCTCACCGTCGGGAAGGCCGTCCCGGGCGGGACGTACCAGTGGTTCTTTCCCACCGGCACGACCGCCACCCTGTCGGGACGCGTAAACGACCAAATCCGGCTCGCGCTGTCGCGCACCGCGAGCGCGTGGGTGAACGCCGTCGACGTGCAACCACTGGCGCCCGGGACGCCGCCGCCCGGCGGCCGGGTGGGCTCGGTGCGGCTGCAACCGGGGACGAAGTCAGTGACGCTGCGCGTGCCGCTCCCCGCACGGCTGCCGTATCGAGTGGAAGAGGACGATCGCTCGCTGACGCTGCGCCTCTACGGCGGGGCGTCGGACATCAACTGGATGCAATACGGCGGCACCGATTCCCTGGTCACCCGGATGCGTTACCGTCAGGAGACGACCGACGAGGTGACGATCACCCTCGAGCTGTCGCGACGGGTGTGGGGCTACCGCACCCGGTTCGACGGCCGGGACCTGCTGCTCGAAGTGCGCCGTCCGCCGGACATCGACCCGCGCCAGCCGCTGCGCGGTCGCACCATCGTGCTCGATCCCGGGCATCCACCGCAGGGCGCCACCGGCCCCACAGGCCTGCGGGAACCGGCGGCGACCCTCGCGGTGGCCGAGCGGGCGAAGACGCTGCTCGAGCGCGCCGGTGCGACGGTGCTGCTCACGCGCAGCGACAGTACGCCGCTGGATCTGTTTCCGCGCACCTCCTTCGCCGAACAGCGCGACGCCGACGTCCTGGTCTCGATCCACGCCAACGCGCTGCCCGACGGCGTCAACCCGTTCGTGAACAACGGGACCAGCGTGTACTACTTCCAGCCGCGGAGTGCCGACCTCGCCCGTGCGCTCAACCGCGCGCTGGTGCGCCAGCTCGGCCTGCGCGACCTCGGGATGGGGCGGGGCGACTACGCGCTGGTGCGCCCGACGTGGCAGCCGGCGGCGCTCACCGAGGGCGTATTCATCATGATGCCGGAGCAGGAGATGCTGCTCGGGAGCGACGCGGGGCAGTGGCGCTACGCGCGCGGGGTGGTGGACGGCATCGCGGAATTCCTGCGGGAGCGAGCCCGGGATCCCTGACCGGTTGTCATCATACTGCAATGAATCCCCGGTCACGCCCCGCGGTATAAAGGAATGCCCATGCGCCCCCTCCCCCCCCTGCTCGCGCTGTTGGTGACGCTGTCCGCCGCCGCCCCCCCCCCGGCGCGCGGAGCGGCCCAGGAGCCGGGCGACCGCACGGCCCTGGAGCGGCTGCGCGACTCGCTGGCGGAGGTCTCCGACTCGGTCGTGCTGCGCCGCCTCGAAGCCGCGACCATCGAAGTCGCCAAACGCGATCGCGACAACCCCCTGATCCACCTCCGGCTCGGCTTCATCGCCTATCGCTGGGGGGAGCTCGCCAATTCGAAGAGCCACTTCGACGACGCCGCGGGCGAGTTCGAGTGGGCCACCCAGCTGCGTCCGGCCTGGCCGTACCCCTGGTACGGGCTCGGGCTCGCCGAGCTGGCGCAGGGCGAGTACTCGGCGATCGCGATCGAAAACCTGCGACAGCAGCTCGGCATCGACTATCTCTCCAAGGCCGCGCGCGCGTTCGCGCAGGCGACGCAGGTCGACCCGAGTTTCGCCTTCGCGACGATCGATCTCGCCAATACCGCCCTCGCCCAGCGCATTCGTCCGCGGCTGCAGGTGGCGCTCGAGGCGGTTCGGCTTGCGAGCGCGTCATCGGCGGGGCGCGTGCCCGCGGTGCAGCTGGCGCGCGGACGCGTAGAGCGCGAAGTGGGGGAGACGGATTCGGCGCTGGCGGCATTCCGCGCCCATCTCGCCGTTGGCGGCGACTCCGGGGTGGGACTGTTCGAGCTGGCGCGCACCCTGTTCCTGGCCAACCGCCCCGCCGCCGCCGAGTCCAGCTACTACGCCGGGGCGCGCTCCGCCCAGAGCGTCGCCGCGGTCGCGATGTACCGCGGCGACTTTCATTATCTGGCGGACTCGACGGAGCTCGCCGGGTTCGACGCGCAGCCCGACCCGGCGGCCCGCGCCGGGTGGCTGGCCCGCTTTTGGGGCCGCCGGGACGTCGCCGAGGCGCGGGACCCGGGGGAGCGGCTCGCCGAGCACAACCGGCGCTGGTTCCACGCGCAACGCACGTTCCGGCTGGTGAGCCGGCACCGCCACTACGACATCACCGAAGTCTTCCGGTCGGGGCAGGCGGAATTCGACGACCGCGGCGTCATCTATCTCCGGCACGGCGAGCCCGACCAGCGCGCCACGTTTCCGTCCGACATGACCCGCGTCCAGCCCAACCAGAGCTGGCTGTACCGCCGCACCGACGGCGACGTCGTCTTCCATTTCGTGGCGCGTGACGACGCCGCCGACTACAAGCTGGTCGAGAGCCTCGTGGACGCGCTGGGATTCCGGGCGGCGGTGCTGGCGGCCGGCGCGCCGGACCCGGGCGTCACCGAGCTGTATGCCTCACGCGAGCATTTCGGCGGCACCTATGCCCGCCTCGCGCGCGGCAGCTCGTTCTCGGGGAGCGCGCTCGCCGACGAGCGATCCGCCGGGCGGCGCGCCATCGCGACGGGGACGACCACCGATACCTACCGTCAGCGATTTCCGATCTCGCTGGCCGCCGTGGTCACCGACTTCGTGGCCGGTGCGGGCGCGGGATCAGCGGGACAGGCGCTGCACGTCGTGTTCGCCGTGCCGGCCGAGCGGCTCGCACCCGAGCCGGGCGGCAGCGGCGTATTGTACCCGCTGCATTTCCGGCTGCTCGTGTCCGACCTGCGCGACAGTCTCGTGACGCGACTCGACACGTTGCGCGTCTTCACGGCGCGTCAGGCGCTGCGGTCGCCCAGCTACCTGACCGGTCGGATGAGCGTGGCGCTGCCGCCGGGGCGCTACCGCTACCGGCTCCTCGTCTCCACCGCCGATCAGCTGGTGGGACAACTGGTGCATCGGGACTCGCTCGACGTGCCGTCGCTCGACGGGCGGGCGTTCATGGCCAGCGACATCGTGGTCGGTCGCGCCGGCGCGGGACTCGCATGGCTGCCGCTCGTCCGCAGGGATTCCCTGCACACCGCGCCGCGAGACTCGCTCCCGGTCGGTTTCCGAGACTCACTCACGGTCACCCTAAAGGACTCCCTCGCGGTCGGCGACACCGTGCTGCTCAATCCGCTCGACCGCTACCCGAGCGGGAGTGTGGCCGAGCTGTACTACGAGCTGTACGGGATGGCGCCCGGCGCCACGTATCACACCGAGGTGCGGCTTGAGCGGGAAGGTGGCCGCTCGGTGTTCGGCCGGATCGCCGGGTTGTTCGGCGGGCGGCGGCCCCCGGTGCAGCTCGAATTCGACGCCCCCGCCACCGGCCCAGTGACGCGCGTGCACCGCGGCGTGAGTTTGCGAGGGGTTTCGCCCGGCACCTACCTGCTCACCGTCACCCTGAGCGATCCGGCCACGGATCGCCGTATTCAACGGCAGCATCGTCTCCTGGTCGTCGCCGCGCCCTAAAAGTTGACACGTTCGCGCGCTTATCCATAAGTTTCCGCGGTTCCCCCCGGAGACTGGATGTACTGTCCGCACTGCGGCGCTCAGAACGACGAAGTCTTCAAGTTCTGCAAAACCTGCGGCACCGACCTGTCGGCGACGCTGCCGCTGGATGCCGTGGCCAAGCCCCAGGTCGAGGAGCCGTCGGAGATCGACCTGGTGCGGGGAGAGCTGAAAGAGGAATACGAGATTCTGGAGGAGCTGGGGCGGGGGGGCATGGCGATCGTGTTCCGGGCGCGCGAAAAGACCCTGGAGCGCGAAGTCGCCATCAAGGTGCTGCCGTTCTCGCTCGCCTACGACAAGGAATTCGTCGAGCGCTTCCAGCGCGAAGCCCGCACGTCGGCCAAGCTCGAGCATCCGGCGATCATCCCGATCTACCGGGTCGGCAAATCGGGCCGCGTGATCTACTTCGTGATGAAGTTCCTGCGCGGCAAGCCACTGTCGGCGCTGCTCACCACGCGCGGCGCGCTGCCCCCCAACGAAATCCGCCAGATCATCAGCCAGGTCGCCCGCGCGCTTGCCTACGCCCATCGCTCGGGGATCGTGCATCGCGATATCAAACCCGACAACATCATGTTCGACGAGCACGGACAGGCGCTCGTCACCGATTTCGGCATCGCCAAGGCGGCGACCGGCGGGAAGCTCACCGGGACGGGGATGGCCATCGGGACGCCGCACTACATGAGCCCCGAGCAGGCCCGCGCCCAGCAGATCGACGGCCGCAGCGACATCTACTCGCTCGGCGTCGTCGCCTACCAGTGCCTCTCGGGCCTGGTGCCCTACGATGGAGAGGACTCGTTCTCGATCGGCTACAAGCACATCATGGAAGAGCTGCCGGTCCCGCCGCTCGAGACCGACGAGCAACGGGATCTGTTCGAGGTGATCCGGAAGATGCTCGCCAAGGCGCCGGACGAGCGATTCCAGACCGCCGACGAATTGGTGGAGGTGCTCGAGAGCGGCGCGGGCTACGTCGCGACCGGCATCAGCACCGCGCAGACGCGCTCCATTCCTTCGGCCGGACTGCCGCGACTCTCCAAGTTCGCGGGCGCCGCCACCACCCCGCTGCCGCGCTCCAGCGCCGGCATGCCCGCCATCCCGCTGCGCCGCGGGCGCTCCATCGCGGCGGGGCTGATCATCTGGGTATTCACGGTGGCGGCCATCCTCGGCGGCGGCGGGTTCCTCGCGTACAAGAAGGGTCTGATCTTCGGCCACGCGGCGGTGGACAGCACGGCCGTGCCCCCACCCGATTCCGCTCGGCTCGCCGCCGATAGCCTGGCGGCGGATTCCGCCCGGATGGCGACTGGGGGAGGCGGCGATTCGATTGGCGGCACCCGGCCGCCGCCCGGGACGCCGGGCAAGCTCGTGCTGCAGGGGACGATTCCAACCACGGCCAAGGTCACCATGAACGGCCAGACCGTGCGCGGCACGCAGCTGGACCTGCCGCCCGGCACGCACAAGCTCGAAGTCCGGGCCACCGGGTACGTGCCGTACGAGCGACAGGTGCTCATCGCGCCGGGCGGAACGGTCACGCTGCCGGTCACGCTGCAGCGGGTGATCCGACAGGATCCGGGTGGCGGCGAGACGGGCGGCGGCACCGGCGCTTCCTTCTGTGGGCAGTACGGGCCCACCTACAATCAGGACGGCTCCTGCTTCGACACCCGGCCCACGCCGATGACGGCTCCCTACGTCTTCCTCGCGGCCGACGCGCCGGATATGCCGCGGCTGGCGATCGTCGTCGTCCACGTGTCGGCGGACGGCACGACGCTGGAAGTGCGGCGCTTCTCCCCCTCGAACGTCGAAACGTTCAACGTCGCGGCCCAGGACTTCGCCAAGTCGCTCCACTGGAGTCCCGCCTTGAAGGACGGCAACCCGGTGGAGTCGTGGGTCCAGCTGCAGGTGCTGCCACAGAGGCAGCAGTAATCCGCATCCACTCGACGGCGTTCATCGCCCCCGGCGCCTGGGTGATGGGCGATGTGACGCTGGGTCCGCGCACCAGTGTGTGGTATGGCGCCGTGTTGCGCGGCGACATGGACCGCATCGTGTTAGGGGAATCGACGAATATCCAGGACGGCACCATCGTGCACGTGGACGCGGGCCGGCCGACGGTGATCGGCGCGCGCGTTGGGGTGGGACACCGCGTGATCCTGCATGGGTGTACCGTGGAAGACGAGTGCCTGATCGGCATGGGGAGCGTGCTGCTGAATGGTGTCGTGATCGGCAGCGGGAGCGTGGTGGCGGCGGGGGCGGTGGTGCTGGAGGGGATGGTGGTGCCGCCGGGCTCGCTCGTGATGGGGGTGCCGGCGCGGGTGGCGCGTCCGGTGGACGAGGCGCTGCGGGCGCGGATCCAGGACACGTGGCAGCACTATGTGGCGGAGGCGGAGCGGCATCGCGCCGGGAACTTTCCTCCCGCTCCGACAGGTTTGTGATGTGGATACTGGGAAAGCACTGGATTGCAGGCCCTGATGGAAAAACTTGCCCGGGCAAGTTTGCTTGCCTACCTTGCCCTTCCGCGTCTTCAGCAGTTCCGTGGCCGTCACGTTAACCGCACATCAGGGCGCTGTTCCCGCGTCACTCTCGGGGGGAGAGTGACCCTCAGGAATTGGCCGGTGCGCATGACCAGTCGCATTCGAGAGGGGCAGCCCGCATGACCGCTCGCCGCAAGGGCACGCTCGATCTGAGCGCCAACGCCATCACGGTGCTGGAGCGCCGGTATCTGGTGAAGGACGACCAGGGCTGGCCCACCGAGCGCCCCGAGGACCTGTTCTGGCGGGTCGCCCGCACCGTCGCGGCACCCGACAAGTCGTACGGCGCGTCCGACAAGGCCGTGGAAGCGCTGGCCGAGGCCTTCTTCGAGCTGATGGCGACGCGCGTCTGGATGCCGAACTCGCCCACGCTGATGAACGCCGGCCGGCCGCTGGGGCAGTTGTCGGCGTGCTTCGTGCTGCCGGTAGACGACGCGCTGTCCAACGGCAAGAGCGGCATCTACGACACGCTGCGCGCCATGGCGCTGGTGCACCAGTCCGGCGGCGGCACCGGGTTCGGCTTCTCGCGACTGCGCCCCCAGAACGACGTCGTCCGCTCCACCATGGGCGTCGCCTCGGGCCCGGTCTCGTTCATGAAGCTGTACGACGCCTCGACCGACGTGGTGAAGCAGGGCGGCACCCGCCGCGGCGCCAACATGGGCATTCTGCGGGTGGATCACCCCGACATCCTGGAGTTCATCGCCTGCAAGGACGACCTCACGCAGGTGACGAACTTCAATATCTCGGTGGCGGTGACCGACGCCTTCATGCTGGCGCTGGAGCAGGGGCGCCCCTACGACCTCGTGCACCCGCGCACGGGGAAGGTCGTGGGCCAGCTCGACGCCCACGAGGTGTTCCGGAAGATCGTGCACGGCGCGTGGAAGACGGGCGAGCCGGGGGTGTTCTTCATCGACCGCGCCAACCGCTACAACCCGGTGCCACGGCTCGGCAGCTACGAGGCGACCAACCCGTGCGGCGAGCAGCCATTGCTCGCCTACGACGTCTGCAACCTCGGGTCGATCAACCTCGGGGTGTTCGTCCGCGATGGCGACGTCGACTGGGATCGGCTGCGCGACGCCGTGCACCTGTGCACCCATTTCCTCGACAACGTCATCGACGCCAACAAGTACCCGCTCGAGGAGATCGACGACCTCGCCAAGCGGATCCGGCGCATCGGCCTCGGCGTGATGGGGTGGGCCGACCTGCTGGTGCGCCTGAGCGTGCCCTATGACTCGGAAGACGCCGTGGCGCTCGGCCGGAAGCTCATGGGATTCGTGGACGAGGAGTCGAAACGGGCCTCCGAGAAGCTCGCGGTGCAGCGCGGCGCGTTCCCCGAGTGGGAACACTCGATCTGGGGACCGGACGCGAGCTGCGCCCGGGACGCGAAGGGCGACCGCATCCGCCCGATGCGCAAGTTGCGCAACTGTAACCTCACTACCGTGGCACCCACCGGCACGATCTCGATCATCGCGGGGTGCAGCTCGGGCATCGAGCCGCTGTTCGCGGTGGCGTTCATGCGCAACCAGGCGGGCGTGCTGATGCCCGACGTGAACGAGGACTTCGTCGCCATCGCACGGCGCGAGGGCTGGTACGCGGACGACCTGGTGCAGCGCATCGCCGAGAGCGGGCACATCCACTTCGACGAGGTGCCCGCCGGGTGGCAGCGCGTGTTCGTCACGGCGCACGATGTCACGCCGGAGTGGCACATCCGCATGCAGGCCGGCTTCCAGGCGTTCACCGATTCGGCGATCTCCAAGACCTGCAATTTCTCCCACAGCGCCACCGAGGAGGACGTCGAGCAGATCTACCGGCTCGCGTTCCAGCTCGAGTGCAAGGGCGTGACGGTGTACCGCGACGGCGCCCGTGAGATGCAGGTGCTGTCCACCGGGAGCACGGCGAAAAAGGTGCAGGGGCAGACGGCCGCCACGGCCGCGCGCGACACGGTCGCGCCCGCGGACGCGCTGGGGCGCATCGCCGAGCTGGAAGCCGAGCTGGCACGCACCCGGGATCAGCTGCACGAGGTGGAGAGCGAGAATCTCCAACGGCGCGCCAAACGCTCGCGCCCCGAGCTATTGCGCGGCAACACGCGTCGCGTCGAGACGCCGCTCGGCACGATGTACGTGAACATCACCGAGGACGACAAGGGACAGCCGTTCGAGGTGTTCATCTCGCTCGGCAAGGCGGGCGGCGCGCTGATGGCCGATGTCGAGTCCATTGGCCGGCTGGTCTCGCTGGCGCTGCGCTCCGGCATCCCGATGAAGGAGATCCACCGCCAGCTGCGCGGCATCTCTTCGGATCGGGTGGTCGGCCTCGGCCCGAACAAGGTGTTGTCGGTCCCCGACGCCATCGGCATCGCGATCGAAAAATGGATGCAGGACAAGCAGGGCGTGCAGCAGGATCTGCTTGCGGCGTCGGGAGCGCCCGCCATTCCCTCGATGGAGATCATTCCCGGGACGAGCGGCGCGGCGGGATTCCGCACCAGTGACCAGATGCAGGACTTCATCGGTACCTGTCCCGATTGCGGCTCGCAACTTGCGTTCATCGAAGGGTGCGTGAAATGCCACGTGTGCGGCTTCAGCGAGTGCGGCTGACCAGGGGTCGACCAGCCGATTTGTGACAGCAGTCACGACGCGGCGCGGCCGAACCCCTTAGATACCGTGGAGATGGGCATCCCGATGGAAGCAGACGCTCGCCCCATTACCCCCACCCGGCTGCAGCCGAAAGGCTGGGCGCGGGTCGGTCCTGCGGGCGCCCATACGCTGCGCCGCGGGGCGTGGTACCCGGTGGTCCGCATTTCCTCGAGCAACATCGTAGTGCTGGATGTGAACCGGCGGAACGTGCCGGTGGACCGGCGGCTGATCGAGATCCGCTACCAGGCGCCTGAGCGCTGGACCATCGTGCGCTGCGAGCCGCGCCTCATCGAGCGCATCGGCCGCATCTTCCCGCTCACCTACGCCGTGTGCCCCGCGTGCCGCCACCGCCAGGCCTTCGGCGCGGACGCCAAGCGTTTGGCCTGCGACCGCTGCCACAACGCGGCGCCGTTGGCGTGGGATGAATTAAGCTAAGAATTTCAAAGCGCCACCAGAAGGTCCCCTACTTCGACAATCCCCGTCCCCTCACCGACGCAATAAAACCCCCGCATCCCTTCGTCGAGGAACTGCAGCGACTGCTTCAGCACCTCGGCTTCCACCGTGCGTCCCCCCAGTGCCCAGCCGGTGAACGGGCGGCAGGGACGTGCCACTTCGAGCACGCGCAGTCGCACCCGCTCGCGGCCGTCGGGCGCCAGAATGGCCAAGCCGCGGGCCACGTCGGCGAGTTGCAGTCGCCCACCCGCTTCGGCGATGAGGTTTTCACCCGCGCACCCGATCGTGAGCTGCTCGCCGAAGCGCTCGCGCATCGCGTCGTAGTGGGCGGTGAAGCCCACCGAGACCCCGTGCAGGCCGTCCTCGTTCTTGGTCGCGGGATGGGCGCGATGGTGCACGTCCACGATCCATGCGTCCTCGGGGCCGGCGCCCAGGACGCCATCGGGGCCCACGGCGAGTCGCGGCACGGCGACGAGCGGAGCCGGATCGTAGGTGCGTTCCGGGCGCGCACCGATCTTGAGCGAGGCACGCTGGATCTGCAGACGGATCAAAGGACCGAGTGGGCGCATGTCGCAAATTTAGCCGAACCGGGTATTTTGGTGGGACTGTGGCGTTCAAGGGCTGGGCCCGGTGTCTCGACTCGGTGGCGGATATTCTCCGCCGCGGCGCATGGTACCCCATCGTCGAGGAGACGGCGGAGCACGTGGTGCTCGACGTGCACCAGAAGCGCATCCGCATGTCCCGGGCCGACCTGCAGGTGCGCATGTCGCCCCCCGACCACTGGAGCATCGTGGTGCGCACCGGGGTGATGCGCCCCACCCTGGGCGGCTCGAGCGAACCCGTCACCCAGACTTACGCCGTCTGTCCGGCCTGCAACGAGCGTCAGGAGTTCAGCGGAAAGCCCACGCAGCTGCACTGCACGCGCTGCAGCAACGAGGCGTCGGTAGATTGGTCGGTGACCTGCTAGGAATTAGCGTAGTCCGGCTACCTCCATCCGCTCCAACACCGGTCCCAGCAGCACCACGCCGAAGTAGCCCTCCACCCACAGCACTGCCGCGCCCACGACGCCCCAGACCGCTCCGGCCCAGGCGGAGGGAAGGCCGAGCTGACGCGCCACGACCGCCGCCAGGACACCGACCAGCGCCGCCGGTAGCACCGCCACCACCAGCGCGAAGGCCGTCCCCACGAAGCTCAGGATGCGCTGTCCCGTCGCCTCGAAGCCGGTGGCTCGCTCGGGGCCGATCGCGGTCCAGGCGGGGAACAGGAGCGCCGCGGCGTTTTGGACCAGGAACAGCACCGTCACCACCGCCGGCGCCACCGCCAGCGCCGCGACGAGGATGGCCAGCCGGTCGCCCACGGGGGGGAGGGGCACCTCGCTCGCCAGTGAGGCCGCGAAGGCCACGCACAGCCCCAGCGCGGCGACGCCGGACACGAGCAGGGCGGGTGCCAGCACCTCCGCTCCCACGAGGTCTCGCCCGCGCACCGGCCACGATTTCAGCACATCCAGCATTTCGAGATCGCGGCGCAGGTCGTAGCGCAGCGTGAGCGGTCCGAACAGCAGCACGATGCCGGCGAGGGCGAGCGACAGGAGCGCGATCAGCTCCGGCGCGCCGCCGGGCCCGCCGAGCGCCCAGCTCATGGCCAGCACCATCGCCACGAGCAGCACCAGCGTGCGCATCCGGAATTCGCGCAGCGCCCCGGTCACGTTTTTCCAGACGATCGCTCCGGCGGGAGAGCCGGTGGCCCCGAGGGCAAAGAGGGTGCGCGGCGCGCCGCTCCGGGGGCGGCGCGTCACCTCGAATCGCCCGCGGCGCATCGCCTCGACCCGGCGGGCCACCTTGCCGGCGTGCTCCACCGCCGCCTCCTCGAACGCCAGGGTGGACCGCACTACCCACACGTAATGGACGCCGGCGACGAGCAGGGCGGCCGGGAGGCGGGCGACGAACTCGGACGCCCCCGAGGCCAGCAGCGGGCCGGTGACGGCGAACAGGGGCCATAGCGCCACCCCCAGGGCGCCGTGGCGCAGCGCGCGCGACAGCTCGGCGGCTCCGGCGGCGGAGTCCACACTCCAGACGGCGACGATCTCCGGCACCGCCTCGCGCAGGCCCCACCACACCGCCGCCGCCACGGCGGCGAGACCCGCGAGCGTCACGAGCTTGCGGCGCACGCCGGTCATCCCCTGCTGCGCGAGGCTGCCGCGCAGCAGCGCGGCGCCGGCGGAGTGCAGCTGGAGCGTCAGGTAGAGCAGCCACAGCGCCGCCACCTTGAGCGGCAGGCCGGCGTTCACATGGCCACGCGAAAACAGCAGCACCGAAAACAGCGCCGACATGAACAGCGGCAGCTGGCTGCGCAGCAGCCGGAACTGAATCACCTGCCGCCGCGTCAGCGGGGCCGTGAACAGGAAGTCGGTCTCGGCCAGCTGGAAGGTGAACGGCGTCTCGGCGCTGCCGAAGATCCAGGTGGTCAAGAGCAGCGCCGAGAGGCCCGCGACGACCATCACTTCCCCCAGCCCCTCCAGGCCGGGGAAGATCGCCCCCCCCCCGACCGCGGCGCGCTGCCCGCCCGGTCGCACGATCAGCCAGTAGAAATACAGCAGGCCGGCGACGAACCCGATCAGGTATTTCGGCTGGCGCAGCCGCGCCAGCCGGCGACGCGTGGCGTTGGCGAGGCTGCGGCGCGAGAGGTAGAGCGCGGCGCCGATCATGCGGCGCCGGTGAGCGCCAGGAAGATGTCCTCGAGGCTCTTGCCGACCAGCTCGGGCCGGCCGGCGAGGATCTCGTCGATGGTGCCGATCGCCACCATTCGCCCTTTGTCGAGGATCAGCACGCGGGTGCAGATCTCCTCCACCAGGTGCAGCAGATGGGACGAGAGCAGCACCGCCGCCCCCGCCCGGGCGCGCTCCACGATCGTCTGCTTCATGCGGCGGATCCCGGCGGGGTCGAGACCGGTGAGCGGCTCGTCGAACAGCATCACCTGCGGGTCGTGCAGCAGCCCGCAGGCGATCACCAGTTTCTGCCGCATGCCGCGCGACAACTCCCCCGGAAGCGCTCCGGCCTTCTCGGCGAGCTCCAGCTCCCCGAGCAGGGCAGGGAGTCGGCGCTCCACGTCGCTCACCTGGTACAGCCGGGCGGTGAAGCGCAGGTGCTCTTCGACCGTGAGGTAGTCGAACAGGTGGGGCTCGTCCGGCATGAAGGCGAGGAGCCGTTTGGCGGCCACCGGATCGCGCACCAGGTCGTGCCCGCCGATCGTGATCGTCCCCTGCGTCGGCCGGACGATCCCCACCAGACTGCGCAGCGTGGTGGTCTTACCGGCGCCGTTGGGCCCCACGAGGCCCAGCACCTCCCCGGGGGAGACGCGGAACGACAAGGCGTCCACGGCCACCAGCTCCCCGTACAGTTTGGTGAGGTTCTCGACGGCGATCATGGGCGCAATCTAGGCGCCACGCGCACTTGCGGGAGTCGGGGAATATGTTAGTATATTAACTGTGAATATGTTAATCAATCACGATAGTCTACCCGGCCCCTCGTTTCCGCGCCTGAAGGCGCGGCTCGGCGCTGCGCGACATGCCCTGAAGGGCACGCGCGTCTTTCAAGACGCGTCGCGTCAGCGCCGAGCCCCGGCGACCGCAGGGAGTACTTTGAGTGCTTTAGCCGGGGAATGACGCGCGTGACTCCGTCATGAGCGATCGCTCCGAGCTGGCCCTGCAGCTGGCCGATGCCCTGGCCGCGGCGCACGCCGCGCTGCTGCGCGCCGGGGACCGGGCGTTCCGCGCCTACGGGCTGTCCCACCGCGCCCACGTTGCCCTCACCGCGGTGGACGAGGCGGGGCCCGACGGCGCCCGCCCGCGCGACGTCGCCGGACGGCTGGGCGTCTCTCGCCCCGCCGCCACCACCTTCATCCAGCGACTCGAAGCGAAGGGACTGGTCGAAACCACGCCCGATCCCGACGACGACCGCGGTGTTCGCGTCACGCTCACGCGCCGTGGCGTCGAGGTGCTACTGCGAGCGGGGCAGCTCGAGCGGCGTCTGGCCGCCCGCATCATCGAAGGACTCCCGGCCACGGGGATCCAGCGCACTGTTCACCTGCTCGAGGAGTACAAGCGCCGTCTCGAAGGGCGGCATCTTGAGGTGGTGCGCTGAGCGCCACCCGTGTGCGTATCTTTATTCATCCTGCCGCGTCGTCCCTCACGCCATAAAGCGATGCGAGAATCGAGTTGAGATCGCAGTTCTACCCATGCTTTCCACATAGAGTTAGCACACTGCATCCACGCCTCAGACGAGCCACAGGCACGCCGGTTACTGGAGAGTCTCACCTTATGCCCTTTTCCACATTGGGCCTTCCTTGAAAGTATGTGGATAAGTACGCCACCACTTCCTCACTCCCTGTCTCCCTCTCCGTTCCGTCCTCACCCCCCAACCCCCTCTCCCTTCGGGAGAGGGGGGACGAATGGTGAACGCCGTTCCCCCTCTCCGGAACGGAGAGGGGGTCCCTAAAGGACTCCCTGACGGTCGCAGGGGGTGAGGACCAACGGGAGTGGGGATAGGGGGCTGAGGTAGATTGTTGCCGGCATGGAGACCCCAGTCATTCGTCGGACCAAGATCGTGGCCACCCTCGGCCCCGCAACCGGCAACGCCAACCGGATCGTGGCGCTGCTCGACGCGGGGGCCAACGTGATCCGCATCAACGCCTCGCACGGTACGGCGGAGCTGCGCGCGCAATGGATCGCCCTGGTGCGCGAGGCGGCCGCAGCGCGCGACCAGCCGGTGGCGATCTTGGTGGACCTGCAGGGCCCCCGCATCCGCGTGGGCGAGCTGTCCGCGCCGCGTCAACTCGTGCCGGGGAGCGAAATCGTGCTCGCGCCGGAAAGCGTCGCCCGCGGGGACGAGCTGCCCACGACGTACGACGACATCGCGAAGGACGCGAGGGTGGGGGCGACCATCCTGCTCAACGACGGACTGCTGTCGCTCGAGGTGACGCGCATCGAGTCGCCGCGGGTCGTGGCGCGGGTGGTGGACGGGGGCGAGCTGACGTCCCACAAGGGGATGAACCTCCCGGGCGTACAGGTGAGCGCGCCCGCGCTGACGCCCAAAGACCGGGAGGACGTCGCCGACGCCGTGCAGCACGGCGCCGACTACATCGCCCTCTCGTTCGTGCGGCGGGCGGAGGACGTGCAGGCGCTGCGCGCGCTGGTGCCGAAGACCACCAAACTGGTCGCGAAGATCGAAAAGGCGGCCGCGCTCGACGACCTGGAGCGCATCCTCGCCGCGGCCGACGCGGTCATGGTGGCCCGGGGCGACCTGGGCGTGGAGCTGCCGTTCGAGAAGGTCCCGTTGGTGCAGAAGCGGCTCATCCAGGCCGCCAACCGGCACGGCCTGCCGGTGATCACGGCCACGCAGATGCTCGAATCGATGGTCCATGCCCCACGACCGACGCGCGCCGAGGCCTCCGACGTGGCCAATGCCATCCTCGACGGCACCGACGCCGTGATGCTCTCCGCCGAGACCGCCACGGGCGAGTATCCCGAGGAGGCGGTGGAGGCGATGGACCGCATCATCCGGGAGATGGAGGAGAATGCGCGGCCGCGGGAGGAGCGGCGCCGGGGCGCCGTGCCGGCGACCGGCGTGGCGGTCGAGGACGCGATCGCACTCGGCACCGCGGCCGTCGCCCGGATGCTCAGCACGCCGCTCATCGTCACCCTTACGCAGGGCGGCTTCACCGCGCGCCGGGTGGCCGCGTGCCGGCCATCGGTGCCGATCCTCGCCGTGACCACGGTGCCGCTGACCTACCGCCAGCTCGCCCTCGTGTGGGGCGTGACGCCGGTGCTCGTCGACCGGGTGCCCAGCTACGATGCGATGCTCGCGGTGGTGCGCGACCTGATCCTGAAGCGCGACTACGCGCACCCGGGCGACCGTATCGTGATGACCGCCGGCGTGCCGTGGGAGGTCTCCGGCTCCACCAACCTGATCAAGGTCGAGGTCGTCTGACGTGCGGCTCGTGCTGCTCGGCACCGGCACGTCGTTCGGGGTCCCGCAGATCGGGTGCCGCTGCCGCACCTGCACCTCCGCCGATCCGCACGACCGCCGTACCCGCACCGCGGCGCTGGTGGAGGCACACGGCAGCCGGCTGCTCATCGACACGCCGCCGGAGCTGCGGCTGCAGCTCGTGGCGGCGGGGATCGACCGCGTGGACGCGGTGCTGTTCACGCACGCCCACGCCGACCACATCCACGGCATCGACGATCTGCGCGCCATCTCGGTGCGCGAACAGGGCGGGCTTCCCGCCTACGGTCCCCCCGATGCCCTCGCGGAGCTGGCGACGCGTTTCAGGTACGCGTTCGATCGCACCACGCCGCCGCGGCCGGGGACCAGCAAGCCGCAACTCGTGGCCGTCCCGCTCGACCCCGATCGGCCGGTGGACATCGCCGGGATCCCGGTGCTCCCTCTGGCGTTACCGCACGGCGACATGACGGTGTACGGCTATCGCATCGGTCCGATCGCCTACATCACCGACGTGAAGTCGGTGCCCGAGGCGGCGCGCGAGCGGCTCGCGGGGCTCGAGGTGCTCGTCCTGAACGCCCTGCTGCCGCGGCCGCACCCGCTGCACCTCTCGATCCCCGAAGCGGTCGCCGCCGCGCGCGCCATCGGGGCGCGTCGCACGCTGCTCACCCACCTCACGCACGAGACGCCGCATGCGGAGCTTGCCGCTTCGCTCCCCGCCGGCATCGAGCCCGCGTACGACGGCCTAGTGGTCGATCTGGACGCGGTCTAGGTTCGCCTCCCAATCATGGCGCGGCGGCGGGTGGAGGGCTGGCATCAGTCCATCGGGGGCGTGGCGAAGCGCACGTTCGAGGCGGCCTACGAGGACAACATCCCCTTCCTCGCGAGCGCCCTGTCGTTCGACGTCATCCTCACCGCCATCCCGTTCCTCATCGTGCTGGTCGGCGTCCTCGGCTCGCTGGTGCACTACCAGATCACCACCCATCAGGTCAGTCTCACCGAGCTGCTGCAGCGCTTCATGCCGCAGCTCGAAGGCCGCGGTGCGGAGGCGGTGCAATACGTCGAGTCCGTATTAGAACAGGTGATCGCGAGCCGCGGGGAGCTGACGCTGGTCGGCTTGCCGCTGTTTCTCTTTTTCTCGACCCGGCTGTTCGGGGGCCTGCGCGCCGCGCTGAACGAGGTGTTCGACACCGAGGAGCGCCGGCCCTGGTGGTTCGCCAAGCTGCTCGATCTCCTCCTGGTGCTGCTCACCGGCAGCCTGCTGCTCTCGTCGGCGCTGCTGCCGGCGCTCGAGGCGGGGACGCTCAGCAAGCTCGGCGGCGGCGGGTTCGTGGTCGAATGGCTGTACCGGTTGAGCCTCGAGGTCATCGCCTTCGCGTTCAGCACCATTCTGTTCCTGGGGGTGTTTAAAATTTTGCCGAGCCGCCGCATCGCGTGGCGCACGGCGCTCGTGGCCGCGGTGTTCTGCGCGCTCGCGTTCGAGGTGGCCAAGCGGCTGTACGCCCTCTACCTCACGAATTTCGTCACGCTCGATCGCCTGGCCTCCAACGCGAATGTCGGCGCCTTCTTCCTGCTGATCGTGTGGATCTACTACACGAATTGCCTGTTTCTCATCGGCGGAGAGATCGCCGAGTCCTATGACCTGGCGCGGATGCGGCGTGGGCAGCGGGTCCAGCTCGGATGAGTCTCGCCAGGATCGACCTGCGCAGCGACACCGTCACCAAGCCCACGCCCGAGATGCGGCGCGCCATGGCGGAGGCCGAGGTGGGCGACGACGTGCTGGACGGCGATCCCACCACGCGCCGTCTCGAGCAGCGCACCGCCGAGCTGCTCGGCATGGAAGACGCGCTGTTCTTCCCCTCGGGCACGCAGGCCAACCAGACCGGGATCGCGCTGTGCACCCGGCCCGGGACGGAACTCGTGGTCGAGGCCAACGCGCACCTGGTGACGTTCGAGGTGGCTGGGGTCGCGGCGCTGTCCGGGGTGCAGATTCGTCCCGTGACGACACCCGACGGTCGGCTGACGGCGCCCCTCGTTCAGGGGGCGTTGCGACCCGCGTCTCCGCACCTGCCGCGGCAGAGCGCCGTCGCGGTCGAAAACAGCCACAACGCCTCCGGTGGTCGGGTCTTGCCTCCGGCCGAGATGGCGGCCATCGTGGCCGTAGGGCGCGCCGCTGGACTGGAGCTACACCTCGATGGGGCACGGCTCTGGAATGCGGCGACGGCGCTACAGGTTTCCCCGGCACGGCTCGTGCTTGGGGTAACAACGGTTATGGTGAGCTACACAAAGGGGTTGGGTTGCCCCGTCGGCTCCTGTCTGGCGTTTGCCGGCCGGCGCCGGGCGGAGGCGTGGGAGATCCGTAAGCGCCTGGGCGGGGGTATGCGCCAGTCCGGGGTGCTGGCGGCTGCGGGGCTGTACGCGCTCGAGCACCATTTCCCGGGCATCGCCAGGGATCACGAACACGCGCGACTGCTGGCCGAGCGGCTGGCGGACTGTCGCGCGGTACGAGTGGAAACACCGGAGACCAACATCGTCATGATCGATCTCGTGCGGGACGCTGACACGGCCGACGCGGTGGCAAACCGGCTCGCGACTGCCGGGTTGCTGGTCACCCCGTACGGGGTGCAGCGGCTGCGCGCGGTCATGCATCGGGACGTGGCCCGCCCGGACATCGAGCGCGCCGCGGCGCTGGTGGCGCAGGTGCTCCAGTGACGGGGGCCACGCCGCCGCCGTCGCCGGGCGGCGGCCGCCCGTCCGAAGTGCAGGGGCAACACTTACAAAGAGTGCTGCCGCTGGCTCAGTCGATTCTGTGGCATCCCACGTCACCGGGCAGCGGTCCGCGCCGTCCGCCTGGCGGCCCGTACGCCGTGTTCTTCGATCAGAAGGCGCTCGGTGCGATTCACACGCACTACGAGACGGCGGGGCAGCAGGGGATGATGGGCTTTCTCGTGGGCGACCTGTTCGAGTGCCCCACCTCGCGCCAGCGCTACGTCGTGGTGGACGCCACCATTCGGCTGAACCAGGCCGTGTACGGCGACAAGACGCTGGTGATCGTGTCGCGGCTGTGGGACCGCATTCAGGACGAGCTGCACAAAACCGATGGACATCTCATCGGGTGGTACCACAGCCACCCGCCGATCAACGTCGAGCTGGCTCCGGGCGACGTCGAAACCCACTTGCAGTATTTCAAGCGGCCCTGGCACGTGGCGCTGGTGCTGGGCACCGAGCACGAGGGACCAGTGGCGGGATTGTTCCGGCCGGCCCCGGGCGATACGTCGCCCAATCTCTCGCTGCCGTTCTACGAGTTGATCGAGAGCGACGAGGGATTCGTGGGCGGCCGCAAGCGGTCGATCCTGCCCTGGATCAACTTCATGAGCGAAGACAAGGCGGCAATACACAGCGACGAACCGTTGTCGTTCGGCGCGCTCGTGCCGGGCGCCGGAACGGTCGAGGTCGTGCGTCCCGTGGCAAAGCCCGCGCCGCCGCCACAACCGCCGGCACAACGGCCTCCACTCCCCCCGCGACCCCCGCTCCCAGGGACGCAGGCACGTCCTGCGTTGGGCGCCACGGCGCCGCCGGCAGTGGATCGGGAGGCGTCGTTCAGGGCGTCACCGCCCACACCGCCGACACCGCCAGCGCCACCAGAGCCTTCCCCGATCGGCCGGCGGCAGACGCAGATGAAGCCGCCGCCTAACGCGCTCTCCAGCCTGCCACTGCTCGCGGCCGGCGGGTACGACCTGGGCGAGGTCGAGGCGCGCGATTCGGACGCCGGCGTCATCACACCGCGCGCGCAGGACCACCCGGCGCTGCCGCGACGAACCGTCGGGAATTCTCTCGGGCGCGGGACCATGGGTGCCGCCGGCGGGCGTCTGACCCAGACCCCGAAGCCGTTCGCTCCAGCGCTCGCGCCGCGCCGCCACGGCGGCAGCGGCGGCATGATCGGTCTCGTGGTGTTGCTGCTCGTGATCGGCGGTGCGGCGGCGTGGTACTTTTTCCTGCGCAAGCCGGCGCTCGAAAGCGCTCCGACCCAACCGGCCGTCACCGCGGCCCCGGCCGAATCGGTGACAACGCGGGACTCGTTGACCGCTCCGACGACCGATAGGGAGTCCTTTAGGGTCGACACGGCCTGGCTCGCCTTTGATCGCATCGCCGACTCGGTGACCCGGACGGTCGGCGTGTACGGCGACCGGAGGCGGCAATTCGACGGCAGCCGGATCGATTGCACCGGCCTGTCTCGGGGACTCGTGTCGGTGGAGGATGCCTGGACGGAGTACAACGTGGGGAAGCGACAGACGCCAACGCTCGACGCGCCCCGCGCCGCGCGCGATCAGACGCTGTACGCCACCGTGGACAGCGTCGAGCGGCATTTCGACCGCTCGGGATGTCCTCGACCGTGAGGCGCGCCCTCCTTCTCCTGATGTTGGTTGAGCTGGCATCCGTCCGACCTGCGGCTGCACAAGGCACCGAGCCGCTGCGCAAGACCGACTTGATCCGGATGCTCACCGGCAACACGATGACGCAGGCCCAGATCGCCGCGGCGGTGCAGCGCAATTGTCTGTCGTTCACGCCGACGGCCCGGGACCGCCAGAACCTCGTCCAGGTCGGCGCTGATTCCACGATCATGGCGCGCATCGACGCGTGCGCGCGTGCGGCGCGCGCGCGCCCGGCCACGCCGCGTCCGGCGGCGCCGCCGCGTCCACCCCCCGTCGAGCCTCCCCCTCCCGTGCCGGTCGCACCCCCCGGGCTCGTGGCGGTGCCGCTCACGACCCGCATCGCCGTGCCGGCCGGTGGCACGGCGTCGGTGGGCGTGGCGTTGAAGCGCGGCACCGAGGCGGTCGTCGGCACGCGCCTGATGCTGCGTGGCACCGGGCGCCTCGTAGGCACGTCCGCCGACGCCGAAGCGGTCACCGACGAGCGCGGCATCGCGCAGTTCCGGTTCCCGGTCGGGAGCCGCGCGGGAACGGTGCTGCTCACGGCCGCCACCGTCGAAGGGGAAAGGCTCTCCGCGCCGGCCGAGATCGAGCTTGCGACCTTCGCGCCCGCGCCGCCGCCGCCACCCCCGGTCCCCGAGGTGCCGCGCCCCGCGCCGCAGCACACCGGCTTCGCTGTCGGCATGGGGCAGCGCGGGCGCGTGGGCGAGACCGCGGCGCAGCCCGTCGTGTTCGAGGTGCGGGATTCGGGCGGCGCACCGCTCGTCGGCTTCCCCGTCACGCTGCAGATCGTGAACGGCCGGCTGCTCGGCGCCGCGCGGGAGACCGACGCGCAGGGGCAGGTGCGCGCGCAGGTCGTGTTCGGCGATCGGGCGGGCGTTCCCACCGTGATCACCGGCAGCGCGGGCGCGATCGTGCGCGAGACGATGTTGTATCCCACGCCGGGCCCGCCGGCGCAGCTCGTCGTGCTGCTCGACGGCAATGCGCTCACCGGCCAGGTGGTGTTCCAATCAGGCCGCGTGGCGACGCTGCGCATCTTCTGCCGCGACGCCGCGGGCAACTCGGTGCCGCTCGCCGCCCTCAGCGGCGCCACCCGAGATGAGCGACTGCTGCGCGTAACTGGCGTCACCTCGGACTCCCTGGGGGGGTCGATTACGGTGACGGCGGAGCGCGCCGGAGCCACCACGCTGGTGATCCAGGGCACCGGTCTGCGGGCCGAATTCGACGCCCTGGTGCGTCGCTAAACCGAAGGAGGGACTGGGTTTCGGCAGGTACCTCCACTATCTTTGCCTATGCCCCAGGTCCGCGGGGCTTCCGCTCGTGAACCGCGTCAGGCCCCCGCAGGGAGCAGCGCTTAGCGATGTCGGGAGTCGCTGCGGGGTGCCTGGGGCATTTTATAGCCCTTCCCGGGAACCCTCGAACCGGCGGGGAGGCTCAGATGCCAAAGAAAAAGCCCGCCCGCACTGCCAAAAAGGCCCCCCCTCCGGCGCCCCCTCTCCCCAGGGTGCTGTCCATCGAGGACGACGCCGCCATGGGCCAGTTCTTGCGGGCGGTGTTTACCGTTCAGGGGTTCGCGTTCGACCTGGCCTCTGACGGTCGGCTGGGACTGTCGCTCGCCAAGGAACGCCCGCCCGATCTCGTGATCCTCGATCTCCTTATGCCGTATAAAGATGGGTTCGAGGTACTGCGGGAGCTGAAGGAAGATCCCGTGACGCATTCGATTCCCGTCATCATCCTCTCGTCCAGCAGCCGGGAGGAGGACATGGTGAAGGCTCTCAACGGCGGCGCCGAGGACTTCGTTACCAAGCCGTTCCGCGCCCGTGAGCTGATGGCGCGGGTGCGCAAGGTCCTGGGGAAGGCGCCCGACTCGCAGTGACGACCCCCACGATGTTGCAGTTCATCTGGGCGGTCATCGCGGTGTTGGGGTCGCTGTTGCTGGTGGTGCTGATCATGACCCTCGGGCACAAGCTGTTGACGCAGATTCGCTGGGGCTATGAGCGGCGGCAGCGCGCCGTGTTCCTGCCCGCGATCCAGTCCTACATCAACGCCGAGAACGGCGCGTTCGCGACCTACGTGCCGGGGCCGCTCGGCGCCTGGGACCGCCGCGTGGTGCTGTGGACGATGTTGGACCAGATCCGCCTGGTGCGGGGAAAGGCGCAAGAACGTATCAGCGCCGCGTTCGAGCAGCTCGGGTTCGTGGAGGAGGAGCGCCTGAAGCTCGCTGACCGGCGCTGGGCGCGGCGCGTCGAGGGGGCGGAGAAGCTGGGGCGCATGATGAGCCGCCGGCCGCTCCCCGATCTGGTCAAGCTGATGCGTGACCCGGTGCCGGAGGTGCGCATCCGCGCGGCCAAGGCCCTGGGCGCGATCGGCGGGCTCGAGGCGGTGGAATCGCTGCTCGCCGCGCTGCGCGACACCAACCGCTGGTCCACGCTGCGCATCGCCGACATTCTGGCCCAGCTCGGCCAGGCGGCGGTCGAGCCGCTGCTGCACGAGTTCCCCCGCCTCCCGGGGCCGGCGCGCGTGCCGGCGATCGACATCCTGGGCCGGCTGCATACCCCCCAGGCGGTACCGTTGCTCGTGTCGCTGTTGCACGACGCCGACCAGAACGCCCGTGCCCGCGCCGCGCACTCGCTCGGCCTGATCGGCGATCCGCGCGCCGCCGCGCAGCTGATCAGCGCGCTGGGCGACGAAGCCTGGCCGGTGCGCGCCATGGCCGCCAAAGCGCTCGGCATGGTGGTGGGCACGGAGGGGATTCCGGCGCTGCAGACAGCGCTCGCCGATCGCGAGTGGTGGGTCCGCTCCAACGCCGCCGAAGCGCTGCGGCAAAAGGGCGAGCCCGGCTATCAGGCGCTGGCCACGCTGCTCGACAGCCGCGACGCCTACGCCGCGCAGAAAGCGGCCTGGATGCTGCAGGAGGCCGGCGTGTTCGACGCCACCGTCACCGCGCTGGTCGAAGGGTCGCCGCGCGAGCGCAAGGCGGCACAGGACCTGTTGCGCAAGCTGATCGCGTTGCAGCGGGTCGATCTGCTGTCCGACATCGCGATGCGCCATCGCGACGAGCGGGTGCGCGTGGCGGTGGCCCGGCTGCTCACGACGGCGGACGCCGCAGGCGACACGTGAACTGGCAGCTGATCGTCTCGCGGGCGATCGAGGGGTTCAACGCCTTCGTGCTCGCCTATTTCCTGATTCTCAACATCTCCTACATCTTCCTGTTTTTCGTCTCGCTGCGCGAAGTGCTGCGCTTCCTGCGACGCACCTTCTTCTCCGATTACCAGCAGATCCTGCGCTCCAACATGACGCTGCCGATCACGCTGATCGTGCCGGCGCACAACGAGGAGAAGACGATCGTCGACACGGTGCGCTCGCTCCAGATGCTGAACTATCCGGAGTTCGAGATCATCGTCGTGAACGACGGCTCACGCGACGACACGCTCAAGCGGCTGCTGTCGGCTTACGAGCTGCGCCGCGTGGACCGCGTGTACAAGCGCAGTCTCGCCACGCGCACGGTGCAAGCGCTGTACGCCTCGCCGCTCGTCCCCAACCTCACCGTCGTCGACAAGGAGGGCGGCGGCAAGGCCGACGCGCTGAACTGCGGCATAAACCTGAGTAAGTACCCACTGTTTTGCTCGATGGACGCCGACTCCGTGATCGAGGACGACGCGCTGCTCAAGGCCGTGAAGCCGTTCATGGAGTGGCCCGACGAGACCGTCGCCGTGGGCGGCATCGTGCGCTGCGCCAACGGCTGCACCATCGCCGATGGCCGCGTCACCAAGATCGCGCTGCCGAAACGCTTCCTGCCGGTGTTCCAGGTGGTCGAGTACCTGCGCGCGTTCCTGTCGGGCCGGCTGGGGTGGAGCGCCATGAAGGGGCTGCTGCTCATCTCGGGGGCGTTCGGCGTGTACCGCAAGTCGGCGGTGGTCGAGGTGGGCGGCTACGACGGCAACACCGACACGGAAGACCTGGAGCTGGTGATGGCGCTGCACCAGGTCAACCGCGCCAAGCGCCGGCCGTATCGCATCGTCTTCGTCCCCGATCCAGTATGCTGGACCGAGGTGCCGGGCAACTGGAACATGCTGCGCCGCCAGCGCAACCGCTGGCATCGCGGCATGCTGCAGAGCCTGTCGCGCCACCGGAAGATGCTGTTCAACCCGCGCTACGGCATCATCGGCATGGTGGTGTGTCCGTATTTCCTGATCTTCGAGACCATGGGGCCGTTCGTCGAGACGCTGGGTTACATCTCGGTGCCGCTCGCCTGGGCGTTGGGGCTGCTCAACACCGAGTTCTTCCTCCTGTTCTTCGTGCTCGCGGTGGCGTTCGGCGTGTTTCTCTCCGTCGCCGCGATCCTGCTCGAGGAGATCTCCTACCGTCGCTACCCGACGTGGGAAGACCTCTTGAAACTCCTGGTGTGCGCCATCCTCGAAAACTTCGGGTTCCGTCAGCTGCTGGCGCTGTTCAAGATCCAGGCGTTCTGGGAATACCTGCGGGGGCTCAGGCGGTGGGGGATGCTCGAGCGCACGGGGTTCCAGAAGGGCGACCCCGAGGACTTGCCGCCGGCGGATCGCGTGTCGTTGTCGCGCATTGAGCGGGTGGAGACGAGGTGACGAGAATCGACGAGCGCGAAATGGAGCGCGGCATCCTTCTCGATCTCCGATTCCGCGCCTAAAGGCGCGGCTGCGCGCTTACGCGACGCGTCCTGAAGGACGCCGCATCTGGTTCGCTCCAGAGCGCGTCGACGCGAAGCGTCGCCGAGCCCGGCCTTCAGGCCGAGGAACAGGCGAGACTCCAAAGACCCCATCTCTCCCTCGACCCGCTAGATTGGAGGGCGTCATGATCGCCCTCGCCCGCAAATACCGCCCCAAACAGTTCGCCGACCTGATCGTCCAGGACCACGTTGCCGGCGCGTTGCGCGGCGCGGTGGCGCTGAAGCGGGTCGCCCACGGCTATCTCTTCGCCGGCCCGCGCGGGGTGGGGAAGACCACCGCCGCGCGCATCCTCGCCATGGCGCTGAACTGCGAGCAGCGGACTGAGGGGGCGGGCGAGCCGTGTGGTGAATGCGACTCGTGCCGCCGCGTGTGGACCGGCCAGGCGAACCTCGACGTGGTCGAGCTGGATGCCGCCTCGAACCGCGGCGTGGACGACGCGCGCGACCTGCGCGAGCGCGCGATGTACGCCGCGTCCGCCGAAGGGCGCTCCAAGGTCTACATCGTGGACGAGGCGCACATGCTGACCCGCGATGCCTGGAACGCGCTGCTCAAGATCCTGGAAGAGCCGCCGCCCGGGGTCGTGTTCGTGTTCGCCACCACCGAGCCGCAGAAGATCGCGCAGAGCGCGGCGCCGGTGCTGTCGCGGCTGCAGCGCTTCGATTTCCGCCGCATCGGCCCGCACGCCATCGTCACCCGGCTGCGCCAGGTGGCCCAGGCGGAACAGCTCGCCGTGGACGACGATGCGCTGGCGCTGCTTGCCGCGAGCGCCGACGGCGGCATGCGCGACGGCCTGTCGCTGCTCGATCAGGTCGTCTCGTTCGGCGAGGGGCGGGTCACGGCGCAGCGGGTGCGCGAGGTGCTGGGCCTCATCCCGGACGACCTCTACGGCGAGCTGCTGCGGCTCACGGCCGAGCGCGACAGCCGCGCCGTATTCCCGCTGGTGGACCGCCTCGCCGAGGCGGGCGCCGATTTCGGCGAGTTCGTGGCCGGTGCCGGGGAGACGCTACGCGCGGTGCTGCAAGTCGGCCTCGGCGGCGAGCCGGAAGGGCTGACCGAGGGCATGCAGGCGCTGGTGCGCCAGTACGCGTCGCGCCTCCCGCCCCCCGACGTCGTGCGGCTGCTCACCGTCCAGGGCAGCCTCGAGGCTCAGATCCGCTCCAGCGGCCACCCCCGGCTCGCCGTCGAGTTGCTGCTGCTGCGCTGGGCGATGATGGACCGAACCGTCGAGATTGGGGAGGTCTTGGAGGCTTTGAAAGGCGAGAGTAGGAAAAGCGACGGTTTGCAAGGCGACGGATTGAGCGGCGGCAACGCGGTGCTCCGAGATTCTGCCCCGCGGATTGCCGCTTCACCTTCAGTCGCCTCACCTTCAGTCGCTTCACCTGTCGTCGCCTCACCTTCAGTCGCCCCTCCTTCCGCCGCTCCACCTTCCGTGGGCCCTCTGACACTCGACCGCCTCCGCTCCATCTGGCCCGACGTCGTGGCGCGCGCGCACGCGGCGAGCCCGATGATCGGCACGCTGCTCGCCGAAACCGAGGTCTCGGGCGTCGACGGGACCACCGTCACGCTCGTGTCGCTCGGCAATGTCGAGGGATTGGAGCACAAGCGCGACGCGATCGCGAAGCTCGTGGCCGAGTACGTGAGCGGACCCGTGAAGGTGATCATCGCGGCGGCGGCGGAGCGGGCGTCGGCAACGCATCCCTCCGGCTCGCGGCCGGCGCGGCTCACCGAGGAGACGGCCAACGCCGAGCGGCTCAAGGTGCTGCGCGCCAAGGATCCCACGCTCGGCGCCGCGGTGGATGCGCTGGATCTGGAGATTGTCGAGTGACATGACGCCCTCATCGCGGGCGCTCGATACCTCACCCGAAGTCGAAGCGCTCCGCTTCGACCTGTACCGGCGCATGACGCCCGAGCAAAAGGCCCGCCGCGTTTCCGACTTGACGCTCGGGGCCTGCCAGCTGGCGGTCGCAGGTCTCAAGCAGCGGTATCCTGAGGCCGGCGCACCTGAGCTGCTGCTGCGCCTCGCGGTGCTGCGCCTCGGCGCTGAGACTGTCGCGCGCGCGTACGGTTGGGTCGCGCCGCGCGATGGCCCCTGACACCCTCCCCGAACCGCTCCGCGTCGCCCTGGCCATCGCGGCCACGCTCGAGCGGCTGCGCGTGCCGTACGTCGTGGTCGGATCGTTGGCCAGCTCCCTGTACGGGGCGCCGCGCTCGACGGACGACGTGGACTTCCTCGTGGCCCTCCTGCCCGACGCCGTGCCGCCGCTGGTGGCCGCGCTGACTCCTGCGTATTACGTGAGCGCCGAGGCCGCCCGCGAGGCGGCGACCGCACCGCACGGAGGCGCGTTCAACGCCATCCAACTCGAGTCCGCCGTGAAAGTAGACCTGTTCGTCGCGGGCGACGACAGCTTCGATACCGAGCGCCTCGCCCGCCGCCGGCCTGTGCGCCTGACTGAGGAGTTGGATGCCGCGCCGGCCGAGGTGTTCGTCGATACCGCCGAGCACACCGTGCTCCGCAAGCTCGAATGGTACCGGAGAGGTGGAGAGGTATCCGAGCGCCAGTGGAGAGACGTCATCGGCGTCGTGCGAGCGCAAGGCGAGCGGCTCGACCGAGACTACATGCGTGGCTGGGCCGAACGACTTGCCGTCGCCGGCCTCTTGGACCGGGCGCTTCGGGAGGGAAGCCCGGAGTAGTCTGGCGCTGGCTCGCCTCCATCCCGAAATTGCCCACCTATGCATCATCCCCAACCTCACCTCCGTCACCTTGGTCCTCACCCCCTGTCCCCCTCTCCGTCCCGGAGAGGGGGAACGGCGTTCACCCTTCGTTCCCCCTCTCCCGAAGGGAGAGGGGGCCAGGGGGTGAGGACGTGTGTGGGGCTTCTCCTCATTGCCTTGTTGCTCCCCTTGCCCCTCTCCGCCCAGGACGCCTCTCCCTACGTCCCGTTGCAGCACTGGGGCATGCCGTACATCGAAACGTTCATCGCCGCGGGAAAGCTGGTCGACCCATCACCGCTCACACGGCCGCTCAAGCAGGGCGACGTGGTGCGCCGGCTCGAGGCTATGGACACGGTTCGGCTCTCGGGTGGGGAGCGACGCGTCCGGCGAGCGCTGCTCGCCGACTTGAGGCACCGCTCCCAGGGGAACGACACTCGAGGTTCGTCCCCCCTCTCCGGAACGGAGAGGGGGACAGGGGGTGAGGACGTTCGGGAGAGGGGGAACGGCGTTCACCTTTCGTCCCCCCTCTCCGGAACGGAGAGGGGGTCAGGGGGTGAGGACCGAACGGAGAGGGGGTCAGGGGGTGAGGACCAAGGTGAAGCCCAAGACGCCAGGAGTGTGGCCTGGGGCCGACTCGATGCCGACATCGGCGTGGCCGGGGCGACCCATGCGCTCCGGGATCCGCTCGCGCTCGACCGCGGCCTGCCGCCGAGGAGCGGTGACACGAGCCGCGGGTTCGCCAACGGTGGTCTCTCATTGCAGCTCGGCTTCGGGCCGATCGTCGCGGTGACGCATCCGTACTTTGACACCCGGTTGAAATACGATCCCGACTGGTACGGCAAGAAGGACCGGACCATCGCGGGGCGGACGGCGGAGGCGTACATCAGCGCGCAGTGGCGCTGGGCGGAGCTGTTCTACGGGCGCCTGGATCGCAATTGGGGGCCGAGTGGCGTGCAGGGGGTGCTGTTGTCGGACGATCCGTATGGGCTGGACCACTTCGGTCTAGCAATCGGCTCATCCGGGCTGCAGCTGCAGGCGCTCGTCACGCAGCTCGACACCCGCCCCGACACGGCGGGCGTCGCCATCCGTCGCTACATGGTGCAGCACCGTCTCTGGCTGCGGCCCGGCCGCTGGACGGTGGCGTTGTGGGAGGGCGCCGTGCTCTCGGGGGCGGACCGCGGCATCGAGCCGTGGTATCTCAACATCCTGAACCTCGCGATGCTCGAGCAGGTGAACAGCGGCACCAACGTCAACAGCTTTCTCGGGGTGGACTTCGAGCGCCGCGGCGGCATCACGCTGTTCGGGCAGTTGATGCTGGACGACATCCAGGTGGACCGAAGGACGCCCACTGACAAGAAGCCGGTCAGCTACGCTGGGACGCTCGGCGCCAAGGGCGGCTTGCCGTTCGCGGGCGCGTGGACGTTATGGTACACGCAAGTTGCAAACCTCACGTATCGCAACGAAGACGATCTACAAGTGCCGCTGTATCACAGCCTCGGCACCGGCCGCAATTTCTCGGACTACGATCAAGCCACGGCACGGCTCAGTCTCATCGCGCCCGGTGGCGTGCTGCTCGAGCCCGAGGTCACGCTGGTGCGCCAGGGGGAAGGGGATCCGCGCTTGCCGCATCCTCTGCCCGCGGCGTATACGACGACCGCGACGCTACTCCAGGGCGTGGTGCAGCGGACCCTGCGCCTCGCGCTCGGCGCCCAATGGAAAGCCGGGCCGCTGCACTGGAGCGCCAACGGCGGCGTGCACGCCGTGACCAATGACGGCCACGTGCAGGGGCAGAGCCGGACGCGGTTCGTGGGGTCCGTGGCGTTGAGCTGGCGGTTTCGGGGGGAGGGGGTCCTCACCCCCTGACCCCCTCTCCCTTCGGGAGAGGGGGAACGAAGGGTGAATGCCGTCCCCCCTCTCCGGAACGGAGAGGGGGACCCTAAAGGACTCCCTACCGGTCGCAGGGGGTGAGGACCTGAAACCCGACACCTGGCACCTGTAGCCTTTTTCGCCTTTTCCTGCCATTTCGACAGCCATTCTCCTGGCTAGTCTTGAACTTCAAGTCCGGTAGTGGCTTGTGCAACCTGACCTGTGAGCCACAATTTGTAGCCGTCGTACTGGCTTCAAGACTCACTTCCTGCAAGTGAGGTGTTCGGGACCAAATGACTACTGTAGCGGATGCCGCCCTCCCATCGTCGCCCCTCCAGGCGAATCGCACCACACACAGCCTCTTCCTCGCCTTCGCGCTCGGCTGCCTAACGGGCAGCGCTGCGACGGCGCAGGGTGTGTCGGGCGTCGGGTTCAACACCGGTGCCCAGAAGCAGTACCTCTGGATCGAGATCAACGGCCAAAAGCTCGAGAACTACCTCAGCATGGCCCTGCCCGACACCATGGTCGTGACCGTGAATCCGCGCGACTCGGTCGGGAACCCGATGGCGGTCACCGGCTTCGAGGTGCAGGTGTGGGACCAGACGGTGCTCGGGGCGGCGGGGTCGATCGTCGAAGCGACGCGGGCGATCGCGCGCTTCGTGCCGCGCAAGCGGGGCCAGACGACGATCCAGATCCGGTCGGGTGCTGTGCGACAGTGGATTCGGGTGGAGGTGGGGCAGACGGCGCTGGGCGTCGTGCCGTTGCGCAATGCCCCGGGGACGGCCACGGCCACGGCGACGCGCAGCGGCCGGAGCCAATACTCCTCGCCGACGGTGGGTGGGCGGGTGAGTTTCGCCGCCTACGAGCACACGTTTCACAACCAGACCACCTTCGACGCCAAGAACGGGTTCGTCGTCGAGGGCTACGTGGGGCGCGACTTCGGCTACGGCCTCGTGCTGGTTGGCGGCCTGGGGTTCGGGATGTTACAGGCCGACAGCCTCACCGTCCCGGTCACCGCCCATCTGTGGGAGGTGTATTTCCGCCTGGACTACGACTTCCTGGAAGGGAAGCCGGTCAGTCCGGTGGTATCGGCCGGTGGCGGCGCCTATCGCCTCAGGACGGGGGGTGACGGGTCTGGCATCTGGAACACCAGTCTCTACTGGATGCTCGGTGCCGGCTTGGACGTGATGCTCAGCCCCAAAATGACCATCGAGGTCCGGGCCACGACGCAGCTCTTGGAAGAGATCAACAGCGGCCGCCTGAACGGGCACGTCGGGAACCTGTTCGTGGTCGGGGCGGGGTTTCGGTTCGAGTTCTGAAATACAGTGGGTGGTGCGTTGTGCGTGGTATTATCCGGTCGATTCTGGGGATCCGGCTACGGACGCTGCTACCGTAGCCGGATCTTCTTTGATCACCAGTGAATACCACGCACCACGCACGTTTTTGTAGGTCTCCGTCCTACCCACCACCCCCAGGTGCTTGCGCGCCGAGGCGACAACCCCTATCTGTATGCGGCTGATACGCTTCCGGGTTGGAGGCTGAGTCACCGTTTCGGGGCCAGGGGAAGATGGGACCGCGAGGGGACCGCATGACCGGGTTTACGCCGATCCGCAGCACGACTGCATCGCGGGTGATGGTACTCACGCTGCTTGGGTGTCTCTTCGGGGGTCGCGTCGTGGCGCAGGAGCCGGCGACGCCGCCGGTGCGCGCCGCGAAACTGGTACTCAGCCACAACGGGCAGCCGATCACCGATTGGCTGGTGATCCAGGGCGTGCCGGATTCGCTGACGCTCGAGATCGTGCCACAGGATTCGCTCGGCAATGCGGTTCCGATCACCGGGTTCGAGATCGAGGTGTGGGACCCGCTCGTGTTCGGTGTGCTGGGCACGGAGGTGCAGGCGAGCCAGGTGGTGGTGCGGCTGCAGCCGCGGCGGCGCGGGCAGACCACGATTCAGATCCGCATGTCCGGCACGCGCCAGTGGGTGCTGGTAGAGCTGACCCGGACGGTGTTGTCCATTTCGCCGGCGCAGGCAGCGCAACCCGGCGCCGGCTATGGGGCGGGGTGGAGGGCGTGGACAGCGGGCGCGCGGGTAAACCTGATGACGTACAGCTTCGATTTCCTGGGCGACACCACGTTTGCCGGGAATCTGGGGTTCCTGGCGGAGGTGTATGGCGGACTCGAGTGGTCATCCGGGTTTGCGTTGGTGGGGCAGTTCGGGTTGGGCGGGCTGAAGGCCGACAGCGTGGGGACATCGGTGGCCGTGTCGCTCGTCGAACTGTCGATCCGGGCGCAATACGCGTTCATGCCCCTTAATAAAGTTCGTCCGGTAGTAGAGTTTGGCGGCGGCCTGTATCGTGCGCGTTCAGGAACGGCGAACCAGGGGATTTGGAACGCGAGCTTCTTCTTCCTCGGTGGAGCAGGGGTCGATGTGACCTACTCGCCCAGGGTCATAGGCGAATTCCGAATTGGGAATCGGCAGCAGTTTGAGTGGACCAGCCCCCACGCCAACGGGCACGTAGCCTCGCTGTTCTATTTCGGCGCGGGCGTTCGGGCCAGGTTCTGAGGCGCTCTTGGTAGTCATCGAGCGTGATGAATCCTGTGGTCCTGATGACCAACGCACCGGCCTCTCTAGGTAACGTACCGCCAAACGCGGTTTGGGGTTGAGGTCTTGAACCCGAAGGTGTTCGGTCTGTTGGGACAAAAGGTTGGACGAGTGAGGCGGCCAATAGGACAGCAAAGCGATTTGTTATTTAGCTCGCGCTTTGAGGGCCTCCGCGTACAGGGTCCCTAGTTTCCAATCCGTGCTATCCAGTTCTTCGTCAAATGCTCGACGACGGACTCGCTCAAATCCCACACTCGTCAAGGTGTGAGCGAGCGTCTTGAAGTCATATGCAAACCGGTGCTCTGCACCTTGGCGAAAGTGATAGTTAATGTGTTCCATTTCCGTTTGGCACCAGAGGGGATGCCAGCGTTCTTTGGCAGTCTGGAAGTAGCCTTCGGTTCTTAGTCCTGCGTATTCAGCTATCGGCCACTCCGTATCAGGCACACCTACGCTAAACAACCCGCCGGGTTCGAGAACTCGATAGCATTCCTTGAGAAATGACTGCGTCGGTTCTGGGTAATCAATATGCTCGAGAAAGTGTTCGGAGTAGACGATGGCGCAGGAATTCTGTAGGAATGGCAATGGTTCTCGCAAGTCAAGTACGATGTCTGCTCTAGAAGACAAGTCGATGTTTACCCAACCCTTCTTTATCTTGGTCCCACAACCAACATGCAACCTCAGATGCCGCTGACCAGAGAATCTCCTTTTGGCTAGTTGAACGCCCCTTCGGTGCTTCAGAGAAATGCTAAGTTCACGCAAAGCATTCCTGATCGATGCGCGCAATGCGGCGGAAGTGTAGTTCTTTAGGAATTGCTTTATCATCTCTACCACTCCTTTGGTTCACTCGTGACGCCCAGCTGACCTCATAAGCTGTTGTCTGAGACTGGGACTGACAAGAAACTGAGAGCCACCTGAGGGTGGTGGTCGTCATGGTGGTCATTCCCTAGCACACCGACAAAGACCTAAGCGTGGCGGGGTGTGACAGGAACCCTGCAAGCGCCTGCGACGTCCCTAAATCCCTGTTGCGCAGTCGTTCCGCAGTCCTCCGTTCCTTGCGCATGTGGCGCCCGTCTGCAATAGTAGGCCCCCGAAAGACTTGCTCTGCAGTACCTCGAACATCCGTTGGGCGACGGTGAGGTCCATTGGCTGGAATAGGACGGAGGGCAACTAGTCTGCCACGTGGAGCCAATTTCCCAGGGGTCTTAGTCGTAAGTGTCATTGCCAGCTACCACTGCCTTCGCGCTACTCGATCACACCCACGAGCGCGGACTACCGACTGATGCCGATCACACCTTCCGATACTGGCACCTCGCCTCGTGGCGTCGGAATTTCAGCTTCCTATGCAGCCTCTCCGTTGGTGGGGCGGCTCGATTCGATGGTGAAGCTCCTGCTTCTCCCCGGCCTTGCCTGTTAGTGCCCCCTGATTCGCGGACGCCATCCAACCTGTCCTTCCTGGACCGCACGGTCATAGCACGTTCGAAGGCGATTGACATTCTGCGGGCATTGGCAGTCCTGCTAGTTCTTGGACGGCACATGTCGCCCTGTCCGGCCGATGTTAGTCCACTTCTCCACATGCTGACCGCAGCCTGGAATCGCGGAGGGTGGGTAGGGGTTGATCTGTTCTTCGTGCTGAGCGGATTCCTAGTCTCTGGCTTGCTCTTTCAAGAGCATATTCGATTCGGTCGAATATCGGCGAAGGCCTTCCTGATCAGGCGCGCTTTCAAGATTTATCCTGCATTTTGGCTGCTCATTCTCGTCACGGTTCTGGTGGAGCTCTTTAGGGATCATTCCCGCAGTGCCAGCAGCGTCTTGGCTGAGTTGTTCTTTTTTCAGAACTATCGCGTAGGGCTGTGGTCACATACCTGGTCTCTCGCTGTGGAGGAGCACTTCTACCTTTTCCTGGCGCTTCTGCTGCTGGGCCTCTCGTTACGCCCCATGGGGAACAAGAAGTTTAGGTCGATACCTATGTGTTTCGCGTTCCTTGGAACAGCCTGTCTTACATTTCGCCTCCTAACCTTGAGTTCGGGAACCTACAACCACTACACGCAGCTCTATCCTTCGCATCTTAGAGTTGATTCGTTGTTTTTTGGTGTGTTGCTCTCCTACTACTATCACCACCACCGCGAGGCCTTCCTCGCCTTCGCCATCCGGTACAAGCTCCTGCTGCTTACGACGGGGGTCTTTCTCTTAGTGCCGGCGTTCATTTGGCAACTCGAGACAACTCCCTTTGTCTACACGGCAGGGCTTAGCGTGTTCTACTTGGGCAGCGGGTGCTTGATGACCGCGTTGCTTCCTGTGAGGATCCGGGACCGAGGTGTGCCGGCTGTGGCGGCTTACGTGGGCTCGCATTCGTATTCGTTGTACCTTTGGCACCTGCCTCTAGCTCTTTGGGGACTGCCGGTCCTGGCTAGGATGCTCATCGGGCATTGGAACTGGTATCTGTATGTTGCATTGTATCTCTTGGGATCGCTTGCTGTCGGGATCGTGATGTCGAAACTGGTAGAGGTCCCAATGTTACGCGTGCGAGATCGCTGGATCCCATCAAGGGGACATCCGTTGAGCTCAGGGCTGGATCGTAGGACCCTAACGGGAGTTGCGCCGTCATAACGCCAACACGGATCGAACTCGAGCTCACGGCTTCCGGCCGTCCAAGTCTGATTCAGGCGTTACGTGAGCTTTGGGCGTACCGCGCTACCATACTTGCGTTCGCCGAGCGCGATATTCGAGTGAAGTACAAGCAGGCGGCGCTGGGTGTGGCGTGGGCGCTTCTTCAGCCGCTCGCGTTCTTGGCAATCTTCGCAGTGTTTTTTGGCCGGGTAGCGAAGATCGGTGGGGACGGCGTTCCATACGCGGCGTTCGCCCTCACGGCGCTGGTCCCTTGGAACTATGTGGCTACCACCGTTTCGTTTGGGGCGAACGCATTATTGAACGACGCGTCCCTTGTGCGAAAGGTGTATTTCCCGCGCGAGGTGCCGGTGTTGGCGGCGGCGGTGGCAAGCTGCGTCGACGTAGCGGCGGGGCTCGTAGGATTCCTTGTCCTTGGCCCGATTCTGGGTGCGCATCTCACGTGGACAGCGCTTCTGGCTCCGCTCCTCATACTGCTAGTCGCCGTTCCGGCGGTCGGACTTTCCTTGGCACTGTGCGCGCTTAACATCTACTACCGCGATTTCCGCTACGCCTTGCCTCTCGGTGTGCAGCTCTGGATGTTCGCGTCGCCTGTTGCATATCCCCTTACCAAGGTGCCGGCGGACTGGCAGATGCTGTATGCGGTTCTGAACCCAGTGGCAGGGCCACTGGACGGGTTCCGGCGAGTTCTCGGGCTTGGGGTTCTCCCGTCCCCCGAGCTGATCGGCGCCTCGCTCTTCGGCGGGCTTATCTGGCTCTGGTTTGGCTACCGGTTTTTCAAAGGGATGGAACCGAACTTCGCGGACGTGATCTGATGAGTTGGGCGATCAGGTTTGAGGCGGTGTCCAAGCGCTATCAGGGTGGCGGACCCAGGTACGGCTCCCTTCGCCATGACGTCTCCCAGATCTTCATGCGCATGGGCCGTCTGTTCTCGGGAAACCCGGATGAGCCAAAGGGCAAGCTCGCCCTGGACGGCGTCTCGTTCGAGGTTCAGCAGGGCGAGTCGTTCGCGATTATCGGGCCGAATGGAGCTGGGAAGACAACAGCGCTCAAACTGATTTCGAGAATCTCCTACCCTACAGCCGGGCGAATCCGAGTGAGGGGTCGAGTCGGGGCACTCATCGAGGTGGGATCTGGAGTGCATCCTGAGCTCACGGCTCGTGAGAACATCTGGTTGTTTGGCCAAATCCTGGGAATGAGCAAGACCGACATTCGGCGGCGCTTCGATGAAATGGTCGATTTTGCCGAGCTGGCCGACGCCCTGGACACTCCGGTGAAGATGTACAGCTCGGGGATGCAGTTACGTCTGGGGTTCGCGATCGCGTCACATCTGGAGCCTGACGTGTTCGTGGTAGATGAGGCGCTGGCGGTCGGGGATGCGGGATTCCAGGCGAAATGCGTTGAGCGGATGACGAGGCTCGTTGCTGAGGGCCGGACCCTGCTGTTTGTGTCACACAACCTGTCAGCAGTTGAAGCTATCTGCCGGCGAGGTGTTTTCCTGCTGGAAGGGAGGGTCGCTTCGGAGGGGGAAGCGAAGCTTGTGCTGAAAGCCTACCTCGATTGGGTCGAGTCAGTCCATCACGCGCGGCTTGCGCGCCCGACTCTATCGAAACGGTCACAGCGACTCATGCTGGAGCGCCTGACCTGCAATGATTCTGAGGGGCTAGAACGATACGCTTTTCGGACCGGAGAGGATATCGAAATCAGACTGCGGTTCGAATCGACCTCCAAGATAGAATACCCGCATTTCAGTATTGGAATAACAGACGGAAGGCCCGGGACCCTTGTTTTGTGCTCTATGCTAGTTGACGGAGGGGCACCAGAGGGTGTGGAGGGTCGAGCAGAGGTCTCATGTCGACTTCGATCGCTGCCTTTGCTGCCACGGGTTTACGAATTGTGGTGCTCTGTCCGGTCAGCCCACGCATATGGCGATCTTTTTGATTGGCAGCAGGTAGGCGCGTTCCGAGTAGTCGAGGCTGCCGGTCTTGTGGGTCCGGCGGCCCAAGCACACACTGCGCTCGATGGACCGGTTTACGTTGCGCACGATTGGAAAGTCACCCAATGCCCGTAGACCCGCCTTCGATAACAGCTCTCGCGAGCTTCAAGCCGGATTTCATTACCGAGGAGGACCTCATTGATTTGGCGACCTTCACCGGCTTGTCGCGGGATGCCTGTCTGGAGAGAGTCCGTTCGTACTCGATGACCGAGCATGCGCAAGCGTGGACCGAGGCCAATCCCAAGACGCCAAGCGAGATCCTGGCATTCTATCGGTCTACAGACCTGTACATTTGGGAGCTCATGCAGTGGCATGCCAGCACTGCTCGGCAGCCGTATTGGGAAGCTCTCGTTTTCCTCGCAAAGCATCACTTGCCTTTGAAGGGTTGGCGGCGCGTCTACGATTTCGGGTGTGGAATAGGTACCGACGCACTTTTTCTGGCGACGAGAGGCTACGAGGTGACCCTTGTTGACGTCGAGAGCCCGGCGTTTCGGTTCGCAAGGCATCGTTTCGAACGCCGTGGACTACCTGGCAGGTTTGTCGAGTCCACGGAGCCCCTACCTAGCCCTGATGGGGAGTACGATGTTGTTGTTTGTTTTGATGTCTTTGAGCATTTGCCTGATCCTGTCGCAGCAGCTGCACGACTGACCAAAGCCCTCAGGAAGAACGGTATTCTCGTCCAGCAAGGTGGCTTTTCCGACGAGGGCCACCACCCCTGTCATTTGCGCGACGGTGTTGCTCGTTACAGCGGGCTGCGATGGCACATCAATCTGGCTGGACTTGGATTGGGTCACGTTGCCGGACTTGCCTATGAAAAGAGGTCAGGTTTCCGTCAAGTCGTGCAAAGAGCACGCTACGCCTTGTGGCGCGCCACTGGGCTTTGGATCGCGTCCATCAGAAGGTAGTGTGCGTACCTGGAGAAGTCTTCATGCGGAATAGGTACCCAGGGAGCGAACGGAGCCAGGCATGGCCCTTCCTGTCCATTGTAGTTCCGACACACAATCGCGCCAGTCTATTGAACGACTGTGTTGAGAGCCTCATGGTGCAGGATTTTCCGCCTGATCGGTATGAGATCATAGTGGTTGACGATTGGTCGACAGACCAAACGAGCGCGATCATTGCAGGACTTCAAAGCCGCGCAGGGCGTCGAGATCTGAAATATGTGCATTCCGATGGTCGTGGTTTGAACGCAGCGCGCAACTGCGGGTTGCGAGTCGCGAAGGGAGATCCGATCCTCTTCGTTGATGACGATGTTTTGGCTCCGGAAACTTGGCTGAGGGCGAATGCCGAGGGCATTCTGCGCCACCCGGAATCGGGCTGCTTGGGCGGGCCAGTACGTCTTCGGCTCGAGGGTAAACCGCCCCGTTTCTGTGGTCGCGACGGACTCGGCGAAAGCGAACTGGATCTGGGAGAGATCGAACGTGGTGTCGATTTCGTAATGGGCGCGAATTTCTGTGTTCGCCGCGGTGCAGTAGATAAGGTTGGGCCATTCAACGAATCCCTGCCTATCTATGGGGACGAGACAGAGTGGGAGATGCGCCTAGTACGAGGAGGTGGACAAATTGTTTATCTGCCTAAGGCCTGGCTTTGGCATCGCCGAACTGCAACGGATCTCAAGCTCCTGCGCATGCTCGGTGCACAGTTCCGACGAGGGATTGCGAATGTACTGTTCGCGCGAGCAATTGGGGAACGTATGACCATCGCCAGCGAGCTGATCCCTGTCCCACGCCTGCTGGCCCATGCTGTACGGCGCAGGTGCGCGGGCGGACTTCTTTCCATCAGTCGCCGTGTCGGGCGTTCATGGGCGCTTGTTCGCGAACAGGTACGGGATTTTTGGAGGGCGGTCACCATTGGACAGCCTCGACCTTCGTGAGGATGTTTGTATCGCCGACGATCAAACTGTCAACAAGCCCCCAAACTGACCGTCATGCTGCGACCATTTGTCAGTGTATTGATTGACACCTTCAACCACGAACGCTTCATCGAGCGAGCGGTCGCAAGCGTCCTCGAGCAGGATTTTCCTGCCGGCGAACGCGATATCCTGGTGGTCGATGACGGATCGACGGATGGAACAGCTGACATCATCCGGAAGTTCGAACCGCGAGTGCGCCTCCTTCGAAAGCCGAATGGTGGTCAGGCTTCTGCTTTCAACACAGGTATCCCCGAGTGCCGTGGCGAAATCATCGCTTTCCTGGACGGCGACGACTGGTGGCTGCCGGGGAAACTCAGCCGTGTAGCCGGTATCATGGCCAAGGACAGGTCGATTGGCCTGGTAGGCCACGCTATTAGAGAACTGTTTGCCGATGGCTTCGAAAGAATAATCGCTCCAGAGAGATCCGAACGCTTGAAGCTTGACTCGCTTGATGCAGCTCGCGTCTTTCGCCTGCGCAAGAGCTATTTGGGGACTAGCCGGATGACGCTCCGAACCGAGATCGCGCAACAGATTCTGCCAGTTCCCTCGACACTCGTCATTGAGGCGGACGAGTATCTCTTCACCCTTGCCGCCGCCATAGCAGAGATTGTCATCCTTAAGGAACCCTTGACCTGCTACCATATTCACGGAGGCAATCTCTACATGGCTGCAGGCGCTGGCGACGGGAGGCTGCGTAGGAAACAAGAAGTGATGGCGGCGCTAGCGAGCGCGCTGAGGGAGAAGCTCCCGGCATTTGGGGTTCCACCATCAGCAGTTGCTTGCGTCGTGGAGATAGTACAGGCGGAGGCAGACCAGATGCGACTAATGCTGGATGGTGGCGGGCAGCGGGAAACCCTCCGAATAGAGAGAATAATCTACAGTGTGAAGCATACCGACGCGCCACGATCTCACCGTATCTTCCGGAAGTCGGTTATGTTTTTCGCGATGATCTTGCCGCCACGTTGGTTTTACGCTGGGCGCCGGTGGCTTGCCTCTCGTGGCTGGTATCGCCTCATTCGGAAGAAGGTCCTACCGGTTCCACGAATTACACGCGTCAACTCAACGGCTGAGTTCAAGACATGAGTCCGTGGTTGGACTGCGCGTCACACCGACCCTTGTTTCCAGTTCCACGGTCATCATGAAGATTCTCATTGCCGCTGGGGTTCCAAAACGGAGAGAGGGTGGCGTTGCGGGAGTTGTCCAGAGCCTTGGCCAGGGTTTGGAAAAGCTGGGTCATAGCGTGACCCTCATTTTCCTTGAGGATCTGTTGCCTGAGAACAGGCACGCAACTCGGTTTGCTCAGTTCTGGTTCTCTTCAAGGGTCGCGCGGTACGTCAGAGAACGTCGTGCCGAATTCTCCGTTGTAAACCTCCACGCGCCCGCTGGACTGCATTACGGCCTCCGGCGCCGCTATCTCGCGGCACCTGGACCTCCGTACGTAGTGACCTTGCATGGCCTTGAGGAGAGGTTTGTCCATGCAATGAAGCGCGAGGCCCGAAAGGGGCGTGCGTGGCATTTCGCGTTGAAGAACCGAGCTTGGCACCGTCTCTACCACCAACCACGCTTCGATTGGGCGATCCGTACGGCGGATGCCGCACACTGTTTCAGCCGTGATGTCTGGACACTGCTGCAGCTCAAATACGATCTCGATTCAGATCGTGTCGCATTCATTCCCAATGGGGTATCCGAGCACTTCTTTACGGAGCGTGACTACAGTCGTGCCCAACCAATTCGTCTTCTCTTTGTCGGTACTTGGCTCGACCAGCGAGGCCTCTTCTATTTGCGGGAAGCACTCCGTGGTGTATTCGCGCAACGGCCCGGAGTGAGGCTTACACTGGCCGGCGTAGGCGCACCAACTGAACAGATTCGCGAGTTCTTTGGGGAGCCCACCGATAGGCATCTCGACATAGTCCAAACTGTTCCTTGGGATAAGATGCCGCAATTGTATGCGGATCACGACATCTTTGTGTTCCCCTCGCTCATGGAAGGACAGCCTGTAGTTGTACTGGAAGCAATGGCTACAGGCATGCCCGTCATTACCACAGAGACATGCGGAATGGTGGATGTGATTCAAGATGGGTTTGAGGGGTTACTCGTCCCCCCGGCCAACGCATCGGCGATTGAGACTGCAATACTCCGTCTTGTCGATTCGCCCGAAGAACGGGCTCGTCTCGGCAAAGCCGCGCAACAGCGGATGCGGCGCCACTCGTGGGATGTTGCCGCACGCAGACTTGCCAAGTTTTTCGAACGAGTCATCCGCTTCAACTCGTAGGCCGGATAGGAGACATGGGTCCCTACTCAACGCTCTACGCACTGCCTCGGCACGGCAAGCGTGTAGGGAAGGGAGTAATGCAACAGGAATGCTGACCCTCGGCATCAATTATTCCCAAATGCACGACTCCTCGGCATGCATCACCAGGGACGGGGAGCTTCTGTTTGCCGTCGCCGAGGAGCGGCTGAGTCGTATCAAACACGACGCGAGCTTCCCACGTCTCGCGATCCGCGCTTGCCTGGACTTCGCAAAGACTAGGCCAGATCAGGTTGATCAGGTGTGCTTCGGTTGGCAGACAGCTGGCCCGATGTTTCGACACGATCTCAAGTCCTTCGCCCTCGGTCGCTGGCCAATCAACTACCACAATGTCCTTAGCTCCACCCGTCGCTTCCTGAGCATGTGGCATCAGGGCAGCGGGGCCAAGCAGTTTGTGCGGGACTTCGGCCCTGTCAAGGCTCGAATACGCTTCGTTGATCATCACTTAGCTCATGCCATTAGTGCCTTCGCCTATTCAGGCTTCGATGATGCGGCGGTCGTCGTTATGGATGGTCGCGGCGCCTGGGAGGCCTCCTCGATTTGGCATGGTCATGATGGGCGGCTCGAGAATGTTCTCACGATACCATTCCCGAATTCAGTCGGCTTGTTCTTCGCAATGTTCACTGAGTACCTCGGGTTTCAGGGCTATCGTGATGAGTGGAAGGTCATGGGACTAGCGCCCTACGGTCAGCCTGGCATCGATCTGAGTCAGTTCATTATTCCGAGCGACACCCCCTATTGGGTGAACACGAGGCTCCTTGCATGGGAAGGTGCGAGCCCCACCGCGGGCATTTCTCGATTGCTTGGTCCGCCTCGCGCACCGGAAAGCGATATCCTGGAGCACCACCGAAATGTGGCGTATGCCGCACAGGCCGCGTGCGAAACCGCGTTGGCGACAGTTGTTCGAATGGCCATTGATCGAACGGGTTGCCGCAATATTTGTCTGGCTGGTGGCGTCGCTCTCAATTCGAAGGCGAACGGCAAGATACTGACTTCAGGTTTGGTAGACGGGCTCTTTGTGCAGCCCGCTGCTTCCGACGATGGTGTTGCGCTTGGCGCGGCACTAGCGCCGTATTTGGATGGTGGTAGCCAGTTGCCTAATCGGCCAATGCGCCACACGTACTACGGGCCGTCATTCGACGATTCGGCTATTGAGGCGGCACTGCGGACCTACAAAATCCGCTACACCTATCTCGACGACATCGCCGGAGTTGCAGCCCAACTCATGATTGAGGGGAAGATCGTTGGTTGGTTCCAGGGGCGTATGGAGTTCGGACCACGAGCATTGGGTAGTCGTTCGATTCTGGCTGATGCACGTGACCCCAAAATGAACGCGAAAGTGAACAATGCCGTCAAGTTTCGAGAGTGGTGGCGTCCCTTCGCACCCTCGATCAAGCGAGAAGTCGCCAACGACTACCTTGAGAGCGCCACAGATTCACCATTCATGGTAGTTACCGCGCAAGTCCGCCCAGAAAAGCGGAGCGTAATCCCCGCAGTGACCCACGTCGATGGAAGCGCTCGCCCACAGACTGTTGAGCAGGAGATCAACCCGCTCTACTGGCGCGTGATCGATGAGTTTGGGAAGCGCACCGCCGTTCCCGTCATTTTGAATACCTCGTTCAATCTCCGTGGCGAGCCCATCGTTCACAGCCCCACCGACGCTATCCGAACCTTCTTCAGCTCGGGGATGGACGCGCTCGCCATCGGGTCGTTCCTAGTGGAAAAATAGTGCGCAGCTCCGCAACGGAAGGAGGGAACCGCAGCTCAAGATGGAACACGGCTTCTTTGGTACCGTGGCGGCCATTTCAAGGATATCGACGTTCGCCGTATCGAGCTGGCTACCTCGCTCTACCTGACCGCGAGGCCCAAAACGGCTTGCAGCGACCATGAAGACATGCCTTCTCTCGGCCCGGTTTCCTCCGCAGCGTTGCGGTGTTGGCGACTACACCTACTTTCTCGCGGGGGCGTTGGCACGGATTGGACACCACGTGGACATCCTGACCGCCGCAGCCGGGGACTTCGATGAGTCGCTCTATCCCCTACCGGCAAACGTGCGGGTCCACCGCGTGATCGCCAGTTGGGGTGCAGGCGGACTGGGGGAAATGATCAAGCAGGTTAGGGAGTTGGATCCAGAGACGCTCCTCATCCAATATACACCGCATTCCTTTGACCGCCGCGGAATGACTTTGGCAGTCAACTTGCTGCCGGCTATCCTCCGGGTCTCCCAGGGCATCCGCGTGGTCACAAACTTTCACGAGCTGTACATCCCGTTCAACCATTCTATCAAGCGCAATCTTGGTGCCCTCTGGCAGCGGTCTGCGGCAATTCTCCTAGCTTCCGGGAGCCACGCAATCAGCGTGACTGCCGGAGAGTGGGAGCGACGCCTAAAAGAGATAGGTATTCGCAAGCGTGTTCCAGTGATTCCCGTGGGCAGCAACATCCCGCGGGTCACCGTTAGCCACGAAGAGCATGTCTACCTCCGAAAACAGATCCTTGGCAGTGCAGAGGGGTTCTTGGTGGTGGGTTTCGGCGCGTGGCGCGATCGTGACATACCTGCTGCCCTCGGCGCGCTTCGACGGCTCAAGAGACGGGGTCCAGCCAAGATGGTGTGGATCGGTGGAGGCAACTTGGATGATCGTCACCGAGTAGCCATCGAACAAGCCTTGCGGGCTAACGGACTGACCGGCATTGATGTTGAGTGGACCGGCGTGCTCCCACACCCACAGGTCTCGAGGTTCCTAAGCGTCTGCGATGGGATGATACTTCCGTTCATAGACGGCGTTTCGACCAGGCGAACCAGTGCTGTGACGGCCCTACAACATGGCCTGCCGCTCTTGACTACTCAGGGCCCCCGTCCCGAACCTTGGTTCGTTCACGGCCAGAACGTCTACTTGACCCCTGTTGGAGATACGAACGCCCTGGAAGAAGCATTGGTAGAACTCGCCGAGACACCGGAGCTTCGGACCCGCCTCGGACAAGGAGCACGCGAACTGTTCGACGCCCACTTTGCCTGGGACGTGATCGCTGAGCAGGTCACACGTTTGGCGGAGCACGGATAGGAGGGAAATGAGGTCCCCAATGGCCTCACCGTGGCTGTCAGCTGCCGGACCCCTATCGGCTAGGCAAATTCGGCCAGAAGTCGCAAAAGTGTAGGAACTCTTCTCCTGCTACGCATCGAGATCTCTTGAAACGAACCAGCCGATCCCCCGCGTTTGAGGGCCACAAAGTTTGGGGCTTCGTAACGGGCGTACAGGTTGTCGAACGCTTCCCCCACGCGTGGAAACTCCAGCCCATTCTGGAGGGAGTAGTGGACGTGGCGGACTTCGTACCCGAAACTGGCAAGGGACTCCTCGATCGGACCGACATCGAAAGACTCGAATAGCAACACAGGGGCGTCCGCCTTACCGAGGAGATTTCCTGCACCGGCGAGTACCTCGGCCTCGGTTCCTTCGACATCGATCTTCACTAGGTCGATCCGCGTGTCTGGGAGTTCCTGAACCAGGTGATCCAAATTGATCATGGTGACCTCTTCTCCCACGATCGAACGAGAGGGACCTGGTAGGACAGACCCGAGACCGTCGTTGTTCCGGACGACAGAAGGGTACACCATTGACCGCCCCATACTCCTCCCCACGACGGCGCGGTTGCTTGTGACATTCTGAAAGCCATTGAGCCCCAGGTTCCTCTGGAGCCTCTCAAATGGCTCCGAAACAGGCTCGAAGGCATGAACATGACCCTTGTCACCAACCAGGCGTGCTGCGATCAACGAGTAGTACCCGCTATTCGCTCCCACATCGATCACCGTCCCTCGCGGTTTGAGCACGCCTTGCAAGAAGCGAGTACCGGAGACCTCGTACACACCATATAGGAACAAGGGCAGGTCGATGAGCCGTGCCCGCGGCGCACACTCCATCAGAAGATCGAATTCAGGCAACGTCACGATGGTAGTGTCTCCTGAAGAGTGTTCACCGAACCGGCTCCGCCAGGCGAGGTATGCATGTCTGAACAGCGCACGGGGTAGGCGCTCCCAAAGCTGGGGTTTGCGACTTGGCAAGTTGGCGCGCAGCCGCACCACTAGGCGTCCATGGCCAAACACGCTGATGGCTCGTTCGATGGGTGTCATGTCTTCCTTGCAATCGACATGTCGCCAATGGGTCTCGGGCTAGCCTATGGTAGCGATCCAGGTGGCATCACGCGTTGTTGGGTGTGCGTTTGCGGCGGTTTGAATCTTGGTGGAAATTGAGATCGCTTGTTGTCAGCCATCGTTCTAGAATTGTGCCTGCCTACGGTCCACCTTGAGAACCACACCCAAGGCTTAATGTACCGCTCGCGAGAGGTGTCCTAAATGGCCGCAGGAGCCGGTGATGTCGTCAAAGTCCCCTGGAGTTGGGGATCCAAGATTGTCGATCAACTGACTTGGGACGGACTTTCCTCCATCAGGGACCTGTTCAGAGGGCGTCTCCTGGATGTTGGTTGCGGCATGAAGCCGTATCAAAGGATACTCGGAGGCGATGTAGCGCAGTGGGTAGGTATCGACTTTGCAAGAACGCCATCAGGTCGTTCGGCAGCTAATGTGTTCGGCAGCGCTCTGGAGCTCCCGTTCCGCGAGGGCACGTTCGACACGGTTCTCACAACTCAGGTACTCGAGCATGTGCCAGAACCAGACACCCTCCTGCGGGAGGTTCACAGAGTCCTAAGGGCGGGTGGCCATCTGGTTCTCACCGCGCCCCAGACGAACCCTCTTCACGAGGAACCGAACGACTTCTTCCGGTACACTTGCTACGGTCTTGCATTCCTGACGGAGCGAGCAGGTCTTCAAGTTGCAGAGATCAGGCCGTTGGGTGGGGCAATCGCCACGATTGGTCAGATGATTGTTTGGCACTCGAACTGGGTGCGGAGAATCCCGGGGATCGGTGTTGCCCTGTCCAAGTTGGTAAGCGTAGGAATTGGCTGGATATCGTTGAGGCTGGATCGTTTCTCTCCTGTCTACGGTGGTGGAGCAATGAAGGACACCTTGAACTGGCTCTTGGTGGCGAGAAAGCCCTTGTAGAAATGAGAGTTCTACATGTAACGGCGGTGGCCGAAAGAGGAGGTCTCGAAGTTGTCCTACTCAACATTCTGGGCGGTCTTGATCGCTCTCGTTTCATTCCAGAAGTGCTCCTCCTCGAGCATGGACCTTTTGTTAGGGAGGTAGAGCAAACCGGAACCGAGACCCACGTAATCCCCTCTGGGCGTGTTCGGGACGTCTTGAAAGGATGGAAGGCCATCGCAAGAATAGTAGACTTGATTCGCTCTCAAGAAATCAGCATTGTGCACAGTCACAATCCCAAGGCGCACATCTACGGTGGGTTAGCTGCGGCTATTACGGGTGTCCCAGCACTGCTTCATCTCCATGGGGTGCCGAGATTCGCATTCACTCGCGAAGGCATGCTTAGCTTGATGTCCGTGGCTGTCCCCGCGCGACGAACTCTCGCCTGCTCGGCATATCTAGCTCAAGCCTTTCGCCGAGCTTGGCATTCCAAGCGCGAGATTCGCGTGATCCACAACGGGGTCAGCCCCTATGTTCCTTCGGTCGGCAGTTCTCTACCCGTGCGTGAGGAATTTGGGATCTCGGACACCGCGCCCATCATCGTGATGGCCACCCGCCTTCAACGTTGGAAGGGCGTCCATGTGTTGTTGGACGCCGCAGCACTTGTGGTCAAGGATAAGCCCGAAGCTTGCTTCGTGATCGTCGGTGGTACGCTCCTCGGTTTGGAGGAGGGTTACGCACCTGAGCTACAGAGACAGGTTGAGCACTTGAAGCTGAGCAGCGCCGTTCGGTTTGCCGGTTTCCAGGCTGACGTTTTCCGCTTTTATTCGGCGGCGGATCTCGTCGTCCATTGTTCCATCGAGCCAGAGCCATTCGGAATGGTCTTGGTTGAAGCGATGGCCTGCGGAAAACCGATAGTTGCATCTGACTGTGGCGGTCCACGAGAGATAGTCGAAAGCGACGTGACTGGTCTTCTTGTTCCTCCGAATGACGCCAAGTACTTGGCGCAGGCGATCCTTGCGCTGCTTGCCAATCCCGATCTGAGGGCTCGCATGGGTCAGGCGGGAGTTGCCCGGGTACGAAGTCACTTTACTGCAAACCGCATGGTCGCGCAGTTGCACGAGGTATACGAAGGAATGGTTCTCCAGAGCCGTACTCCTCGTCTGGGCCCACGGAAGAACGCGCCTCAATGACTGAACAAGGAGCATCGAGTCAGCAGTCCCGTGGCCGGGAGCGTGGCGCTCCTCCCGAGCGGCATCCTGTCGACCTGCTGGTCATGCTGCTACTCATTGCGGGGTTCTTTCTCGGACCATTCAAACTCTTGGGCGCGTCCTGGTTCAGCTACTTGAGCGTTGACGGCTTGGCACTTTTGGTCTTCCTTGTCGTCTTCGGGGGCAGAATCGCAAAGCGAAAACCACTTTTCGCCGCCAGCCAGCTTAGTGTCCCACTCCTCCTCCTTGGAGTGTTTTGCATCCTGGAACTGGCGAATCCCGAGTCGCCGTTCATTCGCAGTGTCCTAGGTTTGCGAAGCTGGATCTTATACTTGAGTTTCTATTTCGTCGGTTTCTATACCTTCCACTCGGTCGAGCAGGTCGAGCGCCTATATGTTCTACTGATCGTACTGGGAGTGCTGACCGGCGCCTACGGCGTGTATCAATGGCAGGCCGGTCCTCAATCCTTCGCTGGGTGGAGCGACTACTATGGCCGGTACGCAACGATAGCTTGGTCCGCGCAATCAGGCGGCGTCGTGTTTCGGGCCTTCTCTACCTTCGTCGCTGCTGGGACCTTCGGCGGCAACATGGCATTCGTAATGTTGCTCGCCTTCAGCGTTTCGGCCTCTCCGAGCATCACGACCCGATGGCGGATCTTTGCCGCGGCAGCATTCGCAGTCATGGGAGCTGGTATTGCTGCCTCGGGCAGTAGGGGTGCAGTTGCCCATCTTCTCTTGTCCACAGTTGTCGCCCTGGCCTTGATCCCGGGTGCCCGGCCGCGGATCACTGCGCTATTCAAGGTCATTGTCATGACTGGCGTAGCGGTCATCCTGATCGCGTTCGTGATTGGGCCCATCGTAAGCGAGCGGTTCTTTTCTATCCTCGAACCCCGAACGTTCTTTTGGAAATGGTTCGGGCCACTGACTGACGGACTGGGCATCGCCCGGGCCTATCCATTCGGACTGGGACTGGGCTATACGGCTGGTATACCGACTTTCATTTCCAGTCCAGCGCTCCAGGATCTCCCCTTCACGAGCGTCGACAGCGGCTACGGCTCTGCAGCGGCTGAGCTCGGTTTCTTAGGACTCGCGCTGTTCGCTTACTTTGCCATTAAGGTAGGCGTTGAGGGCATCCGCACATGGACGAGCCTATCCGCCGGACGCCTGCGAGATTTGCTCCTTGGGCCTGCGCTATTCGCTGCTACATACCCGATCGTGTCTGTGATTTTCCAACCGCAAGCGTCGTTGCCGAGCTCCATCTATTATTGGCTCCTGATCGGCATGCTTATGAAGGCACCGGCGCTCCAAAGCCAACCTGATGGCGTACGGTTTCCTCGCTTCCGGGTGGACGCTGGACAATAGACATGGCCGAGACATCATCGAGGTGGCCGAGAAGGCCGGACAAGGACAAGCGGTGTGATGCTGGAAGGGGGGCCTTCTAATCGTGGCTGGAGCAACCCGATACATGACGGAGTTGAGCCAAGCAAGAAGAATTGCTTGCCGTACTTCGGACCTCTTGAGGTTGCTTGGTTGTACACTGCTCTTTCATCTCGGTAACAGAGTGTCTCTCTTCAACTCTAACCATCGGCGCCGGATTCGATGTCTCTGTAACGGGCACCGCCTGACCATAGAGTTCCGACAGAACACCGGCGACATCGCAGTCCTGTACGAGGTCCTGGGGGCTGAGATATACCGTGCCCCATACGATTCCCTTGAAAAGGTCGCCACGATTGTAGACCTAGGGGCGCATATTGGTCTGGCTACTTTGTATTTCGCCACCCTGTTCCCTCATGCAAGACTGGTTAGTGTCGAGCCAATGCCAGACAATTTCGATCTGCTCGGGAAGAACTGCGCGACTAACAGCGTTTACCCGATACTAGTCAATAAGTGTATTGGGTCACAAACAAAGGAAGTGGAACTTCACAGAAGCGCGTCCTCACACATGCATGCTCTAATACAAAGTGGTGCACATAGCCAAGACTCGATCCGAGTCGAGATGCTGGCTATGCCGGACCTTTTGGCCGAAAACGCCATTGATGAAATAGACATACTGAAGGTCGATATCGAGGGTGCGGAGGGCGACTTGTTTGCAGAATGCGAATCGTGGATCTCCAAAGTCCGTCTAATCATCATAGAGGTCCATCCGGGTCTAGTGGATTATCTCAGTGTCATTCGCAGTATCACCACCCAAGGATTCGAGTACTACCCGCCAGGCGGTTTCGCACCGGACTACGATATCTTCCTTCGCCAAGATGTTGCGAGAGAGGCTAGTCGCCTGGGGTATGCCCTAAGTAAGGAATAGTCTCGGCGAGGCTGTGAAGCGCATTTGGAGCCGCGGGCGAGTTCGCGAAGCGCCTTGCGGCCGAACGCCTACGAGATCTACTCCTGCGCCATTCGTTGTTCGCTGCTAAACACCCTATTGGATTCGTGATCTCCAATCGCGGGCGTCGGTTTCCAATTTGATCTACTTTTGACCCTAGATCGGCATGCTGATGAAAGCACTCGCTCTTGAGAGGGCGCTCGATGCGGATCAGCTTCTTCGTTCCCAGGTGCACTCCGGACAATAGTCATGGCCGATACGTAATCGAATTGGCGACGCGTCTAGGCGATGAGCATCAAGTCGCCGTGTACTCCGGCGTATTCTGGCGCCCAGTCCGGTCACTTTTCCCGTGCCGTTTCGTACCAGTTGTGAGCCGCCCCGCAGTGGCTAGGTTGGCAACGCTCTGGACCGCCTCTGTCGTCGTCGCCAAACGTCATCATACAGACATCGTTCACATCCAGGGTGCCGACGCACCCATTGGCAATGTGATAACGGCCCACTGCTGCAATCCCGCAATGCGTGCGGCAGCCGGTCACGGCGCAACGCTCTATCGCCGCTTCAACTATGCCATCGGTGCCGTGGTAGAGAAGTTCTGCATGTCAAAGTCATCAACGCGGAAGGTTATTGCCGTTTCTCAGCAGGTCAAACACGAGATCGAGCGGGAATACGGGGTCGATCCGACGAAAGTAGTGGTCATTCATCACGGGGTGGATTCAGATGCGTTCCACCCCGGGCATCGGGCGAGGTGGCGGGCACCGGTTCGCGCCCGTCTAGGCCTTGGGCTCGACACATTCCTAGTCTCTTTCGTCGGTGGAGACTATCGCCTCAAAGGCCTCGTTCCACTGCTGGAAGCGCTGGGGCGCTTACCCGGCGCGGTCAAGGTCCTTGCCGTTGGGGTCAAACCGGATGCGGCTCTGGCGCATTTTGTCCAGCGCAACGGCCTTGAGGATCGAGTCACGTTTCTTAGCAACACCACCGAGGTCGCGTCCCTGTATGCGGCAGCGGACTGCTTCGTTCTACCCACTCGATACGACACGTTCAGCATGGCTACGCTGGAGGCAATGGCGTCCGGGCTCCCCGTACTCGTCAGTCGAGCAGCTGGGGTGCTGGAAATTCTTACACCCGGCCGTGATTGCATAGTCCTTGAAGATCCGGATGACGCGGAAGCTCTAGCTGGGCACCTTGGACGAGTCGTGCGCGATGAAGCTCTGCGCACCAATCTGAGCGCGCAGGCAAGGAAGACAGCAGAGCGCCATACATGGGATGGAGTGGCTCAGCGGACACTCGCGGCCTACCGCGAGGCATTGGCCGTATCCCCATGAGTGGCCACATTCGGATTTCACTCCCTGTAAGGCTCTTCGCTTTGGCGTTGATCCTACGCTTAGGATGGGTGCTCCTGAGTGGGCAGAATGCACTGGAGTCGTCCGACGACGCCAAGGCGTATCACGATCTTGCGGTCAACCTCGTTCAGCGTCACCAGTTTGCCACGACGATGGATCCCCCTCATAGGTTAGACCTTGCTTATGCACAACGGCCCCCGCTCACACCGTTCGTTCTAGCGGCTGTCTACTCTGTTTTCGGACCCCATTTGCTTGCAGGGCAACTCCTACTTGCGTGTCTCAGCGCGCTCAGTGTTGTCGCGCTCTACATGTTGGGGAAGCAGTTGTTTTCCGATGGAGTCGGTATCGTTGTTGGCGCTCTCTCTGCCCTGTACCCGTTCTTCGTATTCCTGGTGGCCATTCCCCTGACCGAGAATTTGGCCATTCTCGTCTACACACTGCTGGCTTGCTTGCTAACTGCTTGCGGAGCCGAGCACGGGGCAAAACACGCCGCCCTCACCGGTGGCGTGCTGGGGCTAGCCGCACTCAATCGACCTCAGATTCTGGGATTCCTACCTCTCCTTGTGTTGTTGGCACTCTTGAACGCTAAGGGACAGCTGGGGAAGAGAATGAAATGGCTATGCGTTGCTGTAGCCTGCTTCACGGCTGTTGTGACACCGTGGATGGTCCGAAATCGCGTCGTCATCGGCGCCTGGTTTCCGATCAGTCTCCAGGGTGGTGCGACGTTGTACATGGGGAACAACCCCTACACTCAGACCCCATTGACCGGATTGCAGACAGGGGCCAGGGGCTGGTATGACGATCCACGGTTGGGCAGTGAGTTGGCCGGACTAACGCCCTTGGAGGCTGACCGGAAGGCATTCTTTCTCGCCAGGGACTTCATTCGCGAGCATCCGGGCACCTCGTTCAGCTATTCTCTGCAGAAGGTGAGAATATTCTTCGGCGCCTACGATCACCCGGTCGCACAACTCGCTTGGTACCCAATACTCGCGCTGAGCATGTTCGGCTTCATCTGGACAGCGAGCCGGTGGCGACAGTTGTTTCCCTTGTATTTCTTGATCCTCCAGACGATTCTGACGGCAGCGATTTTTACCTCTATGCCGAGATTTCGGGCTCCCGTGGAGCCTCTTTTTCTGCTAATGGCATCCGTCGCGCTTCGGCGGTTGTGGGAGCGAAGAAGCGCTTTTAGCTGGTTGAAAGAGACCTAAGCAACGATGTGCGGTATATGCGGGATCGTCGGTCGGTTCAATCCGAACCTGATGGACATCATGACCAATACGATGATCCACCGTGGCCCGGACGACTGCGGCTTCCACTGCGGCGAGGGCATAGGGCTCGGCGCTCGCCGGCTTAGCATCATTGACGTGGCGGGCGGACATCAACCGATCCTCGACGAGGACCGCTCCGTCATCGTCGTCTTCAACGGCGAGATCTACAATCATCGAGAGCTACGCGCTCGGCTGGAATGGCTGGGCCACCGCTTCCGCACCAGGAGCGATACAGAGGTCCTGGTCCACCTCTACCGGGAATACGGTGACGCACTGGTCCACCTGCTCCAAGGGATGTTCGCCTTTGCCCTGTGGGACACAAAGCGCCGGCGGCTCTTGCTCGCCCGTGACCGCCTCGGCATCAAGCCGCTCTACTACGCCGAAGCCAACGGCTCCTTTCTGTTTGCCTCCGAGGTCAAGGCGCTACTCCAGCACCCCGACGTCCAGGCTTCCGCGAATCTCCAGGCGCTCGACCTCTACCTCACCTTCCGCTATGTCCCTGGCCCCGACACACTGTTTCGTGGAATCAAGAAGCTCCCGCCCGGCCACCTGCTTACGGTGGAGGACGGGCGAGTGGCAGTGAAGCGCTACTGGGAGTTGGTGCTCGGCGACTACCAGCCAGGCGTCAATCTCGACGAGGCAGTCGAGGAGTTTGGGCGTCTGTTCCACGAGACTGTGCGGCGTCATCTGATCAGCGATGTGCCAATAGGAATGCTGCTGTCCGGCGGCCTCGATTCGAGCGCCGTCGCCGCGACGATGGCGGCCGAGCAGGGCAGGCCGATCGCGACATTCACCGTCGGATTTGACCTCCCGGGCACCCACAACGAGCTGGCCGAAGCGCGGGTCGTTGCCCAACACCTCGGCAGCGACCATCACGAGCTGGTGCTCACCCCCGATGCCGCGGAGCTGCTCCCCGGGCTGGTGCGTAGCCTCGACGAGCCGGTCGCAGACCCGGCCGTACTGCCGACCTACCTCATCTGCAAGTTCGCGCGCCAGACAGTACCCGTGGTGCTCACCGGGGAAGGGGGCGACGAGCTGCTCGGCGGCTACCCGCGCTACACATGGTTCGCCCGGGCCAAACGGATGCAACAGCTCCTACCCTCATGGATGCGCGAGGGTGTGCTCCTCCCCCTCGCCCAGGTTGCCCCACTATCCAGCCGCTACAGGACGGCGCTCGATAACCTCCTAGCCGAGCGTGATGACGTGAGCCGTCACCTGCATTGGATCGCGGGACTCGACCCCGCCCTTAAGCACGACCTGCTCTCTACTGCCCTGAAGGATGCGATCCGACCCGGTGCTCCCGAGGCGGTGCTCGCGCCATATCTTGGCAGCGCTGCTCACACCAGCGCCGAGGTGGTGCATCGGCTCATGTCGCTCGACATGCACACCTGGCTGGTCGACGATGTGCTCACCAAGATGGACAAAATGAGCATGGCGGTGTCGGTCGAAGCCCGCGTGCCGTTCCTGGACCACCGCCTCGTGGAGTTCGTGGCCAGCGTCCCGCTGGCGGTGAAGCTGCGCCATGGCGCCAAGACGTTGCTCAAGCGCGCCGCGGCGCCGCTGCTCCCGCCCTCCACCATCCGGCGCCGCAAGCACGCTTTCCAGATCCCGCTGGACCAATGGGTCTCGGGACCGCTGCTCGGCTTCACCCGTGACATCCTGCTCGACCAGCGGGCGCGCGCCCGCGGCTGGTTCGACGCCAAGCGAGTCGAGGCCCTGCTCGGCCACAACGGCCGCGCCCCCTCGCGCGACGGACAATCGGTGTGGACGCTGCTCTGTCTCGAGCTGTGGGCGAGGGAGTTTCTGGACTGAAAAAACGGTGCGTGGTGCGCACCACGCACCTCCTCTAACAAATCCCCGTTCCACATCCCACATTCCCCATTGCAATGAAAGTCTTGCTTCTCACCTGGGACTTCCCACCCGTCCGCGGCGGCATCCAGACCTGGATGCTCGAGCTGGCGCGCCGGCTTTCGGACGCGAAGGTCAGGGTGCTCGCCCCGGCCGTTCACGGCGACCGGGCCTTCGACACCACATCCGGGTGCCGCGTGACGCGGCTCAGCAGTGCCCGCCTCGGGAGGATCCCCTGGCTGATCCACCTCTGCGCCACGACGCTCTGGGAATGCATCATTCGGCGCCCTGACGTGATTGTGTGCGGCCACGTTACTGCAGCGCCCGCTGCTTTGCTCGCACGCCGTCTGCTGGGCGTCCCATACGTCGTCTTCACATACGGCTACGAGATCCGGCGCAAACGGTGGAAGCGGCTGCTGCGCTTCCTGCTGCGCAACGCGAAGCTCGTGGTGGCGTGCAGCGACTTCACCCGCTCCGCCGTGCTCGATCTGACCGTACCACGCGAACGAGTGCGCGTCCTCTATCCCGGCGTGGACGCGATACGCTTCGCACCGGCCAACGGGCAGCCAGCACCCGCGCGTCCCAAGACGATCCTCTCCGTTGCCCGACTGGCGGAACTGTACAAGGGCCACGACACCACCATCCGCGCTTTGCCGCTCGTCAAGGCGAAATGCCCCGACGTCCGCTATGTGATCGCCGGTGACGGGCCGCTGCGCGACTACCTCGGCCGGGTGGCAGAGAGCGTCGGAGTGGAACGGGAGGTCAGGTTCCTGGGCGAGGTGACGGACGAGGAGCTGCCCGACCTGTACCGTGCCTGCGACGCCTTTGTGCTGCTCTCGCGAGAGTCGCCCTCGAAAGGCGGCGCCGAGGGGTTCGGCATCGTCTGCCTCGAGGCGGGGGCGTGCGGCAAGCCGGTGGTGGCGGGTCGCTCGGGAGGTCTCGTCGACGCGGTGGACCACGACAAGAGCGGGCTGCTGGTAGACCCGCAGGACATCGGCGCCGTCGCCGAAGCCCTCGTGTCGGTGCTGACCAATCCGTCGGTCGCGGAACGGTTGGGGAAGGAAGGACGCCGGCGCGTGCTCGAGCGGTTCACCTGGGATCAGGTGATCGGCGACGCAAGGAAGGTCTTTGCGGAAGCGGCGGGCAAGTGAAATGGGGGTTGCCGTCCATCGTTGTTCCGGGCCTGAAGGCGCTAAAGCACTTCCTGCGGTCGCCCGGCTCGGCGGCCACCTTGACGGCCGTATATTACCATCATATACGGCACGTTGATCCGCGTCATTTCGGCGCGCGACATGAGCCGCCGGGAGCGCACGGTGTATGAGCAAGCGATCGAAACCCAGTAGACGACGGATTCCGAAGTTCGCGTCCGAGGACGCCGAACGGCGGTTCTGGGCGAAGCACGACACCGTCGACTACTTCGACTGGAGCCGGAACGCGCAGCCGGCGCTGCCGAACCTCCGGCCGTCCACGACGGCCATCTCGCTCCGGCTGCCGGTCTCGATGCTCGAGGAGCTGAAGACGCTCGCCAATGCGCAGGACGTGCCCTACCAGTCGCTGCTGAAGGCGTACCTCGCCGACCGCCTGGTCCGGGAGCGCAAGCGCAAAGTCCCGGCCTAGGGGCTCCGTCCCCGCAGCCGATCCCAACAGCCCCGTGGATCGAGTACCGGCAGCGGCGCCTGCCTTGCGATCGACAGGAGGTCCTTGTCGCCCGTCACCAGGATGTCGGCGCCGCCGGATATGGCCGAGGCGAGGACCCAAGCGTCGTCAGGGTCGCGGATCCTGAACTCAGAGGGGGCCGCGGGCTTTGCCACCACGGTGTGCTCTCGAAGCTGTCGTTCAAGCGCGCTGATATCAGCGGGTGGCACCCGAAACCGATCACGCAGCACGCGCCGGAACTCTGTCAGGTTGACCTCGCCGGTCAGCAGCTCGTGTTGGGCGATGACCAGTCGCATCAGGTCTGCGCTGAGCCCCCGCGTCGTGAAGGCGCTCACGAGAACATTCGTGTCGCAAAAGACCTTCACGATACATCTCGAAACACGTCCTCATCGGTCAGATAGCCAGCAGCCTCCGCATACGGCATCGCCCGGCGCCGGCCTTCCTCGAACCGCAGCAGGGCGATTTGGCGCCGCAGGGCGTCGCGCACGAGCTCGCTCCGAGTCCGCCCCAGCCGGCGGCACAGGCGATCCAGCTCGCGCTGGAGTTTGGGGTCGAGGCGGATCGTTACGGCACTCATGTATGACAATGTAATACCATGAGCGGTCCTGGACAAGCGGCGGTGCTGACCAGAGCGTTTCGGAGCTGGTGAACTCCGCCGTGCTCAAGGACCTGAAGCGCCCTTCGTAGCCGTACGCTCAGGCATCATCTGAGAATACCACGCACCACGCACCTGCTCTATCAACTCCGCATTCACATTCCGCAGGGCCATGAGGGAAAACCGGCAACTTAGGGAGACAGGATCGCGCCGAGCGAGCACTCGAAGCCGGGGACGACATCCTCGCCGTGCAACACGGCGCGCTCGGTGATCAGCGTTTCGCTCCCGTCCTGACGGTACACGCGGGCCACGCGCCGACCGGGGTCGACGACCCACACGAGGCGGGACCCCGCGTTGAGCCAGTCGCCGACCTTGGCGAGCGTCTCGCCGGGGCGATCGCCCGGTGACAGCACCTCGACAACCAGGTCCGGGGCAAGCGCGGGGTAGCCGAGCGTCTCGGGATCCGGGAGTCGCTCGTGCCTGATGAAGGCGACATCCGGTGCCCGCACCGTGTCCGGGTCCGCGCTGAGCTTGAACCCGGTCTCGGCCGCCAACACCCGACCCAACCCCCTCGCCTCGACGGCTTCCATCAGGGCCTTGGTGATTCGCGCGGTGACGTCACCGTGGCGGTATCCGGTAGGTTCCCGGACGACGAGGATGCCTCTCACCAGCTCCGTCTTCTTGTTGGGCAGGTGGGTGTGGAGCAGCTCATCCGCGGTCATCAAGCCAGGGGGCGACATGGCGGGAACGTAGGAGGGATCGGCGGCCATCGCAAGAATCTGCCGCGCTCGAGTCAACGGATCCTCAAACGCGCTTGCGTCGGCCAGGCGGCCGAGCGTATCCTCTCGGCAATACCCACCGCAGAGGGATTCATGCACCGTGCACTAGAGGTCGACGAGGAGGCTCCCGTCGACGCGCAATTCGCGCAAATCCGGGCGGAGCTGAGCATGCAGGTGGCGAGGCTGGAACTCCGGATGACGAAGCTGATGTTCGTTTGCGCGATCTTCGGCTTCGCCCTCGTGGCCGTACTCGCGCTTCCCACACTCAGAAGCGCAGCCCTTGCGCTGTTCGCCGCGGGAAGCGCCACCCAGGCATACGCGGTATCGCGGATGTAAACGGTCTCGACACCTTCATCACCAGAGAACGACCCAACCTTGGCGCCTTGACGCCACAACGTTATTGTCACGCTATGCCCAAGGTGAAACGAGTCACTGTTTACCTAGATCCCACCTTGCATCGGGCCCTTCGGGTCAAGGCTGCGGCAACGGATGCGGCCGATCGAGCGGCGTTGAAGGCGCGAGCCCATGAGCCCGTCCTGAAGTTTGTGGCCGTGCTGAGACGTCTGAAGCGCAGTGGCAAGCTATGATGAGCTGACCAGCGCTTGGCCGCTTGTAGGCGTACGCTCTGAGGTCACCTGAGAATACCACGCACCACGCACCGCCTCTAACAATTCCGCATTCCGCATTCCACATTCCGCATTACCGTGAACCTCCGCGCTCTCTTCGTGCTGTTTCTTCACACCCTGAAGGGTGCGCCCGAACAGCACTGCGCTAAAGCGCAGTGTCTTATGGGCACACCCTTTAGGGTGTTGACCCAGAGCTCACGTTGGCGCCGGTGAGCCGGCTCCGCGTTCTGTTCATTAACCCCGGCCGCGAGCTGGGCGGCGCCGAGCAGAGCTTGCTGCTGCTGCTCGAGGCGCTGCGCGAGCGCGACGTGGATCCCACCGTGGCGCTGTTCGGCGACGGCCCGTTCGCGGCGCGGCTCGTCTCACAGACCATTGCCACGGTGTTTCTCGACGTCCCCGATGCAGTGCGACGTGCGTCGTCGCGCTACCCTCCGTCGCGAGGGCTCGGGGCGACGGCGGGGCTCGCGGCTCGCTCGCTGCCGAGCGTCGCCCGGCTCGCTACGTTGGTGCGGCGCGGCGGCCACCAGCTGGTGCATACCAATGGCCTCAAGGCCCACCTGCTGGGCGGGCTCGCGGGGCGGCTCGCCCGCCGCCCCGTCGTGTGGCACCTGCGCGACTTTCCGCCGGGCGGCTCGCGCGGGCGGCTGTTTCGCGCCGCGTCCCGCACGCTTCCCGCGCTGGTGTTTGCCAACTCGGAGGCGGTGGCGGCCACGCTGCGCGGCGTGCCGGTGGTGCGGCTGTACAATCCCGTGGACCTCGATCGCTTTCACCCCGATCGCTCCGGGGCAGGGGTCCGCGCCGAGCTGGCGCTGCCGGACAACGCGCCGCTCGTCGGCATGGTGGCCCACCTCACCAAATGGAAGGGGCACGAAGATTTCATCCGCATTGCGCTGCGGCTGTCGGAGCAGGTGCCGGGGGTCCGGTTCCTCGTGTCAGGGGGCCCGATCTACGAGACGGAGGGACACGAAGGCTACGCCGAGGCGCTCAAGCGCCGCACCGTGGACCTGGGGCTCGCCGGTCGCGTACTGTTCCTCGGCGCGCGCGACGACATCCCCGAGATCCTGGCGGCGACGGACGTGTTGATACACTGTCCTACTGCCCCCGAGCCGTTCGGCCGGGTGGTGGCCGAGGCGATGGCAGCCGGTCGGCCGGTGGTGGCCGCTAACGCCGGCGGCATTCCAGAAATCGTGGAGCACGACGTGACGGGACTGCTGGTGACGCCGGGAGACGTGAGCGGTTTTGCCGCCGCCGTGCAGCGCCTGCTCGCTGACCCCGCGCTGCGCCACGGCCTCGGCGCGGCAGGCCGGCGACGCGCGGAACAACTGTTCGCCGTGGGACCGCACGCGGAGCGGGTGTTGCGGGCATATCGGGAGATCGCGTCCACCTAGATGAAAGTCGTCCACGTCTTCAAGGATTACTTCCCGCCCACCACTGGGGGGATCGAGCAGCACGTCCACCTCCTTTGCAGTGGATTGGCGCGCTCGATCGACGTCACGGTCGTGGCGCCGTCTCGCTCGATGCGCCGCCGCGACGAGCGCATGGACGGGGTGCGGGTGATCCGCGTCCCCGAGTTCGGCCGCTACGCCGCAGTGCCGCTCTGTCCCACCATGCCGTGGGAGCTGGCGCGCCTCAAGCCCGACATCGTTCATCTGCACTTTCCCAACCCGATGGGCGACCTCGCCTACCTCATGGGCGCGCGCGGCGTGCCGCTCGTGATCACCTATCACGCCGACGTAATCCGCCAGCGCCGCCTGCTGCCGCTGTACTACCCGATCTTGAACCGGACCTTCGGACGGGCGCACCGCGTAATCGCGAGCGCCGAGGAGAACATCGGGTCGTCGCCAGTGCTGTCGCGCTATCGCGATCGTTGCACCGTCATCCCCTTTGGTATCGACATCGAGTCGTTCTCTCTCAAGGACGGCGAGGCCGACGAGGTACAGCGGCGTCGCGCGGCTCACGGTGGCGGATCGCTGGTGCTGTTCGTGGGCGTGTTGCGACCCTACAAGGGGCTCGACGTGCTGTTGCGCGCGCTGGCCCACGTGCCCGCCCACCTGATCGTAGTGGGGCGGGGGCGGCAGCGGCACGAGCTGGCGGCCCTGGCGGCGCGGCTCCACCTCACCAAGCGCGTCACCTTCCTGGGCGAGGTCCCCGAATCGGAGCGCCGCATCCTGCTGCACGCGTGCGACGTCTTCGTGCTGCCGTCCATCGACCGGCGTGAGGCGTTTGGGCTAGCCCAGCTCGAGGCGATGGCGTGCGGCAAACCGGTGATCGCGAGCGACCTCGATACGGGCGTCCGCTTCGTCAACCGCCATCAGGTCACGGGACTCCTCGTCCCACCCCAGAACTCGGACGCCCTCGCCGGCGCCTTGCACCGCCTGCTCGGCGACGACCGCCTCCGCGCGACCCTCGGCAAGGCCGCCAAACGCCGCGCCGAGCTGGAGTTCTCGGCGGAGCGGATGGTGAATAGGACTTTGCAGGTTTATGAGGAGGTGATGGGGGGGAGAAATGTGAGTTCCGTCGATATGTGGCGAGTAAACTCGCACTAAAGTACTCCCTGACGGTCGCGGCTCGGCTGAACTACCGCTTGAAGCGGCAGACCAGCCGAGACGCGGCGACCGCAGGAAGTGCTTTAGCGCTTTAGCCGCGACCTTCACCAACGGTTGCTTTGGTCCAGGCCGCGCTTTGCCGGTCCGGCTTCCACTGCATCTCCAGTTTCCGCCTCGTTGCCGCGCAATCCCTCAGATAGAGATTAATCAGCGTCTGGTACGGAATCCCGGACGCCGCGGCAAGATCCTTGAAGTACTTCACCGCCATCGCATCGAGCCGAATTGTGACCGATTGCTTGAGCCGGCTTGCGTAAGGGTTCCGGCGAGCCTTGGAGAAATCGTATTCCCGTCTCATGTGCGCCACCTCTGGTCGTAGTAGCCCCGTTCCGAATTGGTCGCCTTCCGCGCGGAGAAAACACGGCTTGGGCTTCCTCGAACGAAATCCCGTGTTTGCGTTTGTTGGCGGCGTTCTTTTTCGGGTCCCAGTGGAAACGAATGTCCGCCATGTGAATGTACCTACGATGTACGTACAAACGCAAGCCAAGCGTTGGCTTGGGAGCGCCTCGGCCAGAGATGTCACTGTCGGGTTTTCTGAAACAGCATGTCGGAAGGAACTCAACCGATCGTCAAACGAAAGCCGCCCTCGTAGGTCCTCAGAGGGGGACCCTAAAGGACTCCCTAACGGTCGCAGGGGGTGAGGACAACCGGAGTGGAGGCTTTACGCTGACTGCCGCAGCCGCTTCAGCGCTCGAATCTCTCCCATCTCCGGATCGTGCAACGCGTGCCAGAGGTCGTAGTCCTGCTGCAGCCCGAGCCACCAGTACGCCGGCTTGCCCAGGGTGCGCTCCAGGCGCAACGCAGTGCTCGGCGTCATCGCGCGCCTGCCGTGAATCAGCTCGTTCAGGCGCACCCGCGACACCCCGATCGCGTCCGCGAACTCGGTTTGGGTCATTCCCAGATCGGTCAGGAAATCCGGGATCATGGCGCCCGGATGGGTAGGAGGGCGGTGCTTGGGTAAAGGGCGGAACATGGCGACCATTGTAACGCGTTACGTAACACGTGTCAATGGTGCGGGGTTCTATCGTCGCTCCAGATCTCGGACATCATGGGAGAGGGGATCAACGGACCATCAATTCGGTGCGAAAGGCCGCAGGTCTATGAGGAGGTTATGGGGGGGAGTGGGTAGATCGTACCTCAACCTTCGTTCCCCTCTCCCTTCGGGAGAGTTTGTCCTCACCCCCTGACCCCCTCTCCGCAATGCGGAGAGGGGGAACGAAGGGTGAACGCCGTTCCCCCTCTCCCGAACGGAGAGGGGGTCAGGGGGTGAGGACAAAAACTCTCCCGAAGGGAGAGGGGGACCCTAAAGGACTCCCTAACGGTCGCAGGGGGTGAGGACAACCGGAGAGGGGGTCAGGGGGTGAGGACCAACGGGGGTGAGGACGGAAGCTGAAAATAAAACCTCGCCCCTTTCCCCTCCTCTCCCTCTCCCCACACCCGTCCTCCGTGCCGCGCTACGATCCGCTTCACCGTAGCGAGGCCAATCCCGGAGCCCGCAAACTCGGCTTCGGTGTGCAGGCGGTGATACGGCCGGAACAGGCGCTCCGACTGCGACATGTCAAAGCCGACGCCGTTGTCCCGCACGAAGTAGCGCGTCTCGTGATCCACCGTCTCAGCGCCGAACTCGATGCTCGGCCGGGCGGTGTTGCGCGTGTACTTCCACGCGTTGCCGAGCAAGTTGTCGAGCACGCTGCGCAACATGAGGGCGTCGCCTGTGGCGACCACGCCGTCCTGGATCGTAATCTCGACGTCGCGTTCGGCATCCGCCTTCCGCAGCTCCTCCACCGCCGCTTGGGCCAGCTGTGACAGATCGACCTCGGTGTGCTGCAGCTCGCCGCGCGTCGCCTGCGACAGCTTGACCAGGTCCTCGATCAGTATCCCCATGTTGCGCGTGGCCTTGTCGATCCTCTGCAAATAATCCTGGCCGCGCGCATCGAGCTGACCGCCGCACTCTTCCAGGAGTAGCTCGCCGAATCCGGTAATACGCCGCAGCGGCGCCCGCAGATCGTGCGACACCGCGGAGCTGAACGATTCCAGCTCCTGGTTGGTCTCCTGCAGTTGTGCTGTGAGCTGTTCCTGGCGGACACGGGCGAGCGTCAACTCGGTCACGTCCTCGACGCGGTGGATGATGTAGGCGAGCGAGCCATCGGGTGCGAGGACGGGCGTGTTGGCGCGGCTCCAGTAGCGTGCTTCGAATCCGTCGCCGTGTTTCTGCACCGGCATCGCGTCGGCCACCCGCTCCTGCCGCACCCGCTCGAGCGAGGCGCGCAGATCGTCAGGGTTATCGAGAAATACGTCGAATGGCCCGCGGCCGACGATCTCTTCCCGCTGCTTGGTTGTGGCCTTGAGATAGGCGTCGCTCACCGCGACGATGACGAACTGTGGCGAGAGGACGAGGGAGAGCCCGGGAGCCGATTCGAAGAGAGTCTGGAAATTAGGTGGGGGTGGAACCGTCGCGGCCATCGTATCCGGCACTCCGTGGTGAACCGGATTGAACAACGCACTACGCACAACGCACTGCTTATCGCCTCACGAGAATAGCGACCAGCACTGACGTCGCCACGGTGACCCCGCCATACAGGAACACCCCGCCGTTGCGCGATATCCAGCTGCGCTGTGGCACGAATATCTGGTCCCCAGACTGCACCGGCGAGTTCTGCAACACCGTTCCCGGCCCGAGCCCTGACACGATGACCTGGCCGTTGCGCAGCAGCTGGATCTTCTTCTTGTTACCGGCCGAGGTGACCCCGCCCGCGAGCGCAATCAAGTCGCCGATGGTGATCGTGGCGTCGACGGGATAGAGCGCCGGCCTCCCGACTTCGCCCGAGACGGCGATGCGTCTGAGCACCGTGATCTCTATCGAGGGGTTTTTTAGATAGACGCGGTAGGCGGTGCGCAGCGAGTCGGTGAGCGTCTCGGCGTTCCTGCCGCGCACCGTCAGCTCTCCCAGGAGCGGCAGCACCACGCGGCCACGCGAGTCTACCTGGAATTCACCGGAGTAGTCGGGCTCACGCCACACCCGCACGACGATGACGTCGCCGGGGCGCACACCGGAACCGGAGGCGAGAGTCCCTGTAGAAGTGGCGCTTTGAGCAGACGCTTGGGACGCGGTGCAGGCGAGCAAGAACAACAACAGCGAGACGGTTTTCACGGTCTGTGATGCGCTTTCAGACCCTGGTTCGACGCACAGCCGTCTTCTTTTTCTTGCGACCGTTTTCCTGCCGCCCGTTGCCATTCCCGTCTTCTTCGTAGTAGTACTGGTAGTTGCCGTAGCGGTAACCGTAGCGGTCTTCGCGCTGGTTCACGTCGGTCAGCACGGTGCCGATCACGTGGGCGCCGAGCCCCCGGATCTCCTCCACCGTCTGTTGTAGCGTTTCCGAGTGCGTCGCGCCCATGCGGGCAACGACGAGCACGCCATCGGCGAGGGTCCCGAGCACCGCGGCGTCCGTCACCACACAAAGGGGAGGCGTATCGAGAATCACCGTGTCGAAGCGCTCCGACAGCGTTTCGAGCAGCGATTTCATCGCCAGCGATCCGAGCAGCTCTGCCGGATTGGACACGTGGCGGCCGGCGGGGATGAACGCGAGAGTTCCACCGGCGAGATCGGTGAGCGGGATGTAGCGGATCGCTTGCTCGAGCGTCGTTTTTCCGCTCAATAGGTCTGACAGGCCCGGGGCGCGCTCGGTGTGCAACACCTTGTGCAGCACCGGGCGGCGCTGGTCGGCGGCGACGAGGATCGTCTTCAGGCCCTGGTCGGCGAGCGTGACCGCCAGGTTCAGCGCGGTCGTCGTTTTGCCATCCTCCGGCTCGGGGCTCGTGACCACGAGCGTGCGGAGCTGCCGCTTTGCCCCGTTCGTGGCGAACGCCACGTTGGTACGTAGCGCGCGATACGCCTCCGCGGCCGGGCTCCGCGGCGAATGCCGGATCACGAGCCGGTCCTCGATGCGCCCGGACAACTCCTTGCGGTGACCGTTCCGCAGTTCAATGCGTGGGATCGATGCCAGCAGCGGCAGCTCGGTGAGCCGCACCACTTCCGCGCGCGACCGCACGCTGGTGTCGTTGCTCTCCCGCACCACCGCGACGATGATGCCGCACAGCAGCGCTAGTGCGCCGCCAAACAGCAGGTTGAACACTCGACGTGCGGCGAGCGGTCTCAATGGCGCCATCGCCGGGTCCACGAGCTGCACGTTGGCGATCTCCATCGCCTCAGAGATCTGCGACTCGTTGAGCCGCGTCTGCAGCAAGGTGTACAGCTGGAGGTCGAGGTCCACTTGACGGCGCAGCCGCGCGTACTGCAGCTGCACCTCCGGGACGCGCGCCAGCTGCTCGCCCGACTGCGACAAGGTCCGCTCGAGCGAGCGAGCCTGATCGTCGAGCCCCTGCAGCGTAGCGGTGGCAAGCGCGGACAGTCGAAACCGCAGGGTCGAGATGGTACGATCGAGACCGACCACGTCTGGATCAGCGGCAGTGCGCCGCGTCATCAGCCGGGCCCGCTCCTCCTCCGCAGTCGTGACCTGCTGCACCACCGCGCCGATCGCCTGGTTCTGGAGCAGGATCGGCGACCCCATCAGATTGGTCCAGTCGCCGCTCGACTCCGCCGGCTGCCGGGTGCGCCGCACCAGGTCCCACAGCTCCCTCTGCCTGGCGGTCAGTTCCTCCTTCTGTACGCGCAGGTCGGCGAGTCGGCGCACCTGGTCACCTGCCTGTGCGTCCGGATTGATCACGGCGTGCGCGCGGCTGAACTGCTCCAGCGCGCTCTCCGCCCTAGTCAACTCGGCGCCGTACGCCTGCACCTGCGTCCGGAGGAACGCCACCGCGGCGCGGTACTGCTCCTTTTGTCCCTCGTTGCGGCGGCTGATATAGGACGTGGCAACTCCATTTACCACGTTGGCAGCCAGAACCGGATCGGTGCTGCGGTACGCCACCGACACGATCCCGGCATTCGTCTGGGGCCGCGTGACTCGCAGCCCCTGGCGGACCAATTCCGCGGCTCGATCCGTCGGCGCGACCGAGACCTCGATGTGTCGTGAAGCGGTGCCCGAGGCGCCGAGTGGCAGCGGCTCAATTCCCACACCAGCGGCCGTCAACGCCGTGCCGTACAAACCGCCAATAGTATGGCCGTCGGGGGTCGTGAGAGTGAACGTCGTCGTATCGCGTTGCACCACGTAGACCCCGGGAGCGGCATCACGCGCCAGATGGAGAATCCCGAATAGGTTGCCGCGTGGCTCGCCCTTCGGCTCCACAATCGACGCCCTCAGGCCGAGCGAGTCCACTACGTCTTCGGCAACGGAGCGGCTCCGCAGGATCTCCATCTCCGTCTCGATCGTGGACGGCCCCGACAGTGCGGCGAACACGTTGGTGGGGGCGGACTGCTGCTCCGCGAGGCGGATCGTCGCGCGCGCCTCGTAGATCGGTCGCTGGCGCATCGTTATGGCGACTGTCAGCGCGATCCCGATCGCCGTAGTCGCCACCATCCAGATAGCCTGCCGACGAACCGTGGCGGCCAGGCTCAGCAGTGAAAACGCCGGCAGGTCTTCGGTGCTACGCAAACTCATCGTCGCGCTCCCAGGACTACTAGCGACCGTCGCAGGCCCGCAAAGGCATATCCCCAGTGAGTTTATACCACTTTTGCGGGTGGCGCGCAACTGCTTGGGTGTGCGTCTAGGGGTTCACCATTAGACGGGGGACTTGACGGATGTCGCTGTGTGGTATGGGATTGAGGGTCCCTCCCTCGACTTCGGGGGAGGGCGATAGGGGGAAAACCAGTTGGATCAATCGGTTGCGGGATCCGTCTATGTAGTCGCTATCCTGGGCGCGGCGGCGTTGAGCCTCGCTCTCACACCGTTGGTGCGTCGTGTCGCGATTTCCCGCGGCGTGCTCGACCAGCCCGATCCCCGCAAGGTCCACTTCGGAGCGGTGCCTCGGTGGGGCGGCGTCGCCGTCGGCTGCGCGGTGGCGCTCGCGGTCGCCGCGGTCTTCGTTGCGAGCCCCAGCCTGCGCACTGCGTTGTTCTCGAGCAGTGCCGTCGGCCGCTGGGCGGCGCTCGCGGCCGGGTCGCTCGTCATTCTCGTCGCGGGGATGGTCGACGACGCCCGCGGACTTCCCGCGTGGTTCAAGCTGGGACTCGAGATCGCTGCCGCGACACTGGTCGTGCTCGCGGCACCGTTCCCCTACGCCGTAGCGCTGGGACCGAGCACCACGCCCCACGAGATCGGCGTGCTGGGCGCGGTGTTCGGCGTCCTGTGGATCGTCACCCTCACGAACGCGGTCAACATGACCGACGTGGTGGACGGAGTCGCGGGCGGGTTGGGCGCCATCGCCGCCCTCGCCTTGGCGCTCGTCAGTATCGCGCTCGGCCGAGTCGTCGCGTCGATCGTGCTGCTCGGCCTCGCAGGGGCGCTGCTCGGATACCTGCCGCACAATTTCCGCAAGCAGCGCATCTTCCTGGGCGACTCCGGCAGTCTCGTCATCGGCTTCCTGCTCGGCGCCGCGAGCCTCGTGGGACTCACCCAGCAGCGCGTCTGGTTGGCGCTCCCCGCGGTGCTCGCCTTGGGGCTTCCGCTCGCCGAGTGCGGCATCACGGTGCTGCGCCGCACCGCCCGCGCCATGACGATCGAGCGCGCGCGGCGTGACCCAGAGCGCTTCGTCCTGAAGAGCGGGCCCCCTCGGCTCTTCACGCCGGACGCGCGCCACATCCCGCACCGGCTGCTTGGACTGGGACTTTCGAAACACTTGGCGCTCGCAGTGCTCTACGGCGGCGCGATAGTCCTGGGCGGTCTCGCATTCGTGTCGGTGCGTTGGCCCTGGATCGGATTGTGGGGAGGTGTGGCCGCAGTGTTGGTCCTCGGGTATTCCGCGACGCGCTGGTGGTACGAGGAGCTGCGGCTGCTCGACCGCGGCGCCTTGCTGCCGCTGTTCGATAATCAGTTCGTGCACCGCCGCGTGACCCACGCCGCCTACGATGCCGCGGCGGCTGCGTTGGCGTTTCTGGCTGCAACGGCACTCGTGGGCCCGCTCCACGGCGACCCGCTGGGTGATTGGCTGCGGGCGGGGCTGGTCGTGGCTGCGACTCTCGCCGGCCTGTGGATCGGCGGGGTCTACCGCGCCTCCTACCTGCACGCCGGCATGGCCGAGGGACTCAAGGCGACCCGTTCGGCGCTCGTCGGCGCGGTGCTCGCCTGGGTCGCCTGGCTCCTGGTGTTCGGTGCGCTCTGGCCCATCGCCGGGTGGCTGCTGTACACCTATGTGTTGATCACCTTCGTGGTGGGTGGCCGCTTGCTGTCTCGCCTGTTGCTGCACGCGCACGAGAGCGCCACCTCGGGGACCCGGCGGGTGCTGATCTACGGCGCGGGGCGCGCCGGCCGCCAGGCACTCGGCAGCATGCTCGGCAACGCCGCACTCGGCTTCCTCCCCTTGGGATTCGTGGACGACGACCCGGGCCTCCACGGCGCCGAGGTGCAGGGGTACCCGGTGCACGGCGGGAACGGGGACATCGAGCAGATTCTCGAGCGGCTGGGGGTGAGCGACCTCGTGATCTCCGCCGCGGGCGTGACACCGGAGCGTCGCCTCGAGATCGCAGCACTGTGCCGGCGCCGCGGTGTGCGCCTGCTGAACTACCAGGTGGAGTGGGCCTCACCCCCTGACCCCCTCTCCGTTCCGGAGAGGGGGCACGAAGACTCGAAGCCTGGTTCCCCCGCTCCCGAAGTGCCTGCCCTGAGCGTAGCGAAGGGGAGAGGGGGTCAGGGGGTGAGGACGTGAGCCCGCGCGCGCTGATCACCGGTGGGGCGGGGTTCATCGGCTCGCACCTGGCGGGCGAGCTGCTCGACTGCGGGTGGCGCGTGCGCGTGCTCGACGACCTCTCGACCGGCCGCCACAAGAACATTGCGCACCTCGATGGCCGTCCCGACTTTGCGTACACGCAGGGCTCCGCGATGGACGCCGCTGTGATGGCGCCCGCGATCGCCGACGCCGACGTGGTGTTCCATCTGGCGGCAGCAGTCGGGGTACGCCTTATCGTAGATCAGCCGGTGCGCACCATCGCCACCAACATCAAGGCCACCGAGCTGGTGCTCGAGCTGGCGGCGCAGCATGGCTGCAAGGTACTGGTCGCGTCCACCTCGGAAGTGTACGGCAAGCTTGACCTGCCCAAGTTCTCCGAGACCGATGATCTAGTGTTAGGACCTACCAGCAAGTCACGTTGGTGTTACGCCGCCTCGAAGATCATCGACGAGCATCTGGCGCTCGCCTACGCGCGCGAGGTTGGCCTGCCGGTGACGGTGCTCCGATTGTTCAACATCATCGGCCCCCGACAAACAGGGCAGTACGGCATGGTCGTGCCGCGCTTCGTGCAGCAGGCGCTCGCCGGGGAGCCGATCACCGTGTACGGCGACGGCAAGCAGCGCCGCAGCTTCACCTGGGTGGGAGACGCGGTACACGCGATGATTGCCCTGGCGCAGCACCCTGGGGCCGTGGGCGAGGTGTTCAACATCGGGCACACCAAGGATATCGCCATTCTCGAGCTGGCGCGCCTCGTGCGGCAGCTGACCGGGAGCGATTCCCAGATCGCCATGGTGCCGTTCGAGGAAGCCTACGAGGCGGGGTTCGAGGACATGCAGCGCCGCCTGCCCGATACGACGAAGCTCCGGAAGCTGATCGCCTACCGCCCGACGCTCGATCTCTCGGCGATCCTCGAGACGATCATCGCGCAGCAGCGTGCCGAGCAGGGGCATGCCGTGCGGCAGGGGATGCTCACCCATCTCGCGAACGGGGCGGCGCGCGCTGCATCCTTCAGGACGCCCGCTTTGGCCTAGTCGTCGGGGGGGCGCAGCCGGCGCAGGCGGGAAGCGCGTGTCTAACGGAGTTTCCGGGGCCGCATCCGCGCCTACGAGCTACTAGCAACAATAGTACGCCAGTTTGGTCCCAACGATTCGCTGGAATTCGTTGGAACGGGGGTGGCGCTTGACTGCCTTAATCACCCCAGGCCAGCCGGGAGTGAAATCATCCCACAAAACACATCCGCCTGGGGCAAGCATCTCGAACGCCCGTTCCGTGTCCCATCGGGCTCCCTCGTAGCCATGATCTCCATCGATGAAGACGAGATCCACACGACCGGCCCACGGGCCGAAATCAAACGAGGAGGAGTCGCCGGTTAGTTGAGAAATCTTCGAGGCAGTTGGCCGATCGCGGAAAACGCACCCCACAATGGTCTCTGCTGAGATGTCAAGCGTGTAGATTCGCGTTTTCGCGGGCGTATTCAGTGCCAGATGATGACTCGTGCGCCCGTGTCCAGTTCCGATCTCAAAACACACATTTGGAGCCCGGTGTCGAGCGATCAAGCAAGTCGCGACCAGGTCCCATAACGTGCCGGCTCCTGAGTCGCGACTCCAATTCTCCAACTCAACCTGGAGGTGGTCTGCGCCATCCACTATGGTTTCAACATTTGTCGCCGACAGTCCGCTTGTCATCGGTAGCATGAACTGCTGGAACCGTCGGTACGCGCGTTTCAACATGAGTGCCTCGGTTAAGGTCGCCGAGTCAGTGCAAGAGAACGTCGCTCCCCGCAACAATCTCTGCTGCGTGTCGCACTGCTGCAATCGTTGGCGGTCCTGACGGCGTGTCTGGTGGCTCGCACTTGACTGAAGCGAGGGACCTCGAGGCATGATATGCCTGCCTAGTTCTGGTTTGGTATGGAAACGACCCGACGAAGTTCTCTTATATCGTAGACCTGTGCTCCGTCGGTTCAGCTCTGCGACCAGCGCTGATACGGCGGATTCTCCTACATCGTCGATCTTGTGGCCTGAAGGCGCTAAAGCACTTCCTGCGGTCACCGGGGCTCGGTGCTGCGCGGGCCGTCTTGAAAGACGGTTGAGCTACGCGCTCAAGGCCAGCTCTACTGCGCGAGGGTTGGCAGCGGCGACCTTGAGCAACGCTCGCAACTTGACCAAATTGGTCAAGCATAGTTAGCTTGCACTCCGCAAGGAGGCCGCATGCCCAAGCCCCGCAAGACCGCTGTGCGCGAGACTGTGACGCTCTATCAGGCCAAGACGCACCTCTCGTCGCTGGTGGAGCGGGTCGCCAACGGCGAAGAGATCGTCATCGCCAAGTCCGGCAAGCCCAAGGCCCTCCTGGTCCCGCTCGACGACACGCGCCCGGCGCGCAAGCCGGGGCAGGGCAAGGGCCAATGGCGCGTCGGCCCGGACTTCGATGCGCCGCTGCCGCCGGATTTCACGTCGTCTTTTGAGTTCCCCCTCACCCGATAGGGAGAGGGGGACGAAGGGTGAACGTCGTCCCCCCTCTCCGGAACGGAGAGGGGGTCCCTAAAGGACTCCCTGACGGTCGCAGGGGGTGAGGACTGAACGGAGATGGGGACCCTAAAGGACTCCCTGACGGTCGCAGGGGGTGAGGACAGGGGGTGAGGACTCGTGAGGATCCTGCTCGACACGCACGTCCTGATCTGGTGGGATGAAGGCGCGCGGCTGCACCAGGACGCGAAGCGCGCGATCCGCGATGCGGACCAGGTCTACGTGAGCGCCGTCAGCGGCTGGGAAATCGCGATCAAAACCGCGCTGGGCCGGTTGCGTCCCAAACGCACCGTCGCGCTGGCGATCCAGGAGTCGGGCTTCGAGGAGCTGCCGCTCCGCCTGCGCCACGCCGAGGCGCTCGGTCGGCTGCCCGCGCACCACAAGGATCCGTTCGACCGGATGCTCGCGGCCCAGGCGCAGAGCGAGGGACTGACGCTCGTGACACGCGATTCGGCGTTCCGGGCTTACCGATTGCGGACTGTGCGGGCGTAACCCTTCCCCTTCCCCTTCCCCCCCTCTCCGCGCCCGGACTTCGAAGGGCCGCTGCCGCCTGATTTCACGTCGGCCTTCGAGTTCCCCCTCTCCCGATAGGGAGAGGGGGTCAGGGGGTGAGGACCGCAGGCACCGTGCGGTACCCCGCGACCTGGAAGTGGTGGTCCAAGGCCAGCGCCTCGGTGATCCGGCGCTCGGCCATGATGGCGAAGCTCACCGCGTCCGTGAGCGAGAACGGCTGATCGTCGAACCGCTCGAGCCAGTCGCTGACGGCCTCGGCCTCGAGCGCGGCCGTGCTGCGGATGACCAGGTTTGGTGGGTCCCCCACGCCCCGCACAAACGCCATGGCGGCTTGAGACCCCACGCGTCGCAACAGCAGCGCGTGCGTCTCCGCGACCACCAGGTTAGAGGTGACGACGCGCGCGCCGGCGCGCACTCGGCGGCGCAGCGCATCGGCCACCGCCCGATGCTCGCCCAGCGCGCGCACGGCGAGCGGGTACCAGCCGCTCGTGTCCACGAACAGCTCAGCGGGCACGCCGTTTCCCGCGCGGTCGCCACGCCGCCGTCTCACCATCTGCGAGCGCGCGGTCGTGCTCGCGCGCCACGTCGTACTTCCTCGGCGGCGCCGTTTCGCGCTCGGCGATGGCGATGAGCCGCAGGGCGGGGTGCGTCGCCGGATCGCCGAGCTGGCGCTCCAGGGCAGCCAGTCCGCGTCGCAGCACGTCCGATTTGGTCGCTCCCAACTGGCCCGCGAGCCGCTCGAGCCGGTCGCGGTCACCTTTCTCCAAGTATACCTGCACCGGCTCGGCCACCCGCTCGCGGCGACGTCGGCTTTCATGATCCTTGGTCATGATTCATGATAACCGTCGAGACACGGGATTGCAAGCGCTGCCGCCGGACTTCGCATCGACCTTCGAGCCGTTCCCCCTCTCCCGTTAGGGAGTGGGGGCTAGAGGGAGAGGTACTCGTGAGGATCCTACTGGACACCCCTGTCTTGATCTGGTGGGACGAAGGCGGCGGGATCTGGAGTTCTCACACCGCAGTCGGTCGTTGCCGTGTGGTCCGCAGCGGTTTGATGCGGCGAATCGCACGCGCCGCCGGCGAGTGCGTTGCGTGATACAGATCCCACGCAAGCTGGAGGTTGAGCCAGAATTGCGCCGGCATGCCGAACAACCGGTGCAGCCGCAAGGCCGTGTCGGGGGTGACGCCACGCCGGGCGTGGATGAGGTCATTGATACGTGGGTAGGACACCTCCAGCCGCTCCGCGAGCTCCCGCTGGGTGAGCCTCAGCGGCTTCAGAAACTCCTCAAGGAGCATCTCGCCCGGGTGCGTCGGAGGGCCGTGCGTGGGGATGCGAACCATTCGAGCGCTCCTAGTGGTAGTCGACCACCTCGACCTCGGTTGGGCCCCGGGACGTCCAGCGGAAGCAGATCCGGTATTGATCGTTCACCCGGATGCCGTGTTGCCCGACGCGGTTTCCCTTCAACGCCTCCAAACGATTGCCCGGCGGAATCCGTAGCGACTCCAGATCGGGAACCGCGTTGAGCTGATCGAGCTTCCGTCGCGCGACCCGCCACAACGAAATCGGGCACGTGCGCCGCGCCGCCTTGGTGTCCTCACGGTTGAACAGATCCTCGGTGCTGGCGTCTGCAAACGAGACGATCACACGCGGGCGCGGCGACACATGCGTTGAATATAACGGATAGTATTATACGGGCAATGATCGACCTGCCGGCGGCAGCGCCTGCGATCCTCGCCTGGAGGCGACGCCCCATCGCGACTGAAGCTGCACAGGTCGCGATTTTACTCGCGACCGTGTACCGTATCCTCATGCCCACTCTCCGACTTCCCCTGCTCCTCGTGGCGGGCCTCGCGCTGGGCGCCCGCCCGCTCGCCGCACAATCCGCCGCGGCGCGCGCACCCGCTTGTGCTCCGGACAACGCCGGCCTCACGCTTCCCGCGGGCTTCTGCGCCCTGGTCGTTGCCGACTCGCTCGGCGCCATTCGCCATCTCGTCGTCGCTCCGAACGGCGACCTGATCGTCGCGATTCGCCGCGGCCGTGATGTCGCAGGCGGCCTCATTGCGCTGCGCGACACCTCGGGGGACGGGACCGCCGACGTGCGCCGCCGCTTCGGCCCCGAGCAGGGTGGCTCCGGCATCGCGCTGCACCGGGGCTACCTCTATTTCGGCACCGACGACGCCGTGATCCGTTGGGCGTGGCCCGAGGGTCAGCTCGAGCCCGCCGGTCCGCCCGACACCGTGGCGCGCGATCTGACCAACCGCCGCCAGCACGCCTCCAAGGGAATCGCCATCGGCTCGGACGGTGCGCTGTACGTGAACATCGGCGCGCCCTCGAACGCCTGTCAGGTCGCCGACCGCCAGCCCGCGTCCCCGGGACAGGATCCCTGTCCCTTGCTCGAGATCGCGGCCGGCGTGTGGCGCTTCGACGCCGTCAAGCTGGGCCAGTCACAAGGCGACGGCATCCGCTTCGCCACGGGCTTGCGCAACACCATGGCGCTGGCCGTCGAGCCGTCCAGCGGCGTGCTGTTCGGCGCGCAGCACGGCCGAGATCTCCTGAACGGGAACTGGCCCGACCGCTACACCGCCGAGCAGAGCGCCGAGAAGCCCGCCGAGGAGCTGTTGCGTCTCGAGCGTGGCGGCGACTACGGCTGGCCGTACTGCTATTACGATCTGCAGTTGAAGCAAAAGGTCCAGGGGCCCGAGTACGGCGGTGACGGCAAGACAATTGGGCGCTGCGCCCAGGCGCGCGGCCCCGAGATGGCGTTCCCAGGCCACTGGGCGCCGAACGGGCTCGCGTTCTACAGTGGCACGCAGTTCCCCGCATCCTATCGCGGCGGCGCGTTCATCGCATTTCACGGCTCGTGGAACCGCGCGCCGCTGCCGCAGGCGGGGTTCAACGTGACGTTCGTGCCGTTCACCAATGGGCGCGCCTCGGGCGACTACACCGTGTTCGCCGAGGGATTCATCGGCGCGGGACGCGAGGGAGGCGACGCGCTGCACCGGCCCACCGGCCTCGCGGTCGGTCCCGACGGATCGCTGTACCTGACCGACGACCGGGGCGGGAGACTGTATCGGATCATGTATCGCGGGCGGTAGTCGCGGCAGCCTACGCGCTCAAGGCCAGCTCCACTACGCGAGGATTGGCAGCGGCGACCTTGAGCAGGGCCCGCGCGGGTCCGTCGGGATGCCGGCGTCCCTGCTCCCAATTCCGCAGGGTTGCGAGGCTGACGCCGATCATGAGAGCAAACTGACTCTGCGTTTTCCCGAGCCGCAGCCGAATGCCCGTGACGTCGGCGGGCTTGAAGGTGGTCACACGGCTGGGCTTGAGGCGGCCGCGGCGGATTTGGCCCGCCTGTTTGACACTGGCGACTAGTCTGTCGAAGTCCGTCTTCTTCATCGGAATTCCTCCCTTACAAAGCGACTCAACATGCGCAGCTGTTCCGGCGTGAGGTTCTCCTGGGCGTTCTTCGGGTAGGCATAGAGCATGTAGATGACGTGTTCAGCAGCATGCCAGTAATAGATCACCCGCAAGCCGCTCCGTTTCCCACGACCTGCCGCAGCCCACCGCACTTTCCGAAGGCCGTTCGAGCCGCGGATGAGCGCCCCTTGTTCAGGTCGCAGCAGCAGGGCGACCTGGAGACGTCGATAATCGTCCTCGTCGAGCTGCTCCCCCATCGCCCTCGTGAATATCGGGGTCTCGACGAAGCGCATCAACAACGGTGCGCCATTGGCGCACTTACCTTGATAGTACGCCATTGGCGTAGTCACCGCAAGGGGTGTGTGGTCAGCATGTGGCGACCACGTCAACGGCGTGGACGGAAGCGATGGAGGATCCGGGTTGCTGACACCGCTAAATCTGACCGAGAACGGTCAATCGCCCCTCAAACGGTGCGCTGCCGTTTTTCGCGGCTGAAGCCGCACTAAAGTGCTCCCGCTGGTCGCGTCTCGGCTGGACTGTCACTCAGAGTGACACGACGCGCGTCGCTTCACGCGACAGATAGCCGAGACGCGGCTTTAGCCGCGAAAACGACCGGCTCGACGACCGCTGTCGTCACCGTATGTCGAGTGATCACCTGAGAATACCGCGCACCACGCACCACGCACCTCGAACCGTGCGTCGCTTGCCTCCCCGGTAGCGAGCGGGTAACTTTTGCCCCATGGCGGATTTATCCAACCTCTTCCAGCTGGCCCAGCAGGCCCAGGGCCGGTTGTCGGAGATCCAATCGAAGCTCGCGCAGGAAACGGTCACCGTCTCGTCGGGCGGCGGCATGGTGCAGGCGACGGCCGACGGGCGCGGCCAGATCCGGGCCATCAAGATCGATCCCGAAGCCATCAAGGCAGGCGACATCGAGCTGCTCGAAGACCTGGTGCTGGCGGCGGTGGCCCAGGCGCAGCTGCGCGCCGCGGAGCTGTATCAGGCGGAAGTGAAGAAGCTCACCGCCGGGCTGCCGCTCCCATTCCAGCCGCCGCTGTAAGCCGGCAGTGTCCGCGATCGAGGATCTCGTCGCGGAGCTGGCCAAGCTCCCCGGGATCGGTCGGAAGACGGCGCAGCGGCTCACGTTTCACCTGTTGAAGCAGCCGGCGGACGCGGCCGAGCGGCTCGCCGAGGCGATTCGCCGGGTGCGCGCCTGCGTGATCGAGTGCGCGGCCTGCGGCAATCTCGGCGATGAGAATCCCTGCGCCATTTGCCGCGACCCGCGCCGCGACGCGACGCTGGTGTGCGTGGTGGAAGAGCCGGGGGACGTGGGCGCGATCGAGCGCGCCGGCCACTACCGCGGCCACTATCATGTCCTCGGCGGACGGTTGAGCCCGCTCGACGGCGTGGGGCCGGAAGCGCTGCAGATCGACCGGTTGCTGGCGCGCGTTGCCAACGGCGCCGGCGTGCGGGAAGTGATCGTGGCCACCAACCCCTCGATGGAAGGGGAAGTCACCGCGACGTATCTCCAGCAGGTGCTCAAGCCGTCGGGCGTGCGCGTGACGCGCATCGCGCGTGGCCTGCCGGTGGGGGGCGACCTCGAGTACGCCGACGGCGTCACGATCGCGCAGGCGCTCTCCGCCCGTCGCGAGATGTCCGAGACCGACTGAGCGAGGGCGGGAATGACGGGTGCCGCGAGCTGGTCGTTCAACGAAAACGATTACAAGCAGATCCAGCAGCACCTCCAGGCGTTCCTGCGCGACTCGAACGCCCGCTGCGCGCTGCTCGTGGATCGCACGGGGCAGCTGGTGGCCACCGTCGGCGAGCCGCCCCGCTTCGATCCCACCGCCTTCGCCTCGCTCACCGCTGCCGACTTCAGCGCCAACGACCAGCTCGCCAAGATGATCGGCGAGCAGGAGTTCGCTTCGCTGGTCCACCAGGGCGAGAAGGAGTCGATGTACCTGGCCGACGTGGCGCGGCGCGTCATCCTCGTCGTCCTGTTCGACCAGCGCGCTACCCTGGGACTCGTGAAGCTCAAGGCCAAGGCGACCGTCGAACACCTGAACCAGGTGTTCCACGAGATGTTCAATCGGGTGGGGGCGGCCCAGGACGTGCGGCTGCTCGAAGGGGCGGAAGACGAAATTGACAAACTGTTCGGCTGATCGGGGGACGCGCCCATGTCGATGATCAACTACGCGTCCCGGGAGATCAACTGCAAATTGGTCTATTACGGTCCCGGTCTCGGCGGCAAGACCACCAATCTCGAGCACGTCTATCAAAAGGTCGCGCCCAACACGCGCGGCAAGATGATCTCGCTCGCCACCGAAACCGAGCGCACGCTGTTCTTCGACTTCCTCCCGGTGGATCTCGGCACGATCCGCGGCTTCAAGACGCGGTTTCACCTGTACACCGTGCCGGGACAGGTGTACTACAACGCCAGCCGCAAGCTGATCCTCAAGGGCGTGGACGGCGTCGTGTTCGTCGCCGACAGCCAGATCGAGCGCATGGAGGCGAACGTCGAGTCGATGCAGAACCTGTACGACAACATGAGCGAGTACGGGTACGACCTGACCCGGATTCCGTTCATCATCCAGTACAACAAGCGCGACCTCCCCAACGCGGCGCCGATCAAGGACCTCCAGGCCGCGCTCAACCCGGGCTGGCCGATCGAGGACGCGGCGCACCAGCGGGTGGTGCCCGACACCGCCCATCCCGGCGAGAACATCGTGGAGCACGTGGGCGACGGGTGGGTCGGCCGCGCCTCCTACTGGGAAGCCGTGGCGGTCCGGGGCGACGGCGTGTTCGACACTCTGAAGGCGATCTCGAAGCTCGTCCTGAAAACGCTGAGCTGACGAGGGCTCCACGCGTGCGCTGGACGCTGCCCAACATCCTGACGCTCGCCCGCATCGGCCTCACTCCCGTCATCGCCCTGCTGCCGTTCATCTCGGGCTATTGGCCCAAGGTCATCGCGTTCGTCACCTTCATCGCCGTCGCCGTCACCGACATCTTCGACGGCTGGCTGGCCCGCAAACGCAACGAAGTGAGCGAGCTGGGCCAGCTGCTCGATCCGATCGCCGACAAGCTGCTGCTGTTCGCCATGCTGATCCCGATCTTCTGGATCACCCGCCACCCCTCGATTTTGGTCGACTACCGCATTCCCTGGTGGGGCAGCCTCCCCGTGTGGGTGCTGCTGCTCCTCGTGGGGCGGGAGCTGTCGATCACCGCGTTTCGCTTCTTCGCGCGGCGGCGCGGCGTGGTGATCCCCGCCATGGGCGCCGGCAAGCTCAAAGCGGTGGTGCAAAACGTGTTCATCGGCGCCACCATCGCCTGGTTCGCATGGAAGGACTGGCTCGCCGAGCACCGCTTCGCCGGCTGGTTCCGCACCTTCTGGGACGAGTTCCACGGCGCCGTGGTCGCCGTCACGCTGGCCATCGCGATCGTGCTCACCATCTATTCGCTCGGCGTGTACCTGTACCACTATCGCAGGTTGCTCACGGGCCGCGAGTGAAGCTCGAGGTAATCACCGTCGGGACCGAGCTGTTGCTCGGTCACACCCTCGACACCAACGCCGTCGATCTGGGCCGCGCCCTCGCCGCGGCCGGCGTCGAAGTCACCCGCCGTACCACCGTCTCCGACCGTCCCGCCGCAGTGCGCGACGCCGTGCGCGACGCACTGGCGCGCGCCGAGTTCGTTCTCACCACGGGCGGCCTCGGGCCCACCTCGGATGACCTCACCAAGACCGCCGTCGCCGAGCTGCTCGGCAAACGGCTGTTGCTGGACGAGGCGGTGCTGCGTCGTCTCGAGCAGCGCTTCCGCCACCTCGGGCGGCCGATGCCGGCCGCGAACCGCGGTCAGGCCGAGGTGCCCGAGGGCGCCGAGGTGCTGCCCAACCCGCGCGGCACGGCACCCGGCCTGTGGCTCGACGACGGGCACGGCCGCGTGGTGATCATGCTGCCCGGTGTCCCGTCGGAGATGCGCGGGCTCCTGATGGAAGAGGTGCTGCCGCGGCTCGTCTCGCGCCGTGCCGCGGCGGGGGAGGCGCCGCGCGTGGTGTTGTCGCGCACGGTGCGCACCACCGGCAGCCCGGAATCGGCGATCGCCGAGCGCGTGGCGCCCGTCGAAACCGGCCTGGAGCCGCTCACCCTCGCCTATCTCCCCGGTCCCGCGGGGGTCGACCTGCGCTTGACCGCCTGGGGACTCGATCCGGAGGACGCCGAGCGCCGGCTCTCCGCCGCCGCCGGCCAGCTGCGGGACGTGCTCGGCAGCCGTTGGTACGGCGACGACGAGACCGATCTCGCGGCCGTCGTGTTGAGTCAGCTGCGCGCGCGCGGCGAGCGGCTCGCGGTCGCGGAGTCCTGCACCGGTGGGGTGCTCGCGAGCCGGCTCACGGCGGTCCCCGGTGCGTCGGACACGTTTGTCGGCGGCGTCATCGCCTACGACAACGCCGTGAAGACGGCACTGCTCGACGTCCCGGAAGCGATGCTGGCGGAGCAGGGGGCGGTGTCCGAGGTGGTGGTGGAGGCCATGGCCGCGGGCGCGCAGCGGCGTTTTGGCGTCGCGGCCGCTCTCGCGGTGACGGGGATCGCGGGGCCGACCGGTGGGACGCCCGAGAAGCCAATCGGGACGGTGTGGGTCGCGGCGCGCCACGGTGACCGGACGCGGGCGCTGCGGCGCATCTTCCCCGGCGCGCGGGACGAGATCCGTGCCCGCAGCGCCCAGGCCGCGCTCGATCTCTTGCGGCTGGCGCTCGTGGAGGCGTAGTGGCGCACCTGCGGGCCCCCGACGGCGCCACCCTCGCCTACGACGCCTACGAGCCGGCGCGCGCGCGCGCGGCCATTCTCTGGGTGTGCGGCTGGTCCGACCACCGCACGCGTTGGCGCGCGGTGGGCGAGCGGCTGCGCGATAGTGGCTACGCAACGTATCTGCTCGATCCGCGCGGCCACGGCGATTCGGGCGGCGCACGCGGCCACCTGTCGCGCTTCAGCCAGCTCCTGGGCGACCTCCAGGCGTTCCGCCGCCTGGTCCGGCTGCGCAACGCGGTTCCACAAGTGTTGCTGGGCCATTCGTTCGGCGGCCTCATCGTGCTGCGCTACCTCGAGACGCAGCCTTCTGATCCGGTCGCGGCCGCGGTGCTGTCGTCGCCGTGGCTCGCCACCGCGGCGCGCGTGCCGCTCGCCAAGCGGGTGCTCGCCAAGCTGCTCGCCGATCTGTGGCCTTCGGTGCGCATCAGCACCGGGATCCCGAGCGCGCACCTGAGCCGCGACCCGGCGGTGGGCGCGGCGTACGACGCCGATCCCGCCGTGCATCACGTGATCACACCGGGCGCCTGGCGCGAGATCCAGTGGGCGCAACGCGTCATCCCGACCGATGCCCATCGTCTCGAATGCCCCTTATTGTTCTTGCTGGCCGGGGCGGACCGCATCGCCGACGCCGCGCGGGCGCGGGCCCTCGCCGACAGCCTACGGGTCGAGGTCCAGGTGCGCTGGTATCCCGAGCTGTATCACGAGATCCTGCTCGAGCGCGAGGCCGCGGAGGTGGTGAACGACGTGCTCGACTTCCTGGCGAAACGGGGACTCTGACGAAACATCCGCACCACTGTGCGGTATGCCTGTTCGGAAGGGGGTGGGGAAACGGTGCCCGCCCATATCCACCAGACAAAGGAGGACGCCATGAAATGCATTCGACTGGGGATTCTGGCCCTCGTACTCGGGTTGTGCGCGACGCCCGGGCTGGGCGCGCAGGCGCAGCCGACGGAAGGCATCAGATTCGGCGTCGGCGGCGGTCTCACCATGCCCATCGGCACCTACGGTGATTTCGCCAAGGCCGGCTGGCACGCGCTGGGGGTGCTCCAGTTCCCGATCGGGCAATCGCCGCTCCATGGCCGCGTCGATGCGATGTACGGGCAGACTTCTCACGACGTCGGCAGCGGCAGCACCACCTTGACGGGCGCCACCGGCGACCTGGTCTACCACATCGGGGACCGCGCGTCCTCGGTGCGACCGTACATACTGGGCGGCGTGGGCTTTTACAATGTCGACGGCGGCGGCGGGTCCGAATCGAAGTTCGCGTTCGGGGCCGGCGGTGGGATCCTGTTCAGCATCGGTACGATGCACGCCTTCCTGGAAGGGCGTTACATGAGCGTGCAGACCAGCGGGAATTCGCTCAGCTTCTTGCCTATTACGTTGGGATTGTTGTTCGGCCGGTAGATCCGCAGTCCGTGGCCGCCCGGCTTGGAGACAGGTCGGGCGGCCCCACTTGCAACGATTCCCCCTGTTCGACCGTAGAGTTGACCGCTATCTTGTTGCCGGGAAATCATTTCCACTACATCCGCGGGTCCGCCAAAACGGCGTACCTCCACCGGCACGTCGGTTGCTTAGTGTGAACAGCCATGGCCAAAGACAAAAACCAGTCTCCCCCCTCGTCGCCTCCTGCCGACGCGCCTGCTCTGGCTGAAGTGCCCGTTGAGAAGGGTGGGGCGCTGCTCGAGCGGCCACCGGAGGCGATCGAACGCCTCGAGTCCGAGCTGGGCGACGCGCGTACCGCGCTCGCCCAGTCCACCGACAAGTATCTCCGCCTCGCCGCCGAATTCGAGAATTTCAAGAAGCGGAGCGTGCGCGAGCGCGCCGAGCTGCGCTTGCGCGCCCAGGCGGAGCTGATGGAAAAGCTGGTGGATGCGCTCGACGACCTGGGGCGCTTTGCCCACATCGATCCGGCGCAAACGGACGTCAAGACGATCCATGAAGGCATGGAGATGGTCGAGCGCAAGTTCTGGAAGCAGCTCGATGGCGTCGGGGTGACGCGGATCGACCAGTCCGGCGTGCCGTTCGATCCCCACGTGCACGAGGCCGTGACCACGCAGCCCGCGGCGGATCCGGCGCAAGATCACACCGTCGGCGCCATCCTCCAGGCCGGCTACAAGCTCGGTGACACGCTGATTCGGCCGGCGCGCGTGGTGGTGCTGACCTGGCAAGGGGGATCCGGCGACGACTCCCCTCCGTCCGCAGCGCCACAGCCGACAGCCGACGGCCGATAGCCGACAGCCGAAGCTCATGGCTCCCCAACGCGACTACTATCAAACCCTCGGCGTATCCGAGTCGGCGAAGACGGACGAGATCAAGAAGGCGTTCCGTCGTCTCGCCAAGCAATACCATCCTGACCGCAACCCCAACAACACGCAGGCCTCCGATCGCTTCAAGGAGATCAACGAGGCGCACGACGTCTTGAGCGATCCCGAGAAGCGCAAGAAGTACGACTTGCTGCGCAAGTACGGCGCGTTCGCCGGCGGCGGGTCGCGCGGCCGTGGCCCGGGCGGCTACAGCGGCACGCCGGTGCAGGACCAGGACTTCGATATCTCGGACCTTGGCTCGTTCGGCGGCCTGGGCGACCTGTTCAGCTCCATTTTCGGCAAACGGAAGGAGGACGCGGACGAGACGATCGAGGTGATCGTGTCGATCCCGTTCCGCACCGCGGCCCTGGGTGGCAAGGTGCCGATCGCTCTGCCGATGACCGAGGTGTGCCCCACCTGCGGCGGCAAGGGCGCGGCCAAGGGCGCCACGATCTCGACCTGTTCTGAGTGCAAGGGGCGCGGCACGATCTCGTTCGGCCAGGGGAGCTTCGCCGTCACCCGCCCCTGCCCGGTGTGCCGCGGCAAGGGCAAGGTGCCGAGTGAGCGCTGTCCCACCTGCCGGGGCTCGGGCGAGGTGCAGGTCGAGAAGCGCCTCATGATCACCGTGCCGCCCGCGACCGAGGACGGCACGAAGATGCGCCTCAAAGGGCAGGGGACGAAGGGTCGGGGCGATCTGGTCGTCCAGTTCCAGGTCGAGGCGGACCACTTCTTCCGGCGCGAGGGCGTCGACATCCTCTGTGTCGTGCCGATCAACCTCGCTCAGGCGATGCTCGGGTCGCGCATCAAGGTGCGCACGCTCGCGGGCAAGCACGTCGTGCTGCGCATTCCGCCCGGGACCCAACACGGACAGAAGTTCCGCATCGCCGGGCAGGGGATCGAGAAGGGCGGCAAGCGCGGGGATCAGTATGTGGAAGTGCGGATCGAGCTGCCCGAAAAGCTCAACCCGGAGCAGGAAGCCGCGGCCAAGGCATTTGCGGAAAAGGCGGGGCTGAAGTATTGAGGTAGCGGCAAAATGACCCTCCTCAAGAGCCTCGGCGCGATTTTCGCAGGATTCACGGCCATGGTGGTGCTCGTTCTCGTGGGCACCCCGGTGATCGCCAAGCTGCTGCTGGCCGATCCCGCCCAACCCCTCACGCCCGCCTATCTGCGCGTGAACCTGCTCTCCGGTTTCGTGTTCGCCGGAGTCGGCGGCTGGATCGCGGCGCACCTGGCCCCGACCGGACCGCTGTGGCATGCCGGTGCGATGGCGCTGTTGGTCCTGGTGTTGGGGATCGCGACGGCGGGGCAGGGTGGGGCAGTGCGAGCGGGGCAGCCGCAGTGGTACGCGTGGACGTTGCCGTTTGTCGGAGCGGGTGGGGCGCTGCTGGGGGGGTGGGTTTGAAGAGCGATATGTGTTACCGGATGGCGTCTTTCATTCGATAGTACGCTCCCACCATCGGCAGGAACCACGGTCGCCCGAAGTGCAGCGGCACCGCGCGGAACGAGAGGTCGGAAAACGGCTTGAGGTCGCCGTGCCCCGCGATGTGCTCACCCACGCGCGCGCCCAGGTAGGTGGACAGCGCGACGCCGTGACCGCAGTACCCCATCGCGTAGTGGACGCCGTCACGCACCCCGGCATGCGGCAGCTGGTCGATGGTCATCGCGACGTTCCCCGACCAGTGATAATCGACGTCGGTGCCCAGCAGCCTCGGAAACAGATCGCACATCGTGTCCGTCAGGCGCTTCGCAGCTTCGTATCCCGACATGCGTGAGAACGCGACCCGTCCGCCGAACAACATGCGCGTGTCGGCCGAGACGCGAAAATACGACAGCAGGTTCTTGGTGTCGCTCACCACGCGATCCCGCGGGATCAGCGAGCGGGCGACGCTGACGCCCAGCGGCGCGGTCGCGATGACGTAGCTCATCACTGGGACCACGCGACGGTGCAGGCCGGGCACGACGTGGCCGCTGTAGCCGTCGGTGGCGACCATCACGTGCCGTGCCCACACCACGCCCGTGCTGGTGCGCAGGTTGAACCCGCCGGCCACCCGCTCGAGCTCCCGGACTTCCACGTTCTCGACGAGTCGCGCGCCCGCGCGCCGGGCCGCGGCGGCGAGCCCCCAGAACAGCTTCGCCGGGTTGACGGCGCCGCCTTCGGGATCGACCAGCCCGCCGTGGTAGGTGTTGGCGGCGCCCAGCTCTTCGCGCAGCCGATCGCGCGGCACGAGCTGGGTCTCGTGCCGGAACGCGCGCGCCAGCACGTCGCGGGTGCGGGCCAGGTCCTGGTAGTGCGCCGGCTTGGCGGCGAGGATCAGGTGGCCGGACTTGCGGTAGTCGCACTCGAGGCCTTCGCTCACGATGAACTGCTCGACGAAGCGCACCGCGGCGCGCGAGGCATCGTACAGCTCGCGGGCATGTACCGCGCCCAGCTTGTGCAGCAGCGGCTCCGCCTCGCGCTTGAACCCCGGCAGCACGAACCCGCCGTTGCGCGACGAGGCTCCCCAACCGAGCGTGGCGCGCTCGAGCACCGTGACGTCCGCGCCGTGGCGCGCCAGGACGCGCGCGGCCGACACACCGGTGTAACCGCCGCCGATCACGGCGACGTCGGTGTGGGTAGGCGCCTTGGCCTCGAGGTCCAGCTCGGGCCGCGGCGCTGTGTCCCACCAGTAGGGGCGATCCTGCACCCGCTACAGCTCCGTCACCATGGCGAGGGCGCTGTCCGGGCAGGCGCGCGTGAACTCGATCGATTGCTGGACGGCCGGAGCGACCGCCGTGCGGGGAATGGTGCGGAACCCGAAGCGCGGGAAGAACTCCCCCGCCGTCTCGGTGAGGAGATAGAGGTGCCGGACGCCGTGGCGGCGCGCCAGCTCGAGCGCGGCGTCGGTAAGCCGCCGTCCCAACCCCTGCCCGCGCCGATCGGCAGCCACGGCGACGGAGCGTAACAGCCCCGCGGGGCCGTACAGCTCCACCGCGGCGCTGCCGACGAGGTGCGGACCGGCGCGCGCGACCACGGCGGCACCGAGGTGTCGCTCGATCTCGGCGCGCGGGAGGCCGCTGTCGTCGAGCAGCGTCTCGATCGCCGGCAGGTCGTCGGCGTGGGCAGGCTCGATCCGAACCTCCATCAGGTGTCTCCGAACGTGACGTCGGGTTGGGAGGAGACAGTGCAAGTCATAGGCCAGGGGCGGGAATGTAAGGCGATATCAGGCTTTTCCGCGAATGCAGCCCGAGATGCCGATCTGTCGCATCAAAGCGACGGATTCGCGACTGAAGTCGCACTAAAGTACTCCCGCTGGTCGCGACTTAGCTGGACCTGTCACTGCTAATGACCGAGCCGTCGCTTTACGCGACAGATACCCGAGACGCGGCAAGTCTCCGTGCTTCCGACACCACCGTCGCGTGATCGGACTCTCCCTCGCGTGAATTTGGTGATGGAAGGCAGGCTTGCCCCTTTCACTTTCTCCCGATGCGAGATCGCCTATTCGTTCATATCGTCTGGACGACGCGAGGCCGTGAACCCACCATCGACGCCACGATCGCACGGTTCCTCTCCCGCTTCCTGCCCGCGATCGCGCGGCAGGAGCGGGCGGGCCTGCATGGGTTGGGGATGGTGCGCACGCACGTCCACCTCCTACTGCAACTGCATCCGACAACGAACATCTCGAGACTGTTGCAGCGTCTGAAGGGCGGCAGCTCGGTGCTCGCGAACCGCGAGGGACACGCCGCTGCCAGCCCGCTGCGCTGGGCCCGGGGGTACAACATTGAAACGGTAAGTCCACGCGCACTCGCGGCCGCGCGCGACTACGTATTGCGGCAGCCGGCGCACCATCCGCGGGAAGCGATACCTGGGTGGAGCGGAGCGGTCGAATTTCGCGGCTGAAGCCGCGACTCGGCTGAACTGTCACTGATAGTGACCTAGTGCCGTCGCTTTACGCGACAGACAGCCGAGACGCGGCTTTAGCCGCGACAAGAACCGGACGACATTGGGGACGATTCTCGCGACTGAAGCCGCGACAAGAATCCGGAGGACATTCGCCCGACACTCCTAGTCGCGCAACGCCGGCGCGACATCCAGGAAGTGCTTCACCGCTTGCTCGCCCAGGATGGGACGCAGATGCTCCAGCACGATGCGGCCCAGACGCGGCATGTCTTCCGGCCGGATGCCCGCGGTCAGGAGAGAGCGCATCAGTCCCGAGGGCCCTGTGGGGCCGGGCATCTCGCCGGTGCGCGCCGCGCTCATCAGCGCCCGCCCCATGTAACTCTCCGCGTCGGGCACCGCTCCCTTCACTCGCTCGAAGGCCTCCCGCGGCACCACCATGCGCACCGCGTTGAGCACGGCCCCCACGCCGCGCTCGGCCGTGGAGGTCGGGATCTCGAGGTTTGCCGCGACGTGTTGGGCCAGGTCCATGGCGGGTCAAATATATGCCGCATCGTCCGCACGGCTTGCGTCGGCGGGCGCACCGGTCATTCGCGACTAAAGTCGCACTAAAGTACTCCCGCTGGTCGCGACTCGGCTATCTGTCGCGTAAAGCGACCTCTTCTGTCACTATCAGTGACAGTTCAGCCGAGTCGCGGCTTTAGCCGCGAAACGGCTCGTCTGGCGCCGCGGGCGGCCGCGCCACCCGACGGGTCCGACGCCGTTCGAGCCAGATCCCGAGCCCCGCGGCCAGCAACCCGCCCAGCGCGGTGCCGGCGATCTGAAACCACAGCTGATATTGCATTTGGACCCGCGTGCACTTGGCGGCGAACAGCGGGCCGACGAGGCCGCCGCAGCCCTGCTGCTGCGTCCCGAACCACCAGCCCGCGGCGAAGCCGAGCAAGAGCGGCAGGAATGCGAGCACCAGGTGGCGCGTTACCATGCGCGTCATGGATCACCTCCCGCGCTCGATGCGCCAGCGGTCGATCTCCCGCCCCTCGCGCATCACGTGATAATGGTCGTAGTGGGCGACCGTGAGACACGAGTGGTTCGGCATGATCTCGATCCGCTCGCCCACGGGGAATTTCCCGTCCAGCGCATCGACCGGCCCGCGCACCACGCCGTGCTCCTGCGACAGCGAAGCGACCGTCAATTCCGGATGCCCCCGGACCGCCCCGAATGACGGCGGCAGCACGAGGTGCGCGGGACCGGTGTCCTTCGAGAGCGCGAGCGCGCCGGCATCCACCACGAGCTGCGACGCGCCCGGCTGGTGTGACACGACCGTCGCGAGCACGGTGACGCCGACGTCATCGGCGTCGCAGCAGCCGATCAGCACCATCGTGCGGTCGTAAAAGATGTAATTGCCCGGGCGCGCTTCGCTGACGCCCGACAGGTCTTCCACCGCGGCCATCGCGGGGGTCGAGCCGACGCTGATCCCCGGCACGGCGATCCCCGCGAGCTTCAGCCGCTGCGCGAAGCAGACCATCACGAACCGTTCCGCTTCCGCCACCTGCGCCGCCTCGGCCTTGTTCGTGGTCTTGTACGCGTGGCCGGAGTGGGACAGGATGCCGTCGAACACCAGCCCGTCGGCGCGGGCCAGCTCGCGCGCCACCTCGAGCGCGTACGCCGACTCCGGATCCACGCCGGCGCGGTGATACCCGCAATCGATCTTGAGCCAGACGTGCAGCCCCGACCCTGCCAGCGCCCGCGCCGTCTCGAGGTCGTCGGTGACGACGCGCAGCGTGGCGCGCCGCGCGATGCGCCGCGCGTGCGGGATGTGCGTCACATCGATCGGGAACGCCCAGGTGAGGTCCGCGATCCCGGCTTTGACGAACGCCTCCGCTTCGGCGAGCGTCGCGACGCTGAGACCGATGGCGCCGTGCGCCAGCTGCCGGCGCGCGAGCTCCACGCATTTGTGCGTCTTGGCGTGCGGCCGCAGCACCACGCCGAGGCGCCGGGCGCGCTCGGCCATGCGCTCGAGATTGCGCTCGACCACGTCCACGTGGAGCAGCAGCGCCGGGGTTTCGAGGTCCGCGGCTGCACCCCGGGAACGCCGGGCTAGCGCACGACGTGCCATTCGGTCTGACGTCGCAGAATCCAGCGCATCTGCCCATCGGCGCCCAGCTCGGCGTCCTCCTCCTGGGCGGAGCGGACACGCTGACCGTCCCACTCCGGGACCGGCGTCGTCGCCTGGAGCTCGATCGCGAACCAGGTGCTGGGAGTGAGTTTCACGTCGCCGCGTCCGGGGACGCCCTCCTGGTGGTCCCACAACCCGATCAACGGCCCGGCGCCGTGCCCGCGGTCGCCGATCGGATGGGTGTAGATCGTGCCGTCGATCCCCGCCGACTGCATCGCCGCGCGCGCCGTGGCGAGCACCTCGTTGCCGCTCCGGCCCGGTTTCATTTCGGCCATCAGGATGTCCTGGAGCTGGTTCGAGTTGGCGAGCGCCCGCACGAGACCCGCGGGCACTTCCCGCTCGCCCCGGCGCAGCACGTATCCCATGTGCTGGGTGTCGGTGTTCAGCCCCAACGCCGTGATGCCCACGTCGCAATGCAGCACGTCGCCGCGCTGGATCACGACGTCGCCCGAATCGGACAGATCCACGCCGCGCCGCTGCACGTCCACGTGGGCATGGAACCAGGTCGAGAGCCCGAGGTCGTTCGCCCGCTGCCGCATCCACCAGAGCACGTCATCGGTCGTGGTCTTGCCGGGGGTGATCACCGTGCTCGAGAAGGCCGTGTCGATCATCGCCCACACCAGCTCCTGCATCCGCCGGTACACCGGCAGCATGCCGGGTGCCCGGATCGACTGGTAGTCGAGCGGCAGGTTCTCGGCGCGCACCACGCGTCCCAGGTACACGGGCGGCAGGACGACTTGGAGCTGCTCCCATTCCCCGGCGGAGAGCCCGTCGGAGAAGGCGTGCGTGTGCGAGATGTCCAGCGCGATCGTCTGCGGATCGCGCTCCTCGACGACGCGCCGCAACAAATCCCATTGCCCCTGACCCAGGAGCTCCGGCCGCCGGCCGATGGTGGGATCGATGCTGTCACGCGCGAACACGGCCTGGTACAGCCCGCCTTGCGACGTGCCGCCCAGCGCCAGGCGCTCGACCCCGCGCTCGGGGCCGCGATCGGTGAAGACGTAGATCGTGCGACGCCGGGCGAAAAACGTGGTCGGCGCCACGAGCGACCAGAACACCGGGTCCTCGTTGTACTCCCGCATCGGGATCACCCACATGGTGACGCCGTACTGGCGCATCAGCCGCGGCAGCACCGAGTCGAGCCGGTAGCGCAGCCACTGCTGCTGCACCGCCGCCTGCTCGCGCAGCGTCCCCAGGGGACGCCGCGGCGAGGCGCTGAGCGTGGGCGTGGGGGCGGAGGCCGTGGTCTGGAGTAACAGGGCGACGAACGCGAGCGCCGGAGTGATCATGCGGGTTGCGGGCTCCTGGGTTGAAAAGCGGTGATCGGGGCGCGGGTACGCGCCGTGCGCTGCCACAGCAAGAGACCCAGCACCAGCAAGGCGCCCACGGTGTCGTTGTGCGTGATGAAGAACCGCAGCACGGCGGGCAGTGGCAGGGAGCTCGCCGCCGTCGAGGCGTGAATCGCGACGATCCAGAGACACGTCCGCCACGCGGTGCGGGCGCTGCCGGTGAGCGGCGGCGGATAGGCAACGGCGGCCACCCAGGCGAGGTAGCCGAGGGTGAAAGTATGCAGCCAGGCGATCGGCGTGACCAGCACCGCCAGCAGGATTACGATCCCGACCTCGAGCGGCGGATCGTCCGCGGCTGGCGCCGGACGGCGCGCGAGGGTGGCGATCACGAGGCCAGCGGCAAGGAGGTGCAGGGCCACGATCGACGTCGGCGCGCCACCGATCGCGTAGCCCACCCGACCGAGCTTCTGCATGTGGAGCCCGACGATCGTCCCGCCCTGGAAATTCTGACCGTGGATCGTGAGCGACACGAAGTTTTCCAGAGCCTCGATCGCCCCGCTCGGTCCGTAAGGCACGAGCGCCAGCACCGTGACGCCCGCGGCGACGGCCGCGGCGACGCCGAGCGCCTTCCACTGGCGGCGCCAGGCGAAGTACGGCAGCAACAGCCCCGGGAAGATCTTCAGCGCGGTCGCGAGCCCGACCCACATGCCGGCGCGTGCTTGCCGCCCATCGGCCAGGTCGGCGGCGGCGGCCACGAGCAGGGCCAGCAGCAGCGTTTCGAAGTTCAGGTGATGGAAGTTGTTGTGGACGGGGAACAGCACGACGGCGAGCGCGACCAGGGCGGGGCGCCACCCCCAGCGCCGGCCGCTTTCATAGACGCACCAGGCGAGCGCCACCATGCCGAGCACGCCCCAGGAGGCCTTGGCGAGCACCAGGCTCGCATCGGCCAGGGCCGCGAACGGCACGACGATGAGCAACGCGAACGGCGGCCACCAGATGCCCTGGGTTTGCGGGGTGTGGTACAGCGCCAACCCGTCGAGGATGCGGTGCGCCTGAGCGATTTCGGTGGTGATGTCGTCGCCCTTGCGGACGCCGAGCGGGACGACGATCAGAGCGTAGGCGACGAAGGCGGCGACGAACGCCACCTGTTGGCGGCGAGTCAGCGCCGCCATAGCCCGACGGCCAGGGCGAGCCAGCCGCCGAGCAAGCACAGCCCGCCGACCGGCGTCACCGCACCCAACCACCGGGCGCCGGTGAGGGCGAGCAGGTAGAGGCTGCCTGAGAACAACACCGTGCCGGCGAGGAACAGGATTCCCGCGACGACCAGCGCCGTGGAGGGCCATTGCGTGGTCGCCCAGGCGACGAACAGTAGCGCGAAGGCATGGTACATCTGGTAGCGCGCCGCTGTTTCGAACACGACGAGCAGCTCTTCGGCCAGGCGCGCGCGCAGCGCGTGCGCGCCGAAGGCGCCGGCGGCCACGGCGATCAGGGCAGAAAGACTCCCCGCCAGCGCGAAGGCGCGGTACATCAGCGTTTGTTCCAGGCGGCGAGGTTCCGCTCCAGCTGGCGCGCGTGAATCTCGAGGTGCACGGCGTAGAGCTGAAGCCAGTCCTCGGCGCCGAAGCGTCCCATTTCCGTGTGCGTGCCGACCCGTGCCCAGTCGGCGTCGGTCAGGCGCCGCAACAGGGCGGCCGTGTTCGCTCGCACTGCCGTGACGGTCGCGAGCGCCGGCTCGATCGGCAGCGAGTGGTAGTCGAGCGTCGCGGCCCAGCGATCCTGGTCGTAGCCCTGGATCACCGGTTTCTCCTCAGCGAGGACGTAGCGGATCCGGCCGTGGGCATTGGTCTCGGAGTCGGCGCAATGCACGATCACCTCGTGCGCCGACCATTTCCCGGGCTCCGGGCGCCACTGCATCGCCTCCTTAGGGATCTTGGCGAGGGCGGCCTGCAGCACAGTCGGGCCGTTGGCGTAGCGTTCGATCAGGCCGGCACGTTCGGCGGGAGACAGCGGCACGTCAGGGCTCCTTCTGGAAGTCTCGGGCAATGAGGGTGAGGGCGAGCGCAGCGAGCAGACCCAGGGTGAGACGGATTTGCAGCAGCGGCACCGTCGATTGACCGGTGGGAACGCCCAGCAGGCGCTCGGGGATGCGATCCCACACCGGATCGAGCAGCAGTGCGTTGACGAGGAGTACGCACAGCATGGCGACGCCGAGGATCGTGCTCCAGCGCTCGGGGCGCGCCCCGAAGGCATACCGCGCCGCGAGCCAGAGCGAGAGACCGGCGCCGAGCGACAATCCCCACACGAGCGGCGAGCCGATCACGATTCCCGAGATGACGAGCCAGCTCACGCCGCCGAGGATCACCCCGGCCAGACCTCCGAGGAAACCGATCCGCCGATCGGGCGACGGTTGCATGGCGAGGAAGATAACCGCGGGGTGAGGCGACCGCCTCACCGATCGGTCGGGCGGCCCGCCCAGAACTGGGCGGTCACGCCGGGCCCGACCTGCACGCCCATGCGCTCGTCGAACAGAATCGCGCCGCGCAACGAATCGCGCCCCCACCACGATGCGTTGACGCCCGCGAACGGACCCAAGTCGGCGGGCCAGCCGAACACCGTCACGTGCTCCGGCACCCCGAACCAGTGGACCGCGAGCGTCTCGGCGCGCGGGACCGCGAACACCAGCTGGCCGCGGTACAGACACGCCCGCGCCACCGACACGGTGTCGGTATCGAGCACGATGTCGGTGAGTTTGAACCGGTCGGCGAGAGTGGGATCGGGCAGCGTGAGCGTGTCGCCGCGGGCCACGACCCAATGCCCGGCGTAGGGGGCGGAAAACCGCTCCAGCTTGCGAACGGTGTCCCCCGAGCGGCAGGGACTCGAGGGGCCGCAGGCAAAGGCGACGAGGGCCGCGACGGACGGCGCGATCATGCGACGGTTCACGACACCAGCTCGAACGGCTTGCTTCCCGTCAGCCGGTAGGTTTCGAACCCCCGTCGGTCGGTCGTAAAGATTCGTGATATGCCTAGCACCTCTGCCAGGCTCACGAGACTCGCGTCCGCGTAATCCATCGGGAGGGCGGCGTAGTCACGCATGAGACGAGCGGCGCGATGGTGCAGCGAGATTTCGAGCGGCAGGATCGGGACCTCGACGCTGAGCAGCAGCTCGACCGGGACCGACGCCGGTCCGCCGGTGCGGAGCATGAGGTGACACGCCTCGGTGACGACGGCCTCTGTGGTCACCAGTCGGTCCACCAGCGCCGGCCAAGCGGCAGCGGAACGAGCGTGCCACTGATCGCGGGCGTTCAGGTATCCGACCAGCGGACCGGTATCGAGTACGACGTCGCGACGCGGTGTCAGGAGCCTATTCGCGCCAGTTGTGCTCGTAGATCTGCCGCGCGATCGGGTCCCCCTCGATGGCGGCATGGTCCAGGGCCGCGATGCCGCGGTACGCTTCCAGTCGCTTGAGGATCGTCGCCCGGTCGGGCGCCGCCGAGCGGTGTCCGAGGTATTCACGCAGGGCTTCCCGCACGAGCTGGGACTTCGGCACGCCGCGCAGCTGCGCCGAGCGGATCAGCGCCCGGGCAAGCTCCTTGGGAATCCGGAACGTCACTTGGTCGTCCATACGCAATGCATTGTAATGCAACGCACTGCGAGCTGCAACCCTGGTCTCGGTCTTAGCGATCCCAGACGCCTTGTGCCAACAAACAGCTGCAAACATTATTAAACATTCTGATACAGTATGTACCAATGGTCCGGATCCAGGACCTCACCGAGGGCCCCGAGCATGGCCAAGAACGGGTACGAGGGATTCCTGCTCGCTCTATTGAGTGAGCGAGAACGGTTCTTCGAGGAAGTGGTGGAGGAGCGCGAGCTCGGTAGCAAGTTTCGTTACGCCTTCGGGACGATGGTGGGGCTGAGCGCGTTCTACGGACTCCTGGCGGGCGCGTATTCGGGTTGGGCCCAGGCCGTCTCCGCCGCGGTGAAGCTGCCGGTGCTGTTGCTCGCCACACTGGTCGTGTGCTTTCCGGTGTTCTTCGTCGTCCAGGTGCTGATGGGATCGCGGCTCCGTCTGACGCAAGTGCTCGTCCTCGTCGTGTCGTCGCTGGCGTTGATGACGATCCTGCTCGCGGCCTTTGTGCCGGTGACGGCGTTCTTCCTCATCACGGGGGCGAACTACTACTTCCAGCACCTGCTCCACATCGCGATCGCCAGCGTCGCCGGTCTGTTCGGGATGCTGGCGCTGCACGATGGGCTGGCGGTGATCTGCGAGAAGCGGGGGGTGTATCCGCGCCGCGCGCTCACGATGATGCGGATCTGGGCACTGCTGTTTGCGTTCGTCGGGATCCAGATGGCGTGGAACCTGCGCCCATTTCTGAGCGACCGCAACGAACCGTTCCGCGTGTTCGGCCGGTACGAGGGGAATTTCTATGCGGCGGTCGTCTTTGCCGTGAACAAGCTGCTGACGGGGGACGGGAAACCGCCCGCGGCCGCGCCCCCGGATCGATCGCTGCAGGACATCTTCCCCCAGACGCCCGAGTCCTCCCGGGATTCGAGCGTGCCGCGGCGGCCATGATGGACCCGCGGCGCGTCCCCGCCGACTCGGGGAACGAGATCCTCACGCTGGAGGAGGTCGCGGCGTATCTGCGGCTCACCCCCCAAACGATCTACAAGTGGGCGCAGGAGCGCCGCATTCCGGCGGTGAAGCTCGGGAAGGAATGGCGCTTCCGTCGCAGCATCCTGGACCGTTGGCTCGACGAGCAGATGCTGGGGGGCGAGCCGGGGTTCGCGAAGCTGCGGGGGGCAGACTGAGGGGCGCGAAGCCGGCGTCTGAGTAGTCTGGCACGTTTCGGGAAGGGCGCGTAGCTTCGCCCACCTCAGGCACAACCCGCCCCATGGCCGATGCTCCTCCTCCCGAGCTGCTCGGCCTCCTCAACGCTACCGATCCGGCCGCGCGCGAGGCGGCCTGGGCGGCCTTTGTGAGCGCGCACAGCCGGCTCTTGCTGCATGTCGCCCGTAGCGTCGGTCGCGACTACGACGCTTCCATGGACGCGTACGCCTTCGTGCTCGAGGGTTTACGCGATGACGACTATCGCCGGCTGCGCGCCTACGCGGCTGACGGCCGGAGCAAGTTCACGACCTGGCTCGTTGTGGTCGCCCGCAGGCTGTGCCTCGATCATCACCGCCGGCGCTACGGGCGCCTGCGCAGCGATGCGCCCGGCGAGCAACAGGCGCACGCGGCACGGCGTCGGCTCCAGGACCTGATCGCCGCCGAACTCGATCTCACACCGGAGCCCACCGGTGACGCGCAACAATCGCTCGAGGCTGGTGAGCGGCGCGCGACGCTCGAAGCGGTGCTCAACGCGCTAACGCCGCGCGACCGTCTGGTGCTGAAACTGCGCTACGAGGACGACCTGTCGGCGCGCGAGATTGCGGGACTCCTCGGTCTTCCCACACCGTTCCACGTCTACCGCCGCTTGAACGCACTCCTGGTGGAGCTGCGGGGGACGTTACGCGATCGCGGCTTGGACGGGACGACGGCATGATCCGCAACTTCTTCTGTGGCGTCCGTTCAACGTTCGTGGAATGGAATCCATCTATCGGAGCGGGTGATCCTCATGGCCGGAAGCGGTACGGACGTCCGCATGGATGATGGACACCTCGACGCGACCGAGGTTGCGGCCTACGTGGACGGAACGCTGGAGCAGGCCGCCCGCGCTCGAGTGGACGCCCATCTCGCAGATTGCGACGACTGCCGCGCCGAGGTGGTCGCGGTGCGGCGCATGGTCGTTGGCGCGCCGCGCTGGCGTCGCTGGCCGGTGCTGGCGGCGCTTGCGGCCGCCGCCGTGCTGCTGCTCGTGATCTGGCCGCGCGCTTCGGACCAACGTGGTCCCGAAGGGCCCGTGGTGCGCAACGGGGATCCCGCCGGCGCGGCCGTGGTGCTGGTCGCGCCCGATTCGGTGGCGACCCTGCCGCTCTCCTTTGCCTGGCACGCCGTGCCGGACGCCACGACTTACCGGCTGTCACTCACCAGCGCCACTGGAGAGCTGATCTGGTCCGGTTCCACTCCCGACACGGCGATCACCGTCCCAGACTCCGTGTCCCTCCCGGCTGGCGGGCCCTACTACTATTACGTGGACGCCCTGCTCGCCGACGGCACGTCGGGCACGTCGGGGGTGCGGGAGGTGCGCGTGCGGCCGTGATCACGCGACTCCGCGGCGTGGCGCTCACGGTCCTGCTCGTCGCCTGCACGTCTTCCCGCGGCCCTCTACCGAGCGAGGCGGTCCTCGCGATCGATTCCCTTCGCGTGCTCGGCGAGAGTCTCTACTACCGCGCCGCGTACGATTCCGCGCGCCTGCTCTGGGAGCGCGGCCTGGTCCGCTCGCGCGCCCAGGCTGACACATCGGGCATTGCTCGGTTCCTCACCTGGCTCGGCCTGCTAGCGCGCAAGGAAGGGGATTACGTCACCGCCCGGGCCGTGGGCGAATCTGCCCTCGCGCTCAAGCACGTGGCTGGTCTGCGGCAGGAGCTGTTTCGCTCCTACAACGCGCTCGGGCTCCTCGCCTGGGAAGAAGGACGGCTGAGCGACGCGGTGGCGCTGTTCGACAGCGCGGCCAGCGTCGCGCGCCAGGCGAACGGCCCTCGCGAGCTGGTCACGGCGACCGGTAACCTCGCGCTCGTCAATGTCGAGCTCGGGGCCTACGCCGAAGCCAGAGCCGGTTTTCTTGAAGCCCTTGCTGGGGCCCGCGCCATCAGCGACGCGCGCCTCGAAGCCAACAATCTCAACAACCTCGGCGCGCTCGATATCCGGGTCGGCGATCCAGCGACGGCTATTCCTCTCCTCGAAGAGGCCCGCGAGCTGCTTCGCGCGCGCGGCGACGCGAACGAGCAAAACACCCTCGGCCAGCTGGGCACGGCGTATCACGCGCTGGGAGACTACCGGCGGGCCATCGCGGCGCTCGACAGCGGCCTCGCGTTCTCTCGAAGGACGAGAGTGCGCACGGAAGAGGTGACCACGCTCGAGGCCTTGGCCCGGGTGTACGCCGACGCTGGCGATCGACGACGTGCCCTCGCTCTGTATGCGGAAGCCGACTCCCTCAACGCCGTGCTCGGGCTCGAGGTGGAGCGTGGGGCCGACATTCGCGCGGTGGCCGAGATCCACGCGAGCCTGGGCGACCTCGATCTGGCGACTCGCAGCGCGCGGGAGGCGCTTGCGATCCACCGCCGCACCGGAGCGCGCGGCGAGGAGCTCGGGGACCGGCTGCTGCTCGTGTCCTTGGCCGAGCGGACGGGACAGCAAAGCGTCGCCGACCGGGAGCTGGAAACCGCGCGCGCGCTGGCTCGCCGGCTCGGAACGCGCACGGCCCGTGCGGACGTTGCGCTGATGGCTGCGCGCCTCGCCGAGCAGCGTTGGCAACCGAGGGTCGTGTTGGCCGTTGCGAAAGCGGCGCGTGCCGACCTGGCGTCCCCGTACGGCGCGCAGTGGCAGGCGGAAGTTCTCTCAGCGCGAGCGAACCTCGCCCTCGACCGGGACTCCGCGGCGCTGAGCGCAGCCCGACGCGCCGTAGCGGCGGTTGAGCAAGGTCGCGCCACGATCGGGTCCGGCGCCCTGCGGGCCGCCTGGAGCTCGGACAAAGAAGACGCGTACACTGTGCTCGTGACGGCGCTGCTGCGCCTCGGGCGAGTGGAGGAGGCCTTCGAGGCGAGCGATGCGGCGCGTGGGCGGGCGCTCGTCGAGCACCTTTCCTTCGTCGCGTCTGCCGACGTGCCCCGGGATTCGGCGACATCCCTGCTTCGGGAGGGCGAGGATCGCCGGGGCCGCATCGGCGCCCTTGCCGCTCAGGTCGACTCGGTCGAGTCCGAGTTCCGCGACGGCCCAGACTCCAACGTTGCCGACCGGCTCCGTGTGTTGCGGTCGCGGCTCGACCGCGAGCGGGCCGAGTACGAGTCGCTGCTCGGACGTCTCGCCGAGCACGGTGATCGCGGCCGGCTGCTTGGCGTCGTGGCGGCCCGATCCGCCGAGGTGCGCCAGGCCATCGGCGATGGCGAAGTACTGCTCGAGTTCTTCGTCACGACGAACGCTGTGCACCTGTTCGCCGTGTCCCGGGCCGGTGTACGCCATTTTAAGAGCCTATCCGAGCGCTCAGGACTGACGGCGCGCGTCAGGCTAGCCCGCGATCTGACGAGCGCCCCCGGCGGCGCGGTGGCCGCTAGAGCTTCGCTCTCTGCGCTCTACGACCTCTTGATCCGCCCGTCGGAGCTGGGTGGGGTGCTGTCGGAGGCCAGGCGGCTCATCATCGTTCCGCACGGCGTGCTGTCCTACGTTCCGTTTGCGGCTCTGCGCGACGACTCCACCGGTCGGTGGCTGATGGAGCGCTATTCGCTGGTCGTTTTACCTACCGCGTCGGCGCTTCCGGTGCTGCGGGGCAGCGATCGCGCGGCTGGTCCTGAGCGCGCGACGATCCTGGCGCCGTTCCCCGATCGTCTGCCGGCAACGCGGACGGAGGCCGCCGCGCTGCGGGCCGCGCTACGCCGGTCCGCCGTCCGGCTCGGCCGGGGAGCCACTGAATCCCGAATACGCCAAGCCCTGGCCGACGGGGACCTCGTGCACATCGCCTCGCACGGCGCGCTCGACGCGCGCAACCTCCTGTTCTCCCACATCGCGCTGGCGCCGGGGCGGCGTGCCGACCCGGAGGACGATGGACGGCTGGAGATTCACGAAGTGCTGGGACTGCGCGTCGGCAGTCCGTTGGTTTTCTTGTCGGGGTGCGAGACGGGGCTCGGCGTCACCGGGTCGACCGACTACGCGCGAGGGGAGGACTACGCGACCCTGGCGCAGGCGTTCTTGTACGCGGGCGCGGGCGGGGTGGTGTCCACGTTGTGGCGGATCGAGGACGACGGGGCGGCGGTGATGGCCGAGCGGTTCTACCGGCATCTGGCCAGCCTGGGACCCATCGACGCGTTGGCGGCCGCGCAACGCGACGCGTTGTCGCATCCACGCTACAGCGCTCCGTTCTACTGGGCCGGCTACACGTTCAGTGGTGGGGGAGCGGCGCAAAACGCGGCGGCTTTGTCCGTTCGACCCTGACACGGCCGCAACGCGTGTGGCAGAACTGGTGTAGGCTGGCGTAACGAACCGCGGGGGGAACGATGAGGGCCATGCGTCGGACGCTGATTGTTGGAGCCGCGATCCTGTTTGCAGCGTGTGCCGATCGCGAGCCGACCCTGCCTGATATCAGGGCAGCCGCGGGCGGCGGAGGCGGCGGTGTGAGCGTGACGGCCACCGTCCCCGACACAGCGACGCAGGACACCACGCTCGACGTCGTAGTGAGCGGCTCGGGGTTCGATCAGGGCTCGCAGGCCCAGTGGGCGATCGCCGGCGTGCCATCGTCCAAGGTTCACACCAACTCCACGCGGTTTGTCACTTCGAAGAAGCTCATCGCCAACATCACGATCGCCTTGGATGCGGACACGGGACTGTACGATGTCATGGTGACGGCGAGCACGGGGAAGAAGGGGATTGGGTCGGAACTGTTTGCGGTCAAGAAGAAGGGAAGCGGAGTAGCAAGCGTGTCGGTCTCGCCGAGCGCCGCGACGATCACGGTTCTGACGAGTATTGGGCTGATCGCGACCGTCTACGATGTTGAGGGAAACATTCTCCCCGGGCGACCAGTGACGTGGTCGAGCAGTGATCCCACTGTTGCCTCGGTTAGCTCGGATGGAATAGTCAGTGGGCTGGCCTCAGGTACCGTGGTCATATCTGCCGTGCGAGAGGGGCATGCTGGCACGGCGACCGTAATTGTGCAGGGACTCTCTTTCTCTGCGGTCCACGCGGCCTCCGGGTTCACGTGCGGAGTCGCTGCCAGCACCGCCTACTGCTGGGGGAACAACTACTTCGGGCAGTTAGGCGATGGCTCCACGACGAATCGCACGGCACCTGTCCGCGTTCAGGGGGCGGTCATCTACCAGAGCATTGCCGGCGGCTCGGGGCACACGTGCGGTGTTGCGGTGGACGGCAGGGCTTTGTGTTGGGGTACCAACGCGGATGGGCAGCTTGGAACTGGGTCCAAGCGCTCGAGCGTTTTGCCTATCGCCGTGGCAGGCGGGTTGTACTTCAACACAATCACACTCAGCTACCACCACACGTGTGCGCTGTCTGTCGACGGCAGGGCCTACTGCTGGGGCCGAAATGACTTCTATCAACTCGGCGATGGCACTACTGTGCGGCGCACGACGCCGACTGCAGTGGCTGGAGGCCTAACCTTCAACTCAATCGACGCTTCCGGGCAACGGACATGCGCAGTTAGAGCGGATGGTGCGGCGTACTGCTGGGGTGAAGGCCTCCCTGGAGATGGGACAAAAGAGGGGACCACGGTCCCGGTCGCCGTCAGTGGCGGGCACCTCTTTGTGACAGTCGAAGTCAGCGACAGCCACAATTGCGGGCTCGCCGTGGATGGTTCTGCCTACTGTTGGGGTCTGAACACCGACGGACAGTTGGGGAACATCACCACCGACACCTGCAACCCTCCCTACAACAACCCGTGCTCTACCGTTCCGATCCGCGTCCTGGGCGCCCCCGTGTTCACGGCAGTCACCGCTGGGGGAAACTTCACGTGCGGGCTGGCGACCGATGGCCGCGCATACTGTTGGGGGGGCAACGAAGTTGGGCAACTCGGCGACGGATCCACTACGGATAGGTCCGTTCCGGCTCCTGTCGCCGGGGGGCTCGCGTTTGCTACGATCAGCGCAGGAGGTCCCCAAGTCTGCGCGATCACTACCAGCGGTGTGACGTACTGCTGGGGCGGGAACGCTGAGGGCGAGTTGGGCGATGGCACGGGTGTTTCGAGCCCGGTGCCTGTCCGCGTTCGGGGGCAGGAGTAGGCACCGGCACCGAGCTGGGGGTCGACTACGGTCCAGCGACCGAGTGGAGCGAGTGGCCTTGAACTCCCGCAGCCACTCCGTTGAGGGGTCCCGCGGCGGCAGGCCCGTAACGCTGACTCAATAGCTCCGCCACAGCCAGATGGGGAGCTCGGTTGCCCCCACATCCTTTTGTTTCAAGACGGGCGTGGGGTCTTGCTACTCGTTTGACTCGCACTCTCTGGCCCGCTCCTTGTCTTTCCTACAGCACATCAAACAACGCGCCCGGGTCCGTTCGATAAGAGTGACCCTCTCCAGGCGCCGTCATGCGGAAGTTCGTCACGAGCTGTTGGTACCTCACTGCACCAGCGATCGTGGCCGCGTTCTGCGCTACGAGCTGTCGAGGAGGCGACGTTGTCGGGCCGGGCCCTGGTCCGAGCCCGGGCACGGTCCCGGCGGGCCCTAGCAGCCTGGTTGCGTCGACCCTGTCGGGAGTGCGGATTGACATATCCTGGAGAGACAACTCCTCCAACGAATCAGACTTCCGCGTCGAGCGGGCTGATGTCGGAGGCGGTTTCAGCGAGATCGCGATTGTCTCAGCGAACGTTACGGTCTACCAAGACACCGTGGTCTTGGGCGCTACCAGCTACGCCTACAGAGTCCGCGCGCACAATGCGTCCGGGTTCTCCGGCTACACCAATGAGGCGGTCGGCACCACGCCGCCTCGAACTGCGACGTTTCTTGCCTCGGTCGACAATCTGCTCCTTTACAACTCGGGGGACCCCAACGCGCAGTACACCGTCTATCGAAGTGACTACGTCCAAGTGGGCTGCCTCTATTTCGACGGCCCCGGCATCCCGCTGCCGGGGTACGCATGCTTCTTCGGCGCCCTCAAGTTCTCCGATATGGCGGAGCTGAACGGACGCACGATACTGCGAGCGACGTTTCGTCTCTTCCCTGAAGAACTGCCGCCCGAGCGGAGGACGCTCTACGAAGTGGCCGCGTTCGCGGGCGACTGGAACACTGCGACGATCACGTTCGCCAACGCGCCCTTGGTCTACACGGCAGAGCAGCCGCAGGCTCCTCCACCGTCGACAACGGCGGCATCGGTCGATTTTGATGTCACAAGCATCGTGCAGCGTTGGGCCGGTGGCAGTTGGCCGAATTACGGTCTCGCCGCCCGTGACGCGAACATCGCGATGCCCGGCTACATCACGAGTCGGGTGACCGGGTTCTCGAGCTCCGATACCTACAGCGCCGCCGGGCGCCGCCCACAAATCGATGTCGAGTTCAAGTAGCCCAGGAGCGAGCGGCTCGCCGTTGGACGGGCCGAAAACCTTTTGATCGATCCATGCAACCTAGAGGGGTTCCGTACTTCCGACCTGGCTGGAAACCGCGGCGAAGAGGTGTGCTATGACTAGGAAGGTGCTCTCCTGTTCAGCCCTGTGGCTGTGTTGGACATCCATTTCTGCGGCTCAGTGGAGCTGCCCGGACTCTCTCTACGGGGTGTGGCAACTGTCGTTTGCCGTCGGCCGACTCGTGCATGAAGCAACGCTGAAGATGGACGGTTGTCTTGGAACCATGCGAGTACGGTACCTGAACCGGGAGACCCATCTCGCGGAAGAGATATCCGAGCCCATGAGGTTGAGTCAAACGGCTCGGGGATTGCAAATCACCGGCTCAAGCCCAGTCCTCGTCCGCACGAACCGTCCCGCCACAATGTACGCCGCGGACGTGCTGCTTTACGGCATTCTCCCGAGTGATGTCACGAGCTTTCAAAACTGTGATGGAGTGAATCCCTGTTCTCCCGTCAAGATCGAGTCTGAGCGGCTGGCGACGAGGCTCTGGCTGCGGAACCGGTGCTCGCAATCGATTTCGGTTGCCGTCGTGTACCGAACCTCCGATGACAGATGGGTTCGGCGAGGGTGGTTCGTGGTTCCGCCTCTAGAAACGGCGGAGACGAACGTCGCGACCCTCAACCCATTCGTCTATTTCTACGGCGAAGGCGCTGGACAAATCTGGCGTGGTCGGGAATCTACGTCGCTGACGAGGACGGTGACGACCGAGTCGTTCGACCAGCCCGATTCGAGTCACCCGTCGGGCAAGCCGGTGAGCTTTTTTCGAAGCACAGTGAACTTGACGAGGTCGTCGTTTGTCCAGGAGTTCACGTGTCCATAACGAAAGGTCAGGTTGGTCCACGCGTGTCTCATGCCGCAGGAGGTATCCGACTCTCAACCCTAGCTCGGATCGAGATGGCGGCAAGTCTCCCTGCTACTCCCTCAAACGGTTTGCTCGGGCCAGTTCCATGAGGTGACCCCTTCCACTAGGTGGTTACTATGCACACGCTCGCACGCTTCTACGCTCCACTGGTGCGCCAAGCACACCTCGCGCACCGTTTCCTGATCATTTTGTTTCTGGCGTTAACGGTTGGGCAGAATAGAGCCAGGGCACAATCGAATGAACAAGACCTGGCCGACCTGCTTGCTCGGTTGGTTGTTGTGGTCGGCAGCATGAACGCCAACGGCTACAACGTTGTTCACATCGAAGTTGACAAACTCAAAGAAGGACAGAGCGCATCCCTCACGCGTACGCTGTTTGAGAGAAACCGTTACGCGATCTATGGCGTGGGCACGCAGCAGGTAAGGAACTTGGACCTTTGCGTCTACAGTGGTGAAACGGGGGAAAGGTTATTGTGCGACCAACTTCCGGATAACCTCCCGATCGTAACGTTCGATCCGGCATACGACCGCCCGTACAGTGTACAGGCGTCTCTGGTTAGCCTGACTCCCGGCGCATCGTCCGCGAAGGAGTATTTCTATCTATGGGTTCTCGGCTTCAAGCGGCATCCCTAGGCCGCTCGTGCCGACACCCAGGTTTCTCAGGCGTGATTGACGGCACACTGTTCCCTCTGGGCCCCACCGTATCCGCCGCCTGAACCCGCGCGCTGGCCGAATCGGCCGCGTTCATCGCCCGGCCCACGCCGGACGCGCCGGAAATCGACGACTGCGACAGGATCGAGTTCCGCTGCTGCCGGGTGAGCTTGTCGCCGCTTATCGCTTTCCCAACTTGACCAGTCTGACCAGATCACCTAGACTGCGGGCATGCCCCGCACCTACTCCCTCTACACCGCCAAGGCCAAGCTCTCCGAGATCGTCCGCCGCGTGCGCGAGGGCGACATCGTCACCATCTCCTACCGCGGCAAGCCCGTCGCCGAGATTCGGCCGATACCCAAGGGCAAGCAGACGCTCGACGAGCGCATCCGGGAGCTCGAAGAGCGCGGGGTCATCACGCGCGCTGCCACCCGCCGCGGCAAGCTCCAGCCGATTGCTCGACGACCCGGCGCGCTCAAACGGTTCCTGGCGGAGCGCGACTGAGGGTTGCGTCGGGCGTTCGTCGATACGTCTTGCCTCGTCGCGATCGCCTTGGGAGAACGGGGGGCCGCCGCGGTTGCCGCCCGGCTCAAGCAGTTCGAGGAGCTCTTTGCCAGCAACCTGCTCGAGGCCGAGTGGCGCGCCACCCTGGTCCGCGAGCGTGTCGCGATCGATCCTGACGTCCTCACGTGGCTGGACTGGGTTTTTCCCGACCGACCGTTGACCCAGGAGATCTCACGGGTGTTGGCCGCCGGCTACCTGCGGGGGGCCGATGCGTGGCACGTTGCGTGCGCATTGCACATGAGCGAACCCCACGAGGTCACGTTCGTCACCCTCGATCGGCGCCAACGCGCGGTCGCCCGACGGCTCGGCTTTCGGACCTAGGTCGGCCCACCGCCTCTGTTACTGCCCGACCGTATCCGCCGCCTGCACCCGCGCGCTCGCCGAATCGGCCGCCGTCATCGCCCGGCCTACGCCGGACGCCCCAGGGATCGACGACTTGGACAGGATGCTGTCGCGCTGCCGTTGGGTCAGCGTGTCGCTTCCCGCTCGTCGGCCGCTGCCTTGATCGCCCCCGCCGCCGCAGGCGGCGCACAACAACCCAAAAACCACGAGAGTCACGCAACGCACGCTGCACCTTTCGCCCGGGGATCGCGTGCAACTTGCCAGCTTGCAACTTCGCTGGCAACGGTCAGTTTGAGACCGGCTCTAAACGGAGTGGACCATGAGACGTTTGCTGCTGCTCGGCTGGCTGGTCGCCGGATGTGCTCCCGCGTCGCCCGCCGGCGGTCCCAGCGACCTGGCCGCGCTGTTGGCCACCGGCGCCTGGGTCGACCTCTCCTATCCCTTCGATTCGACGACCATCTACTGGCCGACAGCCCAGCCGTTCCGGCTCGAAGTGGTCTCCGCCCAGCGCACCGCGGCGGGCTTCTACTACGCGGCGAACAACATCGCCGCCGCCGAGCACGGCGGCACACACCTCGATGCCCCCGTCCATTTCGCCGAGGGAAAACACTCCACTGACCAGATCCCGCTCGATCAGCTGATCGGCGCGAGCGTCGTGGTGGACGTCACGAGCCAGGTCACCGCTGGGGGTGCGGACTACCAGATCACGCCGCAGCTGCTCGAGGCGGCCGGTATCGATTCGCTGGCGGGGAAAATCGTGCTGTTCCGCACCGGGTGGGGCAGCCGTTGGCCCGACCGCGCCCGCTATCTCGGGACAACGCTGACCGGTCCGGCCGCGGTGCCCCAACTCCACTTCCCGGGCATCCATCCCAATGCCGCGCGCTGGCTGCGCGACCGTGGCGTCAAGGCCGTCGGGATCGATACGCCGAGCATCGACTTCGGCCAGTCGCAGACGTTCGAGAGTCACCAGATGCTGTTCGCCGCCAACATCCCGGCGTTCGAAAACGTCGCCCATTTGGACCAGCTGCCCGCCACGGGGGCGTACGTGGTCGCGCTGCCGATGAAAATTGGCGGGGGTTCCGGTGGGCCGTTGAGAATCGTGGCTTGGATTCCGAATCCGTGAATTACGCCGGAATCCCCTTGCGAATCGCATCCTCCACGACCTCTGCGAACCGATCGACCTCCTGCACCAGCGTGTACACGTTCGGCGTCACCCGAATGCAGTTGAACTCGGGATGCGCGATGGCCGTCGCGATGATGCGATGCTTGTCCCACAGATACCCGGTCAGTTTGCCGACGTCGAGGGTGCCCGGTGTGAATGACGCCAACCCGCATGCCTGCTTCGGGTCGTCGGGTGTGAGCAGCTTCACCCCCGGCACTTGCCCGAGCCGTTTCATCCAGCGATCCCGGAGAAAGCGCAGGCGCGCCGCTTTCCGCTCGGCGCCGATCCCCTGATGGAACGTGAGCGCCTCGGCGATGGCGTTGTGGTTCGCCGCCGGGTGCGTGCCGATCTCCTCGAACTTGCGGATGTTCGCGTTCATCTCAGGAGGCGCCGCCATCATCGGCCACACGCCCGGGATTTTCGCTTTCCGGACGTACAGGAACCCGGTGCCGTGCGGCGCCAGCAGCCATTTGTGCAGACTGGTACCGTAGTAGTCGCAGTCCAGGTCGTCGCGGGTGAACGGGAAGTGCGCGTAGGCGTGTGCCCCGTCCACGATCACCTCGATCCCGCGGGCGCGCCCCATCTGGCAGATCTTCTTGATCGGGAAGATCTGGCCCGTGAGGTTCGTGATGTGGCACACGTGGATCACTTTGGTGCGCGGCGTGATCGCTTCCTCGAAGCGCCGGCTCAGGTCGTCGGCTGAGGACGGGGGCACGGGGAAGGGAACCTGTTTCAGCACGATCCCGTCTCGCCGCTCGCGCTGTTTCCAGGTGGTGATCATCCGCGGGTAGTCCTGCGTCGTGGTCAGCACCTCGTCGCCGCGCTCGAGCGGCAGACCGAGCTGCACGATCTCTAGCGCCTCTGACGCGTTCCGGGTGATCGCCATCTCTTCGGCGTCGCAGCCGAAGTCCGCGGCCAATCGCTGCCGGACCGCCTCGATCTCGGGCTCGAGCACCTGCCACATCGTGATCACCGGCGCCTGATTCGAGAACTCGAGGTAGCGCCGCATCGCTTCCTGCACGATCCGCGGGCTCGGGCTCACGCCGCCGTTGTTGAGATTGATCAGGGCGCGGTCCACCGTGAACGCGTTCTGGATCTCGCGCCAGAAGTCTTCGTCGTCCGCGACCGCGGCCGCGGGGCGTCCGGCCACGGCTCCCACGGTCCGGGCCACGTGCGCCAGCGCGTCGTTCGTGAGCGCCGGGACGACGGGCACGGCCGCCGAGGCGGAGAGGAGGGAGCCGAGGAAGCGGCGGCGTGAGGTCACGGGTGTGGGTCCGGTGGAGGTCATTGTAGGATGTACAGCAAACACCCCCGCCGGACCAGGGTCCGACGGGGGTGTCGCGTGGAGGGCCCAGCGTGGGCCGCGGGGATCCGGCCCCGTGTCAGTCGTCGAACGGGTCGAACAAGTCTTCGATGAAGTCCAGAGTCTCTTCCACCGCCTCGCGCAGGTTATTGAGGGCTTCGTACACGTCATGCTGCGCGCCGGCGTCCTGGATCACGTCGCCGTTGGCGTCGTAGAACGTCACGCCCTGCGCATTGCCCTCGATTGTCGCAAACACCTGCCCGTTCACGCGGATTTCAGCGCTGAGCGTGTCGAGCACCTCGTTGGTGGTCGTGGCGCTCGCCACCAGCCGGACCGTCTCGCCCGGCCGGGTGAACGTGAAGTCCACGGTGACCGTCTCGCTGCCGCCCGATATGGTCAGGCTCGCGTCGAGCACGATGGTGATCGCGGGGTTGTTGAGCGTGAAGGTGGCGTCCACCGTGGCGGACGTGAGCGTCAGGACGCCGGTGACGTTGAAGGTGAGCGTCTTGTTCGCCCCACCCGCGGCGCCGTTGGTCACGAACCCCGCCACCGTCGCCGTGAGCGAGCCGGCGCCGGCGGTGAGGGTTGCCGTGTAGTCGAGGTACGTCGGCGTCCCACCCACACCTTCCACCAGGACATGCAACCGCGCCGTGGCCCCGGCGCTTTCGTCGAGCAGGTCGACCAGGCCGACTTCGACCAGTGGCACGGCGGGTTCGCCGGTCAGCGGATTCAGGGCGTACAAGATGAACCGGATGCCGTTCGCCGGACCGCCGCTCGAGGAGGACAGGACGTACTGCGTCGACGCCACGTCCCACGTGTAGATCGAACCGTACAAGGCATCGGGGATGATGGGCCCCTGCGGACTCGCCGGCGCGGCGGCGAGGCGTCGCAGCGCCGACAGGTGCTGCGCGGCCGCGACTTCGGGCGGGACGCCCGGCGTCGGCCGACGGGGCTGCGTGGCTTGCAACACCAGCGCCGCGCGGGACAGCGGACCGGTCGGTCGGATGAACGGTCCCAGCGCCCCGAAGCTGGCCACCGCCGGCGCGCTGTAGCTGCTGTCGAGCGCGTTCAGGGCGGACGACGTGGCCGCGGGATTGGTGAGCGTTGCGGGGCCGGTCGGGTCGTTGCTGCACGCCGACGCCAGGACCACGCCGATGACGGCGCAGGCTCGCAGGGAACGGAATTCAGACATGGAGCGCCTCCAAAAGAGTACGCAGCCTCCCTAGACGCGGAAACAACGCCGCACCGGGTGCAACAGGTCCTGGAAGAAGCTGAACACGCGCGCCGGGAAGCGGAACAGCTCGCGCAGCGCGTGCAGTTCCTCCTCGCTGAGAGGCTGTCCGTCGGCGCCGAGAATCTCGATGTCGGGCGTGGTGCCCTTGATGGTGGCAAAGAGCTGGTCGTTCACGAGCACCTGGAGGTCGGCCGTGACGATGCCGTCATCGTCGTGGCGGCCGGGGCCCCCTTCACGGTGGCCGTCGGTCTGGCGGTCGTCATCCGTCACCGTCACCGAGCCGATGAGCTGCACCTCTTGGTCGGGCTCGACGAGGGTGAAATCGATGGTCAGGGTGACGCCGGCGTCCGACTTGGTCGCCGTCGTCGTCTCTGTGATCGTGACCGCCGGGTTGTCGAGGGTGAGCGAGGCGGTGAACGTGAAGCTGGTCAGGGTCAGCGTCGCCGACAGATCGAACTCCAGCCGCTTGCTGGCGTCACCGGTCTCGCCGTTCGAGATGAACCCGTTGGCGGAGGCGGTGAACTGGCCGGGCGTAACGGTGCCGGCCACGGTGTAGTTGACGTACTCGGGGGTCCCACCCACTCCCGCGACCACGATCTGGAGCGACCGAGAGGTCTCGGTGCTGAGATCGATCAGGTCGACGTAACCGACCTCGACGAGCGGCTCCGCCGGCCGCCGCGTGATCGGGTTGATGGCGTAAAGAATGAATCGCACGCCGGTCGCCGGCGCCCCGGGACGGTCGGTGACCACGTAATGATGCAACGTGATATCCCACTCGAACGTCTTCCCCTTCAATTCGTCGGGGATGAGGCCGAGGGTGTTGCTGGGGGAAAGCGACAGGGTACCGAAGGAGCGGAACCGCTGGGCCGCGCCCGCGTATCCCGACGCCCAGGGACGCGGCGCCGCGGGCTGCGTTGCCCGCACCAGGTTCGCCGCCTGCCCAAGGCCGACCGCGGGATCCATCAGATCGCCGATGCTCGTGAACGCGTCGATGGTCGGAACGCTGAACACACTGTCGACGGCGTTGATCGTCGCCGCGGTCGTCGCCGGATTGGCGAGCCTCGCGGGGCCGGTGTTCTCGCTGCACGCGGTCAGGGCCGCGAGCGTAAGGCCGGCGAGGGCCCGCAACGTGTGAGAGACGGACATGGACTGCCTCCGAACGAAATTGTCTGGGGACCGGGCGCTGATTCGCTGCGCTAATATCGGCCCAGCTTCCGGGGCGAGCGGTGACGCGGCGCACCACTCATTGGTGGCTGCGGCACCGCCACGAACGCATTGAGTGTCTAGGGGTTATGCCAGGGCCCGAAGACCTGCGTTTCAATCGATGACGCCACCGCCCAGTAGCCGTCCGTCTTCGTCGTACAGCACGCCCGACTGCCCTGGGGTGATGGCCCGCACCGGCTCGGCGAGGCGCAGCTGCAACCCGTCCCGGGTAAGGGCATCAACCGTGCCGGGGACCGCGCGCGCGCGGTAGCGGCACTGCACCCACACGGCGTCGCCCGGCACGAGCGGGTCCGTCAACCAGTTGACCTCCCCGAGCGACACGTCGTGTCGAAACAGATCCCTGCCGCGTCCGACGACGACTTCGCGGGTCTCGGGCCGGATGTCGACGACGAACATCGGCTCTGGGAATCCGCCGGGCAGGCCGCGTCGCTGGCCGATGGTATAGCGCGCGAACCCCGCGTGCTCGCCCACCACGGCGCCGCCCGCCGTCACGAGCGGGCCGGGCACGAGCGCCGGCGCATCGGCCGGGAGCCGCTGCTCGAGCACTCGGACGTAGTCGCCGTCGGGGACGAAGCAGATTTCGACCGACTCCCGCTTCTCCGCCGTGCCGAGGCCGAGCCGTCGCGCGATGGCGCGCGTTTCGCGCTTGGTGAGGGTCCCCACCGGCGTGCGCAGCCGTCGCACCACCGCGCGGTCGATCCCCCAGAGAAAGTAGGACTGATCCTTCTGGGGGTCCGTGCCGCGGTACAGCGCGCCGTCGCGCGCCACGGCGTAGTGGCCCGTGGCGAGGAACTCGCAGTCCAGGGCGTCGGCGTGGGCGAGCAAGTCGCGGAATTTCGTGAACGAGTTGCAGCGCACGCAGGGAATCGGCGTGCGGCCGCGCGCGTACTCCCGCACGAAATCGTCGATCACGTCGTGCCCGAAGCGGTCCTCGAGGTTGAGGACGTAGTGCGGAATCCCGAGCGCATGCGCGACGAGCTTGGCGTCGGTGATCGAGTCGAGCGAACAGCAAGGGCGGTCGGGGACATCGTCGCCGTAGCAAAACAGCTTCAGCGTGGCCCCGATGACGTCGTACCCCGCGTCCACCAGGAGCGCGGCGGCGACGGAGGAGTCCACCCCACCGGACATCGCAACCAGGACGCGGGCGCTCATCGGTGCAGGATCGCGGCCAGCCCGCGCACCTTCTCCACGATTCTCGGCAGCGCGCCCACCAGCGCGTCCAGGTCGGTGGTGCTGCTCGAGCGGCCGAACGAGAACCGCAACGCCGCGATGCCCAGCTCGCGCGGCACGCCCATCGCCGTGAGCACGTGGGACGGCTCGACCGCCCCGGTGCTGCACGCCGAGCCCGCCGAGCACGCGATGCCCGCGAGATCGAGGTGCATCAGCATCGCCTCGGAGTCGGTGCCGGGGAACGACACGTTCAGCACGTGCGGGGCGCGCGTCTCGCGGGGCCCGTGTACCACCGCATCGGGAAACAGCGCGTGGAGCCGTCCCTGGAGGTCGTCGCCCAGGGTCCGAAGGCGCGCGGCCAGCTCGGCCTGCTCGGCGGCCGCGAGCTCCGCCGCCATGCCGAGCGCGATGACCCCGGGGACGTTCTCGGTGCCGGGCCGCAGGCCGAATTGCTGGCCCCCGCCGTGGATGATCGCTTCCACGGCGCGGCGGTCGCGCACCACCAGCGCCCCGATCCCTTTCGGGGCGCCGATCTTGTGGCCGGAGATGGTGAGCAGGGTGCAGGGGACGTCGCGGACGGACACCGGGATCTTCCCGAACGCCTGAACGGCGTCGGTGTGAAAACACACGCCGGCGTCGCGACATCGGGCGGCGAGCTGCGCCACGGGCTGCAGCGTGCCCACTTCATTGTTCACCCACATGACGCTCACCACCGCCACGCCGCGGGCCAGGGCCGCGTCGAGCGCCGCCTCGTCCACGGTGCCGGCGGCGTCCACCGGGAGCGCGATTTCCTCGCCGCCGAGATGGGCCACGGCGTGGGCGGCGGCCAGGATCGCCTTGTGCTCGGTGGCGCACACCGCGACACGGAACGGGCCGCCTCGATCGCGCGACGCCAGGGCGGCGCCGATCACGGCGAGGTTGTCGGCCTCGGTGCCGCCCGAGGTGAAGATCACCTGGTTCGGCTCGGCGTCGACCGCACGGGCGACGCGGCCCTTCGCCTCTTCGATGCCGGCGCGCGCGGCGCGGCCGAACCGGTGGGCAGACGACGGATTCCCGAACGCTTCGCTCCCCAGATATGGGAGCATGGCGTCCAGTACTTCCGGCCGCACCGGAGTCGTAGCGGCGTGGTCGAGATACACGACGCGGGTGGTCATCGAACCGGGAATCTAGAGCTAGAGGCTGGACACGCCAAGCGACAGCACGTCGTCGACTTCGACCGTCTCGTGCGTGAAGTAGGGCTCGCCATACGGTTTGCGGATCAGCGAGCCATAGTGCGCCGACTGGACGCGGATCAGCTCGTAGAGGTCCTGTCCGGTGGGGAAGATTTCGCCCGCCGCCTTCGCCCCTTCGAACTGGGACGCGTAGCACCGGATGGCGGCCAGCTTGGCGTCGAAGCTGTCGGAGATGTCCACCACGAACGACGGCTTCACGGGGTCCTCGCGGTAGGCGAGGGCGTAGAGAACCTTGAACGGCCGGTGGGGCTCGACGCCCGGACGGGCCGCGTACTTCGCCAGTCCCGCGAGGTAACAGGCGTCGCGCCCCAGCTCCGAGGCGACGCGGTGATCGGGGTGACGGCCGACGGGGAAGGGCAGGATGACCACGCGGGGCCGCAACTCGCGCAACTGGTGCACGATCTGTTCGCGCGACGGCTCATCGTTTTGCAGATGCGCATCGGGAAGGCCCGCGTTGATCCGCACGGCCACGCCGAGCGTTTTCGCGGCCCGCTCCGCCTCCGCGGCGCGCAGCTCCGCCGAGCCGCGGGTGCCGCTCTCGCCCTGCGTGAGGTCCAGGATGCCGACCCGATGACCGGCGCGCGACGCCCGGGCGAGCGTGCCGCCGCACGTCAGCTCGGCGTCATCGCGGTGCGCCGCGATCGCCAGCAGGTCGACGCTCACTCGTACCTCAGGGCTTCAATGGGATCCAGTTTCGCCGCCCGGGTCGCCGGCATCACGCCGAAGACGAGGCCGATCGCGACGGACACCAGGCACGCGACGACCGCGCTCCAGACTGGCACGCCGGAGCCCGTTTGGAGGAAGGCCTTGAGGAGCTCTCCCAATCCCAGCCCCACCAGGACGCCGATCAATCCGCCCATCAACGTCAGGGTCGCAGCCTCCACCAGGAACTGCCACATGATCTCGCGCTTTGTCGCCCCCATCGCCTTGCGCACGCCGATCTCGCGCGTGCGGTCGGTGACCGAGACCATCATGATCGCCATCACGCCGATCCCCCCCACCAACAGCGAGACCGAGGACAGGGCGAGCATCACGAGGAAGAACACGCCGGTGAGCTGGTTGAAAATGTCCAGGATCTGATCCTGCGTGATCAGGTCGAAGGTGTTCTTGTCGGCCGGGCGCAGGCCGCGTTGTCGGCGCATCTGGACCGTGACCGCGTCCATCGCGTCGCTGACGGAAACGTTGTCCCGTGGCTTCACGACGATCCACAGCGCGTTGGTCTCGTCGTAGCGGAAAGACCGCCGCGCCGTTTCGAACGGGAGGATCGCGCCGATTTCCTGCGAAGGCGGCTGGAAGATGTTTTGCGGATTCTGGTATAGGCCGATCACCCGCAGCGGCTTCCCCGCGACCCGCACGAAGCGGCCCATCGGGTCGAGCCGGCCGAACAACTTCTCGGCGGGTCGCTCTTCCAGCACCACGACGGCCGCCCCACCGTTGACCTCGGCGGCGGTGAAAAAGCGGCCGCGCAAGAGCTGGCCGCCCTGGATCTCCATGTAGTGCTCGTCGGCGCCGAATTGCGTCATGATCTGGGTGCGCGCGCCCTCGTAGTCCATCCGTTGGAACAGCTGCACCCAGATCCCCGCGTACTGGATCTCGGGCAACAGGGCGATCGCTTGGGCCTCTTCCGATTTCATCACCGGGCGGATCCTGACCTCTTTGGGGAGGGCGTCCGGGTTCAGCGGCGTCTGCGAGAAAATGCGGACGACGTAGAAGGTTTTCGGGCCCGCGACTTCGATCGTGGTGATGATCTGGTCGCGGATGCCCTGCACGATCGACGCCATCGCCATCACCGTCGCGACGCCGATCACCACGCCGAGGATCGTGAGCGCCGAGCGAAGCTTGTTCGTTCGGAGCTGATCGAGGGCGATGCCGAATCCCTCGGCGAGCGAATGGAACTTCATTCGGCCCGCAAGGCGACGATCGGATCCAGCCGCGCGGCCCGGGCGGCGGGATACACGCCGAACAGAATCCCGACGCCGGCGCCGAGCGAGATGGCCACGGCGACGGACCAGAGGGTGACGCGCGCGGGCAGCGGCGTGGCGACGTTGATGAGACCGGCGAGGCCGGCCCCGGCCAGCAGGCCGAGCAGTCCGCCGACCAGCGAGAGCGTCACCGCCTCGGCCAGGAACTGCCGCAGAATGTCGCGGCGCCGGGCACCGAGCGATTTGCGGATGCCGATTTCGTGGGTGCGCTCGTTCACGCTCATCAGCATGATGTTCATGATCACGATGCCACCCACCACGATGCCGATCGCTACGACAGCGGGAATCACCGTGAACAGCACCCGCGTCAGTCCCTTCCAGAACGAAACCAGCGCGTCGGCCGTGTCCACGGTGAAATCGTTGGGTTCCATCGGCCGCAGTCGATGGGCGATCCGCATTGCCTCTTCGGCGCGTTGCATGCCGCTCGTGACCGAGAGGGCATCCGGCATCTTCACGGAGATGACGGTCGTCTGGCGTCGCCCGTACAGCGCCTCGAACGTCGTGAGCGGCAGCATCACGAAGCCGTCCCACGAGTTGCCGAGCACCGTTCCCTTCTTCGCGATCACGCCTTTCACCAGGAACTGCTCGCCGCGCACGCGGATCCGCTGCCCGATGGCCAGGGCCACGTTGCCGTCGAACAGTTTGTCGGCGACGTCGTACCCGAGCATCGCGATCGGCCGCCGCTCCCGCACGTCGACGTCCGACAGGGCGTCGCCGGCGGCGAACTGGTAGTCTTGCACCGTCTGATACGGGGCGGTGACACCGAAAATGACGACGTCGCCCACAGTGCGGTTGCGCCACACCACATCGGAGAGCGGCGTGGGCCAGCCCGATTGCAGCGCGATCGCTTTCGCGTCCGGCAGGGCGTGCTCGATGTAGGGCACGTCCTCCGGCGCGATGATCGGCCGCCGGTTGATGGCGCGCCATTCCTCGTCGTCGATCAGCCCGATCGCGATCGGCGTGCGGCGAACCTGAAACGCGTTGACGCCCACGATCGCGCCGCCGATCCGGTCGCGCACGTACGCGTTCATTCCCTGGATCACGGCGACGACCGCGACGAGAAACGCGACCGAGACGATGATCCCGACGAGCGTGAAAAACGAGCGGAGCTTATGGCTCCACGCCGCCTGCAACGCCTGGAGGATGGCTTCGGTGACTTGCATGGTCCCGGAAAGTTAAGTGGACGGCGAAGGGTCTGGTGAGAGAATGGGGAGGGCTACTCGTAGCGCAACGCCTCGATCGGGTCGAGTCGTGCGGCCCGGCTCGCCGGATACAGCCCGAACCCCACGCCGGTGAACGCGGACGCGGCGAGGGCGGCGACCACCGACCACAGCGGGACATGCGCCGGGATCGGCGTGACGCGGGACAACAGGAACGCGAGCCCGCCGCCGGCGAGCATACCGGCGGCTCCACCGACCAGGGTGAGCGTGGACGCCTCGACCAGGAACTGCCACAGGATGGCCCGCCGCGTGGCGCCGAACGCCTTGCGCACCCCGATCTCGCGGGTGCGCTCGGTCACCGAGATCATCATGATCGCGACCACTCCCACGCCGCCCACCATCAACCCGATCGACGACAGCACCATCATCACGAGGAAGAACATCCCCGTGATCTGGTTCCACGAGTCGAGCAGCTTGTCCTGGGTGACGATCGAAAAGGTGTTCTCCTGGCCGGGCTTGAGCTGCCGGATCGAGCGCAGCGTGGCGGTCACCTCGTCCATGGCCTGCTGTTGCGTAAAGCCGGGCGCGGGCGACACGGCGAGCCGCATCCATCCTTTGAAGTAGGGGACGTACTTCACGAACGCCCCGTGCGGGATCCCGGCGAACGGCGGCGAGGCGCCGCTGAACAGGTTGGGCGGTGGTGTATAGACGCCGATCACCGTGAAGGCGATGCCCGCGACTTTCACCACCTGCCCGATCGGATCACGGCCGCGGAACAGCTGGCTCTCGAGCTTCTTGTTGATCACGACCACCGGGCTGTTGGCGCGATCCTCCATGCGGGTGAAGCTGCGCCCGGGGAACACGTCGCCGCCGTTCACTTCCACCCACTGCGACGAGAGTCCGGACACGGTCACCGACCCGAGCCGGATGTCCCCGAATTCAATCTCGGCCTCGCTCTCCTCGCGCCGCGTCACGTACCGGACACTTGGCAGCGCGGCGATCCGGTCCGCCTCGACCTCGCGGATCGGTGGGTTGCGGCGCCACGGCGAATTCTCGTCGGAGCCGTCGTCGATGGTCACCCCGGCCTGGAAGATGCGCCACACGAGAAACGTGCGTGGCGCGATCTGCTCGAAGGTGTTGGCGACGCTCCGGTTGATACCGCTGATCATGGCCGCGATCACCATCACGACCATCACCCCGATCGCCACGCCCAGAATGGTCAGCGCGGCGCGCGCCTTGTTGGCGCGCAGGGATTCGAGCGCGATGCCCACGCCCTCCAAGAGCGGCGTCACGTTTCCTGCCGCAGGGCGACGATCGGATCGAGTCGAGCGGCTCGGCTCGCCGGGTACACGCCCGCGAGGATGCCGACTCCGGCCCCGAGGACGACCCCAAGCCCGATGGACCACGGGGCCACGCTGGTGGGCAGGGAGGTGGTGGCCGCGACCAGTCCCGCGAGTCCGAGCCCGCTCGCCACCCCGGCCGCCGCCCCGACGGTGGAGAGCGCCGTGGCTTCCACGAGGAACTGCCGCAGGATATCGCGCCGCCGCGCGCCGAGCGATTTGCGGATGCCGATCTCCCGTGTCCGCTCCGCCACCGCCATCAGCATGATGTTCATGATCACGATGCCGCCCACCACGAGCGACACGGCCACGAGGCCCGGGAGCGCGACGAACAACACCCGGCTGATCTTGTTCCAGAATCCCAGCACCTCATCCGCCGTCTCGAGCGCGAAGTCACTCTCGGCGCGGGGCCGCAGGTGATGCCGGCTGCGCATGATCGTCTCGGCCTGCGCCATGGCCTCGCGCATCTCGGGCAGCGAGCCGGCCTTCACCACCAGCGCGTCCACCACGCGCGGCGGGTTCACGTAGCGTTTCAGGTCCGACGAGGCGGGCGCGACCGCGAACTTGTCGAGCGACATGCCGAACAGGTTGCCCTGCTTCTCGACCACGCCGATCACGCGGTACGGGAGGCCGAAGATCTTCACCTCGCGGCCGATCGGATCCTGGCCCTCGAACAGCTTCTCCGCCAGCTCGTGCCCCAGCACCACCACGGGCACCCCGGCCTGAACCTCCTGCAGCGTGAACGGCCGACCGAGCTCGATGACGAACGAGCGGATCGCGAAGTATTGCTCGGTCGCTGCGGTCACCTGCACCAACTTGGCCAGCCTGCCGCCGGCTGCGAGCGTGGCGCTGATGCTCGACTCCCATGCCGTGATCGCCGGCACCGTGAGGCCGTGCGTCACCGCCGCGGCGTCCTCGTAGGAGATGCGCGGCCGGCGCCGCCAGGCGCGCCAGGTCGAGTCGGTCACGTTGCCGATTTGCACGTCGGGGAATTGCCGGAGCCGAAACGTGTTCACGCCGAGGATCGTGCCCGCGAACTTCTCCGTCATGTAGCGGTTCATCCCCTGCACGACCGACACCACGGCGATGAGGAACATCACGCCGATGAAGACGCCGATGATCGAAAAAGCGCTCTTCAGCTTCTGGGTGCGGATCGTCTGGAACGCGAGGCGGATGGCCTCGAGGAAGGGCATGGCCTACGAGTTACTCGTAGCGCAACGCTTCGACCGGGTCGAGCCGCGAGGCCTTGGTCGCGGGGTAGATGCCGAACAGCAGCCCCGTCACCGCGGCCGCCAACAGGGCGGCGATAACCGAGCCGAGCGGCACATGGGCGGGCAGCGGGGTCACCGTGGAGATCAGAAGCGCGATCAGTCCGCCGGCAATCATCCCGACCACCCCGCCGACGAGCGTGAGCGTCGCCGCCTCGACCAGGAACTGCCACTGGATCGCGCGCCGCGTGGCCCCCATCGCCTTGCGCACGCCGATCTCGCGCGTGCGCTCGGTGACCGAGATCATCATGATGGCCACGACGCCCACGCCGCCCACCATCAGGCCCACCATCGACAGCACGATCATGAGCACCCGGATCATCATGGTGGAGCTGTTGAACACCTCGAGGTACTTCTCCTGGGTGACCACCTCGAACGTGTTCGGCTGTCCGGGCCGCAGCCCGCGCATCGCGCGCAGGGTGACGGTGACCTCGTCGATCGCTTCCTGCACCGTCACGCTGTCGGCGGGCGTGACGAAGTAGTCCATCCAGCCTTCCCAGTGGGGCACGTATTTCACGAGTGTGCCGTACGGGATGAGCGCCTCCGGCTGGTCCCCTTCGCCGAACAGGCCCGTGGGCGGGTTGTACACGCCGATCACTTGGTAGGGGATCCCGGCGATTTTTACGCGGCGGTCGAGCGGATCGCGCAGGCCGAACAGTTGCTCGGCGAGTTTCTCGTTGACCACGACGACCGGGCTGTTCGCCACGTCTTCGACGTGGGTGAACGAGCGGCCGGGGTACACGTCCCCGCCGGCCACCTGGGGCCAATCGGCGTCGCGGCCCTGGATGCTGACCGCGCCCACCCGCGTGCCTTCGAACTCGACGTCCGCCGCCCCGTTCTCGTCTACCACCACGAAGCTGATCGAGGGCAACTGCTCCAGACGCTGGGCTTCCTCGATCGTGAGCGGTGGCCGGCGCCGCCATGGATTGGGGTCGTCGGGGTCTTCCGCCGACGTGCCGCCCCAATACCGCCCCACATAGAACGTTTTTGGCCCGAGGGACTCCAGCATGTCGGTGAGGCCCTTGTCGAACCCGCTGATGAGTGCCCCGATGACCATGACCACCATCACGCCGATGGCGACGCCCAGGATCGTGAGTGCGGCCCGCCCCTTGTGGGCCCGAATCGATTCGAGCGCGATGCCGACGCCTTCGAACAGGGAGGTCACCGGGTCATTCCTGTCGCAGCGCCTCGATGGGATCGAGCCGCGACGCGCGGCTCGCGGGATACACGCCCGCCACGATGCCGACGCCGCCGCCGATCAGCACACCGAGTCCGATCGAGGCGGGGGAGACGGTCGCCGGGAGCGGGGTCGCGAGGTTGACGAGCATGGAGAGTCCCACGCCGGTCACGACACCCAGCGCGGCGCCGACCGTCGCCAGCGTCGTCGCCTCGGCCAGAAACTGGCGCAGGATGTCGCGCCGGCGCGCGCCGAGGGATTTCCGCAGCCCGATCTCGCGCGTCCGCTCGGCCACCGCCATCAGCATGATGTTCATGATCACGATGCCGCCCACGACCAACGACACCAGCACGAGGCCCGGGCCGATCACGAACAGGATGCGCTGAATCCCCGCCCAGAATTCGAGCACGCCCTCGGACGTCTCGAGCACGAAGTTGTTCTCCTGGGCGGGTCGGAGGTGGTGGCGGCTCCGCATGATGCCTTCCGCCTGCGACATCGCTTCCCGCATCAGCTCGACGGTGCTCGCTTTCACGATCAGCGCGTCCACCACCCCCGGCGGGTTCACGAGATCCTGGACCGGTGAGCGCGCGGGCGCCACGACGAAGCGGTCGAGCGAGAAACCGAACAGCTTGCCTTGCTGCTCGACGACGCCGATGATCCGGTAGGGCCGACCACCGATCCGCAGCTGCTTGCCGACCGGGTCGCGCCCGGGATACAGCTTTTCGGCCACTTCGCTGCCCACCACGACGACCGGCGCGCTGCCGCGGCCCTCCTGGGTCGAGAAGGCGCGGCCCTGGGCGATCGTGAGGTTCTTGATTTCGAAGTACCGCTCGGTGGCGCCCGTCACCTCGGCGTCCCGCACCATCTTGCCGTTGGCTTCGACCGTCACATTGTCCGACGACTGCCAGGCGGTGAGCACCGGCACGGTGATGCCATCGGCCACCGCTTCGGCGTCGCGGAAGGTGATGCGGGGACGGCGCGCCCAGGCGCGCCACATCGAGTCGCTGACGTGTGGCGTGAAGTTCGGCCGGCGGCGCACGTGGAACGTGTTCACGCCGATGATCGTACCGGCGAACTTGTCGGTCATGTACTGGTTCATGCCGTTGACGATCGACCAGGCGCCGATCAGGAACGCCACGCCGATGAACACGCCGATCAGCGAGAAGCCGCTCTTCAGCTTCTGCGTCCGCAGCGTCTGGAGCGCGAGGCGGACCGCGTCCCAAAATGCCACTCAGGCCGCCTTCAGTTGATCGGTCGCCACCAGGCCGTCGCGCAGCGTGACCACGCGCGCGGCATGCGCCGCAATGTCGGCCTCGTGGGTGACCATGACGATGGTCTGCCCCTGACGGTGCAGTTCCGCGAATACCCCCATGATCTCCTGGCTGGTGGTCGAGTCGAGGTTGCCCGTCGGCTCGTCGGCCAGCAGGATGCTCGGGTCGTTGACCAGCGCCCGCGCGATCGCCACCCGCTGGCGCTGGCCGCCGGACAGCTCGTTGGGTTTGTGGTCCATCCGGTCGCCCAACCCGACCCGCGTGAGGGCGGTCGCGGCGCGCTCGTGCCGCGTCCGCGCGCCGATGCCGGCGTAGATCAGGGGCAGCTCCACATTGTGCAGCGCCGATGCCCGCGGCAGCAGGTTGAACGTCTGAAACACGAACCCGATTTCCTTGTTGCGGATGCGCGCCAGCTCGTCGTCCGACAGGTCGGAGACCCTCTGGGCGTTGAGCCAGTACTCGCCCGCCGTCGGCGTGTCGAGACACCCGATCAGATTCATCAGGGTGGACTTGCCCGAGCCCGACGGCCCCATCACGGCGACGTACTCATTGCGCCGGATCTGTACGTCCACCCCACGCAGCGCGCGGACGACCTCCGAGCCCATGTCGTACTCACGCGCGAGCTTGTGGGTCAGGATGATGACGTCCGGCAACGGTGTGTCGCCGGTGCGGAACTCCTGGACGCGTGTCACGAGCCGCCCCGCCTGGTCGTGTCGGTGGCCTGCTTGGTGGGACGGACGGCCGTGCCGTCCTTGAGATCGCGGATCGACTGGTAGGGCCCCGCCACGATCTCCTCGTTCTCCGTTACCCCTTCGAGCACCTCGAAGTACTCGTCGCCCGCGATGCCCACTTTCACCGCGCGGAAGGAGGCCTTGCCGTTGACCACGATGAACACCCCTTCGGATTCCTTCTTCTTGCCGACCTGGGCCGTGTCGCGGCGGCTCTCCGTCGAGAGCGGCGTGTTTTCGCGCACGGTGAGCGCGATGATCGGAATCGACAGCGCCTTGGTCCGCGTGTCGGTGATGATCCGTGCCGTCGCGGAGAGGTCGGGGCGCACGTCGCTCGGGGGATTCTCAAGCGTGATCTCCACCTCGTAGTCCACCGCCCGGTCGTTGGAGCCACCGGCGCTGACGGACTGCGCCAGGAGCGCGCTGTTGGCGATCTTGGTGACGCGCCCCACGAAGGCGGTATCGGGGAACGCGTCGATCGACACCTCCACCGAATCCCCGAGGTGGATGCGCACGACGTCGGTCTCGTCCACGTTCACCTTCGTCTGGATCACCGACAGGTCGGAGACCGTGAGCAGGAGCCCCACGTCGCGGGAGAAGTTGCCGGGGATGGCCATCTCGCCTTCCTCCACGGCGAGCCGGGTGACGCGGCCGGTCATGGGAGCCACGATCCGCGTCTTCGCCAGCTGGTCGCGCGCTTCTCGCATGCCGGCGCGCGCCTGGTCGACCTGGTGTTGCGCCGAATTGGCGACCGCTTCGGCCACGTTGAAGGCCGTCTGGGCCTGCTCCATCTGCTCGTTCGACACGAGATTCGGATCCTGCTGCTTGAGCTGCTTGGTCCGATCCAGCGCCCGCGACGCCTGGTCGCGGCTCGCGATGGATTGCACCAACGACGCCTGGGCGGACGCGTAGTTGGCCTCGGCGCGCTGCAGGCCCGCCTGGTAAATCGTCGGGTCGATCTGGAGCAGGAATTGCCCTTTCACAACCAGATCGCCCTCATGCACCACGATCTGGGTGATCCGGCCCGTGATGTCCGGACTCACGTCGACCTTGGACTTGGGCTGGATCTTCCCGCTGGCAGTCACCGCGGCTACGAGATCGCGCCGCCCGACCTTTTCGAAGCGCACCTCGACGCCGCGCTCGCGCTTGGCGCTCGCGCTCATCACGATGAGCCCCACGAGCAGCACCGCGCCGCCGAGGCCGATCAGCACCTTACCCCGCTTGGACATTGTGTCGCTTCCTCTCCGGTTAGCGCAGCCGACGGCCGACCGCCGCTTCCAACGAAGCGACCGCTCGGTGATAGTCGTAGACCGCCGCGATGTACTCGGTCTCCGCGCGCAGGGCGGCGACCTGCGCGTCGAGCAGCTCGAAGAACGTCCCCGAGCCGATTCTGTAACGGTCCGTGGCGAGCTGCACCTGCTCCCGCCCCAGCACCCGGTTCGTGTCTTGAATGGCGACGGCCTCGTAGGCCGTCTGCAGCACGAGGAACGCCTGGCTCACTTCCGTCTGCAGCCCCAGCCCGCGCGCGCGCACGCTCTCCTCCAGGTCCTGGCGGAACGCTTTCGCTTCAGCCACCTGCTGCGGCTGCTGGAAGTTGGTCCACAACGGCAAGCTCACCGTGAGGCGCGCCTGGAACGGCTGCCCGATAAAGCTGAACGGGAAGATGTTGTTCTGGTCCCGCAGCGCCTGCTCCTGCGTCGTGCTCCACACGAATCCGCTGCAGTCCAGCGGCGGCAGCCCGCTCGTCCCCCGGATCGTGTTGTTCTCCTGACAGGCGTTGTACTGCGATCCGGTCGCGACTTGCTGTCCCAGGATCACCTCGTTCAGGTCGCCGCTCTTGGCGAAGGCCTGCGTGAAGCCCGACCAGCCAGCGGAGAGGAACACGGACGGCCCCCAGTTGGCCGTGGCGGCGCGCACTCCCCACGCCGCCGAGCGCTCACGCGCGCGCAGGGCCTGGAGCGCCGGATTCTGGGCTTCGGCCATCGTGAGCAGCGCCTCCATCTCCCATGCGGGAGCCTGCACCACGAAGCTGTCGGTCAGTTGGACCGAATCGGTTGCCATCGGGGCGCTGATGCCCATCTGCTCGAACAAGCGCAGTTTTTCGACGCGCTGCGCCGTGCGGGCGCGCAGCAGGGACACCTGCGCCTGCCCGCGCGCCACCTGAGCCTGGCGTACGTCGATCAACGTCGCCTGACCGACGGTGTAGCGTGCCTGCGCGAGCTTCAGGAATTCCTCGTCCCGCGCCACCAGTCGCTCGGCGACGTCCACGTTGTCACGCGCCTGCAGCACGGTCAGGTACTGTTGCGTCACGGCGCTCTCGAGCGTCGCCCGCGCGCCGTCGATGTCGGCATCCGCCGCGGTGAGCTCGGCTTTGCGCAGACCCGGCTGCGACAGCGTCGCGCCCGAGAGGCTCCAGTCGAGTCCGAGCGAATAGCTCGAGTTCACTGTGGCGTAGCTCTGCGAGAAATTCGACGTGAGAAACCGTTGCGAGCCGGTGCCCGAGTAGCCAAGGCTGCCAGACAGCGACGCCTGCGGGATCAGCAGACTGGCGAACGCGTTGCGGGTGGCCCACGCCGCGGGCCCGCGATTGTTCACCGTTTGGCGATAGGTCGGGTTGTGCTGTCGCGCAATGGCGATCGCGTCGGCGAGCGATAGCGTCGCCGGTGTGGCCTGCTGAGCGGTGGCGCTGCCGGCGGCGCCGAGCAGACCGAGCATGAAGAGGAAATAGCGCATGCGATTCCTTGCTGACTGAGCTGTGTTTTGACCCCGAGGAACGTACTGCGAGCCGTGCCCTGTACGCGTGCGGGCTCGGTCCGGTTTCGGGTTGGGACGGCGCCACCCGGTCGGAGCGAAAACTAATCGTTCCAACGGGTTATGTGGAGTGGGTCAGTCGGGGAGTCGTTCGGCGCGGAGCGACAGCTTGGGGATCTCGACTTTCATTATGTATCCGGCGGCGGAAAGCCATACGTGGATGGGGCCGTCGGCACCACCACTGACGATAACGTGCCGCAACGAGACGGGTTCGCGATTCAGCGTGGTGGCGGCGACACCAATGTCCGTCACGGTGAGGGCGGCGGTTCGGGGTGCGCGAGGGAAGATTCCGGTCACGGCTCGCGCGGCGGGAGCAGGACCGGCGCGCCAGGCCACGAACAGGAGCGGTGCGAAAACGGAATCGTCCAGCACGACCGAGGGCCGTCTCATGGCGAGCTCGCGGGCCCGTTCGATCCCCGGCCCCGTGTAGCGCAGCGTGTAGCGGCCGGGGCTGGGCTGGCCGGTGATGCGCAACGACGCGCCGCCGGCGCTGACGTCGTAGACGAGCGCCGCGGGCTCTGAATCGGGGGTCACCTCGATCACCGGATTGAGCACCGTCGGCCGGACGTCAACGACCCAGCGGACGGTGGTGAACAGCATCCAGCCGCTGGACCCGTCCCGGCCGCGTCGTGAGACAACGCGGAACCGCTCGCGGGCCACTTCCTGCGTGTCGACGCGGATTACCAGCGTGCCGTCGTCGAGCAGGCTTGTGGGGGTCTGACCCAGCGCGAGCGCCGCCAGCAGGCCGATCATGCCGTGGCGGCGGCGAGAACTCGCGTGGCGACGCGCTCTCGGATCATCTTATAGATGCGCTCGCCTTTCTCGGGCGTCGCGAGCGTGGGTCGGCCGACCGATCCAGGCGAGAGGGCGGGGAGGGGCCGGGTCAGACCGCGGATGTAGCGCCGCGTCTGGGCGTCGGGCGGCAGGAAGTCCAGCGCCCGCTCCATCCGCACCAACTCGGGGGCGATGTAGAGCAGCAGCGAGGTATCGAGCTCGCCGCCGTGTGTCGGTGAGTCGGGGTCCAAGAGCAGATCACCCAGATCGAGGGCGAAGACGTCCACGGTGAACACGCGCGCACGGTTGGTTCGCAGGGTGCAGAGCGCCTCCTGGTGGGGATCGTGGCCGTGCGCGGTCAGGATGATGAACTGGTCGACGCCCGCCGCCTCCCAGGAGCCGAGCAGGTCGTTCATCCAGCGATGCAGGGTCTTGCGCCGCACCGTGGCGTTGCCGGGGAACGGACGCCGCGTGGCCGTATTGACGCCGTATTCGACCGTTGGGGCGCGGAGCACACCGAACTCGGCCGAGAGATCGTCGGCCAGCCGCTCGACGATAATGGTGTCGCAGCCCAACGGCAGGTGGGGGCCGTGTTGCTCGCAGGTGCCCACGGGAATGAGCAAGCGCGAATCCCGCGCGAGGTGCAGGCGGATGTCTTCCGGAACGAGGAGCTTGAGGTGCAGCGGCGCGCTCATCTGGTGATCGCGGGCGTCCTCACGGCGCTGGCGGCGGCCGAATGGCTGCACAGCCTCGGCGCGGGGTGGGTGTGGCTCGCCGGCGCGGCCGCGGTGGTCGCGGCGGGCCTCGCGCTCGCCCAGCGACCCTGGACCGTCCAGGGCTTGCTCGCCGGGCTCGCGAGTCTCGTGCTGGGGATCGTGCTTGTGGTTGGGGTAAGCGACGTGCGGCGTATCGAGTGCTGCTGGCCCGCGCTTCGGGAAGCGCGGGTGACTCGGGCCTCGGGCCAGCTCGAGGCGACACTGAGCGATGCCGTGATCGAGGCGCGACGCTTGGCGGAGCGGGGCGCGACGGCGGCTTCGCTCGAGTCGCGTGAAGCGTTCGACCGGCTCGCCGCGGCCGTCGCCGATGGCCCCGCCGCGCTGGAGCGCGGTGTCGTCGTGCTCGAGCCGGACGGCGAGGCGTTCGCTTGGGCGGGACGGCACCGGACGGTCCCGGTCCACGACACGACGGAGCTGCGCGCAGTCATCACCCCATTCTACGTCACCCTCGAGGCGCGGCGCCAGACGGCGGCGGGGCGGACAGCGGTGGGGACCATTCTGCTCGACGCCGCTCCGGCCGTGGCCGACCGCGGCGGCGCGCTGTCGGTCGTCTTCGCGCGGGCGCACGGTGTGGAGCTGCAGGTCGCGGCGCCCGGCCTCGCGCCGCGCGACTCCGACGAGTTCGAATTCTGCGCCGCGCGGTGCGATGCGAGCCCCGTGTTGTTCACCGTGCGTCCGCGACCACCATCGCAGGGCGACGCGAAACTCGTCGCGCTGGGGCGGGTCGCGCGCGGGGCCGGGCTCGCGCTCGCGGCCGTGCTCGCGCTGCTGTTGCTCGTCGCCCCGCCGGGGCGCTGGCGCTGGCTCGTGACGCTGCTCGCCGCCTGGACGGCCGCCCGGGCATTCTTCGGTCCGGCCGTCCCGCCGCCGATGCTGTTTTCCCCCGCGACGTTCTACCGTCCGCTGCTGCGCGATTTCAGTGCGTCGGCCGGCGCATTGCTCGCGTTCGCCATGCTCGGGCTCCTCGCCGCGGGGGCGCTGTGGCGTCGTGGGGTCCCGCGCCGCTGGTGGAGTGTAGCGCTGGCCGGCGTGCTGCTCGTGTACGCGCCCTACCTCGTGCGCTACCTCGGTCGCGGCATTGCGCCTCCAGCGGCGGGGGTGAGCTTCGGGCTGTGGCTGTCGTGGGAAACCGCGCTCGCCGCGGCTGGCATGGCGGTGGTGCTGTTCGCCGCCGCGCTGGTGCGCGGCGTCGCGGAACCCACCCGGGTCCCGTGGACCATCGTGGCCTCGTGCGCCTGGGCTGCGCTCGCGGGGGTGGCGGGGCTGTGGCTGTGGCGTCCCTCCGGCGCGTGGCCCGAGTGGTACACCTTCCTCTGGCTTCCCGCGCTGGTCGGCGTGACCGTGCCGGCGCGCCGCCGTTGGGCGTTGCTGGGAATCGCGACGGTGGCGGGAACAGCCGCCGCTCTCGTGACGTGGGGCGCGGCGCTCGAGGGACGTATCGCGCTCGCCGAGCGCGACGCGCTCCGATTGGGCAGCGACCCGGACCCGCTGGCCGTCGCCGAGCTCGAACGGATGGGCCGTGAGGTTGTCGCCAGCCCCGCGCCGCTGACCGCGGCAGATCTGTACGTCCTGTGGCAGGCCTCGCCGCTTGCGAGCGACAACTACCCCACGGTGCTCGCCACCTGGAACGGGCCGGACGAGGAGGTGGTCGAGCTGCGGCTTGCAGCGCTCGATCTGCCGACGCCGCTGCTCGCGGCGCTGGCGCGGCTGGAGCCCGATAGCGGACTGCGGGTGGAGCGGTTGGAGCGCGTTCCCGGGGTGCACTACGTGCTCACCGCTCCGCTCGCCGGTGGCCCGATCTTGACGGTGGGGGTCGGTCCCCGCTCGCGCTTGGTTCCTGCGAGCCGCGTCGCCCGATTCCTGAGGGGCGAGCGCGTCGTGGAGCCGCCGTACACGATCTCGCTCTCGCTCCCGACGCTCGAGGCCGTGCCGGACCGGGTGCAGTGGATCCGTTCCGGCTGGGCGGCGCGCGGGGATCGGCAGGTGGAGCTGCCGGGCGGGCGGCGACACGTCCACCTGCGCGTCGACTTGCGCGGACCGTGGGTGGGGCTGGTGCGAGGTGTGCTGGTCGTGCTGGTCGATCTCGCGCTGCTCGCGGCGGCGTGGGCGCTGAGTCATGTGATCGCCGACGGCTGGATGGCGCGCCGGCCGTCGCCGCGTCGGTCGTTGCAGAGCTTCCGGGGGCGGCTCGCGCTCGCCCTGGCCGCCTTCTTCATCGTGCCCGTGCTCGCCTTCGCGGTGTCGAGTTTCGCCCGGTTGGGCGACACGACGCGCGTGAGCGGTGACCTATTGAACCGGCAAACGTTGCGGGACGCGGCGGCGAGCGCCGGCGAGTCGCCTCCGGGTGACGCGGCAGCGCTGGCGGCCACCGTCGCGGAGCTGGGTCGTCGCCTCGACGCCGACCTCTGGGCCTATCGGGGCGGGCGGCTGACCGGGACGAGCGCACCGGTGTTCGGGGAATTGGGGCTGGTGGATCCGTTCCTCGCCCCGCCGGTGTATCGCCGGTTCGCGTTCGAAGACGAACTCGAAGCGACGACCGACGAGCGCACCGCCGGACGACCCACGCGGGTCGGATATCGCGTGGTCGTGGCAGGCAGCTCGTTGGAGCGCGTGGTGCTGGCGGCGCCGCAGCTGCTCGACGATGAAGCGGTGCGCCGCCAGCAGGAGGACCTCGCGCTGGTCCTCGTGCTCGCGACCCTGGTGGGACTGATCGCGGCGGGTGGGCTCGCCGGGCTCGCCGCCCGGACACTGGCGCAGCCGGTGGCGGCGTTACGGGCGGCGGCGCTCGCCGTGGGGCGCGGCGCGGCGCCGCCCCCGTTCCCGGCGGACGCGCCGCGCGAGTTCGCTCCCGTGCTCTCGGCGTTCGATCGCATGGTGCGCGACGTGCGTGCGAGCCAGGCGGCGCTCGAGGAGGCGCGGGCGCGCATGGCGCAGGTCCTGGCCAACGTGGCGACGGGCGTCGTGGCGGTCGATGACGAGCTGCGCGTGACGATCGCGAACCCGCGCGCCGAAGAGCTGTTGGGCACGCGCCTCGAGCCAGGCGACGTGTTGCCGCGATCGACGTCTCCCGCCTGGGCCCCGGTCTGGGCGGTGGTGCGGACGTTCATCACCGCTCCGGCGGGAACGCTGGCCGAGCGCGAATTCCATATCGGCGGTCGGGAGATTCGCGTGCAGCTCGCCCCGCTGGGTGCGACCCGGGACGGCTGTGTCGTCGCGCTCGACGATACGACCGCACTCGCGCGGGCGGCGCGCGTGATCGCCTGGGGCGAAATGGCGCGCCAGGTGGCGCACGAGATCAAGAATCCCCTCACCCCGATCCGCCTCGGCATTCAGCACCTCGAGCGCGCGCGCGGCGCCGAGTCGCGCGCCGACTTCGACCGCACCTTGCGCGAGACGTCGCAGCGTATTCTCGCCGAGATCGATCGCTTGGACACGATCGCCCGCGCTTTCTCCCGGTTCGGCGCGCCGGCGGAAGCGCAGCCGTCCCTCGAGGCGGTCGACCTGCACGCGGTCGCCCGGGAAGTCGTGCAGCTGTATGCGCTGGGGGGGGGCGACGCGCGCGACCCGGCGCGGGTGGTGCTCGACGGCGCGCCGGGGGAAGGGGCACTGGCGGAAGCGCGTAAAGACGAAGTCAAAGAGGTGCTGGTGAATTTGGTGGAGAACGCGCGCGACGCGGGCGCGCGGGAGGTGCGGGTCCAGGTGGATGACGGAGGACTGCGACTGGCTGTGACCGACGACGGGCGCGGCATTCCGCCGGAAGCGATGAGTCGTGTGTTCGAGCCCGCGTTCTCCACGACCTCGAGTGGCACGGGACTTGGGCTCGCGATCGCTCGGCGGCTGGTCGAGAGCTGGGGGGGCAAGATCACGTTGACGAGCACGCCGGGGCAGGGCACGACCGTCCGGCTGGTGCTGCGCGAGGCCCCGCGGGCTGGTGCGGCGTGATGCGACTCACAACATTAGAGGCCGTCGGATGCCACCATTCACGCGTCATCATCCGAGGTGGATCGTGCGGTTTCCGCTCGTCGTCGCCTGTACCGCCGGCTGGCTGCTTGCTGGGGCCACGTCCGCGCGCGCCCAGCTGTCGTTCGACGCGCGGCGGACGGGCATGGCGGGCGTCAGCCTGAGTCGCGACGGCGCACTGGGCCGCTTCAATCCGGCCTACCGCGCCGTGCCGGCGCGGGAAGGGCGCAACGCGAAGGTGACGATCCCGATTCCGCTCGGTCTGATTCAGGCGCTCAAGGACAGCGCGGCGTTCCACACCGGGAAGCCCTACTTCAACCCGATCGCCCTGGCCAACTACATCCTGCATCCGCCGATCTTCCTGGAAATCAAGAAGCCGCCCACGCCCACCAACGACGTCGAGTTCACGATCGGCCGGAACGCCCTGCTCGTCGATCTCGGCTCGGCGGCGCAGCTCGTGCCCACCGACCGCTTCGGCTTCGGTGCGGTGAGTCGCCCGATGGACCTGGGCGTCACGATTAAGGGAGTGCACGTCGGCGTTTTGGCGTGGGAGAATCACGAGATCGGCTTCCAGCTCGGCGACACCCTCCTGCGTTTCTTGCGTCAACAAGACTCCGCTCGCGTCAACACGACGTACGCCAGCGCCGGGGACGTCGTCATCCAGGGTGGCTTCGCCCCGACCCTCGGGTACGCCGGGCGCGTGTGGGGCGACTCCACCCGGGGCCTCTACCTCGGCGCCGCGGTTCACTATTACCTCGGCGCGGCCTACGGCTCCGTCAACGGCACCGGCGGGTTTGTCACCGGCGACACATTGTTCGCTGGCTCGAATCCCGTCACCCCGGCCGTCAACGCCCGGTCGCGGTATTCAAAGGCCGGCAACTCGCTGGGGCGTGGTGTGGGCGGCGACATCGGATTCGTCTACGTCAGCGGTCCCGTCGAAGTCGGCTTTGGAGTAAACGACATCGGGGCGACGCTCACCTGGAAAGACACGCGCGTCGACAGCCTGTACTTCCGCTCGGACAGCAACGATTTCGCGTCCACTCAAATCGCGAGCCACGTATCCACCAAGACCAAGCTGCCCATCACGTACGTGGCCAACGCGTCGCTCGAGCTCGGCACGAACACGACCGCGGGAGCGATGATCCTCAACAACGGCCGCGGCACGTCGATTCAGCTGGGCGTGGAGCAACGTGTCGGCCCGCTGGCCCTGCGGGGTGGGGTGGCGCGCGATCAGCGCAAGCGGGTGCAGCTGGGGTGGGGGACCGGGCTCCGGTTTGGGTCGTTCGGGCTCGACGTCGGCTTCGCGACGCATTCCAGCTCGCTCTCGAACGCCCGTGGGATTACGATGGGCACCTCCATCTCGATCTATTGATGATCATGCGCACTGCAATGCCGAGGACCGTGGCCCGCCGCGTATGGCTCGCATTCACCGCGGGCGTCGCGCTAGCCGTCGGGTGTGGAGTAGGGCGTACCATCTTCAACGTGGACGTCTACAGTTTTCTCCAGGGCGCAGGGAGCGATTCCGTTCCTTACGTCGCGCCGTCACCGTTCGACACGATCCCGCCGCAGCTGGTGAACCTGTTGCCCATCGGCCTGGGGAGCTCGGTCGTCGAATCCGTGACCGTGAGTGGGACCGTCGACTTCGTGAACACACTTGGCACCGGCACAGTCGGTCTGGAGCTCTACATCGACACCGTTCCCGACGTGTATTCCGGCCCGCCGGCTTTTTCCGTGACACCGGCCGCCGTCACGCCCGGCAACACGAGTACCACACCCTTCCAGGGAGACGCGGCCGCCCTGTCTCGTCAATTATTTCTGAGCGACAAGGTGTATGTCGGGATGCGGGCGGTGGCCTCAGGGACGGCGGTCGGGAGGGCGCGCCTCAGCGCGCTACGACTGCGCATCGTGATTCAAGACCAGATCTTCTAGCCCAGCAGAGCCGTACCTCTATCGTCGCGCCCGCGCCGCACTCGGCCGTGTGACCTGGCTCACTCTGTGTTGCGGACATGGATGCTGGCACGACACGCCGATTGGTGCGACATTCCGCCGACCGATGAGCCGTCATCCGTGAACGACGCCGCCTGCACCAGACCGCGACGGTCCCGCCGCCGCGACGTCGTGGCGTTGCTCCTGTCAGCGGCGCTCGCGACCTGCTCCGACCAACCGGCTGGACCCGCACGGGGAACTCTCGGCTACCTCGCCATCCGTCCGGTGCTCACGGCCCCGGTAGACATAGCCGCGTTCGGGCTGACCATCGACAGCCTGCGTGTCGTGGTGATCCGTCCGGTTTCCGATACCCTCGCCGACACCACCGCCTTCTTCGATCCCAACGCCGCCACGCTGCAACTCAATCTGGCGGTGTTGTTGCGCGCGTCCGTCGAGACGCTGCTCGTGCACCTCGAGCTGCGAGCCGGCAGCGTCGTCCTGTTTGCCGGGAGCGACATCGCGGCGGTCAAGGCCGGCGTTGCTCCGGACACGATGTCGAGCGCCTCAGTGTCGCTGTCCTACGTCGGGCCCGGCTCGGGGCTGACCAGCATCCGGATCGCGCCGCGGGATTCGGTCGTCACCGAGAACCAGACGAAGCAGTTCAGCGTCTCGGCGGACTCGCTCGGCGTACCCGTCGACTCGTTTTACGTCAGCTGGTCCACGAGCGACACGGCGCTCGCGCCGATCAACGGATCCGGCGTGCTGCAGGCGCCAAATTCCCGCGGCAGCGTCTTCGTCCGGGCGGTGACGCCCAACGGCGTGCGCGACTCGACGCGGGTGACTTTTGTGCCGGTTCCGGCCGCCGTGGCGGTCGCCGCCGGGTCGGGCCAGACCGGTACCGTGGGGACGCAGCTGCCGATTCCGCTGCGGGCGCGGGTGACCGCGAGCGACCTCCTGGGCGTGCCGGGCGTTGCGGTGCAGTTCCAGGCCCTGACCGGCGGCGGGAGTGTGAAGGATGCTGTGGTGGTGACCGACAGCTTGGGATTCGCGGAAGACACCGCGACCCTGGGCACGGTGACGGGGGCGCAGACCTTCCGGGCGACGGTCGGGGCGCTGCCGCCCGCGACGTTCAATGCCACGGCCACGGCCGGTGCCATCTCGACGGCGCAATCCCTGGTCACCGTCTCGAGCGGCACCGTGGCGTCCGGCAGCGGCGTCACCCTGACGCTGCGCGGCAAGGACCAGTTCGGCAACAACCTCACAACGGGCGGCGCCATCGTCGCGTTCACGACTACGGGCGGCACTAGCACCGGGTCGATCGGGACCACGACGGATGTCGGTGACGGCACCTATACGGCGACATTCACCGGCCTCACTGTCGGGACGGCGACCACGATCGGGGCGACGATCAACGGCACCGCCGTCACGACCACGTTGCCGACGATCACGGTCACCGCCGGCACCATCTCACCGCTCACATCGGTCGTCTCGACGTCCAGTGGCACGGTATCGTCGGGCGCCACCGCGTCGCTGACCCTGCAGGCCAGGGACTCGGTCGGCAATGCCCTGACCGCGGGCGGCGCCATCGTCGTGTTCTCCCGCACCGGCGGCACCAGCACCGGGACCATCGGGGCCACGACCGACCACGCCAACGGCACTTACACCGCGATTTTCACGGCCGACTCGGCCGGGACCGCCACCACGATCCGGGCCACGATCGGCGGCGTGTTTGCCGCGTCCACCACCACCATTACCGTCGTGGCGGGGAACACGACTGCCGCGCAGTCCGTGATCACCGTGTCGGCCGATACGATTCAGTCGGGCGGCACCTCGATCCTGACGCTCCAGGCCAAAGATTCGGCCGGGAACAACATCACGACCGGCGGGCTGACCGTCATCTTCAGCCACGCAGGCGGGACGAGCGCCGGCGGCATCGCGCCGAGCCCGGCGACGGACAACGCCAACGGCACCTACACCGCGACGTTCACCGGTCAAACCGCCGGGACGGCGACTACCATCAACGCCACCATCGACGGCAACCCGGTCACGTCGACCCTACCCACTATCACCGTCATCTCGAGCGGGATCTCCGCGGCCACCTCGGTGGTCACGAGCTCCGATTCGGTATTGTCAACGGGCGGCGTGGCGACGCTGACGTTGCAGGCGAAGGACGCGGCGGGCAACGCGATCACGACGGGCGGCGCCACGGTGGTGTTCACGCAGTCCGGCGGGACCAGCACCGGCACGATCAGCTCCACGATCGATCACGATGACGGCAGCTACACGGCGACCTTCACCGGCCTGACCGCGGGCACCGCCACCACCATCGGGGCCACGATCAACGCCGCACCCGTGATCTCGGCACCGCTGCCCACGATCCGCGTCTTCTCCTCGGTGCACACGGCCGACATCACCGCGGACGAGACGTGGACCGCGGCCGCGAACCCGCACATCGTCGGCGCGAATATCCGCATACGCAACGCGGCGACGCTCACGATTCAAGCGGGCGCCATGGTGCGGTTCGATGCCGGGGCCGGACTGCAGATCGGCGACACCACTCTGGGTGAAGCGGGCCGGTTGAACATAGACGGCGCCGGGCTCGGCATTCTGCTCACCGCCAACACCGGGATCCCCACCCCGGGATTCTGGCGCGGGATCGAAGTGCAGCGTACGCTCGCCGGGCCGGCCTGGCGGAAGACGGCGATCGAGTACGCCGGTGGGCCCCGACCGCCATTCGGCGGTGTCGTCTCCGAGGCGTGTGTGCTGATCGTGAATCGCTCCGGCGCCGCGCTCGACCTCGACAGCCTGCTGATCCGCCGCTGCGTACACGCCGCGATTCATCACTTCGGTGGCACGGCTCACGTCCATCGCTCCCAGATCGACACCGTTACGGGCTCTGGCATCCACGCTGACTTCGACGCCCAGCTCGAGCTCGATTCGACCACCATTCGCGGTTCGGGGCAGGAGGGGCTGTTCTTCGGCAGCGCCATTGCGCGGCTGCTGCCCTCGAGCGCCAACCGGTTCCTGGGCAACGCCGTGACGGGCATCCATCTGCACGCGTTCCAGTTGCCCGGCCTGTTGAAACAGGATTCGATCGTCGGCAACGGCAGCAACGTCATCGTGGTGCAGGCCGGGCGGCCCGATTCGACCGTAGCGGCGTTCACGATCTTCGCCCAACCCCAGCCGGTGGGTTTGAACGGGTATCTGATTCGCCAGCCCGGACTGCTCGACATCGGCCGAGTCGGTGGGCAGGCCGTGACGCTCGATTCGAACGTGGTGTTGCGGTTCGAAGGCCAGACCGGGATGGTCATCGGCGATAGCTCGGGCACCCGCAGCGGCACGATCCGTTCGCTCGGCACGACCGCCGCCAACCGACCCCTCCTCACCGCGTCGGCCGGATCGTTCCCGGGCGCCTGGGTCGGGCTCGAAATCGGACGGTTGTCCGGGCCCGACACCCTGAGGTTCATCCGGATCGACTACGCTGGCGATTCTATTCCGAATTACACGATTCATCGCGCCGGCCTGTATGTCCGCAACCCGGTGCCGGTGCCATTCGTGCTGGATCGTGCGATGATCACCACGAGCGGTTCCACCGGCTCGGTCGCCAATTCGGCGGGCATTGGGATTTCGGGAACCGGCGGCACCGAGATCCGCAACAGTGTGCTGTTCCAGAACGTGGGCTTCGGGATCGCGGTCCAGGACAGGGGCTTCAAGCTCGTCAACGACACGATCCAGAATCACACGATCGGCATCTTCGCGTACATGGAAGGTGGCACGCAGCTCACCGCCGCCGATTCGATCTCTGGCAACACCTTCCCGGGCACTCAGTACGCGTTGTCGCTCACGGCCGCGTCGCTCCGGGCGCTACAGTTCAATCCGGTCACGACGGCCGCGTCCGATACCCTGCTGTTCACCGGCGGGCTGCTCACGGCCGATGCCACGCTGCCGAACTACCCGGGTTACGTCTGGCGCGGTATGCGGACCACCACCATTGACTCGAGCGCCACGCTTACGCTCGCCGCGGGAGACACGATCGCGTTCGATTCGATCGCCGGGATTGTGGTCGGCGGCCAGGCGCCGGGCGCGCTCGCGGCCGACGGCTCGACGGGAAAGATCCTGCTCACCGCCAACAGCCCGTTGCCGCAAGGCTGGTTCGGCATCGACTGGCACAAGATGCAGGGCTCGGGCAGTACGACGAACAACGTGTTCCGTCATGTGGACGTCGATCGCGCCGGGTTCTTCCTGCCCTGTTTCAACGATTGCAGCCCGATTCCGTTCGGCGCGCTGCGCTTCACCGATTCGATCGCGCCGACCAACGTCAATTTGTCGATCGACAATATCATCGTGCGGCGGTCCAACGGCATCGCGCTCGACTTCAACCGTGGCGGCACGGGCACGGTCGATATCACGGCGAGCCAGTTCTACCTGAACAAGCCGGACCCGATGATCCAGACACGCTCCACGGGCGGAGGGCGGCTCTCCATCACGGCGTCGGACCTGTACCATTATCGCGGGACCGTCATCCAGGGTGCGTTTGGCGCCTCACCGCCGCAGGACTCCGTGCAGGCACCCAACAACTGGTGGGGCGATGTCCTGGGCGCCGACACCGGGTTCCTATTCCAGGACAGTCTCGGCCGGGCCAGCACCAACCGGTACGCCGTCCGGGTCTTGCCGTTTGCGAGCACGCCGTTCTTCCCAATCGGCCCCGCCGTCGGTGTGACGACGACCGTCGACAGTCTATTGAACTCGGTGAGCCTGAACGACTCGATCGGGATCTATGCCCGCGTCGTGGACGCGAACGACCGTGGCGTGGTGGGGCAGACCGTCACCTGGACGCCGATTCCTGGCGGGGCAAGCTCGCTCGCACCCGTGAGCTCGGTGAGCGATCTGGGCGGTCGAGTGAATGCGGGGTGGCAGTTCACCAACGTTGCAGGCTTGCTCAGCGCGCATGCAACGGGGGGTGGGGGCTTCACCGACTACTTCATCGATGTGTTGCCGGGGGCGTCCACGGCGGTCAACTGGACGCTGCTCGGCGGGACGTTCTCACAGGGGACCGTAACCGGGCCCAAGTCAATCACGTTCACCAGCACCAACCGGCGCGGGATGGTCGTCACGAACTCCCACGACAACTTCAACAATCCCACGCAACCATTCAACATCTGTTTCACGTTCGTGAACGTGCCTAACTGCCAGTTCCCGTTCCCGCAGCTCGGTTTTGTGGACTCGACGCACACCAGCGGCGGCATCAACGGGGACACGATCTTCTTCCACGCCAACGTGAACACACCGTCGCCCTTCGTGCTGCGGGCGATCTACAGTACCGCATTGGGGCAGGTGCAGGACTCGGTCTTGGTCACCATGAGCCCCAACCCGGCCGGCGTGAAGATCGACCGCGACCCGTTCGCCTCCAACGGTGTCCAGACCACGCCCGACACGGCCGTGTTCAACTCGCTGTGTCCCGGACAGCCGAATTCCTTCTGCCAACAGGAATTCCGCGCGCTCGTCGTGGACTCCGGGTTGACGCCGGTCGGGAACCAGAACGCCCAGTTCCAGTGGGCACTGCTGCCGCCGACGGGTGCGCCTGTCACGTTCAACACGCGTGGTGCTCCGGCGAACGATTCGGCGCTTGTCACAGCACAGACGAACGGCTTCGTCCGCTTCGTGGTGACCGACGCCAGCGCGAACAACTTCGGCGCCGACACGCTCCCGATCCTGGTGCAGCAGCTGGCGTCCGAAGTCCTGATCACCCCCCCCGACTCGCAGCTCGTCCTCGTGGGTGAGACGGCCACCTTCCAGGGCGTCGTGGTGGATCAAGGCGGCGATACGATGCCCACGACGCCGATCCACTGGCGCAACGATTTCTCGCTGAACAAACATCTCACGATCATCGATACGGCGACGCCGAACCAGGTCATCGTGCGACTCGACAGCACGCCGTTGGGCGCCGAGTACATCGCGGCGCTCGCGGTGCGCGGTCCCGGCGATACGGCGTACGGCTTCGCGCGGGTGATCAACCCGGTGATCGATCAACAGACCGTGAGCGCGCAGCCGTGGGCGATCGCCGCCAACGCGCAGACCCACTTTGTCTACGTGGGGCACCAGGGCGGCCAGCTCTATCAGGTGGACGGCACGACCAATGCGGTCGTCGACTCCACCACCGCCGGGACGTCCATCTCGGCCGTCGCGGTCAACTCCATCACAAACCAAGTGTATGCGGCGACGGACTCGGGTGTGGCGGTCGTGAACGGCACCGACCTGTCCAGGGTCGCCATGGTGACGGTCGGCACCAACCTCCAGGGCGTGACGAACCATGTGGGCTTGACCGTCGACTCGATCAACAACCGGATCTACGTGACAGTCGATGCGGCTGGTGCCGGACCAACCCCGGTGTTGCGCCGCATCGTCGGGGCCACCAGCACGTTCACGCCCACCAACGACACACCGCTGCCGGACGTCGGCACCGGGGCCGCGTTCAACCCGACCGACGGGCTCGTGTACGTGGCGATTCCGGACAGCAACCTCGTGGTGGCGGTCGACCCAGTGGCGCGCACTATCATCAGGCGGATTCCGGTCGGCAATCAGCCATTCGCGCTCGCCGTGAATCCCGTGACTAACCGGGTGTACGTGATCGACCAGCGGTTCTCAGGGCAGTTCCCCTTCAACCTGTACATCATCGACGCAGGGATCGGAGCGGTCGTCGAGACCGTGCCGGAGTCCTACACGATGGGGAGCGTGGCGGTCGACGTCGCCAACGATCGCGTCTACGTGGGGACGAGGTTCAACGGGTTCCTGCTCGTGTTTGACGGCGCGACCGGTTTCTTGTCCGGCTTCATCTATGCGGGGACTGGCTTCTCCGATCAGGAGCTCGGCGTAGCGGTCGATGCAGGCTACGGGCAAGTCTACACGGCGAACTATTCGAGCGGGACGATCAGCCGACTGAGATACTTCCCGATCATATTCTAGGTCGCCGAGACCACCTCGGCCCGACTCGGGGCCGCCGTATTAGATTTCCCTTCCACATGCATCGTCGTCGAACCGTCACCGTCGTCGTAGGCGGCGTGAAGGTGGGCTCCGCCCACCCGATCGTCGTCCAGTCGATGACCAACACCGACACGGCCGACATCGCCGCGACCGTCGCCCAGGTGCGCGCGCTGCACGAGGCGGGCTCGGAGCTGGTGCGGGTCACGGTCAACAACGACGCGGCCGCCCAAGCAGTCCCCGCCATCGTTGCCGAGGTGGACGTCCCAGTGATCGGCGACTTCCACTATAACGGGCACCTGCTCCTCACCAAGCATCCGACGTGCGCCGTGGCGCTCGCCAAGTACCGCATCAACCCGGGCAACGTGGGCGCGCGGCGCCGCGACGATAACTTCCGCACCATCGTCCAAATCGCGATCGAGCGGGGCAAGCCGGTCCGCATCGGGGTGAATTGGGGGAGCCTCGACCAACAGCTGCTGACCGAGATGATGGACGCCAACGCGCGCCTCCTCGAACCCCGCGATGCGCGGGACGTGACGATGGACGCGATGGTCGAGAGCGCGATCCGCTCGGCCACGCTCGCCGAGCAGACCGGATTGCCGCACGATCGCATCATCCTCTCCGCCAAGGTGTCCGGCGTACAGGACCTGGTGGAGGTGTACCGCAAGCTCGCCGCTCGCGCCGACTACCCGCTGCACCTCGGCCTTACGGAGGCGGGGATGGGCGCCAAAGGGGTCGTCGCGAGCAGCGCCGCCCTCGCGATCCTGCTGCAGGAAGGCATCGGCGACACGATCCGCGTCTCACTCACGCCGCGGCCGGGCGGTGATCGCACCGAAGAGGTGCGCGTGGCGCAGCAGATCCTGCAGTCGCTTGGGCTGCGCAGCTTCACGCCACAAGTGACCGCCTGCCCGGGATGCGGACGCACCACTTCCACGTTCTTTCAGGAGATGGCCGAGGACATCCAGAGCTATCTGCGCGAGCGGCGGCCTGAGTGGCAGCGCCGCTACCCTGGGTCCGAGGAGCTGCGCGTGGCCGTGATGGGGTGTGTCGTGAACGGTCCCGGCGAATCCAAACATGCCGACATCGGGATCTCGCTCCCCGGCACGTTCGAGGAGCCGAAGGCCCCGGTCTATGTGGACGGGCAGCTCAAGGTGACTCTGAAGGGCGACGCGATCGTCGCCGAGTTCCTGGGGATCCTCGAAGCGTATGTCGAGGGGCGTTTCGGCGCCGGGCGCCCAGCGGAAAGCGTGAGCGGCCCGTCCCCTCTCCCGATCGGGAGAGGGGAACGAGCGCCTGAGACCTAGCGGCCACCTCCTGCTGCCGGATACATGAACTTCTCGGCACGAGTGATATTCACGTGTCCGACAGACTGGCCGATCACCACCTTGCCGGTCGGGACCTTCGCGCCCTCGTGCCACAAGTGGAAGATGATGCCGTCGGTCTTGGCCACGACGCCCGCGATCTGGGCGGCCACGGAGTCGGGCACGTCGAGCACCTGAACCCGCCCGGTCGCGATCTCCTGCTGGTGGTCGTGCCAATTCTTGTTCCAGTCGGCCAGCGAGATCACGTCGGTACGCGTGATGGTTTTGGCGACGATGTATTCAATTTCCACGAGTGGCGCCATCGAGTCGGTGGAGAGATAGATCAGGCACTCGATGACGGGCTCGGGCGAGATGACCTTGCAGTAGTGATGGAACGGGCCCATCACCTGCCCCTCGATGACATGGGGCGCCAGGACGTGGATCGAGTGGCCATCGGCCGGGGTCATCGCCATGGGCGTCGCTCGCGGGCCACCGACCTTCGCGGCAACAAGGCCGACGACCGCGGCCAATCCGAGGACAGTGGTGGTGAAGCCGAGTGGCTTGCGCATGCTACCTCCGTGGAAGTGAGTGGCTTGTTTCTCGTAGTTCATCAGGCTGGGACGGGCGACTCCACCTCGATCGGATAACCCGCCTGCCGCCAGGCATTAAACCCACCCTGCAGGTTTGCAACATCACGACGGCCACGCGCCTCGAGCAGACTCGCGGCGATCGCGGAGCGGGAAGACGTCTCGCAGTGGAGCACGATCGGACCGCAAGCGGGAAGCTCGTCGAGCCTGTCTGGCAGCAATCCCAACGGGATGTTCGCAACTCCGGGCAAATGACCGACCTCCCACTCGGCGCGTCCACGCACGTCGATGACGGTGACCGCGTCGCGGCCGAGCCGCTCACGCAGCTCGGCGATGGTCATCTGCGGCGTGACACTCAACGTTCCGCCGGTCGCCCGCCACGCATCCATCGACTCGTCGCCGTCGAGGTATCCGGCCACTCGATCGAGGCCGATCATCGCCAGGTCGCGCACCGCCGTTTCCACCGCCTCCTCGCGCGCGGAATCGATCAACAAATGGAATTCGCGATCGTAGGGCACCAGCCACCCGGCCCATGTCGTGAACGCGCGGTTCAAGGGGATGTTGAGAGTGCCGGGGATGTGCGCGGCGGCAAAGGCGGCGGCGAGTCGCGTATCCACGATCAATGTGCCGGCGGCGAGAAGGTCGCCCAGGCGCGAAGCGGGGATGCGCCGCGGCCGAGCGAACCCGCCGAGGACGCGGGGCCCTTCCTTGTTGATGCGCTTCATTTCCGCGAAGTACGTGGGCGGCTCAGGCTGTCCCTCCAGAACGGCTGCCACGAATGGGGCCTCTTCGTTGATCCCGAAAGCCCAGTTGGCCAGCCGCTCATAGCCCAAGGTGCTTTGCGGCATTGCGCCCAGCGCTTTGCCGCACGCGGACCCGGCTCCGTGCCCCGGCCAGATCTGGAGGTAGTCGGGGAACTGCTTGAACCGTTGCAGCGACCGAAACAGCTGGCGGGCCTCCTGCTCCATGGTGCCGCGGCGATTGGCCGCCCGCTCGAGCAGGTCGGGACGCCCCACGTCCCCAACGAACACGAAATCGCCGCTCAACACTCCGAGCGGCGCGGTCGCGACAGCGGTATCGGTGACCAGGAAGGAGAGGTGCTCGGGCGTGTGACCAGGGGTGTGTAGGGCTTCGATTGCAACCTTGCCGACCTTGAGCCGCGATCCGTTTTTCAGCAGCACCGCACCGGCCTGGGCGGCGTAGTCGTATTGCCAGTCGGGTCCTCCCTCGTCGGAGAGGTACAGGGTCGCGCCGGTGCGTTGCGCGACCTCCCGGCTGCCCGACACAAAATCTGCGTGAATGTGGGTTTCGGTGACGTGCGCGATGCGCAAGCCCTCGGCGGCCGCCGCGGAGATGTACTGTGCGATGTCCCGGTTGGCGTCCACGATAAGCGCCTCCCCGGTCACCTGGCACCCGATGAGGTAGCTGGCCTGCGCGAGGCCCTCGTCGTAGAATCGTCGCAGTAGCACGGCGACTCTATCCTAGCATGTGGCGGGGCCTCGGGGAACATGCCCGGCCCGACGGGCGTTCACACGGCGCGATGACCACGAACCAAACCGAGTTGGCGACCCTGGGCGGGGGCTGTTTCTGGTGTCTGGAGGCGGTTTTCCAGGACCTGAAGGGGGTCGAGCGTGTCGTGCCGGGGTACGCCGGCGGCACCGCGACTAACCCCTCCTATGAAGAGGTTTGCACCGGCCGCACCGGGCACGCCGAAGTGGTGCAGGTCACCTTCGACCCGGCGACGCTCGCCTATCGAGACCTGCTCCAGGTGTTTTTCGCGATTCACGACCCGACGACGCTCAACCGTCAGGGGGCCGACGACGGCACACAGTACCGTTCGGCGATATTCGTTCACAGTCCGGAGCAGGAGGCGGTCGCGCGTGAGGTCATCGCCGACCTCGGCCGTAGCGGTATTTGGGACTCGCCCATCGTCACGGAGGTGACGCCCCTGACGGCCTTTTATCCAGCGGAGGGCTATCACCAGGAGTTCTTTCGCCGGAACCCGGGCCAGTCCTATTGCCGCCTCGTTATCGCCCCCAAGGTCGCGAAGTTCCGCAAGGAGCACCTCGCCCGGCTCAAGGCTACGTGAGCGGCTTGCCGAGCGGGACGTCGCGGTCGGGCCGCACCAGCACGATGTCACCCTCGGCGACCGCAATGCCCAAGGTCAGCACTTCCGAAAAGAAATTGGCGATCTGCCGCGGCGGAAAGTTGACGACTGCGAGTACCTGCATCCCCATGAGATCGTCTTTGCCGTAACGCTGCGTCAACTGGGCGCTCGACGATTTCACGCCGAGCGGCCCGAAATCGATACGCAGCTTCCAGGCGGGTTTGCGGGCCTGCGGGAAGTCGTCCACCTGCACGATCCGGCCGACGCGGATATCCACCTTGGCAAAGTCGTCGTACGTGATCTCCGGCATCGCCGCTCCTGGTGTCGGTTCAGGATAGGTGTCCTCCAGCGGGGTCACCGCCCCCGGTCCGCATCACGGAATCTAGCGTCCCGGCAATTGGCATAACGCTTGCCACTATTGGGCGGCGACTCGAACGGGGCGTGCGAAATGGTTTCGACCGGTCTCCACACTGGGATGCGCGCGGCGGCGATGTGGGCGGGTCTGCTCGCTACGGCCATCCCGGTCACGGCACAACGCAATGGGTTGCGCGAGGTGCGCGACATCGGCACGGGCGGCGTCAATCTGGTGGTGGCGGTCCCGATGGGCGAGTTCCAGCGCAATGTCGACGTGGCGGGCGGCGTCGACGTGTTCGGCGCCATCAACCTGGGTCGCGGCAGCCCCGTCGCTCTCCGCCTCGGCGGTTCCTACCTCCTGTATGGCCACGACAAGCATATCGTCACGCAACCGTACTATCCCTTGGCCATCAATACGACCTACTCGATCGCGACATTCGGCGTCGGGCCGCAGCTCACCTTTGGCACGGGACCGGTCAAGGTCTATGGGTTCGGGACATTCGGTGCCTCCTACATCTCGGCTCGCTCATCCTTTCGGGTGGACGGCTGCGGTTGCGAGACGTTCGACTCCGCTACCGATTTCGACGATTGGACCGCCGCGCTGCAGACGGGCGGCGGGTTGCTCGTCACGCTGAACACCCGACACATTCCGATCGCGCTCGACCTGGGCGCCAGCTACCTCCACAATGGGGAAGCCTGGTATGTCTCCCCGGGGGACGTCGTGCCGCGGTCGAACGGGGACGTCTTCATCTATCCTGTGCATAGCCGGGCGGATCTCGTGATGCTGCACGTGGGTGTCTCGGTAGGGATCCGGTAGCCTCACCCCCAATCCCCTCTAGCTTCACCCTGGCCCCCTCTCTGCACATGCGGAGAGGGGGTATCCTAGGCAGGCCCCCGCTCGAGTCGTCGTGCGCCGGCATTCCAACGCCAGAGATGCTCTCCGGTCAGGTGCACGCCGCCGATCCAGGTATCGATCCCGTTGGTCGCGACGGCGTCCCGTTTCCCATCGAGGACCTCCTGGCCGGCAGGGGTCAGCCGGAACCGCAGCTGGCGAACGTCCCGAGGCAGGTCGGCCGCGAGCACGTCAACGGGCGGAGGTTCCGCGTCCGCGGCGACGAGCGGAATGGGGGCCGTCGCGAGCACTCGCAGCCGATGCAGCAGCATCGCGTCGGTGACCCAGGATCGCTCTTCTTCCTGTCCTACTTCCTCGAACAGCTGGATGAAGGACCGCTCCGCCTCCGCCAGGGCGACCAGCACGGCTCGCTCGGTGCGGGACAGGCCGGTGCCGGTCCAGGGGAATTCCTCGAGCCGGCGTCGCACCCCATCACCCAGGTAGGGCAGGGCCGAGGTGTCGCGGCCGGCGACGGCGCCGAGTGACTCAGGCGTCGGCGCGCACCAGGCGGACCAGATCTCGCGTGCCAGGGCGAGCTGCCGGGGTCGCACCGGGTCGCGACGCGGGAACACTTCCCGCAGCTGGTCGGCCGACAGGAACGCAGGTGTGCAGGATCGCTGGTCGTCCACCCCGGGGTAGGTCCCGATGCACAATAGTGAGAGCCGGCCGGCGGGCGGCGCGGCGGCAAACCGGTCCAGCAGGGCGGCGAGGATCGCCTGACAGAAGAGATCGGGCCCAAACCACAGGACGATCTCGTCCTCCGCGCCAGTCGCGCGGTCGAGGTCCCAGTCCTGCGCGACCAGCTGCTCCAGGGCGCCGCGGCCGTCGATCCGGCCGTAGGCCGAGTCCAGGAATGTGGCGCGCGTGGCCCGCCACGCGTCCGGGGCCAGCCCGGCCGGCGTCGGGCCATCGCACAGCGACTCGCTCCACTCCAGAAAACCGCCGGGAAGGCCGGCGGCCCGGAGATTGTCGAGGAGGTTCGAGCCCCCGTGGATGTGTAGCATTGGTCCGTTCAAAGGTAGCGTTGAAACGATTCCCCGCGGCGTGACGTCGATTGGGAACCAGAGCGCCTGCTTCACCGTTTCCTGACAGGCGGGCACCACCAGTTCCGCCGCGAGTTTTGCGCACTAACTTTCCGGGCCATATGAGACTCTCCGAAACCTCCATTCGACGGCCAGTGCTGGCCAGCATGATCTCGGCCGCGCTCGTCCTGTTCGGCTTCATCGGGTACACGCGCCTGTCGGTGCGCGAGCTCCCGGACATCGACCCTCCGATCATCTCGGTCTCGACCTTCCTGCCGGGCGCCAACGCGCAGGTGGTGGAGACCGCCGTGACCGACGTGCTCGAGGAAGAACTGTCCACGATTCAGGGACTGCGCACGCTCTCGAGCTCGTCCGGTGAGGAAAACAGCCAGATCACGCTCGAGTTCAACCTCGACCGGCCCGTGGATGTCGCGGCGCAGGATGTACGAGACAAGGTGTCTCGCGTTCGTGGCAGGCTCCCGGTCGACGTGTTGGAGCCCGTGATCGCCAAGCAACAGGCTGACGCGCAACCATTCTACTGGCTGGCCCTGAGCAGCCCGAACTACGACCTGATGCAGCTCTCGGATGTCGCCGACCGGCTGGTCAAGGCGCGGTTGCAGAGCCTCGCCGGGGTCGGGAGCGCCGGCATCTTCGGCGAACGACGCTTTTCCATGCGGGTCTGGGTCAAGCCCGAGGAGCTCTCGGCGCGCGGGCTGACGGTGCAAGACGTAGAGGGTGCGATCACGTCGCGCAACGTCGAAATCCCCGCCGGTCGGATCGAATCGACCCGGCGCGAGTTCTCGGTCCGGTCCCTGGGTGAGCTCAAGACGCCGCAGGAATTCGGCGATCTGGTGGTGACCAGCCAGGGAGGGCAGGTCGTCAAGCTCAAGGATGTGGCGAAGGTCGAGCTGGGGCCCGAAGACGATCGTTCGATTTTCCGCTGGAACGGGACTCCGGCGGTCGCCATCGGCGTGGTCCGGCAGTCCAAAGCGAACCTGATCGAGGTGGCCCAGCGCATTCGCGAGGAGCTCCCCGCCATTCAGCAGACGCTGCCCCGGGGGGTCAAGCTCGAAAGCGCGTTCGACGGGTCGGTGTTCGTCACGCATTCGATCAACGACGCGCGCCTGACGCTGGTGATCGCGGCGATCCTCGTCGTGCTCATCATTTTCGTGTTCTTGCGCAACATCCGCGCGACAATCATTCCGGGCCTCGCGATCCCGGCCTCGATCGTGTCGACGTTCGCGATCATGTATTTCCTCGGCTTCTCGATCAACAACTTCACGTTGCTCGCGCTGACGATCGCGATTGGCATCGTGGTGGACGATGCCATCATCGTGCTCGAGAACGCCTATCGGCACCAGGAAGAGCTGAACGAGTCGCCGGAGGAAGCGGCCATCAAGGGGACCAACGAGATCGGCTTCGCGGTGATCGCCACGACGATCGCGCTGGTGGCCGTGTTCACGCCGCTCGGCTTCCTGCGCGGTTCGACGGGTCGACTGTTGAGCGAGTTCGGGATCGCGGTCGCGGGGGCCGTGGTGATTTCGGGGTTCGTGGCGCTCACGCTGACGCCGATGCTGTGCGCGAAGGTGTTGCGGGTGCCGCACGAGCATGGGGCGGTTTTCAAAGTATTCGAGCGCGGCTTCAACGCGATCTCCGAACGCTACGCAACGCTGCTACAGACCGCGCTGCGGCACCGCGGCATCGTGGTGGCCGGGACGGTGGTGACGGTGCTTCTGGCGTTTGTGCTGTACCGCAACCTCAAGCAAGAGCTCATCCCGGACGACGATCGGGGGTTCTTCCTGGTGATTGCGACAGGGCCCGAAGGCGCGTCGCAGGATTATACCGACGGCTACGTGCGTCAAATTGAGCAGATCATTGGCCAGACGCCCGACGTCGCCGGGTACTTCACGATCATCGGCGGGTTCGCCGGTGGCGTCAACAGTGCCTTTATCGGCGTGATCCTCAAGGATTGGGGCGAACGCAAGACAACCGTTCAACAAATGGTGGGCGGGCTGTTCCCGCAGCTCTTCGGGATTGCCGGTGTTCGAGCGTTCCCCTACGCCCCCGGCGCACTCGGGTTCAGCCAACCGATCCAGTTTGTGGTGCAGAATCCGGATTTCGTGCGGCTGGGCCAGGCAATGGACACGCTGGTCGCGCGCGCGCGGGCCATCCCCGGCATCACCAACGTGGACACGGACCTGCGCGTCAACAAGCCGGAGCTGCGCGTCACGTTCGATCGCGATCGTGCCGAAGATCTCGGGGTTCCCGTGCGCGATGTAGCGGCGGCTCTGCAGACGTTCCTTGGCGGTCGCAGGGTGAGCACGTTCACCCGCAACTCCAAGTTGTACTACGTCATGGCGCAGCTCGATCCGGCGCAACGGGCAACGCCGAGCGACATGTCGGGGCTCTACCTGCGGGGACGCGGAGGGCAGCTCATGCAGCTGTCCGCCCTGGCGAAAGTCGAAGAGGGCCTGGGCCCGCGCCAGATCAATCACTTCAATCGCGTGCCGTCGTTCACGCTTTCCGCCTCCCTGATCCCCCCGTTCTCACAAGGGGAAGCGCTCGACGCGCTCGATCAACTCGCACGAGAGGTCCTCCCGCCCGGCAGCACGACGGAACTGGCGGGGGATTCCCGCGAGTTCAAAGAGAGTGGAGGGGCACTGTACTTCGCCTTCGGCGTGGCACTGCTTGTGGTCTTCATGGTGCTCGCCTCGCAGTTCGAGTCCATGATCCACCCGTTCACGGTGCTCCTGGCCGTGCCGTTGGCCATCACCGGTGCGCTGGCAACGTTGCAGGTCGCTGCCTGGCTGGGCCGCCCGGGCGGGACGATCAACCTCTACAGCCAGATCGGCATGATTCTGCTCATCGGTCTCGTGACCAAGAATTCGATCCTGCTCGTCGAGTACACGAACCAGCTCAAGGCTCGGGGGCTCGATACCATGGCCGCGGTGGTCGAGGCCGGGCGCATCCGGCTGCGGCCCATTCTCATGACGTCAGTGTCGACGATCATGGGCGCGATCCCGGTGATGATCGGAGTCGGCGCGGGCTCTACGTCGCGCCGGCCGCTGGGATACGCGATCGTGGGCGGCATCTTCTTTTCCACGGTGCTCACCCTGTTCGTCGTACCGGTCGCATACACGCTGCTCGACAAGCTGCGGGCCCGTGAGGCGCGCGACATTGGGGCGCTCGAGCCGGTGGGGGCGAAGTGATCCTGCCTCTGCTCGCCGCGCTCCAGGTAGCTGCGGCGCAGGATTCGATGCCGGTGGTCACGTTGGCGGACGCGCTCGAGAGAGCCGCGCGGCTCGACCCGACCTACGTGTCGGCTGCCGGCCAGGTGAGCAACGCCGAGTGGGCGCGCCGCGCGGCCTTCGCGGTGTTCATTATTCCGGCGATCACGGTTTCGGCCAATCAAACGCACTATTGGCCGCCAACCTTCAATTTCGTCACGTTCACGGCGACCGCCCCCAACACGTATGCGGCGACGATTAATGCCAGCCTCGACGTGTTCACTGGGGGACAGAAAATCGCCGGCTTGGCCGCGAGCGGAGCGGCGCTCGAGAGCGCCCGATCCGGGGAGTTGAAGGCCCGGCTCACCACGGCGATGAACACCGAATCGGATTTTTATTCGGTGCTCGCACAACGGGCCCTCGCCCGGGTGACCGAGGATCAGCTGGTCCGTGCCGAACAGCAGTTCACGGTGGCGCGCGCCCGCGTGACCTCCGGCGCGGCGGTACAGACCGATTCGCTGCAGCTGCTGTTGGAATTGGCACAGGCGCGCATCGCCTCGTTGCGACAACAATCGGCACTGCGGGCGGCGCAACTGCAGCTGGGCCGACGCATCGGCCTGGCGGGTCCAGCGGATGCTGCCCCCGTGCTCGACGATTCGACCACCATGCGCGTGCTGCCCTTCACGGTAACGGACGCGGTGGCGCGCGCGCTCTCGCAAGGCCCGGCCTGGCGCATCGCGCGCGCCAACGAGCGAGCGGCTTCGGCGCAGTTCCGGGCTCGCCTGGGAGACTATCTGCCTCACGCGTCACTTGATTTCAATGGGGGAGCCTTCAGCACGGACGGGTTCTATCCCGATCAGCTCAAGCGCTCGACCCTCTCGCTGACCGTGACGTTCCCGTTGTGGAACAACGGACAACGGGAGATTCAACTGTCACAGGCGCGCGTGAATCGCAACGTCGCGCGGGCAATCCGGTCCGACGTCGAGCGTTCGGCTTGGCACGACGTGACCGCCGCGTACGATGCCTATGAAACCAACCGGGCCACAGTGGCGCTCGAACAGAGCGCAGTGCTCGTAGCCCGGGAGAACAACCGCGTGCAGGAAACGCGCTATCGGGCCGGGGCGACGACGATACTCGACCTCCTGGCTGCGCAAAACCGGCTCGTGTCGGCGGAAGCGGATCTGGTGCAGGCGCTCTACAACACACGGCGCGCGCGCGCGGGGCTGGAAGTCATCCTCGGCGAGCGAATCACCTTCGATCAGGGACCACAGTGAAGAACCGTTTCGACGTGCGGCGAAGTGCAGGCTATGTGGTGGCCGTTCTCTTGGTCGCCGTGGCGTGCGGCAAGGGCAAAGGGGGCGCAGCGGGTGGCGGCCCAGGGGGGGCCGGTGGCGGAATGCCCGCGATGCCGGTCGAGGTCGCCGTGGCCAGAGCAGACACAGTGCGCGACGAGATCGCGGCCACGGGACAGATCGAGGCGGTGCAGTCCATCGAGCTGCGTCCCGAAGTGGAGGGTCGGGTCGTCGCCATCCTGGTCCGCGAGGGGCGGGAAGTGGCGCGGGGCACAGCGCTGCTTCAGATCGACTCGACTGAGCTGGCGGCTCAGGCGGCCCAGGCCGCGGCCCAGCGCGATCTGGCGCAACAGGACCTGGCCCGCACCAAGGACCTGATCGCCCAGAATGCGGCCTCCCGGTCCGACCTGGAGCATGCCGAGGCGAGCAGTCGCAGCGCGGATGCCCAGTACCAGCTGCTGAGCACCCGGCTCGCCCGCACCACGGTGCGCGCCCCGTTTAGCGGCGTGGTGGGGCAGCGGTTCGTCAGCCTGGGGGACTATGTCAACTCTTCGACCCGGCTCATGAGCCTCCAAACCGTCAATCCCCAGCGCGCGAGCTTTCAGGTTCCGGAACGCTATGCGCGGTCCTTGAAGCGGGGGCAGCGCGTGACGTTCCGCGTCGGCGCCATCACCGGTCGAGATTTCACGGGAGAAGTGGATTTCGTGGATCCCGTCGTGCAGCAGCCCGGGCGGACGATTCTGATCAAGGCTCATGTGCCGAACCCGCAGCGACTGCTGCAACCGGGCATGTTCATCCAGGCGCTCCTCGTGACGGGCATGCGGCCCAATGCCGTCGTCGTCCCCGAGGACGCCATCGTGCCGCTGTCCGGCGCGAACTTTGTCTGGGTGGTCGACTCGGGAAAAGCGAACCAGCGCCAGGTAGGCCTGGGTGTCCGGACTCCAGGATTCGTCGAGATCGCGAGTGGCGTGAGCGCCGGGGAACAAGTGGTGGTTGGGGGACTGGAGGTGCTCTTCCCCGGGGCGCCCGTGATGGCGCGGGTCGTGGACCGCACGCAGGCGGCGCCGACGGAGCCGTGACGCTGCCGCGGCTCGGCTCGAGCCGCCGCGATCGCGTGTTCGCACCGCTGCCCGTGGCGCTCGTCATCGGGCTGGCGATGGCCTGCTCTTCCGGACCTCCCCGACAGCGGGTCGCCGCGCCTGAGGTGGCGGGGCCGGGGCTCGAGGAGCGACTCGGCTACCCCCGCGGCACTCGGCTCCTGATCCTGCATTTCGACGACCTCGGGGTCACGCGTTCCGCGAATGCCGCCGTGGCCGCGGCGCGGGATTCCGGTTTGGTCGTGTCCGGCAGCGTGATCGTCCCCGGGCGCTACTTGCAGGAGCTTGCGGCGTACGCGCGCGCCCACCCCGATCTCGATCTCGGCATCCATCTCGCGCTGACGAGCGAATTCCCCGGATATCGTTGGGGGCCCGTCAGTCCGAAACAGGAAGTGCCGACGCTGCTCGGACCGGACGGCCAGTTCCGACACGAGTGGAACGATACCAGCAACATCCGCTGGCAAGACGTGGAGCATGAGCTGCGGACGCAGATCACCGCCGCCCGGGCCGCCGGCATCCGGCCGACGCACGTCGACGTGCATGAATTCGTGCTCTTCACGCGAGGGCCCATCCTGCTCGAGGTGCTGCGCCGCGTGGCCCGCGACGAAGGCCTGCTGCTGCTCGGCGCCCGCGAGTGGGTCTCCGGACGACTCCCGATGCGGAAGCTGCCGGGCGGCGAGCTCGAGCTGGCGCGGGTGGTCTCTATCTCGCCGGACGTCTCCCCGGCCGACTGGAACCGATTTTACACCGAACAGATTCGTGCCCTCCCGCCCGGCGTGTCAGAGCTCATCCTCCATCCGGTCACGGACTCGATCGAGGCCAAGTCCCTGACGGCGGAACGGGTCAATTGGGGGGCTGGTTGGCGTGCGCGCGACTGGGCGTTCGTGGCACGCCCCGCGTTCCGGCGCCTGTTGCGGCAGGAAAAAATCCAACTGACCACCTGGCGACAGCTGGATAGCGCGCTGGCCGCGGTACCGGCCGTACGATAGGGTCGCCGCCATGGCTGGACCGCGTTGCTGCATGCGCGGGAAAACATCCCAACCGGAGCGCCCAATGCCCGCTTCTCTGATTCCCCGTCCCGCCGAGGACGAATACGCGCCGTACTATGGGCGCTACATCTCCCTCGTCCCGGATGGTGACCTCTGCGTCATGCTGGCCTCGCAGCTCGCCGACACACTGGCGCTCGTCCGCGCGATTCCCGAGCAGCGCGGCTCGCACCGCTACGCGGAGGGGAAGTGGAGCATCAAGGAAGTGATTGGCCACGTCTCCGACTGCGAGCGGATCATGAGCTACCGGGCCCTGCGGTTCGCGCGCGGCGACCAGACGCCGCTGCCGGGCTTCGAGCAGAACGACTACGTGCCGCCGGGCGGGTTCGACCGGCGTACTTTGCAGGATCTGGGTGAGGAGCTCACCGCCGTCCGTCAGGCGACCCTGCACCTGCTCCAACATCTCGATCCCGCGGCGCTCACTCATGATGGCACGGCCAGCGGCAACCGCGTCACCGTTCGAGCCCTCGCCTACATCATCGCCGGTCACGAGCGGCATCACGTCGAGATCCTCAAGGCCAAGTACCTCGCCTAACGCGGGCATGACACTGTTGGATGAGCTCGTGCCCGAGTACGACGTTGCCGCCCACTATCGGACCCAGGTGCGCGCCGATCCGGCGACCGTCTATGAAGCACTGGGTCGTGCGGACATCGCCGCGTCGCCCCTCATCCGCATGCTGTTCCTGCTACGCCGCCTGCCGGCCTGGCTCGTGCGCGCTCCCCGGTCCGCGCGCGTCGCCCCGCCATCTCGCACGCTGCGCGACCTGATCGGTGGCGGGTTCGGGCTCGTGGCCGAGCGACCCGGTGAGGAGCTCGTGCTCGGGACGGTGGGTCGATTCTGGCAGCCGGCGGCCGAGCTCCGGGACGCGAGCGCGGCGGATTTTGCGACGCCACTCGGGCCCGGGTTGGCGCGCGCCGCCTGGAATTTCCGAGTGGTCGACGCCGGCGCCGGCACGACCGAGCTGTCGACCGAAACGCGCGTCCAGTGCGCCGATGCCGCCTCCCGGCGACGCTTCCGGGTCTATTGGGCGATCGTCGGCCCCGCTTCCGGATGGATTCGACTCGAGATCTTGCGGTTGATTCGGCGCACCGCCGAACGCCCGCAGGTGACCCCTGCGACGGCGCGGTAGGTTGCGGCTCATGCCAACACGCCCCTTGGGTCCCGGCGCACCCGCCGTCTCCCCGATCGGGCTCGGCGGGATGGCGCTCTCGATTTCGGGCCGACCGGCCGACGAGGCGACCGGCATCCGCGTCATTCAGGCCGCGCTCGACCACGGCGTCACGCTCATCGATACCGCGGACGTCTACTGCCTCGACGACACGGACATCGGCCACAACGAACGACTGATCGCTCGCGCGCTGCAGGGCAGGGCCGGCGCACGTGAGGGCGTCATCGTCGCGACCAAGGGCGGCATGATCCGTCCCGGCGGCCGCTGGGAGCGCGACGGTCGCCCCAAGCATCTGCACCAGGCCTGCGACCATTCACTCCGGGCCCTCGGCATCGACCGGATCGATCTCTACCAGTTGCATGCGCCCGATCCCGAAGTGCCGTTCACCGACAGCGTCGGCGCGTTGGCGGACCTTCAGCGGGCGGGCAAGATCCGCTGGGTGGGCCTGTCCAACGTGTCTGTGGTCGACATCGAGGCGGCGTCCCGCAGCGTGACGGTCGTGACGGTCCAAAACCGACTCAACCCGTTTTTCCGCGAGGCGCTCGACACCGGTGTGGTCGCGGAGTGCGCACGCCGGGGGATCGGATTTCTCGCCTATAGCCCGGTGGGGGGTGGGCGGCTCAACAAGAAACTGCCGGGGCACGCGGTGCTGCAGTCGATCGGCCGGCGCCACGCGGTTTCGCCGCATGCCGTGGCGCTTGCCTGGGTGCTGGCGCAAGGACGCACTGTGCTGCCGATCCCGAGCGCCCGCACGGTGGACCATGTGCTCGATTCCCTCAGCGCCGCCGACGTCGCGCTGTCGCCGGAAGAGATCGCGGCGGTCACCGGGGCCGAGTTCTCAAGGGGTTAGGGGGCTTTGACTTCGGCCTTCGAACCAGTTAGCCTTGTTGCAGCGACGGGCACGCCTTCTGCGTGCCGGCTCCCAGCGAACGGCAGGGCGAGACCTGGCCAATGCGCCGGTCTCGTTTTTGTTTGGTCCCTGGGTCCACCTGTAGTCGGACACGTACGGCACTGCCGCACTCCGACCACAAACATTTCAAGGAGTTAGGCAATGCGTGTCACCGGCAAGGTGAAGTGGTTCAACGACAGCAAGGGCTTCGGGTTCATCAGCCGTGAAGACGGCGAGAAGGACTGTTTCGTGCATCACTCGGCGATTCAGGCGACCGGCTTCAAGACCCTCGCCGAGGGCGAGCGCGTCGAGTTCGACGTGGTGCAGGGCGAAAAGGGTCCGGCGGCGCAAAACGTGGTCAAACTGGCCTGACCCGTTAACTCGGACCACAGGGAATACCGGATGCGGGCCGCCCCGGACTTGTTCGGGGTGGCCCTTCTTGTCCGGCGACTTTCACGCGGGCGGCGGGGATGAGCGAGATCATCATCGGCGACAACGACCGACTGGAGTGGGCGCTCAAGGCATTCCGCCGCAAGGTGCAGAAGTCCGGCGTGCTGAAGGAGCTGCGCCAGAAGCGCTTCTATGTGAAACCAAGCACTGCCAAGCGCTTGAAAATCGCCGCGGCACGGCGGCGGAAAGCGGAGCGCCGTCGCGGCCGAGGGCGGGGCGACTGATGGCGAAGGAAGAAGCGATCGAGGTCGATGGGACGGTCACCGAGGTACTGCCGAATGCCACGTTCCGCGTGCTCCTGACGAACGGCCACAACGTGCTCGCGACGATGGCGGGCAAGATGCGGCGGTTCCGAATTCGTGTACTCGCCGGCGATCGGGTCACCCTCGCGTTGTCGCCGTACGACCTCACGCGTGGCCGGATCACGTTCCGGCACAAGTGAACCGGTCACAGTTCGCGTTGCTACGCAAGGGGCTGGTGGCGGGCAGTGGCCCGCAGGACTGTCCAGCATGCGGTGGGCGCCTCGAGTTCGGCACCGACCGGCTTGGCCGCACCACGGAGTATTGCGGCTGCGGTTACAACGCCCTCGTGCGCAAGCGCGACGGGCAGAGCGGGGAAGAATCGGTGGCAGAAGGGGGGGCCCCAAGATGAGCAAGACCTGGGCAGCGCGGCTCGCTCCGTACAAGGATCCGGTATTCCGGCGTAGCGCCTGGCAGCTCGCGATCAATGCGGTCCTGTTCGCCGGCGCGTGGGCCATCATGTACCTGAGTCTGCGCGTGGGCTACTGGCTCACCCTGCTGCTCGCGGTCCCCGCCGCGTTCATGCTGATTCGCCTGTTCATCGTCCAGCACGACTGCGGCCATGGCGCGTTCTTCCGGTCGCCGCGCATGGCGAACTTCGTAGGCGCGATCATCGGCGTCCTCACGTTGGTGCCGTACGCCTATTGGAAAAAGACTCACGCGATCCACCACGCCACCTCCGGCAACCTGGAGCACCGTGGGTTCGGCGATATCGACACGCTGACCGTCGCAGAGTACAACGCCCTCTCACATTGGGGCCGGTTCAAGTACCGGGTGTACCGTCATCCCGCCGTGCTGTTCGGCGTCGGCGCCGTGCTGCACTTCTTCGTGCGGCACCGCATCCCCACCATCGTGCCGCGCACCTGGACCCGGGAACGGCGCAGCATCCTGTGGACGGACGTCGCGCTTGCCGGTTTCATCGTGCTGATGGGTTTGCTGGTGGGGTTCCGTGAATTCTTCCTGGTTCACGTGCCGTTGATGGCGCTGTCGGGCTCGATCGGCGTCTGGCTATTCTACGTCCAGCATCAGTTCGAGCCGACCTACTGGGAGCACGACGACCGCTGGATCTACGAGGAAGCCGCCCTCGCCGGGAGCTCCTACCTCCGGCTTCCGAGGGTGCTCCAGTGGGCGACCGGCAACATTGGGCTGCACCACGTCCACCACCTGAATGCGCGCATCCCCAACTACCGCCTCCAGGAGGTGCTCGATTCGGTTCCGGAATTGCGCCGGGTCACCACACTCACGTTGCGGGACAGCTTCCGCTGCGTCCGTCTCGCGCTGTGGGACGAGCGGCAGAGAAAGCTGGTGCGGATCCCGCGCGCGTGAGAGCGGCCGGCGGGGCCGCGCACCCTCCGCAACTTCCTCGTCCAACACCCGCCAATTTGCGCAACGTTCTGTTTGACCGCTTTCCCACCCTGCGGGACCGGCTTTCCTGGATCCCGCTCGCCACCGTCCCGACCCCGGTCGAAGCACTGCCGTCGCCCGATGGGTTTCGCGGGCGATTGTTCGTGAAACGGGACGACCTCACCTCGTCGCTGTACGGCGGCAACAAGGTTCGCAAGTTCGAGTACCTGCTGGCCGACGCGCGCCGGCGCGGCGCCCATGCGATTGTGACCGTGGGCGGCATCGGCTCGAACCAGGGGCTCGCGGCCGCGCTGCACGGCGCGGCGCTGGGCTTCGCGGTGGAGCTTTCGCTCGGCTGGCAACCGGTGACCGAAGCGGTCCGCCGTGCCGTGCTCGGCATGGTCGCCGCGGGAGCCCGGATTCGCTACGCGGGTGGTTGGGTCGGAATGATGCTCAATGCCGCGGCCGCGATGCGCACTCGCCGTCGGGCGGGGGAGATCCCCTACTACATCCCGATCGGCGCGACCAACGCGCTCGGTTCCGTGGGCTACGTTGCCGCCGCGTTGGAGCTTGCGGCGCAGGTCCAGGCGGGCGAGGTGCCCGAGCCGGATCGCCTGTTCGTACCGGCCGGCACCTGCGGCACTGCGGCCGGATTACTCGTGGGTTGTCGGGTCGCCGGGCTCCGCACCCGCGTAACGGCCGTGCGGGTCGTCGATCGGGCGCTCGCGAACACCCCAATCCTCCTGTGGCGAGCGCGTCGCGTCGCGGCACTGCTCGCGCGACTCGATCCCGCCGTCCCGCGGGTACGCATCGGGCGGCGTGAGGTGGATGTGGTCGGGGGATTCGTTGGCGAAGGCTACGGCGCGCCGACTCGCGCGGCGGAGCAGGCGCTGGCTTGGGCCGCTCCACGACTTCGCCTCGAGACGACCTACACCGGCAAAGCACTCGCCGCCTGCCTCGATTGGTGTCGGAGCCGGGCGGCCGGCGAGACGGTACTGTTCTGGAATACGCACAACTCCGCTTCGTTCCCGACCGCCCCGGATCTCGGCGGTCTTTCTGCCTCGCTGCACGCGCTCCTCGCCGGTCCTTGAGCGCCTACCCGGGAGTCTTCATGCGCGGTTTCTCGTCGGTCGCCGTCGTCTTGTTGGTCGGCACGCTCGCTCGTTCGGCCGGAGCTCAATCCGCCGGTGTCACCAGTACGGCCATTTCCCCCGCCGATCTGCGCCTGCGTCTGTTCGCCATTGCCGACGACTCGATGGGCGGACGGCAGTCGGGGTCGGTCGGCAATTTCAAGACGGCGGACTACGTGGCGGCGGAGTTCCGCCGTCTCGGACTCCTGCCGGCGGGTGAAGGCGGGTCCTGGTTTCAGACGGTGCCATTCTTTTTTTCGGAGCCCGGGTCGCGGACGCTCGCGGTCGGAGACGGCGCACTGACGTTTGGGACCGACTACGTGTTGATTGGCCGGGCTGTGGCGGCGCCGCCGCTCGACGGCGTGCCGGCGATCTACGGCGGTGCCGCGAACGATCCATCGACCTGGATCGGGGCCGACCAGTCGGCGGGCAAGCTGGTGGTGCTGGACGTGCGGCCAGGGGCCGACGGGCGGCGCACGCTGGTGCAGCGGCTCCGTGGGGTCGTGACCGATTCGCGGTTCGCGCGGGCCGCCGCCCTGGCGGTGGCCGAGCTCGATCTGTTCCGGCCGGAGATGGTGACACAGATCGCCGGTCAACGGCTGACCGCCGATACGAGCCGCGCGAGCGGGCAGCCCGCCCTGCTGCTGATCTCCCCGCGCGCGGCGGAGGTGCTGCTCGGTGCCCCGACGGATCGACTGGCGGCGGGCGCGGCGGGACGCGCGGTCCGAGGGGAGGTGGTCCCGCGCTTCACGCCCGTGTCGTTCGCGGCGCGCAATGTGGTCGCCGTCTTGCCGGGCCGCGATCCCGCCCTGCGCGGGCAATACGTGGCGCTCACGGCGCACAACGACCACGTGGGGTTCACCCACAATCCGGTGGACCACGATTCGATTCGCGCGCACAACCAGGTCGTGCGGCCGATGGGGGCCGATTCGCCGGATCGCCCGGCCACGGCGGAAGAGCAGACGCGCATTCACATGCTGCTCGACAGTCTGCGGCGCCTCCGTCCCGCACGACTCGACTCGATTCGCAACGGGGCGGATGACGACGGCACCGGGACGGCGGCGATTCTCGAGATCGCCGAAGCACTCGCGGCCGGCCCGACGCGGCCGCGTCGCTCGATCCTGTTCGTCTCCCATACCGGAGAAGAAGAAGGGCTCGTCGGCTCGGAGTGGTTCACCGAACACCCGACCGTGCCGATCGATTCGATTGTCGCGGCCATCGACGAAGACATGGTGGGGCGCGGCGGCGGGGCCGACCTTCCCGCGGGCGGGCCGACCTACCTCGAGGTGATTGGCGCGCGGCGCCTTTCGAACGACTTCGGGGACCTGCTCGAGGCGGCCAACGCCGTCCAGCCGCAGCCGTTCACCTTCGACTATTCCTATGATGCGCCGGGTCACCCGTTACAGTACTATTGCCGCGCCGACCACTATAGCTACGCCCGCTACGGTATCCCGAGCGTGGCGCTTTCGCGCGGCGAGCACCTCGACTACCACCAGGTGACCGACGAGCCACAGTACATTGACTATCCGGGTCTCGCGCGTGTGGCGCGCCTCGTGCATGACGCCGCGTTGCGCATCGCGAACCGGGATCAGCGCCCCAAGCTCGACCGCCCCAAAGGGGATCCGCACGCACCCTGCGTGCAGTAGCGCCGGCCCGCGAAGGAGGGCGTCATGAAGTGGATCGCGATCACGCGGGCGGTCAGTCCCGCGATCGCCCATTGCGAGCTGACGCACCTCGATCGCCAGCCGATCGACCTCATGGCGGCGCGGACGCAGCATCAGGCGTACGAGGAGGCGCTCCGCGCACTCGGCTGCGAGGTGCTCTCGCTTCCCGCCGACCCGGCGCTTCCCGATTCGGTCTTCGTGGAAGACACCGCGATCGTGTTCGACGAGCTCGCGGTCATCGCGCGGCCCGGGGCGCCGTCGCGTCGGCCCGAAATCGTTACGTCGGCCGTCGCACTGCGACCCTACCGCCCCCTGGTGCGAATCGCCCCACCAGCGTCCTTGGATGGCGGGGACGTGCTGCGAGTGGGACGGACGGTGTACGTGGGCCTGACGGGACGCACGAACCAGGCGGCCATCGATCAGCTGACAGTCGCATTGTCCCCGCACGACTACGTAATCCGCGCCGTGCCGGTGCACGGTTGCTTGCACCTCAAGAGTGCGGCGACGCAGGTCGCCGCCGACACCATCCTCTGCAATCCTCGCTGGGTGGACGCGGCCGTGTTTGCCCCCCTGCGTGTTCTGGAAGCGGATGGCGCCGAGCCGTATGCGGCAAACGGCCTGCTGATCGATTCCCAGGTCCTGTACCCGACCACGTTTCCGGCCACGCGGCGTCGGCTGGAAGAGCGTCGAATCGCCGTGACGGTCGTGGATGTGTCCGAGCTTCAGAAGGCCGAAGGGGCGGTGACCTGCTGCAGCCTGGTCTTCGGATCAGCGCCCCACACGAAGCCAGGGAGCCTGGCTTGAGGTGGTTCGCTGCGCTGGGTTGCGCGCTGTTGACCTTCGCCTGCAGCGACGCGACGCCGCCGGGCGGCCCTTCCCGGACCTTCCGTATGGGGTTTTCGGCCATCCCACCGCGTCCCGACCTGCCGACGACCCTCCAGGCGCTGGATCTCTGGACATCGGGACATGCGGACGCCGCGATCCTGCACGTTTCAGTGCCGTACGCCGCGTTGCTGGCGGGCTTCACGGCCAAGCAGGCGGTGGACAGCAACGAGCTCGGACTGGCGAATTACTATCGACACCATCCTGCACCCGGACTATCTCGGCCTCGCCGCCGAGACGAATCTGATTCGTGTCGCCGCGCCGGACTCGGTTTACCAGGCGCTCGTCGCGATGACCAATGCCACCGCCGCACGGCTGGGGGCGCTCGGGCCGGGCCCAAAGCTATTCGTGAGCGTTCAGGTGGAAGTCGCCTGGGGGCGGCTGGTGCCCGGAGGTACCGACGTCGGGATGCTCGATCTGTCGGCGATCCCGCTTCCACCGGGCTCGATCCTGCCGTTGTTCGCCCACCTCGGCTTGGTGGACTCGGCCCTTGGGCCGAAACCGGCGCTCGCGATATGGGACAGCGTGCTTGCCGTGCCGCTCGCGCACTGAGCGGCGCCGATGAGACGCCTTGCCGCATTGCCTCCTTGGGGCCATTGTTGGCGCCATTCCCCACACACAAGGGACTACGATGCCCGATCAGGCCGGCATGTCGAACCCGATGGTCAAGTCTGCCGTCATCGGCACGATCCTGCAGCTCGCCATGGTCGTGGTGGGACATTACGTCCCGCAGGTCGCGAGCCTGTTCCCAATCGCAGGAACCGGGATCGGCGGACTCGCTGGGCTGCTCAACGGGTTGTGGTCCAAGGGCGCGAGCATGGGGGCGGCGGCCGGTGGCGGAGCGGTGGCGGGTGGGGCCGGGGGTTTGATCGGCACACTTGTCTCGAGCCTCATGGGCGACGTTCCGATGTCCACGCTCGCGATCGGGACAGGGAGTACCGCGGTGGCGGGGTTGGTCGGGGGACTGCTCGGCAAAGTCTTGGGTGGGCGCTCGGCCTCCTGAACCGTAGCGCGCATTCTCGGCGCCCGTGGGCGACACCGCCCGCGGGCGCCGGTTGACGTTCGGGAACATGCGACGCCTGCATCTCTTCGAGATCGAGGACCAGAGGTGGTGTCCCCGTGTCCTGCGGGACGCCCTGACCGACTACCTCCGATTCATCATGGATCGATTCACCCCCTACGCCCCGGCCGCGCCGCTCCTGGCGCAAGCGCTGGAACGGACCGGCGCGTCGCGCGTGGTGGACCTGTGCTCGGGTGGGGGCGGCCCCTGGGTCGATCTGCTGCGCAGGCTGCGTACCCTGGGACAGGCGGCACTTCGCGTGCAGTTGACGGACTACTATCCAAACCGCGCCGCGTTCGCCCGGCTGCGCCACTTGAGTGGCGGCGCGATCGAGGGCGCGATCGACCCGGTGGATGCCACTGACGTCCCGCCCCACCTCGCCGGCTTCCTGACGATGTTCACGGCCCTGCATCATTTCCGGCCGGAGATGGCCCGGCGGATCCTCGCGGGGGCGGTCCGGCGGCAGCGTGGGATCGCCGTCTTCGAAATCACCTTGCGCTCCGCGATCGGCATCGGCGGGATGGTGTTCTTTGCGCTCGGCGTGTTGCTGTTCACGCCGTTCATCCGGCCGTTTCGGTGGAGCCGGCTCTTCTGGACCTACGTGATCCCTCTCGTACCGCTCCTGGCGTGGTGGGACGCGACGGTGTCCAGTCTCCGGACCTACACCCTAGATGAGCTCAGAGAGATGGTGGCCCACCTCGGCGCGGGCGACTACGAGTGGAACGTGGGAATCGTACGAGTGCCCCTGCCGACCGTGTCGATGACGTACTTGATCGGGACGCCGAAACCCGGCGGGCGCGCTTGAGCCGCTCACCAGTCTCCACGGAGCAGTTGCCACGTGCCCGGTCGCGACACAGTATCTTCCGCAAGCTCCACCACCGATCGAGGCATGGGATGTCGCCCGTCCGTCTCGCGTTGATACTCGGTACGCTCGTGACGGCGTGCCATCATCGCCGGCCGATGCCGGCGATGCCGGTCGAGCCGCAGCTCCCGCCGCCCGAAGGGGCGGTCGTGCCGCCGCCGGGCCCGCCACCTCCGGGCGTGACGGCGCCGGCGCCGATGCCTGCCACGACGTATCGCATCCTCGCCACGGCCACGGCGCAGGATCAGGTGGCCTTGATCCGGTTCATGCCCTGCCAGCCCGAGGCCGCACCGCCGGCGTGCGGTGCGCAGGTGGAGCGCACCTATCCCGTCGGCATCCACCCCATCGACATCGAAGGACCACTCGGCGTGGCGATGTCGCCGGACGGACGGGCGTTCTACGTGAGCATGGCGCACGGGCAGCCGTTTGGGCGGCTCGAGAAATACGACATCGACACCGGCCGTCGATTGGGTGCGGCGGACCTCGGCAAGTTTCCGGCGACGGTGGACATCGCGCCGGACGGCGCGGTCGTCTACGTGATCAATCTCAATCTCGATGAGTCCGCCATGCGGCCGCCGGCGTTGTCGATTGTCGGCGGTGCGACGATGAAGGAGACGGCGCGCCTTGGGACCTGTCGCGGGCCGCACGGTTCCCGTGTCAACTCGCAGGGGACGTTGCACTACTCCACTTGCAAGATGAACGATCTATTGGTGGAAGTGGACGCTGCCTCGTCCACGGTACGCCGGCTGTTCAATGTCGCGCGGGGAAGCGAGGGAACGGTGGCGCCCGCGGCCGTTTCCGGGACGTCCGAGGTGTGCGGACCCACTTGGGCGCAACCGTCGGCGGATGGTGCGCGGGTGTACGTGGCGTGCAATAGATCGGGGGAGATCGTCGAGGTGGACGTCGCCTCGTGGAGCCTGGTGAAACGGTGGCAGACTCCGCCCGCACCCTTTGCGTTGGCCGTGACACCGGACGGGAAGCTGCTGGTCGCGACCCAGAAAGGCCCCGGGACCATCACGATTTGGCGGTTGTCCGACGGCGTCCGGTTGGCCGAACTCCCGGGCACCCACGCCGGGGCGAGCGACGTGGCCACGAGCCGCGACTCGCGATTTGCGTTCGTGACGCTGGAGGGGATCGGTGACGAACCGGGCACGATCGACATCATCGATCTCAAGACCTGGCGAACGGTCGCGACGGTGGAAGTCGGCAAGCAGGTAGGGGGAGTCGCATTATTGCCGTAACAGCGTTTTCAGCCGTCAGTTATCAGCCATCAGCCATCAGCCATCAGCATGCTTCGTTCAAGAATGTGCTGGTGGTCGAAACGACTCAAGGTTTGGTGCGTAGGAGCAGCATGGCTCTTATTGCGTCACTCGATGTCCCTCAGCGACTCGCCGAGTTGAAGGCCGAGTCTGCCCGCGAATTCACCGCGTGGGCCGCGCCGGCGCCAACCCTGGTGGCGACGCCGGGGAAGTATTGGTGGAGGAGGCCACTCCTCAGCATCCTCGCCATCGAAGCGCTCGTTGCCCTGCCGTTCCTGGTACTGGTGCGCGGCTCGGTGTTTTTCTATGCGCACCGGGGCTGGCCTGGATGGCTGGCGCTGACCGCGGCCGGCGCTGCGACGCTGATCGTCGTGGCGGTCTACGGCGTGTGGGTGGCGCGGCGATTCACCGGGCGGGTGCGGTTTTCGGGAGTGGTAAAGTGGGTGGCGCTCCCCCTGGTCATTGGCTTTTGCGCCCACGCGCTGTTGTTCGTCTCGCGTACCAACGCGAAGGCCGAGGTGGTGGAGGAATACCGCGCGACGCACCCGCTGCTGCGGCTCGCGCTCTCCACGCTCATGCTCGCCAACCACGACCTCCTGATCACCGACCTCGCTCGGGTGCCGCTCGATTATCCTCGGATGGGGCTACCGGTGAACGACCGCACGCTTCACTACCGCCAGCGGGACGGGTGGGCCCACGCGGTGGATCTGCAAACAAACGGGCGTGGAGAAATCGTGAATCGACTGGTCCAGGTGTACTTCCATCTGATGGGGTTCCGGACGCTGCGCCACGTTGGGACGGCGGATCATCTGCACGTGGAGCTGCCGCTGCGCTGAGCCGTCAGCCGTCAGTCATCAGTTGTCAGCCATTCTTGCTCAGAATGTCTCCCAGCGCAGCGACTGCGGCATCCAGCTCTGCTTCCGTGTTGTAGTAATGAGGGGACAGTCGGAGCACCGAGGCGACACCTTTCTCGTCCATGTCGAGCACACCCACGGACCGGTCGGCGGAGCTGGTGTTGATGCCGCGGGCACGCAACGCGAGCTTGAGCTCGGCGGCGTCGCGGCGAGCAGGGTCGATCGTGACGATGGCACATCGCTCGCGGCCACGATCGAGCACGCGTACCCCGAGGAGCGTGGGGAGCCGCTCGCGCAACAGAGCGGCGAGGAATTGGGCGCGCTCGAATCCCTCGTGGCCGACCGTCAGGGCGTAGCGCGCCGCCTCTCCCAATCCCAACACCAGGGCGCAGGCGAACTCCCAGTTCTCGAACCGCCGCGCCCCGTCTCCCAGCGTGAAAGCGTCCGGGTCGGTCCAATCCGCGCCGTGCAGGTCCACGAACAGCGGGTAGAGCCCGCGCTCGAGCGCCTGATCCGAAACGTACAGGAACCCGATCCCTCGCGGTCCACGCAGGAACTTGCGGCCGGTGGCGGCGAGGAAGTCGCACTGCAGGGCTTGCACATCGACCGGCATTTGCCCAACGCATTGGCAGGCGTCCACGAGGTAGGGGACGCCGATCTCCCGGCATACGGCCCCGACCTGCACGGCCGCCTGGACGAGCCCAGAGTTCGTCGGCACCCAACTCACGGTGACGAGCTTGCAGCGCGGGTTTTTGGCGAGCTGTCGGACATGATCGGGGTCGACGCCGCCCTCGGGGAGGTCAGCGGCGCGGTGCACCTCGACGCCGACGCGCCGCGCGAGCGAGAGAAACATGAGCTGGTTCGAGGGATAGTCGGCCCGGGTCGTCACGATCACGTCGCCGGGGCGGAAATCGAACGCGGACAACGCCTGGGAGAAGGCGACGGTCGCGTTTTCGACTATGGCGATATTGCGTGGTCCGGCGCCGACGAGCCGCGCGATCGCTTCGTAGCTCGCGCGCACGCGAGCCGCGGCCTCGTCGGCAGCTTCGTATGCGCCGATCTCCGCTTCGCGCTGCAGATGGTTCGCGACCACCTCCAGCACCGGCTGGGGCATCAGGCCGGCGCCGGCATTGTTCAGATGCACCCGGGTGGCGCACCCAGGAGTGTCGGTGCGCCACCGGGCTAGGTTGGCGGGATCGCTCAGCGGTTGCGTCTCGCTGGCGCGGGCGCCGGCGGTGGCAACGGGATGTTGCTGTTCCAGATCAGTGTCGCGAACTGCCACGTGCCGTTGGTCTGGCGCCATTCGCCCACCCACTTGCCGGTGTCGGCGATAGCCGTCATCCCGGCGGGGGCATTAGGCCCGGGAGTCATTGCCAGGTCGTACGCGCCGCGCGAGACGGCGAGCGGGCCGTTGGCCGACACCTGATCGACGGAGATGTGCACCGTCCATTGGCCCATGCCAAACCCCTCCGCCTGGGACGCCTGGATGGCGGCCCGGCCCATCACGGGCGGCGCGTTGGGTGGCAGCTGGTACCCGTTTTCCGTGAACACCCCGGCGATGGAATCGGCCTGGCCGACAACTTCCCAGCGCTCCCAGTTCTTTGCAACGGCCTCAATCTGAGTCCGCGCGGCTGCGGCTTCCTGCTCCATCCGGGTGAGTGCTTGCTCCGGTGTTTCTGGTTTTGGTGCGCAGGCCGCCAGCAGCGTTGCGGCACCGAGGATCACTACAGCTCTCATATGGCCTCCGGGAAGGGAAATACGTACTTGCGTTTCCTCGTACCTCTGATGCGTGATTCGGGTGACACGGCAAATCCCTCTTTGTTCCAGTTTGGGTGGTGCTCGCCCGCGTCCGTTCCGCCGCCGTCCTGGGAATCGATGCCTATCTGGTCGATGTCGAAACCGACATCGCCAACGGCCTTCCCACATTCGCCACGGTCGGACTGCCCCAGGGGGCCGTGAAGGAAGGACGGGAGCGAGTGTACGCTGCGATCGCCAATACAGGCTACACGTTCCCATTGAAACGCATCACTGTCAATCTCGCCCCGGCCGACGTGCGCAAGGACGGGTCGGCGTTCGACCTGCCGATCGCCATCGGCATCCTCGCCGCTACCGAGCAGATCGATGCCGACCGGTTGGGCGGTGTCGTGTTGTTGGGCGAGCTCGGTCTCGAGGGCGCGATCCGCCCGGTGCGCGGGGCCCTTCCCGTGGCGCTCGCGGCCCGCGCCGCCGGCGCCACGGCGCTGGTGCTGCCGCGGGAAAACCTCGCCGAGGCTGGTGTTGTGGCCGGGCTGCGGGTCCTGGGCGCGTCAAATCTTGCTGAGCTCGGGGATTTCTTCGATGCGAAGGTCGAGCTGCCGGCGGCGGACGTGGACGTCACCCGCCTCTTCGCCGAACGCGCGCGCGACGAAGTGGACTTCGCCGAGGTGAAGGGCCAACCGCACGCCAAGCGCGCGCTCGAGGTGGCGGCCGCTGGGGCGCACAACGTGCTCATGGTGGGTCCGCCGGGGTCGGGAAAGACCATGCTGGCACGTCGCCTTCCGACCATTCTGCCGAAGATGAGTCTCGAGGAGGCCCTCGAGACGACGAAGATTCATTCGGTCGCGGGGGTGCTGCCGCTGGGCGAGTCGCTCGTCGCGCGGCGGCCGTTTCGTGCGCCGCACCACACGATCTCCGACGCCGGACTGATCGGTGGCGGATCTTATCCGCGGCCGGGGGAAGTGAGCCTCGCCCACGGCGGTGTGTTGTTCCTGGACGAACTCCCCGAGTTTCGCAAGAACGTGCTCGAGGTGCTGCGCCAGCCGCTCGAGGACGGGGCGGTCACGATCGCCCGTGCGGCGATGAGCCTCGCCTATCCGGCGCGCTTCATGCTCGCGGCCGCGATGAATCCGTGCCCCTGCGGCTGGTTCGGCGACCCGCACCACAGCTGCTCCTGCGTGCCGCTGGGCGTGCAGCGCTACCTGGCGCGCGTCTCGGGCCCGCTGCTCGACCGCATCGACATCCACCTGGAGGTGCCGGCGGTGCACTATCAGGCGCTGACCGAGCAGGGTGGGGGCGAGCCGAGTGAGGCGATTCGCGAGCGGGTGGACCGGGCGCGGCTGGTACAGCGCGAGCGATTCGCCAAGCGGCCGGGGATTTATGCCAACGCCCACATGGCGCCGCGCGACATCCGTTCGTTCTGCCGAATTTCCGAGGGTGCCGACACACTGCTGCGGACGGCGATCACCCGGCTCGGTCTCTCCGCCCGGGGCTATCACCGTGTCTTGAAAATCGCGCGGACGATCGCCGATCTGGAAAAAGCGGCCGAGCTCCAGCCCAAGCATGTCAGCGAGGCCATTCAGTACCGCAGTCTTGATCGTCGCGGGGTGTAGCCTCGTGCGTTGGCACTAGCGACCGAGGCATGCGTCCGCACCCCTGGCGACTCGCCGCGCCGTCTCGCACATTGTGTGCTTGGGCTGATCCTCCTCTTGCTCGAGGTGTGTGCCGTCGTGGATGCTAAACCGCACGACCGACACCGGTCAGCGAAAGCGTATGCGCGTCCGCCGTTGCCGCCCGACGAGCCGGCGCGGATGGAGGCGCTGCGGCAGTACGGGGTGCTGGACACCTTCCCTGAGCAGGCCTTCGACGACCTCACGCTACTCGCCGCCCACATCTGTCAGACGCCCGTCGCACTGATCAGCCTCGTCGATACCGAGCGCCAGTGGTTCAAATCCCGAATCGGTTGGGACGCCTCGGAGACACCACGGGACGTGGCCTTCTGCGCCCACGCTATCGTCGCCCCCGGCTCCTTGGTCGTACCCGACGCTCTCGCGGACGAGCGGTTCGCGCACAACCCGTTGGTGCTGGCCGAGCCGCACATTCGCTTTTACGCCGGTGCCCCGCTGCGCGCCCCGGACGGACACGCGCTCGGCACGCTATGCGTGATCGATCACGTGCCGCGGGTATTCACCAAAGAACAACGGGCTGCGCTGGAGGCCTTGTCTCGTCAGGTGATGGCGCAACTCGAGCTGCGACGCTGCCAGGTGCAGCTGGAGCGAGTCCGCGCCGACGCGACCCCCGGCGGGCCATCCTAGCAGGCCAGCTCAGGAGCTCCGGCCGCGCGGGTCGCCGTTTTCCGCCAGCCGTTTGAGCGCCCGGCGACGCAGCTCTTGATCCGGATCGGTGCGGGCGATCGCGGCCAGCTTGTCGCGCGCCGCCCGGTCCCCGCGCTCGCCGAGCAAATTGATCAGCCGCTCGCGCAGCTCCCGGTCGGTGATCGTGTCGTACAACCCGATGAGATCCGCGGTGCGCATCCCGGACTCGGCGAGTACCCGAAGCGCCCGATCCCGCAGGTCGCCGGGCGCCTGTGCGTCGAGCGCAACAGCGCGCAGAAAGCGGATGTTGTCGTCGCCACCCGCTTCGCCGACCTCGCGCAGCACTCGATCCTGCAGCTCGGTGTCCTCGAGTCGGCCGTAGATCTGCCGGAGATAGACCACCCCTCCGTGCTCGCCGAGGACCCGCAGGGCCCGATCCCGCGCGTCGTGCGGCTCGGCGCGGTTGACGGCGATTGACTCGATCCAACGGATCGCGTCCTCGCTCCCGTCTTCACCCACCACGCGAATCACGCGATCCTTCAATTCCGCATGCCCCAGACGCGCATACAGTGCCCGCAACCGGTCCGTTTCGTGGAGGTCTTCGCCCAGCACCCGAATCGCTCGTTCGCGTAGCGCCATCGGCTCCCGATCGTCGCGCGCGATTCGCTCCAGCCATGCAACGTTGACCGGTGTCTGGGACTCGGCCACCACGCGAATCACCCGCTCCCTCAGGGCCTGGAGACTGAGTCGCCCGTAGAGCTCACGCAGAAACGCATCGTCCGCCGGATGGGCCAGCACCCGGATGGCGCGCTCGCGCACGTCGGGGTGATCGGTCTCGTCGGCGGCGATGGCGCGCACGCCTGCGCCCGCCGCGTCGTTGCCCTCCCGCGACGCGGTGCGGGCGACCCATTTCAGCGCCTGCTCGCGGTTGGCAGAGCGGAGCGAGCGGTCACGGGCGATCACGAGCAGCGTGGCGGAAATGCTGGCGCTGTCGGCGATGGCCGCGGCGAACATGGCGTTGTAGCACACGTCTTCCGTGGCGGTGCGAGCAAGATCGAGGAGGAGGTCAGCCACCTGTTGCCCGCCAGTCGTGCCGAGGTCTCTCGCACCCCCGGTGCCACCCGTCCATCCGACCGACGGTCGCAGCGCTATGACCTGGCCATTCCGCAGGGAGAGCCGAACCCGCACCGGTCCGTGCGCGCATGTCGGCCCGGGCCCGTTCCACGAATCCATCGAAGTCATCCCATTCGGCGAGTAGATGATGACGCCCGATTCGGTGCCAAGCTGCCGGACGATGATCGAGCGGCCGTCGCCGCAGACCTCCGGGCGGGAGGCGTAGGTGAACGTGACGGTGCCTTCGCGCACGGCGGCCACGCGGTCGGCGAGGCGTTGCGCCCGAAGCGGAGCGATGGCAGTCAGGGCGAGCAGCGCAAGGATAGCAGTGGTTCGGGGGAACATCGGCGGACTCCCGGATACAGGTTGAGGGGGTCGGTGATGGACACCGGCCCCCTCATTTCGACGTAGCGACCCTGAAAACGGTTGCGCCCGAGTTCTCAGCGACCGATGTACACCGGCAGCCCGGACAAATACGACTCCACGGCAGCTCGGGTCACGGCGTCCTGCAGCTGCTGCGGCGTCGGGTTGTCGCCCAACTGGATGTGGGAGGCTCCGGCCGGAATGGAAGCACCCCCACTCGCTGCGCAGGTCACCTTGATCGTCATCGGCGTAAAGATGCCGAACGTGAGTCCGCCGACCAGGCTGTTCAGGAAGCTGTGAAACGTTTCAACCTTTGAAACCCCGTTGGGGCACCTTGCCATCGTCTCCACCGTTTTCGGCGGCACCAGTCCGTAGATGAACCCGGTCGCCCACGGCACGTTGATCACCTCGGGGGAGGGAGACCGACCCGTGTCGATGGTCGCGTGATAGCACGCGGTGAGCGCGACGACGAGTCCGATAGCGGAGTACTTCAGAAAACGGCCCATGAGGGACCTCCTGACCGGCGGGAAGGGGAACGACAGTAAGATGACGAGGAGAATCTGGATCCCGCGGTGGGTCTCGGCAACCCGGCGCTACCGCAGCGCGACGATGCGCCACCCCATCGGCGTCTGCCGCAGGGTCGCCCGCCAGCTGATGGGCTCGCGACCGGAGGTCCCGCCCCGCATCTCGGTGAAGTCGTAGTAGCCCTCGAGCGTCGCCTGCGCCTCGCCCGGACCGTGGCGATCCACCGCCGTTACGGTGAGCTGCATCGTGACGTCCCGGACGCGCAGGAACAGCTCTCCCCATTCCTGCGATTGCTGCTCCGTGACGCCCGGATATGCCTGCCGGATCCGGGGCAGGCTCTTCGAGTTGAATGCGCCGGCGAATTCCAGCGCGGCCTGCTCGACCTCACCGCGCAATCCCCCCGCCTGACTCCCGCGGACCCTCGGTCGACCCTGGGCGTTCCGCTCGGCGGAGTTCCACCGGTCGATCGCCGTGATGAGGCGGGACGTCGCTTCCGCGAAGCGACCCTGGCGCGACAGCGCATCCGCGGCACGCGCGTCGGCGTCTCCAGCGGCCAGATCCTCCGGGGTGGCGCCAGCCGACGCGGCGCGCACCCGTCGGCCGAGCGCACGCGCCTCCGCGATGTGGTATGCCGCTTCGGACTGCGTATTGCGGGCCGACGGCGCAGTGGGCCGCTGCGTTCGTGTCGTCGGCGTCGCCTGCGTTTCGGTCGTCCCCCGCTGCGTGTCGCCCGCCGCACCAGGCGGCGCAGTGTTCATCCGGGCCGTTTCGGCCGGGAATCGGTCCATGACCTTCACCGTCTCCACCGCCGCGGGAGCGAGCGGTTGCGTCGCCGTCGCCTCCGAACCACGCCCCAGCAGCCACCAAGCGGCTACGCCGACGACCGCGACGGCGGGGAGTGCCCAGAGCAGCGGAGACATCCGGCGTGGGGCTGGTGTCGCGCTGACCGCGCGCGGCGGGGTGGTCCCGGTGCGGGTCGGAGGACGGCGATCCTTGGGTGCCGTCGTGCGCGTCGCCGGGGACGGCACGTGCCGGCTCGGTGGCACGGGACTCATGGGCGTGCGAATCGTCTCGGCCGGGCTCGCCGCGCGCCCGCCCGCCAGCTCCACCAGCTGGGCGCGGATCGGGTCGTCGTGGCCGATCGGAGACCCGCCGAGCTCGGTGACGGCCGTTTGGATGTCCGGCCAACGGGATTCCGGGTCCTTGGCGAGCATGTGCATCACCGCGGCAGAGATCTCGGGGGGACAATCGAACCGCAGGTCGCTGATCGGCGGCGGGGTTTCATGGACGTGCGCGAACAGCAGCCCAACGGTCGTCTCCGCCTGGAACGGGACCTGACCGCCCAGCATCTCGTAGGCGACGATGCCGAGCGAATACTGATCCGACGCCCCGGCGAGCTCGCGTTTGGCCGCGCATTGCTCGGGACTCATGTACGACGGCGTGCCGATCGTCGCGCCCGTCTGCGTGAGTCCCTGCGACTCCGAGACCTTGGCAATGCCAAAGTCGGTGACGACCGACCACCCGTCGGCATCGATCATGATGTTGGCGGGTTTCACATCCCGATGTACCACGCCGCGGCGGTGCGCGTACCCGAGCGCGGACCCGACCTGATACAGGATCGCCTGGACGAGCGGGATCGGCATCTGCCCGAGCTGATGCATGATGGATTCCAGCGAACGCCCTTCGACGAACTTCATCACGAAATAGACGATTTCGGGGCTTTCCCGCACCGCGTAGATCGGGATGATGTGCGGGTGACTGAGTGACGCCGCGGTCCGGGCTTCGCGCTTGAAGCGCTCGACCATCCCCGCGGCGCTGAACAGCGACGGCGACATGACCTTGATCGCGACCTTGCGATCGAGTGCGATTTCATGGGCGAGGTACACCGATGCCATTCCGCCGTGACCGAGCTCGCCGCGGATCTCGTACTCCCCGACAGTGGCTCGGCGTAACGCGTCCACCAGGCCTCCCTCGGTGATGGCCATGCGCGCGGCGTCGGTTGCGGGCGTGTAGGCGGTAGCGACCTGCCCCTGTTGGCCCGATACGTCGGCGCCGCACTTGCTGCAGGTCCGGGCCCCGGCAGGGACGGGCGTGCCGCAGCGCGAGCAGAACGCCATGGGTGCGGTCATTGGGCGGAGGGGCGACGGGTCATCAGATCAATATATTCTCCCAACTCACCTGACGAAGCGGTCTCGTGCGTGCGCAGCTCTCGACCAAAAGTGTCGTCGCAATCACCCTGGGGGCCGTGCTCCTCGTCACCCCGCCCGGCCCTGGGGCCGACCCTCACTCCCGACCAGTCCCTCCCCAGGCACATTCTGGCCGAGTCGCGCGGACATGTTGGCGCAACCCCATTTGCGACGGTCATGAACGAGGCATATGATTGAGCCCTCGTCCCTCCTGGGAGTCCGGATGTCGCTGCGGGTCGTGTTCGTCACCAGTGCACTGGTCGGGTTCGCAACGCCGGTGCGCGCTCAGGATTTGCGCCAGCAGGTCCGGCAGCTCTTCACGTTCGGCACCTGTGGTCGGCAGGTGTGCCTCGACACGTCGGTGCTGTTCGGGCACGGCAACCACTACATCCCCGCCAGCGAGGAGATCGGGACCACCCTGATCTCGTTTCTCTCCACGTCGATCGGCACCAGCGTGTCGAACACTCCCATCAGCTCCGCGTCGAGCGGAACGACGTTCCGATTCGAAGGCGGCGTCCCGGTGAAAACCTCGACCTCGGCGGGTCCGGTGTTCGGGGAGCGGGCGCAGACTCTCGGACGGGGCCGCTGGTTCGTGGGGGTAGGGGTTACAGCAATCGATTTCGCGCGCCTGCGTGGCGTGCCGCTGGACGGCATCACGCTGAGCCTGCCGCACCAGGACACGAATCCGCCTGGGTCGCCCCGGGACACGCTGGGGGCGCCGCCGTTCGAGAACGACATTATTGACGTCAAGGTGCGCATGGACGTGAGCGTCTGGGTCGCGTCGCTTTCGGTGAATTACGGGTTGGTGGACGGTGTGGATCTGGGTGTGACGGTGCCGTTGGTGCGCACCGCGGTGTCGGGGCAGAGCAGCGCCCAGCTGCTCCTGGTCGGCGGCGACACCCTGCACCGGTTCGGGGGGAATGGGACCAATCCCGTGCTCACGTCCAGCTCGGCGGTCGAGGGCACCGCGACCGGCCTGGGCGATGTCGAGGGACGCATCAAGATCAACCTCGCGCAGACTGATCGGATCGGGGTTTCGGTCGTGGGATTCGCCAGGTTTCCCACTGGCGACGACAACAACCTCTTGGGCGCGGGCCGGTTCAGCGGTCGTGCTCTCGGCGTCGTCTCCGCGCGTTTCGGCGATTTCAGCCCGCACGCGAACTTGGGCGTCACCGTCCGTGATGCCACGGAGCTGAACAATTCGTTCGAGGCCAACGCCGGGTTCGATACGCTGCTCTCGCCGTGGACCACGATGGCGTTCGACCTGCTCGGGTCGTGGCAGCTTGGCGCGCCCAAGCTCGATGTGCCGGCCCCCGTGGTGTTTCTCGCACCAGTGCGGCACACGGTGGAAGTCACGAACATCCCGTCCCAACAGGACGATCTTCTGAGCATGTCGATCGGGTTCAAGTTCCGCACACCGCGGGGCATCCAGATCGTCACCAATGCGCTATTCCCCCTGCGCGATTCCGGGTTGCAGCCCAGCGTCGTGTGGACCGGTGGGGTGGAGTACAACTTCTAGTCACGCGGGACATCCCATGCTTGGGCGCTTACTTCGACATCCTGGAGTTGACCTGCGTCACCGGCTCGCCCTGCTCGGGACCGTGGTCCTGCTGACTGGGACCGGATCGCTCAGCGCTCAGACGCCGCGCTCGGCCATCACGCAACTCTTCACGTTCGGGACGTGCGGCCAGCCGTTGTGTCTCGACCTCCTCCCGGACACCGTCACCGGCGTGAACCACGGGACGCACTTCATCAATGCGACCCGGACGTCCGGCGGAACGGTCATCTCGTTTCTCACGTCGGCGATCGCCATCAGTGTGTCGAGCACCCCGATCAGTTCGTCATCGGGCGGGACGACGTTTCAGTTCCAGGGCGGCGTGCCGGTCAAGACCTCGACGTCGGCCGGCCCGATTTTCGGCGAGCGCGCCCAGACCCTGGGGCGTGGACGGTGGTTCGTGGGACTCGGGTTCAGCGAGGTCAGCTACCGGCGACTGCGCGGCGTCCCACTCGGCGGCATCGTGTTCAATTTCACGCACGAAGACCGGCCGCCGCTCGACTCGATAGGCAACCCGGCGTTCGAGCGCGACTTCATCCAGATGAAGCTCGACCTGGACGTCAGCCTGCTGGTCGCGGCGTTCACGGCCACGTATGGCCTGAGCGACCGGATCGATCTGGGGGTGACGCTCCCGTTCGTGCGCACCTCGGTCGCGGGGCGGAGCACGGCGGAGATTTTTCTCGTCGGGAGCGACACGCTCCACCGCTTCGACGGGACGGGCGCCAACCCGGTGCTCACCGCTTCGACTTCCGCGTCGGGGGTGGCGAGCGGCCTCGGAGACGTCGAGGGACATGTGAAGATCACTCTGTTGCACGGCGAGCACGTCGGCGTGGCGCTGGTCGGGTCGGGCCGAATCGCGACGGGGGACGACGAGAACCTGCTGGGCGCCGGGTCATCGAGCGGCCGGGGGCTCGGCGTCATTTCCGCGCGCCTGGGGAGTTTCAATCCCCACGGCTACATCGGCTATACGGTACGCAGCGGCGCGAGCCAGACCAATTCGGTCGAGGCCAACCTGGGATTCGACAACCTCCTCGCTCCCTGGGCGACGATGGCACTCGACGTGCTCGGATCCTGGCAGGTGGGTACTTCTCCGATCACGCTCCCCGCTCCGATCCAGTACGACACGCCGTTTCCCTACACCCTCGACGTCACGAACATCCCGGCGCGGCGGGACAACTTCATGAACATCTCGATGGGTTTCAAGTTCCGCACCAAACGTGGCATCCAGATCGTGACCAACGCCCTGGTCCCACTCTCGGACGCGGGGTTGCAGCCCGGCGTCATGTGGACGGGGGGGGTGGAGTACAACTTCTAGCTCGCGGAACGGTGCGGAAGCGGCGGGCGCCCGGCCGGTGGCTGGGCGCTTGTGTTACCTAGCGGATGGCCGTGATGACCCACTCCGAGCTGCGGCGTGCCAGCTGGATCGTGACCTCGTATCTGGCGCGGTCGGGCGCGTGGTTGTCCGCGCGCTTGAACGTCAGGGTCATCGCGACGCGGGCATCGGCCTGGTTGCCGCTGGGAGCAATGCGCATCGCCTGCCACGAGGCGTGAATCTCCTCGGCACCCGTGAAAAACTGGCGCCAGCTGTCCGCCTGGCCCTGCGGAATGTCCGGAAACACTCGCAAGATGGCATTGATGTCCTGGCGCTCGAGCGCGCGCGCATAGGCGTCGATCGTGCCGCGGATAGCCGGCACCGGGTCGACCACGGGCTCCGGCGCTGACGTCACGGGCGGCGGGGGGCGACTCGGTGTTGTGTCGGGCGCGGGCATCCGGCGCGCCGCCGCGATCCCGGCGGCCGTGGCTGTGCTTTCAGCGGCGGCGAAAAGGCCGGCCGCTCGTTGCAGCTGGGCGAACGCGGCGGCCCGACGGCCTGACTGGCGCAGCTGCTGCGCGAGCCGCACGGCATCGTCGCCACGGCCGAGGTCGGCCTCGCCGGCGCCCGCATCAACCGCCTGTGCGCGGGCCCCATGCGCGCTCGCCAGCGCTGTCGCGACGGTCGACTCGGAGCTATCCCGGATCCGCGATGTGGTCTCGCGGGGAGGATCGCTCGCTGGTGGGACGGGCGTCGGCGCCGAGGTCGTTTCGGCCGCCGGGAACGACACCCCCGGTGCCGGCACGGTGGGCGAGTCAACCACGACACTCGCTGTGCCCGTCAAACTGTCCGTCGGCTGCGAACCGATGGGCTCACCCCGCCCGAACGGGTTGATCAGCCACAGGATCGCGGCGATTCCCGCGAGCACAACCCCCCCCGCCGCGAAGGCGAGGGCACGTGTGCGGGAGCGCACAGCGGTGACCGTGATCGTCGCGGTGGCGCTCGTGGTTTCGCTCGACGCCGTGATCATGACCGTTCCCGGTCCCACCGCGGTGACGAGCCCGTTCGGCGCCACGCGCGCTACGCGCGTGTTGGTCGACGCCCAACTCATCGGTCGATTGACGAGCGTATGACCGTCGCGGGATTTGGCGGAGACGAGCAGCTGCACTTCGCTGCCGGCGCTCACGGTCGCGCGCTCGGGAGAGATCAGCAGCGTGGCGATCGACGGCCGCGCCCCGCTCGTGCCCAGCACCGCCGACGGCTGGCTCACCGGTGTGTTGAAGCGCGCCAACACCTTCAGGCTGTCGCTCTTGGCGGCGAGCGTCATCATCTTGGTGCGGATCGGATCGTCCGGAGCCAGGGGCGGACCGCCGATGGCGGCGACCGCCGCGTCGCTGGTCGGGAAGCGGTGGTCCGGCTCCTTCTCCAACATCCGCATCACCGCCGTGGCGACCTTCGGCGGGCAATCGGCGCGCGCCAGCTGGATCGGCGGCGGCGGGTCGTTGAAATGCGCGTACATCACCGCCATCACCGACTCGGCCACAAACGGCAGCTTGCCGGACAACATCTCGTATGCGACCACGCCCAGCGAATACTGATCCGACGCCCCGTCGAGCTCCTTCGCCGCGCATTGCTCGGGGCTCATGTACGATGGTGTGCCGACCGTCGCGCCGGTCACCGTCAGCCCCGGCGTTTGGGACACCTTGGCGATGCCGAAATCGGTGACGACCGCCCAGCCGTCGGAGTCGATCATGATGTTGGCGGGCTTGATATCGCGGTGGATGACTCCGCGGCGATGCGCGTAGCCTAGCGCCGAGCCGACCTGCTGCAGTATGGTTTGCACCATCGGGATCGGCAGCGCTCCGACCTCTCGGATGATCGAATCGAGGGGCCGGCCTTCCACGAACTTCATTACGAAGTACAGCAGCCCGCCGCTTTCCCTGACGGCGTAGATCGGAATGATGTGCGGGTGGCTGAGCTGCCCCGCCGTACGCGCCTCCCGCTTAAAGCGCTCCGCCATGCCCTCGCCGCTCAGCAGCAACGGAGACATCACCTTGATCGCGATCTTGCGATCGAGCGCGATGTCGTGCGCGAGATAGACAGTGGCCATCCCGCCGCGACCGAGCTCGGCCAACACCTCGTATTCGCCCAGGGCCGCCTGACGCAGCGCTTCGAGCAGGGCGTCCGGCTTGAGCGCGAGCGGGGAGGTTACGTTGACCGTGGCGACGCCGCCCTGCGACCCGGAAATGTCGAGGCCGCAGCTCGGGCAGTAGTGCGCGCCGGGCGCGATGGGGGTGCCGCAGCGGCTACAGTTGTGTGTATCGGTCACGGACACGATCGATGCTGATCCAAGTAGGGGAATATGCCGCTGGCGGATACCTATGCCAAATCGTAGTTTGGCTGCGACACTCTCCTGGAGTCATCCCGGACCGTGCGTCAGTGGCTGCTGGAGAATGCCGGTCTGAGTTTCGCCTTGCAGGGTCGGCTGCTCAGGACCCTGATGATCGTCGGCGGGCTGTGGCTGGTGCATCGGCTCGCGCTGGCCCTCATGTACCGCCGTGCCCAGGACCCGTGGGTCCGGTACAAATGGCGCAAGACGATCAGCTACGCCGCGCTGCTGCTCGGGCTCCTGTTGATCGGCGTGACGTGGATCGAGCGCGCGGGCTCGCTCGCCACCTACCTCGGGCTCTTCTCCGCCGGACTCGCCATCGCACTGAAGGACATCGTGGCGAACCTGGCCGGTTGGGCGTTCATCTCCTGGAGCCGCCCCTTCGAGGTGGGCGACCGCGTTCAGATCGGCTCCCACGCGGGCGACGTGATCGACCTCCACCCGCTACAGTTCACGCTGAACGAGATCGGGAACTGGGTACACGCCGACCAGAGTACCGGGCGTATCATCCACGTACCGAACGGGAGAGTATTATCGGAGCCCCTTGCCAACTATGACAAGGGCTTCCGCTACATCTGGAATGAGATCCCCGTCACCGTCACGTTCGAGAGCAACTGGAAGAAGGCCAAGGAAATCCTCGAGGCGGTCGCGGCGCGTCACGCCGAGCACTTGACCGACCAGCTCGAACGGGATCTCCTCGAGGCGTCCCGCCAGTATCTCATCGCGTACACCAAGCTCACGCCGATTGTATACACCAAAGCCGCCAGCGACGGCGTATGCCTCACCCTGCGCTACCTCATTCGGTCGCGATTTCGGCGGGGTAGCGAGAACGCCATCTGGCAGGACGTGTTGGAGGAATTTGCCGCGGCGCCGGACATCGACTTTGCCTATCCGACGGCGCGGGAGTTCCGGAATTTCATCGAGGGGAAGCCGGCGACCAGACCCACCACCACCCCCACGCCCCCCAGCGCCTGATACCGACACGGCTGGCCTACGGCAGGGACGCGGCCACCGTGTAGTGTGTCACCGTCGGTTCCAGGGACAAGAGATAGTCGTGGTCCTCTGGATAGTACCGCGCCCGCTCCGGATCGTCGCCGGCGAAGCGGCGCACCGCGTCCATCGACTCCCACAGCGAGATGAACACGAACTCGGTGTGATCTGTCGTGTCACGCCGCAACACATACACGCCGCAGTTCCCCGACGTGCCGCGGCATTCGCGTACGCCGGTCGCGTCGAGATACGCCGCATACGCGTCGCCGCGTCCCGCCGTGACGGATCCGCGCCACACCCGGGCGATCATTGGGGCTCGAGCCGGGCCAGCACGTCCGCGGTGTCCACGACGGTCGCGAATTCTCCGTGGAGGTCGGCCAGCGCGACGTCGTGCAATAGCTGCGCCGGGAACAGCCGGCCGTCCGGTCCGGTGTTGTCGAACGTCGCCGTGGCGTCGGAGACCACGTAGGTGTCGAAGCCCAGATTCCCGGCCATGCGGACCGTCGTCGAGACGCAGAAATTCGTCTGCAGCCCCGTGACCACCAGGGTGGAACGGCCTGCGGACCGGAGATCCGCCTCGAGCGACGTGCCGATGAACGCGCTGTTGACCGATTTCTGGACGACCGGCTCACCCGCCCGCGGCCGCACCTCATCCTTGATCTCGACCCCGGGTTGGTTGGGGCGCAGCGGTGAGTCCGCGAGCCGCGAGACATGCTGGACGAAAATGATCGGGCGTCCGGTGCGCCGCCACGCGTCGAGCAGCCGGGCGACGTTGGCCTCGAGCGCGGGGTTGTTGCGGTGCAGCGACTCGTTGTACCCGTCGAAGCCTTTCTGCACGTCCACGACCAGCAGGACAGCCTCGTGTCCGAGTGCGCTCATACGGTCTCCGTGGCGACCCGCTGGGCGCGTCCCTCGGCCGCAACGCGTTCTCCGATCTCGAGGACCGCCTGCACTAGCGTATCGAAGTCCTCCTGCCGACTACGCTGATTTGTGTTCGCCACCCGGATGGCGAATCGACCGTTCAGGATCGTGTGCGACGGCAGGGCGATGCCGCTCTCCTGCAGTCGCCACAGGATCTCCTCGTTCAGCGCGTTGAGCGCTGCCTCGTCCAGGCCCGGGGCCACGAAGCGAAAGCAGCACACGTTGAGCGGCGCGGGCGCCAGGCGCTGCAGCCTGGGGTGCGCGTCCACGAGATCGCTGAGGTAGCGGATGTGGGCCACGTTCTGGTCGATCAACCGACCGATCAGGTCGACCCCATGCGTCTTGAAGGCCATCCACACCTTCAGCGCCCGGAAGCCGCGGGAGAGCTGCAGTCCGAGATCCGCGAACAGCACGCCACCCGCGGCCGGGCCTCGCGGTGTGGCTCCCAGGTAGCTGGGGGCGACGGCGAACGTGTCCCGGTGCACGCCGGGGTGCCGGACCAACGTGCAGCCCACCTCGAACGGCAGGTAGCCCCACTTGTGCAGATCGAACGCCACCGAGTCGGCCGACTCGAGCCCCGCAACCACCGGCGCGAGCCCGGGGGAGAGCCGGAGGAGCGCGCCGAAGGCGCCGTCCACGTGAAACCAGAGATCCTCGTCGTGACAGACGCGGGCGAGCGCGCGGAGATCGTCGGTCGCCCCGGTATTCACCGTACCGGCGTTCCCGACGACGCAGATCGGACGCCGGCCGGCGGCGCGGTCGCGGGCGATCGCCTCGCGCAACGCGGTCACGTCGATGCGATACTCGGCGTCCGTCGGAATCAACCGCAGGTGGCGGCGCCCGATACCCATCAGCTCGACCGCCTTGCGGACCGAGCTGTGCCCTTCGGTCGAGATGTAGACGATGAGCGGCGGAGCGCCGTCACCCATCCCGTGTTCCCGAACGTCGAACCCCGCCTTGGCCTGCCGCGCCACCGCGAGTGCCACGAGGTTCGCCATCGAGCCCCCCGACAACAACAGGCCACTCGCGTTCTTCGGGAATCCCATCAGCTCCGCGAGCCAGGCGATCACCCGTTCTTCAACGTAGCGACCGCCGTCCTGGATCCCCGCGGTCTGCGGGTTCATTCCGGAGGCGAGCATGTCGGCGAGCATCGCCAGCGGCGTGCCCGTGCCGATCACCCACCCCCAAAACCGCGGGTGGATATTGCCGGGAGGGTAGGGAAGCACGTCGCGCTTGAACTGCTCGTACACCGCTTCCGCGGGCTGCCCTTGGTGCGGCAGCGCCTCGGCGAGCCGTTCCTTCACGGCGTCGGGAAACGGCTGCCAGACGGGACGTTCCCGTACGCGGGCGAGATATTCGAACATGTCGTCCAGCATCCGGTGGCCCAGGGTTTTCAGCTCATCCCAGTTCTGGGGATCGAGCGTTAGCTCGGACCGAATCGGTGTGCTCATGCGGCCTCCGGGGGCCGGACCAGCGACGCCGTCGGCGGTCGGGCAATGGCGGTCGGGAGTGTCTCAGTCGCTGGCCGACTGCTGCTGGCCGGCGGCGCCCTGTGGGAAAACTGGATCCAGAACACCGCAGCGAGGGTCAGTCCGATCGCCACCACCATCCGCCCCGTGATCGCCTCGTCGAGAAGCAGCCAGCCGAGCAACACGGCGATGACCGGATTCACATAGGCGTACGTCCCAACGATCGTGGCCGGCGCGTAGCGCAACGCATAGCTGTAGGCGCTGTATCCCACGATCGACCCGAACACCACGAGGTACCCCATGGCCAGGGCGCCCTGTCCGTCCAGGTGCCAACTGGGCCATTCGCCCAGGGCGGTCCCTACGAGCGACACGACGGTGCCACCGGCGAGCATCTGGATCGCGGCGGTGACGTAGGGGCTCGCCTCGGTCGGATGGCGCTTGGCGTAGATCGAGCCGAGCGACCAAAAGGCGCTGGCGCTGGTCAGCGCGATCGGTCCGCGCAAATCGGCGTGGAGAATCTCCCGTGGACTCGCGCCCACTAACAGCGCCGTGCCCAGGAACCCGACCCCGAGCCCGACAATGACGCGCCACCCGAGCGCCCCCGATCCTCCCGGGATGATGGAGTCGAAGAACGCCATCCACAGGGCGACGGTCACGACGAACACGCTCGCGACGCCGGAAGCGGTGTACTGTTCGGCCCACACGACGAACGCGTTGCCGCCGGCAAGCAGCAACACGCCCGCAATGGCGGCCGAGCGCCAGTCCGTGGCGCGGCGCGGCAGCCGATCGCCGAAGGCCAGGGCACCGACCAACAGCAGCGCTCCGGCCACGACGAAGCGCAGTCCGGCGAACAGGAACGGCGGCAGCACTTCGACGCCAACCTTAATCGCGAAGTAGGTCGAGCCCCAGAAGAGGCAGACGAGCAGCCAGGCGATCAACGCCTTCCCGCGGAGAGTCGCCATCAGTCCAGGTCCTCCGCCAACAGCCCCGGCTTCTCGAATACGGTCGACAGCACGATCGTGGTCCGCGTGTTGAAGGCCTTCTGCCCGTTCGACATGGTCCGCAGCACGTTCTGCACGCCCTCGAGATCGGGCGCGACCACTTTCATGATGTAACAGTCCTCGCCCGCCACGTGGTGGCATTCGAGCACACCCGGGTGCTTGGCCATCTCCCGCATCCGGGGCTCGTCGCCGACATAGTTGCTGTTGCCGTAGCGCACCGCCACGAACGCGGTGACCGGGAACCCCAGCTTGGCCCGGTCGAGGTGGGCGCCGTAGCCGGTGATGTGGCCCGATTCCTCGAGTCGTTTGACGCGCTCCATCACCGCCGGGCGGGAGAGGTCGACCTCGTCCGCGATCGCCTGGTAGCTGGAACGGCCGTCGGCGGCGAGGAGGCGCACGATGCGTTGATCGATGGCGTCGAGGGCGGGTTTTCCGGTCATTTCGTAACCTCACTCACTATTGGCGCTCAGACGATTCGTAGATAATTAGTGCCTCTGTACTAACGCAAGTACAATACGTCAGGGTTCCGCAGACGAACCATCCGGTTCTGGCGGGCAAAGTGTCCTTGAGTTAGGACACCGCGCGTGGCTACCTTGCCGCCCATGGCCCGCCCCGTGGACGCGCTGCGCACGGCCGTGCGCGAGTTTCCATCCGCCCTGTTGGGGTACTCCGGCGGCGTGGATTCCGCGCTGTTGGCCGTGGTGTTGCGCCAGGAGCTCGGACCCGATCGCATGCTCGCGGCAATTGGACGCAGCGCGTCGTTGCCGACCGAGCAGCGGGCAATGGCCCATGCCATCGCCGCGCAATTCGACGTCCCCGTGGCGGAGGTGGACACCCACGAGTTGGACGATCCGCGATATCTCGCGAACCCGACCAACCGCTGCGTGTTCTGCAAGAGCGAGTTGTGGAGCCGCCTGCGGGAGCTGGCGGATGTTCGGGGCCTCACCGTCGTCTGCGACGGTACCAATGCCGATGACCTGTCTGAGCACCGTCCCGGCCACGCCGCCGGCGTGAAGGCAGGCGTGCGCTCGCCTCTGGTCATGGCGGGGCTTGGCAAAGCCGACGTCCGCGCCGTCGCTCGCTCGATGGGGTTGCCCAACTGGGAAGCACCGGCGGCGCCGTGTTTGTCGAGCCGCGTGCAATACGGCCTGCAAATCACCCCGCGCCGGCTGCGGCAGGTCGAGGACGGCGAGGCGTTCCTGCGGGGCCTCGGCGTGCGCGGCAACCTGCGCGTGCGCCATCAGGGCGATTCCGCCCGGATCGAGGTGGAGCCGGAGTGGATTCCCTGGCTCGAATCGCGGTGCGTCGAGGTGGCGGAACATCTGCACCGCCTCGGCTTTGACGAGGTCGCCGTCGATCCCCGCGGCTACCGGCGGGGCAGTCTACTGCGGGATCGCGCTGGCCAGTGAGGCTGTTCGTCGCGCTGACACCACCGCCCTTGGTGCAGCGGGCGGTGTGGGACGCGTTCGCGCCGCTGCGCGCCCGCGCGCTGCCGGTGAAATGGGTCCCCCCCGACGGTATCCATCTGACCCTCAAGTTTCTGGGCGAGGTCTCCGATGACCGACTGGCCGAGCTGGCTGGCGCAATGGTGACCGCGGTCGCGGGTGCCCGCGCGATTTCCCTGGTCGTGCGCGGGGCCGGCGCATTCCCGGATCCGCGGCGACCTCGAGTGTTCTGGGCTAGTGTGGAGCCGGATCCGGCGATCGAGCTGCTGCAAGACCAGGTCGAGCGCGTGTTCGCACCCCTCGGATTCCCGACCGAGGCGCGCGCGTTTCGGCCCCACCTGACCCTGGGGCGGGTCGGGAAACACGCTCGAATGAGCGAATTCGCCGAGGTGGAGCCGGCGCTGGCGGACCTGCCGGTCGAAGCGGCGACGCTGCTCGATGGGGTGGATCTGATGTGCAGCGTGCGCCGGCCTGACGGGGCGGTGTATGAGAGGGTACATCGTGAGCGGCTGCTTTAGGGGTCTGGTTCGCCTGGTTCTGTTCGCGCTGCTGCTCCTCTTCTTGGCTGCGGCGTGGTGGTATCGCGCTCGGCTCAAAGAGACGTTTGACCGGTTGGTTGGCCGGCAGGATACCGCTCTTCCGGCGGTGCGGGATACCAATGTGGGCGCTCCAACGCCGACGGCACTCGCGGACGCGTCCGGGAAGCTCAGCGCGCTCGGCCGCCAGGGCGGGCCGGACTCGGTGCTCTTGACCCCCAACGAAATGGCGGCGCTCATCGGGACGGGCATCGACTGGACAGTGCGAAAGACCTTCGATTCCCTCCGCGTGGAGCTGTCGGAAGGCTCGTTGGCCGTGCACGCACGGCTCGATACGAAGCTGATTCCTCCGAATGCGCTGGGGCCCCTGCGTGGGCTGCTCGCCGAGCGAGAGCCAATTCGGATCGCGGGTCCGCTCACCATCGCGCGACCGGGGACTGCGCGTTGGACGGTGCGAGAGATCTCGTTGCGTGGCTTCCCATTCCCGCCGCCCGCGGTGAAAGCGCTCGCGCGCCAGACGGCGGGAGCGGACGCCAACGGGGCAGTGGCCATCGGCGTGGACCGGGCCATCGCCGACGTGGCGGTGCATTCGACCGGCGTCGTGCTCTATCGGAGGAAGCGCCCGTGAGCCGTCGCGTGCTGGTCGTCGACGATGAAAAGGGCGTCCGCGACGCCTTGAAGCAGGTTCTCGAGTTCGAGAAACTCGAGGTGCAGACCTGCGCATCGGGGCACGATGCGCTCCAGGCATACCCGGAGCTCCGGCCGCATCTCGTGTTCCTCGACGTCAAGATGCAGGGGATGGACGGTCTCGAGGTGCTGCGGCGATTGCGTGAGCTCGATCCGCACGCGCAGGTCGTGATGATCTCCGGCCACGGGACGATTCAAACCGCCGTGGAGGCGACGCAGCTCGGCGCCTATGACTTCCTCCAGAAGCCGCTCGACACCGACCGCATCCTGCTGACGCTGCGCAACGCGCTGGAGCGCGTGGATCTCGCGGTGGAGAACGTCCGGCTGCGCGCCGAAGTCGAAGCCCAGTACGAGATCGTGGGCTCGAGCAAGGCGATCAAGACGGTCATCGATCGCCTCGAAAAGGTGGCTCCCACGCCGGCGCGCGTCCTCATCACGGGCGAAAACGGCACCGGCAAGGAGCTCGTGGCGCGCGCGATCCATTCCCTCAGCGGGCGCGCGCGCGGACCATTCGTCGAAGTCAACTGCGCCGCCATCCCCTCCGAGCTGATCGAGAGCGAGCTGTTCGGGCATCTGAAGGGCAGCTTCACCGGCGCGGTATCGGATCGGGCCGGAAAGTTCGAGCTCGCCGACGGCGGCACCCTGTTTCTGGACGAGATCGGCGACATGAGCCTGTCGGCTCAGGCCAAGGTGTTGCGCGCCTTGCAGGAAGGGGTGATTACGCGGGTTGGGTCGGGGAAACCGCTGCAGGTCGACGTCCGCGTCATCGCCGCGACCAATAAGACCCTGGAGCAGGAGATCGCGCAGGGGCGCTTCCGCGAGGATCTGCTGTACCGGCTCAACGTGGTGCCGATCGAGGTGCCGCCGTTGCGCGCGCGCCGCGGGGACATCCCGCAGCTCGTTCGGCATTTCACCGACCAGCTATCGGGCACGGGACGGGCGGGCCTGAAGCCGCGGGAGTTCGAAACCGTGGCGTTGAAGCGTCTCGCGGCGCACGATTGGCCGGGCAACATCCGCGAGCTGCGCAACGCCGTGGAGCGCCTGCTCATTCTGGCCCCGGGTGACGAGGTCTCCGAAGCGGACGTGGACAAACTGGTGGGTGATGGCGGCCGTAGTGTGGCCGTGGGCGAAGCGGTGGCAGGTGGGGCGTTACTTCGGGCCGGAACGTTCGAGGAATTCAAGCAGGCGGCGGAGCGCGCCTACCTGCTCGCCAAGCTCAAGGAGCACGACTGGAACGTCTCCGAAACCGCGCGCGCGTTGGCGATGCCGCGGAGCAACCTGTACAAGAAGATCGAGCGCTACCGCTTGGCACGGGAATGAACCGTGCGTGACGTCAGGTTGGAACACCTGCTATCGGTTCTCTGGCTGGTCGTCGGGGAGATCCAGCTGGGGGCTCAGCGCCCAGCTGCAGCCTTACAGGCTGGGATGCAGCTCGTCTACGTATCTGACGGAGTCGACCAGGAGCCGTGGGTCGTCGACTCGGTCTGGCTCGATGTCGCCCTCATGGATCGCAGTGCATGTGCGAGGTTCTTGCTGCGCCGGCGCACGGGCCAGCCAGCGGACGACACCCGAATCTGCGTGAGAAGCGATACGCTGTTTGGATGGGACGCCCGTCGAGAGACGTGGATTCCGCAGCGTCCGGTGGGTCCGAACATGGTGTTCATGACCCGGCGAGCCAACGGGGACACGGTCCGGTACGCCACGACGGCATACACTGATGATATTGTCAGCGGCATTTCCCTCCGTGTGCTTCCAACGACGGTCGCGACGGTCGACTCACTGGGACGCCCGAAACGAAGACTCGAGGAGCGGTATGCGCTCGCGCTGGTGACAGCCACCATGGGCCGGTTCGAGGTACCGGACGCGAGCGCGCCGGCCGGCTGGCGTACCGAGCGAGCCTTTGCGCTTCGGGCGATACAGAGCTTGCCTCCGCGGCCAAACTAGTGCCTGGGTTCGGTGACTCTATCCGACCGCTCCGCGCCGCCGCTGTGGCCTGGTTGCTCGGGTGCACAGCTCCCACGTCTCCCGCGCCTGGTCCGTCGTTCGTCGCCGTTGCCGCCGGCCGCTTTCATTCCTGTGCGTTGACTGCACGTCACGAGGCGTATTGCTGGGGCAGGAATGTCTATGGGGCGCTCGGTGACGGCACCACACGTGACAGCTCGGCGCCCGTGCGCGTTGCCGCGGCGTTCGATTTCGAGGCGATCACCGCAGGATTCGACTACACCTGCGGAGTTGCGACGAACGGCGCGGCCTACTGCTGGGGCGCCAATTTCAACGGGGAGCTGGGCGACGGGACCACTACCAACCGCGCGGACCCTGTGGCCGTCGCTGGTGGCCTCGCGTTTCGGTCACTCAGCGCCGGCGAGGCGCACACCTGCGCTGTCACGACTGGAGGCACGAGCTACTGCTGGGGCGCGCCGCTCGGTCCGGCACCGGGAGGCGGCGTGTTGCCGAACCTGCTGCGCCCGACAGCACTCAGCGGGCCCGGGTTCACGGAGGTGAGCGCCGGGTACGAGATCGCCTGCGCGTTAACGGTTGGCGGAACACAATACTGCTGGGGCCTATTCCCACCGGGTGTGGACTTCGCCGACTCGACCGTGGCGTCGACCGCGGTGCCCGCGCCTGTGGGGGGAGGAGTCACGTTGCGCAGTATCAGCGCCGGGCACAAGCATGCCTGCGGGGTCGCAGCCGACGGCCGGGCCTATTGCTGGGGGCGGAACCAAACCGGCCAGGTAGGGGACAGCAGTCGGACCTACGCCAACGACCCGGTGGCCGTTGCGGGTGCACTCACCTTCGGAAGCGTATCCGCGCACAGCCCTGGTCACAGTTGTGGGGTGACGGATTCCGGCACGGCGTACTGTTGGGGTGCGAACCATCTCGGTCAGCTCGGCAACGGGAGCGACTCGACAAGTCTCGTGCCGAAACCTGTTGCCGGCGCCCACGCCTTCACGGACGTCACCACCGGGTTCAATCATACCTGCGGGCTTACGATGGAAGGGGACATCTATTGTTGGGGCTACGGCGGTTTTGGGCAGCTCGGCAGCGGGACGTTCACCGACGCCCGGCAGCCACAGGCGGTGCGGCGATAGCTCAAGCCGTCCCGAGCGATTGAGAAAGTCGCGGTTGGGTGCGAACTTACGCGCCACGCTCATACTGGAGACGGGACATCGTGGTTCCGAAACCCCAAGGCGAGAAGGAACGGGACTGGGACAGGGAGCTGGCGGAGGTCGACCGGCTGCTGAACCAGTTGCCCACCCATCAGGCGGAGCAGGCGGCTGCCGCGGCGAAGCGCGCTGCGGCTCCGCCATCCGCCCCGGCGTCCGGCCCACCGGCGTCGCGTGCCGGCACCTGGGCTCGGGTGGGGCTCGGGTTGCTGATCGGTATCGGGATGACGCAATGGCCCTACACACACGGCTGTGGCATGAAGCTATTCATCTACCTCGGCGGCGTCTTCACGGTCATCGTCGCGGGGGTGTGGAGCGGCTTGTCGTCTTGGAAGCGCCAAATGGGCGTGGCGCATATCCTGTCGCAGGGGCTCGTCATCTGGGGGCTGGTGCTGGCGGCACGCGAAGTGCTGCCCCGGATCGGTTACGCGAAAGAAATTGCCACCTGGTTTTGTCCGTGAACTGAGGCGCCATGCCCCAGAACTTCCAGAACTTCATCGCCGGTGCATGGGTTGCCCCTTCCACCGGCAACTATTTCGAGAACCGCAATCCCGCCGACTGGAACGACGTGATCGGCTGTTTCCCGCGCTCGGGCCCCGACGACGCGCAGCGCGCGATCGCCTCGGCACAGCGCGGATTCGCGCAATGGTCCAAGACCCCGGCCCCATTGCGTGGGGCGGTCCTGCAGCGGGTCGGTGACCTGCTGGTCCAGAAGAAGGAAACCATCGCCCGCGCGATGACCCGGGAGATGGGAAAGGTGCTCGCCGAGACGCGGGGCGACGTGCAGGAAGGGATCGATACGGCCTTCTATGCGGCGAGTGAAGGTCGGCGTCTGTTCGGCCGGGTCGTGCCCTCCGAGCTGCGCGACAAGTGGGCAATGACCTACCGCCGGCCGATCGGCGTCGCCGGGATCATCACGCCCTTCAATTTCCCGCTCGCGATCCCCACCTGGAAGATGTTTCCGGCGCTGTTGTGCGGGAACACGGTGATCTTCAAGCCGGCCGAGGACGTGCCGCATACGGGTCACCTGCTGGTCGAGGTGCTGCTCGAGGCGGGCTTGCCGCCCGAGGTGATCCAGCTGGTGCACGGCCAGGGGTCGGTCGTGGGGAAGGCGATCATCGATGATCCCGCCGTTCCGGTGATCTCGTTCACGGGGTCCACCGAGACGGGGTCGATCATCGGCGCGACCTGCGGCCGGCTGCACAAGCGCCTCTCGCTGGAGATGGGCGGCAAGAACGCGATGATCGTGATGGACGACGCCGACCTGGACCTGGCGCTCGACGGTGTGTTATGGGGCGCATTCGGCACTACCGGCCAGCGGTGCACCGCGACCAGCCGGTTGATCCTCCACGAGAGAATCCACGACCGCTTTCTGAAGATGCTGGGAGACCGCGCCGGGAAGTTGCGGCTCGGCTCTGGGCTCGACGACGGCACCGAGGTCGGTCCACTGATCCATGAGGAAGCCCGCCAAAAAGTGGACGAATATGTGGGGATCGGAAAGCGGGAGGGGGCGTCCGTGGTGATCGGGGGCGCCACGGCGACGGGCCAGACGCTCGCCAACGGATGGTTCTATCAGCCGACGGTGCTCGCCGGTGTGCGGGCGGGGATGCGAGTCGAGCAGGAGGAGATCTTCGGGCCGGTCTTGTCGACGATCAAGGTCGGCTCCCTGGATGAGGCGGTTCGGGTAAACAACGACGTGCAATACGGGCTCTCGAGCTCGTTGTACACCCGCGACGTGAACGCGGCGTTCCAGGCGATGAGCGACCTCGACAACGGCATCACCTACATCAACGCCCCAACGATCGGCGCGGAGGCGCACCTGCCGTTCGGTGGCGTGAAGCAAACCGGAAACGGGCACCGCGAAGGCGGCTGGGAGGTGTACGAGTTCTATTCGGAGACGAAGGTTTGCTACGTCGACTACTCCGGCCACCTGCAGCGGGCGCAGATCGATACGTACGCGGAGGGTCGGGAAGGGGGGTGAACGCGTGTGACAGCTGGGGCGGGAGGATTCGAACCTCCAACCTCCCGGTTAACAGCCGGGCGCTCCGCCAGTTGAGCTACACCCCAGTGCAGGAAGGGATGGGGCGAATCCTAGGCGCTGGCGCAGGTCACCGCAATGCCGCGCGCTCCGATCCCTCTTCGGGGAGTGCGCGAATCGACACCCTCTCGCAATGATCGGATGACAAGAAACCGTTTCTGCGGTGCTAGCATGGCGGCGTGGAATACGAAAGTCTGCTGGTGGTGCTAGCCGCCTGCGGCGCGCCGCCCGATGCCGACGCCCTCGACGCGCTGGAGGGTGCGCGGCCGGTGTGGGTGCGTATCGAGCGGGAAGGGCGGTCGGTCTGCCTGGCCGCGCGGCTGCGGCACGCCGAACGTCCGGAGGAATTCCGGACACGGGTTCGGGGGTGGGGGGGTGCCCGAGGGTGGGCCGTGACGGTTGCGCCCTGCGCCCCATCCGTGTAAAGTGAAATCCATGCATGACTTGGGGGCCCCAGTGGCAGGGCCGGGCGCGACACCGGCGTCCGGGAGACCGAACACCCCCGAACGCCGCCGCTCCAAGCTGGCGCGCTGGTTCGACAGCTGGATGCGCTCCCTCGGCATGGCGTTGGTGTTGTTCCTCGTGATCAAGACGTTCTTCTTCGAAGCATTCCAGATTGCCAGCGGCAGCATGACGCGCACCCTGCTGACGGGCGATTTCCTGTTCGTGAACAAAGCGCTGTATGGTGCGCAGATTCCCGGCACCAAAGCGCGCCTGCCAGGCTTCCGCCAACCGCGTCGCGGCGATGTCATCGTGTTCGCCTTCCCGCGTGATCCCAGCCAGGACTACGTCAAGCGCGTCATCGGGACACCCGGGGATATCGTGGCGATGCGTCACGGGCAGGTCGAGGTGAATGGCCGGCGACAGATCGAGCCGTACGTGCAACGCGTCGATTCGCTCAACGACGTCTCGAGCGCCGATTTCGACTGGCAGCGGCCATTCGTGACGGCCGTCTCCGATGAAGCCCGGCGCCGCTACCATCCCACGCGGGACACCTGGGGGCCGCTCGTGGTGCCCGCGGGGAAGTACCTCGTGCTCGGTGACAACCGAGACGACTCATCGGATTCGCGCTACTGGGGATTCGTCGACGCGTCGGCTGTCAAAGGTCGGACGCTGCTCGTGTATTTCAGTTACAATCGGGAAACGCGCGACGCGCTGCCCTGGCTGATGGATATTCGCTGGAGCCGGCTCGGGTCGCTGATTCACTGACGAGGCGGTTGTCCACACCCATCCCGCGCCCGGCGTCGGACGCGCGACCGGGAACGAGCGGAGAGTTGCGGATCCCACAGCGTTTCGGGAGGATGGCTGTCCCATGCGATTGAACACGGCGAAGCGGGTATCGTTCGACGAGGGATCGCTCGACCAGTACCTGCGGGAAATCAGCCAGTATCCTCTGATCACTCGCGAGGACGAGGTCGACCTTGCCCAACGCATCAAGCGGGGGGACGCGGAGGCGCTCGACAAGCTGGTCCGATCCAACCTGCGCTTCGTCGTCAGCGTGGCCAAGAAGTATCAGAACCAGGGGGTCTCGCTCTCCGATCTGATCAACGAGGGCAACCTCGGTTTGATCCGCGCCGCCCACAAGTTCGACGAAACCAAGGGAATCAAGTTCATCAGCTACGCGGTGTGGTGGATCCGACAGGCGATACTCCAAGCGCTCGCCGAACAGTCGCGGATCGTTCGGGTGCCGCTGAACCGGGCCGGCACGCTGCACCGGATCGGCAAGCGTTCTTCGGCCCTGCTGCAGGAGCTCGGTCGGGAACCAACGGTCGAGGAAATCGCTGAGGGCATGGATATCTCCGAAGAAGAGGTCGCCAAAACCCTGTCGATTTCTCAAGCTCATCTCTCGCTCGACGCGCCGCTCACCCCCGGCGAAGACAACAAGCTGCTCGACTACCTGCCCGACACCCAGAACCCCGGTCCCGATGACGAGATTTTCGAGCACGCGCTCACCGAATCGATCGAAGGTGTCCTCTCGACCCTCAAGGACCGCGAAGCGAAGATCCTGCGGCTGTATTTCGGGCTCGAAGGGCAGGAGCCGATGACGCTGGAGGAGATCGGGTCGCTGCTGGGGATCACGCGGGAGCGGGTACGGCAGATCAAGGAGAAAGCGCTGGCGCGCCTGCGCCACGTGAGCCGGGCTCGAGCGCTGGAGAGTTTCTTGTCTTGAACGGCACGGGCCTTGCCGTGATCCTCCTCAGGCCAAGGCCGTATGACCAAAGACGAGCTGTTTCGGCGCCTCCTGGCGCGTACCCGCGACAACGCATCCCGGATTGATCGGGAAATCACCGCCGCGCTCGAAACCACGGGCGCGGTCTTGGTGTGCGACTCCTCGGGGTTCACGTCGACGACCCGCCTCTGCGGCATCCTGCATTTCCTGAGCCTCCTGATTCAAAGCTACGAGCTCAGCATCCCGCTCGTCGCGACCCATCGCGGCACGCTCATCAAGAACGAAGCCGACAACCTGATCGCGATCTTCGAACGGCCCGAGGACGCCATCCGCTGCGCGATCGCGATGCAGGATGCCCACCGGCGGCGCAACGCGGCCGTCGAGGAAGAGGACGAACGGTTTCACGTGTGCATGGGGATCGACTACGGCCGCTACCTGCGGCTCGTGGACGACGTGTTCGGCGATACCGTGAATCTCGCTTACAAGCTGGGCGAGGACCTCGCGGGACGGGGTGAGATTCTCGTCACCGAGCCCGTGGTGCGGGCTGTCGGCGACGCGTTCCGCACCGTTGCACTCGGGACCCCGGACGTCGGGCACGTGCCGATGGCGGTGTATCGGGTCGAATGGTGACCACTCTGGCGGTCCTCGTGCTGGCCACCGCCCTCCAGGGCGGTGACCGGACCGACCTAACGGCCGCGCCGCGAATCGCGTTGGGCTTCGGCGTGGACACGACCACGGCACCGGTCGGCGACATCTTCAAACTGTGGCGGGCGTTCCTCCAGGACCGGCCGGACTCGCTGCATCCCAGTCCGTACTGGTCGCGCGCCGAGCAGGCGCAGTACCGCGACTACCTGCTGGGACGCGACTACCTGTTTCAGGGCTTTCCGAGGCAGTTCCCGTCGGTCACGGTCTTGACCATCACCCCGGCGGTGCCCGGGGCGGAGAGCCTGTACGTCATCAGGACGCTGGTCGGGGGCGTCTACCAGCCGGGGGACGAGGTCCGGCTGCTCGGCATCCTCCGCGTGTACGCGCAGCGCACGGCCAATGGTTGGGCGCTGTCCAACGCCATCAGTCGGGTGAGCGCGGACTGGGTGCGGGAACCCATCGGGTCGATCACGTTCGTCTACCCTCCGTCGCGGCGACTCGATCGCGGGCGAGCGCGGCGCTCGGCGAGGTTCGCCGACTCACTCGCGCGAGCCTTCGGGCTGCCGCCGAAACCGCTCACGTACTATGTGGCGGACACGCCGGAGGGAATGTTCCGACTGCAGGGACTCGACTTCGTGCCAGAACCGAGTCAGGCAGGGGTGGGCGCCGGTCGAGCCGACGATGTGAACGGGCTCGTCTTCAGCGGCTCGCCGGTCGTGCAGGAAGGCTACCGGCACGAGATCGCACACGTCGTGCTAGCGCCGCTGAGAGTGTCCACGCGTACGCCCTGGCTGGTGGTCGAAGGGATCGCCACGTGGACCGGCGGGTTGCAGGATCGCTCGTTCCCGGCGTTGATGCGCGAATTCGCGTTCTATCTCAAGAACCACTGGAGCTATTCCCTGGACAGCGCCCTCACCGGACCACCACCGGCCGGCCTTGATACGCGCTACGCGACCGGGGCGATTCTGTTCCAGCTCGCTTACGAGCGTGGTGGTATTCCCGCTGTGCGCTCGCTGTTCCGCGTGCATGAAACGGCGAGCGCCGTCCGACTCGGCTTCGCCAAAGCGCTCGGTGTCGCACCGGACGCGCTCGACGCCGTTTGGCGGCGGAAGGTGCTGAGCTACGCCCGCTGATCGCCCGCGACTATATTCGGGCCATGGCCAATCTTGCTTCGTTCGACATTTCCACCGGCGCCGATCTCCAGGAAGTCGACAACGCCGTCAATCAGGCGACCAAGGAGGTCGCCCAGCGCTACGATTTCAAGGGGTCGAAGGCCTCGATCGCGTTCGACCGGGACAAGGCCGTCCTGACCCTGGTTGCCGATGATGATTTCAAGATGAAGGCGCTGTTCGATGTGCTGCAGGGGAAGCTCATCAAACGCGGCGTGCCCGTGAAGAACCTCGCGCTCGGGGACGTCACCCCGGCGGCGGGAGACACGGTGCGGCGAGAGATCACGCTGACGCAGGGGATCGCCCAAGAGAAGGCGAAGGCCATCGTCAAGGCCATCAAGGACAAGAAATTCAAGAAGGCGCAGGCGTCGATCCAGGGCGAGGAAATTCGAGTACAGTCGCCCTCGAAGGACGAGCTCCAGGAGGTGATGGCCTTCATCCGGACTCAGGACTTCGGTATCGAGCTGAAGTTCGGGAATTACCGCGGATGAAGCTGGGTGTCATCTCCCTTGGCTGCGACAAGGCGACGGTCGACTCCGAGCGTCTGGTCGGTGAGCTCGTGGGCCACGGCGCCATCGTTACCGCAGACCTGCCGCGTGCCGACGTCGTGCTCGTCAACACCTGCGGGTTCATCGACGCCGCCAAGCAGGAATCCATCAATGCGATCCTCCAAGCCGCGAAACTGAAAGAGACCGGCGACGTGAAGGCGGTCGTGGCCGTTGGCTGCCTGGTCCAGCGCTACCAGTCGGAGCTGCGGCAGGAGATGCCTGAGGTCGATCTGTTCCTCGGGTTTTCCGATCTGCACCATCTCGTGCCCGAGCTCGCGAGCCGCGGGCTGATCGACGACCCGGTCGCCGGTCATCCAGGTGTGCGCCAGTTTCTGGGCGAGCAGCCCCACGTACGCTACCTCAAGATCTCCGAAGGCTGCGACCATACCTGTGCCTTCTGTGCCATCCCGCTGATGCGCGGCACGCACCGCTCGGAGCCGCTGGAGCGGCTGGTGCGTGAGGCACAGGCACTCGAGGCTCAGGGTGCGAAGGAGATCAATCTCGTCGCCCAGGACCTCGGCCACTACGGACGGGACCTCGGCCGGGCGGGGCCGAAGCTTCCCGAGCTCCTCGAGGCGCTTCTCGCGGAAACGTCGGTCCCGTGGTTTCGGCTGCTGTACGTCTATTCCGCGGGGCTCAGCGAACGGCTCGTGGAGCTGATCGCTCGCGAGCCGCGGATCGTGCCGTATCTCGACATGCCGATCCAGCACGCCAACGATCGCATGCTCGAGCGGATGCGTCGCCCCGAGCGGCAGGCGAGCCTGCGACAGAAGCTGGGCTGGCTCCGGAGCGTGATCCCCGATCTCGCGATTCGGACGACCTGTCTCGTCGGGTTCCCCGGGGAGACGGACGACGAGTTCCGCGAGCTCCTCGCCTTCCTCGAAGAAGCGCAATTCGACCGGCTGGGCGCCTTCGCGTACTCGCCGCAGGAGGGAACCCGCGCGATGCAATACCCCGACGACGTGCTGGACGCGGTGAAGCGCGACCGGCTCGAGGAGCTGCTCGAGGTTCAGCGGGCCATCTCGGCCGAGCGACTGGCGCGGTTCGTCGGTCGGGAGGTTCCGGTGCTGGTGGACCGGGTGGCCGATCCGTTGGATGGGGGCGCGACCCACGTCGGCCGAGTGCCCTGGCAGGCCGACGACGTCGATGGCGTCACCTATCTCGGGAAAGGCGGATGGGCCGAGGTGGGGAGTTTCGTGCGCGCTCGGTTGACCGAGAGTGAAGACTACGACTTCCGGGCGGTGGCGCTCACGTGAGGGTCGCGTCGGCCGAGCCGACTTGGGGCAAGGCGTCTCGCGCTCGGCGCGGGACGCCTTTTTCGTGGGCCGCGCCCGTGCTGGCAGGGTTGCTCGCCGGCTGCCCGAGGCCGCAGCCGGAGGTCGTGGGGCCCGAGCCGGAACTCCGGGTGGGGCTCGCCGTCGGGGCCGCGAGCGTGCGCCTGGGGGGGGACGGGGAGCTGTTCATCACCGACGACGGGAACGGCGCCGCGGTGGGAGCGATCCGGGCCGGAACCGTGTGGACGGTCATCCCGGATTCAGGCGGCGGTCTGGTGCTCGTGCGCCCCGACGGCTCGCGCACCGAGCGGCACGGGGGCATCTCCGCGGTGAATGTTACCGAAGGGCGATTCGCGATGGCGAACGGGCGTCGCTTTCGCGGGCGGGTCAACCTGGTGCGGCTCCGTACGGGTCTCACCCTGATCAACCGGCTACCGCTCGAGAGCTACCTCGCGGGTGTGCTGGGCCAGGAGCTGGGGCCGCGCCGGCCGGAGGAGCGCCAGGCGCTGCTCGCTCAGGCGGTGGTGGCGCGCACCTTCGCGGTGCGCAATCGGGGTCGCTGGGAATCCGAGGGCTTCGATGCCACCGCCGACACGCGTGATCAGGTGTACCTAGGAGTGGACGGCGAGACGCCACAAGTATGGGAGGCGGTGCGCGCCACCACGGGCCAGGTACTGCGTTACCACGGCCGGGTGATAGACGCGTTCTACCACTCCAGCTGCGGCGGGCGCACTGCGCCGGTCGAAGAGGTGTTCCGGTCGGCGCAGCGTCAGCCATACCTGCGATCCGTTTCCGACGCGAGCGGGGGAGGACGATACTATTGCGACCGGTCGCCGAATTTCCGCTGGCGTGAGGAGTGGGATGGGTCGACGCTCCGCACTATATTGACGCGGACGCTGACGGCGGTGATGAACGTGAGCGGCGATGGCCTGCAACGCATCACCGACGTCACCGTGACACGGACCACGGAGTCCGGACGAGTAGGGGAGTTACGCATCGTATTTGCGCACGGGGATCTGCGGCTCCCCGGTCCCGACATCCGTACGGTACTGCGCCCCGCGCCTGACCGGCTGCTTCGGAGCACGGCGTTTCGCGTGTTCGTCACGCAGGACGGCGGACAGCTGAGCCGCTTGGCGGTCGAGGGGGCGGGGGCGGGGCACGGCGTGGGGTTGTGCCAGTGGGGCGCCATCGGGCGCGCCCGGGCTGGGCAGCGTTACGGGGCCATTCTCACCACCTATTTCCCGGGGACCACGGTTGCGCGCCTGTACTAGGACGCTGGCGGTAGTGGCTGCGGTGGCCGGAGTATTCGAACCGTGGGCCGCCGCTCCCGGCCTGTCCGCCCAGGGCGTGTTGTCCCAGTTCACCTACGACAATCTGCGGTTGTCGGGATTGCAGGTAGACGTGGGCTCGCTCGCGGCGCGCGACCTGCGCGGGGCGCTCGTGGGGGGCGTCCGACTCGACGCGGGTTACTTGGCACCGCATGTGCGCGTGCTCCTCGGGCTGTCGTTCTCGCGTTCTGACTTCGACCAGCGTGCACTGGCGCGGTTCAACCGTCAGCTGCTGGCGCTGGTGAACGACCCCGATTCGAACGCGACCATCGATGTAGGGCGTATTCGCCTCGCCGACCTCACCGCGGATCTCGATCTGCAATACGTATTCAACGAAGGGCGGCCGGTGACGACCGCGCTCGGGCTGGGGGTGGGTGTGCACCTCCGGAACGGCAGCGGCCGGGCGATCAACGGCACCTTCGTCGAAGACGCCCTGGACGGGGTGGCCCCCGCGCTCAACGGGACCGTCGCGGTCGCAGTGGCGCTGACCCCGGCCTGGCGGTTCACCGGAGAGCTACGCGGGACACTGCTCAGCGAGTTCCCAACCGCCTCGGCGCGCGTCGGGTTTATGTTCCGGTTCCCTGGCGTGCGCGGGGGCAGATGAACGATCCCGTGCGCGTGGCGGTCATCGGCGCGGGGAGCATCGCGCAGGTGGCGCACTTGCCGGTGCTGCGGAAAATCGCCGGCGTCGAAATCGCCGCACTGTGCGACAATGACCTTTCCAAGGCCCAGGCTTTGGGGGCTCGGTTCGACGTGCGGGAAGCCTATGACGACATCGAGGAGGTATTGAAGTACGTCCGTCCCGACGCCGTCGTCATCTGCACGCCGAACCACCTCCACGAAATCCACGTCGCGGCCGCCCTCTCGGCCGGCGTGCATGTGCTGTGCGAGCGGCCGCTGTCGCTGAGCTACGAAGGCGCGGAACGGGTGCTCAAGGCGGCCGAGCGGTACGGGAAGCGGGTGATGGTGGCGATGAATCACCGCTTCCGCACCGACGTGCAGGCCGTGCGCGGGTTCCTCGCTGGCGGCGAGCTGGGGTCGATCGACATGGTCCGCGGCGGCTGGTTCACCTTCCAGCCGACCGCCGCGCGCCAACAGCTCGGATGGCGGCTGCGGCGCGCCGAGGCGGGAGGCGGGGCGATGCTCGACCTCGGACTGCCGCTGATCGATCTCGGGTTGTGGCTCGCCGGCTGGCCCATTCCCAAGCGCATCACGGCTCACCTCGTAGGCGGGGGTCGAGAGACCGTCGAGGAGATGGGGATGGCGTTGATCGTGTGTGAGAACGGCCTCTCCATCGGCGTGGCGGTGAGCTGGCGTCACCTCGGCCGCGGCGAGCGGTTTTGGTTCGAAATGGTGGGGAAAAAGGGGACCGCCGACATCTCGCCGCTGCGGGTCTACAAGGAAGTGCACGGCGTGCCCACCGACGTGACCCCGACCGGCGCGAGTGGTCGCGAGACACCGTTCATCCAGTCCTACCGCGCCGAGTGGACGTATTTTCTGGCGGTGATCAAGGGGGAAGTCAACGCGCCGCCTCCCAAGGATCAGCTCACCCTCCATCGGGTGCTCGAGGCGGTGTATCGCTCGTCCGACGAAGGGCACGACGTGCTGTTGTGAGTTCCCGCCGGAGCTGGCTGCTCGTAGCATTGGGCGGCGTAGCGCTCGCCGCGAGCTATCCGCCGCTCCCGCTCCCGCTCCTGAGTTTTGTCGCTCTTGTCCCGGCGGTGCTGCTCCTCACGGGCGCCGGTGGCGATTCGCGCCGCGCATTCACGTTCGGGTTCCGCTACGGGCTCGTCGCCAACGGGCTGGTGCTGTATTGGCTCGTTCTTGCCCTGTGGCACTTCACGGCGTTCGCCGCGCTCGGCTACGTCGTGACGGTGTTCTGTCTTGGCGTGTTCAGTGGGACGCTGTTCTGGTTCGTGGCCCGCGCGCGCGCGGCCTATCCGGCCCTCCCGCTGGCGTTGCTGTTTCCGATCAGCTGGACCGCACTCGAATGGGCGGTCGGTCACCTCGGTGACGTGGCCTTCCCGTGGCTCGGACTGGGCACGTCGCTCGCCGACGCGCCGGTGCTGGTGCAATGGGCCGACCTGGCGGGCGCCCGTGGCGTGACTTGGTGGCTCGTCTGGTGCAACGTGCTGGTGGGCGCCGCGCTGGCACCAGGAGTCTGGGGGCAGTGGCGCGCCGTCGCCCGGACGGTCGCCCCCGTCGCCATCACGATCGTCCTTGCTGCTGGTTACGGGATGTGGCGCGAGCGAACAGTGGCAATGCGGCCGGTGGGGACGATCGCGCTCGTGCAACCCAACATCGGATTCCGCGAAAAATGGGACCCCGCCCACGCCGACAGCGAGGTCGCGACCCTGCTCGCGCTCTCGCGCGACGCCCGTTCCGTTGCACGCCCGGATCTTGTCGTCTGGCCCGAGGCGGCACTGCCCTATTTTCTGTCCCAGCGCCAGGACTGGCAGCGGGAGATCGGTCGCTTCGCGAGCGATGGGCGTACGCCGTTGCTGACGGGTGGAGTGCACGTTGTCTTTGGGACTGCCGACACGCGTGAGGTCTTCAACGCGGCGTTCTTTTTCGATTCCCTCGGCCAGTGGGACCCGTACCCGGTGTACAAAAAGCATTACCTGGTCCCCGTCGTGGAGCTGGTACCGTTCGTTCCCGTGCGCTGGTTCCGCGCCCTTCCGGGATTGGGTAAGTGGTCCGGTGGCTTTGGTCGCGGGCGGGATCTGCCGGTCTATTCCACCGCGGTCGGGGATTTCGGAGTACTGATTTGTTACGAGTCGGCGTTCGAGGACCTGGCGCGCCGCTATCGCCGGGCGGGCGCGGAGTTCCTGGTCAACATCACGAATGACGCCTGGTTTGGCCGCACCAGCGCTCCGTATCAGCACGCCTCCCACCTCGTGTTGCGCGCGATCGAAACCCGGATGGGCGTGGCCCGCGCGGCGAACTCGGGGATCTCCGAATTCGTCGACCCACTCGGACACGTGTCCCAGCCGAGCCAGCTGGAGACGCAGGCGGTCGTGACCGGAGCCCTGATGACGAGCGAGGCGCGCACGCTCTACGTCACCCTCGGCGACTGGGTCGGGATCGCCAGCGTGCTTGCCACCTCGGTGCTCGCCACGGCCCTCGTCGTCCGGGCGCGACGCTCCCCTTCCGCTGGATGACTTCCCGCCTCGGCGTCGACGTCGGCGGGACGTTCACCGATCTCGTCGCCGTCGCAGCGGACGGTGAGATCGAGATCCGAAAGGTGCTGAGCACGCCGCACGACCCGGCGGTGGGCTTGTTGCAAGCGGTAGATGCCTGGGTCGGGAAAGGGAAAGCGATCGAGGCCCTGGTCCACGGGACCACGATCGCGACCAACGCCCTGCTCGAACGGCGCGGGGCGAGACTCGCGCTCGTGACCACGGCCGGGTTCGAGGATCTGCTCTGGCTGCGACGGCAGGATCGCCCGTCCCTCTACGACCTGGCGCGGGACCATCCACCGCCCCTCGTCGCACGTGACGATGTGGTCGGCGTAGTCGAGCGGATGGGGCCCGCGGGGGTGGTGATCCCGCTCGAGGACGTCGAAGTGGCACGGGTAACCGCGGCGGTGCGGGCGCGAGGTCCCGAGGCGGTGGCGGTCGTGACGCTCTTCTCCTTTCGGCATCCTGAGCACGAGCAGCGGCTCACGGCGGCGTTACGGGCCGCGCTCCCCGGCGTGCCGATCGCTGCGAGTCATGAAGTCCTGCCGCTGTTCCGCGAATTCGAGCGCTGCGCCACCACGACCGCAGAGGCGTACCTGCGACCGCTCGTGGCGGAGTACGTGTCGCGCGCGGCGGCGGCCGGCTCCGCACGTGGCGCCGGAGTATTCCGGATCATGGCATCCGGGGGCGGGACGCTGACTCCCGAGGCGGCGGGCCGGTCGGCGGCTTTGCTCGCGCTTTCCGGACCGGTGGGTGGCGTGGTCGGCGCGCTGCTGCTTGGCGCACTGGTCGGACATGAAGATCTTCTCACGCTTGACATGGGGGGCACGAGCGCCGACGTGAGCCTGGTGCAGGGGGGCGCGGCCCGTCGCGAGGGCGCGACGGTCGTGGGCGGCGTGCCCTTGGCACTTCCCGCCGTCCTGATCGAGACGGTCAGCGCGGGCGGTGGGAGCATGGCGTGGGTAGACGATGCCGGGGCGCTGAAGGTGGGACCGCGGAGCGCCGGTGCGGTCCCGGGACCCGCCTGCTTCGGACGGGGCGGCGAAGCCCCAACGGTAACCGATGCCTGTCTCGCGCTCGGCTGGCTCGATCCGGGTTGGGCGCTCGCTGATGGCGTGCAGCTCGACCCTGGTGCCGCAGCACACGCCCTGGACCGCCTGGTGAATCCCTCCGGCCTGGACATCGGTGGCATCGCCCAGGGGATCGTGGCGGTGGCCACCGCCGTCATGGCCCGGGCCCTGAAGCGCGTGAGCGTGGCGCGTGGGGTGGATCCCCGGACGCTCGCGTTGCTGCCGTTTGGTGGAGCGGGGCCCCTGTTTGGCTGCGGGCTCGCCGACGTCCTCGGAATGCGCTGTGTGATTGTGCCGCCGCACCCTGGTGTCCTCTCGGCGCTCGGTCTTGCCGCCGCCGCTGAGCGCGTCGAGCTCGTGGCATCGTTGCACGAGCCGGTCGCCACGCTCGCGTGGGCGCGCCTCGCCGCGGCGTTCGTCGACCTCGAAACGCGCGCCAAGCTGGCGCTCCCCGACGCTACAACGCGACGGCTGGCCGATTGTCGCTTCGCCGGTCAGGGCTATGAGGTCACCGTTCCGCTCGACATGGCCAAGATGGAGGGGATCGAACCAGCGTTTCGCGCCGCCCACCTCGCGCGCTACGGGCACGATGGCACCGAACCAGTGGAGCTCGTGACCATCCGTGTGGTCGCCGAGCGCGCCTCCCGAAGGCCGCAGCTTGGGCATCGCGTCGGGGTCGGGAAGCCGACTCCTGGCTGGCGACGGATCACCGTGCGCGGCGTGACCGTGCGGGCGCAGGTCTGGCCGCTGGGCGAGCTGCCGGCGGGCCTCCGGATCGATGGCCCGGCGATCCTCGCCGGGCCGGACGCGACGGCGCTGATCGAGACCGGGTGGAGCGGCACGGTCCACGGATCGGGCGCGGTGGTGGTGGAGCGCGCATGACACTCGATGCCATCGCGCGCGAGGTCATGGCCCACGCGTTCGCCGGCATTGCCGAGGAAATGGGACTCGTACTGGTGCATTCCGCGGCGTCTCCCAACATCCGCGAGCGGCGCGACGCCTCGGCGGCACTGTTTGACGCTCGTGGCGATATGGTTGCCCAGGCAGCGCACATTCCCGTTCACTTAGGGGCGCTCGCTGACGCGGTCGCGTCGGTGCGGGCAGAGCACCCCCGGCCGGGAGAGTTGTACATCCTCAACGATCCCTATGCCGGCGGCTCCCACCTCCCCGATCTCACCCTGGTTGGCGTGATCCGGGCCGGCGAGGAGGTCGGTGGCTACAGCGTGGTTCGCGCGCATCATTCGGACGTCGGTGGTGCGACGCCGGGCAGCATGCCGGCCGGTGCCCGGGAGCTGTACGCGGAAGGGATCGTGCTCCCACCGGTGGCGTACACGCCGGAGGTCGAGCGGGTGTTGCTCGCCAACGTGCGCACGCCCGATGTGCGACGCGCTGATCTCTCGGCTCAGCAGGCGGCGGTGCGGCGAGGTGCCGAGGGGATGTGGTCGCTCGCCGCGCGGCATGGGTGGGGATTCGTCCAGGAAGCGGCGCGGGACCTCATGGATGACGCCGAACGGCGGACGAGGGCGGCACTTGCCAAACTGACGACGAATGGAGAAGGGCGTATTGGGGACACCGTAGAGAGAATGGCGTACGAGGCCGTCGACTACCTCGAAGGCGACGGTGTCACCGATGAGGATATCCCGATCCGAGTCCGCGTGGAGATCAAGGACGGCGTGTTCTATGCCGACTTCACAGGGACGTCTCCCGCGGTGCAGGGGAATGTGAATTGCCCCCTCGCGGTGACCCGCGCGGCTGTGCTGTTCGTCGTACAGGTCCTCGTGGGAGAGGACGTGCCGATAAACGCCGGGGTCGCCCGTGCCGTACGGGTGACGGCGCCGGACGGATGCCTCGTCAACGCCCGCCGGCCGCGCGCCGTGGCCGCGGGCAACGTCGAGACGTCGCAGCGCATCGCTGACGTGTTGTTCCGCGCGTTGGCCGAGGGCGGACTGGCGGTGCCGGCTCAGGGGCAGGGGACGATGAACAATGTGACCATGGGTGGGAACGAACCATGGACCTACTACGAAACGATGGGGGGCGGACAGGGGGCGAGCCCCTCCGGGCCCGGACCGTCCGGGGTCCACGTCGGGATGTCGAATACGCGGAATACACCGATCGAAGTGCTGGAGCTTGAGTACCCGGTGCGGGTGCGCAGCTACCAACTGCGGCGCGGCAGTGGGGGCCCGGGGCGGTGGAGCGGTGGGGATGGCGTGATTCGCGAATTCGAGATGCTGGCACCCGCCGAGGCGAGCATATTGACGGAACGGCGACGTCGCGGGGCTCGGGGCGCTGCGGGTGGAGGCGATGGCGCACCGGGGCGGAATCTGCTGAATGGCGCGCCGCTTGGGGGACAGGTGAACGTGCGCCTGCTCGCTGGCGACGTGATACGAATCGAAACCCCCGGGGGTGGGGGTTGGGGCGTGGCAAGTGGGGACAACCGAACGGAGGAACGATGAGCTATCTGCTCGTGGCGCTGCTCGGGCTCGTGGCGGGCGTGGTGTCGGGATTATTCGGGGTCGGCGGAGCGATTGTGATCGTCCCCGGTCTCGTGCTCCTCGCGAAGCTCCCGCAACACACGGCGAACGGCACATCGCTCGCCGTGCTGTTGTTGCCGGTCGGAATCTTGGGGTTCCTCCAGTACTACAAGCGTGAGCAGGTGAACCTGCCTTACGCCGCGTTCGTCGCGCTCGGCCTGTTCTTCGGCGCCCTGATCGGCGGACGGCTCGCCGGGACAATGTCGGATACATCGTTGCGACGGGCGTTCGCGGTACTGCTGGTGCTCGTAGCGGGGAAGCTGCTGTTCACCAAATGAGGGTGAGAGACCGGTCGTCAGGCGACGGTTTCGCCGCGGGTAGCGCTCCTGAAAGCGACCCGATTGTTGTATCTTTGGATAGCCGGTCCACCTTTCGCGGGGAGCACGCACGTGACAAAGAGCGACGATCAAAAGTTGGCTGCCCTGGCAAAGAAAAACGCCGCCAAGGCTGCGGCCAAGCCCAAGGCAACAGGACGCCGTCAGTATGACAGCACGCTTCCTCCGGAGGCGGACGAGGACATCGAGCGGCGCAACTTTTTTTCGGAGATGAAGAAGCGCGAGTTCTAGCTTCACCCGAGAGCATGAACGGTCCACTTTCGACTACGCAAGTAGCCCTGCGCGGGCGTGAGATTTCCGCTATGACCGACGCCCAGGTCCTGGACTGGATCCACGCGTGTGAAACCATGGCCAGGTGGAAGGACACTCCGCCAGAGGCGCGACAGGTATGGATGTCGGCGCGGGTCCGCGCCGAAGCGGAGATCCGGAAGCGTCGCCTTCGGAGCTGAGCGAATGCCGGACACCAACGCTTTTTTTGCGGCGGTCCGCGACCGCTCCCCCGACCGCGTCCGCACCCTGCTGGCCCAAGACTCGAAACTCATCCAGGCAAAGAGCGACGGGGCGACGGCGCTGCACGTCGCTGCCATCGGCAACGATCGCGCGATGGTGGACTTGCTGCTCAGCGCCGGTGCCGATTTCCTCGCCCGCGACGACACCTACCAGATGGCGCCGATCGGTTGGGCCAACGAAGAAGGGCATATGGACATGGTCCGCTACCTCTACACTCAGGGCGCGGAAGTCGATTTGCATCAGGCTGCGGCGTGCGGGCTCTCCGATCGTGTGAAGGATCTGCTGAAAGGGAGCCGGCGGGAGGTCAACACCGTTGCGGGGGGATGGACACCGCTCCAGCTGGCCACGCTGTGGGGACATCGCGACGTCGTGGAGCTCCTGCTGGGGCGCGGCGCCGATCCTCTGGTCCGGGACCCCTTTGGACGGACGACCATCGAGATCGCGCGCGCGCAGGTTGAATCGAACGCCAAGGGCACGCCACTGGTGCGCGAGGAGCGTCGCAAGCAGATCGTCGAGGAGTGCGCCGGCATCGCCGAACTGCTGACGGTCCGAGGCGTGCGGGGATAACAACGCTCACCCTCCCGCGAGTCGCCGCCCTCGAGCGCCTCCTCGCCATCATTCCGACGCTGGAGCCTCCGTTCATCCTCCTCGAGGACGGGCGCGGCACGGGCCACACCCACCTCGTGTGGGGCGCCCAGCGACGCTGGCGGGCCGAATGGGGAGGATCGATCGCTGTCCCCTCCGTCGCGCCGGGCGAGACCCCGTGGTACGGGCTGTTGGCGTACGAAGCCGGACTTCCCAGCCCGTTAGTGGCGGCCGAGCCGGTCGTGCCGCAGCCCTTCGCCGACTTCTTCCAGCCCCAGAACCGGATCTTGCTCGCGCCGCAGGATGGTGCCGTGACGTGCGAAGGCAGCGACGCCGCGTCGCGCTGGCACGAGGCCGACCGGGCTCTGCCGGGGCCGGCCCGCCCGCCCGCCGCACCGCCCGCGTCGCGCACGCGGCTGTGGCGCTCGATCGATGAGCCGGACTTCATATCCGCGGTGCAGCGGGCGCGGGAGCACATCGCCGCGGGGGACATCTATCAGGTGAATCTTTCCGTGGCGGAGCGCTGGCCGCTCCGCGGTTCCGCGTGGGAGGCCTATCGCCGGTTGCGTGAGGGGAATCCGTCGCCGTGGATGGGGTTCGCCGATTTCGGGGACTGGCAACTCGTGTGTGGCTCCCCCGAGCTGCTCGTGGAAGTGTCGGCGGCGGGCGACGGGCGAGTGGTTCGCACGCGACCGATCGCGGGCACGCGCAAGAAAACCGGTGCCCCCGCGGAGGACGCGCGCATGCGGGCAGAGCTGCGCCTCGACGAGAAAGAGCGCGCTGAGCATCTGATGCTGGTGGACTTGGCCCGCAACGACACCGGACGGGTCGCGGAATTCGGGTCCGTGCTGGTCGCCGAACGCGAGATCGTCGAGGAGTACTCTCATGTGTTCCACCTCGTGTCCGAGGTGCGCGGCTGGCTGCGCCCGCCGGCGACCGTGGCCGACGTGCTGTCGAGCTTCTTCCCCGGCGGAACGATCAGCGGTTGCCCGAAAATCCGCGCCATGGAGATCATCCGCCAGCTCGAGCCCGCGGCGCGCGGCGCCTATACCGGGGCGCTGGGGTGGATCGGGAGCGACACGCTTCAGCTCAACATCGTGATCCGCAGTGCGGTGGTTTCGACCGAGCACGTCGTGGTGCAGGCGGGCGCCGGGATCGTCGCCGACTCGATTCCGGCGCGCGAATGGCGTGAGTCGCTTCGCAAGGCGGAAGCGATACGGCTCGCGTTTGGGCTGCGCGGCGCCGAGACGTCGTGAACGCCGCACCCGTCTCCCCGCGCGGCGTGTTCGAGACCATCCGGGTCCGCAACGGGCAAGCCCCGCTGCTCAGCCGCCACGCCGCCCGATTTGCGACCGCCTGCCAGGCCCTAGGCCTGCCGCTGCCGGCAGAGCCGCTCGAACGCCTGGTGGCACCCTGGCTGGGGGCGGGGGACCTCATTGTACGCGTCGAAGCGGGCCTCCGAGGCTTGACGGTCACCACCCGGCCCGTGCCGCCCGTGGTACCGCTCGCCGTCATCGTTGCCCCGACCCGGCACGTCCCATATCCGTTCAAGGTCACTGAGCGTTCGGCGTTCGTGGCGGCTCAAGAGGAGGCCCGGGCGGCAGGAGCGGATGATGCGTTGCTGGTCACCGCCGCCGGGCTGGTCGCCGAGGGGACCGTGTGGAGTATCTTTTGGTGGGAAGATGATCGGCTGACCACGCCGCCGCTCGCGCTCGGAGTGTTGCCCGGCGTAGGGAGGGCCCGAGCGCTGGAGCTCGAGCCGATCGTCGAGCGGGAGCGTACCCCCGCGCAGCTCGCGCGGCGCAGCGCGCTCGCGATCAACGCGGTTCGCGGCGTGGTGCCGATCACCCGGCTGGCCGGGGAGGCACTGCCAGACGACCCGCGAACGCCACGGCTCGCCGAGCGATTCTGGCCGGATGGCCTGCATGGGAGGCGCACATGAAGTGGACGCCTGGGGGTGACAGCAAGAACGTCGAAGATCGTCGTGGCCAACCTGGCGGCGGTGGCGGCGGGTTTCGGGGCGGCGGCCTACGCCTGGGCCTCGGTGGGACGCTCGTCGTGCTGGTATTGAGCGTCATCTTCCGTCAGGACTTGTTCCGGCTTCTCGATCCGGGGGCCGCCGTCGGTGGCGCGCCGTCCGCGGGGGGACCCGTAGGCGCCACGCCCCAGGAAGACACCTTGGCCCAGTTCGTGACATTCGTGCTGAACGACGCGCAGAACATGTGGACGCGGGAACTCCCCCGGATGGGGGTCGACTATCGGGACGCGACCCTGGTGCTGTTTCGCGACGGCACCGAGTCGGCCTGCGGCTACGCCGAGACGGCGAGTGGGCCATTTTATTGCCCCGGCGACCAGAGAGTCTTCATCGATCTCGGCTTCTATCAGGAGCTCAAGGACCGCTTCGGCGCGCCTGGTGACTTTGCCCAGGCCTATGTGCTGGCGCACGAAATCGGGCACCACGTCCAATGGCTGCTGGGCACCGAAGAGCAGGTGCGACGCGCCCAGCGCACGCGGCCGTCGCAGGAGAACGATCTCTCGGTCCGGATGGAGCTGCAGGCCGACTGCTACGCCGGGGTGTGGGCCCATGCGGCGGAGCGGGCGCAGCTACTGGAGGTCGGAGACATCGATGAGGGCCTGAACGCCGCCGCCGCAGTGGGCGACGACCGCCTGCAGCGTATGTCAACGGGACACGTCAACCCCGACACCTTCACCCACGGCTCGTCGGCGGAGCGCGTGGCGTGGTTCCGGCGCGGCTACTCAACCGGGCGGTCGGATGCGTGCGACACGTTCTCCGGGCGATGAATCGCGGAGCGCCTAGGGAGACGTTTCGAACACTTTGGCTTCGACGAACAACCGGAACAACTCTGGATCGAGCTGCCCGCGCTGGATGAACTCCTTGGTCAGGATGTCCAGGGCGCGCTGGGGCTCCACCGCCGGCTTGTATGGTCGATCTTGGGCCGTCAGGGCGTCGTAGATGTCGCTGATCGTCATCATGCGCGTCTGAATCGGAATCGCGTCGCCCGAGATCCTCCGTGGATAGCCCGTGCCATCCAGCTTCTCGTGGTGTCCGTAGGCGATGATCGGGATTTGCTGCAGCTCACGAGTCCAGGGGATTTCCTGCAGGAACTTGTAGGTATGGGTGACGTGACTCTCGATCTCGAGTCGCTCGGCGTCATCCAGGCTACCCTTGCGGATCATCAAGAACCGGACTTCGTCCGAGGTGAGGAGCGGCTGTTGGTCGCCCCCCACACCCTCGTAGGTGTGTGCCGCGATCGTCTTGAGCTCCTCGAAGCTGCCCTCCAGGAGCAACGTGGGCTCGTTCGCCTTGAGGACCACGTCCAGGAACCGATTCAGCTCGGCGATCTCTTCGGTGTGCGCGGCCTGCAGGGTGGCGAGGGCCTCGTCGTATCCCTCGCGCCCCTTTGTCTCCAGGTACTCCGCCCGGCGGCGCCAATGCTCGCGTTCGAGCGAGCGCTGGATGAACGCGTGCCGCTGCTTGATCAACTCGAGGTCTGGGGGATACAGCTTTTTCGCTTTGACGAGCACCTGCTCGCGGACGCCGACCTTGCCGAAGTCGTGCAGGTAACCTGCGTAGCGGATCTCGCGGAGCTGCTCGGGCGTGAAACGGGTCTGGCGATACGGGCCGTCGTCGGCGCGATCGACGACCTGCGCCAGCGAGACGGTGTACCCCGCCACCCGACCGCTGTGGCCGAAGGTCGTGGGGTCGCGCTGCTCGATCGCCGTGACGGCTGCTTGCACGAACCCTTCGAACAACCGCTCGATGTCCTCGTACAACTGGCTGTTTTCGATCGACACCGCCGCCTGACCGGCGAGGGCCGTCACCAACTCGACCGTCCGCTTCGAGAACGGCACGACTTGCCGGTCGACATCCTCCGCGGTCCTGAGCAGCGCGTCGAAGTCCCGCTTCCGGTTGATGAGCTGCAGCACGCCGATGATGTCTTCTTTGTGATCCTTCATCGGGATGACCAGCATCGACTTGGTACGATAGCTGTAGCGCTCGTCGAACGACCGGTTGATCGAATACTCGACGTCGGGAGGCAGAAAGTACGCGTCGTCAAGGACCAGCGGGTCGCCGGTCGTGGCCGCGTAGCCGGCGAGGCTGGTCCGGTCCAACGGGATCGTAAACGAAACGAACGGGACGTCGGGGATCGAGAGGTTCTGCGCCAGCCGAAACCGGAGCCGTCGCACCCCATGCTCGTTCGTCTCGACCAGATACAGGCTCCCGCCATCCGAATGGGTGATGCGCTGGGCCTGGGCGAGAATCATGTTGAGCACTTTTTCCAGGTCGCGTTCGCTGCCGAGGGCGACGCCGATCTGGGTCATCTCCCCGATCTCGCGACTGCGCAACGCGGCCTCGGCCCGGGCACGTGCGGTTTCGGCGCGCGCGGCGGCCTCGCGGTAGCCCGCGCGGATCGCCACCAGCAGCTGACGCTGGCCGACCGGCTGGGGCAGGAACCCGGTGAGCAGCTCGGTGGGCAGACTCTCGGGGACGTCCCGCTCACCGTCCAGGCCCAGAGCGACGATCGCGCCCCCGGCGTCCACGAAGCCACGCAGCGCCTCGAGCGGGAACGCGCTGCGGTTCTCGGGATCGAGCAGGAACACCGTGGGGCGGTCGTTGGGAACGAGCTCGCGCGCCGCGTGGATGCCGCGGGGCTCGACGCGCGCCGCCTCGAGCGCCGGGGCGAGGTCCGCCGGGGACCAGGCGTCGGCATGCAATAGCAAATAGCTCACGGCCGGACGCTGTCCTTGGGGTCGCTCGGTCCCGTCGAATCGGCCGGGAGCGGCTTCACCCCGGTCAAGAAGCGATAGGGCCGGCGTGAGACTTCCTCCGTCAGGTGGTTCAGCTGACGGGTGAGCTGGGTGAGGTTGGCGACCGCGGTGCGGACATCGGCCCGGTTTTCCGTGGTCATCTCGCTCGCCCGCGCGGCGAGGGAATCGAGTCGCAACAGCAGCCGATTCGAGAGCGCGAGGGCGCTCGACACCGAATCGGCGAGGCCCGGGTCGAGCCGTTGGACCAGCGCGCTCACCCGGCCCATGGTGGTCGCGACGTCCTGCAATGTCGCTTCGACACTCGGCTTGACGTCCCGGATCACCCCATTGGCCGTCGCCAAAAGCCCATCGACGTGCTCCAGGGTCTGGTTCGTTCGGTGAATGACCTCCTCGACTTCCTTGGACAGGTGCTGGGCTACCTCGGCCACCTGGTCGAGCACCGAAGCCTTGCGGTCGGCGTCGATCGTGTCACCCGCCTCGAGCAGCGCGACGCCCAGGCGGGTCGAATCGGGGAGTATCAGGCGGATCAACATTTCGGTGGAAATCTGGCTCGCCGGCTCGAGCTGGCCCCGCGTGCCGAGCGGCAGGCGCAGGTTCGCCCCACTCGGGAACCGCTCCATCACGGACAGCTTGGTGACGAACGAGATCGCCCGGGTGGTGGAGTCCACACGCGGCGAAACGTTGACCACGCGGCCGACCACGAGTCCCTGCAGCACGACCTTACTGTCCGCTGTCAGGCCGTCGGCGTTGGCGGTGCGCACGTACAGATCGTAACGCCGCTCGCCCCAGCCGCTGGTCGCGAGCAGCGCTCCCACGACCACGGCGATCGCGCCCACGATCACCAAACCGACGATGAAGTCCTGCCGCGTGCTCTCCACGGAACCTCAGGTCAGGCCGTTTCCAGCTCCAAGGAGCCAGCGCGCGTGAGCCGGTACATCCGGTCACAACGCCGCTGCACCACCGTCGGGATCTCCTGGCCGGTGATCAGGATGGTGCGTCGCGCGCCTTCAGCGGTTTCACCGCCGCGCGCGATTTCGAGGAGCTCCGCCGACGCCCGCGCCGTGATACCGTCGAATGGTTGCTCGAGGACGAGCAGCAACGGATCGAACGCGATCGCGCGGGCGATGGCGGCGCGGCGGCACTCTTCCTCGTTGGCCTGCGCCGGTCGCCGGTCGGCGGCCTGAGTCAACCGCACCGCCACAAGCATGACATTCACCCGGCCGTCGATCTCCCGCGGGCTCGCATCACTGCCGAACAGCAGCGGCAAGGCGACGTTGTCGCGCAACGAAAGGTTTTGGAGCAGACCGTCGCCGGCGGGAAGGTAGCCCACCCGTCGCCGGAAGGCCAAGCGCTCACGGCCTGACAGCGTGTCCACGTCGATGTCGAACACCCGAACGCGCCCGGTGGGAGGCGTTTCGAGCCCAAGCGCGAATCCCCCGAGTTTGCCGATCCCGCTGTCTTCGTCGCCCAGCACGGCCACGGTGTGGTGGGCCGCGACGCTGAGTGTGAAGGGCGCGTGGTCGCGGCGGCTGAGGGGCAGGTCCTCGAACACGAGCAGAGCGGTCACCCGAACACCACGAACAGGGCGGAGCAGAGGAATACGCCCACGATCGACGCCACCGTAGCGCGGCTCACCGCTACCGGAACCTCGGTTGCGGCACGACGCACCGACAGCCCGAAGTAGCTCGGGAGAATGCCCACGATCAGGCCGAAGGCCAGGGCCTTCCCGACGGTGAGCCAGACGTCGCGCGCCGACAGGGAACGCAGCACGATCTCGGCATAGCGGTTCCCGGTCATGCCGTTGAGCGACGCGGCCGCGAATCCGGCACCGATAGCGACGATGTCGAAGACCACGAGCAGCGCGAACAAGCTGACGACGGCGCCGATGAAGCGTGGCAACACCAGGTATTGTCGGGGGTCGATGCCCATGCCTTCCAGCGCCCGCACCTCGCCCATCACCGTGTTGGTGGCGAGCTCGGCGGCGATGGCGGTGCCGGACCGACCCACGACGGCGAGCGCGGTGATCAACGGTCCGAGCTCCCGCACGATAGCGACCACCATCAGGGTGCCGATCAGACTCGTGGCGCCGATCTGGCCGAGCTCGCGGATCGCCTGCGAGATGACGAGGAAGGAGAGGATGCCTGAGAGCAACACGACGAGCCCGATCGCGTGGACCGCGGTGAAGCGGATCTGATGCAGTGTGATGCGCAGCACGACCGCCCGGCCGGCGCGCGGCAGCCGAGCCGCGGCGCCGGCACCGCCAAAGCCGAAGCGCGCCAGCGCTCCCAATTGGGAGAGCCAGCGCGCCGTCCAGCCCCCGATCCGGGTGATCGGGTTGCTGCTCACCGGCCGGTCACGAGCTCTGCTCCCGTCGCAGTCCCTCCTGCGCCTCCGCGTATTCCGGGAAGACTGTGATCGCCTGCTGGAACATCTGGATCGCCTTGTCCTTCTGGCCGCGATCGTGGTACAGCAGCGCCCGGCTGTAGTAGGTCAGCGCCTCGGTCGGGACCTGGCGGTTCATCCGCTGCTCCGACACCTGACGGGGGAGCGGCGGGAGGTTCAAATCCTTGTTCAGCGCGGCGGCGAGATTGCGCACCAGGTCGAACAGGTGCTCGCGCTGCATCGAGACCTTTTCGGTCTTGAGGATTTCCGATGTTTCGACGTTCACCACACGCACGTCGACGCGGAAGTCGCCGTACAGGTCGATGAAGCTGCCCATCACGGCGTAACGGGCGCCCACCAGCTTGCCGATCCGCGACGCCGTCTGGGGATCCACCCGGCCTGAGGCCCCGAGGTTTTGCTCGTCCACGAGCCGCTGGATGTTCTCCCGCTCCACCACGCGCAGCGCCGGGTTTGCCCCCAGCTCGGAGATCAGCATGCCCGCCATGCCGCGCTCCAGGGCGTCGTAGTCGTCCTTCTGTTGACCCAACGAGCCGCCGTTGGTGAACGCGAACACGGCGATCCCGGGCCGTGTATCCTGACCACCGCCCTGCGCGGCCAGGAGCGACAGCCCGGCCGTGAGCATCAACCCTACCAGGGCGACGAGTGAACGCGTACGCATAGCTGAGTACCTCGGTCTAGAGAGACAGTTGCAAACCATCCTGCGCCGCCACCACCTCGGTTGGGGCGCCGCGACGCTGCGCCAATCGGCGCGCCGCCGCCACCAGCTCATCCAAGGCCCCATCGTCGTGCTCGGGCTCGTGGTGGAACAACATCAGCTTCTTGGCCCCAGCCTCGGCGGCCAGCTCCACCGCTTCTTCGTACGACGAATGGCCCCACCCACGATGCGTGTCGAGCTCCGCGGGCGTATACATCGCGTCGTGGACCAACAGGTCCACGCGATCAAGAAACCGCACCAAGTCCCGCCGCCAGTTGGGCGGCGTATCGTAACTCCCGCCGGGACCGAGCTCGTTGTCGGTCACGTAGGCCATGCTTTTCCCGCCCGACAGCGGCGTGAGACGATACGCCAGCGTCGTGCCTGGGTGCCGCAGCTGCATGACTTGTGCCCGAAACGGCCCTACCGAAAACTCGCCGCCGGGTTGCACCTCCTGGACAGACAGTGCTGCGGATACGGCCGACAGCGGCACCGGGAAGACGGCCGGATCCATCTGCAGGTGCAGGATCGCGTCCAGCGACGTCGCCCCCTGTTTCGACCCCCAAATGCGTACGGCGTTGCCGGGGGCGAAGAACGGCTTGAAATAGGGCAAGCCCTGAATGTGATCCCAGTGCGTGTGCGACAGCAGAATCTCCGCCTTCACGGCACCGTTCTGTCGTTCGACCAGCGTCAGCCCGAGCTCCCGAATACCGGTTCCCGCGTCGAGAATCACGAGCTGCTCGCCAGGGCCCTCCACGGCGACGCACGACGTGTTGCCGCCGTAGCGCGCGGTGTGGGCCCCGGGAGTCGGGATCGAGCCCCGCGTCCCCCAGAAGGTCACCGTGTAGGCCATGCGTTCAGGCACGCCGAGTCCTGCGCTAAGTTACGGAAAATCGGGGACGTAGGACAAGCCGGCCGCTCACCCGCAGGTGGTGACCCACCTCACCCGATCACGATCGGCCGGCCGCAGCTTCCAGCGCGGAGCGGTCACGGATCACAATGTCGCGGCGGGACACCTCGATCAGCCCTTTGTCGACGAGCTCGCGCATCGTCCGGCTGACGGTCTCGCGGCTCGACCCGATCATCTGCGCGATGGTGTGATGTGTGAGACGTCGCGTGATGCGTTCACCGGCCGCTTCGTCGGCGAGGTCGAGTAGCAGCCGCGCCACGCGGCCGTTGACATCGAGCAGCACCAGGCTACCGACCTTCTCGTCCACTCGGCGCAGCCGCCGGGTCAACTCGCGTAGCATCGCGAGCGCGATCCCGGGCGTTTGCATCAGCAAACCCTGGAAGTCTTCTCGCCGCAACACCAGCAGCGTCGAGTCGCCCATGGCGATGACGTGCGCCGAGCGTGGCTCGTCATCGATCAACGCCATCTCGCCGAAGAAGTCGCCTTCGCCGAGCACGGAGAGGATGACTTCGCGTCCATCCTCGCCGATCAGCACGACCTTGACCTGGCCCTGTTTCACGACGTACAGCGCGTCGCCGGGGTCGTCTTCGAATAGAATGACGGAGTTCTTGGGGTAGGCACGCTCGCGCGCCACCTCGAGCACGCGCGCCAGGTCAGCGGGCCCAAGTTGGTTGAACAGCGGTACTTTCTGCAGGGTAGCTTCGACCGACACGCGCGAATCCCCCTCTCCAGAGTGTTTCGTGATGGGGGCAAGCTTATGGCGCGGCGCCTTCGGTGTCAATTCGCCCCGGGGCCGCGGGCCCGCGCCAACTCACTGCGAGTATTGCGTTTCGGCTCCGGGCTCGACCCGCCTCCGAGGCGTGGACCGAGTTCGATCCGTTATCCGGTGCGCCGCAAGGACCAGAGATAACCGGCGGAGAGCAGGAACACCCCGAAAAACCACTCCACGGGGATCGGCTGGGATGTTGACTCGGGCGGGACCGGCTGGTCGGTAGAGACCCGTGCGGCGTAGACCAAATGGCGCGATGTGGCGTCGAGCCGCGCGGCGCCTTGTTGGCTCCGCCAGGCCCCGGTCGGCTGGACATAGAACGCGGTCCCACTCGCATCCGCGATCTCGTGCCATCCCGATTCTCGCGGCCAAAAGGTCCCGCGCCAGCGTGTGGGCGCCAGCGGATCGCGCGCCAGGAACACTGAATCGCGGGCGCCGGACGGGGCGACGACGAGCGTCAACTGCCGCTCTGCTGTCGTCTCGACGTCCACGACGAGTGGCCGGTGCATCAGCCAGGGTCCGGGGGTTTCAATCGTCCAGCGGTCGGCTGTTGGACCGCCCGCGACGGCCGACAACACCCGCGACCAGTATGCGGAGAAGGTTTCGCGCTCACCGCCGCGCTGCCACCGCGCGGATCCGGTCACGAGGCTCAACCCCACACGTCCCGCGCCGCGCGGTGCCACTTGAGCGAGGACGTTCCCTGTCCCGTCTTCGATGAGCGATTCCGTCCCGAACCGATCGCCGAGGACATAGGGTGCCGCTGACGCCGGCACGGTGGCCGGTCGATCCAGGCCGGCCCAACGCGGTCGCACTAGCCGCACATCGATCGCGTCGATCGGCCGAAGGCTGAAATCCAGGAAAAAGTCGCGATCGGAGAATCGCCCGGTGGCGTGATCGAAAACGACAGTGTCCGGAATCACCAGGACGCCGAGGCCGCCGTCCACCGCGCGTCGCAGGGTAAGCCGCTCGGACGCGGTGAGGGCGGCGAGCGTCCGCCCGTCGATGACGGTCAGGTCGAATTGTGCGACCAGCCGGCTCGTCAGCGTTGTGAGGGGGACGCGGTCCCGGTTCACGAACTCCGTGCGGAAGCGATTGCGGCTCACCGCGGTTCGGATCGCCACCGCGCCGCCGCGTGCCACCAGCCAATCACGCAGGGCGCTCGTTTCGAAGCGAGGGCTGCGTTCGAGAATCAGCACGCGCCAGGCCGGCGGTGCCACGACGGTGACCGCCAGGGTTTCGGTCGCCACCGCACGATCGGCGGTCGCGGTGTGCAACACGTACAGGGATCGACCGGTCGCGCGGGGACGGGCCTCGAGGCGGAAGGCGCCGGAGCTGTCGATGCGCGTGGAGTCGGTGGTACCGGAAGGATCGTCGAGATAGATCGGTTGGCCGCCTGGCGCGGCGGCAACGTCACCTTCCACGACGAGGCGATCACCCAGGACCACTTCGGCGGGCCACGACGCACGACTGATCCCCGGAGCGAGCGGGGTGGGGTGGAAACTCACGGGGATAGAATCCAGGGCGTGCCACTCAGCCGCGTCGGGCCCCCAACCAACCACGAACAGCCGGCGCATGGAGGGACGTTTCTGGCGCAGGTCAGCCGGATCCGCAACCACGACGGCCTTGCCGAGTGAATCGGCTAGACGTCGCACGGTGGCGGCGTCCGCCCCAAGGGTGGAAAGCACGACGTCCCCCGCGTGGCCGGGCGTCCTCCATGTTGGTCGAACACCGATCGCGGCGAGCGCGAGGAAGGCGACAGCGTGAGCCAGCCAACGGAGGGGCTTCATCTCACGGCGTGCCCCCGTCGCGCAGCAGCTCGAAGTACGTCCGCGACAACCCTGCATCGCTGCGGCGACCGGCTTCCGCCGGTGCGGGCGTGGGCAGCGCTTGCCAGAAGCCGCGCTCGACCCGGTGCAGACAGGCGGAGCAAACGGCACCGCGCGGCTCCATCGACGCGATCAGGGTTCGTAGATCGCGCAGCGTTTCGAGATGCAGCCCCGGCTGCGCCATCGCCAGCCGGCCAATGTCTCGGCCGGCCTGCTCCAGGGCCGCACGATCGCCCTCACGGCGCGGACCGCCGGCCCGCAACCGCTGCACGATGTCGAGTCCGGCTCGGAGAGCCGGCAGCGTCGGGCCCACGGTGACCGTCCGTGTGCGCGACGGATTCCCGATCGTCGAGAGCGTGCCGGTCAGACGGTTCCGATCCGGCTCGAGCGGTGGCGGCTCGAAGCCGACGCGTTGCACATACGCCCGCGCGGTCTCTTGCGCCTGCTTCAACAGCTCGAGCGCACGGTACTCGAACGGCAGCGCAGCGCGTGGGTCGCCGGTGCGCAGTCGCAGCTCGGCATCCCACATCTGCGCCAACGCGGCTTGCAACTTGTCCTTCACCGATTGCGCCAGCAGAGTGGCGTTTTCTTCGATGTCGTGCGGATGCTCGATCGTCGGTTCGGGTCCCGCTTCCACCGTCTCCTCGCCGGCGATCTCGCTGTACCGCTCCCGCAGCAGGTGTTGGTCGATGCCGATGTTGTTGGACCGGCTGCGGAACTCGATCGTGGCGAGCCGCGCTTCCTCACCAAGCAAGCGCTCGGTGTCGATGATGATCTGGCGTTGGCTGCGGAGGTACTCCGGAGCGCCGTGCACACCGAGACCGCTCCAATCCGCGACCAGGACGTGCGCGGTATCCGTGAGCGAGATGAAATAGGTCTCGGACCGGGTCTCGTTGGCTTGGGGAGCCCGAGTGTCGTGCGCCGCGACGTGAAAGTACAGGTCATCACCGGGACGCATGCCCAGCAGACCAAGATCGAGGACCGTCCGGAGCAACCAGCCGTGTTCACGGCGCCGTGGCGTCCGCGTCTCGAATTCCAGAACGCGCTCGCGGAATTTCACGCCCTCACCCGAACCGGTCGTAACCGTCGCGACGATCCGCGCGTCGGCGACACCGTAGTCGTCCGCCGCCAACACCTCGAGCGGTACCCGCAGCGGTGCGCCGAACGCGATCTCGGTCCGCTGCTCCGGGCGCACGACGGTCAGGGTGGGCGGCGCATCCGGTACGACACTGAGTCGGTGAAAATCCGAGGTGCTCACCACGTCGCCGTCTCGCAACACGGCCTGGTAGAGCACCGTGTGCTCCGCCACGTATGTCGCTTCGTACTCCGCTGATCCGCGCGAGGCGGCGTGGATCGTGTCATCCTGGACGGTCAGCAGAAAGACGTCCGCCACAGGCCGATCGGTCCGCAGGCGCCAGGTGACTCGGGCACCCTGCTCGGCATCGAGATCCCAGGTGGTAAGGCGTCGAGCGGCCCTGCGGGTGTACGCAGGCGGTCGGACTGAGACCAGCACACCCGCGACGCGAGGCGGGCGACGGGTCGAAGCCGAAGCGGCCGAGCGCTCCGGAGTCTCGAGTTTCGAGGGCCCTCCCTGGAGCAGTCCCGCAGCAAGGAGAAACGCCGTGATCGCGTATGCCCCGGCGAGACGGAGCGCGCGTTGCGGCAACGACGGCAACTCCACGAGCCGAGCGAGCGTCCGTTCTACGCGGGTTCGCTGGAGCCGCTCCAGCGGCGACAGCCCCGCCTCAGGGACGAGGAGGAGATCAGCGCTCTCTTCGAGTGCGGGGACCACGCGATTCAGATGGCGGGCAATGGCCAGCGCATCGACGCGGCGCCGCCGCCGGACGAGGGCCACGCCGAGGATCATGCCGGCGACGAGGCCCGGGACCACCGGGTGGAGGCTCAGGGCGCGCTGCGCGACGGCTCCAACCAGCACGGCCGTGGCCGCGGTCGCAAGGACGACGCCGGCCGTCCACCGACGGCGCCAGGCTCGCGCGAGTCGCTCGAGCAGGTTCACAGGCTCCTCGTGCGAGGGCGCGCCGCGAGCCGCCGTTCAAACAGGAACAACAGGACCGCCAACAGCCAGGCCGGCAAGAACAGCGACCTTTGGGAGGGGAGCACGGCGGATGCGGCAGATCGCAGCGTGCGGTCGCTGACGGGAAGGAGTTGGCTGCGCGCGATGCGGCGATCATCCCCTCGTTCGGCCACGGGGTCGGGTCCGACCCAAAGGCGCGCCATCGCCTCCGGGAACGCCGGGCGCAGCACGAAGTCACTCCACGCCGGGGCGAAGCGACTATGGAAGCGGTAGTGCATGCCGCGCCCTTCGCGGGCGACCGTCAGCAGCGGGGCGCCCGCGCCGTCGCTCCATACCGGCGCGCCATTGTCGGCGGCGACGCTGCGGCGCTCCAACCAGGCATCGGACGGCTGCTCCGCGAGGACGATCCTTGTGCGGCGGCGTGCGGTGGGATCGCTCCCGGCATCGCTCACCAGCGTGGTCCCTTCACGCACTCGCCGCCGGATCGCTTCTGGGACGCGTCGATCGGAGAGCCAGATGGCCCAGTCGGCGTCGGCGGCGCTTTCTCCGGCGCCATTCGTCGGGCGCACCGTCACGATCGCCTGGATCCCGGTCGCCTGGCCTGCCGCGCGCAGGGCGGCCGCTACGTAGCGCGCGTCCTCCCGACGTCCGGGGTCGGCGTACAGCGCCACGACCCGTGCCCCCGTCCGTTGGACGGCGGCACGCGCACCGACGTCCACCGCGGGGCGGGAGTACCACTCGACGGCCGCCCTGATCACCGGCCGCGCGCCGCGAAAGTCGCGCAGTAAGGCGGGCGCGAACACGAGAAACCGCGTTCCCAGTGGAGCAGCACGGTCGGCTTCCCGAAGTGCCATCCAGAGATTCGCCGAATCGAGCGGTCGCACCAATAATCCCACGCGCTGCAGGGAATCGGTGAGCGCCGCCCGGTCGGCCACATCGTCCGCCACCAGGGCCCATGTGGGACCCGAGGCGTCGCGCGGGGCCCAATAGGGGCCGGCGAGCGCCACAACGAGCGCCGCGAGCACGGCGCAGCGCAGCAGCAGCATCCAGGGCTCCTGGATCCTCCACCTGCGCGCGGTCGCGGGGGGCGCGCCCGCGAGCAGGTGGATGCTCCCGACCCGGATCGGCCGGCCGGTACGCCGGCTCCAGAGGTGGAGCGCGAGCGGCACGGCGAGGGCGGCGAGCCCGAACAGCCAGGTTGGGAGAAGGAACCGCAGCACGGTTATCGTAGCCGCGCGCGGCTCGCGAGGAATTGGCGCAACGCGACGTCGAGCGGCTGGTCGAGCGGGAACCGTGCGTAGCCGACCTGGAGCTCTTCGAGCGAACGGCGCAGGTCGTTGAGGTGGTCGCCTAAGGCGGCCAGGTAGCTGGGGCGCACCGCGTCGGCATCCACTTCGATGCGCCGTCCGGTCTCGAGCTCCTCGAAGGTCACCGTACCGTGATAGGAGAACTCGAGCTCCGCGCGGCCGATGATGTGCAGCACCAGGACCTCTTGACGCAACGCCGCGAGCTTCGCGGCCACGGTCTGAATCTCCTCGTGCCGCTCGTGGAGATCCGTGATGATGGCGATGATGCCGCGCTGCCCACCGGCCGTGAGCAATCCTTCCATGCGCTGCCATTCGGGCCAGACGCCGGCGGGCGAGAGCTGCTCCAGGGCGTGCAGCAGGCGATACACGTGTTGCTGCCCGCGCTGCGGGGGCACGACGCGAAGGTCGGCATCGTTGAGGGCATACAGGCCGACCGCATCTCCCTGACGATGAGCGAGCACGGCGAGGACCGCCGCGATCATCCGCGCATATTCGAACTTGGTGAGACCGTGCTCGGTGTGGGCCATCGACTCGCTGGCGTCGAGTACGATGCGCACCGTCACGCTCGTGTCGGTTTCGGCGTCGCGCAGGAAGTAGCGATCCGAGCGGGCGAACAGTTTCCAGTCGACGCGTCGCACGTCGTCGCCGGGCTGATAGCTGCGGTACTGGCTGAACTCGAGTCCGGCCCCGGGCATCCGGCTGTGATGGACGCCATACATGAAGCCGTCCACCACCGTGCGCGCGGCGAGTGCCAAGTCACCGAGCGCGGCGAGGATCTTTGGATCGATATAGCGGTAGGAGGCGTCCGGCATCGGCTCCTACGCGAGCGGGCTCCGCGGTTCCGGTACGTCGGCCAGCATTCGCTGCGTCACTTCATCCGCTCCGATCCCCTCCGCTTCGGCGCGGAAATTCACCAACACCCGGTGGCGTAACACCGGGGCGGCCACCGCGCGCAGGTCCTCGAGGGTCACGGCCAGCCGGTTGCGCAGGAGGGCGCGCGCCTTGGCGGTGAGGATGAGGGCCTGGCCCGCGCGCGGACCCGCTCCCCAGCGGGTCCACTCCTTCACGAACGGAATCGCCGTGTGCTCGGGCCGGCTGGCCCGGACCAGGCGGGTGACGTAGTCGAGGAGATCATCGGAGATCCGCACGTCGCGGGTCACGGCCTGCGCCTGCAGCACCTCGCGACCGCTGAGCACGGCGTGCGCCTCCGGCTGCGCGCGCCCCGTGGTGCGGCGCAGGATCTCCAGCTCCTCCGCATCTCCTGGATAGCCGATGCGGATGTACAACAGGAACCGGTCCAGCTGCGCTTCCGGCAGTGGATAAGTGCCGGTCTGCTCGATGGGGTTCTGGGTGGCGAGCACGAAGAACGGCCGCTCCAACGGGTACGTGGTCCCGCCGTACGTCACGGCGTACTCCTGCATCGCCTCGAGCAGCGCCGCCTGGGTCTTGGGGGGCGTCCGGTTGATTTCATCCGCCAACACGATATTGGCGAACACCGGCCCGTGGACGAACTTGAAGAAGCGGCGCCCGGTCGCGTGCTCCTCTTCGAGGATCTCGGTCCCGACGATATCGGTCGGCATCAAGTCGGGAGTGAACTGGATCCGCCGGAACGTGAGGTCGACCGCGTCCGCGAGGGTGCGGATCATCAGCGTCTTGGCGAGACCCGGGACACCTTCGAGCAGGCTGTGGCCCCCCGCCAGGAAGGTCAGCAACAGCTCCTCGATCGCCTGTTCCTGGCCGACGATGACGCGGGCCACTTCGCGACGCAGGGCGCCGATGCGGTCGAGCAGGGCCGTGACGTCGGTTTCAGTCAGGGTGCCGGCGGTCACGGGATGCTCACGCGGTCATCGCGTACAAGACGATGTTCACGCCGAACTTCGTGTTGTCTTCGGCCAAGAATCGTTTGTTGCGGAAGTCGTAGTCCCACTCGCATCCGTAGTCCTTGTTGCTGTAGAGCACGGCCATCCGCCCGTCGAGCTCGATCGCCTTCAGGTAGTCGTGGACCAGATCGTCGCCCCACCCGTTCAGCTCGAGCCCGGTGGTCGGCGGCCCTTTCGGGAACGTGAAGAAGGCGTGGTACAGCGCGTGCTCCGACGGGAGTTTCTGGAGCGCCGCGGGCCCGAACAGCGCGGCCATTTGCGCCTCGAACGACTTGGCGAACAGACCGTCGATGTCGTGGTTGCAATCGTCTACGAACACGAATCCGCCGCCCCGAACGTATCGCTCGAACACGCTGCGTTCCTTCGGGGTGAACTGCACCAGCCGGTGCCCCGCCAGGTAGCAGAAGGGCGCATCGAATACCGCCGGACTCGCCAGCGGCACGATGCGCTCGCGCGTTTCGACTTCGACGGTCGTGTACTCGATCAGCGAGTTGAGCAGATTCGCCGGCATGCGCTGGTCCACGTCCCAGTCGCCCGTTTCGTACTGCAGGCGCGTAAACGCGAAATCGGCGCGACGGCGTCCCAGGGTGAGCGCCCGCGCCTCTGCCCACGGCGCCAACGCGACGGCGGAAAGGGTGCGGAGGAAATCGACTCGGTTCACGCGGGTGTCAGGTGCCGGGTGTCAGGTGTCAGGTGCCAGGAATCTACGTGTGCTCCCTGGCACCTGACACCCGACACCTGGCACCTCGTCTCACACCGCGTCCGACAGGCTGGTAAAGTTGAAATCCTGAATGCGCAGTACCGGCATCAAGCTGGTGATCCCCGCGTCAGACCCCGACACGCGCTGTTGCTTGCCGAGAGCGTCAAGATTGTTCAGCATGATCACCGGGCTTTCATTGAATCGGAAGTTCTTGACCGCGTGCTTGATCTGCCCGTTCTCGATGAAGAACGTGCCGTCACGCGTCAGCCCGGTCACGAGCACCGTCTGGGGATCCACCGACCGGATGTACCAGGTTCGGCTGACGAGGACCCCGCGGGCCGTATCGCGGATCAGCTCCTCGGTGGTCGCGGTGCCGCCTTCCATGATGAGATTCGGCGGGAAGGGGATTGGCTTGACCCCCTGTTTTTGCGCCCAAAAGCGCGAATAGAACAGGTTCTTGACCACGCCGCCCTCGATCCAGGGCGTCCGTTCGTACGGCCGGCCGTCGCCCACCCAGGGTGAGGTGGGGACATCCGCGTGGGCGGGATCCGAATAGATCCGGACGCGCTCGTCCACGATCTTCTCGCCGAGCTTCGTGCCGCCACCGGCTTTCGCCATGAAGCTGCGGCCCTCGTCGGCTTGGCGGGCGTTCAGGTTGAAGATCAGGTTGCCGATCAGGTTGATCCCGGCTTCCGGCTCGAGGATGACGGTGTATTTGCCCGGCTCGATGGCCCGGGCGTCCCGGCTGGCCGATGCCTTTTCAATCGCGATCCGTGAGGCCGAGTCCACGTCGAACTTGGTCAGGTCATTCGCTTCGCGCGACGCGTACCCCGAGCCGGTGCCATCATTCGAGCGGACCGTGATCGAGAAGTTCGCGCCGGTTTGCCGGTGATAGGCAAACAGCCCGGCGCTGTTCATCATCGCCTGCCACTGGGCGCCGTCCTGCAGGAACCCGGCGGCGGTGCACTCCTTCGCCTTCGCGGGATTGATGCTGTTGGCCGCGACCTGGGTCCGGTACTCCGGGGTGATTTTGGCGATATTGTCGAAGTACGCCTGGGACGTGACGTAGGGCTGGGTGCCCATCGGCGGCATGAACTCCTCGTCCTCGGGGGCGAGGTGGGCGAGCTCTTCGGAGCGACGCACCGCCCGCTCGATCGATGCATCGTCGAACTCGTTGATCGTCACGGTCCCGGATCGCTTGCCGTAGTTCGACTGGACCACGAGCTGGGTGTCCTGCGTGAACCCCGCCGTACTAACGGTGTTCCGCGCGTAGCGGATGTTGCCGCCGCTGTTGGCGTTGAGATTGACTTCGCAAGCGTCGGCCTTGGAGAGGCGCAGGGCCTTCTCCATCAGCGCGCGGGCTTCCTGGGCAGTGAGCGCCATATTAGAGCTTCCTCGCCGTGTTGATCACGTTCACGCCATTAAACCGGGAGGTCGCGGTCCCGTGGGAGACCGCGCTGATCTGGCCGGGCTGACCCTTGCCGTCGAAAAACGACCCACCGAGTCGGTAATCGCGCTGGTCGCAGATCTGGGCGCAGGAATTCCAGAACTCCTGCGTATTCGACTGATACGCGACGTCACGCAGCGGCCCGACAATCTTGCCGCCCTGGATCTCGAAGAACAGCTGGCCCGAGAACTGGAAATTGTAGCGCTGCTGATCGATCGAGTACGAGCTGTCCCCCACGATGTAGATCCCTTTGTCGACGCCGGCGATCATCTGCTCCGGCGTGAGGGGAGTCGTCCCCGGCTCGAGCGACACGTTGGGCATGCGCTGGAACTGGACGCTGCTCCAGTTGTCCGCATAGCAACAGCCGTGGGATTCGTTCTGACCGATCATACCCACCTGATCGCGGATGGCTTGGTAGTTGACCAGGACGCCGTTCTTCACGAGGTCCCACCGTCTGGTTTTCACGCCCTCATCGTCGTAGCCGACTGCCCCGAGCGAGCCGGGCTGCGTCTTGTCGGCAAACAGGGTGACGATGGGGCTGCCATACTGAAAGCTCTTGCTGCGCCACTTATCGAGCGTGGCGAAGCTCGTGCCGGCATAGTTGGCTTCATAGCCCAGCACCCGATCGAGCTCCAGGGGATGGCCTACCGATTCGTGGGTCGTGAGCCACAGGTTCGACGGGTCGAGCACGAGATCGTATTTGCCCGCTTCGACCGATTTCGCGGAGTGTTTCGCCTTTGCCTGCGCGGCGGCGAGCTTGGCGTCTTCAATCATGTCGTAGGAATCCCGATACGTGATCGTGCTCACGCCGCCGGGGCCGGCCACCTTGTCACCCGCCGAGGCGTCCAGATACTCGTAGCCCATCCCGCGCGGCGCGCTGAGCGAGTTCCGGGTCTCGAACTTCCCGGTTTCCGTGTTCACCGACGTCACCGTGAAGACCGGCCAAATGCGGTGGACGTCCTGATCGATGTAGCTGCCGTCGGTAGAGGCGAAGTATTTCTGCTCGTTGACCAGGAAGAGCAGGGAATTGACGAAGTTGGCACCGTTTTGCAGCGCGGCGTTGCTGGCCGCGAGCAAGAGATCCGCCTTCTCGGAGATCGGGACCTCGAAGGCGTTCTTCTTGATCGGCGTGCGCCAGGTGACCTCCCCGTACCCCGGACAGGGCGCGAGGCGGACCGGCTCGGTTTGCAGTCGGCTGTTGGCGCGGGCGATCGCCACCGCCTGCCCCGCGGCGCGGGCGATGCCATCCGGTGTCACGTCGTTCGTCGCCGCGAAGCCCCAGGTCCCGCCGGCGATCACGCGGATCCCGCAGCCGTAGGATTCCGTGTTGGTGATGTTCTGGACCTTGGTGTCGCGGGCTGTGATGAACTGGTTCAGATAGCGGCCGATGCGGATGTCGGCGTAGGTCGCGCCGCGCCGGCGCGCGGTGTTGAGGGCGACGTCGGCCAGGGCCTTCTTGTCGGCCGCGGGAATCGGCGTCAGGGCCCCCGAGAACCCTTCGACGCGACGGCCCCAGACCGGGATCGACAGCGCGCCGAGCGCGGTGCCGGTCAGATTGATGAAGTCACGACGTTCCACGGTTTACTCCCGTGCGAGTGGTGCGGATGGGAAGCGATCCACCGTGCCGCGTTCTCTGCGGCAGCGAGCGTGCTGCTGATATGCTGCGTCTTGAACGGAGATGCAAGAACGATGGAAAAGGTTGCGCGCGGACACGCGCGCCCGCGCCGTCATCCGCAACGCCGTTGCCGCACGGCACTTCCACGTCGGTCGTGCGGCGGTCGCGTGCAATCTGTCTTCAGTCTTGGACATTCCAGCCCGATTCCTGACGGGATCCGCACGGGACCTCGCCGCGGTTCCAAAAGCCTTCCACAGCCGTCGGCTTGCCGCCAACTCGCTGCGCCAGTTATATTTCCACGCCTTGGGCAGGAATCAATCCGTTCAACGAGGACAACGGCTGTGAAACCCGGAATCCATCCCCAGTACCGCCGGGCCACCGTGCAGTGTGCCTGCGGGAATACATTCGAGACTCGATCCACCACCCCGGCGATTCACGTGGAGATCTGCGCCCGCTGCCACCCGTACTACACCGGGAAGCAGAAGCTGCTGGATACTGCGGGTCGCGTGGAGCGCTTCCGCCAGAAATACCGCACGGAGAAGGCCGCGAGCTGACGCATGGAGGCCCGACTCCGCCAAGCGCTCGCGCGGGCGGAGGAGGTCGCCCAACTGCTGGCCGACCCCGAGACCGCGCGGAATCCGGCCAAGCTGAAGTTGCTGGGCCGGGAGCACGCACGGCTCGACGCCATCCGCCTGACCCACGATCGGTTGGCGCGCCTCGCCGGCGAGCTGGATCAGGCGCAGGAGCTCGTGGCGGACTCCGACCCAGAGATCTCGCAGCTCGCGCGGCAGGACGGGGAGCGGTTGCGACCCGAGATCGCGCGGCTCGAGACGCAGCTCGGTGAGCTGCTGACCCCACCCGATCCGCTGGATGACCGCGACGCCATCGTCGAGATCCGGGCCGGGACGGGCGGCGACGAGGCGGCTCTCTTCGCGGCCGATCTGTTTCGCATGTACACTCGCTTCAGTGAGCGCCGCGGGTGGAAGGTCGAGTTGCTCGACCTGAGCCAAGGGGTGTTGGGCGGGCTCAAGGAAGCGATTTTCGCCGCGCGCGGTTCCCGGGCCTACGGCACGCTGCGCTACGAATCAGGGGTCCATCGTGTCCAGCGGGTCCCGGCGACGGAGGCCCAGGGCCGCATCCATACGTCCGCGGCGACCGTGGCCGTGCTCCCGGAAGCCGAAGAAGTGGACGTCAAGATCGAAGAGAAAGACCTGCGGATCGACGTGTTCCGCTCGTCAGGCCCAGGCGGGCAAAGCGTCAACACCACGGACAGCGCCGTGCGGATCACCCACGTCCCGACCGGCCTCGTCGTGCAATGCCAGGACCAGAAATCCCAGCTGCAAAACAAGATTCAGGCGATGGAGATCCTGCGCTCGCGGCTGCTCGACCGGATGATCGCTCAGCAGGAGGCCGAGCGCTCCCGCGCGCGGCGCGCCCAAGTGGGGACGGGTGACCGCTCGGCCAAGATCCGCACCTATAACTTTCCGCAGAATCGCGTGACCGATCACCGCATCGGGTATACCGCGCACAACCTTGCCGCCGTGATGGACGGCCGGATCGACGAGCTGATCGACGCGCTCAAGCTCGCGGGCGAGCGGGAACGGCTCAGTGCCTGAGATCGCGAGTCCGGCGTCGCTCGCCTCGCTGCTGGAATCCGCCGCGGCGACGCTCGTGCGCTCAGGCGTGCGAGAGCCGCGGCGGGAAGCGGCGGCGCTGTGGAGCGCGCTGGCCGGGTGCTCGCCCGGCGCGGCATGGATCGAGCGCGACAGCCCGGCCGCACCCGCGCTGGTTGATGACTTCCGTGAGGCCGTGGCCCGTCGAGCGGCCGGCGCACCAGCGGCCTACGCCACCGGACGAGCGGCGTTTCGAACGCTTGATCTGGCCGTGGACCGCCGCGCATTGATTCCGCGCCCCGAAACGGAGGGGCTGGTCGAGCTGGTGCTGCGATGGGCGGTGGGGAAGCCGGGAGGCCTGGTCGCCGACATTGGCACCGGTACAGGGTGCATCGCGCTTGCCCTCGCGATGGAGGGCCGGTTCGAGCGGGTCATTGCGACCGACAGCTCGGTCGAGGCCGCGGCGCTCGCACGCGAGAATGTCGCGTGGGTCCGGCCGGGGGTCCCGGTGGAGGTGCGCGTCGGCGATCTGCTGACCCCTCTTGCCGCGGAGCGCTGTCGGGTGATTGTCGCCAATCCGCCGTATCTGACCGAGCGGGAGTGGGCGGCGCTTGATCCCGCGGTGCGGGAGTTCGAGCCACAAGCCGCCCTCGCCAGCGGCCCCGACGGACTCGCCGTCACCCGCGCGCTGCTCAGCGAGGCGCGAGCGGTGCTCGAGCCGGGTGGGTTGCTGGCGCTCGAGATTGACGAGCGTCGCCCCGCGGCGGTCCGCGCGCTCGCGCACGACGCCGGATGGAGCCACGTGAATATCCACCAGGATCTCTTTGGCCGGCCGCGCTATGCTCTGGCGGTCTGAAGGGGAGGACGCGTGATCGATGAGAAGGCGCAAGACCTGGGCCGGCTGATCGGGCAAACCGAAGAATACAAAACCTTGAAGCGGGCGAGCGAGCGGTTGCGCGAGGACGCGGACTGTCAGCGGATGCTCACCGACATGGAAAAACTCGCCGGCGAGATCGAAGCGGCCGCCCGGCAGGGGAACGAGCCGACGCCGGAGCAGGCCGAACAGTACGACAAGGCTGTGCAAAGCATCCAGGTGAGCCCGGTGTATCAGCAAATGGCTGTGGCCCAAGCGAATTTCGAAAAGCTGATGGCCAAGGTCAATGCGCGGATCTACGAAGGCATCCAGAAGGGTGCCGCAAGTCCGATCATCTCGCTCGGGTGATTCGTGGCCGGCGCGTTCGTGGTCGTGGAAGGTCCGGACGGAGCGGGAAAGTCGTCGCTCGTGCGCGCGCTGGGAGCGCGGTTGCTCGCCGACGGGATGCAGGTGCTGGCGGTGCGCGAGCCCGGTGGTACGCCGGTGGCCGAAGCTGCGCGCAAGGTCGCGCTGCGCTCGCGGCATGAGATTGCGCCGGCCGCCGAGCTGTTTCTGATCCTCGCCGCCCGGGCTGACCTCGTGGCGCGCGTGATTCGCCCCGCGCTCGAGGCGGGCCAGGTGGTATTGGCCGACCGGTTCGATCCCTCCACCCGGGCATACCAGGTCGCCGGGCGCGGGTTGCCCGCGGACGACGTAGATGCCGCGCTGCGGCTGGCCACCGGGGGGCTGGTGCCGGACCTGACGCTGGTCCTCGACATTCCCGTCGAGATCGGCCGGGGGCGCCAGCGCCGGGCACGGAAGGTGCAGGATCGATTTGAGCGCGAGGATGACGCCTTCCACGAGCGCGTCCTCAGTGCGTATCGTGAGGTTGTGGGTCCAGGCGTGGTCCACATCGACGCGACGTCGTCGAAGGCAACCGTGCTGGAAACCGCCTGGCGGGAGCTGCAGGCGCTGACGGCACTCTCAACACGGGGAGTCTCATGACGCATCGGAAGCTGGTCCTCGTATCCGCCCTGGCGGGCGTCGCCCTCGTAACCGGCGGCTGGTTGTTGCAGCGTGACACGGGCCCGCAGGGGACGGTGTACCAGCAGGCCCGCTTGTTCGACGACGTCCTCTCTCGGGTCGCCGACTTCTACGTCGATTCGATCGACGAACGCAAGTTGTACCAGATGGCGATCGACGGCCTGCTCGATCAGCTGCACGACCCGTACTCGACGTACCTCAAGCCGGACGACTTCCGCGCGTTGAGCGAGCAGACGAGCGGGGACTACGGCGGCCTGGGGATCCAGATCGACGTGCGAAACGGGTGGATCACCGTGATCTCCCCGTTGCCCGACACCCCCGCCGAGCGGGCCGGTGTCCAATCAGGCGACGAAATCATCGCCCTGGACGGCCGCTCCACCGAGGGCTGGAAGAACGACCAGGCGGTGAAGGAGCTGCGCGGCACCCCAGGCACGACGGTGGAGCTGAAGGTCCGGCGTGCGGGAGTAGAGGAGCCGATCACGTTCAAGATTACCCGCGCCCGCGTCCACATCCGTTCCGTCCAGGTGGCAATGCTGCTCGATGACCGCGTGGGCTACATCTCACTCAGCCCGGTGAGCCAGACCTCGGCGGACGAAGTTGCCAAGGCGGTGGATAGCCTGACCGCGAAAGGCATGCGGTCTCTGATCTTCGATCTGCGAGGCAACCCGGGCGGGTTGTTGTCCCAGGGGATTGCGGTGAGCGACCTGTTCCTCGAGCAGGGTGCAGAGGTCGTCGCCACGCGTGGCCGCGCGCCCGACGCGACGCACATGTACCGCGACTCCCGCCCCCAGCGCTGGCCCAAGCTGCCGATCGTGACACTGGTGAACGGCGGCACGGCGAGCGCCGCGGAGATCATTGCCGGCGCGCTCCAGGATCACGACCGCGCGCTGGTCGTCGGGACGCCGACCTTCGGCAAGGGACTGGTCCAGTCGCTGTACATCCTTTCGCCGGAGACAGCGCTGAAGCTCACGACCGCGCGCTGGTATACCCCGAGCGGTCGCACCATTCAGCGTGACAGCAAGAGCGAGGAGGACCAGCTGGCGGCCGTGACTGCGGCGGCGGAAGGCAAGGACTCCGCGGCGGCGGACTCCGCGCCCGTGTTCCACACCGATGCCGGACGCACGGTGCGGGGCGGGGGCGGGATCCGTCCCGATCTCTTCGCGGCCGCCGACACTTTTACCACGCTCGAGCGGGCGTTCATGCGAGCGCTCGGCAGCAACGTCTCGGTGTTTCGCGATGTGCTGACAGGCTACGCGCTGGAGCTGAAGTCGCAGCGTGCGGTGGCTTCCGCGGACTTCACGGTCACCCCCGCGATGGTCAGTGAGGCGCTGCGGCGACTCCGGACGCGCGCCGCCACCGTGCCGGACGGCGTGACCGCCGGCGCGCGCAGCCTCATCGTGGAGGAGCTGGGGTACGAGGCGGTCCGCTACGTGTTTGGCCGGCCCGCCGAAGTCCGGCGCCGCATGCAGAGCGACCACCAGGTGCAGGAGGCGCTGGGACTCGCCCGGCGCGCCCGGTTGCCACAAGACCTCTTCGCGTTCACGGCACCGGGTTCGCTCAAGAACCCGTGACGCCGTCGTCGGGGCCGACCGCCCTCACGGTGGGGGTGATCGGCCCCGGCCGCGCCGGGACGGGTTTGGCGCTCGCCTGGTCGCGGGTCGGGCACGATGTCCGGCTCCACGGGCGTCACGCGAAATCCGTCCCCGCTCCCCTGACGCTCACCGTCGGACCCGCTGATGCCCCGCCGCCCTGGATTGGTGACGTGGGGATCGTGGTGCTGGCGGTTCCCGACGACGCGATCCCACCCCTGGCCGCGGCGCTCGCGGCGCGCCAGGCGGTGCGCGCCGATCACGTGGTCCTCCACGTCTCCGGTTCGCGTAGTCACGACGTCCTGAACGTCCTCACACCCTGCGGGGCGGCACTCGGGTCACTACATCCGTTGCAGACGCTCGTCGAGCCTGAGCGTGCTCCCGAGCACCTGCGCGGTGCGTGGGCGGCGGTCGAGGGGATGCCGCGCGCCATAGAAACGGCGGAGCGGCTGGCCCGCGACGTCGGGCTGCGGCCGTTCCGGTTGCGACCTGGTGCCAAGCCGCTGTACCACGCGGGTGCGGTATTCGCCTCGAACTACTTCGTGGTGGTGGAGGCGGTAGCGGAGCGGTTGCTGCGGGAAGCCGGGCTGGCCGAGGGAGAAGCCTGGGAGGCGCTTGCCCCGCTCGTCGGTGGTACGCTCGACAACTTGCGACGGCAAGGGCCGCTTGCTGCGCTGACCGGCCCCGTGGCGCGCGGGGACGTCGATACGCTGACGCGCCACCTCGCGGCGCTCACAGGGACCGAGGCCGAGTTGTACCGAAGACTGGGCGAGGCAACGCTGGAGCTGGCCCGGCGCCGCGGCATGGACGAGTCCGTCGCGGCGCGTGTCGCCCGGGCGCTGGCTACTGATCCACCACGCGCACGCTCGCCGGAGGCGTAAAGCGGAACTCCCGCGCCGCCACGACGGGGTTCTCCTTGAGGTTCCTGAGGATCACCACTCGCTGTTGGCCGCTGCTCTCGGTGATCTCGAGTCGGCGCACCAGGCCGTCCGCACGGCCCACCCATACCACGGCCCCACCGTAGGGGAGTGCGCTGTCGCGCGGGGTGAGCGCGACTACGTCCATCCACCCGGAACCGGTGGAGTCGGCGCGCACGTACCGGGCGCTGTAACGCTCACGCGGTCGCTCCACGAACTGGCCGATGAGGTTCGGGCCGGTGGTCCCGCTCTCCGGGATGCGGGTGCGGATCACTTGACCCGGCGTCGTGCTCGGCGTGTAGAGCCAGAGCCACCGGCCGTCGGCGACGACGCGGTCACCAGACGGCTGGGTGAAGCGCATCGCGAAGCGGCTCGGGCGTTGCTGGTAGAGCCGGCCGCGAGTGGTATCGGGCTCCCCGAGCATGGGGTTGACCACGATCTGCACGAAATCGGCCGCGAGGGTCTGGGCGCGCTGGTATGCGGCGCTGGCCCGGTCGAGGACCGGCCAGGGGTCCTGAGCGGCGAGCATTGGGGGATAGGCGGATAGGGCAACGAGCGCGCAAGCCGCAACGCTGCAGCCTCTGGCAATCCGCCCATCCGCGACCGTCAGGGAGTCCTTGAGGGTCCATCCGCGCATCCGTCTATGCTCCCACTGGCGCCGGCTCGGCGATGCGCCGCCCGATCACTTCGGCGATCACTCGCACCTCGCGCATCAATTGGGTGAACTGGTCGGGGAACAACGATTGGGCGCCGTCCGATTTGGCCTCATCCGGATTGGGGTGGACCTCGATCATCACGCCATCCGCGCCGGCCGCCACCGCGGCCCGGGCCATCGGGATCACCTTGTCGCGCAGTCCAGTGCCGTGCGACGGGTCGGCGATGATCGGCAGGTGCGACAACTTCTGCACCACGGGAATGGCGCTGAGGTCGAACAGGTTGCGCGTCAAGGTGTCGAACCCGCGCACGCCCCGCTCGCACAGAATGACGTCCTGGTTGCCCTCGGCGAGGAGGTATTCGGCAGACAGCAGGAGCTCGGTGATCGTCGCCGAGATGCCCCGCTTCAGAAGCACCGGCTTGCCGGCGCGGCCCGCCGCGCGCAGCAGGGAGAAGTTCTGCATGTTGCGGGCACCGATCTGGATGATGTCGGCGACCTCGGCCACCCAACCGACCCCATCCGGGTCGATCGCCTCGGTGCAGACGAGGAGACCGGTCTCTTCACGCGCCCGTGTGAGGAACTTGAGCGCCGGCCGGCCCAGCCCCTGAAACGAGTACGGCGACGTGCGCGGCTTGAACGCGCCGCCGCGCAGGATCACGGCGCCCGCCTCCCGGACGATGCGTGCCGCGTCGATGATCTGGCTTTCCGACTCGACCGAGCAGGGTCCCGCGATCACTACCACGTCGGTGCCGCCGACGGTCACGCCACCGGGCAATCGCACCACGGTGTTCTCGGGTTTCCATTCGCGGCTCACCTGCTTGTACGGCCTGGAGACGTGGATCACTTCCTGCACGCCGGGCAGTCCCTCGAGCCGCGAGGCATCCACCCGCCCGTCGTTGCCGACGAGGCCCACGGCCGTGCGCTGGGTCCCGGGCATCGGGCGGGCCTGATAGCCCATTTCCCGAATGACCCCGACGACCCGTTGGACTTCCTCCTCGGTCGCCCCGTGGCGCATCACGATCAGCACGAGCTCGCTCTTCCCCTTCGTTCAGATGGTGAATCGGTCGCCGTCGACGGCGGCCGTGACCGGCCCGGTAAAGCGACTGGCGGCCGCCCGTGCCGGGTCAGAATTCTCGACAGGCGGATAGAAGTGCGTCAAGACGAGGCGCCGCGCCCCGGCTTCCTGGGCGAGGTCGCCGGCCTGTTCCGGCGTGAGGTGGATGTCGATCGCCAGCCCCTCTGGAAGCGAGCACTCGGCGAGCAACAGGTCGCAACCCTTGGCCCAGCGGGCCAGCTCCGGCGAGGGTCCGGTGTCCCCTGTGTACACCAGACGTCCCTCGGGGGCGATGAGACCGAGCGCCACGCTCTCGGCGGTGTGCGGGACCGGGAAGCTCTCGAGGGTCAGCTCCGCGTCGAGCGGGAACGGCTCGCCTGGTTGCACATCCATGATGAGAATCGGAAACCCTGGATCGAGCAGCCAAGGGCCGTAGCCTTGGGCGAGTGCCTTGACGAGCCGCACTACTCCCGGCGGGCCCAGGACCACCAACGGCTCGCTGCGCGGTGGAACGGTCGTGTACTTGAGTGCGTACACGAGCATCGGCAGCTCGGCATAGTGGTCCGGATGGAAATGCGATAGCGCGACGTGGGTGATCTCTGCCCACGGCAACCCGAACATGGCGAGGCGATGCAACGTGCCTGGCCCGCAGTCGAGCAACATGCGAACCTCACCGCGTCGCACGAAGTGACAGGCGGCGGTGCGGGTGGCCGAGGGGGCGACCGTACCGGTTCCCACGGTGATCAGGTCCACGGGTCAGGGTGTCCTTCCACGGTAGACAATCCGTTTGAACTGAATTACACCGCCGGCCTTCAACTTGTACAGGTATACGCCGGCGGGAAGCCACCGGCCATCGTCCGCGCGGCCATCCCAGCCAAACTGCGGGTCGCACAACCCCACGCCCGCCGCTCCACGCCCGTACCGGCCGGCCGGCAGCACGCTGGGCAAACTGGGACTGGGCAGCAGGCGGCGCACGATGCCGCCGCGCAGGTCGAGAATCTCGAGCAGGACCGCCGAGGGGGACGCGAGATCGAACCAGATGCAGGTGGCGGCGCGATTCGGTGTGGGGAAGGGGTTGGGGAAGTTCTGGTACAGCAGTGTGGCGGGTGGTGCCGACGGATCCAGCACGACGAACGGCGCAGGAGCGGAAACGAGCGAGGTGTCGGCCCCGGCGTGGACCACCAGCTCCCAGCGGTACGTCACGTTGTGCTCGAGTGGCTGCGGCAACAGGAATGTCGTGTCGGTCAGCCCGCCGACGCCGAAGGTCTCGACCTGACTGTTGGTGCGGCGGACGAACAGATCGTAACGGAACGGCCCGGGCGGGCTGGCGATCGCGACCGGCGACCACGTGAACGTCGGCTGTACCTCTGTCGTCGCCGATCCCGCCGAGTCGGCGAGCGCGGTGAGCCGCGCCCAGGCGGGGATCGCGATCGCGCCGACGGGGCCGGTGGACGCCGTCACGCCGGTGGCACTGGTGGCATCCACACGCCAAAACAGCGGTGCGCTGGGCTTCAGGGGCCGGCGCAGCGCATACTGCTCTACATCGAGTACCGTGTCTACGATCGGGGCCACCACGCCGGAATCGTACGCGATGCGGAGCCGATAGGTGACAGGCTGCGCGAACACCGGGACGGTCCCCGCCGACCATGCGAAATCCGGTGTCACCGACGCCAGTGCCGGCGGCAGCGGAGCGAGCGGTGTGATCCCGTCGACGAACACGGCGGCGGCGCTCACGTCGGGGCGCCCCCAGCCGCGGATCGAGTCCGGGTTGGCGTGATTCGACGCGTTGGCGCGCAGCGCCGCCCGCAGCGCGACCGGCCCGAGGGTGGGATGCATTTGCTTCACGAGCGCCGCCGCCGCGGCGAGGAGCGGCGTGGCGAACGACGTCCCGGCGAGCCGGCCCAACGAGCCTCCCGAGATGGTGCAGATGTCGAGCCCGGGCGCCGTGAGATCCGGTTTCAGACGGCCGTCTGCTGTGGGCCCGCGCGAAGAAAAGCCCGTGATGGCGCCGAGGGAGTCTTCGGCGCCAACGGTGATTACCGAGTCGGCGTCACCGGGCGTGACAAGGGTGCGGAAGCCAGGGCCCTCGTTGCCGGCGGCGGTCACGATGAGGATCCCGCGTGCCGTAGCGGAGTCGGCGGCGACGGAGGTGACCGCGACGTCGCCGTTCATCTGAGAAGGGACGTACCCGAAACCGTTGTCGAACGCCAGGTATCCGAGACTGGACGAGACGATATCCACGCCGATCGAGTCGGCCCACTCCAGGGCGGCAACGTAGTGGTCCTCCTCCACGCGCGTCTCGGAGCGGATGTCCTCGGTCTTGGCGAGCAGATAAGACGCGCCGCGCGCCATGCCGACGAGCCGGCCTGGGACGAGGCCCGCGAACAAGGACCACACGGCGGTGCCGTGGAACTGCGCACCGGGGGCGTCGTTCGCTTCGTTGCGGACGACGGAGTCGCCGAACACGAAGTCCCGCTGCGCCGCCACGATCACGCCGGCGAACGCCGGGTCGAGCGTGTTGAATCCGGCATCGAGGATCGCAATGCGCACACCTGCACCGTTGGTACCGGCGTCGGCGAGCGGTCGTACGTTCAACTGCCGATACGGCATCTCGGAGGATCCGTACACCGGATCGCCGTTCGCCGGGCACGTGTCGAACAAGACGGGCACAAGCTCCCCGACTCGCTCGGGCGTGCCGGGCCGGCGCCATCGCCCCATCGGCTGCACGTGTCGCAGCGCGGGCTCACGCGCCAGCGACAACAATGCAGCCGTTGGGACGTTGGCCCCGAGCGCGTGCAGCCAGCGGCTGCTGGACCGGATGCTGGCTCCCGCCTGGGTGACGCGCGCACTCGCGTCGGCCAGCGAGATGCCGGGACGGACAAAGAGCCAAACGGTGAAGGTGGTGTCGCGCCCAAGGGCGCGCGCGAGCGGTGGCGCCAGCGTGGGTCGCTGAGCGGCGAGGCCGATGGGCGTGGCCAGTGCGAGCAGGGCGGCGACCCACTGCCGGGCAGGCCGGGGGCGCCGGGCCATCGACTCAGGCCGTGGCGAGTTGGCCGAGCCGCACGCCGACGATGGTCGAGACGCCGGGCTCCTGCATCGTGACCCCGTACACGGCGTCGGCGGCCTGCATGGTGCGCGGGTTGTGGGTGATCACGATGAACTGCGTCTGACTCTTGAACTCGGCCAAGAGCCGCACGTACCGCCCCACGTTGGCGTCGTCCAGCGGGGCATCCACCTCATCCAGCAGGCAGAACGGACTGGGCCGCGCGAGGAAAATCGCGAACAACAGCGATACCGCGACCAGGGTTCGCTCTCCGGAGGAAAGCAGGTGGATGCGTTGGGTGCGCTTGCCGCGAGGCGCGGCGTGAATCTCGATTTCGCTCTCCAACGGCTCATCTTCGTTGGCCAGGCGCACATCGCACTCGCCGCCGCCGAACAACGTCTGGAACACGGAGCGGAAGTGCTCGCGCACCTTCCCGAACGATTCGAGGAACAAGGCCTTGGCGGTCTGGTCGATCTCGCGGGCCGCCTGCTGCAACGACGACCGTGCCGCCACGAGGTCATCTCGTTGCGTCATGAGGAACTCGAGGCGTTTGACCTCTTCTGCGTGTTCTTCGACGGCCAACGCGTTCACGGGACCTACGGCATCGAGTGCACCGCGCAGCCGCTCGTTTTCCTCTCGCAGCCACACGAGATCCCCGGTCGCATCCGGCGCATCCCGTAATAGTTGGGCGAGCGGCTTGCGCCACTCGGCCTCCACTCGCTCGGCCGTCGCCCGTTTGCGGCCCTCGAGCTCCGTTCGCTCCATCGCGAGCCGGTGCTCCTCGTCGCCCAAGGTCGTGAGGGCGGCACGCGCCTCCTCGACAGCGGCTTCGGCGGCCGTCACGGCCGTCTCGGCGGCCTGGACGTGGGTGGCGGCTTCGCGCGCGGCCGTCTCGAGCTCGCCCTGCGCCATGCGACGCTCCTGCAACGCATCCTGCCACTGCGCGCGTTGCGCGGCGAGCTCCGTGTTAGTCGTGTCGATCCGCGCGACCTCGTCGGCCAGAATGATGCCGTCGCGACGGGCTTCCTCCACCTCGGTTCCGGCGCGTCCGGCCCGCTCCCGAGCGGCTGCCAGCCGGGCTTCCATCTGCGCCGCTTCTACTTGCCAGTGCACCCGCTGCTCGCGGGCCCGCTCCTGGTCGGCTTCCAGCGTCTCGAGCCCGGTCCGCTCGCTGCCGAGTCGCTCGTCGTGACGCATCCGCTCGAGCGAGCGCTCCTGGATTTCCGTTTCGAGCCCGCTCAACCGCGATTCCACTTCGGCCAGACGCTGCGTGAGGCGTTGGACGAGGCTGTCCGCCTCCGTCAGCTCGCGCCGCGCGTGTACGAGGGTGCGTTCCGCCTCGCCTTTCCTTGCACCGTCCTCGAGCTCCACCTGTCGCGCCCGGTCCGCCGCGTCCGCCGCGGCCGCCAGCGCAGCCCGGGCGTCGGCCAGGTCGCGCGTCGTGCTCTCGAGCGCCGCCTGGGTGCGGTCGCGCGTCGCCTCTCCTTCGGCGAGATCCGCTGCTAGCGCCTCGAGCTCAGCGCGGCGCTGCAGCGGGCCGCTTCCAGTCGCGGCGCCGCCGTCCAGGAAAATTGCCCCGTTCGCCCGCCGCAACGTGCGGCCGTCATCCAGCACCTCGTGTCCGGCCAGTAGCGCGCGAACCCATGCCGCCGCCGGCCCGTCCACGCGCAGCTCGTCCTTCAGGGGGTGTCCATCGGCGGCGAGGCGCGGGCCCGGGGTGCAGGGGAGCAGGACGAGCGGCCCGGGATGTTCGGCCGCGTGCCAGCGACGGATCTCGTCCGCGGCAGCGGGGTCCCGCACCAGTACGGCGTGCAGCCACTCGCCCAGCAGCCGCTCGGCGAGCTCCGCGTCGCGCCGGCTGGTGCGGACGAAGTCCGCGAGCGGTCCCAGCACTGCATCGCCGAACCGGTCGCGCACACCAAGCAGCGCCTGCGCGGCCGGCGCGAGTCCCACGCGGCCGCGCTCGAGCTCGGCGAGGGCGTCACGGCGCGCGGACAGTTGTGACCACGCATCCTCGGCTTGCCGTCGGGCCGCGCGGGAGGCCATTTCCTGCTCCTCGAGCCCGCCCACACGGCGGCGGGCGAGCTGGACGGCTTCCACTGCCCGCACCGCTGTCTGCGCGGCCGCGGCCGCGTCGTGCACGACAGACGACAGGGTTTGCTCCGCGCCGGCGGCGGCCTGCTCACGGGTCCCGCGGTCGAGCGCGGCCCGCTGCAACGCCTGGCGCAGCTCCGTACGTTCACGCTCCAGCGCGGCCCGTTCGATTTCGAGCGCCCGGGTGACCTCGGTGGCGCGCTGCACTTCTGTTTCGAGGCTCCGCACTGTTTCGCGCAGCGCTCCCAGGCGGTCACGTACTTCCGCCTCGAGCGACGCGCGGCCGGTGAGCTCGGCCTGGATGGCGGCCAGCTCCCGCTCGGCCCCGGCGCGCTCGGCGTCGGCCGCCGAACGCTCTCGCTCAGCCTGGGTCGCGCGTCGCTCCTTCTCCGCCCGTTCTTCGAGGGCGCGCGTGCGTCGCTGAGCCGCGTTGCCGAGTCGCTCGGCGGCGAGGGCGAGATCGCCGCCCAACCGCTCTGCCTCGAGCTTCGCGTCCGCCAGCCGGCGCTCCACTTCCGTCCGCCGTGCCTCGGCGGTGTGCCGAGCCTGGACACGGGTCTCGCGCTCGTGCTCGGCGTTCTCGAAGCGTGTCCGTACGACAGGAAGACTCTCCGCCAGCTCGCGCGTGCGCACGCCCAACGCGCCCAGGGACAGGTCCAGATCCTCGAGCTCGCGCCGGACCAGCGTGATCGCCACACCGAAGCACTCCTCCATCATCTTCGTGTAGCGCTCTGCGCGACCGCGCTGCCGCGCCAGGCTGCGCACCTGCGTCTGTACTTCGGCGATGAGATCCTCGAGCCGAGCCAGGTCGGCGGTCGTTTCTTCGAGCCGCCGCTCGTAGCTCTGTTTGCGATTGCGGTACAGGCCGATCCCCGCCGCTTCCTCGAACAACGCCCGCCGCTCTTCGGCGCGCTCCGACAACAGCGCGTCGATCATCCTGGCTTCCATCACGACCCCAGCGTCCGCGCCCAGCCCGGTGCCGCGCAGCAGGTCCTGGATGTCACGCAGCCGCACCGGTGAGCGGTTCAGGAGATAGTCGCTCTGACCCGAGCGAGACAGCCGACGGGTGATCACGACTTCCTGGTACGCGATCGGCAGGGTCCCGTCCGCATTGTCGAACACCAGCGAGACTTCGGCGACGTTCACCGGGCGGCGACCGGTCGAGCCCTGGAAGATCACATCTTCCATCTTGCCGCCACGCAGCAGCCGCGGCGACTGCTCTCCCAGCACCCACCGGACCGCATCGGAAATGTTGGACTTCCCGCAGCCGTTCGGACCGACGATCGCGGTCACGCCGAGATCGAAGGGCAGCTCTACCGATCCGGCGAAGGACTTGAAGCCCACCAGCTCGAGTCGGCTCAGCCTCATGGAGTCGGGTCCGTTCGGGTGATGAGGGTTGTGGCGATGGCGGCGCGTTCCAGCGTGGCGCGGGCGATGGACGCCTGCTCGGGATGCTCGAACGCGCCGACCAGGACCGGGCCGCGCTCGCCCCAGCGCACCGGCGCCAGGCCCGTGGCCCGCAGCCGCGCGCCGTCCGCGGGGTTTCGCAGCGCGAGTGAGTACGGCGCGAGCAGCAGTTTTCCTTCACCGGTCGCGGCGAGACCGCGGTCCCAACACACCTGGCGCGCCGCCGCCGCCGCCTCGCGTGTAGCGAAGGCGCCGGCGAGTACGCGGTACCACACCGTTCCCGAACTGTCGGGGGAGAGCGGACTCACGAACGCCGGCATTCCCGCCGCCGCCAGGCGGTCGACGTGGGCCAGGGCGCGCTCGGGTTCACCATACGCGGCCAACTGCAGCGTCCACGCGCCAGAGTCCGCGGCCGGCAACACGGGCATCGCCACTGGGCTCGCCTGCTCGACGATGGCGTCTGCCGTCTTGAAGGCTTCTTTGGCCGTCGCGAGCAGCGCGACGCTCACGATCGCGAGCGCGGCGCCTGCTGCCACCACGGCGGGTCGCACTCGGTGCGGGTGCACGGAGGGGAGCGACGCCGGCTGCGATGCGCTCCACCGCTCGCGCACGACGCCGAGCAGATCGACCCCCCGCTCCCGCGCGGCCAGCAGCGCGCGACCGGAAGGCGAGCCAAGGTCCATCCCCAAGGGCGCCAATGCGATCACACCGTCCGGAACCGCTCCCAAGTCTGGGATGTGTTCGGCCGGGAGGCAGACCAACAGCAACGCGCGTTCACTTCGGAATCCCGCTTGGAGCCGGCTCCAGCGCCGCGAGCGGCGTACCGCGCCGGGCTCCTGGACCTCGGATCCAGCCGGGAGGAAGTAGACGCCATCAACGTCGTGGGCCACATCGGTGAGCGGGGCGTCGGAAGCAAACGCCTCCGCGATGCCCGGTGACCGTGCGATCGCCCTCGCCTGGTGCAACAGCGGCGATTCGAGGCAGAGATCCACCAGGGCAACGGCGCGGCGACCGTCCTGATGGCCAATGGTAGCGGCGCGTGCCACGGCCCAGGCTGCTTCGGCAGACCAATGCGCGTGATCAGCGACCGGCACGATCACCACCAGCGCACACTCCCGCAGCAGGGGCGGGAGCACGCGGTCGAGCCGGGAACGGGGCAGCGTGCGGAGTGTCACTGTTCTGGATTGTAGATCCAGTACGGGCGGCCCAGCTTCTTGCCGATACCTTCCGCCTCAGTACGGGTCCGGTATGGGCCGAGTACTACTCGAAACCCTTCGTCGACCGACGCGGGCGGGAGGACCTTGGCAGGCAGGCCGGCCCGGATGAGCTGTTCGGCCATCTGTCCTGACCAGGTTTGGTTGCGCGACACCGACACCTGAACGTAGAGCGGCCCCTCGCCACCCACCGAATCGTCGGCACCCGCCGTGCTGGCGGCCGTGGTGGAGCGCGCCCCGCGCGGCGACCAGTCGGTCGTGACCCACAGATCGGACGCGCCGCCGGCCACGCGCCCCGTCACCATGAGCGAGTCGGGCCGTACGGCGACGACATCGTTGCCGCGGCGCAGCAGCAGCGAGCCGTCCGGTGAGACAGTCGGCAGATCGGCCCGCCAGGAGGTCGGGAATCCGCCCACCAGCCGCTTGATCGACAGATCGACGACCCAGGCGCTGTCTCCGACCGTGGGCCGGGCGATCAGCCATTGGCCGAACGGATCGAGCCGCAGCGCGGCGGCCGGCATCGGGAGCGCCACGCCGTCGATCTCCCGCAGCGCATAGCGGTCGATGACGGCGAGTCCAAGCCCGGCCCGCACGCCGACGTACACCCGATGTCCGGAAGGCGAGAACACGAGCGCGCGGGGGTGATCGGCGATTCGCACGAAGCCGGGCTCTCGGCGGCCCAGCGGGTCGAAGAGTGTGACGCCGGAATCGCCCGCCACGGCGACGAGATCACCCCAGCGACTTGCTGTCACGTCCCCGTTGTCGGGCAGCGGACGCGACGCCGCTGGTTGATCCGCGGCGACCACGATGAGGGAGGGACGCTCGCCGCCGACCATGGCGACGAGACGTTCATTTGCAGCACCGAACAGGTCGCGCGGATCGCCTTCCAGTGGATGCGGCCAGGTGAGTCGGACGCGCCGCGAGAGCGTGATGACTCGGCGTCGGCCATCTACGGCGAACAGGGTGCCGTCGGGGCCCAGGGTGGCGATTTGCACGTCGGTCGCCACGGTGTCGACGCGATCGCCGTCGAGGTCGAGGGCGACCACAGCACGCTTGCGGGTTCGAACGAACAGCTCTGCGGCTTCGGGGTCGACCCCCAACAGCTGCTCCACGTCGGCCAGCTTGCCGCGCAGCGGGGTGGGCCATTCGGTGAGCGAGGGCAGCGCGTACAACCGCGGGACGCCGCCTTCTGCGGGGACGCGAATGGCGAATCCGGCGTGTCGGCCCGGCGGGCCTGTCGTCGGCCGAAGTGACGGTGCCGCAACGGCTTGTGACGACGATCCACCCGGCGCTTGGGGCCGACAGCCCCACAGCGCAACAGCCATGAGGAGGGGGAAGGACCGAAGGGAAAGCAATTGGCCTCGCCGCAAGATAGAAACCCGGCGAGGCCAATGCAAGTGGCTATGCAGCGCGGAGTTAGAACGTCGGGCCGAGGCTCACCGTCCAATAGGCCTTGTTGAACGTTCGATTCAGCGGTTTGGTAATGTCGAATCGTAGAATCACGAAGCCAAACATGTTGACCCGGATCGACCCCCCGTAACTCCGCATCACTGAGCGCACTGAGAGCGAGTCCCCGGCGCGACGGTTGAATCTCACGGTATCTCCGGCGCTCCACGCAACCCCGGCGTCGTAGAAGAGTGCTCCTTCGATGGGCGGCAACCCGATCGGAAGGAACCCGAGCACGAGGCTGCGGGTGAGCGGGAAGCGCAGCTCCACATTCGCCAGAGCGATTCTCGAGCCGATCAGTTGGTCCAACCCCTGGCATCCGGTATACCCCGTGGACGCGGGTCCCGACTGGCACTCGTGGTTGCGGAGTGAGCCGGACGTGTAGCCGCGGATCAGGTCGGTGCTCCCGAGGTAGATCGGGAACAGTTCGGCATCCCGGCCGAAATTGCCGTAGACCATCCCGCGGAACGCCAACGTGAATGGGCGGAAGAACAGGTAGTGCCGGTAGTCGGCGACGACGTTGGTGAACCGTTCCCCTCCGAAGGTGGGGGAGATGCCGAAGCGCGACCGCCTGCCGGAGAACGGTCCAACGTAACTGAACAGGGCGTTGTCGTGGACGACGGCGATGCTGGGTTGCGCGTACGCGAGGGAACGTTCGTCCGATGTGGACTCGGCCGACCCGATGTACTGGCCCGACTGGAGGTCGTACGCGTCGGACAGCGTCAGCGTGGAGAGTCCCAGGAACACGGCGTGCACCCCCAGCTCGACCCGGCTGAAGCGACTGAACGGATAGTAGGACTCGGCGAACAGGTCCCGCACCACGAAACGTCGCAGCTGCAAGTTGTAGACGATCGCGCTGTCCAACCCACCGGGATTCCCGACGTCGATCACGTCGATGGTGCTTGGAATGAAGAAGTAGTACGGCGTCTGAGAGCCGCCCACGCCCCAGTTCAATCGCTTTCGCTGGTTGATGTAGGCGGCGAAGATCTGCGCTTCGCTGATACGACCGTTGACCGCGCCGGCGAACTGGAGGGTGTGATCCCCCAGGATGTCGGACAGCGAGACCGCCGCGCCGCCGAAGAACCCTCGGCCGAAGTTGTCCCGCGCGTAACCGATGGTGGGCCGCGCGGTGTAGTCGGGCGTGAACCGGACGCGGTAGGGCCGCACCGAGAACTCGGTCGTGTCTGGGAGCGCCAGGGTCGCCGAGTCGAGCAGCGAGCGCACCGACACCGGGGCGACCGCGGCCGAGGATTCGGCGGCCTGTGGCGCGCCGCTCGACGGCCGGAAACCGCCGGTCGAGGGGCGGTACACCGAGACCGAACCCTCCGCTCCGGGCGGCGGGGCCGGGGCCGGCGCGGCGCTGTCGGCCGGCGGCGCTCGCAGCGAATCGCGCCGGGCCGTGCTGGCGAGCAGGAATACGGGGCCTGGGGCGGGGCGGTCCACATAGGGCTGGCGCCGGAGCGACCGAGGGTTGTCGATCGCGTACACGTTGTACTCGCCTTCTTCATAGTAGGCGAATGCCAGCCGGTCGGCCTGGCGGGCCCACGAGAGGGCGGGTGACATCGGCGTGATTCCCGTCACGCCGCTGAACACGTCGGTCAGCTGGTACAGTGTCCCGTCGCCCAGCTCGTAGAGGAACAAGTTGCTGATGCCGGTGCGATCGGAGACGAAGGCCAGCGAACGCCCGTCGGGGGCCCACATGGGGTTGATGTTCTTGCCCTGATCCATGTGGCCGAGCAGCTCGATCACGCCCGTGTCGAGGTGATACAGCGCGAGACGCATGTTCCCGAAGCGCAGCTTCTCGAAATCGGTTTGCCCCCCGCGGTCGGTAGTGAACGCGATGGTCTTGCCATCGGGCGACCAGGTGGGCTGCAGGTCGCCGAACTTGTCGTTGGTGAGGCGTCGCAGGCCGCCGCCGTCGCGGTTAATGATGAAGAGGTCCGACAGTCCGCCGTCGAAGCCGATGAAGACGAGCTGCTGGCCGTCGGGGGACCACGATGGCGTTTCGAGTCCATTGAGCGGGACCTTGATGCGCCGCTCCTCGCGCCCGCGTCGCACGTCAAGGATCACGAGGTCTTCCTGCTGTTTGCGCTTGGCGGTGATCGCGAAGAAGCGGCCGTCCGGCGAGAACGACCCGGACGAATTGATGAACCGCAGGCTTTCGTAGTTTGAGTTGATGGTCGACTTGACGAGCCGCCGCTTGGTGCGGCCGGTCTCCGCGTCGGCCAGGTAGAGATCGATGAAGAACGAGTTGCGCTCGCCAAAGAACGCGATTTCGCGTCCATCGGGCGTGAGCGCCGGAGCCAGGTGGTAGCCGCCCCCGGAGCGACGCTCGGTCAACAGCGGTTGCGCGATGCGGCGAGCGCGATAGTGGTCCCCGAGCTGCGGGAGGAGCGTCGTCTGCACCGCGTCTCGCCAGTCGTGGGAGAGCTCCTCCAGCGTCACGCCGAGCGCCCGCTTGATGGCGCCTTCGACGCCAGAGGTGGCCGACGCCTGCAGGATCTCTCCGATGACCTCGTCGCCCCACTTTTCGCCGATATAGGACCAAATGGCGTGTCCAAAGCGATAGGGGAAGATTCGGGGGTCGTACGTCAGCTGTTCGATCGTGGGCAGGTTGCCTTCGAGCGCCGCGTCTCGCAGCCACATGGACGTATGCGCGTCGATGGGCCCGAGCGACAGGTATTCAGCCATCCCTTCCATGAACCACAGTGGCGGGTTCACGTTCACCAGGGTCTGGACTCCGGCGCCGATCCGGCCGCTCGAATACACGTCGTACTGGAACTGGTGCACCATCTCGTGTTGTAACACGTGCTCCAGGTCGGCATACGAACCGGTGAACGGCAAAACCATGCGGTGCTTGAAAAACTCCGTGACCCCGCCGGTGCCCTCACCCAGGTCGCCCGCGATCGCGTTGGTCTGCTCGAAGTCACTGTGGGAGGCGTACAGGATGATCGGTTTGCGGGACTGGAACTGGTGATGCAGCACAGAGGATAGTCGCGCGTAGCCCCGCTCGGCCATGCGGGCGGCGTCGAGCGCCGCGGCGCGCTCTTCGCCGTAGTAGTAGACCTCGAAGTGCTCGGTGCGGATGATCTGGAAGTCGAACGAGCGGTACTGAACCTTATTCTGACCGAAGTACTGCGCCCTCGCCGGCGTCGCGCCTACCAGCATGGCGGCCGCAGCAGCCACCGCCACACTGAGTTTCCTCGCCATCCGCTGCATACGGTGCTCCATTCCTTTCTTTAGCCGGCGATTCCGACCTCGCCGAGGGTCACAGGTGGCGCGTCGGACCACAAGCGTTCGAGCTGGTAGAACGCCCGCAGCTCGGGGTGAAACAGGTGTACGACGACGTCGACATAATCGAGAAGCACCCAGCGTCCTTGCGCAAGACCTTCAACGTGGTGGGGCGGCAGCTGGGCCATCAGGTGCTCGGCCATGCCGCGCACGTGCGCGTCGGACGTGCCTGAGGCGATGGCAAAATAGTCGGTCGCCCCGGAGAGGCCACGCAAATCGAGCACTAACGGTTCGACGGCTTTACGATCCGCCAACGCGGCGACAATCTGGCGCAACCCGTCGGGATGGCGGCGCGCGTCACCGCGCGAGGATCGCCCCCGGCTCTTATTCATAGCGCGCGCCTCACCGCTTTGTTCCGTCCTCGACCTGATAGAACACGCCCCAGGCGCCGATGCCCGCGTGCGCGGCGATCACCGGCGTGATCGGGCTCACGAGCAGCTGCTTGGGGTGGTAACGCGCGTCGAGCTCCGCGGCCAGTTCCGCGGCGAAGTCGGGGATATCGCCGTGCGCCACACCCAGCCGCAGCTCGGCGGGGTGGGGCGTGAGCAACGCATCGAGGCGCTGCAGGATTCGCGCCCGCGCGCCGTCGCGGCCTCGTGCCCGATCCACGGGCTCCGCCCGGCCGTCTTTGGTCAACGTCATGATCGGTTTGACATTGAGCCGGGTGCCGAGCCATCCCCGCAGGCGTCCAACCCGGCCGGACCGGATGAGACGCTCGAGATTGTCCACCGTGAAAAACCCTCCGGACTGATCGCGGACCCGGTCGAGTTCACGCGCGATGTCCGGCGCGTCCCAGCCGGCCGCCGCGAGCTCTACGCCGCGCACCACGAGCAGGCCTTGCGTCAGCGACGCCCCACGGCTGTTGACGAGAATGATGGCATCGGCCGCGACCTGCTTCGCCGCGCGTTCGGCGTTCGCGAACGTTCCCGAGAGTGCTTTGGACAGGACGACGGCCACGACCCGCTCCGCACCGCGCAACGCATCGGTGAACGCTGCGACGAACGCCTGTGGAGTGGGTTGGGAGGTGCTTGCGTCCTCGCCCGCCCGGATCCGCGCGAAAAACTCCGCGGCCGTCATCTCGAGTCGGTCGCGATACACGTGATCCCCCAGGATGAGCTGGGTCGGTACCAGGCCGATCCCGTGCTCGAAGACGGTGGAGTCGGGGAGATCACAGGCCGTATCGGTGATGAACGCGAGCGGCCGCCTCGGCTGCAGCGCGCGGTGCTGGGCCCGCATGTCCTCGGCCTTGGTGGTTTCCAGCACGCCCCAGGAGGCACCGAGGGTGAACACGGCGTCCGGCGTATCGGTATGGACATGGGCCTTGAGGAGGTTCCCGGTCTGGAGCACGACGATGGATCCCCCCAGCTCACGCAGCGCCCGGCGGACCTCGGCCGCGGCGGGCAGCGCATCGCCGCGAACCAGCACCTCGGTACAGAACCGGTAGTCCCGCCCCTCGGCGACCTCCGTTTGCGCGGCCGCGTTGGGGGCCTCCAGCCGGTCCACGGCCCCTTCGGCGAGCGTCCCTTCTTCGATGAGCCGCTTGACCCCTTCCAGAAAACGCACGAAGCCCTTGGCACCCGCGTCCACCACGCCGGCCTGCTTGAGCGCGAGCAGCAGCTCCGGGGTTTGCGCCAGAACGATCTCGGTTCGCGCCACGAGCCGTCGCATGAATACCCGGACGTCGCGTTCGCCGGCGGACCGCTCGGCCTCGTCCGCCGCTTCCCGCGCCACGGTGAGGATCGTGCCTTCCACCGGCTCATCGAGCGAGCCCTCCAGACGCTCGAACCCGACGCGGATCCCTCGCGCGAGATCGGGAGGGGTGACGCTGAGGCTCGGGCCGAGTCCCTCTTGGAGACCCAGCAGGAACTGCGACAGCAGCAGTCCGGAATTGCCGCGGGCTCCACGGATGCTGGCTTGCGCCATTGTTTCGGTGACCCGGGGGAGGGGAGCATCACCGAGTTCGCGCAGGGCATGGGCGACGGCCCGCAGCGTGAGACACATGTTGGTCCCCGTGTCGCCGTCGGGGACGGGAAAGACGTTGATGCGGTTCAGATCGTCCCGGCCGGCCGCCACCCAATCCGCCGCGGCGAGCAGCGAGCGGCGCAGCCGGGGGCCATCGACGTAGGCGATGCCGATGGTCACGGAGTGGCGGTCACTCCTTGGTCACGACGATGGTGATCTCGGGTCGAACGTCGGCGTGGAACTTGATGCCGACCTTGAACTCACCGAGGGAGCGGATCGGTTCAGGAAGATCGACTTTCCGCTTGTCGATGTGGATCGCCTGCTCCTCGAGTCGGCGCTGAATGTCGCTCGCGGTGACGGAGCCGTAGAGTTTGTCCTCTTCCCCCACCTTCATGGGGAACGTCAGCGACAGACCGACCAGCTTGGCGGCTTCGCCTTCGGCCGACTCCTTCTCGGCGGCTCGTTGCCGTGCGAGGCGCTCCGCCTCGAACACAATGCGATGCTTGTTGCCCGCGGTCGCCGGGTAGGCAAGCCCTTTCGGGAGCAGGAAGTTGCGGGCATAGCCGTCCTTCACCTTGACCACCTCGCCCGCTTTGCCCAGGTGCTGCACGTCTTCGCGCAGAATGATTTCCATCGTCGATCCTCTTTTATTGAGCGGTCGGCGGACCCGACCGGCGTTGCCGGAAGGCCAGCCAGGTATCGAATACTCCGAGCGTCCACAGGCCCGGGACGAGCAACAGCAGCGGCACAACCAGGGCACTTGCGATGATCGCAGCGACGGTGAGGGTCCATGCCGGCACGCCGGCGGTCCCCGCGATGGCGACCATGATCGCCGCGCCGCGCAGCAGATAGAACACCCCGAGCACGACGCCCAGGTTCGTAGCGGCGACCTTCAGGACAGCGAGCTTCGGAACCACCCACACGAGCAGCGTGGCGACGAGTCCCCACACCCAGTGGTCGCCGAAGCGGAACTGGCGGAACGGTCCGAGCGGCGGCCCGAGCGGCGCGGCGGCGAGCCGCGCGTGCCACTGCCAGGCGAGCGCAAGCCCGGCGAATGTTTGCAGCGCCACGAGTCCTGGAAAGGCGTCGCCGAAAAAACGCACTAGCGGCTCGAATAGCGCGTACGAATCGGGCTGGATTTGGACGGCGAGGCGGAGCGCGCTCGAGGCCTGTCGCACGGCGCTCCAGTGCAGCTCATTCAAGAACCCCACGCCGCGGAACGCGAGGCCGAGCGCGCCCGTGCCGGCGGCGCCCCACAGCATCGCCCGCAGCGTCTGGCGCAGCATGCCGGCGGGCGCCAGCAGCGCTCCACCGGTGAACGCTGCCGCAACGATCAACGCATAGGCGCCGAGCGCGGCATCGAGCGTATCGCGCGCGGACCAGACCACGAATCCCAGCCCGGTCGCGGCCACGAGCAGCGCGATCGCCACGTCGCGGGGCCGTCGCAGCCCAGCCGCCAGCAACAGCGCGGCGAGCGGGAGGGCGATGAGCCCCAACGCGCCTGGCGCGAACAGCGCGAAGGCGGCGGTGCCCAGCACGAGGCGCCACCACCCTGCTCGACCCGGCATCGTCAGGACGAGGATCCGCTCTTGATGTACGGAATCAGGGCGAGCTGCCGGGCCCGCTTGATGGCGGTCGCGAGCTGCCGCTGGTGCCGAGCGCACATCCCGGAGAGCCGCGAGGGCAGGATCTTGCCGCGCTCCGTCAGGAAGCGCCCCAGAGTGCGATCGTCCTTGTAGTCCAGCACGCGGACGCCTGATTCGCACACCGGACAGGTCTTGGCAGGACGTCTCATGCTTCCTCCTCCTCGAGCTCCAGCTCGTCCGGGGCAACCACCGGCGCCGTGGGCATCGGCTTTGCCGGCTCGCCTTCGTTCAGCACCACCAGGTAGCGCAGCACGGACTCGTCCAGCTTGACGGCGCGCTCGTATTCGGGCAGCAGCTCGCCCGCCGTCTCAAACTGCGCGACGACGTAGTAGCCGGTGTCCTTCTTCTTGATGGGGAACGCGAGGGAGCGCTTGCCCCAGTGGTTGGTGCTCGACACGGATCCTTTGCCGTCCTTGGTCAACAGGGCGTGCAGGCGCTCGAGCTTCTCGGTGATCGCGGGTTCTTCCAGGGAACTATCGAAGATGTAGACGGTCTCGTAGCGACGCGTCATGGCACCTCCCTTTGGTCGTGAGCGACCCGGCGCTGGTGTCGTGCCGAGTAGGGGATATGTGAGGCGCAAAGTATAGACCGCGACGGGAGGCGGCGGTAGCCCTTCCAGCGCCCGCCGCTGGCGCGCGCCGCCGCGTGTGGGGTATGATTGTGCCGATGGCCATCGCCTCACCGCCCGTGCGGGCGGTCCCACGAGAAGAGCGGGAGCAGGCCGTGATCCGGTTCGCCGGGGACTCGGGCGACGGGATGCAGGTCACGGGCTCCCAATTCACCCTCGAGACCGCCCTCGCGGGCAACGACCTCGCGACCTTCCCGGATTACCCGGCAGAGATTCGCGCCCCCACCGGCACGACCTACGGCGTTTCCGCATTCCAGATCCACTTCGGGGCGACCGACGTGCTCACCGCGGGCGACGAGGTCGACGTGCTCGTCGCGATGAATCCGGCCGCCCTCACGATGAACCTCGAGGATTTGCGACCGGGCGGGACGCTGGTGGTCGACACCGCGGCATTCACGGCGCGCAATCTCACCAAGGCCGGGTACGCGGCGAATCCACTCGACGACGATTCGCTCACGGCGTATCGCGTGCTGCAGGTGGACGTCACCCGGCTCACGGAGGAAGCGGTCAAGCCGTTCCCCATCACGTCGCGGGATGCGCATCGCTGCCGCAACATGTGGGCGCTCGGCCTGATGCTCTGGATGTACGAGCGCGACCGCCAGGCGACCGTGGAGTGGCTGACGAGGAAGTTCGTGGCGCAGCCGGACATCGCCCGCGCCAATGTCGCGGCGCTCAATGCCGGGCACGCGTTTGGTGAGACCGCGGAGCTGCCCAGTCACATCTCGGCCTACACGGTGGCGCCGCACCCGGCGACCCCGGGGGTGTATCGGACCATCAGTGGCACCGAGGGGATCGCCTGGGGGTTGCTCGCGGGACTGCAGGCGGCGGGACTCGAGCGCATGATGTTCGCGTCGTACCCGATTACGCCCGCCTCAGCTGTCCTCCACACCCTCGCGGGCCTCAAGGCGTACGGGGTGGTGACGTTTCAGGCCGAGGACGAGATCGCCGCCATCTGTTCGGCCATCGGGGCTGCCTACGCCGGCGCGCTCGGCGTCACGTCGTCCTCGGGACCCGGGATTGCCCTCAAGACCGAAGGCCTGGGCCTCGCCATCGCCACCGAGCTGCCGCTCATCGTCATCGACTCGCAACGCGCGGGTCCCTCGACGGGGATGCCGACCAAGACCGAGCAGTCCGACCTGTTTCAGGCGGTGCTCGGCCGCAACGCCGACTCCCCGCTCCCGGTGATCGCCGCGGCGACGCCGGGTGACTGCTTCGAGGTCGCGATGGAAGCGGTGCGGCTCGCCACGCGGTACATGACGCCTGTGATCCTGTTGTCGGACGGCTATCTCGCCAACGCCGCCGAGCCATGGCGTATTCCGGATGTCGCCGCGTTGCCACGTTTCCCGGTGCGTTTCCGGACCGACCCCAAGGAGTTCCATCCCTTTGTGCGCGATCCCGTGACGCTGGCGCGCGCGTGGGCGCGCCCCGGGACGCCTGGGCTCGAGCATCGCATCGGCGGTCTCGAACGGAGCTACGACTCGGGGCACATCTCCTACGATCCCGACAACCACGAGCGGATGACCAAGACCCGCGCGGCGAAGATCGCAGGGATCGCGTGCGACATCCCTCTGCAGACGGTGGCCCTGGGTGAAGACTCCGGATCGCTCGCGGTGGTGGGGTGGGGCTCGACGTACGGCGCGCTCCATCAGGCAGTGAAACAGGTCCGCGCCGAGGGATTGTCGGTGTCGCACATTCATGTGCGCCACCTCGCGCCGTTCCCACTGAACCTGGGCGAGCTGCTGGGGCGGTTCGAGCACGTGCTGGTGGCGGAGCTGAATACCGGCCAGCTGGTGCAGCTGCTGCGCGCCGCTTACCTGGTGCCAGCCGAAGGCCTCAATCAGGTCACCGGCAAGCCGTTCAAGGTGTCGACGGTCGCGAGCGCAATTCAGGAGCGGCTCGGTCGCACTGGAGACCTCGGATGACCGCCACGCTTAGGCCGCCCCAGGCTACGCCGCCTGCCCCGAAGGACTACGCGTCGGACCAGGAGGTGCGCTGGTGCCCGGGATGCGGCGACTACGCGATCCTCAAAGCGGTGCAGAAGGTGCTCGCCGATATCGGCGCGCGACGGGAGATGACCGTGTTCGTGTCGGGGATCGGTTGCTCGTCGCGATTCCCGTACTACGTGGCCACCTACGGGTTCCACACGATCCACGGACGGGCGCCCGCGGTGGCGACCGGGGTGAAGCTTGCCAACCCGGAGCTCGACGTCTGGCTGGTCACCGGCGACGGCGATGGCCTCTCGATCGGCGGGAATCATCTGTTGCACGTGCTGCGACGCAACGTCGATCTTCAAATCATCCTGTTCAACAACGAGATCTACGGGCTCACCAAAGGTCAGTATTCGCCCACGTCGCGCCGCGGCACCAAGTCACCCTCCACACCCGGGGGCTCACTCGACAACCCGGTCTCGCCGTGCGCGTTCGCCCTCGGGGCCGGAGCGCGGTTCGTGGCGCGCTCGATCGATACACTGCAACCGCACCTGGTCGAGGTGTTGAAGCGCGCGCACGCGCACCCCGGGGCCTCGTTCGTCGAAGTGTTCCAGAACTGCGTCGTGTACAACGACGGCGTGTTCGACGCCTTCACCGAGAAATCGGTGGCCGTCGATATGCAGCTGCACGTCGCCCACGGACGCCCCCTGCGCTTTGGGAAAGACGGACAGCGCGGGCTGCGACTCGTGCCCGGCAAGCTCGAGCTTGAAATCGTGACGGTGGGGAAGGGTGGCGTGCCCGAGAGCGACCTCCTGGTACACGACCAGGCGAATCGTGGGCTCGCCAACCTGCTGGTCGGGCTCCAGCCGCCGACCTTCCCGATGGCACTGGGAGTGATCTACTGCGACCCGGCCGCGTCGTACGACCGGGATGTGTACGCCCAGCTGGCGGCCGCCGGTCCGGCGGGCAGTCTGGACGAGCTATTGAAGAAGGGGAGAACCTGGAGAGTCTAGCTCTTCACACCTTCCTGCACCCACGTTTCCACCACCTCCACGAGCTGCGGCATCAACCCCTCAATCGCTTCCCGTTCCGCGGCTGCGAACGGGGACAAGACGAATTCCTCCCACGGCTCGCCGGTGGGTAGCGGGCCGACGCCGACGCGCAGTCGGGCGTAGTCCTGCGACTGCAGGGCCCCTTCGATGCTCTTGAGTCCGTTGTGGCCCCCAGCGGACCCCGCCGCGCGCAGGCGGAACGTCCCGAGCGGGATGTTGAAATCGTCCGAGATCACGAGTAGGTCGGCGGCGGGCACGAACGCCGGATCGGCGCGAAGCGACGCAAGCGCCGCCCCGCTGCGGTTCATCATGGTGGTGGGCTTTAGGACCTGAACGGGGACGGCGGCGAATTCACCCGCGGAGACACGAGCGCGCTCGCCGCGCCGGAAGGGAGGAAATCCCCACCGCGCGACGAGCGCGTCCGCCACCCAGAAGCCTGCGTTGTGACGCGTCGCCGCGTACTCCGGGCCCGGGTTGCCCAGCCCGACGACGGCGCGCAGGGCTCAGCCCTCTTTGCCGCCCTTGGGCTTTTCGGCCTTCTCCGTCTTGGGCTTTGCCTCCGCCGCCTTCCCCTCGCCTTCACCCTCGCCCTCCTCGCCTTCCTCTTCACGAGGCTTGCGGATCAATTCGGGCTCGGCGACCTCGGCGACGGTCTCCGCGGCGGGTGCCACGACCTCTTCGGTCCGCGGCGGCACCACCGTCGCGATAGTCAGATCGCCATGGGTGAGGATGGTGGCGTTGGGGATGTTGAGGTCGCGCACGTGGAGCGAGCGGCCGATAATCAGCGCCGTGACGTCCAGCTCGACCCGGTCCGGGATCTGCTCGGGAAGCACCTCGATCTCGACCTCACGCGTCACCTGATCGAGCACCCCACCCGCGTTGCGCACGCCGTCGGGGGTGCCCACGAGGTGCACCGGGACTTTGAGCGTCACTTTCTCGTCCGCGTGAATCTCGTAGAAATCCACGTGAATGATGTCGGGCCGCACCGGATGTCGCTGGATCTCGCGGATCAGAGTGCGCGCCTTCTTGCCCTCGAGGCTGAGCTCGATAATCGTGCTCGCGGGCTCAATCCCGGTGAGCGCCTGCTCCAGCGCCTGGGCATCCACCTCGAGCGACTGGGTCGGGCGGCCGTGCCCGTAGATCACCGCCGGGACTTTCTTCTGAAAGCGGATCTGCCGCGCCGCTCCCTTGCCGGTCTGCGCGCGCGGGTTCGCCGCGAGCGCCACGAATTGTGCCATACCTCAACCCCTCAGTTCTCAGTTGTCAGCCGTCAGTCAAACAGCGAGCTCACCGACTGGTTCGAGTGCTCGTACCCGATCGCTTTGGCCATCAGGCCCGCAATCGACAGGATCTTGAGCTTCTCGAACTTCCGCTCCTCGGGGACTCGGATCGTGTTCGTGACCACTATTTCTTCGAGCGGCGATGCCCGGAGCCGTTCGACCGCGGGGCCAGACAACAGCGCGTGCGTGGCGAACGCGAACACGCGCCGGGCCCCAAGCCGCTTCAGCGCCGCGGCCGCTTCCGTGATCGTCCCCGCCGTATCGATCATGTCGTCGGGGATGAGACAGTCGCGACCATCGACTTCGCCGACCACGTTCACCACTTCCGCGATGTTCGCCGACGGGCGCCGCTTGTCGATGATCGCGAGCGACGCGTTCAATCGTTTGGCGTACCCGCGCGCCATCTTGGCGGACCCCACGTCCGGCGCCACTACCACGGGCTCCCGCAGCGCCTTCGTCCGGAAGTGCGACACGAACACCGGCGCGGCGTACAGGTGGTCCACCGGGATGTCCCAGAACCCCTGCAGCTGGTGCGAATGGAAATCCATTCCCAACACCCGATCCGCGCCCGAGTGGGTGATCAGGTTCGCCATCAGCTTGGCGCTGATCGCCACTCGCGGCTGGTCCTTGCGGTCCTGGCGCGCATATCCGAAGTACGGCAGCACGGCCGTAATCCGCGCGGCGCTCGCCCGGCGGGCGGCGTCGGTTAGGAGCAGCAGCTCTAGGTAATTCTCCGCCGGCGGATTGGTGGACTGGATGATGAACACATCCCGTCCCCGCACGTTTTCATCGATCTTGATGAAGATCTCGCCGTCGGCAAACCGCCGGATCGTCAGCGCGCACAACGCCTGCCCCAGATGCTGCGCCATCTCCTCGGCGAGCGGCCGGTTGGCCGTGCCGGCGAGGAGCAAGAGCTGCCCGCGGGAGAACGTGTGGTCAGCCATCCGGAGCCGGACAAGCTACTCGGCAAGGTGGCTGAAGCCAAGGGGTTGACGAGGCGCTGGCGGTGGACTGTGCTGGCCGGTACTGTGGAGGTGCTTTGGCCGATCTGCGCAGTCGTCTCGAGCACGCACTCCTGGGCCGGTACACCGTCGGCCGCGAAGTCGGTCGCGGCGGAATGGCAGTCGTGTACCTCGCTCACGATATCCGTCATGAGCGGGACGTCGCGCTCAAGGTATTGCGCCCCGAGCTGGCGGTTACGCTCGGCCCCGAGCGGTTCCTTCGGGAAATCCTCCTGGCCGCCGGTCTCGTCCACCCCCACATCCTCCCGCTGTACGACTCCGGGGACGCGGACGGCCACCTGTTCTACGTCATGCCGTTTGTCACCGGCGAGTCGCTGCGGGATCGTCTCGAGCGCGACGGGCAGCTCCCGGTTGCCGAAGCGCTGACGATCGCGCGCGAGGTGGCCGACGCGCTCGACTACGCCCACCGCGCCGGCATCGTGCACCGCGACATCAAGCCCGAAAACATCCTGCTGCAGTCCGGACACGCCGTCGTGAGCGACTTCGGCATCGCGCGCGCGATCAGCGCCGCGGGGGCCCGGCGGGTCACGGCCACGGGGATGACGGTCGGCACGCCGGACTACATGAGCCCCGAGCAGCAGGCCGGCTCGGTGTCGGTCGACGGCCGGAGTGACATCTACAGTCTCGGGTGCGTGCTGTTCGAAATGCTGGGCGGGCGGCCGCCCCTCGGAGTGACTCCGCCGGAGGGGCCGAGCGCAGGGCCGGCGCAACCGCGGGACCGTCTCGCGGAGCTGGCCACGCTGCGTCCGTCCATTCCACCGGAAGTGGCCAGCGTGGTGGGGCAGATGCTTGCCGTATTGCCGCTGGATCGCTTTCAGACGGCCGCGGAGCTGGTGGACGCGCTGGCGGCCCCGACCGGGGTGTGGACGCCTCGCAGCGTGTCGGCGCGGCGGCGGCGGCGCTGGGGCGCGGCCATCGCGGCCGTCGCCGTGCTGGGAGTGCTCGGGATCCTCGTGGTGTCGAAACTCACCGAGAAAAAGCTCGATCAGTCGCTATACGCGATCGTTCCGCTCGGGCACGATGGAGAGGCGACTCGCTCACAGTTGAACGGGTTTCACTGCCAATCGCTCATCTACGACGCGCTCGCGACATGGAAAGGCGTCCGGTCCGTCGATCTGATGCGCGTGAACGACGCGCGGCTCCAACGAGGCCGAGACACCTTGTCCCTGGGCGCCGCGCTGCGCATCGCTCGCAGCGTTGGTGCAGGCCGGCTGATCTGGGGCCGCCTCGCTCAGTATGGGGACACGACCGTCGTGCGCGCCGCGTTGTACGACGTAACTCGACGCGGCGCCACCGTGCGGGAGTACACCGTCCGCCTCGGCCACGATTTGGGGGATGTCGGGCCCAAGTTCAACGAACTCGTCGACTCGCTCCTGGTAGGTCGCGCAAGCTCCCGGACGGCCGCGGCCGGCGCAACCGGCACACGCGTACTGGGCGCGTTGCTGGCGTACCTGGAAGGGGACGCGGCGCTCGCGGCCTGGGATGCGTCCCGTGCGAAGCAAGCGTTCCTTCGCGCCGTCCAACTCGATCCCGAGTATCCACACGCGAACCTCTGGCTGGCGCAGGTATCGGCGTTGTTGGGGGATTCCACCTCGTCGTGGCGCTCGTACGCCAGCGCTGCCGCTTCGGCCCGCGACCGACTCAGCCCACGCGACGGCGCGCTGGCGGACGCCTTGCTGTCCCTCGCCGATGGGCGGTTCGCGCAGGCCTGCGGGCGCTATGACCGCTTGATCCAGAGCGATTCAAATTCGTTTCCGGCGTGGTTCGGACTGGGAGAATGCCATCGGCTAGATCCCGCGGTCGTGCGCGATGCGGCCAGCCGATCCGGGTGGCGGTTTCGCACGAGCTATGAGATGGCACTCCGAGCCTACAGCAATGCGCTCCGGGTCGCGCCGTCGGCGTATTTTGTCTTCCGGGGACAGGCGTTCCAGCGTCTCGCGGAGCTCCTCTACACCGATGTGACCCTCGTCCGGTTCGGCCACCCGGTTGAACGCGATACCGTTTGGTTCGCCGCGTTTCCGTCTCTTGAGGGCGATACACTGGCGTTCGTCCCCTTTCCACTAAACGACGTGTTCGGTGGACGACCGGAAGCGAATCCTCCGAGCCAGAGGGCCGCCGTCGAACGGAACCAGCGTCTGCTGAGAGCAGTCACGCTGCGATGGGTGCACGCGTTTCGAGACAGCGCCGGGGCCTATGAAGCGCTCGGCCTCGTCCTCGAGACGATGGGTGAACTTGGCGAAACGGGAGCAACGGAGCAGTCCGCCCTGCTGAGCGTCCGGCGCGCCCGGACGCTCACGGGCGAGCCACGGGAGCTGCTGCGGCTCGCTGTCGCCGAGACGCGACTTGCCGTGAAGGCAGGGCACTTCGCTCGGGCGCGTGCGCTCGCCGATTCGATTCTGCAGTCGCACCAACTGCCGGACACGGTCGAAGCTCTCCAGATCGCCGGCCTGGCAGCGTTGACCGGACAGGCGCATTTGACGGCGCGCCTGTTGGTGGGAGGGCGAGACTCCACCTTCAAGTCTGTGTCTGGCATTCAGTCGATCAAGCCCCTCACGCTCGCCAGCACGGGGATGGCGCTGTGGGGGTACGCTGCGCTGGGGGCACCTCGTGACAGTATCACCGCGCTGGCGCGGCGCGTAGACAGCCTCCTCCAAGTTTGGGTGAATCCGGCACAACAGATCGTCCAGGGCGACGCAATCCTGGATGTCCCGCGGATGTGGGCGTTTCCGCTGCTCGGGACCCGGCCGATCCGTCCGGACAGGCCAGGATACGGATACCTCCAAATGCTGCGCGACCTCGAAGCAGGCGACACCACGGCGATTCGCGCGCGATTCGCGAACCTGCGGGCGTTGCGAGCCGGCATGCGGCCTGGTGACCTGCCCATCGCCCGGACGTATGGAGAGGCCACGGTGCTGCTTGCGATTGGCGATACGACGGCCGCCACTCAGCTCCTCGATCATTCGCTTGGGGCCGTGGGGACCTTAGGAACGTGGCTCTTGCATGACGTCCAAGATGCGGCAGGGTTGGTTCGCGCGATGTTGCTCCGGGCACAACTCGCCGATCGCGCCGGCGACAACGCCACGGCACGGCGCTGGGCGGTTGCCGTGGTCGAGTTGTGGGGTGCTACCGACACCCAGGCACTTCAGGACACGGTTGCGCGGATGCGACGTCTCGTGAACCAGCGGTAGATCTGCTTGGTTCGGTTCGGTGCTCGACTTGGGGGGACATATGCGGACGGGGTGGGTGATCCTCGCGGTATTGGGACTCATCGGGGCGGCGATTCTGGCATTCATTCATCCGGTCGTGGCGATCGGTCTGCTTGCCGTCGTCACGGGCGTGGCCATCTGGCTCGCCTGGCGGCGGCTCGCGCTGACGGGGACCGCCGGTTGGGCGGTGCTCGCCGCCCCATTGATCGGCATCGGAGGCCTCGGGTGGCTCGGTGCGGAGTACATCTTCGGATTGGCCGGGACTCGAACGCCAGCGCCATCGGCCACGATCACCAACCCGATGGATTCGTCGCAGCGCGCTGCCGTGCTCGACTATGCGGGCCACCTGGAATTCGCGGAGGACAGTGTCGAGTACCACGGTCAGTTTGACCAGAACCTGATCGACACACTCGGGACAATGGTTATCGTGACGCCGGAGGTGCACATCCATCACACTCGGAAGCGCGATATCCGTCGGGGTCGCATTCAGCTGAAGATCACGATCATCCCGCGGCCGGGGCGCCCTCCCACGGAACGATATGATTCGCTGTCTCCCGGCGTCACCTATGTCTGGGTAGACAGTCTAGTCATGCGCACTCGCGATCTCGGCACGGCTCGCGCCGTATACGTCCCCGAAGATCCTGCGGTGCCCGCGTGGAGCCGGACGATCGCTCTGTACCGAACGAAGCGCTGGAACCAGGCGGTGGCGCGGTGGACGCCGAAGCAGTGCTGGGTTTGTGAACGATCAGGTTGGTGCCATTGACGTAGCGGCAGGGACACGTTCCCAGGAGTGCTAATGCGCCGGACGCTGTTCGCCCTGAGCACGCTGCTTCTACTCGCCCGGCCCGTCGCTGCACAGCAGGGCGGGCCGCCGATCACCCCACCCCCCGATCACTGGCTCACGCTCGATTCGCTTGCCGTGGCCGTCGGGCTGGATCCGGCGCAACGAACGGCGCTGGCCGATCCCCATCGGGCGCTCAACGCCGTGCTCAAGCAGGCTGCCGCCAAGCGCGCCGAGCTGTGGCGCCGCTATCAGGGGGCGCCGCGTCCGTCGCAGCAGGACGTCACGCCCGAGACGCGGGCGCGATTCGACAGTGTGCGAGCCGAGTTCGAAGCGATGCAGGACGAAGCAGACCAGTGGTACATGATGATCCGGAATCTGTTGCGCTCCGACCAGCTGGCGCGCTTCGACGCCCTGCCGAAGCCGATGGTGTCCCGGCGCATGATGATGCAGCGCGGGCCGTAAAGGGCCGCACTCCCGATGGGTGGCCACTACCGCGACGGGTGGACCTGGACAACGCGGCCTCCCGCGTCGAGCTCGACCAGCGGAGCACTGAAAGCAGTACATCTAGCGCACTGTCGTTTTCGGTGATAGCTGTGGTCTGTCCCCTTGCCAACTCGATGTGCCGTCGCCGTGGAGGTTTCATGACCGCGCCTGGTTCATCGGCCCGCGTCCGTTCCATCCTTGGTTGCGCGCTCGCCATGCTGCTGGTGGGTTGCCCTGGCGATACCGGGCCAGACTGCACGGTCATCAGCGTGACGGTGCTGCCGGGGCAGATCTCTCTGAACGTGACGGAAACGGCGACCCTCACCTCGTCGCTCAGCACGTCGAACTGCCCGACGGCGCCGACCATCACTTGGTTGAGCAGCAGCCCGACGGCGGTTTCGGTCCAGGGCAACGGTAGTCAGGCCCAGGTGACCGGGCTGCTGCCGACCACGACGGCCGTAACGGTCAGCGCGACGGCGGGCACGGTGTCCGGCAGCATGCAAGTCACGGTGCTGCCGCTCCCGGCGATCGCTTTGAATCCCGCGAGCCTTACGTACACCGCCCCGCAGGGCGGCGCCAATCCGGCGAGCCAGATCACCACGATCACCAACAGCGGCGGCGGAACGCTGAGCGGGCTCAACGTCGGCACCATCACCTACGGTGCCGGAGCCACGGGCTGGTTGCAGGCGCCCACGCTGAGCAGCACGACGGCCAATCCATCAGCGACGCTCACCGTGCAGCCCGTCACCGGCAGCCTCGCGGCCGGCACTTACACGGCGACCATCCCGGTGCAATCCGGCGTGGCCACCAACAGCCCGCAGAACGTCACGGTGACCTTCACCGTCACGCCACCACCGCCGGCGATCGCTTTGAACCCCGCGAGCCTGACGTACACCGCCACGCAGGGCGGTGCCAATCCGGCGAGCCAGGTTACCACGATCACCAATGGCGGCGGCGGAACGCTGAGCGGGCTCAACGTCGGCACCATCACCTACAGTGCCGGAGCCACGGGCTGGTTGCAGGCGCCCACGCTGAGTAGCACCACGGCCAATCCATCAGCGACGCTCACCGTGCAGCCCGTCACCGGCAGCCTCGCGGCCGGCACTTACACGGCGACCATCCCGGTGCAGTCCGGCGTGGCTACCAACAGCCCGCAGAACGAGACGGTGACCTTCACCGTGAACCCGGTCGCCCTGGACCCCTGCCTGTTCGCAAACGCGGTGCCAATCGCCGTGGGGCAAACGTCGAACGGCACTCTGACGACAAACAGCTGCCTGCTGCCGAGCGGGGAGTATGCCGATCTCTACGTCCTGACGCTGGGCAGCACGACCAACGTCATCATAGACCAGTCGGCGAGCTTCGACACGTACCTCTATCTCATTGCTTTCACGAGCGGGACGATCATCGAGGAGGACGACGACGACGGCCCGGGCCTCGACTCGCATATCGCGCGCACGCTGGCCGCCGGCCAGTACATCATCCAGGCCTCGAGCTTCAACACCGGCATCACGGGCGCCTATACGCTCTCCGTGCAGTCGGTAGTGGTGGGACCGCCGGCGGCCGTCTTGGCCAACCCCGCCGGGAACGGTCAAACGGCGGCGCCGGGCACCAACGTCGCCATCGCGCCATCCGTCACCGTGGTGGATGCCAATGGATTCGGGGTGGGCAGCATCAGCGTGACGTTCGCCACCGTGCCAACGGTCGGCAGCGTAACCGGAGCGGCCGCCATCACCGGCCCCGACGGCGTCGCGACGGTCGGCAGCTGGAACGTGGCGGCCGGCCCGAACGCGCTCTCCGCCACGGCTTCGGGCACCGGCATCCCCCCCGCGGTCATCTCCGCCACGGGAAGCACGTCCGAAGCCGGGTATCGCGTGAACCTGCGCTTCCTGACGATGCCCACGCTGTCGCAACTCCAGACCTTCGCCAACGCGGTGACGCGCTGGCAGACGATCATCACCAGCGAGCTTGCGAACCTCGACCTTCAAACTCCCGCCAACGCCTGCGCGGCGAACTCGCCGCCGATGAACGAGGTTATCGATGACCTGGTCATCCAGGTCACCCTTGAGCCGATCGATGGACCCGGCGCGGTGCTGGGCTCGGCCGGCCCCTGCTTCATCCGTACAGCGGGCTCGCTCCCGGTCCTCGGCACCATGAGGTTCGACGTGGATGACCTGACGGAGCTGGAGGCCAGCGGTTTGCTGGACGCGGTGATCCTGCATGAGATGGGCCACGTGATCGGTATCGGCACCCTCTGGGACTTTCCGGCGTTTAACCTGCTTGCCAATCCTTCGCTCCCCAACAATCCCGGGGTGGACACGCGCTTCACGGGCGTCAACGGGATCGCGGGGTTCGACTCGATCGGTGGAACGACCTACACGGGCGGCGGCAAGGTTCCGGTCGAGAATTCGCAGGGCGGAGCGGGCACCCGCGACGCGCATTGGCGTGAGAGTGTGCTGGTCAACGAGCTCCTGACCGGATTCCTGGACGACCCCGGTCCCAATCCGCTCAGCTTGCTGACGGTGCGCTCGCTTCAGGACTTTGGCTACACCGTGAATACGGCTGCGGCCGATCCTTTCTTCCTCATTCTGACGAGCGTCGCGGAAGGCGGCAGCAAGCGGCCAGGCATACACCTGCTCGATGACATCCGGAGCGGTCCGATCTACCAGGTGGATCAACAGGGACGGATCACGGATCTACAGGGCCGCCCCATCATGGCCGTTCCCGGGAAGCAGTAGAGCGGCGTCCCGAACGCCTGACCCTGCCACCGCGGCACGGGTGGCAGGGTCCTTTTCGCCTGTGACCTGGTGGTACGGAACGTTGAACCAATCCCCGGAGCCCAGGGCAGAGACTCCGGAAAGGCCCATCGGATGCGGGAGTGACCCACGAACTGACCTACGATGGGCGGGAGCGATGCAACTCCAGTTGGCCCCGAAGGATTCGAACCTTCATTCACGGATCCAAAGTCCGTTGTCCTGCCATTGGACGAGGGGCCAGCGATGGTGCTGGCCCTCAACTTACGAAGCGCGAGGACTCCTTGGAAGTCTCCGGCGTATTAGCTTGGCGAGGACTCTGGGCAAGGGGGGGCCTTGAACATCGACGAACTCTACGGCCGCCAGCTCGACCTCGCGGTCGCTCGGCACGTCTTCGGTCATCAGGTCGAGGAGCATCCGAACATCAGAACCGGGGAAATGGATGCGGTCTACAGTCCCAGCCTGAGGATCTCGAACGCCACCTGGGTGCGAGTCCCCCAGTACAGCCAGTCGCATTCCCGCCACGTTGAGATGGAGTTGCAGAAGCAGGGCTGGACGCGGAAGGATGAGCGACCAGGCACTGAGAGCGTGGTACGCGTCGTCCTAGAACACCCCGACGGTCGAACGGTCGAGGCGTTGGGTCCCGTGAACGAAGCGATCTGCCGAGCGGCGCTGAAGGCAGTGGAGTCCTAGATCTCGGTCCTCCGGTGGGCGATCAGGCGCAGCAGCGCCTTGATGCCCATGTGGAGCACGAGGTAGGCCAGCATCGCGATCACGATCGGCAGGGCCAGCGTGAAGCCCCCCTCAGCCGTCGGGCTCGCTACGATTCCGCGAAACATGCCGTACACCGGTTCGGTGATGGCGCGGATGAATTGCACGAAGCCATTGCTGGAGTTGGCCGCGATCAAGGCGAGTACGAGCCGAATCGCCAGCAGTGTGTAGATGGCATAGAAAACGTAGTCGACGACCTGCGAGACGCGCGCCAGGCCGCGTGCACGTCCAACTTCGCGATCGGTGCCGACGACCTGATCGATCGCCTTTCCGCGGAAATTCTCGGCGACCTTGTCCATGCGCTGACCTTCCGTACGAGTCGCGTGCTCGGCTCGCTCGGCGATGTCGGCGTTGACATCACGGTCGACCTGGGTCTTCATTGTATTGTGCAGGACCGCGCGACGGGCTTCGTCCACGGCCACCTTGTTGTCTTCCATCGAGACTCCTGGGTTGATTGTCGCGGTTCGCCCTTGCTGGCTGAACCGATTGCACCACCTTGGAGGATAGTCCAGACCACCGCCGCGCCGGTATGGTTCAAAGGGATGGGATATGGGTTAGGGGGGAAAGTGACGCCGCCCTGGCCTGGCGAGGTATCATGAAGGGACACATGAACAGGGTCATCCTCGCGGGCTTGGCCATCGTGCTGCTACGTGACTGCGACGTCGCGGGGCCGCGCCCCTCACCCCGGAAAATCATCGGGACGTGGGGCGGCGACAATGCCGGCTTGATCGCCGACGACACGAGCGCCCACGTGCACATCGGCTGCACGTTCGGCAACGTGCCGCAGACTATCGTGCTGGACCGGAGCGGTCGCTTCGATATGACTGGTGGGTACGTGCTTCGGGCCTATCCCGTGTACGTCGGTCCCACGCTCCCCGCGCGTTACCAGGGCACGGTGATCAGCTCGGTGATGACGTTGCGCGTGACGGTGAGCGACACGACGGCCGACACGACGGCGCAGTTGGGTCCCGTGCGGCTGGTCCGGGGCCAGGAGCCGAAGATGCAGGCGTGCCCGATCTGCCGGCGCCCCGGGAGTTAGCTGGCCACGCGCTCAGCGCAAAAATAGCCGCTCGCTGTTTCGGTCGTGACGCCACTGGCCCAACCGCCACGAATGGCGTTGACCGACACCTGCCGCAGGAACAATGCCGTGTAGCCTCCCTCGATTCGTATGAGAGTGCTCCGGATGGCTTCCTGGCCGATCCGTATGACGGCGGACACGCTTCCGTCCGGGGTCTGCGACACCCACATGGCGACGCCGGGCTGCAGCGGATCTGTGGAACGCACGTCTCCCATGCGCACGGCGCCCACCTGCTCGAGCACGATATCCGTGGTCCCGATGACGGGAACCGTGACGGTCGTGGGCCCCGCTCGATCCACGCGGCGCAGGGCGGTGTCCTGGGCCTGCAGCCACAGCGCCCCCTCCTCGCGATGGCCGGCCATGGGACCGGATCCCGCGACGAGGGTCAACTGCCACGTGCCGGCCAGGCTGTCCCAAGAGGTGCTCGTCGTGAAGGGACCTTCGACGGGTCGACATTCGACTGCAGCGGCGCCGCTTCGACCACGCCCGGCGCACGCCAACATTGCGAATGCAAGCGCGAGCATGCTGCTCACTCTCACCCGTATCCCGCTGCTCCGGCTACTCATCGCGGCTGAACCACCTCAACGACGCGGCCGCTCCGATCCACGACATAGATCGGACCGCGATAAATGTCATCGCCGAGTGAGAGCAAGTTCTGGCGAGGAGCGCCACCCTGCACGGTGAAGATCTTTGCGTAGACGTCCGACCCGGCGTAGTTCACGCCGTAGCCCAGGTCTTCCATCCCTGCCGCCGATAGCCGGCTCAATGGGTTGGAGACGCCCGGCTGCAGGAAACCCGTCATCAGTTCTTCGTCGAACGTCGGCTCGCGCCAGTGTCCATTCACGTTGCCCGCGCCGCAGCCGGGCGGCGAAGCCGGGCTGCAGTTTTCGACCGGCACCTTGTTGCCGCCCGTGTAGGTGGTACCGCCGATGGAATCGAACATCGCCCGGGCCTGAGGGCAGCTGAAGTACGTGTCCAGGATGGTCCCCGGTGGGGTGGAGGCATCCTGGAGGCAATCGAATTGCGCCTGCGTCCACAGCGTGCCGAAGCCCAGCACGTGTCCCATCTCGTGCAGGATCACGCTGTTCAGCGAGCCCGCCGCGCTGAGCGCCGCCACGTCGGCGGAGTCGAACGTCATCTGGCCCAGAATCGTGAGCCGCCCGGTTATCCGGATGAAGCACGGACCAGCCGAGCCCAGGACGGCGCCCGGACCGTCAATGGAGTCGATCCTGGCGAATATCAGGACGTCGTCCACCGTCACGTTAGTGAGGGCGGGTGAGTTGGCGCCGCAATCTCCCGTGTTGGTTGAAAAGGGTCCAATATCCGGAATGTCCTGATAGAGGATCTGCTGCCACTTGGCGACGGCCGAGGCGAACGCAGTCAGCACCACAGGCGTGAACGTCGGGCCGACGTTCTGGACGGTGACGTTGAACGCTGCAGCGGCGCCGGTGGCCGTGAAGGTGACCGGATTCCCACCGATGCCAGCGCCGGTCACGGTGGCCGTGAGCGTATTGGCCCCCGCGGCTCCACCGAGGATCCAGCTCCCGACCTGCGCCACGCCGTTTGAGTTCGTGTTCACTGTGGCGCCGGTGACGCTCCCGCCACCAGAGGCCACCGCGAACGTCACGCTGACGTTGGGCACTGGGGCGTTTCCCGCGCCGGTCAGCCGTACTCCCGGCCGGACATTCAGGGCGAAGCCCACGAGGCCGGTCTGGTTGTTTCCAACGAACGCCACCACCGTTTGTGGCGACGCCACGTTAAAAGTCACCGTCAAGTTCTGCGGACTGTTGGTTGCGACTCCAGACTGCACCGGGATCGTCGCGGTGTAGCTCCCCGGTGTCAGCGCCCCGGTGACCGGTTGGATGGTGAGCGTTGCCGGCGCGGTGGTTGAGTTGAAATTGGGCGCTTGGAGCCACCCGGAGGCGCCGGCCCCATAGGTGATCGTGCCGGTGTTCAGGCCCGTGAGCGAGCCGCCCCCGCTGTTGGTGATCGTGATGAACTGGCTCGCGGGATTCGCGCCACCTTCCGTTGCCGCGAACGTCAGGCTCGCCGACGACAAGGCGATTGCCGGCGGCGGCGTCACGGTGAAGGACACCGTCAGGTTCTGCGGACTGTTGGACGCGACGCCCGACTGCACCGGGACCGTCGCCGTATAGGTCCCCGGGATCAACGCGCCCGTGACCGGCTGCAGCGTGAGCGTCGCCGGCGCGGTCGTTCCGCTCAAGATCGGCGCCTGGAGCCAGCCGGTGGCGCCGGCGCCATAGGTGATCGTACCAGTGCTCAAGCCGGTGAGCGATCCGCTTCCGCCATTGGTGATGGTGATGAACTGGCTCGCGGGATCGGCGCCGCCCTGTTGCGCCGAGAAGGTCAGGGTCGCCGACGACAACGCAATCACCGGCGACGGTGTCACGGTGAACGTCACCGTCAGGTTCTGCGGACTGTTGGACGCGACGCCCGACTGCACCGGGATCGTCGCCGTGTAGGTGCCCGCGGGCAACGCGCCGGTGACCGGCTGCGCGGTGAGGGTTGCCGGCGCGGTAGTCGCGCTCAGGATGGGCGCCTGGAGCCACCCGGTGGCGCCGGCTCCGTAGGTGATCGTGCCGGTGCTCAGGCCCGAAAGCGTCCCGCCTCCACCATTGGTGATGGTGATGAACTGGCTCGCGGGATTGGCGCCCCCTTCCGGCGCCGAGAAGCCCAGGTTCGTGCCCGACAGGCTGATGCTCGGGGCAGGGGTGACGGTAACCTGCGAGGCGCCGGACTGACCTCCGGCGCTCGCCGTGACGGCCACCGGGCTCGCGGTGACACTGACCCCTGTGATCTGGGCCGTTGTCCCACCGGGCACGAGGCCGACGGCCGTGCCCCCGCTGCTCCAGGTCACGGTGGGCGCGGGGGTGCAATTCGTAGCGCTGACGGTGGCCGTGAGCGTTGTGGTCTGCGCGACGGTGAGGGTCACTGGGTTGGGCGAGACTGACACACTCTGGACCACGCACGCAGGGTCAGTGCCGGTGCGACAGGTCGCTGCCGCCAGGATCACGCCGGCGAGCGTCAAGAGGGGCCGCCGGTACGCGCGGACGACGGATTGGCGCATGAGTCAGATCTCCCGGATCATAGTGTCACGGCGCATGAGAGGGCCTCATCCACGTGGTCGGTTTGCGGCCATAGCGAACGTACCGGGAGCTCCCGGGGGCCGCCAGGGTAGTGCGGAGGAAGGAAGGCGTTGCGGCGACCCGACAACGCTGGAGAGCGCTGCCGGGCCGCTACAACCGCTGAGCTAGTACGTGAACGTCGTTACCAGGACACCCGATCCGGCGCCACCGTTGTCGCCCGCTCCGGTCAAGGTGCCGGTGAATACCAGCGGCGTCTGGCCTTGGCGCCGCACCGTCACGACGTAATTGGTCTGTACCTGGGTGCACGCGGCCCAGTAATCGACCCGCACCGTGTACGTACCGGTGGGTGGGGCGCTGGACGGATACGTGATGTTTTCGTTCCGGACGCCATCGATGGAGCACCCGGCATTGGAGTCGAGATCCAGCACGCCGCCGCTCACCGATGAGGTGTTGCCATAATAAATCTCCTCGCCGCTGGCGCCAGGCTCAACGACGTGCAGGTCGACGTCGCTATTCACATCCCACGCCACACTCACCTGGACGTCGCCGCTGCCGACCGGGATCACGGCGATGCTGGACGCGGCATAGGCACCCACCGCGGCGCTCGTGCCCACCGCGTATTGCAGGTTGAACGTCGCCGACGGGAGTTCCTGCGCGAGGGTGATGATCAGATCCACCAGCGTCGCCGAGCCTGGTAGCGTGACCTGGTAGTAGTCCTCGCGGCCCTGGACCGAGAGGATGATGTTCGTGAAGCCGGCGGAGCCCACGAGCTGTATCTGCGCGCTGCCGCCGTTGATGACGGCGGCCGGCGCGGTGGGCGTGACGGTCGGTCCGCTTCCCGCCGCCGGGGCACTGCCCTGGACGAGAAGACCGACGACGGCGGTGCCCGAAACCTCGACCCCGGAGATGTAGTCGGCGATGGTGAGGGCCGGGCCGGTCGAGTCCTTGCTGCACGTGGCGATGAAGACACACCCGACACCGAGTGCGACGGTGCGCAGGCCAGAAGCAAAGAAGCGATGTGATCTGTTCACGTGGCACCACCTAGAGAATTGGTTGTCTATTCATGAGATCGTTGTCACGGGTTGCACTCATAGGGTCTTCAGGAAGGCGATCAACGCCGCCCGCTCGGTTTCAGACAGCGCAAGGAAGCTGTCGCGCGCCCGCGCACCCTCACCGCCGTGCAGCTGGATCGCCTGCTCCAGCGTCTTGGCCCGGCCATCGTGCAGAAACTGCGTCGCCACGCGCAGCCCGATCAGCGGTTCGGTCCGGAACTCGGAGGGGCTCGCTTGGGTGAGGCAAATGTCCGCCAGGTCGGGACCCATGTCGTGCAACAGCAGGTCGGTGTACGCCGCGACGTCCTTGTTGTTCAGGGCGGCGATGGGGGAGCTCCCGGTCCGAAGCGTGGGGATGTGGCATCCCGCGCATCCGACGCTCGAGAACAGCTCGCGACCACGCCGAGCCGCGGAGTTGGCCTTGAGCGGAGTGGGGGCCGCCAGGAAGCGGACGAAGGCGTCGGTCAGGTCGGTCGCTTCCTGGTTGATCTCGGGCTCGGGCAAGGGATCGACGCCCGCGGGGATCGGGTTCCCGCCGATGGTTTCCTCTCTCAGCGCCAGCGGATTGGTGACGCCCATCTCGATCGGGCCGGCGCCGGCGTTGAACTCCTTCAGCGTCGGGACCAACGCCTTGCGGCCGAACCGTCCCAGGCGTCCGTCGAAGAACCGATTGGGGCGGCCGGAGATGCCGTCGGTGTTCCGGTCGGCGGAGTCCTCGTACGCGAGGATGACCGAATCGGGCACGAGGTCCAGCAGTCCGCGCCCGAACACGACTGGCGAGGTTCGCAGCGCACGCCCCGTGGCGCTCGGTGGAAACGGCTCCGAGTCGATCCCGAGCGCGGCTTTCAGGGCGGGCGTCACTTGCTGTTGGACGACGATCCCGCCCTCCTGGACGAGCGGGTCGCAGATCGGGGGACGGAAGGCCGACGCGTGCACCTCGACTTCGTCGCCCACGCCGCCCGCCACCGGATCCTCGTGACACTCGCCGCAGGCGACAGCATTGAACGTCGGCCCGAGTCCCGTCGGGGGGATGAACACACTATCGAACACGACGCGGCCCCGGTCGAAAAGGGTCCGTTGGTCGACCGTTAGGCCGCGCACCGGGTCACCCGGCTTGAGCGGCCGTTGACACGCCGCAATAGCGGCGATCAGGGCCACGACGGTGGCCCACCGCGCCACCCCACTCATGGCTTGGCCTCCATCGTTGCGCCCGCCGGAGTGAGCTTCTCGACGCGGTCGGCCACCAGAACGGTATCCATCATGCGACACTCGGCGCGCACGATGTCTCCGACCTTGATGTCGGACAAGGCGACGGTCACAGAGTCGCTGGTGATCTGTGTTTCCGGAAGCGTGCGGATGTGCACCAGCTGGAGGGCGAACCCCACACCGGTGATAATAGAAAGCGAACGCGTGCTCGGTTGTACGGCCTGCACCGTGCCTTGGATCACGTATGCAGTTGTCGGCGGCACGGCTGGGGTTTGCGATACGAGTGACAGCAACAGCACCGGCGTGGCGGCGAGAGCCGCCCAATCGGGTACGGCGGGGTTCCGTTTCATGAGCGCTCCCCTGGTGTCTGCTTCGCGATCTCCGGTGGAAAGCGGCATCTCGCAACCGCTCTGGAGAATGTGGAGGTCGGGCGGTGCATTTCAAGTGGTCCGACGCTCGTGTTACGGCTCCGGGCCCGGAGCCGCGATCGCCCTCGTGTTCGTTGTGATCACCGTCACGTCCTTTCGGCCCAATGCATGCGCGGCGTCGTCACGATCGCGCTCGTTCTTGTACACCGCTGCGACGGCGCTGCCTGAGCCACAGAGCCGGACCCAAAGGGGGCCCGTTTGGGCGACTCGTTCGTACACCGCGCGCAGCTCCGGGTGCTTGCCGAAGACCGGGGCCTCGAAATCGTTGCCGCCGAGGCGACCGACGCTTCCCCAGCTCGCGAACGCCCCGGCGTCGAGCAGCACCGGACCGCGCGTCGCGGTCGCCCTAAAGGACTCCCTTCCGGTCGCCGGCTGCATCTCGTCCCACCAGCGGTACGCGTCCGGCGTCGCCACGGCGACGCTCGGCACGACGACGAGCGCCGGGGCGGTCGGAAGCGGGGCGAGACGGTACATCCGTTCGCCGCGGCCCCAAGCGAGTGCGAGGGGCGCGCCACCCGCGAAGAACGCGACGTCGGCGCCGAGCCGCGTCGCGAAATGCAGCAGCTCGTGACGGGGCACCGCGTGCTGCGCCAGCGCGTTGACGGCGTGCAGTACCGCGGCGGCATCGCTCGAGCCGCCGCCCAGGCCGGCGCGCACGGGGACGCGCTTTACCAGCGCGATCGTCACCCCGAATTTCTCGCCGGTCGCCGCGAGCACGGCGCGGGCGGCACGCACCGCGAGATTCTCTTCTTCCGGGCCGAGGTCGGGTCCATCGATCGTCAGCGTGACGCCGGTCGCGGTGCGCGACACCACGATCTCGTCCGCGAGCTCGAGCAGCGTGAAGGCGGTCTCGATCTGATGGTAGCCGTCGCGCTCGCGCGCCAGAATGCGCAGGAACAGGTTGAGTTTCGCGTGTGCAGCAATCCGTAGCCGGGCCGGCGGGTTCGCGGGCGCGCTCACGAGGTCGATTCCGGCGGCGCGGCGGCGCCCCGCAAATCCCGCAGATGCAGCTGCGCGCGCGACAGCGATTCGAAGCCGAGGAGGGTGATCGGAATGAAACTGGTGATGTGGAAGGCGAACGCGTAGGCGAGTGCCAGGTTGGCACCGATGCCGTAGAACTGCAGCGTGATACGGGTCGCGCCCTCGAACACGCCCCAGAATCCCGGCGCCGAGGGGATCGCCACCCCGAAGCCGATCAGCCCTTGCAGCAGCAGCGCGCCTTCGGCGGGGACGGGCAGCGCGAAGGCGCGGAAACACAGCGCGAAGGCGGCCGCGTTGACGAGCCACAAGGCCAGCGACCACCCCACGACGGCGGCGAAGCGGGCGGGGCTCTTCAGCGCGGTGAGGCCCGCCACCAGTCCTTCCACGACAGACGTCGCGCGCGCGGCCACCTTGGCGGGCAGGATCGCGCGGGCGACCCGGTCGAACCCGGCGATCCACGGGGCTGGACGAAGCACCACGACGAACGCGATGAGCAGTACCGCACCGAACGCAATGGCCGCGCCGATGGCGACGCTGGATACCGACGTGCCGGACACCGAGGCGTTGCTGGGAAATGAGGGGGCGGCAATGGCCAGCGCCATCAAGCCAAGCATCGTCAGGCCGTCGAAGACGCGTTCCACGCCGATCGAAGCGAGGGCCGTCGTGAAGCGAACCGGCAGGTGGCGGCTTACCACCCAGGCGCGCGCAAATTCGCCCGCGCGGGCCGGCAGCAGGTTGTTGGCCATGAAGCCGATCGCGGTCGCGTCCCACAGCGGACGCAGGGGATACCGGTGGCCGTGCACGTCGCGCAACAGCACGCGCCACCGCAACGCGCGCAAGGGAAAGGTGAGCGTGGCGACGCCAGCGGACGCCAGGATCAACAGCGGATTGGCCCGGCGCACTTCCGCGAGCACTTCGCCCATATCCACGTCGTGGACGGCCCAGACGAGGAACGCCGCCGTGACCGCCAGTCCGAGCGGCCAGGCCCAGCGCGACGGACGGTTACGCGCCGGGCTCGAAGGCGAGGACAACGAGATCGCAGACTTCTTCGAAGAGGGCGGGCAATTCCTCGGGCGGGGTCCGCTTCGCGAGCTCGCGCAGCTCCTGCGCGCGCGCCAACGCGGCCGTGCCGCGATAGAGGAGCGTCTGCACGTCCACCACCAGCAGCTCCACGACCGGAGCGGTGGGGACGGGCATAGCGGGGGCTTCGACGGCCGCGAGCGAGGGTGGGGTGGGTCGCGTGGTGTCGAGCGCCGGTGCGGCGGCAACAGCCGCTTCGCCCATGAGCTCCGCGAGCGAGGCCGGGCCGATCCCGGCCGCCACCATGCGCTCGTACGCGATCCACGAGCCCACCAGATCCGGTGTTTCCGCCGGCACCTCCGACATCTCGGTCAGCAAGAGCGGCGGCAGTTCGGGCTTTGGCGGGGCGGCCGGATCCAACAGCACCCCGCGCGGCGCCGGCGGGGTCGCCGGGGTGGCCGGGGGGCGCGGGGGGGGCGGGGGGCGCGGGGGGGGCGGTCGCAGCGGCTCGGGCGGTGCAGGAGCCAGCGATTCGATCGGCACGATCGGCAGCGGCTCCGGTTCCGGGAGCGACGCCGCGACCGGCACGGCCGGCGTCGCGAGCGTGTTGATCTCGGTCGCTACGCTCGCGAGCCCGGTGGCGAGTCGCGTATCGTCGATGGTGTCGGCTTCGGAGAGCAGCTCGCTGGCGCGTCGCAGCGCGGTCGCGAAGCGCGCGGGCTCACGCACCGCATGGCCCAGGGCTACCGCTTCGCGGGAGGCATCGACAAAACGGCTCAGGCTCTTGGGTAGCGGTCCTTCTCCCGCGACGGCCAGCGCTCGGAACGTCCCGGCGAGAGTGTGCACCCGTAGCTCGAGCTGCGTGGCGCTGGGGGCGCGCTCGATCGCGTCGGCCGCGAGGCGCAGGTGTTCGCCGTGGCTCACGAGCTCCATGCGTGACAGCGGCGCCGCCTGCGCCGCCCCCGCACCGCGCTGCACGATGTGCGGGCCGGCATCGTCGAAATAGAGGTCGCTGATTGAAACAATGATCGGTTCGCGATCGAAGAAATGAGACAAGTGGCCCGCGAACGCCCGGAACGCCGGACCATCGGGATCGGGCCGGCCGCGTTCGGCGACCTCTCGTGCCGCTTGAGCGATCGCCGCCGCCGCTCCCTGAAAGAAGTCGGGCGTCGCGGCCGGCGTCGCCTGGGGGGCGCCCCGCACGACCTCGTTGATGGCCCGCTCGATGCCTTCGAGGACGTCGGGGAGCGGCGGCAGATCGTTGAGCGCGGCGAGACCGCGCAGCGGCTGCAGCGTGCGCAACACGTGCTGCAGCGGGTCCCGCGCGGACGCGCCGGCGCGCATGGCGGCGGCGGTGCGATCGAGTGCGCTCGCGATCGCGGCCCCTTCCCGCGCGACGAACGCCCGCGCGCCTGCATCCAGCCCCGATGCTTCGACGGCGCGCAGGATGGCCGAGGGGCGGCCCGAGAGCTGCTCCAGCTCGCGGCCAATCGCTTCGGATTTGGCCGTGTCGGCGTCGGTCCAGGCTGAGACGCGGCGCACCAGGATCTTGAGATCGTCGACGGCGCGGATGGCGACCTGACGCGTACCGGGATCCCAGCCGCGGCGACCCTCTCGCAGGCCGCGGGCCAACGATTCGAGGCCCGCGGCCGCACGGGCGATCGGGGTCTGGCTCGCCATTAGCGCACTGCCGCGCAACGCCCGCGCTAGCCGAACGAACTCGTCGGCGGCGGGGGCGCCTTCGGGCGCGAGCAGGGCATCCAGCCGATCGAGATACTCCCCCGCCTCGAGGGCGAAGAAGTCGGCCATTGCGAGCGGCGCGCCGGGTGGGTGGGTCATGACCGTATGAACATAAGAAAGCCGTCAGCTTTCAGCCATCAGCGGCCGGCGGTTCCAGTGCCGGAGCCGCAGTATCGACCAGCTTCCGCATCCGCTTCACCGCCTCTTCCATCCCCCACATCACGGCATTGCTCACGATGCTGTGCCCGATGTTCAGCTCCTCGATCTCGGGAATGGCGGCCACGGGCTGGACATTGTCGTACGTCAGGCCATGGCCGGCGTGGACGGCGAGTCCCAGCGTGCGGGCGTGGGCCACCGCAGCCGTCAACGCGGTCAGCGCGCGACCGCTCTTGTCCCAGGTATGCGCGTAGCGTCCGGTGTGGAACTCGATGGCCGGGACGTCGAGTGCCGCGGCGCGATCGAGCGTGCGCGGATCGGGGTCGATGAACAGACTCACGCGAATACCCGCGCCGCGAAGGCGCTTCACCGTTTCGGCGAGGCGCCGGTCCCGAGCGCCGCCATGCAGGGCGAGGCCGCCTTCCGTCGTGACTTCCTGGCGCCGCTCGGGGACCAGCGTCGCTTGAAACGGTCGCAGGCGGACTGCGAACCGTACGATCTCCGGATTGGCGCCGAGCTCGAGGTTCAACACGGTGCGCACGAAGCGTGCGAGGCCTTTCACATCGGCGTCCTGGATGTGACGCCGGTCCTCCCGGAGGTGCACCGTGATGCCGTCGGCGCCGCCGCGTTCGGCGGCCGCCGCCGCGCGCAACGGGTCGGGCTCGTCGGTGCGACGCGCCTGCCGCAATGTTGCAACGTGGTCGATGTTGACGTAGAGGCGCATGGGTTCTTACCTTCGAATCGTTCCACTCACTCGAGGTGACCGGCGATGCGACGACGGCTGACCGTGCTCCTGTGCGTGCTGGGCATTGCTTGCGGGGGCCGCCGCACGCAGGCGCCGGCGCCGGCGACGATGAACGACGCACTCATGCAGTTCCTCGCCGCGGTGCGATCCAATGACATTCAGCGGATGGGCCGGTTGTGGGGGACCTCGCGGGGCCCGGCCGCGGAATGGATGCCGGATTCGATAGTGGCGATGCGGATGACGGTGGTGCAACGCTACTTGTCGGCCAACGGGTACCGGATCGTCGAAGGGCCGCTGGCGGTGCCTGGCGGAAACGAGCGGCGCCTGTTCCGGGTCGAGCTGCAGCGTGCGCAGTGCACGCACGTACAGCCGATCGAGCTGGTGCAGGTCCGTCGCGGCGGCTGGCTGGTCTACGACGTGCACCTGGAAAGCGCGGGCGGCGCAGGCGCGCCATGCAAGCCCACGGTGCCGGGAACCGGACCGTAGCGCGCGGGCGTTCTTTCATTCGGTCAGCTCCAGCAGGATGCCGGAGGTCGACTTCGGATGCACGAAGGCGATGCGACGGCCGCCCGCACCGTGGCGCGGTGTTTCATCCACGAGGCGATAGCCGGCCGCACGGCAGCGTGCCAGCGCGCGATCGAGATCCGGCACGCGGTAACAGACGTGGTGAATCCCCGGCCCGCGCCGGGCGAGGAACTTGGCGACCGGACTCTGTGGATCGCGCGGCTCGAGTAGCTCGACGTCCACGTCGCCGAAGTGGAGACTGACGATGGTGGCCCCATCGGCCTCTTCCGGATGGCCCGGGGCGAGCCCCAACACATCGCGGTAGAAGGGCAGGGCGTCGGCGATGCGGGGAACGGCGATGCCGACGTGAGCGAGGCGCGGCGTGGGCTCGGACATGCGAACGGGAACTTAACGATAGGACCAGAAGGAGCAATCGGCATGACGGAAACACATCCCGTGGCGGTTACGGACGCCACGTTCGGAGCGGAAGTCGAACAGCAGAAGGGACTCGTGGTGGTCGATTTTTGGGCCACCTGGTGTGGCCCCTGTCATGTGGTGGCGCCGATCCTGGACCAGCTGGCCGGGGAGTACGGTGCCCGGATGAAGGTGGCCAAGATGGACGTCGATGCGAACCAACAAACGACCATGCGCTTCAACGTCCGCTCAATTCCGAGTATTCTGTTCTTTAGAGACGGCCGTCACGTCGATACCCTCGTGGGGGCCTATCCGAAGGCGGCCTTCGACGAGAAGATCCAGCAGCACCTGAAGTAACCGTTCCCTCCCCGGAGGGTCGTGATGCGCGCGAGCACCGCTCGCCTGACGAAGTCGCCGGTCCGGCTCGCGGAGCTCGACTTCCCGCAGACCGGCCGGCTTGTCCATCGTACCCGGCTCGCGTTCATCCACCTCGACAACGTCCTGTCCTTCGGCAAACGGGACCGCGACGGCCGCGTGGACGGCTATCTCGTCGCCTGGCTGCCCGATGAGTGCCTGGTGCTGTTGCTGCGCGCCGGCGAGGCGATGAACGCCGTCTCGCTACACACCACCGGTCGCGAAGTGATCCCGATCGCTGAAACGCTGCGGCGCATGGAGGCGGAGACCGAGCGCGGCGAGCTGGCCTACTGTACGGCTCCGATCGAACAGCTCGCGTGGATGTACCAGTCGTGCGCCGAGACCTTCAGCGTGAAAACTGTCGACGCCCGCCGGCCGGATGCGCTGTTCCCGGCGCTCGCCAAAGAGCAGGCCACCGGCGTGCTCGAGTTGATCTCCAACGGCCGTGTCTCGTACCTTCGGTTCGACGGCGGTCGCTTCGCCGGCGGCTATTTCTGCAATCGACCTGACAGCGTCTCGGTGCCGAAGTACGTGGAGTCGTTGTTCCGGGACGCGCCCGACGGCAATCCGCCCGCGCTGTCGGCGCTCTTGTTTCCGTACGCGGCTGAGCTGCCGGTGCAAGCGCCGGCGACGCTGGTCAACACCTACCGCGATCTGTTCTGGCGTATCACCGATGCGGTGGAGCAGGAAGTGCCGGGCGAAGGAAAGCGGCGGGCCCAGCGCCTGGCGGCCGGTCTCGGGGCCACCCATCGGGCCCTCGAGCTGATGGCTGCGCCGCGCGATGCGGTGCTGGCGGATTCGGTAGTGCAGCCCGAGGAGCTGGCGCTCGCCCTCACCGATTGGACACGGCAGCTGTTCGACGGCGTCGAGATCCTCATGCCTGGCACCGCCCCCAAGGTGCTCCGGGACGCCACGCGGGTCCACCGGTACGTGCTCCAGTCGGCCGGCTTCTACGACCGGCTGCCGTGGCCGGTGACGTGGTAGCGTGCGGGGCACGCTGTACGTCGTCGCCACGCCACTCGGGAATCTCGGCGACCTCTCACCCCGCGCCGCCGAGACGCTCAAGCGCGTCGCCGCCGTAGCGGCGGAGGATACTCGCCGCACCCGCCCACTGCTGGCGCACGTCGGCTCCGGCGCCGAGCTGGTCAGCGTGCACGCGCACAGCTCCGATGCCGCGATTGAGCGCGTGCTCCGCCAGCTTGCGGCTGGCCGGGACGTTGCGCTCGTGACGGACGCCGGCACGCCGGCGGTGAGCGACCCCGGGGTGGCGCTCGTCGCGGCGGCACGCGCGCGCGACTTTCCGGTCATCACCATCCCGGGCCCGACCGCCGTCGCGGCCGCGCTCGCGGTCTCCGGCCTCTCCGCCGACCGATACGTGTTTCTCGGCTTCCTGCCGCGCAAGGGCGGGGAGCGGCAACGGTTGCTGGACACTATCGCGAAGAGCGAATGGACGGTGGTCGTATTCGAGGCACCCAACCGCACGGCGGAGCTGCTGGACGACCTGGTCGCGACGTGCGGCGCCGAGCGGCGCGGCGTCGTGGCGCGCGAGCTCACGAAATTGTTCGAGGAAACGCGCGACGGGACCCTCGCCCAGCTCGCGGGTTACTACCGGGACACGCCGCCGCGGGGCGAAGTGACGGTGATCGTCTCCGGCACCGGCGTTCCGGCGCGCGAGGCGCCGCGCCCGGATCCCGAAGCGCGCGCTCGCGTCCTGCTTGCCGAAGGGATGACCCGGCGCGATGTCGCGGATCGGCTCGCTCACGAGACGGGGATCTCGCGCAACAGCGCCTATCGATTGGTGAACGAGCTGTGAATTTCGCCCCAACGCTCACCATCGGCCGCCTCCACTATGACGGCGGCGGCGACTGGTACAGCAATCCCTCGAGTCTTCCCAACCTGCTTGCCGCCATCCGCGAGCGCACCACCCTACCGGTGGCCGACCGCGAGCGGGTCTTGACCCTGCACGATGCGGCGTTGTGGGAGACCCCCTACCTCTATATGACCGGGCACGGCAACGTGCGGTTCGCCGACGATGACGTGGGCGTGTTGCGCCGTTTCCTCGAGCAGGGCGGCTTTCTGCACGCCGACGACAACTACGGCATGGACCGGTCGTTCCGGCGCGAGATCGCTCGGGTTTTCCCCGATCGGCCGCTGGGCGAGGTGCCCCTGACGCATGCGATTTACCACCTGGTCTACGAATTGCCCCAGGGAATCCCCAAGATCCACGAGCACGATGGCCTGCCGGCACAAGGGTTCGGCATCTTTTCGGGGGACCGGCTCATCGTGTACTATTCCTATCAGTCGGACCTCGGTGACGGCTGGGAGGATGCCGACGTCCACCACGATCCACCGGAGCTGCACGAAGCCGCGCTGCGCATGGGGGTCAACCTGTTCACGTATGCGGTGAGCTCGATTCGGTGACGGAAACCACCCGCTCGCTGCGCCGGCTGGGACGGCCGCACGCGCAGGCCCGTGCCCTCGCCGCCTTGCTCGTGGGTACGGGTGTGGCGTTGGCCGCCGCCGCGGCCGGCGTGCGGCTTGCCCCGTACCTTGCGGCGGTACTCGGCGCCTGGGCGACGATCGCGGCGGCGCTGGTGGGCGCGGGACTGCTGGCGCGCCGCGCATTCGCGAGCGCTACGGCCTCGCCTCTCGCCCGCGCAGCTGAAGCCGTCGCGGGCGCTCGCTCGGGCAGCGTCGCCGCATTGCTGGCGGCGCGCCCCGGGCTCGGAGCGAGCACGGCGCTGTTCGCGGTCGCCGATCGGCGCGCCGTGGCGATCGTCGGCCAAGCGGCCCCGGCGCTCACTCGCGACCTCGGGCGAGCAACGATCCGAGGACTCGCCGGTGGCGTCCTCGCCATCGCGTTCGGCGCCGCGCTGTTCGTCGCTGCCGCGCCGGCCGCCGGACGCGCCGAGGGGTTCTGGCGGCCATGGCGCGCGCTCAGTGACGCCCGGGCCGCAATCGATCTCGACGTCGATCGAGTCCGGGTGCGCCGCGGCGAAACCGTCACCGCGGTCGTGACGGCGCCGGGGGTCGCTGGTGGGACAGTTGCTCTCTGGACCCGCGGGCCGGGAGAACCGTGGCGCGCCTCACAGCTGGCCCTCGACTCGACCGGGCGCGGCATGCGTCATCTCGGACCACTCGAGAGCGATCTCTGGGTGCGCGCCTCGAGCGGCGCGCGCCGCACCCCTGAGGTGCGGGTCGCCGTCGCGATCCCGGCATTCCTGGGCGACCTCACCGTGCTGGCGCGTTTCCCGGCGTATCTCAATCGCGCCGAAGAACCGTTGCCGCTCGGCACCGCGTCCGATACTGTCGCGCTGCCGGCCGGCACCGAGCTCGTCGTCCGTGGCACCGCGAGCGTCCGGCTCGCCGCGGCCGCGTGGCGGCCCGATTCAGGCGCCGGCGTCGCGCTGCGCGCGATTGGATCGCGGTTCGAGGGCGAGTTCACACCGGCACGCGGCGGCGTCTGGCGCCTGGCGCTCGCGACGGCGGATGGCTCGCCGGTCGAGGGTCCACTTCCCACACTCACCCTGCGCCTCGTGGCGGACTCGGCGCCGGTCGTGATCGTCCCCGTGCCGGGGCGCGATACGACGTTGCCGTTGTCGCTCGTGCAGCCGCTGGTGATCGACGTCCGCGACGATCACGGCGTCACCCGGCTCGCGCTCGTCAGCTGGCGGGTGAGCCAGACGGGAAAGGTCGGCGAGGCCGTGCGGGAATCGCTCGACGTGAGCGGGGTCGGTGACCGTGCCATCGTCCAGGGCGAACTCAATGCCGAACGCCGCGGCTTGCTGCCAGGCGATACGCTGCGGTTCTGGGTGGAGGCGAGGGACAACGCGCCGACGCCGCATGAAGGACGCAGCCCTGAGTACGCGCTGCGGCTCCGGTCGCGCGAAGAGCTCCGCGACGCGCACCGTGCCGCGACGGCGAACGTCATGGCGGCCACCGATTCGGTGGCGGCCGCGCAGCGGTCGTTGGGCGAACGGACGACCGACCTGGCGCAGGAACGGTCGCGCGAAGCAGCGGGCTCTCCTTCCGGCGGACGCCAGCCAGCGACTCCATCGGGCACGCTGCCGTTTCAGGCGAGCGAGCGCGCCCAGGAGCTCGCCCGCCAGCAGGAGGCCGTGGCCGAACGCGTGCGCGACCTGGCCAAGGCGGTGGACGACCTGGCGCGCTCGGCGCAGGCGGCGGGGATCGACGACACCGCGTTTCAGTCGCGTCTCGCCGAGGTGCAACAAATGCTCGAGCGAGCGCTGACGCCGGAGCTCGAGCAACGGTTGCGCGATCTGCAAGCGGCGCTGGCGCGACTCGACCCGGAGGCGATGCGCGAGGCGCTACGGCGGCTCGCCGAGGCGCAACAGCAGCTGCGCGAAACGTTGGAGCGGAGCGAGCAGCTGTTCCGACGGGCGGCCGTCGAGGGCCAACTCGCGTCGCTGGCGCAGAACGCGGAGGAGCTGCAGCGCGATCAGGGAGCGTGGAACCGGGACGTGGCGCGCCGCACCGATTCGGCCGCGGCGGCAATGGAGCGAGAGCTGGCGGGGCGCGCCGACTCGCTCGCGTCCGGGATCGCGCAGGCCGAGCGCGACCTCGATGCGACGCGCCGGAGCGCGGCGGACAGCGGGGCACTGGCGCGTCCCCAGGCACAGACCCGACGGGCGCAGGGCGCGATGCAGCGCGCCGCCGAAAGCGCGGAACGCTCCGATGCCCAGGGGGCCGTCGCGGCCGGCGAAGCCGCCGAGCAGGCGCTCGACTCACTGCCCGAATCGCTGCGCGCGCGGCGCGATTCAGTGGCGCAGTCATGGCGCCAGGAAGCGATCGACGCGCTCGATCGCGCGCTGTCCGAGACCGCGGCGCTGGCTGAGCGGCAGCGGTCCCTGACCGCGGCGCTCGAGTCGGACGGCTCCCCGGCCGCTGCCCGCGCGCAGCAGGCGGCGATCGAGGAGGGGACCGAGGCCGTGGGGCGTCAGATCCGGGACGCCGCCGGGCGACACGCGCTCGTCTCGCCGGGACTGGAGAGCGCTTTGGGCTTCGCGCAGCGGCAGATGGGCGCATCACGGCAACAGCTCGAGCAGGCGCAGCCGAACACGGAAGGCGCGGCCCAGCTGGCCGGGGAGGCGCTCGCCGCGCTGAACGCGACCGCCTACGCGCTGGCGCAGAGCCGGGCCGACGTCGCCGGGGCGCGCTCGGGCAGCGGATTCCAGGAGGCCATGGAGCAACTGGCCCAGCTCGCGTCCCAACAGCAGGGACTGAACCAGGACGCGATGGGACTCATGCCGATGGCCGGCAGCGGCGCCGACCAGGTGATGCAACAGCTCCGCGGGCTGGCCGCCCGGCAGCGCGCGCTCGCCGAGCAGCTCGAGCGACTACGGGCCACCGGCGGCTCGAGCGCCGCCGGTCCGCTCGCCGAGGAAGCGCGCGATCTCGCGCGCCAAATGGAAGCCGGTCGCATCGACCGGCAGACCATTGCGCGCCAGGAGCGGCTGTACCGTCGGCTACTCGATGCGGGTCGCACCCTCACCGGTCCCGAGCCGGATGAGGAGAAAGAGCGCACCAGCCGTTCGGCGACCGGCGACAGCCTGCACCTCCCGACGCGGCTCGCCCCGGGAGCGACCGATGGGCCGCGCGTGCGCTACCCATCCTGGCGTGAGCTCGAGGGACTGACCCCCGAGCAGCGGCGTCTCGTGCTCGAATACTTCCGGCTGCTCAATGCGCCTCGCTAGAGCCTGGCTCGGGTCGGTCGGTTTGCCGCTGCTCCTCGTCGCCGGGATCGCGGCGAAGGTCGGGGCGCAGGCCATCAGTCAGGGCTTCGATCTCGAGCGGCAGGGGCGGGTCGACCAGGCTGCGGGACTGTACACAAGCGTGCTGCGCAGTGACCCGGCGAATCTCCCGGCCCTGCTCGGTCTCGAGCGCGTGCTCCCAGGGCTCGGTCGGCTGCCGGAGCTGCTCCCGTTGGTGCAACGGGCCCTGGCCGCGGACTCTGGTGCCGCCATCCGTGGGCTCGCCGTGCGCACGTTCGTGGTGCTGGACGAGGTCGACAGCGCGGCCGCGCTGGGTCGCCGCTGGGCTGCACAACGCCCGCAGGATCCGGCTCCGTGGCGCGAGTGGGCGATTGCGCTCGAAGATCAGCAGCGCTTCGATGCGGCGTTCAACGTGTTGATGGAAGGGCGACGCACGATTGGGACCCCGGGCGCGCTCGCGATCGAGCTCGCCGAGCTGGGGCAGCGCACCGGCGACTGGCAGGCGGCGGCGCTGGAGTGGGCGGCGGCGGTGTCGGCCGTTCCCTCCCAGCTTCCCAACGCGGCGGGTCAACTCGAAGACGCGCCCCTGGATCAGCACGATCGCGTCATCCAGGCCCTCACCGTTCCAGACGCAACGATCGTCGCGCGGCGCTTGGCGGCGGAGCTGTTGCTCGGGTGGGGACAACCGGAGCGCGCCTGGAATACGTTCGTGGCCACCCTGGAGCCACCGGGTCCGGAAACGGCGTTCGCGCTGCGGCGCTTTGCCGATCGAGCCAGCGGCGCCGCGCCGGGCGTGCGGCGCGCGCGTGGTCTGGCCCTGGCGCAGCTGGCAGATCTCGTGCCCGCGCCGCTGGCCGCACGGGCCCGCGCCGAGGCGGCGCGCGCGCTGCTCGATGCGGGGGACCGGGTGGCGGCGCGCAGCGTTCTAGTGCGGCTCGCGGGGGATTCCACCGCGCCGGCCGACGCGAAGGCGCTGGCGCGAAGCGCTCTCGTGGAAGCGCTGATCGCCGATGGGCAGCTGGATAGCGCGACCGCCGCCCTCATCGGCCTCGACGAGGAGCGGCGCGGCAACGGCGAAGAGCGAGAGCGGCTGCGCCATGCGCTGGTAGGGGCGTGGATCGCGACGGGCCGACTCGATCGGGCGGAGAAGACGCTCGGCGCCGATTCGAGCGTAGCGGCGCTCGCATTGCGCGGCTGGGTCGAGCTATACCGCGGCGACCTCCATGCCGCGGTCGAGTCATTCCGCCGCGCGGGCCCCTATGCCGGCGATCGCGATGCCGCGACGGCGCGCACTTCGGTGCTGGCGCTGCTCGAGCAGATCGACGCCAAGCGAAGCCCGGAGCTGGGCGTCGCGTTACTCACGCTTGCCCGCGGCGATTCGAGCGGCGCGGTTTCCGGTCTGCGCCGAGCAGCGAGCCGGCTCCCCAGTGCGCGAGGGCGACCCGATGTGTTGCTGCGCGCGTCCCAGATCGCCGTGGGCCAGGGGGCGGCCCAGGAGGAATTGGCCGCCGACCTGTTGGCCGAAGTCGTGCGCACCGGCGGCCGCGGCGCGGCCGCGCCGGCCGCCGAGCTCGATTGGGCGCGGTTGCTGCTGCGCCAGGGCCGGCCGGCGGACGCGGTGTCCCACCTCGAGCATCTCATCCTCACGTACCCCGGCAGCGCGGTGGTCCCCGAGGCGCGACGCGAGCTCGAGCGGGCGAAAGGGGCGATCCCGAGATCATGAAGCGGCGCCAGTTCGTCGGCCGGATCGGCGCCGCGGTTGGGGCGGCGGCCGGCTCGCGGCTGTTCGAGCTCGTGTCGCCGCTCGCCGCCATCCCGTCGCTCCTCGTCCCGATGGACGAGGCGCAGTCCAATCACCTCAAGGCGTACGGCGTCGCCTACCGCCTGCTCCAGGCGGGCGGCAAGGTCGAGTGGCTGCTCAATTACCGCGGCGGCTCGTTCCTGCTCCCCGATGGTCCGGCCATCCGTCGCGACGCCGCGCTGAACGGTATCAGCACCGAGCCGCTCACCGACGCCCAGATAGGCGTGATTCGTGGCGAGATCGCGGGCACCAATGCCGAAGCCGTGCCGCTCGAAAAGGCGCCCAAGATCGCCGTGTACGCGCCGCCCAATACGCAGCCGTGGGACGACGCCGTGACGATGGCCCTGCAGTACGCCGGGATTCCCTTCGACAAGCTGTGGGACCCCGAGGTGTTGGGTGGCGGGCTGCGGGACTGGGACTGGCTGCACCTGCACCACGAGGATTTCACCGGACAGTATTCGAAGTTCTTCCTCATCTACGCCGGTCAGGGGTGGGTGGCGGAAATGGTGCGGTTCAACGACGCGGCGCGGCGACGGCTCGGCCTCGCCTCGGTGCCGGCCATGAAAAAAGCGGTGGCGCGCGCGATCCACGAGTACGTCGGCAACGGCGGCTTCTTGTTCGCGATGTGCACCGCCACCGAGACGATCGACCTCGCGCTGGCCGCCCGCGACGTGGACATCGCGGCGAGCTTCGCCGACGGGACGCCGATGGACCCCAACGCCGACGCGAAGCTCGATTGGAGCCAGGCGTTCGCCTTCAGCGGCGCGCGGCTCGAGCTTGATCCGCAGATTGCCAGTTTCTCCGACATCGATGGCCACCAGGTGAACGCCGGGCCGCGGCGCCAGCCGCTCGGCGCCTACAAGCTGTTCAACTTCAGCGCCAAGATCGATCCGGTGCCGACGATGCTGGTGCAGAACCACGGCGCCGTCATCCCCGATTTCTACGGACTCACCACCTCGTTCATGCGCACGCGGCTCAAGTCGGGCGTCACGATATTGGCGGACGAAGAGGGCGCGCCGTGGGTCAAGTACATCCACGGTGACCTGGGGAAGGGCACCTGGACCTTTTACGGCGGCCACGACCCGGAAGACCCGCAACACCAGATCGGGGACCCTCCCACTGATCTCTCGCTGCACCCGCACTCCCTGGGATATCGGCTGATCCTCAACAACGTCCTGTTCCCGGCGGCGAAGAAGCGCGAGCTCAAGACGTGAGCGTCGAGCGGCTCGCGTCGGCCGTCCGAGAGCTGTTGCGCGTCGAAATCACGGCGGCGCACGGGCGGGAGGTGTCGTTCGTTGCGTCGCTCGATGGCAACGGCGCGATCGTGGATGCGCGGGTGGTGGCGCGCGGCACGGTGGACGCGGTGCTGGCGCTCCCCGGCTCGGCGCGGCGCGGCGAGATGCTGCTGCACAACCACCCCAGCGGTGTCCTCGAGCCGTCGGGCGCCGACCTGTCGGTGGCGGCCCGGCTGCACGACGATGGCGTGGGCTTCGGGATCGTGGACAACGACGTGACCGAGCTGTACGTCGTCGTCGAGTGCCCCCGCGCGCAGGCATTGGCGCGGCTCGATCCGGTGGCGGTGGCGCGGCTGCTCGCCGAGGACGGCCCGGTCGCCGCGGAGGTCGGTGGGTTCGAGGACCGCCCGGCGCAGCGTGATATGGCGGCCTACATCGCCGACGTGTACAACGACGGCGGCGTGGCGCTGCTGGAGGCCGGGACCGGCGTGGGGAAGTCGTTCGCGTATCTCGTGCCCGCCCTGTTGTGGGCGCAGGCCAACGGCGAGCGCACCATCGTCTCGACCAACACCATCAATCTGCAAGAGCAGCTCGCCGGCAAGGACCTGCCGATCCTCGCCCGTGCGCTCGCCACCCCCGCGCACGAGCCGACCTTCGCGTTGCTGAAAGGGTGGCGAAACTATCTTTGTCTCGCGCGGCTCGAGCAGGCGCGCGGCGCCCAGGAATCGTTGTTCGAATCGGATCGCGGGGCGGAGCTCGAGGCAATCGCGGCGTGGGCGGGACGCAGCGCCGACGGCAGTCTTGCTGACCTCACCGACGAGCCGTCCGACGAGGTGTGGGACGCGGTCGCGGCCGAATCGGACCTGTGCACGCGCCTCAAGTGCCCGCACTTCGAGCGCTGCTTCGTCTTCCAGGCGCGCCGCCGCGCTGCGGAGGCCGACGTCGTGGTGGTGAACCATCACCTGCTCGCCTCCGACATCGCGGTGCGCCTCGCGTCCGATAACTGGCTCGAAGCGGCGGTGCTCCCGCCCTACCGCCGGCTGATTCTCGACGAGGCGCATCACGTCGAGGACGTGGCGGCGACGCACCTCGGCGCGCAGGTCTCACAGCTCGGCGTGCAGCGACTGCTGGGCCGGCTCGAACGCGGCGGGCGCGGGCTGTTGCCGGCGCTGCACGCCGAGCTGACCGCGCGCGACGATCTGCTCAGCGCCGCGAGCCGCGATCTGCTCGAACAGCAGCTGCTCGATGCCCTGCGCGCCGCGCGCCGCGGTGCCGAGGAGCTGTTTGCACGTCTCTCGGCCCGGCTCGAGCGCGAGAACGTGGCGCCGGGGGGGCAGGTGGTGCTGCGCCTCACCGACGCGTTCGCCGACGATCCCGTGTGGCCGGACGGATTGGACGTGGCACTCGACAATCTGCTGGTGGCGTTCGGCAGCCTGCGTGACGGCGTGGAGACGATTGCCGACCGGCTGGCGCTCCAGGACAGCACGGATCGGCCGGCGGCGCTGATCGGCGAGCTGCGCGGGGTCGTGCGGCGGCTCGACTTGGCGGCGCGGGGACTCACCGCCGCGCTGCGTCCGGGCCGCGACGCGCTGGTGGGCGCGTCGGTTCGCTGGCTCGAGCGCCGCGGCAGGAAAGCCCACAACCTGGGACTCGCCGCCGTACCGCTCGATCTCGCCCCGATTCTCAAGGAGGCGCTGTTCGATCGGGTCGAGACGGTGGTGCTGACGAGCGCCACGCTGGCGGCGGGTGGCGATTTCGCCTTCCTCGAGGAGCGGCTCGGTCTCGGGCTTCCACCCGGTCGCGTGTCGGTGCGCGAGATTCTCCCCTCGCCATTTGATTTCGCGAGCCAATGCCTGTTCGGGATCCCCACCGATCTGCCCGAGCCTCGCGAGGACAGCGGTGGCCACGACGCGGCGGTGGCGCGGGTGCTGCTCGAGCTGGCGCAGGCGTCCGATGGCGGTGTGTTCTGTCTGTTGACGAGCCACGGCGCCCTGCGTCGGACCACTGAAGCGGTACGGCAACGCGTCAATGGACGCTGGCCGCTCCTGGTGCAGGGGGAGGATCAGCGCGACCGGTTGCTGCGCAAGTTCCGGGAGGCGGGATCAGCGATCCTGCTCGGCACCGACTCGTTTTGGGAGGGGGTCGATGTCCCGGGGCGAGCGTTACGGGTCCTGATCATCGCCAAACTGCCGTTCAAGGTGCCGAGCGAGCCGCTCACCGCAGCGCGGGTGGAGCGGCTGGAACAGCAGGGGCTGGACGGGTTCACACACTACCTGGTCCCGCATGCGGCGCTCAAATTGAAGCAAGGGTTCGGCCGTCTGATCCGCAGCAAGTCCGACGTGGGAGCCGTAGTGCTGTTGGACCGGCGTGTCGTCACCAAGCGATATGGCTCGATGGTGCTCGAGGGGCTCCCCCGGGCCACCCGGGCGGTGGGAAACTGGGAAGACGTCCGGGCGGCGTGTGAGGAATTCTTCGCCCGGCACGGGATCGGGGCCTCGATATCAGGAGCGACGGAATGAGCGCGATGCGGGCAGCTTGGTGGGGCGCGGTGGCCATCGCCGCGATGGGTTTCGGGTGCGCGGTTGGGGGCGGTGGCTACGGTGCGCCTCCCGCTGCCGAGCCTGGCCCCCGCTACATCAACCCGGGAACTCTCGCCGGGCTCGACGGGTTCACCCACGCCGTCAAGGTGGGGTTCACGATCTACATCTCGGGCGAGGTGGCGCTGGACAGCGCCGGACAGCTTGTCGGGCCGGGCGACCTCGCCGCGCAGGCGCGGCAGGCTTTCGCCAACCTGGCGTTCGTATTGCGCATCGCGGGGGCGACTCCGGCCGACGTCGTGAAGCTCAACGTGTACGTGGTGAATTACAAACCGGCCGACTTCAGCATCATCCGGGCGGCGGGCGTCGAGTTCTTTCCCGAACGCAACCCCCCTGCGGGTCTCGTCCTGGGAGTGCAATCTCTTCCAAAGGAAGGACTGCTCGTGGCGGTGGATGCGATCGCCCAGACGCGGGGGTTGTTCCAGCCACGGGTGCGCCAGGATCGCTGACGTGCGGCGGTGTAGATTCACAGTGGTGTAGGCGAAGTAGGCAGGGACTCTCGGCGCACGGAGTTTTGACGTTGACCAGGCTCAGCAAGCGACTCGGCGTTCTTCCCTCCTATCCGATGGCCGAGATTCCGGCCATCAAGCGGCGTCTGCTGCAGCAAGGCGTGGACGTGATCGACGTGGGTGCCGGGGACGCCGATTTCCCGCCGCCGGCCGTCGCCGTCGAGACGCTGGCACGGGCGGCGCGCGACCCCGCGATGAGCCGCTACGGATTCCAGCTTGGCCTGCCGGCGTTCCGCGAATCGGCCGCGGCGTACATGAAGCGGCGGTTTGGGTTGTCGGTCGATCCCTTCACCGAGCTGCATCCGCTCATCGGCTCAAAGGAAGGCATAGCGCACTTGGCCATGGCGGTGCTCGATCCAGGCGATGTCGCGGTGGTCCCCGAGCCCGGCTACGCGGTGTATCACGGCGGCACCGTGCTGGCGAACGGGACGCCGCACCTGCACGCGCTCACGCCACGCACCGATTTCCTGCTCGAGCTGGAGGAGCTGCCGGCCGAGGTCGTGAAGCGCGCGAAGCTCGTCTATCTCAACTACCCGAACAACCCCACCGCGGCGGTCGCGCCACGCGACTACCTCGAGCGCACCGTCGCCTTCTGCCACCGGCACGACATCGTCATCGCGTACGACAACCCGTACTGCGAGGTCACGTTCGACGGGTACGTCGCGCCGAGCATCCTCGAGATCCCCGGTGCGCGGGACGTCGCGGTCGAGTTCCATTCGCTCTCGAAGAGTTTTTGCATGACGGGCTGGCGGCTCGCCTGGGCGGTGGGGCGCCCCGAGCTGATTGTCGCGCTCGCCAAGATCAAGAATTACGCCGACACCGGCGCGTTCATGGCCGTCCAGGCCGCGGGCGCCGCGGTGCTGGACCGCGCCGAGGAGCTGTCCCGGGGGTACGTCGAGCAGTTTCACGAGCGGCGCGATACGATGGTCGCGGCGCTTGTGGCGGAGGGGTTCGAGACCGAGACGCCGCGCGCGACGATGTATCTCTGGATCCCGCTGCCGGAGGGATTGCCGTCGGCGGCGTTCCAACGGCGCGCGTTGGAGGAGGCCGGCGTCGTGACGCTGCCGGGCACGGGGTTCGGAGCAGGCGCTGAAGGGTTTTTCCGCATCGCGCTCACCGTCGCGACCCCGCGCCTGGTGGAAGCGGCCCAGCGGCTTGGAAGGGTGCTGGCCGCTGTCTGAGATGCGGCTGAGACGCACCGGGCTCCCGACCGCCTGGATCATCGCCGCACTGGTCCACGTGGCGGCGTTCGGGATCGCGCTTGCCCTGCGGATCGAGTTTACCCGAGTCCCCAACGTCAGCTTCGTCCAGCTCTCGCCCGAACCTGAGCTGCCGCCGTTCGCCGGCGTGCGGGCCGGCCGCGGACCCGAGACGCGTCCCCAGCTCGGGAAGCCGCGGGGGCGAGCCGTCGTGCTCACGCATCCGCCGGACTCGTTGCCAAGCGCGGCGCCCACCCCGAGCCCTCCTCCCGCCGCGGCGCGCGTTCGCCAGGGGTTCATCGTGCCACCTTCCGCGGGCGACGGTCGCCTGTGGGTGAGCCCGCGTCCCGCGCTGCCCGGCGACATCGCCGCGGCGCTGTACGAGGATCGTGCCCCGCGCGACTCGATGGTCGTGCGGCGGCTGCGGGCGATGGTGGACTCGCTCAACGTCATCATCGATGCCGACCAGCGGGACAACCGGCCGCCGTCGTGGACGGTGCGAGGCGAGGACGGCAAGCCGACTTGGGGGCTCGACGCGAGCGGGCTCTACGTGGCGGGGATCAAAATCCCGACGGTGGCGTTGGCGCTGCTCGGGAGCCTGCTCCCGCCGGGGAACTACGACGAAGCGGTGCGGCAGCGTCACCTGGCCGACATGCGCTCCGATTTGATGCAGGCGGCCGCGCGGGCGCAGAACCTCGAACAGTTTCGTCGCTACGTGCGGGAGCTGCGGGCGCGTAAGCAGGCGGAGCGTGAGGCGCAACGGCGTCAACAAGGCGACACCGCGAGGGCGACGCCGTAGTTAGGACTGCAAGCGCTCGATGAGAACCAGGAGCCGTTCGGCGGCTCCTGAGGCCTTTGAGAACTCTTCGGTCTCGGCCGCCGCCCGCAGTTCACGCAGTTGACTGTCGAGCTGCTGGGCGTCGGATGACCCGAGGGTATGAGCGATTCGGTCCCGAATCAGCTCGAGACTCACGACATCTCCCATGACCGTCGGACCTGGATCCTCGCTCACCGCGTCAACCAGGAGCTGACGCGCCCATAGCTCGAGACGGGCGAGGTCGATCTCGGCCGGCGGGCGGTGACGCAATTTCAGGTCGAGACCGGCTTGTGCGACGTCGATCGCCGCCTTGCAAGCTCCCGCGACATTCCGGTCATTGACGGCGGGCGAGATGGCATCGCCGGCCAGCGCGGCGAGGGCGCGCTGCATCTGAACGTCCAGCAGTTTGGAGACATTGCCGCGCCCCCGATAGGTGCCCCAGGCCGCGCTCATCGCTTTCAGCGTAGTCGATGCCTTTGGCCAGTCTTCGGTCCGAGCTGCCTCACAAACGCTGGTCGCACCCGCCAACAGGGCCAGCAGCTCAGGCGGCACAGGCCCGGAGAGCGCATCGGTGGGGATGGCCAAGGAAACGGCCTCGAGATCGCCACCCCGGCTGGTTGCAAATTCGCCGTAGCCGGGGGCAAAGGTCTTGTCGGAATGGCTGCCGTCTACGTGGAGTTGGTCGCCAACCATCGCGCCGGTCACCGGACCATGCGGGCCGTCGACGGTCCCGCCGACGGACTTGACCGTGATCTCTTCGAATACCACACCGGGGATGTTCTCGACTCGATACACGTCACCGACTTTCGGGTCGGCGGGCATGATCATCGCGGGCGGGCCGTCCTTCCCGGCGAGCCAGCTTCCCTCGGTGTTATCGACCACACCGTCTTTGTAGTTGGACACATCCTCGCCGAAGTACCACACGGACCCATCGTCGGCCTGGGCATACCAGTCGAGCGCGACTTCTTCGATGCGGCGATCGAGATAGGCGACATACTGGACGATGCGGGTCTCGACCTCCTGGCCATCCCACTCGATGGTTTTGGTGCCGGGGAGCAGCGTGTACTCGACTCGCAACGGGTGACCGTCCACGTTGCCGAGTAGGAGGGTTTGAACCACCTCACTGGCCGGAAACAGCGGGTTGGTGATGGCGGTAGGGTTCGAGAACGACGGTGTGACGAGATCGACCCGTTTGCTCTCCGGCGCGCACCCGGTACCGACCTCGGTGCCGCACGGTGCTGTGGTCGGAACGTTGGGACGTCTCAGGAAGAGAGCGTAGGCCGCCGCGGCGGCGACCACCACAACAGCGGCGGTAACGGGCACGCGGTTCCTTTTCATTTCGACGCCCCCGTCGCCGCTTCGAGGCGCCGCAGGGCGGCGTCCTTGCCGATCACGAACAACAGCTCGTTAACCGGCTCGCTCACCGTCCCGCCCGTGAGCGCGATGCGAATCGGCTGGAAGACCTTGCCGGCCGCGACGCCGCGCTCGTCCGCGAGCGCGCGCAACCGCTGCTCGAGTGCCTCCGGGGACCATTCCGCGTCGCGCAACGCCGCGATCGCAGCCTGCAGCGCGCTCGCTGAGCCCGCCGGATCCTTGGCCAGTTCCTTGGTCGCCTTGTCGTCCATCACGACGAACTTGGGATCGAGCCGCACCGCCACCTGGCGGGCGACCTCGATCGTGGTGCGCGAGCGCGTCTTCACCGCGGCGATCGCCCGGCGCACGGCATCCTCGTTACCGTCCACACCGAGGGTCGCGAGTTGCGGCGCCACGATCGGGAGAAGCTCCTCGGCGGAGGCCGCCGAGAGATACTGCCCATTCATCCACTCGAGCTTCGTCATATCGAACACAGCGGCTTTTTTCTGCACGCCGTCGAACGAGAACAACCGCACCATCTCGTCCTGTGTCATGGTCTCCCGGTCGCCGCCGGGGCTCCAGCCGAGGAGCGCCAGGAAGTTGCGCATCGCGGCGGGCAGGATGCCCATGTGCTGGTAGTCGCCCACCGCCGTGGCGCCGTGCCGTTTGGAGAGCTTCTTGCCGTCCGGGCCGTTGATCATCGGGACGTGCGCGAATACCGGTATCGGGCTCCCCAACGCCTGATACAGCGCGATCTGTTTCGGCGTGTTGGAAATGTGGTCGTCACCGCGCAGCACGTGCGTGATTGCCATGTCCACGTCGTCCACGACGACGGCGAGGTTGTAGATCGGCGTCCGGTCGGTTCGCAGGATAATGAAGTCCTTCAGGTCCTCACCCTGAAAACTGATGCGCTCGTGGACGGCGTCGTCCCAGGCGATCTCGCCTTGTGGCATGCGGAACCGGATCGCGCCCTCGTCCATGTAGGCTTTGCCCTCGGCCAGCAACCGGTCGGCCGCCGCCTGATGTCGCGCGATTCGGGCACCCTGGAACACCAGCTCCTCGTCCCAGTCGAGGCCCAGCCAGGTGAGGCCATCGAGGATCACCTTGGTGTGCTCGTCCGTGGAGCGCTGCTTGTCGGTGTCCTCGATGCGCAGCAGGAACGTGCCGCCCGAGTGGCGGGCATACAGCCAGTTGAGCAGGGCGGTGCGGGCGCCTCCCACGTGCAGGTATCCCGTGGGGGAAGGGGCGAAGCGGACGCGAACGGTCATGATTGACGGCTCAAACGGAGAGGGGGGGATTCGAACCCCCGATAGGGTGTTAAGCCCTATGACGGTTTAGCAAACCGTTGCCTTCAGCCACTCGGCCACCTCTCCCGGCTTCTGCAACACCCGCAATCTACAGACGGCACCGTCATTTTGCTTCGGAGCCTCGGCTGGGGGGCTCCCCTCGGGTCATGCTCCACTTGAGGATGGGTGGCGTGATCATGGTGGTCACGATGACCATGATGACGACCGCCGAGAAGATGGCTTCGTCGATGATGCGTTCGCCGCCAACCGTGAGCGTGAGGCCGATGCCGGCGAAGATCAGGCCGACTTCGCCGCGCGGGATCATCCCAATGCCGACCGAGAGGCGGTCCAGCCCGCCGTAGGCCCCGAGCGAGCACGCCTGTTTGCCGATCACCGCCGCGAGGGTGAGCAGCGTCGCGAGGCCGAGTACCTCGACGCGCGCGAAGGCGGCCAGCTCCACCCGCATGCCCATGAGCACGAAGAACACGGGAACCAACAGGGTGGCCACCGGCTGCATCAAGTCCTCGAGGTGGTGCTCGCCGCGCGCGGTGAATTCGCGCCAATGCAGATCCTCCAGGATGAGCCCGGCGGCGTAGGCGCCGACGATCGGCGCCAACCCGATGGCTGCCGCGAGGTACGAGAGCACAAAGCAGAACACCAGGGCCGTGGTGAGCAGGACGCCTCGCCCCCGCAAGCGCGAAGCGAGGTGGAACAGCCGCGGTGAGAGGGTGGTGCCGAGTGCCAGGGCCCCGCCCAGGAACACGAGCGCTTTGAGGACCACGACCAGGACGGCGCCAATCGCGATCGCTTCGCCACGGTCCGCCGCCTGAATCGCCCCGCCGACGATGGCGAGAATCACGAGCCCCAGCACGTCGTCGATCACCGCCGCGCCGAGGATGACGCGGGCCTCCCGAGACCGGGACTTGCCGATGTCGCTCAGCACGCGCGCCGTGATGCCCACGCTGGTCGCGGTGAGTGTGGCGCCGAGAAAGGCGTGGGCGTAACTGCTGTGCTCTGGCAGGAGGATGGCGCCCACCCCCCATCCGAGCGCGAACGGGGTCACGACGCCCAGCACCGCCACGAGCAGGGACGGCAGCCCGACCTTCAGCATGTCCCGCACCGTGGATTCGAGCCCGACCGCGAATAGCAGGATCAGCACCCCGAGCTGCGCCAGCACATCGACGCTCGGGTTGGATGCCATGGCCCGAAACCACGGGATCCCAAGCAGATGCAGATTGCCGAGCAGCACGCCGGCCACCAGCTCGCCCAGCACCGCCGGCTGGCCGGCACGCGTGGCCAGGTCGCCGCCGAGTTTCGCGCCGGCGAGGATCACCACCAAGGCCAGGAGTACGACTGCGATGTCTGAATGACCCATGATTGACCGGCCCGAAATATGCTATATCGTAGAGCCCGAGGTCATCGCATGGAACGCTCGCGGTTTCCAGCCCTGTCGTTGCTCCCGCCGATGGCGATCGTCGCCGTCTGGGCGGGGTGCGTCGCGACCGGCGGCACCGAGCCGAATCCCGTGGACATCGGCGGCACCTGGAGCTTCGTCGAGCAGTTCACCGACCTGGACCACCACATCACCTGCGCCGACACCGGCACGTATGTCATCACCCAATCCGCCAGTGGGTTTGTGGGCAGTTACACGCAGCGCGGGGTGTGCTCGCTCCCGGCGGGAATCGTGGACAACTCCGACAGCGGCGCCGTGACGGATGGACGTGTAGTCGGCCGCACGGTGCGCTTCAAGGCACCGAATTGTGAGTATGACGGCCGTGTGCAGGTCGAGAATGTGGATCGGCTCACCGGCTACGTCGCCTGCGAGCTCAGCGACCAGCAAGTCACCTACACCTTCTCAGGGACCTGGTCGGCGGTGCGGTGAGCGCGCGAGCGCTTTCCGCGCTCGCCCGCCGTGTCATCGCATGCGAGCAGTGCCCGCGGCTCGTGGCGCACCGCCGGCGCATGGCGCGCGTGAAGCGGCGCGCCTTCGCGGACCAGTCCTATTGGGGTCGCCCGGTCCCGGGGTGGGGGGATCCTGCCGCCCGGCTGCTCATCGTCGGACTCGCGCCCGCGGCCCACGGCGCTAACCGCACCGGTCGGATGTTCACCGGCGATTCGAGCGGTAACTGGCTGTACGCCGCGTTGCACCGCTTCGGCTTCGCCTCCGGGGCTTCATCCACCCACAGGAGGGACGGCCTCCGGCTGCACGACTGCTGGATTACGGCTGCGGCACGCTGCGCGCCTCCCGGTAACCGCCCGCTCCCGATAGAGCTAGCCCACTGTCGTCCCTACCTGGAGACCGAGCTGCGCCTTTTGTCCCGCATTCGGGTAGTGCTCGTTCTGGGTCGCATTGCCCACGACGCGTTCTTGCGGGCGGGCGGATGGTGGGAGCGGCTTGCGCAACGGGAGCGGCCCGCATTCGCGCACGGGGCGGTTGCCCGGCTACCCGACGACACGATCCTCGTGTCGTCCTTTCACCCGAGTCGCCAGAACACGAATACGGGAAAGCTCACTCGAGCGATGTGGCACGGGGTGTTTCGGAGGGTGAAGAGACGGTTGCAAGGAGTCTGAAGTCGGGCCTTGGGAGCGAGATAGCGGGGGCTCACCGCCTGCAGTATGCTTGAGCCACTTCTTCTTGGGGTGGTGGTTTGGCGGATACCGAGGGCCTGACTGGAGTTCTCGCCGCGCGCTATGCGATCGAGCGGGAAGTCGGTCGGGGTGGAATGGCCACGGTGTACCTCGCCCGGGATTTGCAGCACGACACTCGAGTCGCGGTGAAAGTGCTGCGTCCGGAGTTGGCCTCACTGCTCGGTGCGGAGCGCTTTGCCCGCGAAATCCGGATCACCGCCCGCCTCCAGCATCCCAACATCCTGCCGGTGCTCGATTCGGGAGAGGCTCAGGGCCTCCCCTTCTACGTGATGCCGTATGTCGAGGGTGAATCGCTCGGGGAGCGGCTGGCGCGGGAGGACCAGCTGGCGATCGAGGATGCCGTGGCGATCGCGAGCGAGGTCGCAGAAGCGCTCGCATTCGCCCATTCCGAAGGGTTCGTGCACCGCGATATCAAGCCCAGCAACATCTTGCTCACCCACGGCCACGCGGTGCTCGCGGATTTCGGCATCGCCCGCGCGATCGATGCCGTCGGCGGCGACAAGCTCACCGAGACCGGGCTCGCCCTCGGTACCGTGCATTACATGAGCCCGGAGCAGGCAGCTGCGGGAAAGATCGACGCCCGCACCGACATCTACAGCCTGGGCTGCGTGCTGTACCAGATGCTCGCGGGTCAACCGCCGTTCAACGGCAACACCCCGCAGGCGGTGCTCGCGCGGCATTCGGTGGACCCGGTGCCGCGGCTGCGCACAGTACGGGAGACGGTCAGCCCATCGCTGGAGCGCGCCATCGTGAAAGCGATGGCCAAGGCGCCCGCGGACCGTTTCGCTACCGCCGAGCAATTCAGGGAGGCCATTCGACGGGTCGACACCCTCGAGCAGGCCGCAGTTGACTCCCGGCGCCGCGGCCGCCTCGTTGCCGCGATGGCGGTCACCGCCCTCGGCGTGGCTGCCCTCGTCTGGCGCTTCGCGTTCGCCGGCACAGGCTCGTTGGACATCAGTCGTGTCATGGTCTACCCGCTCGCGGTTCCGGGCAATTTCCCGGGTCCGCGCACCATCGGCGAGGACGTGTCTACGACGATCGGCAGCGCACTGGACGGAACCGGCCCGCTGCGCTGGATCGATGCGTGGCCGCTGCTCGATCCCGAGCGCCGTGAGAACATCCGGACGCTCACCCCGGCCGAGGCCCGATCACTGGCCCGATCGCGGCGATGCGCGTACTACTTGACTGGCCGTCTGGTGGCGCGCGGCGACTCGACCGAGGTATTCCTCGAGCTGCAGGATGTCCGGGGTGACTCGATCGTCGCGCGGGGCACGGCGAGCGGGCTAGTCGCCGACGCGTGGCGCTTGGGATTGCGCGCGGTGAATGGCGTGCTCCCCACGCTCATCCCCACCGGGGCACCCGACGTCGTCGCGGAATGGCAGGACCGGAATCCCGCGGCGGTCGCGAGCTACCTGCTGGGTGAGTCGGCATTCCGTCGGGTCCACCTCTCCGATGCATTGGGGCATTATCGGGACGCGGTCAAAGCCGATTCCTCGTTCGGGCTTGCCGCCATCCGGGGCGCGCAGGCAGCGACCTGGAACCACCACGCGAGCGAGGCGGCTTCCCTCATTCAGATCGCCATCAGGCAGAAGCTGTCTCCCCGGTACGCGCACTTCGCCCGTGGCTACGAGGCGTACCTCCTCGGTCAGGCGGACTCGGCCGCCGGCGAATTCCGTCGCGCGCTCGCAGTGGATCCGGAGATGGCCACGGCCTGGATGCAGCTGGGCGAGGTGTACACCCATCTGCTGCCGGAGGCGGGCAACCCCGATTCGCTCGCGGAGGTGGCCTTCGAGGAAGCGCATCGGCTCGATCCCCAGGCCACGAATCTGCTGCTCCATTTGATCGAGATCCGGCTCCGCAGAGACGAGATCGACAAGGCGCAGCCGATCATTCGCCAGTTTCTGGCGGCCAGCCCGGAGTCGACGCTGGCCGAGCAGGTCACGATCATGGACGCGTGCGTGCGGCGCGGTCCCGACTCCGAGGACTGGCGGCGACGCGCCCTGACCCACCCGTTGGCACTCGTCCTCGCGGGCAACCAGTTGAAGGGTGCGGGATCGCATCTGTCCTGCGCGCTCGCGGCGTTCACCGCGGTGCTGCTGGGCGATACGGCTACGGATGGCTGGGCGGAAGGCCGGTATTGGATCGCGCTGGTCGGCCGGGAAAGCATCCTGCTCGCGCTGGGCCGGGAAGCGGAGGTCACCGCCCACCTGGACTCGTCGATTGCGCGTGAGCGGGGGGGCTCGTCGTTCTACCTGCTCGCGGCGCCGATCGCTCCGCTCCTCCGGGATCGGGCCACGGAGATCGCGCGTCACGATTCGATCCAGTTCGGCGCGCACTACCGGAACTGCCCCTATAACAACCGACTGTGGATGCTTGGACTCTGGGAGGCCTACCGTGGCCATCCGGATGTGGTCGCCGCGATCGGACTGGACCTGGAGGCACGAGCGCGCAAGAGTGGATCGACCCTCGATCGGCTGGGTGCCCATGCGATTGTGGCACACGCCGCCCTGGCGCGTGCCGATACCGCGGAAGCGCTGCGGCGGTTTGAGGCGGTGTTGTCCGAAGGGGTGTCCGGCGAGCTGCTCGCCTGGGACGTGACGGCTCCCCGCGGGAGTGAACGACTCTCGCTCGCCCGATTGCTGATGTCGCGGCGCGAGTACCAGCGGGCCATCGACGTCGCCGCCGTGTTCGACTCCCCCGGGCCGCTGATCTATATGTTGTATTTGCCGGAGAGCTTGAAACTCCGGGCCGAGGCCGCCGCCGCGCTCGGTGACAAACAGATGGAATCGCGGTTTCGCGCTCGACTCGCCGCATTCCGCAGCGAACGAGCTGTTGCTGCACTATAACCACTCCAACGTCAACGAGGGTGCCGTATGAGCGAACCCGAAAAGAAGTCTCGTGAAGGGGCCCCGCCACCGCCGCCGCCGGGTGGAGGGCGTGAAGGAGCCCCGCCACCGCCGCCACCGGGCGGAGGTCGTGAAGGAGCGCCGCCACCGCCGCCACCGGGCGGAGGCCGGGAAGGTGCACCACCCCCGCCGCCACCGGGTGGAGGCCGTGAAGGAGCGCCACCGCCACCCCCACCAGGCAAAGGAAACTGAACATCACACGCCAATAGGTCGGGCGTCGACTGCCCAGCCGGCACTCTAGGCCGGCTGGGCAGCCAGTCCCCGCGCTCCCAACCCGCTCGCACAACCTCTGGGATACTCGACTTATGCCCACGACCGAGCTTCGCGTCAAACGCGCCCTCCTCATCGGCATCGACAAGTACCCGAAGCTCACCCAGCTCGAGGGGTGCGTGAACGACGTCCGGCTGATGCAGAGCATCCTGCAGGAGAATTTCGGCTTCCCACCAGAAAACGTGACGCTGCTGGCCGATGCGCGGGCCACCCGCGACGCCATCCTCGCCGCCCTCGACGCGCTGGTAGAGCGTACCGGCCAGGACGACATCGTGGTGATCCACTATGCCGGCCACGGCTCGCAGATGACCGACCGGGAGGGCGACGAGCCGGACGGCATGGACGAAACGATCATGCCGTTCGACAGCGAAGGACGCTGGGGGGTGAACCGGGACATCACCGACGACGAGATTCACCTGCGGCTGATCGGGCTGGGCCAGAAGACGTCCTACACCACCCTCATCTTCGACTCCTGCCACTCGGGGACGATCACACGCGACGCCTTCGGCGTGAAGTCCCGCTCGGTGGAGCCCGACACGCGGCTGGTCTCGGAGCTGCCGCCGTCGCCGATCCCGGAGGCGGCACGGCAGGCGATGCGCGCATCGGGGCCGAGCGGCTGGATGCCGCTCACGGACCAGTACGTCCTGCTCGCGGGATGCCGCGACGAGGAGACCTCGTTCGAGTACCGGCCGCCCGAGGGTGACGGGAAGGTGACGCACGGAGCGCTCACGTACTTTCTCACGGAGCAGCTGCGCCAGGCGACACCGGGGACCAGCTACCGCGACGTGTTCGAGCGGGCTGCCGCGAATGTCAACGCCGCCAATGGCAATCAGCACCCACAAATGGAAGGGCGAGCAGACCGCGAAATTTTCGGGGTCAAGGACCTGGAGCCGATGCAGGTCGTGCGGGTCACCGCGCGCTCGGGCGACCGCGTCACGCTCGCCGCCGGCGCGGCGCAGGGGATGACCGTCGGGTCGACCTGGGTGATTTACCCGCAGGGCGCCAAGCACAGCGACGCGACAGAGCCGCTGGGCACAGTCGAGATCGCCGCCGTGCACGCGGTCAGTGCCGACGCCCGGATCATCGCGGAGAAAACGCTGGGGACCATCGCGAACGACGCGCGGGCGGTGGAAACGGTCCACGCCTACGGCGACCTCCGCCTCGCCGTCCAGCTCGTGGCGGCCACGGGCTCGGAGTCGAGTCTCGAGCAGTTACGACAGGCACTCGAGGCATCGGCGCTGCTCAAAGTCGTGGGCGATCGCGATCCGGCCGCGGCCCGGGTCTATCTCCTGGCTCCGCGCACGCAAGCGACCCCGGCCGATCCCGTCCCGCAGCTCGCGACGGTGCGCGCGCCGACCTGGGCGGTCGTCACGGAGAACGGCGAGCTGATGATGCCGCCGAAGAGTGTCGACGACTACATGAAGGTGAAGGAGAACCTCGAGAAGCTGGCGCGCTACCGGCAGGCGCTGGCGCTCGACAATCCCGACGCGGCAAGCGCGCTGCGCGGCAGATTCTCCCTCGACTTGCTGCGCTTGGGCACCGATGGGAATTGGATCGCAGCCGAACCCGAGTCGGCGGGTGGGCAGGTGGTGTTCGAGGAGGGAGAGAGGATCGGGTTCCGGATCACGAGCCACCACGACGCGCCGGTGTTCGTGAACCTGCTGGACTTCGGGCTCACCGGAGCGGTGTCGCTCGTCTACCCGGCCCGGGGGGCAAAGGAGAAGCTCGCCCCAGGCGTCACGTTCGAGATCGGCACCCGGCCGGGCGACCCCAAGTTCACGCTCAAGTTGCCGAAGCAGTTCCCATACGCCAACAATCCGGTGCCGGGCGCGGCCATCGAGGGAACGGAGACGCTGAAACTGTTCGTGACCCCGGGCGAGGCGGACTTCGCGTTTCTCACGCAGCAGGGGGTGCGCTCCGCCGAAGGGGCGCGACCCGGCTCGCCGCTGATGCTGCTGTTGCAGACCGCGGCCGGGGGAGGGGGGGCCGTCACGCGCGACATCACGGTCAGCGTGCCGGTGGGCGAAGAGGACTGGACCACGGTGATTCGGCCCTTTCTGCTCCGCCGCCGGAGCGCAGCCGCGCTCAATACCGACGGTCAGCCGCTCCGGGTCGGCGAGGCCACGCTCCGGACGCCGGGCCTGGCTGGCCAGGTAACGTCGCATGCCGGAAAGAGCGGCCGCGCGGAGGCCGCGGAACTCACCCGGAGCGATCTGACCCGGGCGCTGGACGCCGCCGGCGTCGAGGTGCGGCAGACGGTCGAGATCAGCGACGCCCGGGAAGTCGGGGCGGCCACCCGCGAGGCGCGGGGCGAGCCGGCGCTGGAGTTCGAAGTGCGCGATCCCGGCCCCGGCAACGGCCAGATGGTCATGAGCACCGATGAGCAGGGGATCGTCTCGTGGCACTTCAGGCCGACGCCGGACGCGGCGAAACCGGGAGGCCGGGGCGCCGGGCCACCGGTCTTGACCCGCACCTACGTGCTCCCCCGTACGGTGCACGCGCAACAACCCGCCGGCGCAGCCGGCCGAGGGCTGGTCGGCGCGGTGGGGAAGAAGTTTCTCAAGGAGTTGGTCTTCCCGCTGATCGAGCCGGGGATCGGCGCCATCGGCGAAACGTTCGCCTTGCACTGGGAGCAGAAGCACCGGCCGTACCGGGTCCGCTCCTTCGGCCCGGAGGACTATGCGACGCCCGAGGCAGGCTCCATCGACGCGGAAGGCTGGCGGCGTCTGAGTGCCGGCCGGGCGCTCCTCATGGTCCACGGGACCTTCAGCCAGGCGCACACCGCGTTCGGCACCATGCCGAAGGAGTTCGTGACGGCGCTGCACGGCAGGTACGGTGGGCGGGTATTCGCGCTCGACCACCTCACCCTCTCCCACGATCCCAAGCAGAACGTCAACTGGTTGGTCGAGCAGATGCCGGACGGTACGGCGCTCGATCTGGACATCATCTGCCACTCGCGCGGCGGTCTCGTGAGCCGGATGCTGAGCGAGAAGCAAGGCGAGCTCGCCCTGGGCTCGCGTACACTGCGGGTGGGGAAGGTGGTCTTCGTCGGAGCGCCGAATGCCGGAACAATCCTGGCGGATGGCCAGCACATGGGCGACTTCATCGACACCTACACCAACCTGCTCAACTTTCTGCCGGACAACGGAGTCACCGACATTCTCGAGGGGATCATCACCGTGGCGAAGCAGCTCGCTGTCGGCATCCTCAAGGGCCTGCCGGGCTTGCAGTCGATGCGGCCCGGAGGCGAATTCTCCAAGTGGCTCAACGCCGGCGCGCGCGCCGGCGAGACCCGGTACTTCGCGCTGGCGTCGGACTTCACGCCCGGTGAGGCCGGCCTCAAGCAATTCGCGATGGACCGGCTGATGGACAAGATCTTCACCGCCGCGAACGATCTCGTGGTCCCGACCGCCGGCGTCTTCGCCGAGAACGGATCGGGGTTCTTTCCCATCGAGGAGAAGTTCGTGTTCCAGGGGAGCGATGCCGTGGCGCACTCCGGCTACTTCGCGAACCGGGGGGCGCGGGAGAAGATCATGGGGTGGCTGACGGCGTAGCCGGGATTCCAGCTCCCATACTGATGCGGCGGGGCTGTCCGCGGTAGTTGTGGTGCAACCAGGCTCCTCATGGAGGATGCATGTACATCGACCTCATCCCGAACCTTGAAGCATCGATCAACAAGCGAGCCGAATACAAAGTGAAGGAGTTTGCCTTTTCGATACCCGGGGAGAACCTCCAGTTGACGGGCCAGGCGATCGCGCCGTCGAGCGGGTTCCAGGATTACTTCTACCCGGAACCAGTCCCCAAACAACGCATTGTGTTGCACTTCACAGCCGGCGTGCTGACGGGCGACTTGGGCGTCCTGATGAGCAAGGAGCGAGGGTACGTCTCCGTCGCCTATGTGGTGGGCAGAGGTGGCACTGTGTACCGGTTGTTCGACCCCTCGCACTGGTCGTTTCACCTGGGTCCGAAGGCTGAAGGCGGCAACAAGACACAAAGTCGCACCTCGATCGGCATCGAGATCTCCAACCTCGGTCCCCTCACGCTGAAAGGGAACGAGCTGTACACCTACTTCGACAAGGTGTACACGACCCTGGATCACAAGGAACACTACACCGTCCTGAAACAGCCATACCGGGGGTATTCCCATTACGCGTCCTACCCGCCGCAGCAGATCAACGCCGTGATCGTGTTGCTCCGCTACCTGACGGCCACCTGCAAGATCCCGAGAGCGTTCCTGCCCGAAGCCAAGCGCTATGAGACCACGATCGATGTGACGGGCTTCAACGGGATCGTGTCCCACGTCAATTTCCGCACCGACAAGTTCGATCTCGGTCCCGGGTTTCCCTGGGACGAAGTGATCAAGGGCGTCACCGCTCCCGCCTACGTCTCGACCACTTCGCTGGGGCGAGGCGGCGCCATGATAGTGGAATCCGAGGCAGCCTTGGACCGTGGCTTCATCCCCGCGGCAGACCGCCAATTCGATCCCAACCAGTTCGGGGAAGATGGCCCCCCGGTGGCTGAAATCGACAGCCTGCAGCCTTCCTGAGCAGACATCCGGCGCAGCCGACTCAAGGGGAGGGCATATGCCGTTGACCGACATGATCCTATGGCAGGATGTACCGACCGGATCTCGCGTGGAGACAAGAGTCATCCCGGAGGACAAGCCGATCTTGGCCGACGGAGTGCACACGCTCAGCAATGCGACGCTGGAGGAGGCCGACGACCGGAAGCTCCGTCCGGGCCCGCATTCCTTCGATCAGTTCGGTCAACCGGGGAATCACACGGTCGATATTCGAGTTGCGAATCAAGGGACCAACGCGGTTTCGTCCACCGTCACGGCCACCCTGTTCGATCGCGACGGCACTCTGCTCGCTGGTCCCGAGCCAAAGCCACAGAGCATTCCGGTCGGCGATTCCTTCTTGGTCACCATCCTCGTGAAGGTGGCCGGAGGCGCGGGCGCCAGATCAGCGTCTCGTGATGCGATCAGCCCGACGATCACCGTGGGCGCGCCAAAGGCTGGCGTGGCGTCCAAATCGTCGAAGGCACCGGGCAAGAAAAAGGGGAAAGGCAAGAGCAAGAGGAAAGGCAAGAGCAAGAGGCGCAAGTGAGAGCCATCGGACTCCTCGCGGGACTGATCGGTGCCACCACAGTCCCGCTTGCAGCGCAGGATCCTGCATGTCTGGCCAACGAAACTGTAGCGGCCTGCTGGCATCGCCTCGCTGTCCTCGAAGCCGGCGGGGCTGGCACGACGTCCTCGGAGGGATCATCCCAGTCGCTCACGCGGAAGACCGCCGGCCTGACGTCACTTGGCAATGGCTTTGCCTCGACCATCAACGATTTCTTACCCCAACTCGCGGGGGCCCTCGGACTGACCCAGGCGACAACCGGAGATGGAGCGACCTCGTTCGAAACCAACTTGCTCCTTCCCCTGGGTGCGAAGCCTCAGCGGGTCCGGCTCCAAGCGGTGCTCCGGAAGCCGACCCTGTACCAGCCACTGGCAGACGCGTTCCCAGCCGCGACCCGGGACGTCCGGGTTGCCGCATTGGAGAAACAGCTTGGTGACTTCGACGACGTCCGCCTGGTCGCTGCATGGAATCTGGAGAACCGCGCCGTAGGACGAAGCTTTCACGCGGCGCGACAACTGAGCAGCACGGTGTTTCGTCAACAGCGGGAGCTTGTCACCAATAGTCCGGAATACCTCGCGGTGCGGAGGCTGGCAGACGCGTCCTTGTTCGCCTTGACACTTGATTCGGCGGCTTACGACCCATTGACCGTGAATCAACCGCAATGCCCCTTTGTGCGGAGGGAAGCCCCCCAGAAGACGCCGATCGGTTGCTTCACCAAGGCCAAGCAGGCCGAGATCGAAGACACCGTCAGAAATGGCGTGAAGCTCATCCAAGCAGGGGAAGCCTTGTTGGCCACGCAACTGGTTTCATCCGGCTTCTACCAATTGGGTGCACTCATCAACAACCAGCCGCAATTCAATCTGGAATTCGCGGCTGATGTGCGGGAGCATCGGGTCGGGCCCGACGGCTTCAGGTTCAGCGCCCGCTACGAGGGTGGATTCGCCAACCTGAACGGGTTTCGCGCGCATGCCCGCGCCCGGTGTCAACCGATGAAAGACGAGGAGATCCCGGCGACGTGTCTGAGCCAGTACTTGGCCCGCCCGGACGTTCGCTCGGCGATTGAGCGCGGCGACCGCTTCTTCATCTCCGCGGCGGTCACGCGCCGGAGCGACTATTCGGCAACTCTGCGCAGCGATTCGATTACCCTGAGCCGTTCCGGAACCTGGGATTTCTCCGCGACCGCAGGGTACGGACGGTACGTGACGTTCAATCAGGCGGGAGAAGAAACCGGTAGGCTCGATTTGACGTTCGAGTGGATCCATCACTACGATGATCCCGACCGCCAAAACCGGGTGGTCGCGAGCGGCACCTACAGCTATAGCGTGAGTCCAAGTCTGGTGTTCGCCGCCGGGGTCTCCTATGCCTCGAACCCCGAGTTTCTGGGGGATGTCGACAAGAAAATGAGTGCAAGCTTCGGCCTGCGGTACCGCCAGGGGCGGTCCGCGCCGGAAAGCGACGGTCAGTAAGATTCCCTAGGATCACCAGGTGCCGGTCTACTGCCTGGGCAACACCGACCCGGGCGACGGAGGACTCATGTTGAGCTTGGGTTGTTGCGATCAGGGATCCGTCTCGGATCCCAAGGAATACCTCTCGAAATTCCATGAATGGCAACTCCCGGCACCGAAGTTTCGGGGGGAGAAGAGCGGCGAGTGGATCGATTTCCAGAACGTGACCGGTACGTCCGTGCGTGCCGCTCAGGAGCAGCTTCGGGAGTTGGGATTCTTTCCCCACGGCGCCATCGATGGAGTCTATGGGTATCGGACCCAGTCGGCAGTCCGCCTGTTTCAGGAGTACGTGTGCACCGTGGAAGACCGGGCGGACATCGGCGATGTCGATGGCGTCCTGGGCGACATCACCCGGAGTCACCTCGACCGTTGGGTCGAGGCAGGAATGCGGCCCGCCTGGGGACCGCCCAGCCCCGACTACACCGCTGCGATGGCCGGGCTGACGCAGCTCAAGCAGTACTTCTCAAGCTCGGGTCTCGATGAGGAGATCCGGCTCTTGAACGACCACGCCGCCGGGACGTCCAGTCTCCCGGTCGAGGCTTGGCGGTACGCCGAGGACGACATCCACCTCGTCGGTGTGCGACGCAACGTGGAGGGGACCACGAAACGCGGGAACGACGATCTGTTCGTGCTGCTCGTGCATGGCATGCGGATGGTATTTCGGGGATCGACGGACCCCACGCCGGAGAAGGCGAAACGATCCGACGCGGCGTTCCTGTTGCGCGGACAGCACCGGTACCGCTTTGGGTGGCACAAGGTGGCTGAAATGGCGAAGCATCCTTTAGACCCCGCCCAGGTGTATCGGGCGTTCAAGCCGAAAGATCCCGCCGGCCCATTGGTGGTGCGCACGATCGCCGACCGACTCACTGACAAGAGCTTCCAGAAAGCCGAAGCGAATCCAGGGATCAACATCCACTGGAGCGGCTCGGGGACCAGCAATTGGTCTGCGGGATGTCAGGTGGTGGCAGGGCTGAAGTACATCGATTTCACGAACGCGCTGCGGGATCTGAGCGGGCGGGCGGCCGTGGCCTATGGGGATCTGGGTTCAAAGAAGACTCGTGGAGCCTACAACGTCCTGGTGGACATGCTCACGGTCTTCGCCACGGATGCCGGTCCTGGCGGGGACACGCTTTACTACACGCTGTTGTACGAGCGCGATGTGCATCACACCGAAGCGGGGGCGCTGGTCGACTTCCCGGCGACGATCAAGCGACTGAGCTGAGCAAGGCGCAGCTAGGACAGCGACCCTATCGCGTCGTCTGCACCTTCAGCACGCTGGTCCCCCAGAACGCATCGACGCCCTCGGCGGTGCGCCCCGGGGCCTCTGCGTCTTTGTCCACGTCGCGCGTCGCGCTCCCCTTCGGCGGCCCCAACAAGGCCGCCAGTGTCCACCGCTCCGGATCGAAGTCCTCGATGGCGGCGACCACTTTGAAATAGTCGGTCGCGGATCGCACCGACGCGTCGCGCCAGGCGGCGATGGTCATGCTGAACGTCTTTCCGCCGAGCATGTAGGCGGTGCCGCCCGCCGGAATCCAGTCCGCGAACTGCTTCGAGCTGGCGAACGAGTCGGTCAGATCGAGCAGTACTACGTACAGTCGTTCCTTCGAGTCGTTGCGCAGGCGGCACTGGACGCGCGGCGGCTTGCCGTCCGCGTATGACAAGGTGACGCTGCCGCCCGGCGCCGCGTGCGGCTTCGCATCGTCCGGAGCGGTCTTCTCGCTAGCAGCCACCGGCACGAGCTCGATGCGCACCTGCCCATTGAGCCCCGAGCCCTTTGGCTCGAGGTCGCGCACCCGGTGCCAGCTCGCGAGATGGATGCAGGCGGCGCTCAGTTTCTCGAGACCGGCCTTGTCGAGCGCGTAGCGGAGCCCCGTGAGTGGAGTGCCGTCCGTTCCGTTGACCTGCACGGAATCGCCGCTCACCGCGAGGGTGACCACAGGCACCGCGCCGGCACGATCCACCACATCGAAGAGCGGGCTGCTTCCTTTGATACCGTCTCGCACGCGCTGGGCCTCCTCCTCGGCGCCCGCGGCCGGCTCGATGACGATCTGAAGTGCGGGGGCGCCGCCGAGTCGCGTGATGGCCCCGATGTATTGCTTTTCAGCCTTGAGCGCGTCAGCGGGGCTCACCTTCAGCCGCGCCCGATCCCCGAGCAGTTCCGCGACCACCGCGGTGGCCACGGGCGTGGGAGGGGTCGTGGCACCGTCGAAGGCGCCCCGCTCGTATATGGCGACCTCGGTGAGGTTTCCCTCCGCTGGAGACGGAATGCCATCGATCGCGCCCGCGGACAGCCACCAGCGGCCGGCTTTGTCGGCGTCGATCGTGAGGTCGATGCGTCCCGCCTGGCCGCCAAGAAACACGTTGTGTCCGTTGGCGCCGCCGGTGAAGTACAGGCTCGGCACCTGTTCCGCCGCCCGGTCGCGCACCTTCATCTTCACCGCGTTGACGATATCGACGTACGTCGCCAGCGGACCGAGCGCTTTCACCGTCTCTTCGAACGCGAGCGAGAAGGCCCCGCGCCGGGGGGGCGGTGCCAACGGAAACTCCTTCGCGATCTCGGTGTCCTGACACGCGGCGATGGCGATGTGCTTCGGTTGGGGCGGCCCGTCGGCTGCGATTTTGTCCGGGTGGTACAGCTCCCGCGCGAAGGGCAGGTAATCGTCGAGCGTGCGCGCGCCCGTCTTCGCCGCCGCCGTCATGCGCCCCACACCGGCCTTTGGATTGGTCTCGTCTTCGGCGCCACGCGTGTTGCCCGAGGAATGACACGAATCGGTGATCACCACGACCTCCGCGCCGCCGGCCGCCACCTCGGTGATCAGGGCGCTGAGTTCCTTGTCGGCGAGATCGTACACGCCGCTAGTGCGGGCATCCACCGGCACCAGGGTCTGGTTCATCCCACTGGGCTCCAGCTTCATCCACTCCGACGGGACAGGTTCCACGGACCCGTGCCCGCAGTAGTAGAAGAGCGCGAAGTCCGTCTTGCCGGCGCGGCGCAGGTGTGTGTGGAACCCATCGATAATCGCCGCGCGCGTGGCCTTCTCGTCACGCAGCGTCAGGAGGGCAAGCGAATCGGGTATGCGCTCTTTGAAGAGCGCTTCCATTGCGTTGATGTCCTCGACGCAACCGAGGAGGGGTGTGACGGCCTGGTACTTGTTGATGCCGACGAAGAGCGCGTAGACTTTGGACATGGTGCCTCGGTGTAGCGTGGTTCGTGACGATGCGGCGACCATCAATGAACGTGGGACGTCCGAAGCTGACAGGATGCTCTGCAATATCGATGCAGTCAACCGTTCGTAGATAATGCCATCGTCGCAGGGGTTGCGGAACGCTCAGCAAGCAGCATGCTTGGGTCGAAATGATGGCCAACCTTCTTCCGGTCAGGAGGGTCAGATGAGCCGAAGAGTCCTTGCCGCACCGCCTGCCACCCCGGGCGGGCGAGATGCCGGGCCCGCTGGCGTGGGGGCTGACACGTATTCCGACAAGCTTCTCAAGTACATCCCGGCCGACGTCGTGGGCGCCTGGGTGGCCGTCACCGGCCTCGTCGGGAGCCAGACGGACATGACGCCACAAACGCAACATACGATCCTGTGGGTCGCGTTCGCCGTCGGCTTGGGGCTGACGGCGTGGTGGACGCTGAAGCAGACTGCTGCACCGGGGCGTCCACCCGCCACCGGGCAAACCCTGATCTCCACCGTTTCCTTCGCCGTATGGGTGTTTGCCCTGGGTGCGCCGTTCGACTTCCCCAAGCAGAAATTTTATGGATCGATCCTCCTCATTTTCTACACGCTCGTGGTGGCGCGGATCACGCCGAAAGAAGGCTGAACCTGGCGAGCCGGGCCGCCGCCGTGCATTGTTCGCTGTTTGGGATACCCGGTACGGCGCACGTCCAGACGACATCTCAGACAAGGACTGAATGATGGCAAACCGACTATTCAAGCTAGGCCTAGTTGTTCTCGCGGCCAGCGTAGGGCTGGCGCTGGCGCAGTCTCGTATCCAGGCAACACACGACCTTGACACCTACACTGATGAACAGCTGCAAAGAGATCTCACCGACGAACTCGATGACATCTACGACCAGGTGGATGCCGACGGGGACTACGACCTCGACGTCTTGAGAACCGCCATCCTGGACGCCCTCGGAGACGATGGCGACGAGGGGTACGAGCAGGAAATCGACCTGGCAGACCTCAATGAGGAAATGGCTGAAGCTGGTACGACACTGGAAGATGTGGTTGACGAAGCCCTCGCTCGGGCCGATGAATTAGCTTCTCGGACGGGATCGTCCTCCTGGACAATTGTCCAGGCCACGTTGTCAGGCCGCAGCCGCAATGTTCAGAGTCAAGACCGGAGGACTAAACCCAAAGTCGCCATCGACGAGGCCCCACGAACAATTCGTGGTTATGTGCGCAAGGCGAAGTGATGAGCGCAAGCCATCACCCGTGAGCCGACCGAACGGCCGTCGCCGAGTGCCCTAATGGACCTGGGCGCGAGCAGCACCCGTTTCGAACTGAGCCACGACACCATCGCGCGCCAGGTCTTCGACAAGGCCTCGGCAGACGCGCAGACTCGGCGCAAGATCGAGAAGTACATCCGCGACCGGTTCGCAATGTACCGCGAGCGCGGCTTGCTGCTGACGCAGGACGATCTCGACTACATCCACCCGTATCTTGAGGCCATCCGTGCGGACGGGGAGGAGCGGGCGTTCATCGCGCAGAGCGAGCGCGAGCTCCGCCGGAAGCGGAACCGGCGTCGCGTCACGGTCGTCGGCATCATCGCGGTTCTCGCGGCGTCCACCCTCGTGACGGCGTGGTTCGCCGTCAGGGCCAAGCGCGAGGCGCGCCTCGCGACCGCGCGCCAACTGGTCGCTCAGACGACGAGCGCGCTGGACGACGGCATCCTGGATCTCGCGGCACTGCTGACGGTGGAGGCTACGAATGCCGGTCCAACGGTAGAGGCACGCTCCTCTCTTCTGACCTGGTATCTGACCACCACGCAGGTGCGCGGTTACCTGCACGGCGACAGCGGCGCGGTCAACAGCGTCGCGTTCAGCCCCGACGGCCAAACCCTCGCCTCGGCGAGCGAAAACGGCACGGTCATCCTGTGGGACTGGGACGTCGCGCGCCGGCAGCCGCGGGACACGCTGCGGGGACACACCGGCATCGTCAGGAGCGTCGCGTTCAGCCCCGACGGCCGGACCGTCGCCTCGGCGAGCGAGGACGGCACGGTCATCCTGTGGGACGTCGCGCGTCGCCAGCCGCGCGACACGTTGCGCCGACACACCGGCGCGGTCAACAGCGTCGCGTTCAGTCCCGACGGCCGGACCCTCGCCTCGGCGAGCGACGACAGTACGGTCATCCTGTGGGACGTCGCCCGCCGCCAGCCGCGCCACACGCTGCGCAGACACACAAACATCGTCACCAGCGTCGCGTTCAGCCCCGACGGCCGGACCCTCGCCTCGGCCAGCGCGGACCGCACGGTCATCCAGTGGGACGTCACGCGCCGTCCCGCTGATGCGGTCGTCCGCGGCCAATCCCTCTGGTCCATCGCTCAGCAATACCTCGGCGACCCGCTCCTGTGGCCCGAGATCTTCCGGCGCAACACCGCCGTGGTCGAGGACCCGCACTGGATCTATCCGGGCGAGGCCCTGGATCTGGAGGGTATCGAGCCGCCGCGCTTCGAACGTCTGCGCAAACACCAGGGCCCGGTCTTGAGCGTGGCGTTCAGCCCCGATGGCCGGACCCTCGCCGCGGCGACCGAGGACGGCCCGGTCATCCTGTGGGACGTCAAAGGCCGGCAGGCGCACGCCACGCTGAGCGGACACACCGACGCCGTCTTCGGCGTCGCGTTCAGCCCCGACGGCCGGACCCTCGCCTCGGCGAGCGGGGACAACACGGTCATCCTGTGGGACGTCAAAAGCCGGCAGGCGCGCGACACGCTGCACGCACACACCGGTGCCGTCACCAGCGTCGCGTTCAGCCCCGACGGCCAGGCCCTCGCCTCGGCGAGCGACGACGGCGCGGTCATCCTGTGGGACATCGTGGGCCGGCCGCCGCTCAGCGCGCCCCTGCCCGGACGCACCGGAGCCGTCTTGAGTGTGGCGTTCAGCCCCGACGGCCGGACCCTCGCCTCGGCGAGCGAGGACGGCACGGTGATCCTGTGGGACGTCAAAAGCCGGCAGGCGCGCGACACGCTGCGCGCACACACCGGTGCCGTCACCAGCGTCGCGTTCAGCCCTGACAGTCAGACCCTCGCCTCGGCGAGCGGGGACAACACGATCATCCTGTGGGACGTCGCGCGCCGGCAGGCGCGCGACACGCTGCGCAGACACACCGATGCCGTCTTCAGCGTCGCGTTCAGCCGCGACAGGCAGACCCTCGCCTCGGCGAGTTTCGACAGCACCGTCATCCTGTGGGCGGTCGGAAGTGAGCAGCGCGACAGCGAGCCCCTGCGCAGACACCCCGGCAAGGTCTTGAGCGTCGCGTTCAGCCCCAGCGGCGATATACTCGCTTCGGCGAGCGAGGACTACACGGTCATCCTGTGGGACGTCAAAAGCCGGGAAAAACTCGGCAAGCCTCTTTCCGAACACAAACACTGGGTCCTCAGCGTCGCGTTCAGCCCCGACGGCAAGACCCTCGCTTCGGCGAGCTCCGACAGCACGGTCATCCTGTGGGAGATCGCGCGTCGGAAACCGTTCCGCGCACGCTTGCGCGGACACACGGCTGCGGTCAACAGCGTCGCGTTCAGCCCCGATAGTCAGACCCTCGCCTCGGCGGGCGAAGATGGCACGGTCATCCTGTGGGACGTCGCGCGCCGGCAGCGGCGCGGCGCGCCCCTGCGCGGACACACCGGCGCCGTCACCAGCGTCGCGTTCAGCCCCGACGGCCGGACCCTCGCCTCGGCGAGCGCGGACAGTGCGGTCATCCTGTGGGACTTCGCGCCCGATTCCTTGCTCCGTCGCGCCTGCGCCATCGCGGGCCGCAACTTCTCTCTGGGCGAATGGCACCAGTACTTCGGTCTCAAGGCCTCCTACCGCCGCACCTGCGACGACTGGCCCTCGGGCGAGGGTGCGCCTCCCGGTGCCCAAGTCAGCAAGAGTCGATGAGCGCCCCCGTCCTGTTCCTCGCGTTCTCGAACGATGCCAACGCGCACCTCGAACTGTTGAAGAAAGAGAGCAAGGACGTCTTCAACGCCCTGCGCGATCTCGACCGTCAGGACTTCGTCAAGGTGCACCGCGAGGAGAGCGCCGACGTCGACGAGCTGTTCGACGCCTTGATGCAGTTCAAGGACCGGGTGGCGATCTTCCACTACGGAGGCCACGCCGACGGCATGACGCTCCGCATGGAAGGCGGGGCGGCGAACGCACGGGGGATCGCCGGGCTGCTGGGCGAGCAGACGAACTTGAAGCTCGTCTTCCTCAATGGATGCGCCACGCGGCCGCAGGTGGACCAGCTCCTGGCCGTGGGGGTCAAGGCCGTCATTGCGACGTCGGTGCCGATCCGCGACGACAAGGCGACCGAGTTTGCCGCCCAGTTCTATCAGGCGCTCGCCAATCGGCGCACGATCGCCCAGGCCTTCGGCCTCGCCCAGGCCTTCCTCCAGACCAAGTACAAGGACGTCCGCGACATCGGGGTGGTCAAGCTGCGCGACGTGAGCGCCAGCGAGTCGCCGGATCCCGGCGTTGCCATCCCGTGGGGGCTCTACGTCAAGGAAGCGCACGAAGCCGAGGTCATGAACTGGAAGCTCCCCTACTACCAGGAAGTGGGGCTCCCGCAAGACATGATCCAGTACATCGGGAGCAGTTTCACCGCCAACCGCTACGTGATGCTGGTACTGGATGAGATGGCTCACTACAACCCGGACATCTACGCCCAGATGATGGAGCAGAAGGGCGGCGAATCGGTGAAGCGCGATTCGCGCGAGTACCCGGAGCTCATCGTCCGGAACCTCCCGTGGCCGCTCGGCTCCCAGATCAGGCTCCTGCGCCAACAGGACAGCCCCGGCGTCGAGCGGCTCGAGCACCTGGCCAGCGCGTACGTGCGGACATCGCAACTGCTCTACTACATCCTGCTCTCCAATCTGTGGGAACAGAGCCGGCTGAAGAAGATCAAACTGCCGCAGCCGTTCGACGCGGGCCTGACGCTGGACGCGCCCGCCTTCGACTCGTTCGACTTCCTGGCGAAGACAGCCGAACTGTATCGGCTGTTTCACGACCAGGGCGTGGCCCCGTACGTCGCCGAGTACGAGCGGGTGGCGGAGGCGTGGGATGACCCCGCGGGGCCGCTCCAGAAGGCCCACGCCTATCTGGAGCAGCTCCGCGCCGAGCTGCTGAAAAGCCTGCCGGCCAGCGACCTCGAGAAGCGCTGCCTGGAGGCAGAGCAGGCGCTGTCGGTCGTGCTGAAAGCGGCCGCCTTTCTCGCCAACTACCGCATGCTGACGGTGCGAAACATCGCGGTCGATGCGAAACGCTTCGAGGCAGTGGCGTACGAGCTGGACCTGGGGCCGCTCAATGCGGTCGACAGCAGCGCTCTCAACCTCTACCAGGATCTCGCGCACCGCCGCAAGGCGCACCTCAGCAACAGCCAGTCGATCCTGCTGGCCAGGGATGAGAACAAGCTGGACGACTGCCTCAACCTCACGCCGTTCATCATCGACAAGAACACGTTCGTGAGCGTGAAGAAGGGCGAAGGCACCGAAACGGCCCGCCTCGCGCACATCTTCATGCTGTCGTATGTGGAGCAGGGCCGGCTCGTCTACCTCGCGGTCGATCACAGCATCCGCTACGCCCTCGAGAACGAGCGCGACCGGGTCCACACCGACATGACCCGCGAAGACTTCACCGAGGGGCGCAATCTCAGCCCGAGTGCCGGCGCCCCCGACACCTTCGGGCTCGACGCCAGCTTCGGACTAGCGCCACAGGCGCCCAGCGAGGGCGGGGTGAAGGTCTTCCAGGTGCTCCGCGACCAGTTCGACTCCTGCAGCGCCGACCTGGGAGCGGCGCCATGAGCCGCAGCCCCTTCAAGTTCCTCGACGCATACCAGAAGGAGGACGCGGACCGCTTCTTCGGGCGCGAGCGCGAAACCGCCCAGCTGTACAACGCGGTGCACGCGTCCAGCCTGGTGCTCGTGTACGGCGCCTCGGGAACCGGCAAGACGAGCATCATCAACTGCGGGCTGGGAAACCAGTTCGTCGACTCCGACTGGCTCCCGCTGTACGTCAGGCGCGGCACCGACCTCAACCAATCGCTCGAGCGCGAGATCAGCGGGGCGATGAAGCGCGACGGCTTGACTGCGGAGGCGCCCATCACCGAGCGGATCCGGGCGCTCTACCTCGACCACTACCGTCCCATCTATCTCGTCTTCGACCAGTTCGAGGAGCTGTTCATCTTGGGGAGCGCGCTGGAGCAGCAGCGTTTCTACGAGACGGTCCACCAGCTCCTCGGGGCCGGCGTCACCTGCAAGGTGCTCCTCGTCATCCGGGAGGAGTACATCGCCTATCTCTCGCAGCTCGAGAAGATCCTGCCGGCGCTGTTCGACAACCGGCTCCGGATCGAGAAGATGAACGATGCGAACCTCGCCCGCATCATCGTCGGCACGGCGCGTGCGGCCGGCATCCAGGTCACCGATCCACCGGCGACGGTGTCCAGCATTCTCGAGAACATCCGCGACCGGCGCACCGGCATCGATCTCACCAATCTTCAGGTTTACCTCGACCGGTTGTGGCGCGCCGACCTGGAGCGGCAGAAGACCGAGACCCCCGCGACCGTGACCTTCGACCCCGCGCTCGTCGAGCGGGTCGGCAAGCTGGGGAACGTGCTCTCCGCCTTCCTCGACGAGGAGCTGGTCGCCATCGAGGCGGGCCTCGCGAAGCGCGGCGTGGCGCAGCCGCAGGGGATCCCGCTCGAGGTGCTGTTCGCGCTGGTGACCGAGGAGGGGACGAAGCGGAACCTCGATGTCCCGTCGATCCTCGACGCCCTCCCGGGAAACCGCGACATCGGGGAGCCGAATCTTCGTTTCTGCCTGGCGGAGTTCGAGCGCATCCGGCTGGTGCGGCAGCTGGCGGCGGGGTGAACAAGGGGCTCACATACTTCGGCCCTTCGCCGGCTCCATCCGCGCCAGATTCTTGAGATTGCTGGCAAACCGCCCCGCGAGCATCGCGACCATGCCGAGCGCCAGCGCGGCGAGCAGGCCATCGGCCACGAGGCGGATTGGGACACCGGACATGCCCGGGATGAAGCGGTGCAGCGCGAGGCTGGCGTTCACCGCGATGAGAATCAGCCGCACCTCGGTCGGACCAAGGCGGCCATAGCCCAGGCGGAACGCGCCAAACACCGCGGACTCGAGGTACACGTTGATGGACAGCGCCAGGTACACGACGACGAGCCCCAGCGCCACGCCGAGGCTCACGAAGGGTGACAACCCCAGCCCGATGCCGATCGCCGCTGTCGCATAGGCGTCCACGATGTGGTCGAGGTAGTACCCATAGCGCGGCCGCTCGGCGAACCGCACCCGGGCGAGCGTCCCGTCCAGGCTGTCGCCGAACCAGTTGAGCACCAACATCGCGCTCGCGACCCAGAGCCACCCGGCATGGAGCCCGGAGAGCGCGTACGCCACGCCGGCACCGGTGGCGGCCAGCACTCCCACGGCCGTGAGTTGATCAGAGGTGACCCACGCCGGCAGTCGCCCGGCGATGTTGCGGAGCAGTCGCCGCTCCGGTTCTGCGAGGAGAAAGGTCAGCTCCCGTTTTGCGTCGGACGAACCCATCGTGCCCTCCTGTTTGCGCGTCCCGGGTGCACGATGGGGGGAGGGGCTCAAGCGGTTTTCAAGTCCTTCGCGCGACGCCGCTCCATCAGGTCATCCTTGACCGTGAAGCCGTGTCGCTCGTAGAGGCGGCGGCTCTCCGGGGTGGGCCACAGGATGACTGCGTCGAGGTGCCGGGCATCGCACGCGTGCATGGCGGCCGCGAGCAGGGCGCCGCCCGTGCCGTGGCCCCGCCGTTGCGGCAGCACGTACAGGTTGCTCACATAGCCGTGCATCTCGGGCTCGGCTACCGGGTTCGGGATCTTCTCGAACAGGCCGAGCCAGACCGTCCCCACGATCGTTCCGTGATCCTCGGCGACCCAGCAGCGCCAGGCGCCGCCATCGGCGAGGCGCCCGGCCATCCAGCCGGTGCAACGCGCCACGAACGCCGGCTCGGGCTCCGTGGGCGGGTCGATCGCGGCGCGGAACGCGTAACGGAGGCGCGCCAACGCCGCGGCGTCGGCCGGGGTCGCGGGCCGAATCGATGTGTCAGGGACCGTGGGGCCTCGACAGCGCGCGTGCTAGGTGGGCCAGCGACATCCCGGCAGCTGTGGCAGCGCCTCACGCAGTCCGCTGAGGCGAAACGACACCGTTTGCTCGGCGCCGAACGCGCGGTACTTCACCGTGAGTTTGCCGGCCGCCACGAGCTGCGAAAACAGCTGCGGCGAGAAATACGGGCTCTTGTCCGCGCCCAGATAGGCGACCTGCCGCGTGGCGCGACGTCCGGTCGCCGTGACGACCGCGTCCCCATAGTCGAGAATGGTGAGAAACGCCTTGATGGGTGTCGGTCGGCCGTCAAAGCGGAATTCCACGTAGCCCAGCTCCCGGCCGAACGGTTCCAGCGGCTGTCCCGCGAAAAAGAGCAGGCTACGGCCTTCTGATCCGGGCATGCGGTCGCCGCAGGCGAGGATGATCGTGGCCCGGCGGTACTCCTCTACCGCGGCGGTGTCCCGGACGCTGGGCCAATCGTCGGCCCGGACGATCAGACGCCGGTCGGTGGCGCCCGTCAGGTCGTCGGTGGTTTCCACCAGTCGCCAGCCCGGGGACTGGGCGGAGAGGCTGGCGCAGAGCGCCGTGATGAGGAATGGCAGGAGTCGTTTGGGCATCGGGAAATCTGGTGCGGATCGCCGGCCGGCGCGATGCCTGGGAGACGACACCCAGCGCATCGCGAGGGGGAACCCGGCGGGCCGGTTGGGTATCACTTGGCGGCGAATCGGTGCTTGACGAACAGCTTACTTTCTACCCTCAACCTGTCCCCCTCTATTCCCGGAGTCGTTCCAATGAAGAGTCTCACGCTCAGTTCGCTGGCCCTCGTCCTGGTCAGCGCCATGCCTCGGATCGCCGCAGCGCAGGCCGCCCCGTCGGGCGTCCGTGGCGACATGATCGCCCAGATCGACGATGCCGCGGGCAAAATTCAGCAGCTCGCCGAGGCTATCCCGCAGGAGAAGTACTCCTGGCGCCCCGGAGCGGGTGTCCGGTCGGTCAGCGAAGCCATCATGCACGTCGCGGGCGGGAACTACTACTTGATGTCGTTCGCCGGCGTCGCGGCTCCGGCCGGCACATCCGAGAACATGGACGCGATCACCGACCGCGCCAAGGTGGTCGACGAGCTGAAGCGCTCGTTCGCGCACGTGCGCACCGCCATCGCCGCTGCCTCTGATGCAGACCTCGACAAGCCCACCGAGATGTTCGGTCAGAAGACCACCTATCGCAACGTCTATATGACCGAGGTGGCGCACGTACACGAGCACCTCGGCCAGCTCATCGCCTACGCGCGCATGAACGGCATCACGCCGCCCTGGTCCATGCCGGCTCGCTGACGCCGGTTAGCCGGACGGGACCCCTGGGGCGCACACTTCCGTGTGCGCTCCAGGCAAGTCCCGCCCGAGCACCCTGAAGCTCGAAAGCGTGGCCCGCGCGGGGGGTCCGGACTTAGGTTTAAGTGGATGATCGCGGCCATTCTCCTCGCAGTTTCCGCACCGGCTCCTCTCGCAGATTCGCTCTACGGGACCGTGCGAGTCGTGGGAACCGGCGAACCGGTGCCCGGCGTCCGGATCAGCGTACGCGGACGCCCGGAGACGGTGGTCTCGGACTCCGCTGGACTCTATGTGCTCCGAGACATCCCCGATGGCCGGCTCGAAGTCCGCTTCGAGCGGTTGGGTTTCGAGCCGCTGGCGGTCAGCGTCATGCTGGCGGCCGATGGGACGGCTCGTGTCGATGTGGATCTCGCCTCAGTTCCCGTGACCTTGCCGCCGGTGACCGTCCTCCCGCTTGCCGCCGCCGCAGCCGAACCAGCCTTTGCCTTGAGCGAAGTCGGCCGACTGCGTTTGACTCAAACGTTTGCTGCGCGCAATCCACTGGTCGATGCGTCGGATGTGGTCGGCGCGGTCGCGACGGCACCATTCATTAGTGGGCGCGATGAACTCACGCCGTCCCTGCACGTGCGCGGTGGAGCCGGCGATCAGAACCTCGTGCTCCTCGACGGCATTCCCTGGCATGGGCCGCGACCTTTGGGTGGCATCGTGGGCCTGATGCCCAACGGCGCGGTCTCGGCTGTGGACGTCCATACGGCCGTGCCGCCTGCGCGCTATGGGGACGCGCTGTCGAGCATCATCGTGGTCCACCCGCGGGCGGTTGACAACCTCACGCTCGACGGCGGTCTGGATGGGTCGATGATCGAGCAAACTGCTGGCAGCCCGCTACCGGGCGGCGCGACCATTCTCGCGAGCGGCCGCTGGACTTACCGATCGGTGTTCACTCGGCCGGAAGGAGGAGAAAGCGAGAACGGCTTCAGTGACGCCGTGGGTCGCCTCTCGCTGCCGGCCGGACCTAGCAAGGTCGACCTATACTATGTCGACCGCCGCGACCGCCTGGCGTTCCCCGCGAACCCCGACTCGTCCGTCAGCGCGATGAACCAATTCAATTCAGCGGGCTCACTCGCCGGCGCTGTCTGGACACGCCTGCTTGGGCCGGACCGCGCCGTGCACGCACGGCTGTGGTCCAGCGCGGCGACCAGTGGCGCGGCATGGGGAAGCCGGACGCTGGCCTCGCGTCTCGGTGAGGTCGGCTTCAGCGCTGACTATGCGAGCGAGCGCACCGAGGTGGGGCTCAAACTGTCGCGAACCGCTACGCGGTATCGTGTCCAGGACTCGACGCTCTCGCGGTTCGTTCTGGACGGAGCGACGACGCTGGTCGCGGCGCATGCGAGTAGACTGTGGACGCCGACGGCCCCGTGGACGGTGTCCACGGGCGTGCGGTTGAGTGCCACAGCGACCTGGGGCGTTCAGATCGAGCCCCGGGTGTGGACTCGGCTCGCGCTCGGTCCGCGCGTTTCCGCGACACTGGGCCTTGCGCGGACGCACCAGTACGTGCAGTCGGCGCGCAACGAGGAATCGGTGCTCGACGCCGTCCTCGGCATGGACCTGCCGGTCGCGTCGGGGGCCGGCGGGCTCCCGCCCGCCACATCGGATCAGGTCACGGCGGCGCTCGAGGCCCGGCTCGGCGGTCGATCGGCGGTCCTGGTGGAGGCGTACGCGCGTCGATTGTCGGGGCTCGTGCTGGTGGCGCCGGTCACGAGGTTGCCGTTCGCGGATAGCGCCATTTTGGTGGGTCGCGGGTCCGTGCAGGGCGCCGATGCGTCGTTTGACTACCACAGTGGTCGCCTGGATGTTCGCGCCCAGGTCGGTGTAGTAGCGACTACTCGGACGACCAGCACGATCCGTTATCGTCCGAGCGACGACGCGAAACGCGCAAGCGTCGGCGTGGCCTACCACCTGCGTCGCCTGGCCGTGGTTCGAGTCTCGGCCACCATCGGGAAGGGCCGGCCAACCACGACCCTCCAGGACGGACTCCAACTCGACCCCTACACCCCGATGGATGGCGCCGGGGCCCTGACGGGCAGTCCGATGGCCGAGCTGGGCCCGCTGAATACCACGCGACTCCCCACCTACGCTCGCCTCGACCTCGGCCTCTCGAGGGACTGGGAGCTCAGGGGCCGCGGCGCCGGAGCGCGCATCAATACCTCGTTGACGGTCACCAACCTGCTCGACCGCCGCAATGTCCTGGCCTACGTCGCCGCCCCGGACGGAGCGCGCCCCGTCTTCCTCGTTCCCCGCACGCTCTCGCTGCGCGTGCGGTGGGCCCTGGGCGGCCGGCCGTAGCCGCTCGGCCGTGAACCGTTGTCACAAAGGACCGCCCTCGCGCGGTCCTTTTGCGTCAGAGCCGTCGAGTCAACCGACAGCGCTCCCTCAAGGAGAGTCCGACCATGAAAATCCTGCGAGGCTTGTGTTACGGCGCGCTGGCCACCGCGTGCAGCGGCCAGGCGCCGTTCGAGCCGAACTACAACCCGCCCGCCGTGTTCTCGAACCCCACGGCCGTCACCAATACGTACCTCCCGCTGAGCAGTCTCACCCAGGACGTGCTGGAGGGCTCGGAGGGGGGCAAGGCCTTCCGGGTCGTACGGACGCGACTGCCCGGCTCCCGGGCGTTCACGGTGAACGGCCAGCAAGTGCTGACCATCATTGTATCGGATACTGTCTACCTTGACGGACAACTGAAGGAAGTGGCGCTCGACTACTTCGGCCAATCCGACCACGGCGACGTCTACTACTTCGGCGAGGATGTGGATGACTACCAGAACGGCCAGGTGGTCGGCCACGGGGGAGCTTGGCTGTTCGGGGTCCACACGAACACTCTCGGTCTGTTCCTGCCGGCCTCGCCCAAGATCGGCGACCGGTTCCGAAGCGAGGACGTACCCGGCATCACCCGAGAAGACGATGAGGTGGTGTCCGTCGGCGAGACCGTGACCGTTCCCGCCGGCACGTTCCAGAACTGCGTCAAGGTGAGGGAAATCCTTTCCGACGGAGCCATCGAGTTCAAGTTCTACGCGCCAGGCGTGGGCATCGTCAAGGAAGTCCCTGAGGATGGGGAATCGACCTTGAAATCGCATACGTGACGGCTTCCACAAGGGCCATGAGGGGTAATGTTCCCTGACCATGAACCGCGAGCCCTTCGAGGACGCCTTTGTCACGCTGTTCGAGAACCGGTCCGCGCCGCTGTACCGCTATCTCAGTGGTTTGAGCGGTGACCCGCCGCTCGCGGAGGACATCGTGCAGGAGTGCTTCGTGAAACTGTATCAACGCGGGGCGATGCCCGATGATCCGGCGGCGTGGCTGGTGACGGTTGCGCACAATCTGCTGCGCGACGACCACCGGCGCGGGGCGCGCCGGGGGCGCCTGCTGCTTGAGTGGACCCCCGAGATCCCCATCGGCGACGCGCCGGCTGCAGCGGACGCCGCCACGCTCGCCGCCGAGCGCGTCGACGCGGTGCGGCGTGCGTTAGCGCTGCTGCCGCTGCGAGACCGGCAACTGCTCTTGCTGCGCCACGAGGGCTACGGCTACCGGGAGCTCGCGGACGTCCTCCACCTCACGCCCAGCGGCATCGGCACCATGCTGGCACGGGCCACCGATGCCTTTCGCAAGGCCTACGATGAGCTCTTCGGCGCATCCACCTGACGGGGAGCTGCGCGCGCTGCTCGACGGCGAGCTGCCGGTGGACGATCGCACGGCGGTGCAACAGCACCTGGCCGCGTGCTCGCCGTGTCGCGCGCGGCTCACGACGATCGAGCAGGCATCCCAGGCCACCGAACGACTTTTGAACTTGCTGGTGTCACCGGCGTCGTCCCTGCGGCTGGACGACGTCAGGCATCGAGTGAGATGGGCGCGAACCAGGCGTGCGGGCCTGATCGCCGCTGCGGTCACGGTTGTGGTCGCCGCCACGGCCGGCGCGACCGTGGGCCGTCCCTACGTTCGTGCGCTGGTGGCTCGGATCTGGAGAGTCGTGCATCCCACGCCTCCGGTCCCGCCTCTGGCCCCGTCCTCCCCCGAGGTGCCAAGGGGTTCACAAGCCGGCGTGGCCGTCGTTCCGGGAGCGGTGGCGGAGATCCTGTTCGACACGACGCAGGCGAGCGGTGTGCTGCGCGTGGCGCTGGCCGACACCATGGAGCTGGTCATCCGGTCCAGCGCACCGGTGACGTATCGCGTCTACCTCGGTGGGGTGGTCGTGCAGAACCGAGGGAGCGCGGCGAGCTACGATGTCATCATCCCCCGGTCTGCTCCCCATGTGCGGATCGCGATCGCCGGCCGAGTGATGCTCGAAAAGACGGGGCTTCACATCGTCACCGCAAGCGTTGTGGACTCGTCCGGCCAGTTCGTCATGACCATTCAGTAGTCAGGGGAGAGTTTCATGCCTGCACGATCCATCAGGTTCTACATCGCGTGCGTCGTCGTCCTCGGAAGCCGGGCGGCCGAAGCGCAGGTGACCGCTGGGCCGGTCACCAACATCGCCGGCCAGATTCTCGACGCCCTCTCACAGAGACCGGTGAGCCTGGCGGAGGTGACGCTACGGGGGACCGCGTTGCGGGCGTCCACCGATCTCAACGGCCGCTTCGCCATCCGCTCGGTCCCTGCGGGGACCTATGCCCTCGAAGCCCGCCGCCTCGGCTACGAACCGCTCGCCGTTGAAGGCGTTCACATCGACGGCGATACCACCGTGACGCTTGCCCTGACCATGACCCCCTTCGCCTTCCAGCTCAGGGAGATCGCCGTCACACCCGGGTCCTTCTCCTTCATGGGCGCGGGCCCGACGACTCGACAAACCATGTCGCGCGCGGAAATCGAATCCGCCCCGCAATTCGGCGAGGACATCTTCCGCGCGGTGAACCGCCTGCCCGGCCTCTCCTCCGGTGACTATTCCGCTCACTTCTCCATTCGCGGCGGGCGCCACGATGAAACGCTCATCCTGCTGGATGGGCTCGAGCTCTACGAGCCGTACCACATGAAGGATTTCGCCGAGGGCGCCATCAGTATCATCGACGTTGAGACCATCGAAGGCGTGGAGCTCCTGACGGGCGGCTTTTCCGCACGCTACGGCGATCGGCGCAGCGGCGTCTTCAGCCTCACGTCGCGCGCGCCGAATGCCGCCGGCACCCGCTACAGCCTCGGATTGAGCTTCACGAACGCGCGCGCCCTGGCCGAAGGCACGTTCGCGAACCAGCGAGGCTCCTGGCTCGTCTCCGCCCGGAGGGGATACGTCGATCTGGTCCTGGGTCTCCTGAACCAAAACGATCTCCCCTCACCGCGGTACTACGACGTCTTCGCCGCGGCTCGCTACAACCTGCACCCCCGCCACGCGCTGTCGTTCAACCTGCTGCACGCCGGAGACCGCTACACGTTCGACGCGGACGCCACCACCGGTTTTCAGGACTCGATTCGCACCAGGGAGAGCGCGTCCAATGGATACGGGAATTCGTACGCGTGGCTCACGCTACAATCGCTGCTCGGACCGCGCCTGACCCTCAGGACGATGGCGTCCGCTGGCCTGGTAACCGCATCGCGGGTCGGTACCGAGCGATACCTCAATCGTCCCGAGGCCATCTATGCGGTCACCGGCACCCGGGATTTCCCCATCTACGGTTTCAAACAGGATTGGACCTGGGAGCAGTCCGACAGGATGATTCTGGGGTTCGGCTACGACGTGCGCGCCCTGAGCGTCGACTACGCCTTGACCAGCGTCGTCGGGCAGAGCCCCGATGACCCCTCCGTCGACACGCTGGGCTACTATCCGGTTACCACCCAGAAAACGAGCCGGCGATACGGTAGCACGGTCGCGGTCTATCTCAGCAATCGCCTGCAACTGTTCGACCTTCTCACGCTGGAGATTGGGCTGCGCTACGATCGGGCGTCCTACACGAACGACCGGGACGTGAGCCCCCGCGTGAACGCCCTGCTCCGGCTGTCCGAGCGGAGCAGTTTGCGGGCGGGCTGGGGCTACTACCGCCAACGACAGGGCATTGCCGACCTGGCGGCCTTGGATGGCCTGAATCGCTACTTCCCGTCGGAGCTCTCGCGGCAGTGGACGCTGGGATTCGAACACGCGTTCCAGGACGGCGGCACGTTGCGGGTCGAGGGTTACTACAAGACCGGTTCTCGGCTGCGGCCGGACTATCGGAACTGGAAGGGCGGACTCAACGTCTTTCCGGAAACCGATGAAGACCGGATTCTCGTCTTCCCGGACCGGACGACCTCAAAGGGCATCGAGCTGTATCACAGCCGGACTATCGGGAATCGGTGGTCGGTGCGGGGAAGCTATGCGCTGGCGTTTACGGATGAGCAGGCGCTTCGGATCGACAACCTCAATGATGCCACCCCAATCGTGTTTGATCGGGTCCATCCGGGTCCACAGGATCAGCGCCACGCGCTGAACCTCGATGGTACCTACCGGTTGGGACAGACCTGGTCGCTGACCGGCGCGTTCGCGTTTCACAGCGGTTGGCCCGCCACCACGGAACACCTGGTACAAGTGACCGGACCCAATGGAGCCCCCGACGTTACGATAAAGCCGGACAAACTGTACGGGAGCCGCTTGCCGAGCTACTACCGCCTGGATCTGCGGATCACACGGCGGAAGACGACCGCGCGTGGCGAGCTGCGCTTCTTCCTCGACGTGGTCAACATCACCAACCACCGAAACGTTCTGGGTTACGATTACTTCAAGAGCAGCAACCCAGCCGGCGGCATCCGGCTCGATCGGGACCTGGAGACCTGGTTCACGATCCTGCCGTCGCTGGGCGTGAGCTGGAGCCGGCGGTTCTAGCTGAGGGGAGCCGCGCGATCTGTCTCAGCGCACTCACGAGCCCACGGGTTTGCCTCCGGCAACGGAGGGCGCGGGACTCGAGCCTGCAAGAGCCTGTCACTTGCCGGTATCAAGCGCCGCCTGTTGCGTAGATGCATATCTTCCAACAGGGGTTGCGACTCATAGCGGTCAGTCCGATTCTCGTTCGGTGGACCACACAACATGACAGAAGGAACCAGCAAGGCTCCTGCGGCGAGTGTTCCGAACGCCGTCAAAGCCGTGCAGCGCGGTTTCCTGCTGCTCCTGTGCGCCTGCAGCGACTCGCTGCCACCCCCGCCGCCCCCGCCGCCGCCACCCACCGTGCAGCAGGTGGGCCAGTGGTCGGCCGTGCAACCCGCCCCGATCGTGCAGCTCCACCTCCATCTCCTGCTCGATGGCAAGGTGCTGAGCTGGGGCAAGTTCGGCGATCCGCAGTTATGGAATCCGGCCACCGGCAGCTTCACGGCGGTCCCGTCACCCTCGCGACTGTTCTGCGCCGGCCACGACTTCCTCCCCGACGGCCGGCTGTTCGTGGCGGGCGGGCACATCGAAGACTTCCACGGGTTGCCGAATGCGAACGTGTTCGATCCGGGCACCGCTACCTGGCAGGCCCTGCCCCCGATGGCCGCGGGGCGTTGGTATCCCACCACCACGACCCTGCCCAACGGCGACATCCTGACACTCGCGGGTACCGACACTGCCGCGGACGACGTGACGATCCCCGAAGTGTGGGACGGCACCAGCTGGCGCCAACTCACGGGGGCGGGCTTCGTGCTGCCGTACTATCCCCGCACCTTCGTGGCACCGGACGGCCGCGTCTTCTACGCCGGCGAGGGGCAGCAATCCCTCTACCTCGACGTCACGGGCACGGGCCGCTGGACCGGTGGTCCGCGGCGCCAGTTCGGGACTCGGGATTATGGATCTGCCGTGATGTACGAGCCGGGCAAGATCCTCTACGTGGGCGGCGGGGACCCGCCCACCAATACGGCGGAGATCATCGACCTCAATCAGCCGAACCCGGCGTGGCGTTCCACCGGGTCGATGAGGTTCCCGCGTCGCCAGATGGACGCCACTCTGCTCCCGACCGGTGAGGTCCTCGTCACCGGCGGCACGGAAGGCCGCGGCTTCAACAACCCGGTGGGAGCCGTGCACGTCGCGGAGCTCTGGAATCCCGCGACCGGCCGGTGGACGCGGATGGCCTCCAACCGCGTGACCCGCATCTACCACGGGACCACCCTCCTGTTACCCGACGGCCGCCTGCTGCACACCGGCAGTGGCGACGCGGGCGGGACCGTGAACGAACTGAACTTCGAGCTGTACTCACCGCCTTATCTCTTCCAGGGCCCGCGCCCGACCTTGACGGGCGCGCTGCCCGGCGTCGTCGGGTATGGGGACACGGTCGTCGTCGGGACGCCGGACGCCGCCGGGATTGCCAAAGTGACGTTGATCCGGCTTGGCTCGGTGACACACGCCTTGGACCAGGGCCAGCGCTTCGTTCCCCTGACCTTCGCCCAGGTGGCCAATGGGGTGTCGATCGCGTTCCCGGCGACCGGCATGATCGCCCCACCCGGTCCCTACATGCTCTTCCTAGTCAACGGAAATGGCGTGCCATCTGAAGGGGAGATCGTGTTGCTGCGGCCGTGATGTGCCGCAGGCCAGAGGATTCGCGGCGCCGGGCGCGATCTTCCGCGCTCGGCCCTGCTTTCCGCTGCCTCACCCGCGTTTGGAAGCCATCGCTTCGCACGGATTGACAGCGTGAGACGCGCGTCGCAGACTAGCCGCTCCTTGCTCTCGGAGAGTCCCCCATGAAACAGCCAGGCATTCTTGCGTTCGCGGTCCTCGGTCTCATCGCGACCCCCGCGGCGGCCCAAGTGAAGTTCTCGGCGACGCCCGTTCTACAGAGTGGCACCACCGCTGGGGGCACGTCCATCGCCTATCCAAAGACCGACAGCGCCGAAGTCACCGCCGCGGTGCTTGAGATCGGCCCTGGGGGCGAAACAGGCCGCCACATGCATCCGTATCCGACGTTCGTCTACGTGCTCGAGGGAGCGATCGACGTTGAGATGGACGGCGCTATGGCTCACAGCTACAAAGCTGGCGATTCGTTCCTCGAAGTGGTCAACGCTTGGCACAACGGCAAGAACAACGGGACGACACCAGCGAAGGTGCTGGTTGTCTTTGCTGGTGTACATGGAAAGCCGAACCTCGTGCGGCCACAGTAGGGGGCCTCATGAGGCCATTCCTGATCCTCGTCTTCGTCGGCGTGGCCACGGGGTTCGGCTGGACATCTCGCTGCGCGTCGCAGAGCCAGCCCCAAAGGCTCTTCAACGGTCAGGATCTCACCGGCTGGCATGTCGACGTCCCCGCCGCCGACTCCAACGTGCGGCTCCGTAGTCCGTTCGTGGTGCGCAACGGGGTGCTCGTGAGCCTGGGTGAGCCCCGCGGGCATCTCCTCACCGATTCGAGCTACCGCGACTACCGGCTGGAGATCGAGTATCGCTTCACCGCGGCGCCGGGGAACGCCGGTGTATTGGTGCAGGCGTCGACTCCGCGCGCCCTCTACGGCATGTTCCCGCGCTCCATCGAAGTGCAGATGGAGCACGGGAACGCCGGCGATTTCTGGTGCATCCTGGAAGACATCCACGTTCCCGACATGGAGCGTCGGCGCGGACCAGCGGCGCAGTGGGGGACCACGGAGGGCAAGGCACGACGCATCCGCAACCTGACCGACGACTCCGAGAAGTCTGTCGGCGAGTGGAACACCATGGTGATCGAGGCTGTCGGCCGCTCGATCCGAGTCTTCGTCAACGGCGACCTGGTGAATGACGGCTCGGACGCGACCGCCGATCGCGGCCGGATCGCGTTGCAATCGGAAGGGTCCGAGGTCGAGTTCCGGAAGCTCTCGCTGACGCCGATCAGCAGACTGACCATCCCGCGTTGAGTCGACAAGCATGTGAAGGTGATGCAAGTGGGGCGCGCCGCGTATCACGCGACGCGCCCCGGTGTGTTGGTCGGGCAGGACGACTTAGGGCCGGCGCGCCGGCCGTTTGGGCGTCCAGAACGCCGGATCCGTCGCCCGCGTTTCCGGCGCCACGTAACTCATCGTCGGATTGAGCGCGTAGCGGTTCGTTTCCGTGCTGAGCACGCCGTCCGTGAAGAACTTCTGCATGGTGGCCATTTCCTCGGGCGTGAAGCCCTGCATCGTCTTTTGCCCGTTGGCCATCATCTCATCGAACTGCGCGTACGTCTCGACCGATGAGAACACGAGAAACGTGGGCTCGAGCATCCCGGCCGTGACCTGGTAGACACGGTAGCTCGTGCTAGGCGCCACCCGGCCGCTCGCCGCACCGTACGCTTTGGCGGCCGCCTCGAATTCAGACTCGTGACCCGGCCGGACGCGGAGCGTAAAGACTTCCCAGTAGCGCACCTTGGCGAGGTCGGGGAAGGTCCCGTGACTGAGATCGGGCCGGGCCACCGCTTGAATGATGCGCCATTCGTCCAGGACCTCGGCGTCCGCGCGGGACAGCCGTGCCAGCTCGGCGGCCAACACGGTGTCTGTTGCCTCCCGCTTCATGTCCTCCGCGACCGCGGCGTTGGACGCATACGGGGTGAGGAACCAGGCTTCGCTCCGTCCGGTGAGCGAGGTCATCGCGAGGTAGTAGCTCGGAAACTTGGCTCGCGCGTACGCCGCGGGCCACCCGGCCTCGATGCGCTCGTGTTCGGCCGCGCGGCCGATTTTCACTGCCTCACGGTAGATGGTGAGCAGCGCCGGCTGTGACGTCGGCAACGCCGGGGCCTGGGCCAGGACGGCGGTGGCGCCCATGCACAGCAACGACAGCAATGCAGGGAGTGTTCGGGTCACTTTCATGGTGGAGCACCTCAAGGGACTGGTGGGACGGCACTAAGTGACCGGAGCGTCATTCGCCCCAGGTCGCTCAGCAGAAGTGGTTCTTTGGACACTGCGGCGTAGCTCTCGTCGGACAGTCGCCGCTGAAGATCTCATTGAATGGGATGTTGTTGGACCAGGAGCCTGGTAGGGGCGAGCTGGCAGTGAATACGGCAGGGGTCTGCGAGCCAACCGCCAACATAGCTCGATTGTGGGGTTCCGGATAGGCCACTTACCCGGCGCGCCCGCCCGTTCGAGTCGTCACGAGTGCTCACCTGTGAACGGTCGGGAGGGCCCACCAGGTGCACACCGACCAGCTCCGTCGGTTTCGGTAAGGTTTTTGCCACGCATCCACGGATGCCGACAGACACGAGACCCACAACGACCAGCGCCCGGCCGCTGGGGACCGGGCGCTGGCGTGACTGATCCGCGTTAGAGCGGATGGTCGTTACTGTACCACGACTTGTCCTTGGGGCACCGAAAAGAGAGGGAACGGGAGTCCAACAGCGGCCTGACACGGTATTCCTGTACCGATGAAAGACAAGCTGATCTGATCCGCAGGTTGGTTCGCGGAGCTGCCGTTGTCCACGACCGATGTGAGGGCGTCCAGACCGGCCACGCCCGGAATACGCGATTGCGTAATCATGCCACTGATCCATGCCTGGTTGCCAATCACGACCAGACAGTTGACGGCAACGTGTATGCCTGTACCGCCGACGCCGGGGAACTGTGAGAATTGATCATGGTACTCCCCCGTCACGCTACTATCGGCGCGTTGAAGCGCTACCAGAGAGAAATTCGCATCGCATCCGGGCTTCAACCCGAGCGCGTCGCAGAGATCCGGGCCGCCCGCGGTCGCCCGGTGGACCACCCGACTGCCGACGCTGGCTCGCAGCGTTGGGAAATCCGACTGCGCTGCGGGCGCGACCGCGCTTTCGGAACAGCCGAGGACGACGGCCGCTGCGATGATGATGGGGATGCGAGTGCTGAACATGGGCAACTCCTGGTGGATAGACAGGGCAGTGGACGGGAGTAGGTGCCTTCCGGGCCTTAACAGCACGAACGGCGACCCGCGCTCATCGCGTGGTCGCCGTCGTTTGCATCGCTTCAAGATGGTGCTTACCCCATTGGGATCTCCTGAAGCGTTCGATGCTACACCAATTTCAGGGGCCCGCAAGTGCGCGCGGAACTCGTCGTGCTCCCTCTAGGGGCAGCGTCAGTTCTATGAGCCTTCGAATACGCGAGGCGAATTATGCGGCGAAGCGGCCGGGAGTGCATCCAGGCTGGTGTGCAGACTGTCACCGTACGGCACGATGGGAGACCGCCTCGCAGTTCGACACCGCTTTGGTTCACCTGCAGCGTTGAAGCCTTTGGCAGAGCTTGGTGATATACTACCGAATCTGATTGCCGCCAACCGTGCACGTTGGCTTCAAGGAGGAGGATATGCGCAAGCTGCTTCTGTTTCTAGGATTGTTCTTGGTGGTGTGGGGCCTCACATCAGCCGCAAAGCAGGGTGCCGCTCCAGTCTCAGCGGACCAGTCGGCATGGAAGGGGGTTTGGGAGCCAGCCAACTATCCGAAAGACATCAACCTGCTCGATGTGGTGTTCGTCTCCGCTGAAGAGGGCTGGGCAGTCGGCGACAAGAACACGATCCTGCACACTCAGGACGGCGCGAAAACGTGGGAAGTGCAGTTGGGCGGCGATACGGAATCGACTGATCGAGAGCTTTGGGAGGTCTTCTTCCTGGATGCAAAACAAGGCTGGACGCGGGGCGGAGCCGAAAAACTGCTGCGGACCAGCAATGGTGGCGTCTCTTGGGAGGAGGTCGGACGGCTCTCGCAGCATCAGCTCGCGCTGCATTTTGTCTCCCCGCAGACTGGCTTTACCGCCGATCGGGCAATCCAGCGCACCGACGACGGCGGGAAGACGTGGAAGCCGGTCTTGCAATGCGCCGTCGACTTGCAGGTGGACGGGCTGGCCCGGAAGGTCGCCTGCTATTTCCGGGGTTTGACCTTTCCCAGCACCACTGCAGGCTACGCCGTCGGCCAGCTCACGGGGCGCAAACCGGGTACCGTTGTAGCCCGCACCAAGGACGGCGGCGGCACTTGGACCCTATCCGCTCCGGAAAACATGGAGGACAACGGCATGCAGGCATTCTTCTGGAACGAGAACAACGGCCTGGTCACGATGTACGCGGGCAAGACCCTGATGACTAGCGACGGCGGACAGACCTGGAACGGCATCGTAACCCCGTTCGGGGGCGAGGCGGCTCGCTACGCCATGGGCGGTGGGAGGTTGGGGGTCATCATCCAGTCCCGCCAGATTGCATATTCGACCAACGGGGGCCGCAGCTTCAGCGCTCGGCAGTTCCCGGTGCCGGCGGGTGTCAATGCCGTCACGTTCCCGGATGCAAAACACGGTTACCTGGTCGGCGAGCACGGCATGATTTCCCGGTATCACATCGTGCCGGTAGACTACAACGTGAAGGGCATGATCCCAGCGCCGATGGTTGCCGGGAACTAGCCAATGCGTTAGTCGAACACTTGTAGGGATGAAGCAGTGCGATTTGACTCACTGAGTTAGTGCCAGTCTACACCGCCGCGCACACCGGTCCAGACGTCCACGGGTCCCACGAGTATCCTCGTCCGATGGGAGTACGCCGAGATGATCAGCACTGCCGAGTCTCCCATCTGCACCTGGCGGTCGTGGATCAGGAGCGCAACGCCGTTTACCGCCACACCGCAGCGACCGTCGGGGAACAGCTGCAATCGCACACGCATTGGCCTCCCGTCCCCGCTTTCTTCGGGAACCGCGGCACGGCGTCCCGTGCCGGCGGTGAGCTCCAGCTGACCTCGTCCGGACCGTCCGCCCGACCATGGATAGGTAACTTCGCAGCTGCGCCATCGGCCGTTGGCCATCCTGAGATTGCCCTTCTCGAGATCCCAGCCGTCGAGGTTCGCGGCCTGCGCTGAGACCATCATGACGCCGAGGATCTGCCACTGGTAGTCGGTGAGGGGCACCGATGCCAGATACTCGACGCCCAGTCCGCCGCTCACCGGCAGCAACCGCCGCATGAACACCCCGCTCTGGTAGGTACTATCCCCATTCGGAGCCAGGTAGCTACCGCTGTCGGTACGCACCACGAGCGGTGCAGGGGTCCCGAACGGCACCCACGCGGAGTCGATGCCGTGTTGCCAGTTTTCAGCCAAGACCACGTGCGATGCCGCAGGCCCGATCTGTATACGGACCGAGTCGCTTCTCCACCCGCCGGCTGTGGCCACAATCATCACCGCTCCTTCTCGGCGCGGGTGAATTTCACCTCCCGAGTCCACCGCCGCGGTGAGCGTGTCGCGCGACAGCCAGCGGACCGCCTGTGGTGCCATCGGCGCACCGTCCGCGCCCATACCGTCGAGACGCATCCGGTAGGCATTGTCAATCGGAATCGGGCCGCCCGGCCGACGAATACGCACCCGGTCGAGATAGCCACGTTTGCCCGTTGGACTCGCCAGCATCACGTCCGGCGGCGGGTCGCCCGGTTCGAGGCGTATGGCACGTTCCGGGCTGCTCACCGGAATGAGCAGTGTCTGCTCTGGCTCACCGCTGTTGCGGCGGCAGAAGCAATTGAGCCACCCGGCCACCGGCGACTGAATACCCTGCGTTCCCTCAGCGATGACGCGCTGCGCGGCCGATTCGACGTTCATCGCAACAAAACGGGCGATCCCGTCGGTTCCCGTGAGACCCGTCACCATCTCGACCGAGCTTGCCCAACCCATCACGCTGCCGCCTGGTGCGTCTGTGCACCGTTCCTTTGTGCCATCCACCGTGATGGTGCAAATCCAGTACGCCAGCTCCGTACCGGTGATGTTTAAGCGAACGAAGCCAATGCGTGTTCCGTCGGGGGACCACAGCGGAACCAGGTCACGCGAGCCTTGGGAATTCGTCAGTCGCGTGACCACGGATTCGGGGTGCTCGGGATCGATGATCGCGAGACTGCTGGCGCTGCTGTTGCTCCAGCGGTCCGTCGAGATCACGATGGAGCGACCGTCTGGTGACCAGGCACCGAACAGGTCGTCGCCCGTCTGATGCGTGAGCCGTCGTTCCGAGCCATCGGTGCTCACGAGCACCACGTCTTCGCCGCCGTCGTCCTTGAAGGCCCGCGTCGTGGCGAGCGTGCTCATGGACCCGGGCCGCAACGCGCCGGAGGGGCGATCCGGGCTCACCATGTCGGTCGCCCGGAGCGACGCCATGTCAAGCCGACCCGCGGCGACATCTCCTCGAGTGACGTCTCGAGCGTACAGGCGCCATCCATTGCTCTCGTCACGCCAGACACCGAGAACAAGGTCCGGTGCCTCTGCCGCTGGTCGGGCCAACAGCGCCACAGTCGTGGCTGCCAGAAGGATGAGCGCGGCTATGGCCGCACCAACAGCCATGCGCCGCCTGACGCGCAGGCGCCAGGGGATCGCACGCGTCAGCTTTCGCACTTGCTGTTCCGTGGCGCCATCCAACAGGTCTCCGACGAGAGCTGTAGTGGGGCGTGTGTCACCTGACGAGCGCGCCACGAGCACCCAGCGAGAGGCCGCGATGGCCAGCTCGTGCTCCAAGTTTGCCGTGGCGAGGTGTCCGGCGGCCCGTTTCAGCGCGTCCCGCTCCTCCGCCGTGTGAAGCAGCGAGCGCCCTAGGCCTGCGTGCGCGGCGCTGCGTTGTTCGTCGCTGGCGCTGGCGATGGCCTGATCGGCGATCTCGTCGTGCGCGACGGACCAGTCGTCGCCGGCGTGTGCCACAAGTCCTTTGCGTTCCAGGGTCTGGAGGTCGGCGACCGTCCGCTCGCGGTCGCGTCCCGCGGCCGTCGCAATCGACTCCACCTCGAGAGGTGTTCCGGCGAGCGCCAGCAGCAGCAACAACCAACCCTCTCCTCGGTCGAGCTGAGCGATCCGGCGGGCGAGCGCGCTGCCGGCCTCGAGCATCGCGTCGAGCTGTTGCTGATCGGAGCAGCTCCAGTGCCCGCTGTCGAGGGTGAGGCAGCCGGATTCGAGCGCCAGCTGTAACGTTTCCAACAGCAGCAGGGGTGAGCCTGCGGTTGCCGCGTGCAGGCGCGTGCCGAGGCCTTGGATCCAAGGAGCCTCGGGCAGTGCGCCGAAACTGGCCACGAGCGCGCCAACCTGGTCGGAGTCCAAGGGCGCGAGCGAGAACGCTTCATCGATCTCCAGGCGGTGCAGCGCGTCGCCTGGTCGGGCCGCGAAGACCAAGAGCGTCCGTGCGCCCCGCACCCGCGGTACCACGCGCTGCAGCGCGTCGCGGGAGATGGGATCGGTCCAATGCTGGTCGTCGAACAGCAGCGCGAGCGGGCGTTCTTCACTCACCGCCAGCACCAGCTCCGCAATGGCGGCCGACCGGCGGCGATACGCTTCGTTGCCGGTCGCGGAATCGGGTGTCGCGTTGAACCGGGCCGACAGCGATGGATCGAGCGCCACTAGACTCGCGGCGCTCGCGGGAGACACGCCGCCCGCGCCTGGCCGGGCCGCCAACTCGCGCACGACCTCGGCGGCGTACGACCAGGGGACATCGCGATCCCCCGGGTGCGCTCTGACGTACGCCGCCGTGTTTCCCCCTGCGGTCAGGCGCTGGGCGACGTCGCGAAGCAGGCGGGTCTTCCCAAGTCCTGCGGGGGCCACGAGCGACACCACCTGCGCGGCTCCCCGCCGCGCGCGCCCAAACGCCGCCAGGACTGCCGCGAACTCGCGTTCACGTCCCACGAGTTCCGCGACGAGCGTGCGCTCGCCTGGTTGGTCGGTGTCATCGGGCTGAGCCGAGACCTGGCGGAGCATCGCGCGGGTCGCCGGCTCGGGCAGGCGTCCCTCCGAATTCAGCCACTCCTCCAGTCGTTGGCCCTCGGCGAGCGCGGTGACGCGGTCACCATGGGCGAGGCACGCCTCGAGCAGCAGCCGCCACCCGCTTTCATCCAGCGGGTCCTCGTCACGCGCGCGGCGCGCGAGGTCGCGAGCCTGGCGGAAGTGACCCTGCTTGAGATGCATGCGAGCCAATGACTCGGCGGACCGCTGGAAGAGGAGCCGGAGCCGCTGACGCTCCGAGTCGGCCCAATGTTCGAAGCCGATGCCGCCGGGCACGGCGAAGCCCGGGAGGAACTCGCCATGGTAGAGCTCGACGGCCTTGGGGAGGTCGCCGGACTCGACTGCGTCGAGGAATGATTCGTGATCGCTTCGAAACGCCGTGGTCAGCGCCAGCTCGCCGTCGGTGGCTTCAAGCGCCTGGATGCCGAGGCGCTGGCGGAGGAAGAGCGTCATTTGGCGGAGGGCGTGCCGGGCAGCCGTCGGCTCCAGATCTGCCCAGAGCACATCGAGGAGGTGTTCGCGGCTGGCGCGCCGGCCGGGCAGCGCGTGCAGGTAGACGAGGAGGGCGATCGGCTTGCCGGCGCCGAGCACGGGAGCGTCGGCGTCGGCCGAGAACAGCCCGACGGTCCCCAACGTGCGGAGCATGAGGGGATGGTCGGACGACGTAACTGCGTGTGCATCCTGCATCTGACGGTCCGCTGACCTCGCCGAAGTATCCTCGATCCAATTCTAGAGAATCCCCCGGCCACCACCCGTCGGCAGGACTTCGCGGCTCCAACCCGAAGGTACCGGCCGGCGGGAGTGGCGCAAGCTGTTTGGTGGTCGGGGGAGGTTTTTTCTGGCTACGCCAGCATGAGTGACAGGTCCCATCGAGAATAGGGTGGCTCCTCATGCAGTGTCGTGATGGCGTGGAATGCATCCTATGACGTCGACTTGGTCGGACCGCGCTGGGCCCTTCGAACGTCCCCCTTTTCGAGATCGCCGCAGCAGTGGAGACCGGCGGGTCGAATTGCGTCGCCGGAGATCGGTCCTGGTCGAATCGGAGTTGCGTCGCTGGGCTGAGCGCCGTAGCGGTGTTGAGCGACGGCGCACCAAACGGCGGGTTTTCGCTCGGGCGGAGGTTCGGGAGGCTCGCTCTCCGGCAGTGGGTTGGCTCAGGAAGCGGTTGTACGATCGGTACAGCGGCCGCTACGAACTGCTGCTACAGGCAGCCGCCGGATCGGCTCGACGCATCCTGGCATTCGGCGCCGGACGTGGCGCGCGTGAGCTCGATCTGAGGGGGCCCGATCGAGAGGTGGTTGGCGTCGACATCGACGAGGACGTGCTGGCGAACCCGTTGGTCGACCGCGCGCTCGTATACGACGGGCGTCGGCTTCCGTTTCCGGACGCGAGCTTCGACCTGACCTGCATGCATTCGGTGATCGAGCACCTGCCCGAGCCTGCGAGCAGTTTCGCCGAGGTCGCGCGTGTACTCCGGCCGGGCGGGCATCTCGTCTTCAAGACACCCAACAAATGGTTCTATGCCATGGTCATCAGCCGGCTCGTCCCCACCCGGCTCCACGCCAGCGTTCTTCGGTTCGCGACTGGACGCGAGCGACGTGACGTGTTCCCGACATTGTACGGAGCTAATACAAGGCGACGGCTACGGCGCCTGCTCTTGGCGGCCGGGTTCGTCGAGGTGGAGCTCCACGTGCACCTGCACGGAGCAGGGTACCTCGGGTTTTTTCTTCCCACCTACCTGATAGGTGTGCTGTACGAGCGCATCGTCAACATCTCTCCACTGTTTGAGGGGCTCCGTGGCCACATCGTCGGGCACTTCGTGCGAGCCACCGTCAAACCAATTCCCTCTGATTCCGGTCGCGCGTGAGCGCCGAGGCGCTGGCGTAGGAAGAGCGTCATCTGCCGGAGTGCGTGCCGGGCCCCTGGGGTGCGGAGCGTTAGGGCTGGTCGACAACTGTAACTGACTGTGGATCCTGCATCTGACGGTCCGCTGACCTCGCCGGAGTATTCTCGATCCGATTCTAGGAATTCCCCGGCCACCGCCTATCGGCAGGACTTCGCGGCTCCAACCCGAAGGTACCGGCCGGTGGGAGTGGCGCAAGCGTAAACGGTGGTCGGGAAGCATTCAACCGCGCGGCATTGGGGGTGACCCTTGGACGCTAACCGCCCATCCCTTCGACTCCTCTATGTCTTGGGCCTCTCCGTCTTGGGCCTCTCCGCATGCGTGCCAGGCGAGCAGACGCCTCTCGGGGTCTCGGCGGACGAAGCGTCTGGAAGCCTGCAAACTGTGCGGAGCAATGGTGTCGGTGCCTCCATGGAGCGCCGACACCCTCGTGATTGCTTCAGGCCCCATCGTGGCAGGCACTCCACTCGCCCGGGGACTGAATGGATTCAAGAGCAAATCGACGATGTTGCTGGCGCCCGGATACAAAGCGTTTGGATTGGCGACGCGAACAACGACAGGAAAAATGAAGTCTTGGCTACGACGACCACCGGATTATTCCTGCAATACGAATGCACGGCCACAGGGTGGACGCGCGACACCATAGCGTCTTATCCCGGTCGAGAACCATTCGTCAGAGACGTAGGTGATGCGGATAATGACGGGAAAGTGGAAGTCCTCGTGGACTTCTTGGTGCAACCCGTCTTTGCGAACCAGTCGGCTGAGCTGAGGTTGTACAAACAGGTCAACGGCGCATGGCAATATCAGACCATCGCCCAGGGCGCCGCTGGCTACTATATGGGCGACATTGGCGATGCCGACGGCGACGGCGCCAACGACATCGTCGTTGGGGGGTACAACCTCAGCTCGATCCTCCTGTTCAAGTCTTCCTCCGGCAGTTTTGTACAGAGCCAGATCGACAACACCCCTGAGAGCGGCTGGCCGACGGCTGCCTTTCCAGCTATCGGTGACGCCATGAATCTGGGCAGTCCACAGATCTACGTCGGTACGCACACGAACGGCAACATCTACGCCTATCGTTGGAATGGAGTGACGTGGCTCAGGACCATTGTCGAAGAAGGCACTGGCAATGTGGCTTACCCGCTCGTAGGGACCATAGGTCACAGCCGCAGGAACTCCCTGCTGGTGTCCAAGTACGGCGGGGCTTGGGGAATTCGACTGTATGCCAGTACCGGTAGCAGCTGGTCGAGTACGCTGGTCGAATCGTCCGGGCGGGAGTTCATCAGATTCGCCGACATCAATGCCCGCGGTGGCAATGAGCTTGTGAGCGTGTGGGGGAACACGGTTTACGCCTACACGCGGCGAGCAGATGAGACGTGGTCGAGCAGGATTGTGGCGACTATCGACTTTGATGCCTACGTGCTGGCTGTGGGCGACGCACTAGACAACGGGCGGCCGAGTATTGCATTGGCACAGCGCGACGGTGGCAGGGTCGCGCTCCTTCGCCGTAACTGAGCAATGGCTTGCTCGTCAACCACCACTGTCCCGCTTGGCACGAGCGGAGAGGGTCGTCCGATGAGGTCCCTACTGAGAACGCTGCTGGCAGTTGCTCTCGGAAGTCCCCTGTTTGCACTTCTAGGCTGCCGCGAGGGAACAGGTCCGGGGCCCGCCGTTATCATCCCACAAACTACACATGTGATCCCACCCGGCGTCCTTAGCGCCCAGCTGGAATCCGTCTCCCCGGACTCCACCACGTTTGTGCTGAAGCGCGGCAACGTCCAAATTGACAGTCTGAGGAGTGGGGACGTACTCGTGAGCGAAGCGGGGCTCGGTATTCTGAGGAAGGTCCTGGGCACCTCTGATTCCGCAGGCTACCTCATCCTCCGGACGACTCAGGCTAGCTTGACAGAAGCTATCGAAAAGGGGAGCGCTTCCTTCACAGGCGCTGTCTCTCAGCAAACCGCTGGAATGAAGGTCTTGTATCAAGCGCCGGGGGTTCGCGCGACCGAGATGGCTAGGACTGGAACAGCCGGTTTCTATCTTGAATTGCGCGATCTGGTTTTGTACGACGACGACGGGGACCCCGATACGAAGTCGGACCGGATTCTCGCCAACGGAACCATCGAAGTATCCCCCTCGTTCACCTTTGCTGTCGATATCGATCATTTCGAATTGCAGAACCTTACGATGTCCGTGACTTTGAGTGAGCGGGCCAGCCTTCATTTGAGTGGTGGCGCCGGCCTTCCACTCTTTGATGTGCGGAAGGAATTGCTACGCGTTCGAAGTCCAAGGATCGTTGTTTTTGTGGGGCTCGTTCCGGTCGTCATCACTCCGGTATTCTCGATCGACGCTGGTGCCACCGGTAGGTTGCAAGTGTCGGTCGTGACTTCTGTCAGTCAAGAGAACACCCTCACCGGAGGCCTGAGCTATCAGGATGGTGTTTGGACGCCAATCGCGAACGAGCAGCACAGTCTCAGTTTCGAGCCCCCCGTGCTTTCGGCGGGAGCACAGCTGAAGGGGTACGTCGCCCCACAACTCACCTTCTTGCTGTACGGTGTCGTGGGGCCATACGTCAAAGTTTCATTGTACTTACTCCTAGACGCTGATGTTACGCGAACCCCGTGGGCTGCACTATTCGGCGGTATCGAACTTGGCGCTGGCATTCGAATGAAGGTACTGTCGGTCCTTATCGCAGATTATGAGGTTCCCGTAGTCATCGGCGTTCGAGTGCTACTCTGGGAGAGCTCGTCACCTCCCAGCTGCGGGCCGGCTGCTGAGTGGATTCAAGAGCAAATCGACGAGATCCCTGGCGCCTGGATCCAATCCCTTTGGATTGGCGACGCGAACAACGACCAGCAAAACGAAGTCCTGGTTACGACATCGACTGGATTGTTCTTGCAATACGATCATACCGGCACAGGGTGGGCGCGAGACACGATTGCATCCTTTCCTGGGCGGGCCGTATTCGTGCGGGACGTCGGCGATGCCGACAACGACGGGAAACTGGAAGTTCTGGTGGACTTCAGGGTCGAGCCGGTCTTTGGGAATCAGTTGGCTGAGTTGAGGCTTTACGAGTACGCCAACGGCTTATGGACGTATCAGACCATCACGCAAGGTGCTGCGGGCAGCTATGAGGGGGACATCGGCGATGCGGACGGAGATGGCGATAAAGATATCGTTGTCACCGGGTACAACCTCAGCTCGATACTCATGTTCAAGTTCGCCTCCGGCGGCTATGAAGAGAGCGTGATCGACAACATCCCGGAGAGCAGCCGGCCGCGGTCTGCCATTCCTGCCATCGGGGACGCCATGAATATCGGCCGCCCACAGGTTTACGTCGGAACTCATACGAGCGGCAACATCTACGCCTATCGTTGGGATGTTACTGATGGGTGGGTCAGGACCATTGTGGAAGAGGGCACCGGCTATGTGGCCTACCCGTTCGTAGGGGACGTGGATAACAGCGGCAGGAAGTCCTTGATGGTCTCCAAGTTCGGCGGGGCTTGGGGCCTCAGGCAATACACCTACAGCGGCAGCACTTGGCAGAGTACGCCGGTCGAATCTGCTGAGAGAGGAACATCGATGAGCTTGGCCGACATCAACGCCGACGGCGACAAAGAGCTTGTCACCGTGTGGGGGAACTCGGTTTACGCCTACATGCGGCTTGCAAATGGCACATGGTCGAGCACGATTGTGAAGGCCATCGATTTTGATGCCTTCGTGCTCGCTGTGGGCGATGCTCAAAACAAGAAGGATGGGTGCTCGAGTATTGCTGTTGGGGAGCTCTATGGCGGCCGGGTGGCGCTCCTTCGCCGTAACTGAGCAGTCCTGTTGCTCACGTACAGTGAGGAATGGAGGCAAATCGTTGAGGCGTTAGCGGAGGGCGCAGGACTCGAACCTGCAAGGGCTTTCACCCGCCGGTTTTCAAGACCGGTGCCTTACCATTCGGCCAGCCCTCCAAGTGCTGCTAATCTAATGAGCTAGCCCATTCGCGCCGTCCGCCGACTCCTCAATGTTGGCCATTTGTTGGCCACCGCCGAACCGCTTCGCGACCGACTGCGCGAGGTCTTGCTCGTCGATGATGTTGTAGCGGTCGAAAATGCTCCGCGTCTGCCAGCCTCAAGCGCTCAGGAGCCCCCAGTAGCGACCGTCTTCGCGTCTGTCGGACACCGTCTGTCTTGTCTGTGGCTGCCACAGGGCGCAGATTCCAATGTTTGAGATCGAACTCTAATCTGGGAGGATCATGCGCTCTCTAAGGGCTGTGGCGATGTTGGTAATCCTTGGGGCCGGAGCTAGTCCTGTCGTGGCGCAAGTCTCACTTGGGATCAGTGGCGTGTTCGCAGACCCAAACGGTAGTGACTTCGATGGAACCAACGCGGGCTACGGGGTTCAAGGGCAGATTCGCTTTCCGCTCGGCGCATCGTTCTCGCTAGGATTGGGCGGGCAGTGGACCACCCATGGTTTGCAGGGGATAAGCGAGAACCTAAGTGTGCTTGGCGTTGGGGCGGAGCCGCGGTACACGTTTTCCACCAGCTCGTCGCAGTTTAGGCCTTACATCACGGGAAGTGTCTTCTACGTCCACGAAAGCCTTTCATCTGGCGGTAGCACTGGGAGCGCGAACGGGTTCTTCTTTGGTGGAGGGGGCGGTGTTCTCATTCGTGCTGGAAGCGCTGTGAGCGTCGATCTGTCAGCATTCTTAGGGCCGTTAAACTTTGGCGACATCTCGATCGACGGCACCAAGGTCAGCGGTTCGAGTACCAGCGGCACTGGGCTGGAGATCAGAGCGGGGATTCTGCTCGATTTCGGGAAATAGCCCATCTCAAACGAGAGGGTCCGGCGAGAATACGTCGGGCCCTTTGCGTCTCCTCCATGATCGAGCCGAGGATCGCCGTACCCGGACTGATACCGCCGCCGCCCCCGCTCTCATTTCACCTGGCCTCCGGCGGTTCGACCCATGGCAACGTTCACTGAAACGCACGATCATCGACGGGTGCGCGCGCCCAGTCCTGCAGGGAGAATTCGATCCTCGACCCTTTTAGGCGGCGACAAGGAGGGCAACACACCAATGGAACAGGTACAGTGCCCGGTATGCGGTGCAGCTGCTGGCGGCGGCCACGCAATCGGCGACAGCATAGTGTTCATCTGTCCCCGGTGTGGAGGGTATCGCTTGTCGGGGACAGCGATCACGTTGTTCGAGAAGGGTACTCTGCAGAAGCCGGACACTACGTGGTTTCGGGACCTTGTGCAGCGCAAGCGAGGCAACTCAACGGAGTACCCCGTCATTGCCGAGACCGATCTACGACGCTGACCGGCGGGTTTTTGTTTGCCGTTTGTTTGCCGGACAGTTTGCGAACATGGGGTTATATCGCGCCAGTACGGACAGCATTCCCTCACAAAACAACGGCCCCGCACAAGCGGGGCCGTCTTTCAAGACCGGTGCCTTACTATTCGGCCAGCCCTCCAAGTCCTGCCAATCTAATGTGGGCTCACGCCTCCAGGTTTGCATTGTGCGGCTCCCTCTTGCCCGCTGAAGCTCCCCGGTTCGCGTCGTGCGGCTCCAGGTAGCCGGCTCACACCTTCAGGTTCGCGTCGTGCACCTGCAGGTTGGCGGCTCGTGCCTTCAGGTTTGCACTGAGGGGCTCCGGGTTACCGCCTCACGTCTCCAGGTTCGTGTCGCGCGCGTCCAGGTTGCCGGCGCTCGGCCCCTGATTCGCCGCATGCGGCTCGGGCTTCGGGCCTCGAGCGTCGAGCAACTCGACCTGCGGACAGGGCTCGCCTCCGTGCGACGCCTGGTTCCGCCCATGGGTGTCTCAGTTGCCACTTCGCGCTTTCAGCGCTGGCCCGTGAACGGCGGCAACTAGAGCCGCAGCCTCCCGCTCCACGCCAATCGCCTGGGCCTCACGGGCGCGAATGCTGGGGTTGCGAGCACGAGCCGACTCCTTTCGAGCAGCGGGCCTTCCTTTCCTGCCTGCGTCCACCGCCTCGGGCCTTGCGTGTCCCGCTTCCCAGCGCGCGGCCATTCCAATCGAGCGACAGCCTCCTGCCTCCGGGCCAGCGAGTCATCCAATTCACTGCATCCGTCCTCAAGGAAGGACAGCTTCGAGAGGAAAGGAATCTCGATCGAGCACGAATCGCCGTGGTCCGATTGTCGCAAAGGACGCTCGGCCGTCGGGAGACGTTCACTGAATCGGTACGGGCCCGACACCGTGCCGAGCGATGCGGGAGGAGGTTCGTATGAACGCGGTGCTACGTAGGCGGCTCGAGATGGCCGCGCGGGTCCGGGATTTCCTCCGGGCCCATCGGACGGAGTTGGAGGGTGAGGCGACGGCGCTCGCTCGCCTCGAAGAGCTGATGCAGCGCGCGCAAACGCTCGCGGCCCAGCAGCAGTCAGGCCTGGTGGCGACACAATCGGCCACCGCACAGCGGGGGCAGCTCCGGCGCGAGCTGCAGACCAAGCTCCTGAGTTACCTGGGGGCGCTGGGCGTACTGGCGGCGAGGGACAACGCCGAGCTGGCGGTGCAGTTCCGGCCGCCGCGCACCGGCGCGAGCCACCAGGCCTTCCTCACGGTCGCCCGTGGGATGCTGGAGAAGGCGGCGGCCCAGCGGGAGCTGCTGGTCTCCCGCGGGATGGCGCCGGGTCTGCTCGATGACTTGGCCGCCGCCCTGGCGGAGTTCGAGAAGACGCTCGAAGCCTCGCGGGCGGGGCGGCGCGATCATGTGGGCGCCAGCACCGACCTGCAGGCCGTCGGCGCCGAGATCCGGGAGCAGGTGCGGATGCTCGACGGCCTGGTGCGCTATCGGTTCGGCGACAACGCCGAGCTGATGGGGGCGTGGGGCAGCGCCCGCAACGTGCTGGGGCCGTTTCGGTCCCGGGGCGAGCCGGAAGCGGGTGACGAGACGCGGTCGCAGACGGGACCGGACGCGGTCGCGTCGGCGGCGTGACGTGGGGCAGGGAGGTGCGGCGGGTGGATGATCACCTGCCGCGCCGCCGCACGTTTACGAGGTCCCTGAGCCGGCTCGGGGGGCAGCGCCGTGCGGAATTCGTGGGTGTTCTTTTTGATCGAATCGGACGTCAAAGTCATCGTCCATGCACCTCCCCCACCCACACATCTGCCCTTCGCTCCACCAAGGCGAAGTAGAGCCGTCCGCCCGAGACGGCGAGTCCGCCCCCGTACACCTGGGTCAGCGGATGATCCGCATAGGCGAGGAGCCTCGACTTACCGCCGGCGATTGGGACCGCAACGATCATCATGCGTCCAGTCCGGTCCACCACCACCCCAAGTACGCTGCGGGAGTCCGCGGACCAGGTGTGCCAGAATACACCGGTTCCCTGTGGTAGCACTTGGTGTCCATTGGCGACAGGATCCCGCAACTCGAACCCACGAGAGCTGGCGAAGGAAATCCACCGGCCATCGGGCGACCATTCGGGTGCACCGACGCCGGGGTCGGCAAAGAGGGGCAGTGGGCTCCCCCAGCTCTCATCCCCAGGGTTCCGCCGGGCGATCCTGATGGTATCACCATCTACCCAGATCAAGGCCCGTCCATCTGGCGACCAGGCCGGCACAGCTTCCTCGCCAAGACTGGTGGATACCCGGACGGCAGTCCCGCCCGACGCGGGCATGACGTAGATGTCGCGGTTGCCGCTTCGCTGGGAGTGAAAGGCCACCTCCCGGCCATCGGGAGAGACGGCGGGGTAAAAGTCCCCAGCCGGGTCGGTGGTGAGGCGCTGGGGCTGCCCGCCGACCAGCGGCAGTCGCCAAAGGTCGGAGTTCCCACTGCGGTCGCTGTCGTAGTACAGCCATGCTCCGTCCGGCGACACGAAGGCTCCCGCCTCGACCTTCTGGGTTCCGAGGGTGACCTGCCGCGCCCGGGACAAGGGCACGGAATCGCGCGCCGCGACCTCCAGGGACCAGATGTTGGTGACCTCGGTATACACCGACCAGGCCAGCCACCGGCCATCCGCCGAGAGCGCGATCCGCTCGGGGTTGAGTCCGGTCGTAATACGAACCGGGGTCCCGTGCGGAGTGCCCAGCCCGCTCAGGGAGACTTCGTAGACATCCCGCCCGCCCTCTCGGTTCGATATGAATAGCAAGGCCTGACGACCAGGGACCCAAACCGGGCTCGTGTTCAAAGCGGATGCATCGGTGACCGCGACCGCCTCACCACCACTCGCGGGGACGATGCGAATCGCGCTGGAAGCCGTATTCCCGTCCGTGTGAAACAGCGGATTGCCTTCGACAAAGGCAATCCACCGGCCGTCCGGCGACCAGGCCGGCGAGTGGATGTCCAGGCCTGTGACCAGCGCTGTCCGGTCCGTTTCTCGAATCGTCTGAGCATAGAGAGTTTCACGGTCGCTGTAGACGATGCGCTCGCCGTCGGGCGCCCATGCGCCCCAAAACAGCCGGTGGCGCCCGCGCACGGTTCCCGGCACCACGCGTCGAGTCTGCCCGCCGAGCGCCGGCATGACGTATAGCCCGTCGTCCCCAAGGAAGAGGAGTCGGTTTCCGTTGGGTGAGAGGGCGCCATATCGCTGTGACCCGGGCGCTTGCTCGGTCAGCGGCACCGGGCTGCCGCCGTCCACCTGCTGGGCGAAGAGCTCGTCGCCGCCCGTAGTCGACACAGTATAGAAGACGGTGCCGCCGTCCGGTGAGAGCCATGGCCACCGCTCGACCTCTGGCGCGACTGCCACGGCCGTTCGCCTGCCCAGCCTGATCGAGGCCGGCCGATCCCTGATCATCGCGAGCGCAACAGCACCCCCCACTACGACCGCGCCCAGGACCCAGACGACCCAGCGTCGCACCCTTGGCTCGCGCGGCGGCATCACCGCCACCAGTTCGGTCGGCAGCCCGATCGGCAGCGCGGTCGGCGTCGCCGATCCATCCTGAGGTCCCTGGGGCGAAGCTGGAGTCCGCTTTGGGGCCGGGGTGCGGTGCGCCGGTGTCTGGGCGATGGGCTCCCGCCGCGCGCGGACGGCGGCTTCGAGGACCCGGGTCTCCGGGGAGGGCTCCACGTCCAGGTCATCGCGCAGCCGAGTAGCGAGCTCCTCGTAGGAGCGCAGGGCGCCGGCACGGTCGCCTGCGTGATCGAGCAGCGCGATATGCCGCTGGGCCACGCGCTCGTCGTGCGGTGCGAGCGTCGTCGCGCGCTGGGCCCAGTGACTGGCCAGCGCCAGCTCGCCCCGAGTCTCCTCCCGCTCGGCGAGCGCCAGCGCCGCCGCGAGCGCACGGCCGCGCAGCCGCCCGCGTTCCGACTCTACCCAGCGCTCGAACTCGGCCAGGCCATCGACGAAAAAGCCGACAGCGAAGTCACCTGCATAGAGCTCGAGCGCGTGCTCCAGCTCGCCGGCATCGAGCGCGTGCTCGAACGCCACCAAATCGCACCACAGCCCCTCCTCGGCGACCGCCACCTCCTCGTCGCCGCGGCTCAGCAGCACCGTTCGATCGAGCGATTGCCGGAGGAAGTACACGGCACGGTTGAGGGCGCGGCGCGCGCGCCCGTCCGGCCATTCGGGCCAGAACAGCGCGAGCAGCTTGTCCTTACGATGAAACCCGTGAGGGATGGCCGCGGCGAGGTAGAGGAGCAGGGCGAGGCGCTTCGGCTGGGCCAGGACCTGTCGCACCTGGGTCCCGTCGGGGCCGTAGAGATCCACGCCGCCGAGAGTCCGGAGATGCACGCAGCCGTCGCTCATGACCGTAGACGCCAGTGGTGACCTGCGAGGTCACCGGGCAGGGACTTTTGGGGGACCGTTCCGACTCAGCTTGGATTCGAAGCTATCGGTGGATCCGAAGTGCGGCTAGGGCGACCGACGCAACGTCGGCCTCCAACGCGCCTCGGACTCCAGATCGCCGCTCTCACCTGTGAGGCAACCTCATGAGACAGCCGTTTACCCTCGCCCGCGCCGCGGTGCTGCTCGCAGTGAGCGCCCTGCTGCCCGCTTGCACTGAGCGGAGCGTCAGCGCCCCGGTCGATCGACCAGTGTTCAGCTTCACCAACGGGCCGGACCACCCTGGCTCCTCAGGCGTGTTTCGCTTCGGCGACCAGCTCATCGTTCGGCTCGACTATTTCCCCGATCCCGGCCTGATCGTCCGCCACTACCCGTCCGACGACAGCTTCGAGGTCTGCGGCGGCAGCCAACAGGCGCCGGTCGTCGAGGAGCAGTTCGTCAGCGATCCGAATGGCATCAACGGCGTGATCGTTCTGCTGCGGAAGACCGGCGAAGTCCCGGTCCTGATCTATCCGGATAACGTGAACAACAAGCCGCTCTGCGACTACCTACGCGACGACTGGCTCTACAAGGGCACTGGCCGGCTGCGCTACCACGACAACAATCTGTTCTTCGATCCCAGTCGCACCAACGTTTTCAGCTGGCGCGGCGAGGGTAAGGTCGTGGACCGCTCGGGAAGGGAGTTCAACTACACCGAGGAGCAGTCGTTGGTAATCGACCCCGAGCCGTTCGCCATCCACGTCGTGCGCGTCCAGCTCAAGTTCGTTCCGCGCTGACAGGAGGGTGGGAATCGGAGTGGCGTGCCGGAGTGCCTGTCGTGGAAAGCGGTCCCGGCTCCACCGTTCGGAGGCGCAACCATGCAGATGCGTTCGTCTAATCCACACAGGCTCCGACACGGGGCGACACTCGCGGCTGCGGTGGGACTATTCATGGGCGCATGCGACGAGCCCCCCCCAACGGCCCCGGAGGGTCGGGCTCTTGCTCCCTCGATGGCCGTCGCGGGACAGCCAGCGCTCAACCGACGTGCCCTTGTCGCGGCTGCGGTTGCAGACGCGCGTCGACGGATTGTGCCCGGACTGGGCGACGCTCGCGAGACAGCCGACCTCGCCGCTGCCCTCGCCGACCTCGCGGCCGCGCTCGAGCGAACCTCCGCAGCCCTCGGCCCCGCCTTGCTGCGGACTGCACAGGCGGTGAAGGGGCTTGAGGAGGTCGTGAAGACTGACGCGGGCCGGGCCGCGGACCTCGCAGCCATCACGCTCGTAATGATTCGCGCCGGTGATCTGCAACGGTAGCTGGGGGGACATCTTCCCGCCTAGCGCGGTCACTGAGTACCTGGAGGAGGGAATGACGGCCATGTTCACACGTCGACTAATGGCAGGGGGCCTTGGTTTGGCGCTGCTTGCCGTAGATGTTGGCGCCCAGACTCCGCCCAATGTGTTTTACGCCTGTTATGTACTCGCGACCGGCACGGTCTACCGCATCAGGGAGCCGGGCTTGCCGTTGCAGTGCACGCCTCCGAAGGGCAATAAGCCGGGGGACGTCGAATTCAGCTGGACGGACGGGTATCTAGCCCTCCGCATCACTGACTCGGCCAGGGGTGACCTGTACGGGCCCCTCCAGTACGCAACAGTGACTCACCTCCAGGGGACCCCCCTCAACAATGTGGGGGGCGCGACGAGCGGCCAGGTTCTGACGTTCAACGGTTCGGCCTGGACCCCGGCGACTTCGCCCGCGGGGGTGGCTGATCACGGGGCGCTTACCGGCCTCGCGGACGACGACCACCCGCAGTACCTGCTCGGGAACGCCGCACGGGCGACCACCAACGGTTTCGGCGTCACGGGCATCTTCGGTACTGGGACGATACCCGCGACGGGCGCGGGTGTCCGGCTCATGTGGTATCCCGGGAAGGCGGCGTTCCGTGCCGGTCAAGTCAGTGGGTCCCAGTGGGACGACGCCAACGTTGGCTCCAACTCCACGGCGTTGGGCAGCAATACCACCGCCAGCGGATTCGCGGCCACCGCGATGGGCAGCAACACGACGGCCAGCCACCAATCTTCCACCGCCATGGGCTTCGTCACCGAAGCGAGCGGCGATTTCACCACTGCGCTAGGAAGCTTCGCGAGCACCAACCTCCAGCGCGGTTCGTTCGTGTACGGTGACGCTTCAACGTCATCGGTTGTTGTGACGACCACCGCCCCCAACCAGTTCGTGGTGCGGGCGGCGGGCGGGACGATCTTCTACTCGAACTCGATCCTCACGGCAGGTGTCTCGCTCGCACCAGGTGGCGGCGCCTGGGCGAGCGTCTCGGACGCAAACCGCAAGGAGAACTTCCGCGAGGTGGATGGCGAGGGCGTCCTCGCGAAGATCGCACGCTTGTCGATCCCGCAGTGGACCTACAGGGCGCAGGACCCCTCGATCCGGCACCTCGGCCCTACCGCGCAGGACTTCTACGCCGCCTTCGGGCTCGGCGAGAGTGCGTTGACGATCACGACCACGGATATCGATGGCGTGAGTCTGCTCGCCGTCCAAGCGCTTGAGCGGCGCACGCGCGATTTGCAGGACCACCTCGCGACGAGAGATCAAGAACTCGCGGCGCTGCGCGCCCAGATTGCCGAGTTGATGCGCCGGCTGGAGCGGCTGGAGGGTTCCGGGCGGTAGGGCGCCTCGGCCTCCAGATCGCCGCACCGTCGGCATGTCCCGCACTCCCGGAGGACGTCTTCCATTCGGTGGCCACCTACACGAACTCGGCTGGCGAGACCTTCGTGTTCCATGATGTGGGCCCGGATCACTACTACCTCGAAAACGGCGACCTGATCGTGGCGATCACAGGGCGATCGACCGGATCGGGCGTGATCGGCCATGTCGTGGTCAATCTCACCACCGGTGAGGTGCAGCTCATTGCCGGGAAAGGATTCGGGAGCGTCGACGCCCTAGCCTGTGAGGCGCTCACCTGACGCGTGCGGCACCGAGGGCTCTGGGTTCCGCCTACTGCGGCGGCTCGGACGGCAGCGCCGTGCGGAATTCGTGGGTGTTCTTGTTGATCGAATCGGCCAGCGCAACGGCGCGCAGCGCCGCCTGCGGGTCCTTGCCCTGGAGCGACTGGGCGAGCGCGGCGTAGGTCAACCCGTAGAGCCCGAGGATGCCCTCGGAGGGGCGGTCCACCCAGCCCCGCGGCCGCCGCCGCGCGGCGGCGGCGCCGTGGTAGACGTCGAACGCCAGCGCCTTGGAGCGGGGCACGTTGACCCAGCCGAACCCGGGCAGCGCCTGGATGCTGTCGCTCGCGACGATCGGTTCCGACCGCAGCGCCCGGGTGAACCCGTGACCTTCCAGATACGGGGTGAGGCCGAACTCATCCGCGTATCCGCCGACGGTGCGCGAAAAGTACACCGTCCGCTTCCCCATCTGGTCCTTGATCGCCGCGAGCACGACGACGTCCGCCTTCTCGAGATACGACTGCCCGTTGCCGAGCGGATGGATCCGCTCCGGGTCGAGCAGCACCTGCACGCTGCCGAAGGTCAATACCTGTCGGGTGTCGAACGGATAGTAGAGCCGCAGGCTGTCGAGCTCCCCGTCGCGGAAGGCGAGCACCCGGCCGGTGGGCTTGGGCCAGACGCCGTTCCGGTAGATCGCCGGACCTTTGGCGGCGTCGTACTCTTCCACCGGACGCCGCTGCATCTGCCGCAGGTACCAGTCGGTGTTGGCGAGCGACAGGTTGATGATCACCACGTCGCGCCGCACGCCTTCCACTTCCTGGGCGTACCACAGAGGGAAGGTGTCGTTGTCGCCAGCGGTGACGAGAATGCCGTACGGCTCGACCGAGTTTAACAAATCTACGGCGAAGTCGCGCGCCAGCGTTTCGCCCGCGCGACTGGCGGTGAGACGGTTGCCGTACAACGGGATGAGCGCGATCGCCAACACCGGCAGCGCATACATCCAGCGCTTCGTCTCGTCGGCGATCCGCTCGCGCAGACCGTCCTGCACCCATTCCATCAGGGTGGCGAGCCCCATGCTCACCCAGATGCCCCACAGGGCAAACGAGCACATGAAGAAATAGTCACGCTCGCGCACCTCGCGCGGCAGGGAACGCGGGTGGTATTGCGAGTAGCCGTACTTGAAGTTCAAGTAGTAGATCAGGAGCAGCGTCAGGGTGAACATCAACGTCATCATCGCGAGGGCCTGGCGCCGGTCGGCCCGGAAGTGGCGCCACGCACCGAGCAGGCCCAGGAAGCCGAAGATCGTCGCCAGAAACGCCTGTACGCTCTGCTGGAAGTCGTGCCCCCATTGCCAGCGGAAATACGTGACCCACATCAACAGCTGGGCGACGACATCCGCCTGGCGCTCCGTGATCGGCGGCTTGCCGTACTGCTGCCGCGTGAGCACCGCCAACAGCGCCTCCCAGTTGGTCGGCTCACCCTCGTTGATCGGCGGGAAGTGGCGCGCGCGCAGCGGCAGGAAGATGTAGACCGAAATGCCGACCGCGGCGACGCCGAGCAGGGCGAGCGTGAAGCGCCAGTTGCCGGTGTAGAGCGCGAACGCCAACGCGGCGGCGAACATGATGCCCGCGGCGTACAGGTACCCGGCCGCCTCCATGCCCGTGGCCATCAACACGGCGAAAATCGCCAGGAACCCGAACCATTGGGACCACTCCGTCAGGCGTCCCTGATCCGAGGTCGCGCGACGCGTCATCAGCGGCGGGAACAGCAACACGGCCACCACCGGCCCGACCAGGACGCCCATCATGTGGTTCGTGGAGGTGAGCGCCAGCAGGTACACGATGAGCAGCAGATGGTGGTCGTGCGCCTCGCCGGCCGGCTGGTCATCCCAGCGCACGATGAGCCACAGAATCAGCGCGATCGAGACGAGACTCAGCGTGTACACCTTCTCGTTCACCACCGACTGGTTCCACACCGTGAACGCCGTCGCGCACACGAGCGCCCCGGCCAGCGCCGCGAGGCGACGGGGCAGGGTGGCCGGGACGATGGACCGCAGCCAGCGCTCGCTCACGAGGAACCAGCACGCCGCCGCCACGGCGCTCGTGGTGGCCGCGAACAGATTGATGCGCATGGCGTAGCCGGTGGCGAGCGGCAGCATGCCCCAGACGTGCGCCATCATCGTAAACAGGGGATTGCCGGGTGGATGCGGGATCCCGAGTACTTTCGCGGCCGCGATGTATTCCGAGGTGTCCCAGAACTGGGTCGTCGGCGCGAGGGTCACGACGTACAACGCCAGGGTGCCCAGGAACACGAAGGCGGCCCAGAGGTATGGCGGTTGCTGCGCTCGAGTGTCGTCCATGCGAGTCGGTTTCAAGAGACCTATAAGGTAATCGGGTCAGCCGGCTTTTTCGCGGCTGAAGCCGCGAAAGCGCCGAAACGCTAGTGCCGGAACTGCCGTATCCCCGTGAATACCATCGCCAGCCCGTGCCGGTTCGCCGCCGCGATCACTTCCGGGTCGCGCACCGAGCCGCCCGGTTGGATGACGGCGGCGACGCCCGCGGCGGCGGCCTCGTCCACGCCGTCGGCGAACGGAAAGAATGCGTCGCTCGCGAGCACCGCGCCGGCCGGGTCGTGTCCCTGCTGCCGCGCCTTGTGGACCGCGAGAAACGAGGCATCTACGCGCGAGGTCTGGCCGGCCCCGATCCCGATCGCCGCCTCGTCCCGGGCGAGCAGAATCGCGTTGGACTTGACGCTCGCCACCGCGGCCCAGGCGAAGCGCAGATCGTTCCATTCCTGGTCGCTTGGCGCCCGCTCGGTGACGACCTTCCACAGGGACTCTTGCGCCGTGTCGGTGGGACGGAAGCGGTCCTGCGCCAACAGCCCGCCGCGCACCCGCTTGAAATCGAGGGTGGGCCGATCGTCGGGGCGCGATAGCTCGACCACCCGGAGGTTCTTCTTCTGGCGAAACACCGCCAGCGCGTCGTCGTGAAAGCGCGGGGCTACCACCACCTCGACGAACAGGTCCGCCATCGCCTCGGCCGCTTCCCGGTCCACCACGGTGTTGAAGGCGATCACGGAGCCGAACGCCGACACGCGATCGGTGGCGAGCGCCCGCCGATAGGCATCCGCGGGGCGGGCGCCGAGGGCGATGCCGCACGGCGTGGTGTGCTTGATGATGGCGCAGGCGACGCGCTTCGACCATGGGAGGACGGCGGCCACCGCGGCGTCCACATCGAGCAGGTTATTGAAGGATAGCTCCTTGCCGTGCCGCTGCTGGAGGTCGCGCAGCCCCGGCTCGTCGCTCACATACAGGGCGGCGCGCTGGTGCGGGTTCTCGCCGTAGCGGAGCGCCTGCGCGCGATCGAGCACCAGGGCAAGGCGCTCGGCGAGGGTCTCGTCCGACCGGGTGAGATAGCCCGTGATCGCCGCGTCGTAGGCCGCGGTGTGGGCGAACACCTTGGCGGCCAGCGCCCGGCGACGCTCGCGCGGGACGTCTCCCGCCTTCAAGTCGGCGAGTACGACGTCGTAATCCGCCGGTTCCACGACGACGATCACCGACTCGTGATTTTTGGCCGCCGAGCGCAGCATCGAAGGCCCGCCGATGTCGATGTGCTCGATGGCTTCGGCGTCGGTCACGCCGGCGCGGGCGACCGTCTCGCGAAACGGGTAGAGGTTCACCGCGACGAGATCGATGGGAGTGATGCCGTGCGCCTGCAGGGCCGCGATGTCTCCGGGGTTGTCCCGTCGAGCCAGGAGGCCGCCGTGCACCTTGGGGTGCAGCGTCTTCACCCGCCCGTCCATCATCTCGGGGAACCCGGTAACCTGCTCGATGGGGAGCACCTCCACGCCTTCGCGGCGCAGCGCCTCGGCGGTGCCGCCGGTGGAGACGATCTCCCAGCCGAGGTCGGCGAGCCCGCGCGCGAACGGCACCAGGCCGCGCTTGTCGGAGACCGAGAGCAGCGCCCTCACCAGGCCGGATCCTGGGCGGATAAGCTGATGGCGGATGGGCGGATGGCCGGATAGGCGGATAGACAGAGTAGCAGGACGAATACTCTGGTTGGCGTCCCACGATCCGCCCATCCGCCGATCCGCCTATCCGCCCATCTCATCGGATCTCTCCCGTGTGTTGGATCTTGCGGGCCAGATCTATCACCACTTCGGGCAGCAGCGCGTGCTCCGCGGCGAGCACCCGCGCGGCCAGGGTCTCCGGCGTGTCGTCGGGGCGCACGGGCACGCGGCGTTGGGCGATGATCGGGCCGCGATCGTAGTGCTCGTCGACGTAGTGGACCGTGACCCCGGACTCAGTTGCCCCGCTCGCCAGCACGGCCTCGTGCACCCGCCGGCCGTACATGCCGGGGCCGCCGAAGGCAGGGAGCAAGGCCGGGTGGATATTAATCAGCCGCTCGCGAAACCGCGCGACAGCGGCCGGCGGGACGAGTTTCACGTAGCCCGCGAGGACGACCAGGTCCGCATCGGCGAGGGCGCGCTGCAGCTCGGCGGCATCGGCGGGGTCACGCAGGACGGTGGTCGGTACGCCTGCCTGGCGCGCCCGTTCCAGCGCGCCCGCATCGGCGCGGTTGGAGACGACCCGCACCACGCGGGCCGGGGCGTCGGGACCGAGGGTGTCGAGCAGCGCCTGCAGGTTCGTGCCGCCGCCGGAGGCGAGCACCGCGACACGAACCGGGGGCACTAGCGCCGGTGGATGGGCCGGCGCCCTACGGCCGCTCCGGAATCTCGCGCATGTTATCCCGCCGATTCCCGGGTTGGCAATCGCGCGTGCCGGGTGGATCGACCGGTTTCCGCGTCGCGCTGACGGAGAGGGTGTAGGCGCCCGTTTGGCGGACCGGGTCAGCCGTCGTGTTGACGAGGATGGTGATCGGCCCGCTCCCACGGGCGGAGAACGCCACGCGCGAGGCGCACCCGGGGCCGCCGTCGTCGTTGACCATGGAGGAATCGGCCGCGCCACGCACGATCAGCACCGGGTCGAAATCAGAAGAGGTCAGATCGATCGTCACGTCCTGTCCGGCGCGGGGGGTAAACTGCCAACGCTGGTAGTACGTGGTGTCGGGGTAGAGCGGGTCGGAGGTGCTCAGCCGGCCGTTGATCGTCTGGCCCATGGCGATGTCGTTCAGGGTGCCGCTGTTGGCGGGCTGGCAATCGTTGGTGGACTCGATCGGCTCGAGGCCCTGGGCGACCGCCAGCGTGAACTTGCCGGTCTGGCGGTGCGGGGACGTCGTGGTGTTGACGAGAATGACGAACGGCCCGCTGCCCGGAGCGGTGAAGGCGACGCGCGAGGCGCACCCCGGCCCGCCGTCGTCGTTGATCAGCGAGCTATCCGCCGTGCCGCGCACGATCAGCACCGGATCGAAGTCCGGCGAGGTGAGGTTGATCGTCACGTCCTGTCCGCGCCGCGACGTCAGCTCCCAGCGCTGGTAATAGGTGGTGTCGGGGTACAGCTCGTCGTTCGAGACCAGCTCACCCTGCACCGACTGGCCGACCGAGATGCTGTGGGTGGCCCGACCGGCCGACACGCGCGCGGGTGCGGGCTCGGCGTCGCGCGAGGCGACGACCGGCTTGCGCAGCAGTCCCTGCGCCTCGCTCACGGCTTCGGGGTCGTTCTGCATGTTGCGCACTGCGTCGGTGGCTGTGGCGAAGTTCAGCGCCTGTCCACGTTCGATCGTGCTGCGGATCACGCCGATCACCTGGTTCTGCGTGTTGAGCAGCGGCGCGCCGCTCGAGCCGTGCGAGATCGGTGCCGAGATCTGCAGCAGTTTGGTGCCCGCCACCACGCGCGAGGCGGAGATGATCCCCTTGGACAGGGTGCCGGGGAGCTGGCCGAGCGGATTCGAGACGACGGTGATGTCATCGCCGTCGCGCGCGGCCTCGCTCGAGCCCCACCTCAGCATCGCGGGGGCCGTACCCGAAACCATCAGCATCGCCACATCCTTCCCCGTATCGGAGGCCGCCACGCTGCAGCGCAGCGCCTGTCCGTCGGAGAGCTCGATCGAGCAGCCGGCGGCGCCTTCGAGCACGTGGGCCGCGGTCACCACCATGCCGGTGGGCGCCACGAAGAAGCCTGTGCCGCTCGCGACGGTGCCACCGCGTGCGTCGAGCGCGTGGATGGTGACGACGGCTTTGCGGATCTGCTGGAGGTCGACGGCGGCGCTCGGCTGCTGAGCGTCGATCGGGGCGGTGGCGGCGATGCAGGCCGCCAGGGACAACAGGACTGGCGTGCGCACTGGAAGGCTCCTCATATAGGCGAACAGGAAATCTGGCGACCGGTCCTCCCTGGCACAATCTTCGGGGCTATTTGAGGATAGCCTCGACCGCGGCCTCGAGGTCGGCCGCTTCAGGAATATCGAGCGTTTCCGCGGCGCCGCGGTGCGTGGTACCCTGGCCGGTGAGCACCAGCAGCCCGTGGCCACCGAGGACGCGTGCCGGCGCCACGTCGCTCGGCCGGTCGCCCACGAACCAGGAGCGCGCGAAATCGATCCCGAGTGCCCGGCGGGCATCCTCGAACAACTTGGTTCCCGGCTTGCGGCAGGCGCACGGTCCGGTGACCTCGGGGTGATGGGGACAAAAAAACGACGCGTCGATCCGCGCGTCGCTTGCGGCGAGCAGCGCTTCGAGGCGACGCTGCACCGCGTGGTAGTCGGCCGCCGTGTACAGGCCACGGGCGATCCCGGACTGGTTGCTGATCGTCACCACGAGCCAGCCCGCGTCGTTGAGGCGGCGGATGGCGTCGGCGGCGCCGGCGAGCAGTTGGACCGCATCGGGGTCGTGCAGAAATCCGGGGTCGTGGACGATCGTGCCGTCGCGGTCGAGGAACGCCGCGCTGCGCCCGTCCATTCGTTCAGCCCCTTCAGCCATCGAGTACCCCGGCAACGGCGCGCACCACCGCTTCCTCCTGACCCGGCAGGATGGTACGGGGGTCCAGGATCACCCGGTCGTTTGCGATCCGGGCGACGACCGGAGGCTCCGCTCCACGCAGCCGCACAACCAGGTTGTCAGCAGTCAGTGTGTCAGTCCTCAGCTCTACCAGCCACGTTCTGAGCTTCGTTTCCGGGAATGCTCCACCGCCCACTTCGGATTCTCCCTCGATCAGTGTTGCATACGCTGTTCTCCCTACGCCTTCTCCCCCTACGCCTTCTTTCCCTATGCCTTCTTTCAGTGCCTCTCCCCGTTGCCGTATCGCTTCGATGTCTTCCGTCAGCATTCGCAGCGTCGGTATTTCCAGTCGAGCCCGCTCCGGATCGCGATACAACCCCAGCGTCGCCTCGAGCGCGGCCAGGGTGTATTTGTCGGACCGCACCGCTCGGGCGAGGGGATCGACCCGGCACGCCTCGATGGCGCGCTTCGTGCCGACGAGGATCCCCGCTTGCGGCCCGCCGAGCAGCTTGTCGCCGCTGAAGACCACCAGGTCCACACCACTGGCCGCCGCCTCCCGCACCGTCGGCTCTCCCGTGAGTCCCCAGGGCGAAAGATCCATCATCAGTCCGCTGCCCAGGTCGTACAGGCTCGCCACGGCACTCGCGTGCGCCTGCTGCGCCAGCTCCACCGCGCCGACCTCCGCGGTGAAGCCCGTGACCCGGAAGTTGGACCGGTGCACCTTGAGGAGCGCTCTGGTTTTCGGCGTGACCGCGGTCGCGTAGTCGTCGAGGTGCGTGCGGTTGGTCGTGCCGACCTCGACCAAGCGCGCCCCCGAACGTGCCATGATGTCCGGGACGCGGAAGGCGCCGCCGATCTCCACCAGCTCACCGCGCGACACGATCGCTTCGCCGTCCCGCGCCAGGGCCGAGAGCGCGAGCAGCAACCCCGCGGCGGCGTTGTTCACCACCAGGGCGTCCTCGGCGCCGCTCAGCTCGACCAGGAGATCGCGGCAGATGGCGTGGCGCGAGCCGCGCGCGCCGCGGCCCAGGTCGTACTCGACACTGGCGTACGACTGCGCCATCGCCGTCATCGCGCGCAGCGCGGCGGGGGCGAGGAGAGCGCGGCCCAGGTTGGTATGCAGCACGACCCCGGTGGCGTTGATCACCGGAACGAGCGATGGCGCGCCGATGGCATGGAGCCGGGCACGCACCGCGGCGGACCACCCGCCGGTGGGCACGGTGGCATCGCCCGCGCGCGCGGCGTCCACAGCGGCCCGCACGGCACGCACGACCAGGGCGCGCGGGTGCCGTTTGGCGAGCCCGGCGATCTCGGGGTCGGCGAGCAGCGCATCCACCGAGGGCAGGTGGCGACGGGGGTCGGTCATTGGCGTGTCGAATCCTTTGCCGCGCGTGCGGAGTCGGGACGCTGGACCGGCGGCGGCGTCCGTTTTGGGATGGTCAGAACGCTGTGACCGTCGGCAGTGGCGCCGGTCAGGTTCCGCGCGCCGCGCACCTCGACGTAATACTTCTCGCCGGGGACCAACAGGGTGTCGAGTCGCAGCATGAGTTTGTCATACGGGACCGGGCGTTGCCGCAGGATCACGCGTAACGACGTGTCCGGCGCGGGGACAGCGCCGGGCGCTGGACGGGCCGGACCCACCTTGGGGAGCGGCGCTACGGTGTCACGCCGTGCGGGCACGCGTGCCGTATCGGGTCGGGCCGGTCGGGGCGTCGTGTCTCTCCGAGTTGTGTCCCGGGCTGCCCGCATCGAGTCGGCGGCGGCCCGCTCGCGCGCGATGAGCGAGTCGTAGTCGGCCGGCGCGAGCAGGGCGCGGACGGAGAGCGGGGTCGAATCGGGGAGCGACAGCACCCGCACGACGAGGGAATCGGGCGGCCGAGACGGATCGAGCGGCTGGGAGAACGTCAGCCGGGCGGTGACGGAGTCGACCGGCTCGGCCAGCCGGAGCCTCGGGCCGAGGGTGTCGTGGACGAAGGTCCACAGGACGACGGTGGCGGTCGAGTCGAGCGACACGAGCGTCGAGTCAAACGCTTCACGCCGGTCGCGCAGGCGATTGCCGTTCTGATCCGCTACGCCGAACACGGTGTAGCGGCCCGGCGGCAGGTTGTCGAGCCGAAAGCTGCCGCCCGAGTCCACCATGGCGAGGTAGGCCGCGGTGTCGGGAAGGCGCATCGCCCGGATCAGTCCGCCGGCCAACGGACGCTGTTCCGCCCACTGGACGGCGACGCCCGCCAGCACGGCGTGGGGGATATCGGGCCCCGTGCTGAAGACGATCGTGCGGGGCTCTTTCAAGATGTTGCGCCGCAGGTCCGCGATCCCGGGCAGCACGTGGAGCTGGTAGACGCGCCCCGGCTTCCACCCTTCCTTCGGCTTTACGTGGATCGAGGTGCGATGCCAGGAGACCTTCACGTCGCCGACGGTGGGGGACAGCAGGATGCGCGACGCGAGGCCGCCGCTGCTCGCGGCCGCCGGGTTGCCGCCGCCCTGCTCCTCGATCACCCCGTCAAACTGGATGACGGCGTCGTCGCGCAGATCGGGAATGACGGCGCCCGATTCCGGGTACACGCTCAGGATGACCGGCGGCTTCTCGTCCGGCGGGCCGCCGGGGGGCTCCCCGGTGTTCGCGCACCCCCACCCCGCGGCGGCCGAGGCCGCCAGGGCGGCTACGAGCAGCCCAGCGCGGAGAGCTTGCCGGCGAGCACGTCGCGCTGCGCGCGCCACGTCTGCTCCTTCTCGCGTTCCCGCGCCACCACGTCGGCGGGAGCGCGGGAGACGAAGTTCGCGTTGGCGAGCTTGGCGGCGAGTCCGGCGAGCTGCCGGTCGAGACGCTCGAGCTCGTCGGAGAGTTTGCGGCATTCCTGTTGCACGTCGATCGCGCCTGCGAGCGTCACCGCGACTTCACTGCCGTCGGCCAGCACGGCATGCGCTCCCCCGGTTCCCCCGGCGGCGCCGTTCAACGTGAGCTCTCCCAGCTGAGCGAGTCGCAGGATCGTATCCCGCTCGGCTTCGAAGGCGTCGCGCCCGTCGGCGGTGCGCGGCGCAATGGTCGCGGTGAGCCGCGTCTTCGGCGGGACCCGGTACTCGGCGCGGATGTTCCGGATCGCGGTGATCGCCTGCTGTACGGCGCTGAATGCGACTTCGGCGGCCGGGTCGGTCCAGGCGCGGCGCGACTCGGGCCAGCGCGCCACGATCAGCAGGGCGTCGCCCGCGCGCCCCCCCCCCGGCAACTTCTGCCACAACTCCTCGGTGATGAACGGGACGACCGGGTGCAACAGGCGTAGCACCGTGTCGAAGCAGTGGGCGAGCACCGCCTGCGCGGTCCGGGCGCCCGCGTCGTCCGCCATGAGCCGTGGCTTGACGGCTTCCACATACCAGTCGGCCAGCTCTCCCCAGGCGAACGCGAAGCAGGTCTTCGCCGCCTCATCGAGCCGGAATTGCTCGAGGCTGGCGGTGGCATCGCTGATCGTGGCTTCGGCGCGCGACAGGATCCAGCGGTCGGCGAGCGTGAGCGCCGCTCGGTCAATCTCATCGAGCGGCGTCACCTCGGCGGGCAGCTGGGACAAGATGAACCGGCCGATGTTCCACAGTTTGTTCGCGAAGTTCCGCCCGGGCGAAAACGTGGCCTCGAGATCGTTCGGGTCGAGGATCACGTCCGCGGCGAGTGAGCTGCCGGCCACCAGCGTCCAGCGCAACGCGTCCGCGCCATACAGCTGCACCACATCGAGCGGGTCGATGCCGTTCCCCAACGACTTGGACATGCGCCGGTGCTGCGTGTCCCGCGCCGTGCCGGTCAGGTAGACCGTGGTGAACGGCTTGCGGTCCATGAAGTGGTAACCGGCCATGAGCATGCGCGCCACCCAGAAGAACAGAATCTCCGGCGCGGTGACGAGGGTGTGTCCGGGATAGTACCGCTTGAGGTCCGGCGTCTCGTCCGGCCAGCCAATGGTGGCGAACGGCCACAGCCACGACGAGAACCAGGTGTCGAGCACGTCCGGATCCTGTACCACGGCGCCGCCGCATGTGGGGCAGGCCTTGGGATCCTGACGGTCGGCCCACTGGTGGCCGCATGCGGTACAGGTGAAGATCGGGATGCGGTGCCCCCACCACAGTTGGCGCGAGATGTTCCAGTCCCGAATGTTCTCCATCCAGTGCTCGTAGGTCGCGCGCCAGCGCTCGGGGACGAGGGTGTACTCGTCGCGCCGGTAGGCGGCGAGCACTGGTTCGGCCAGCGGTCGCATCTTTACGAACCACTGGTCAGAGAGGCGCGGCTCGACGATCGAGTCGCAGCGGTAGCAACGCCGCACCGCGTGCTGGTGCGGCTCGACCTTCACGAGCAGCCCCAGCGCCTCGAGTCGCTTGACGACCTGCTTGCGCGCCTCGAACCGATCCAGGCCCACGAGCTCCGGCGGCACCCGAGGAAGGGGCGCGGCGTCGCCCGGACGGTCCCCGCCATCGTCGCCCATCGTGCCGTTCTCGCGCATGACAAGTGGTTTGGCGAGCCCATGACGCACGCCGATCTCGAAATCGCTCTCGTCGTGGGCCGGCGTGACTTTCACGAACCCAGTGCCGAACCCCCGCTCGACGCTTGCGTCGGCGAGGATCGGGATCTCGATGTTGACGATCGGCAGCCGCACCGTCTTGCCGATGTAGGCTTCACCGCGAGGATCGTCTGGGTGCACCACCACCGCCGTATCGCCGAGCAACGTCTCGGGCCGGGTCGTCGCGACGGTCACAGCGCCGGAGCCGTCCGACAGGGGATAGCGGATATGGTAGAGGCTCCCGCTCGTCTCCTTGCGCTCGGCTTCCTCGTCCGACAGCGCGGTGAGGCAACGCGGGCACCAATGGATCACGCGGTGGCCGCGATAGATCAGTCCCTCTTCCCACAGGCGCACGAACACCTCGCGCACGGCGCCGGTGTACGCCGCGTCGAGCGTGAAGCGGGTACGGCTCCAATCGCACGAGCAGCCGATCTGGCGCAGTTGCTCCAGGATCGTGGTCCCCGTCTGTCGCACGAACTCCCACACCCGCTCCACGAACGCCTCGCGGCCCAGGTCGAAGCGGGTTTTTCCCTCTTTCGCCAGCTGCCGCTCGACGACGTTCTGGGTGGCGATCCCGGCGTGATCGGTGCCTGGCAGCCATAGGACCTCCCGGCCGCGCATGCGCTCGAAGCGGATCAGCACGTCCTGGATCGTGTTGTTGAGGCCGTGGCCCATGTGCAGCACCCCCGTCACGTTGGGGGGCGGAATCACGATGACGTAGGGCGCGCGCCCGGGTCCGGGCTGGGGCGCGAACGTGCCCCGATCCATCCAGGCCCGGTACCAACGGGCCTCGACCTCGCGCGGGGCGTACTGGGGGGGAAGCTCGAAGGTGCGGGCGGCCATTCCTTAATATCGCAGGGTAGTGAAGGGCGGTGGGGGGCCGCCAACGCCGTGGCAGCGCGTATCTCGACCTGCTAGAATACGGCCCAATGCCCGACGAATCAAACGTCATTCCCGTGACCCGCCTGGCGCGCTGGATCCTGCTCGCGTTCGTGATCGCCGGGGGCGCGCTGCTCTACTTCCGCGACGGGGTTCGCCTCCCGTCGTTCGGCACGGCGGCGCCGGCGGCGACGACCGACTCTACGCGCTGATCATGCCGGAAGCCGACATCCGCATCACCCTCCCGGACGGGAGTACGAAGGTCCTGCCTGCCGGCGCGACCGCGGGCGACCTGGCGAAGGCTATCGGCCCCGGGCTCGCCAAGGCGGCCATCGCGGCCAGCGTGAACGGCGAAGTGCGCGACCTTGCCCGCCCGCTGCCCGACGGCGCGACGGTCGCGATCCTCACCGACCGCGACCCGAAGGCGCTCGACGTGCTGCGCCACTCCTCGGCCCATGTCCTGGCGACGGCCGTGCGACAGCTCTTTCCGCAGGCGGGGATCGGCTTCGGGCCGCCGATCGACGACGGCTTCTACTATGACTTCGAGGTGCCGGCTCCGTTCACCCCGGAGGACCTCGAGGCGATCGAAGCAAAAATGCGCGAGGTCGCCAAGGCCGACTATCCGTTCGTGCGCGAGGAAGTGAGCCGCGACGAGGCGAAGCGTCGCTTCACCGATGACCCGCTCAAGCTCGAGCGCATCGCGGACCTGGGCCCGGACGAAGTGATCTCGGTGTACACCGACGGCCCGTTCGTGGACCTGTGCCGCGGGCCGCACGTCGCGAGCACGGGGAAGGTCAAGCACGTCAAACTCCTGCACGGGGCTGGGGCGTACTGGCGCGGCGACGAGCGGCGCCAGATGCTGCAGCGCATCTACGGCACGGCCTGGTTCTCGAAGGAGGACCTCGACGCCTATCTGCACCGGCTCGAGGAGGCGAAGAAACGCGATCACCGCGTGCTCGGCAAACATCTCGACCTGTTCTCGATCCAGGAGGATGTGGGGCCGGGGCTCATCTTCTGGCACCCCAAGGGCGCCATGCTGCAGTTCCAGCTGCGGCGATTCATCGAGGACGTGATCCTGGAGCGCGGCTACCAGCTGGTGTACACGCCGCACGTGACGCGCGAACAGCTGTTCCTGCGCTCAGGGCACCTGCCGCTCTACAGCGAGAACCAGTTTCCCGCGATGGCGGCGGGTGAAGGCGAGACGGAGGATGTGCGCTACCGGGTGAAGCCGATGAACTGCCCGATGCACATTCTGGTCTATGCTGCGCAACAGCGCAGCTACCGCGACCTCCCCATCCGCCTCGCCGAGATCGCCAACGTGTACCGTAACGAGCGGTCGGGGACGCTGCATGGGATGCTGCGTGTGCGCGGGCTCACGATGGACGATGCGCACATCTTCCTGCGCGAGGATCAGATCGAGGAAGAGGTGTTCGCGCTGCTCGACATCGTCGAGCTGGTGCTCGGCAAGACGTTCGGTGTCGAGTACCGCTACGATCTCGCCACGCGACCCGACAAGAAGCTCGGCACGGACGCGCAATGGGAGGTCGCCGAGCGCGCGCTGGAGGGCGCGCTCAAGCGCCGGGGCGCCACGTTCCGCCTCGACCAGGGCGGGGGCGCCTTCTACGGCCCGAAGATCGACATCAAGTTCAACGACGCGATCGGCCGCGAGTGGCAGGGCGCCACGATTCAGCTCGACTATGCGCTGCCCGAGCGCTTTCAGCTCGAGTACACCGGCGCCGACAACCGGCCGCACCGGACGGTCATGATGCATCGGGCGATCTACGGCACGCTGGAGCGCTTCATCGGGTTCCTGATCGAGCACTTCGCCGGGGCGTTCCCGCTATGGCTCAGCCCCGAACAGGTACGCGTGCTGCCGATCGCCGATGCCCAGCTCGATGCCGCGCGCCTGGTGGCCGAGCAGCTGCGCCGGGCCGGACTGCGAGTGCACACCGACGATCGCAGCGAGACGCTGAACTACAAGATCCGCGACGGCGAGGTACAGAAAGTGCCGTATCTGGCGGTGGTGGGTCAGCGCGAAGCCGACGCGGCGACAGTGGCGGTGCGGGTCCGCGGAGCCGGGAAGAAGCAGGTCGTGATGCCGGCGCCGGAGTTTGTGGCCAAGCTCGTCGAGGAAGTTCGCACCCGCTCCCTGACGCCATTAATATGAAAGGTCCATCGGGGGGAGTCGCATGAGCCACGATCAGACCACGCCGGTCATCGTCTCTGCCTGCCGCACGGCGATCGGCCGGTACCTGGGCGGATTGTCACCGCTTCCGGCGCCGAAGCTCGGCGCACTGGTGGTCCGGGAAGCCGTGCGCCGTGCCGGGATCGACGATGGGTTGGTGGACGAGGTCATCCTCGGCAACGTGCTGCAGGGTGGAGTGGGGCAGGCGCCGGCGCGGCAAGCGGCGATCCACGCCGGTCTGCCGGGCACCATTCCGAGTCTCACCGTCAACAAAGTGTGCGGCTCGGGCCTCAAGGCGGTGATGCTCGCCGCGCAGGCGATCAAGGCGGGCGATGCCGCGTGCATCGTCGCGGGCGGAATGGAATCGATGTCCAATGCCCCCCACTACCTCTACGGAATGCGCAACGGCATCAAGGCGGGGAACTCGAGCCTCGTGGACGGGATGATCCACGACGGCCTGTGGGACTCGTTCTCCAACCAGCACATGGGCAACCTTGCCGAATACACGGCGACCAAGGCCGGCGTATCGCGCGGCGACCAGGATGCCTTCGCCCTCGCGAGCCATCAGAAGGCCGTGGCGGCGATGGAGGCGTGCCGCTTCAAGGCGGAAACCCTGCCGGTCGAGATCCCGGGAAAGAAGGGCCCCACGGTGATCGACAAGGACGAGGGGCCCCGCAAGGACACGAGCCTCGAAGCGCTGGCGGCGCTGAAGCCGTCCTTTGAAAAAGCGGGCTCGGTAACCGCCGGGAACGCCCCGGGATTGAACGACGGGGCCAGCGCGCTGGTCGTCACGTCGCTCGCGTTCGCGCAGGCGCATGGCCTGGCACCGCTCGCGAAGGTCACCGGCTATGCGACCGGGGGGGGCGAGCCGAAGGATCTCTTCTTCGCACCGATCGTGGCGGTCCAGAACTTGATGAAGAAGACCGGGACGAGCATTGGCGAGTACGATCTCATCGAGGCGAACGAGGCGTTCGCCGTCCAGGCCCTCGCCGATGGGCGCGCGCTCGGCTGGGATTGGGATCGCGTGAACGTGAATGGGGGCGCCATCGCGCTGGGGCATCCGATCGGCGCGTCCGGCGCGCGCGTCCTCACGACGCTGCTGTATGCCATGCGGGATCGCGGCAAGGCGACCGGCCTTGCCACCCTGTGTCTCGGTGGCGGCAACGCCGTCGCCCTCAGCGTGGAGGCGATGTAATGGAACAGGCGCTCGCCGTTTCGTCGTCGTCGCTCGCGCTCCGGCGCGTGGTTGCGGTCCTGCTCGGCGTCGCGCTGGTTGCGGCCGCCGCCCAGGTGGCCGTGCCGCTCCCGGGGACGCCGGTGCCGATGACGCTGCAACCGCTCGCCGTGCTCATCGTGGGCGGGCTGCTCGGGCCGGGCCTCGGCGCCGCGAGCCTGCTCCTCTACGTTGTCCTCGGGGCCGCCGGACTGCCGGTGTTCACGCCGATCGGGTTGCCGGGTGTCGCTCGCCTCGTGGGCCCGACGGGAGGCTACCTGCTGGCGTATCCGATCGCGGCGTATGCGGTGGGGAGGTTGGTGGGTGATGGGACGCCGCTGCCACGCCTCGTCCTCGCGGTGCTCTCGGGTCTCGTCCTGATTCACCTCGGAGGACTGGCACAGCTGCTGATACTCACCGGTAGCGTGCGCACCGCCGCCCGGTTCGGAACTCTGCCGTTTCTGGTTGGTGATGTGATCAAGCTCGGGCTAGCGATCCTGGTACTTCGCCCGACGATTCGCCCGGTCCGCGCGCGCCTCTGATGGCGCGCGTTTCGTTTGTGGCCTGGTTGAAACGGGTCGGCAGCGCCGTCCTCTGGCTCTTGTTGTTCATGGTGGTGGGGCTCGGGGTCACCCTTGGCCTGAGCATCGCCACGGCGGCGGGCGGCGGCATGTGGTGGCTCGCCCGTAACGGCGTCTCCCAGCTCGTCGGATTCTTCGTGGCCACCTGGCTGGTGGGTCGCCTGGCGAATCGTTACACCTGGGACCGAATGGGATGGCGTGCGCCGCGAGTCCTGCCGCGTCATTTCCTGGGCGGCCTGGCGCTCGGGGCGGGGATGGCCGTAGTGGCGGTGCTACTCGCCGTGGTGATAGACGGGGCGGCGTTGCGACTCACCGGAACGGCCGGATTCCTCGGCGTCGCGGGTCCGCTTGCCATCGGGCTCTGCGCCGCCGCCCTCTCCGAGGAATTGATTTTCCGCGGTTACCCACTGCGCCGTCTCGCCGACGCGATCGGGCCGGGTGCCGCGATCGCCATGCTCGCGATCGGGTTCGGCGCGTCCCACCTGGGCAATCCGGAAGCCGGCGTGCTCGGCACGATCAACATTGCGCTGGCGGCGGTCTGGCTCGCTGTCGCGTTTTTCTCGACCGGCGGGATGGCGCTGGCGTGGGGGTTGCATTTCGGGTGGAACGCGACCCTGGGCCTCGGGTTCGATGCCCCGGTCAGCGGTTTCGCGTTCGACGTGCCCGGCATGGACTACTTCCCCGGCACGCACGCGTGGGTCGATGGCGGCCGTTTCGGTCCCGAAGGCGGTGTGATCGCCACGCTCGTCATCCTCGGGGGCGTCGCGGCCGTCCTGGGCCGGCGCGCGCGCACGCCACGCGCCTGGCTCGCCGAGGCGGCGGCGTGAGTCGGGTGGCCGTCGTTGGCGCCGGCACGATGGGCAACGGCATCGCCCACGTGTTCGCCCAGCATGGCTGGGATACGCTGCTGCTCGACGTGTCGCGCCAGGCGCTCGACAAGGCGTTCCAGACGATCTCGGCCAATCTCGAACGGCAGGTAAAGAAAGGCACCCTCAGCGCCGACCAGAAGGAGACCACGCTGCTCCGGCTGACGACCGCCACCGAGCTCGACGGCGCGGGACAGGCCGAGCTGGTGGTCGAGGCGGCAACCGAGAACCCGGAGGTCAAGTTCCAGCTGTTCCGCGATCTCGATGCGGCGGCGCCCAAGGCGGCGATCCTGGCCAGCAACACGTCGTCCATTTCGATCACCGCCATCGCGGCCCAGACGACGCGCGCGCCTCAGGTGATCGGGATGCACTTCATGAACCCGGTCCCCCTGATGCAGCTCGTGGAGGTGATTCGGGGGCTCGAAACGTCGGACGAAACGCTGCGCCGCACCGTGGAAGTCGCCACCGCGCTGGGCAAGACGCCGGTCGAGGTGACCGATGCCCCCGGGTTCGTGGCGAACCGCGTCCTCATGCCGATGATCAACGAGGCCGTGTTCTGCGTCATGGAGGGCGTCGCCACGCCGCAGGCGGTGGACACGGTGATGAAGTTGGGGATGAACCACCCGTTGGGGCCGCTGGCGCTCGCGGACCTGATCGGACTCGACGTCTGTCTTGCGATCCTCGACGTGCTGCACCGCGACCTGGGCGACGACAAGTACCGGCCGTGCCCGCTGCTCCGCAAGATGGTGGCGGCCGGGCGTCTCGGAAAAAAGACTGGACGTGGCTTTTATGACTACGGTCGCTGACGTGCCGATGGGTGGCCTGACGGAGACCCAGCGCCAGGTCGTGGAGCTGGCGCGCGAGTTCGCGCGCGACCACATCGAGCCGCACGCGGCGGAGTGGGACCGGACCAAGCACTTTCCGCGCGACGTGATCGCCGAGCTCGGGAAGTTGGGGTTCCTCGGCATGACGGTCCCCGAGGCGGACGATGGGATGGGGCTCGACACGGTCACCTACCTGCTCGCGCTCGAGGAGCTCGCCGCCGCGGACGCGAGCATCGCGGTGTCGGTCAGCATCCAGAATGCGATCCCGGCCACGATGTTGTCGCGCCACGGCACCGAGGCACAGAAATCGCACTGGCTGAAGCCGCTGGCGCGTGGGGAGCTGCTCGTCGGCTTCGCGCTCTCCGAGCCCGATGCCGGCTCCGATCCGGCGTCGATGCACGCGCAGGCGCGGCGCGACGGTGCCGGCTGGGTGTTGAACGGGATGAAGGCCTGGGCGACCAACGGCGGCACCGCTGACTTGATGATGGTGATGGTCCGCACGGATTCGGCTGCGGCACGCCGCGGCGCCAAAGGGATTTCGACCTTCATCGTGCCGACCAATACACCAGGTTATCGGCCCGGAAAGCCGGAAGACAAAATGGGGCTGCGGGCCTCCAACACGACGACCATCGCGCTCGAGGACCTGCGATTGCCGGGCGATGCACTACTGGGCGAGGAGGGGATGGGACTCGTGTACGCCCTGGAGGGGCTCGACTATGGGCGGTTGGGCATCGCCACACAGGCGGTCGGCATCGCACGGCGGGCGCTGGAGCATTCGCTGGCCTACTGCGCCGAGCGGCGACAGTTCGAGAAGCCGCTGCAGGAATTCCAGGCGGTGCAGTTCAAGCTGGCGGACATGGCGACGCGCGTCGCCGCGGCGCGGGCGTTGACGCACGTGGCCGCGCAGCGCAAGGACCGCGGCGAAGACATCACGGTGCAGGCGAGCATGGCAAAGCTCAACGCGTCGGAAACGGCGATGTGGGTAACGACCCAGGCCGTGCAGCTGTTCGGGGGTTACGGCTACATGCGTGACTTTCCCGTGGAAAAACTCTTCCGCGACGCAAAGGTCACCGAGATCTATGAAGGCACCAGCGAAGTCCAGCGGATCGTCATCGCCCGCGGGCTCATCCGCCGCTAGCGGCGGCGCCGCTCCGGGCGCCGATATGTTCGCGCTGCTCGCCGAGTACGCGCACGAGCAGGTCAGCTTCTATTTCGATCCCGCGAGTGGGTATCGCGGGATCATCGCGATCCACGACACGCGGCTCGGGCCCGCCCTGGGCGGCACGCGGTTCTGGAAGTATCACGACGACCGCGAGGCGCTGGTGGACGCCCTGCGGCTGTCGCGCGGCATGACGTACAAGGCCGCGGTCGCCGGGCTCAATCTCGGAGGCGGCAAGGCGGTCATCATCGGCAATCACAAGACCACCCGCCGGGAGCCGATTTTCCGGGCCCATGGGCGTCATGTCGAATCGCTCCGCGGGCGCTACATCACCGCCGAGGACGTGGGGACCTCGACGGCGGACATGGAGTTCATCCGCGCCGAAACCGAGCACGTCACCGGGTTGTTGGGGAAATCGGGCGACCCGTCGCCCGTCACGGCGTACGGCGTGTACTGCGGGATGAAGGCCTGTGCCCAGGTGCGCTACGGATCCGACAGCCTGGCCGGCAAGACGGTCCTGGTGCAGGGATGCGGGCACGTCGGGTATTTCCTCTGCAAGCTGCTGTTCGAAGAGGGCGCAAAACTCATCGTGACCGACATCGATCCGCAGCGCGTGAAGGCGGTAGTGCAGGACTTCAAGGCCACCGCGGTGAAGATCGACGAGATCTATGCGCAGCCGGCGGACATCTTCGCGCCCTGCGCTCTCGGCGCGGTGGTGAACGACGCCACCCTGAAACAGCTCAAGGTGGATATCATCGCCGGCGCCGCGAACAACCAGCTCGCCGAGGACCGGCACGGCCGACAGGTCGAAGCGCAGGGCATGCTGTATGCTCCCGACTACGTCATCAACGGCGGCGGACTGATCAACGTCAACGCTGAGCTGCACGGGTGGTCGCTCGAGCGGGCGCGCAACAAGGCCGGGGAGATCTACGACACTATCCTGCGCGTGTTCGACATCGCGAAAGAAGAAGGGATTCCCAGCTACCAGGCGGCCGACCGGCTCGCCGAGCAACGAATCGCCACCGTGGCCAAAGTGAGGCAGAATTTTGTCTGAGCGGATCTACGTCGGGGCGGACCACGCGGGCTTCGCACTGAAACAGAAGCTCGTGGACGAGCTGAAGCGGCTCGGCTACGAGCCGGTGGACGTGGGTCCCGCGACGTGCGATCCGACGGACGACTATCCGGACTTCGCGAAGCCCGTCGCCGAGGCGGTGAGCAAGGGGCTTGCGCCACGCGGCGTGTTGACCTGCGGGACCGGCCTCGGCATGGGCTACGTCGCCAATCGCTACCCGCGCGTGCGCGCCGCGGTGGTCTGGAGCCCCGAGGTCGCCGAGCTGTCGCGCACGCACAACGACGCCAACATCCTCATCCTGCCGTCGCGGTTCGTGAGCGACGAGGAGGGGCTCGAGATCCTGCGGCGCTTCCTCGCCACGCCGTTCGAGGGTGGTCGCCACAAACGCCGGGTGGAGAAAATCGAACAGTGATCGACGATCACGCGCCGCTGTCTCGCACGGACCCCGTGATTCACGCATTGATCCGCCGCGAGGTGGAGCGGCAGGAGCACGGCCTCGAGCTGATCGCAAGCGAGAACTTTGTTTCGGTGGCGGTACTCGAAGCGATGGGCACCGCACTCACCAATAAGTACGCCGAGGGGTTGCCGAAGCGGCGCTACTACGGCGGCTGCGAAGTGGTGGACGAGATCGAGCAACTGGCGATCGACCGTGCCAAAGCGTTGTTCGGCGCGGAGCACGCCAACATGCAGCCGCATTCCGGCGCTCAGGCCAATATGGCGGCGTATCTGGCGGTGCTGAAGCCGGGGGAGCCGCTGATGGGGCTCGCGCTGCCGCACGGCGGCCACCTGACCCACGGTGCGAGCGTCAATTTCTCGGGGTCGCTGTTCCGCGCGATCCCCTACGGGGTGCGCGAAGACACCGGGCGCATCGACTACGACGAGGTCCGCACGCTGGCGCGGGCCGAGCGGCCCAAGCTGGTGATCGCGGGAGGCAGCGCGTACGCCCGTATCATCGATTTTGAGGCGCTGCGCGGGATCGCCGACGAGGTCGGCGCCACGTTCCTCGTCGACATGTCCCACTTTGCGGGGCTGGTGGCCGGCGGCGTGCACCCCTCGCCAGTGCCGCACGCCCAGATCGTCACGAGCACCACGCACAAGACGTTGCGCGGGCCCCGTGGCGGGATGATTCTCTGCCACGCCAACCTGGCGAAAGCCGTGGACAAACAGGTGTTCCCCGGCACGCAGGGCGGCCCACTCGAACACGTGATTGCGGCGAAGGCCGTGGCGCTGGTCGAGGCCAATACTCCGGAGTTCAAGGCGTACGCCGCGCAGGTCGTGAAGAACGCGCAGGCCCTGGCCCAGGCGTTGCTGGGGCGCGGCTACGCGATCGTATCGGGCGGCACCGACACGCACCTGATGCTCGTGGACCTGCGGCCCAAGGGGCTCACGGGCAAGGAGGCCGAGCAGCTGCTCGACCGGGCCGGGATCACCGTCAACAAGAACACCATTCCGGGCGATCCCCAGTCCCCGTTCGTGACGAGCGGCATCCGGCTCGGCACGCCGGCGCTTACGACGCGGGGGTTTCAGGAGCCGGAAATGGCGCGCGTCGCCGAGCTCATCGACGAAGTGCTGCTGCGCAAGGATGACGCGACGTTGACGCGGGTGAAAGGGGAAGTGCGGGAGATGACGGACGCGTTCCCACTGTACGCCGAACGGAACGTGGGCGTAGAAGCCGCGAACGCCGGGAGGGCGTCGGGGTAGGGGTGGAATGCGGCTTTCGCTCCGATTCATCATCCCGCTGCTCCTGGCGATAGCGGCCTTCGCATACGCTGTGGTGCCGCTCGTCGACAAGCTGACGCTGCGGTGGTTCATGCGGGATCTCGACAGCCGCTCCAGTCTGATCTCCAACACCGTCCAGGAGCCCCTGCAGGATCTGATCGGCACTGGCAACGACGCCCGGATCCTGCAGTTGTTCACCCGGATTACGCAGGACGAACGCATCTACGCCATGGGGTTCTGCGCGTCGCCGCAGGCCCAGCCGGTGGCGACCGCCACGCTGCCGCTGGAGATCCGCTGCGATGGGCTGCGACGCTTCACGGATCCGTCGGGGCACCTGATGACGAGCGAGCAGGGCCCGTTGCTGGTTTCCGTCAAGCCGATGGTGGTCGAGGCCGCCCCGGGGGGGCGCCTGATCCTGGTGCACGACATGAGCTTCGTCGAGCGCCGCAGCGCGGAAACCCGGAAATACCTCTTCTATTTTTTCCTCGGCCTCGGCACCACGGTCTCCCTCATCACGGTCGTCATCGCCCAACTGAGCTGGCGTGGCTGGGTCCAGGGGTTGCGGGCGCTATTGCGTGGCGAGGGCCTGTTCCGTCCGTCGGACAAGCCCGACCGGCCCGAGCTCAAGCCCATCGCCCGCGATCTGCGCGCGCTGATCAGCGATATCGAAGCCGAGCACCGGTCGCGCGACGACGACCAGCTCGCGTGGACGCCGGAAACGATGCGCGCCATCCTGCACGGGGAGCTGCGCGGGCAAGAGGTGATCGTCGTCTCCAACCGGGAGCCCTACATCCACGACCGCCAGAACGGCGCCGTCGTGGTGCGGCGGCCCGCCAGTGGATTGGTCACAGCGCTGGAGCCGATCATGCGTGCCTGCTCGGGGACCTGGATCGCGCACGGCAGCGGCTCGGCGGACCGCGAGGTCGTGGATACGCACGATCGGGTCGGGGTGCCGCGGGAGCATCCGGCCTATCAGCTCCGCCGGGTGTGGCTGACGCCCGAGCAGGAAGCCGGCTACTACTATGGCTTCGCCAACGAAGGCCTGTGGCCGCTGTGCCATATCGCGCACGTCCGCCCGGTGTTCCGCACGGCGGACTGGGAGCAGTACGTCAAGGTCAACCGGATGTTCGCCCGCGCCGTCGTCGACGAATCGAAGTCGTCCGATCCCATCGTGCTGGTCCAGGACTATCACTTCGCCCTGCTCCCGCGAATGATCCAGGAGGCGCTGCCCACCGCCACGATCATCACGTTCTGGCATATCCCGTGGCCCAATCCCGAAGCCTTCGGGATCTGTCCGTGGCGTGAGGAGCTGCTCGACGGGTTGCTCGGCAGCAGCATTCTCGGGTTCCACACGCAATTTCACTGTAACAATTTCGTCGACACGGTCGACCGACTGCTGGAAGCGCGAACCGACCGGGAGATGTTCACGGTCTCCTACCGGGGCAAGCTGACCGCGGTGAAGCGGTATCCGATCTCCGTCGAATGGCCGGCGCCCGCCGATCTGGTGGGCAAGCCCGTCGAGCAATGCCGGCTGGACGTGCGGGAACGCCATCACCTGCCGCCGGATCACGCGATCGGTGTGGGCATCGACCGGATGGACTACACCAAGGGGATCGAGGAGCGGTTTCGGGCGGTCGAGCGGCTGTTGGAGCTGCAGCCGGAATGGATCGGCAAGTTCTCGTTCATCCAGATCGCCGCGCCGTCGCGGGCGAGCATTGAGCAGTACCAGGAATACGCGGTGCGGGTGCGGGCGTTGGCCACGCGCATCAACAATCGTTTTCCGCACGCCGGCCCTCCACCTCTGCTGCTCCACGTGGAGCATCAGGAGCCCCATGACGTCTACGAGTACTATCGTGCCGCGGAGCTGTGCTTCGTGAGCAGCTTGCACGATGGTATGAACCTCGTGGCGAAGGAGTTCGTGTCCGCGCGGGACGATGAACGCGGCGTGCTGATCCTGAGCCAGTTCACCGGCGCGGCGCGGGAGCTGCCGGAAGGGATCATCGTCAACCCGTACGACACCGATCAATGCGCCGCGGCGCTCCAGATGGCGCTCACGATGCCGGTGGGAGAGCAGCGCGCCCGGCTCCGGGTGATGCGCGGGCTGATCCAGGAATTCAACGTCTATCGGTGGGCGGGACGGATGCTGATCGATGCGGCGCGGATGCGCCGCCGCGGCCGCCTCCTGGAACGGGCCGCGCCGCCGGACCGGTGGTCGCTCGGCACCGGCGCACACGAAGCGGTGCGCAGCAAGTGAAGGGGCCAAGCCAAACCGGGCGAACCAGGGCGGTGAGGGCCACGACGCCCTTGCCGCAGCCCGGAACAGACTGGGCGTACTTCTTCGACATCGACGGCACCCTGATCGACTTCTCGGCGTCGCCGGACACCGTGCTCCCCGATCGCGATCTTCGCCAGATCATCGAAGGGTTGTACCGGTCCGCCGGCGGGGCGGTGGCGCTGATCAGCGGCCGGGCGCTCACGGACATCGATCGCCTGTTCCCCGGGACCCGGCTGCCGGCCGCCGGCCAGCACGGGATCGAGCGGCGCGACGCCACCGGGCGCGTGTCCCTTCACGCCTTTCCATCCGAGCGCCTCGAAGCCGAGCACCGGCGGATCGCCGCCGCCATCGCGCGCTATCCGGAGCTCCTGCTGGAACACAAGGGTCTCTCGCTGGCGCTGCACTACCGTCGCGCGCCGCGGCTGGGGGGCTTCGCCCATCGCCTGCTGCGCGGTTTGCAGTCCCGGATCGGTGAGGAGTATTGTCTCCAGGCCGGCAAATGCGTGGTGGAGGTGAAGCCCGCCGGCCGGGACAAGGGAGTGGCCGTGATGGAATTCATGCAGGAAGCGCCGTTCCGCGGGCGGATGCCGGTGTTCCTGGGCGACGACGCGACCGACGAGTACGGGTTCGCGACCGTGAACCAGCTCGATGGGCACTCGGTCAAAGTCGGCCCAGGGCCCACTGTGGCGCGCTGGCGGTTGCGCGACGTGCGGGCGGTGCGGGCCTGGCTGGAGCGGGGCCTGGCGACACCGAGGGGGGAGCGCGCGTGACATCGCTCGATCTGGCGATGATCGGCAACGGGACGATCGGCGCCCTGATCAATCCGCAGGGGGACATCGTGTGGGCCTGCTTTCCGCGCTTCGACGGCGACCCCACGTTCTGCACCCTGGTACAGGAGCGAACCCCGGAGAAGGATTTCGGCTACTTCTCCGTGGAGCTGCTCGACGGCGTGCGACAGGAGCAGGAATACCTGCTCAACACGCCGATCCTGGTCACGCGCCTGTTCGACCGGCACGGCGGCTGCGTCGAGATGACGGATTTCGCGCCGCGTTTCCGACAATACGGCCGCATGTTCTGTCCTATGACGCTCGTCCGTCAGATCCGGCGCGTCACCGGCAATCCCCGCATCTGTGTGCGCCTGCGTCCCGCGGACCACTACGGCCGCCATCCCGCCGCGACGACCGGCGGCAGCAATCACATCCGCTACATCGGCACGGATCTCGTCCTGCGGTTGACGACCGATGCCTCCATCACCGCGATTGCCGAGGAGACCCCGTTTTTCCTGGAAGATGTCGTCACGTTCGTGCTCGGGCCCGATGAGACCCTGCAGGGCGCTGTGGCGGAGGTCGGTCGCCGGTTTCTCGAAGAAACAGCCGCCTATTGGCGGGAGTGGGTGCGCTACCTCGGGATCCCCTTCGAATGGCAGGACGCGGTGATTCGCGCCGCCATCACGCTGAAGCTCAATGCGTATGAGGATACCGGCGCGATCATCGCCGCGATGACGACGTCGATCCCCGAAGCAGCCGGCAGCGGCCGAAACTGGGACTACCGTTTTTGCTGGTTGCGGGACGCGTATTTCGTGGTCAACGCCTTGAACCGGCTCGGCGCCACCCGCACGATGGAACGCTATCTCGGATACATCGTCAACATCGTCGCCGGGACGGAAGACGGCCGCCTGCAACCGGTGTACGGGATCAACGGTCGCGCGGTGCCGGATGAGCGTACGATCGATTCCTTGACGGGATATCGCGGCATGGGCCCGGTCCGCATCGGCAACCAGGCCCACCGTCAGGTCCAGCACGACGTGTACGGCTCGGCCATCCTGGCGGCGACGCACGTGTTTTTCGACCGCAGACTGGTGCAACGCGGGGACGAAGTCCTGTTTCGCCGCCTCGAGGTGCTGGGCGAGCGCGCGGCCAACCTCTTCGACCAGCCGGACGCCGGCATCTGGGAGCTGCGCGGCGCCGCGCGCGTGCACACGTTCTCAAGCATGATGTGCTGGGCCGGGTGCGACCGGCTGGCCCGCATCGCCGCGCACCTCGGCCTCACCGACCGTGCCGCCTACTGGGGCAGCCAGGCGGCGCGCATCCACCAAGTGGTGTGCGAGCGGTCGTGGAATCCCAAACGGGAGAGCTTCGTGGGCACAATGGACGGTGACACCCTCGACGCGAGCCTGTTACGGATGGACGAGGTGGGGTTCCTCGCGTCGGACGATCCCCGGTTCGTCAGCACGGTGCGCGCCATCGACCGCGAGCTGCGCCAGGGGGATTTCGTGTTCCGCTACGTCGAGGAGGATGACTTCGGCAAGCCGGAAAACGCGTTCCTGGTGTGCACATTCTGGCATATCAACGCCCTCGCCGCGGTCGGCCGGCGGGATGAAGCGCGCGCCCTGTTCGAAAACGTGCTCGCCTGTCGCAACCGCCACGGCCTGCTCGCGGAGCACATCGATCCGCGAACCCGCGAGCAGTGGGGCAACTTCGTCCAAACCTACAGTATGGTCGGGATCATCGCGTCCGCGGTCCGTTTATCGATTCGGTGGGATCAGGCCTTCTGAGCCGCGGCCGCACCCCCCGGTCCAGGAAGCATTATCTTCCCGTATGGCTGACAGCTCGCATCGCTCCTCCCGCTCGGGCGCGTATACCGTCCATCTGGCCGACGAGCTGGAGGTCTATTTCAACGAAGTCGCCCACGGCCGGCCCGTGGGCTTCGTCGCATCTCCCAAGTGGAAACCCCCCGCCGACGTGTACGAGACGGCCGACGCCATCGTCGTCCACGTGGACATCGCCGGAATGGAGCCGGAAGACTTCACGGTCGAGTACGCCGAGGGCGTGGTCACCATTACCGGCGAGCGCGCGCCACGGGGCGAGGGGAAACGGCACTACCATTCGATGGAAGTGCAGGTCGGACCGTTCGAGCGACGGCTGCGCCTCCCAGTTCCCGTCGATCCGACCAGCTTGCGCGCCACCTACGAGCACGGCTTTCTCGAAGTTCGTCTGATCAAACTCCCCCCCCAACGGCCCTCCGGTCCACACAGCGTGAAAGTCACCTGACGTGGAGCGCCTCCCGGTGCTGCCGCTCGGCCAGGTCGTCGTGTACCCCCACGTCGTGCTGCCGCTCGCCATCATGGACCCCAAGGCGGTGGAGCTGCTCGACGAGGTCGTCCAGGCCGACAAGCGTGTGCTGCTCGGCGTGGTCCAACCCGGCGGCAACCGCGAGCCGGGAGAAGGTCCGCTGATGGACGCCCGGCCCGAGGAGCTGTACGAGATCGGCACACTCGGCACGGTCGTGCGGCTGCTGAAGCTGATGGACGGCACGATGCGGGTGATGATCCAGGGGATCGATCGCGTCCGGCTCACCGACCTGAGTCCCGGCGAGAAATGGCTCAGCGCCACCTGGGAGCCGCTCCCGGCGGTGGGGGCGGAGGACGCACGCGTGGAACCCCTGAAGCGAAACGTGGTCGCGCAGTTCGGGAAGGTGATCGACCTCGCGCCCTACCTCGCCGACGAGCTCCACGAGGTGTTGGAGGGGATCACCGACCCCGGCAAGCTCGCCGACTTCGTCGCCGCGAATCTGGACCTGGCCCTCCCCGCTAAAGCGGAGCTGCTTTCCCTCGGCGACATCCCGCGCCGCCTCGAGCGACTCGCCGAGTTCCTCGCTGAGGAGCTCCAGGTGCTCGAGGTGGGCAGCCAGATTCAGGAAAAGGTCAAGGCGAAGCTCGATGAGCATCAGCGCGAATACGTGCTGCGCGAGCAGCTGCGCGTGATCCGCCAGGAGCTGGGGGAGGAGGGGTCGGACGACGAGCTGCAGGACCTCATGACCAAGCTCGACCGCGCCGGGCTCTCGCCCGAAGCGCGCCGCATCGCCGATCGTGAGCTCAAGCGGCTGAAGCAGATGTCCCCGCAGTCGGCCGAGTACCACGTGGCGCGCACCTACCTCGAGGTGATCGGCGCGCTGCCATGGGAAGGCGTCTCGCCCGACCGCCTCGACCTCAAGGCCGCGCGCGAGGTGCTGGATCGCGACCACTACGACCTCGCCACGATCAAGGATCGCATTCTCGAACACCTGGCCGTCCGGACCCTGAACCCCGACGCGCGCGGAAGCATTCTCTGCTTCGTGGGTCCCCCGGGCGTCGGCAAGACATCGCTGGGCCAGAGCATCGCCGAGGCGCTGGGTCGCAAGTTCATCCGGGTGTCGGTGGGCGGCGTGCGCGATGAGGCGGAGATCCGGGGCCACCGGCGCACCTACGTGGGCGCCATTCCCGGACGGATCCTGCACGCGCTGGAGCGGTGCGAAACGCGTAACCCGGTGTTGATGCTCGACGAGGTGGACAAGATGGGCGCCGATGTGCGCGGCGATCCCACTGCGGCGCTGCTCGAGGTGCTCGATCCCGCGCAGAACGGGACGTTTGTGGACCACTACCTGGAGATTCCGTTCGATCTCTCGGAGGTCCTGTTCATCGCCACCGCCAACAGCCTTGCCCAGATCCCCGATCCGCTGTTGGACCGGATGGAGGTGCTGACGCTGGCCGGCTACACCCCGGCCGAGAAACTCGCGATCGCCAAGCGGTTTCTGCTGCCACGCCAGCTCAAGGAGACGGGGCTCGTCGCCGATCTCGCCAACCTGTCGGATGGTGCGCTCGAGCGACTGACGGCCGAGTACACCCGCGAGGCGGGGGTGCGCCAGCTGGAGCGCGAGATCCAGGGCGTGCTGCGCAAAGTGGCGCGTCAGGTGGTAGAGGACGGTCGCGCCGAGGTGAAGGTCACGCCCAAGAACCTCGAGGAGTTCGCCGGCCAGCCCACGGTGATGAACGAGGTCGCGGGGCGCGCACCGGAGGTCGGCGTCGCGACCGGTCTCGCGTGGACCCCGTCGGGCGGCGACATCATCTTCATCGAGGCGATCCAGATGCCGGGCCGCGGCCAAATCACCCTCACCGGCCAGCTGGGCGACGTGATGCGCGAATCGGCACAGGCCGCGTGGAGCTTGCTGCGCGCCCGCGCGGGGGCGCTCGGCATTCCCCCCACCACGTTTGCCAATTCCGACGTCCACCTGCACGTCCCGGCCGGCGCGGTACCCAAGGACGGGCCGTCGGCGGGGATCACGATTGCCACGGCCCTGGCATCGCTGCTGTGTCGCCGGCCAGTGCGTCACGACGTCGCGATGACGGGCGAACTGACGTTGCGGGGCACGGTGCTGCCGGTCGGTGGCCTGCGTGAGAAGCTGACGGCGGCGGTCCGGGCCGGGGTCCGAACCGTGCTCGTTCCCGAGCGCAACCGCTCCGATCTGGTAGAGCTGCCCGAGGAGGTGCGCACCCTGCTCGACATCCGCCCGGTGCACTCGCTCGACCAGGTTCTGGCAGCGGCGTTGCTCGAGCCCGAGTCGACGCGCCGCGGCGCCAGGGGCGGTGCCCGCGCCGGCCGGGTGGCGCCGGGAGCGCGTGCGTGAGCGACTTCGCGGCTCTCGAAGACGCGCTGCAGAAGATCGGCGCCCGGGACGGTCGGTTCCACGAGCGCGCCTACCTGTTCGTGCTGGCGGCGCTGGAGTATGCGCAGGGGCGCCTGCCGGCGCGGCGGCACCTTTCCGGCGCTGAGCTTGCCTGGGCGTGCCGCGACTTCGCGCTCGAGCAATTCGGCCTGCTCGCCCCCACGGTGCTGGGGTACTGGGGCGTGCGTCGGACCGAGGATTTCGGGACCATCGTGTTTTCGCTGATCGACGCCGAGCTGCTTGCCCGCCAGCCGACCGACAAGATCGAGGACTTCGGCCAGGTGTATGAGTTCGGCGAAGCCTTCGTGGCCGGCTACCGCTGGCCTGGACTCGAGCGCGCGTAGCCAGGGGGAAGTGAGGTGGTCCGATGGACGCTAAGGAGTGGCCGACCTGTCAGAAGTGCCAGCGCGGCGTGCTGATCCCTCTATCCGACTATGGGCGGGACGGTGCCCCCATCACCTACAAGGCATGGGTGTGTACCAGCCTGGAATGCGGGTTCAACGTCCGCATCGATAATGGGGAGATCTCGTTCGGCCGGGCGATTGGCCAGAGCCTGAAATAGGCTTGGGCTCGGTGCGCCGGCCCGCCGTCAGCGGGCGCTTCTATCCCGACGCCCGCGACGCGCTGGCGCGCGACGTCCACGCGTTGCTCGCGCCGCTCGAGCCGTTCGCCCACCCGGCCAGCGCCCGCGCCGCGGTCGTGCCGCATGCGGGCTACGTGTATTCGGGGGTCACGGCCGCGCACGTCTTCGCCCGCCTGCAGCTGCCGCGCCTCGTGGTCATCCTCGCCCCGAATCACACGGGCGTCTGCCGCGCTCCTGGCGGCGTCTCGCTGTGGGAGGCCGGCGCCTTCGCCACTCCGCTCGGGGACGTGCCGGTGGACGCCGCGCTGGCCGACGCGCTGCGCTCGGCGAGCCCGCTCGTCGACGTGGACCACGCCGCGCATCAGGACGAGCATGCGATCGAGGTCGAACTGCCGTTCCTCCTGGTGCGCCGGCCCGACGTAGCGATCGTCCCGGTGATCCTCGCGTGGGATGACTGGGATCAGGCGGGTGCGCTGGGCGATGCGCTGGCACACGTCGTCCGCGGCTGGGCGGAGCCGGTGCTGCTGCTCGCCTCGAGCGACCTGAATCACTACGAACCGGCCGCGCTCTCCGAGTTGAAGGACGCCCAGGCGCTGGCCGCGATCCAGGAGCTCGACGGCGCGGAGCTGTTGCGCCGCTGCAAGTCGGAGCGGATCTCGATGTGCGGCCGCGCCCCGGTCGCCACCGTACTCGCCGCGGCGCGCGCGCTCGGCAGCACGCGGGCGGAGGTCGTGGACTACCGGCACTCGGGATGGGTGACGGGCGACGAGGCGCGGGTGGTGGGCTATGCGGGGGTGGTGATCTTGTGATGGCTGTGCCGGTTCTCTCGGCGAGCGAGGCCGCGGCCTGGGACGCGGCGGCGCGCACCCAGTACCACATCCCGAGCCGCGTCTTGATGGAGAGCGCGGGACGCGCGGGGGCGGCGGTGCTGATGCGCGAGTTCCCCGGCGCGCTGGAACGGGGCGTGCTGGTCGTCGCCGGGGCGGGGAACAATGGCGGCGACGGTTGGGTGCTGGCGCGGGCCCTGCACGGTGCGGGCATTCCCGTGTGGGTGTCGGGTCTCGATCCGAAGACCGACGATGCGATCGACAACCGCGCGCTCGCGCGCGTCGTCGGCGTGCCGGAGCTGGCACGCGACGAAACGTGGCCGGCCGCCGCGGTGGCGGTGGACGCGCTGCTCGGAACCGGGGCCACCGGTCCTGCGCGCGGCGAGGTGCTGGCGCTCGCGGAGCGGCTCGCGGCCAGCACGCTGCCGGTGTTGGCGCTCGACGGTCCGACGGGGCTCGATCTCACGAGCGGCGAAGCGCACGGACCGATCCGCGCGCGCGTCACCGTCACCTTCGGCGGCGCGCGCCGCGGCCACCTGCTGGCGCGCGAGTGGTGCGGGCGTGTGATCGTGGCCGACATCGGCTTCCCGCCCCCCGATCCGGCGGCGCCGGTGCTGGTCACCGAAGCCTGGGCCGGCGCCCGCCTTCCCCGGCTCGCTCCCACGATGCACAAAGGAGAGCGCGGGCGGGTGACGGTGGTGGGTGGCGCGAGCGGGATGACGGGGGCGGCGTTGCACGCCGCCCGCGCCGCCCTGGCGGCCGGCGCGGGGCTCGTGAAACTGGTGGCGGCGCACGAGACGCTCGAGGCCGCGCGCGCCAGCCTCCCCGACGTGCTCACCGTCGAGTCGAAGCTCGGTCCGGAGCTCGAGCCGAAAGCGGCGGAAGCGCTCGAATGGGCCGATGCGCTGGTGATCGGCCCCGGCCTGGGGCGCGAGGCCTCCCGCGCGCGCTTCCTCGCCGCAGCGCTCAAGGGAGTCGCGCGTCCCACCGTGCTCGACGCCGACGCCCTCACGTTGTACGACGGCAAGGCCGAGCGGCCGCTCGTCTTCACCCCGCACCTGGGCGAATTCCGCACCCTGGCGGGCGATCAGCTCGCCGATGCCGCGGCCAACGATCGCTGGGCCGCGGCGGGGAAAGCCGCGCAGAAACTGCGTGGCTGCGTGCTGCTGAAAGGCGTGCCCACGATCATCGCCGACGTCCGCGGACCGGCGCTGGTGGCGGCCAGCGGCAACCCGGGCCTCGCGACCGGCGGCAGCGGCGACCTGCTCGCGGGCTTCATCGGGGCATTCCTCGCGCGCGGGCTCCCGCCGTCGGAGGCCGCGGCGCTCGGCGCTCACGCCTTGGGGCGTGCCGCCGAGCTCGGTGCGCGCCAATGGACGGCTCGGAGCCTGCGTCCGGCCGACGTCCTGGCCGCCCTGCCGGAGGTCTGGCGTGGGTGGATGGAGGTTCGGCCCGCCGGACCACCGGTGCTGGTCATCCTCGAGCCGCCGGAGGCAGTATGACCGGCGGCCGGCCGATGTTTGCCATCATCGTGTTTCTGTCCGTCTATCCGTCAATCCGCCTATCCGCCCAAACTCGGATCTGGCGCGCGGAGGATCGCGTCGTGGTCAGCGACTTCGCAACGGTGGACGCCGTCGCCGCCTCGACCTGGATCGTGTACGCGGCGACGCGCCACGGCTTGCTCCTCTACGACCGTCGTAGCCGGACCTGGCAGCGCCCCGTGACGGCGCTCGACGGTTATCCGGCGGCGCGGGTGCGCGTGGCCCTCGCCGATCCCGCCGGCAACGCCGTGTGGCTCGGGACGACCGATGGCTGGGCGCGCTACGACGCCGACATGCGTCAGTGGGATCGCGGGCCCGCGCCGGGTGGGGTGTCGGGCCTGGTGCTCGACGCCCAGAACCCGGCCAGCGGCGTATTTCTCCGCGACCGGTCGGGATGGAGTTTCCTGCCGCGCGGCGCGTTGTTCGCGCAGCCCGGCACTCCCTTGCCGCCGCCCGAGCGGCAGGTGAAGCCGCTCGACGTCCAGACCGCGCTCGCGACCGCCCCTTTGGCGGACGCGATGCGCGCGCTCATCCTGACCGACCCGCGTTTGCGCACGTACCAATTCACTTCGGCGGCGCGCACGACAGACGACACCGATTTGTTTTTCGGCACGAGCGGCATGGGCCTCGTGCGACTCGACACCGCCATGGGGCAGTGGGAAACCCTCGGCTTCTCGTTGCTGGGCGTGGGCACGGACGCGCTGGCTTCGGGCCCCGGCGGCGTGTGGGCCGTCGGGGCGCCGCGATTCGGTGGACGCGGCGGGATCACCTGGCTCCCCGAGGACCTGTCGTCCACGACTCCGCTCGAGCCACAGCTGGGCAACGAGCTGGGAATCGCCGTCGTGCACCGCATGATCGCAGCGGCGGGCGCCCTGTGGATCGCCACCGCCGGTGGCGTGCTGCGCGTGGATCTAGAGGGCGGTCGCACGCGGCGCTTCAGCCTGAGCGACGGTCTGCCTTCCGAAGACGTGCGCGCGCTGGCTCCTGCGCCCGACGGCGTGTGGATCGGCACGACACGCGGCGTGGCCGTGATCACCGCCGACAATCGCGTCGTGCGCATCGGCGGGTTCGTGCAGCCGGTGCTCAGCCTTCTCGCGGTGCGAGAGACGCTGTGGGTCGGCAGTGTCGCGGGCCTTGGCGTGTTGCCTCCCGGTGCCGTGGAGCCGGTGGTGTCGTCCGCGCTCGCGGCCGAGCCCGCCTTGCGCGCCCCGGTGGTCGCGTTGGCACGTACCGGTGACACGCTCGTCGCGGTGCTCGAGGACCAGGTGGCCTGGCGCGACCCTGGCACGGATCGCTGGACGGTGACGCGCCCGCGCGCCGCGCTGGGACGGCTCACCGCGGCCGTGGGCGACGTGGGCGGGGTGTGGCTGGGCGGCCAGATCGGTCTCGCCTGGTGGAGCATCGCGCGCGGCACGTTTCACGGTCTAACCATTCCGGGCGACCTCCCCGCTCCGGTACGGGACCTCACGGCCGCACCCCCGTGGGTCTGGGTGGCGACCGACAGCGGCGTCGTGCGGCTGCGGCGCGACGCGGTGAGTCCATGAACGAATTCGAACGCCTCCGCGCGATCTACTCCCGGCTGGGCGACGCGGCCTACGGTCTGGGTGACGATTGCGCCCTGCTACGAGCCGACAAGGCCACCATCGCCCTGAGCATCGACATCAGTGTGGAAGGGGTGCATTTCAAGCGCGACTGGCTGTCGCTCCCCGAGATCGGCTACCGCGCTGCCGCGGCCGCGCTCTCGGACCTTGCGGCGGAAGGCGCGCGCCCCGCCGGACTGCTCGTCTCGGTCGGCGTGCCGTCCGACGGGCCGGCCGACGAGGCGGCCGAGATCATGGGCGGCGTCGGGACCGCCGCACGAGACGCCGGCGCCAGGGTCCTGGGCGGGGATCTGACGCGCGCCCCGTTGATCGTCGTGGACGTGTGCGCCGTCGGCACTGCCCCACGGCCGGTTCGCCGCGTCGGCGCCGAGCCGGGTGACGGGCTCTGGGTCACGGGGCAGCTCGGCGCCATGGCGCTCGCGCTGCAGGACTATCGCGCGGGCCGGCGACCGGCCCCGGACCTGGCGCAACGGTTCGCGCGTCCGCAGCCGCGGCTTGCCGCGGGGCAGTGGCTCGCGAGCCAGAGCGCACATGCGATGATCGACGTGAGCGACGGCCTCTCGTCGGACGCCGGGCATGTAGCGGCTGCCTCCGGCGTCGCGCTCGAGATCGCGGTAGAGCGGATCCCCTGCTGGAGCGGCGCGTCGCCCCTCGACGCGGCGGCGAGCGGCGAGGAATACGAGCTGCTGGTGGCCTTGCCGCCGGCGTTCGGAGAGACGCAGGCGCGTACATTCTCCGGGCTGGTCGGGCTGCCGCTCACGCGCATCGGGGTCTGCGCGAAAGGGGCCGGCGTGCGCTTCACCGATCGCGGCGTGGCCGTCACACCGCCCGCCGGCTACGATCACTTCGCCGCCTGATGCTCGCGACGCTCCGCTACTACGTGGTGTTGATCGGGGCGACGATCCTGCACGCCTCCGGCACGCTGCTAGGTGCCTTGTTCCGCATCAAGCATCGGCCGGGCGGGATCTACGATTGGGGGACGTCGCTCTGGGCGCAGCGCGTCCTGCGCGGGGCGGGGACGCCGGTGCAGGTCGAGGGGCGCGAGCGCATTCCCCTGGGCGGTCCGGTGGTGTATGCCTCGAACCACTCATCCATGTTCGACATCTGGGCGCTGGCGGCGGCGTTGCCCGGTTCGATTCGGTTCGTGGCCAAGGAGGAGCTGGCCCGCATCCCGTTGCTCGGCCCGGCGATGGTCGCCGCCGGTCATGTGACCATCGATCGGTCCAATCGCGCCCGGGCGATGGAAGCGTACGCGCACGCCGCGCGCACTATTCGCGAGCTTGGGGTGTCAACGGTCGTCTTCCCCGAGGGGACGCGCAGCCGCACGGGCGAGTTGCTGCCGTTCAAAAACGCGCCGTTCGGGCTCGCGATCGCGGCCCAGGTACCGCTCATCCCGGTGTACGTGCACGCCACGTTCCGCATTCTTCCCAAGGGGGCCTGGCGGCTGCGGCCACAGCCCATCCGCCTGCTGGTGGGGGAGCCGATTCCAACCGCCGGGCTGACGCTCGACGACCGGGATGCGCTGCGGGAACGGGCACGGACGGCGATGGTCGCCCTGCGCGCGCGCGTTGACGCGGCGCCCGCGGTCCCTTAAGGTTCGCGCCACCATGAGCACGATCATTTCGGTTCACGCGCGCGAGATCATCGACAGCCGGGGGAACCCCACCGTCGAGGCCGAGGTCACGTTGGCCAGCGGGGCGAACGGCCGGGCCGCGGTGCCCAGCGGCGCGTCCACCGGCGGGCACGAGGCGGTAGAGCTGCGCGACGGCGATCAGAAGCGCTTTGGCGGCAAGGGCGTGCTCGAGGCCGTGAAGAACGTCAACGAGGTGATCGGGCCGCGGCTCGAGGGGCTCGCCGCCGAGGACCAGATCAGCGTGGACTACGCGATGCTGGAGCTCGACGGCACGCCCAACAAGAGCCACCTCGGCGCAAATGCGATCCTCGCCGTCTCGCTCGCAGTGGCGCGGGCGGCGGCCGAGGACGCGGGATTGCCGCTGTACCGTTATCTCGGCGGGCCGCTGTCGCACGTGTTGCCGGTGCCCATGATGAACATCCTGAACGGTGGCGCCCACGCGTCGAACACTGTGGACTTCCAGGAATTCATGGTGGTGCCGATCGGGGCGGACACATTTCCCGAGGGACTGCGCATCGGCATCGAGGTGTTCCACGCCCTCAAGAAGGTCTTGGGCAAGCGCGGGCTCTCCACCGCCGTCGGGGACGAGGGGGGATTCGCCCCGAACCTGCCGAACGACGAGGCGGCGCTCGAAGTGATCATGGCGGCGATCGAAGAGTCGGGCTACGAGGCGGGGAAGGATGTCGCGATCGCGCTCGACGTGGCGGCCTCGGAGCTGTACGCCGACGACGCCTACAACTTCAAGAAGAGCGGTGGCGGCAAGAAATCGGCTGACGACATGATCGCCTTGTACAAGGCGTGGATCGATCGCTACCCCATCGTGTCGATCGAGGACGGGCTCGCCGAGGACGATTGGGCCGGGTGGGCGCGGCTCACCGAGGCGCTGGCCTCGCGTGTCCAGCTGGTCGGTGACGACCTGTTCTGCACCAATGTGGAGCGCCTGGCGCGCGGCATCGAGGAAGGTGTCGCCAATGCGATCCTCATCAAGGTGAACCAGATCGGGTCACTCACCGAGACGCTGCAGTGCATCGAGCTGGCGCGCTCCAACGGCTTCGGCGCCGTCATTTCGCATCGCTCGGGGGAGACGGAAGACACCTTCATCGCCGACCTGGCCGTGGCGAGCGGCGTGGGGCAGATCAAGACGGGGAGCGGGAGCCGCACCGATCGCATCGCGAAGTACAACCAACTGCTGCGCATCGCCGAGGCGCTCGGCGACGTGGGGCACTACCCCGGCCGGGACTTGTACGGGCTGTGACACGCCGGGGGATCGCGGGACTCGCGGGGGCGCTGGTACTCGTCAGCGTCGCGGTCTTTGCGGGAGAGTACAGCACCATCGACTGGCTCAACGTGCGCACCCAGCTTGCCGACCAGCGGGAAGCGGTGACGGTGCTGCGGGCCGAGCTCGACTCGCTCGCGCGGATCGCGCGGGCGCTCGAGACCGATCCCGCCGCGCAGGAGCGCGCGGCGCGGGAGGGATTCGGCATGATTCGCGATGGAGAGATTCTCTACCGGATCGTCCCGAAGCGGTAGCAGCGGTCAGCGCCGTCCGATGCCAAGGGACAACCCGAGTCGGTCCATGACTTCCGTGCGGATTCCTCCGCCCATCCGTACCCGCTCGATGCTGTAGCTGAGTCGGATGCGCACCGGGAATCGTTCGGGAATAATAGGCGCGTCCCGTACCAGCAGGATCAAACCGCCTTCGCCGCCCATGCCCGACTGAAAGTCCTGAGGCACGTTGACATTGGCGGAGAGGACGCGCCATAGATCCAGGTAGGACTGCACGTCCGGCAGGATCTCTCCCTGCGCGCGGGCGCGCGCCTCCCACATGAACCACCGCTGCGTCCCCGCATTACTGATGTACGTCCAGGCGTGCGGGCCGGCGCGCACGGAGAGCCAGCCGAACGGCCGGCCGCCGAGCATCGCGTAGCCCTCTACCACGTCGCGCGGCGCGACCTGGCTGGCGGAGGGCCCGGTCGGGTCGATCTGTCCCTGCCAGTAGCCCCAGTCGAGTGTCGCGAAACCCGAGTAGATGAGTTGCCCTTGTACGCCGAACACCGTCCCGGACAGCTTCTGGGTCGAGGGCCCCGACGAGCTGTTCAGGCGCACGCCGACGCCCGAGATCGCGACATCCCAATGCCACGCGCCCTGTGCGGGCAGCCCCGGCGTGGCCGCGCCCGCGAGGAGCGCGGCGAGCAACGCGGCCCGACGGCTCACGGTCTGCCTCCGATGATCTCGGTCGGGCCGGGGTGGATGTCGAGCCGCTTCTGCAGGACGCGGATGGCGTTCTCCTGCGCCGTCATGTCGATCTGCGCTTGCAGGCCGCCGCGGAGCTCCTGGTTAGCGGCGATGTTGTCGGGCAGCGCCTTGCCGGGTCGATGCTTGAGGAACCCGACGACCCCGGCCAGCGTGAGCCCTCCCGCCACCGCGTACCGGCTCCCCGACGGGGTGTTCCCGCCGGCTACCAGGGCAGGGAGCAGCCCTACCAGCAAACCCACGCCTGCCCCACGCACCATCGCCCGGAACCCGGGAGCGACGGACTCACGCTCGGGCAGGAACAGCGAGTCGGGAATGGGGGACGGTGTGGGCAGCGTATCCTGGGGCCCGAGCACGAGGTCCATCGGCACGCGCAGCACGCGCGACTGACGGCCCACGTTGGTCAGCGAGGTCACGCTGAACACGAGGCGTCCGGAGTCGTTCTGGAGGAAGACCGTGTCTTCCCCCGTCCAGAACACCTGCAGCGTGTCGCTGATCGGTCCTGCATACAGGGTACGGACGGTGAATCCGTCCTCCCGCTCCAGTGTGGCGATGATCTGGTGGAACGAGCTCGCGAACAGCTGCGCCCGGAAACGGTCGGCGCCCAACCGGATCGACGTATCGCGCACCACCGCGGTGACGACCTTGGTCGCCTCGCGGGCGAAATCGTAGATCGTCGTGACTTCGGGGGGGAAGACGAGCGGATCGGGATGGGCGCGGGGATCGAGCATCACGAGGCGTCGGAACGCCGCGAACGCAGAGTCGCGCCGGCCCCGGAACAGCTCGGCGGCCCCCAGGTACGTCATCGCCTGGATGCGGACGGCTTCGCTCGTGACATCGCTTGCACCCGCGAGCGCGCGCCGCAGGGTGATGGCCGCGGAGTCGTAGTTGAGCTGCCCGTAGTGACGCACCCCGTTGGCGACCGCGCCCGCCACGCCGGTCGTGTCCTGGGCGCGGGCGGTTGCCGTGGCGAGCACCGCTCCGAGCACCGCCACGAGCAATGGGCCGGCTACCTTCACTGCGGTTTCTCCTGGAGGACGATGTCGGTGAGCCGCAGCGTTTCACCCGCTTCGATCGCGATTTCCGTCTCATAGTTCAGGAAGCCGTCGCGGGTGATGCGAATGCGGTGCATTCCGGGCGAGATCTTCACGTCCGCCTGCGGCACGTTGCCGATCAGCCGGTCGTCGATGTAGAGCACGCCCCACGGATTCGAGTTGATGTAGAGGTGCGCCGGGTCGTTCGCAGGGGCAGACGACCGCGGCGCCGGCGCCGAATCGGAGCCGGTGCGGGTCGCGGGCCTCGTACCGGTGGCCGGCGTCGTGCGTGGCGTCGTCGTGCCCGCCGTGGGGTTGCGTGTCGTGCCGGACGGCGGGCGTGGATCGGCGGTGCGCGTTCCCGGAGGGATCGCGGCCGATTCGGAAAGCTCGGCCGGTGGCCGCTCGCCGACCCAGTCGGGGCCGCGGACTTCGGGACCCCGCGCGGCAACGCGCCACCACACGAGCCCCACCACCAGCAGCGCGGCCACCGCGCCGGAACCGAGGCGGGTGTTGCGGGAGAGGGTGCGCCACCGCCCGGCCAGGCGTCCTAATTGTAGAACGGCACGCGCCGCCGCCCCCTTGGTTTGGGGCTGTTCCATGAGCAGCGGCGAGCGGTGATCGCTCTCCGGATCGGGGCTGTCGCCGTCGGCCGCGAGCGGCTCGGCGGGCGCGCCGTTTTCCCGTGGTGCGCGCCACAACAACACCGGCTCCCGGTTTTCCGTTCCCTTGTCGTCGTCCTCGTCCTCGTCATCCTCGTCACGGACGCGTTCGGGCGGCGCCTTGGCCGCGACCACCGCGTCCTCTTCTTCTTCGTCCGCATCCTTAACGACGCGTCGCTTCGGCATGCGCTCGACGAACAGCAACGGGGGACGGGACGGCCGCTCCGTTTCGGAAGGCGGCGTCGCCGGTTTCGCGGTCGCGACGGCGGCTTCCGGGACCGGCTGTGCTACCGGCTTGGGCGTGGGTGGCGCCTCGGCGGCGAGCAGGGGCGCTGCCTGCGCCACGGGCGCGGGTGCCGGCTCGACCGCGGCGACGGGCTTGGCCTCCGGTGCGGGCTTCGTCTCCGCGGGCTTGGCCTTTGCGGACTTGGCCTCTGCGGACTTGGCCACCACGGGCTCGGCTTCGGGAACCGGCGCGGTTTCGGGCGCGGGCTTCGGACTTGCCACCGGCGTCGCGTCGAGAGGAAGCGCCGTCTGGGCCAGGCTCGGGGCCGGAGCAGCGACGACGACCGCCGTCTGGTCAGCGAGCGGGGCGCGAGCCGCCACAGGGAAACCCGCGAGTGCTGTGACGAAATCGAGCACGCCGGCGAAGCGTTCGTCGGGGCGGCGGCTCATGGCGCGCGCCAGCACCGTGGACACGTGGGACGGCAGATCGGGTCGTGTCTCCGCGAGCAACGGCGTGGGCCCTTCGCGATGGTGCCGCGTGATCGCATCGAGGGTTTCGCCCACGAACGGCGCCCGGCGCGCCAGGCAGGAGAAGGCGAGCACGGCGAGCGCATACTGGTCCGCGGCCGGCCCTGTGTCTCCCTCGGGCGCGAACTGTTCGGGCGCCACGTGACCGTAGTTCTCCTCGAACGACAGCTCGGGCTGGCGTCGCGGCAACGCGCCAAACATTCCGTTCACGCCGAAGTCGGCGATGCGCGCCCACCCTTCCGGGTCTACCAGCACGTTCGACGGTTTGACGTTGCCGTGGGTCACGCCGCGGCGATGTCCGTATTCGAGCGCGCTCGCGATCTGCTCCACCAGTCGCAGGCACGTCTTCAGATCCATGCGATCCGCGGTCCGCAGCAGATCGCCCAGCGAACGTCCCTGCACGTACTCCATCGCGTACCACAGGGCGGTATCGGTCACGCCGAAGCGATGGACCTGGACGAGATGCGGGTGGTCCAGGGTGGCCGCGCGCTGCGCGTCCTGGCGGAAGCGTTCCACCACGCTGTCGGGCGTGTCGTCCGGAAGCGGCAGCACCTTGAGCGAGCACAGCCGTCCGGTGACCTGGTCGCGCGCGAGGTAGATGCGCGATGCCGTGCCGCGCCGCAGCACTCCTTCGACCTGGAACTGTCGCTCCAGGGCGGGCAGCACCGGATCGTCGAGCTGGTTCCAGTCGCTCGCCTCGACCAGCACGCCGCCCGTGCGGGAGAACCCGCACACCAGGCATTCCTGGGTCGTTTCCGAGATCTCGCCGACCGAGCAGCGCGGGCAGATCATCGCGGGGGAGCGAAGGGGAAGCGTGTGAGCACGGCGGACGTCGTCACTCCTATCACAGCGTGATGTCGAACGGATCGCTCGTCGCGCCGGTCATCCCGGCGGCACTGGCATCCAAAGTATACCCGATTCCGAGCAGGTCGATGCTCAGGTTGCTGAAGGTCACAATGCCGCCCACCGCGGACTTGGGATTCGTGCCAAACAACTGTGCGGTCGGAGTGCCCGTGCCGTTCGTGATCGCCAGGGTGACTTCATCGGTCGCATCGGTCACGAGATTCTCGAAGGCGTCTCGGATCTCCAGCACAACGGGCGGACTGATGAGATTCGGGTCCGCCTGGGAGTTGGACGGTTGCACCGTGAAGACCAGGTGGTCGGCCCCGGCGTGGTTCACCGTTACCGCTGCCGTTTGGGTGATCGAGACGATGGGCCCAGCACCCACCTGCGCTGTGGCCGAGACGGTCTTCCCCTCGGCGGTAGTCGATCGGAACGTTCCGCTTGTCACGCCGCTTCCGTTGGTGTTCCCGGGTTGGACAAACGTGTTGTTCGAGCCGGTGGAAGACAGCACGACCGCGGCCCCTGGGATCGTGTTGTCGAACGCATCCCGTACGGTGACGGTAATCGTCGAGGTGCTCGAGCCATTGCTGGCCGTGATCGACCCGGGAGCCGCGCTCACCGACGACTGCGCAGCCGAGGGAGCGGCCGGGTTCACCGTGACACCGGCGGTCTGCGTGATCGAGACGACGGGCCCGGCCCCCACCTGTGCGGTAGCGGACACCGTCTTCGACTCAGCCTCGGTAGAGCTCAGGGTCCCGGTCGCCACTCCGCTCGCATTGGTCGTGCCGCCGGGCTGGGTGAGCGCGTTGCCGGTAATGGGGGAGGCCGACAGCACGACGGACGCGCCCTGAATCGGGTTGGCGAACGCATCCCGGACGGTGACCGTAATCGTGGATGTGCTCGAGCCGTTGCTGGCGGTGATCGTCCCGGGAGCCGCGCTCACCGACGACTGCGCAGCAGAGGGAGCGGCCGGGTTCACCGTGACGCTGGCGGTTTGAATGATGGCGACGACGGGCCCGGCCCCCACTTGGGCGGCGGTGGACACCGTCTTCAACTCGGCTTCGGTGGAGCTCAGGGTCCCCGTCGCCACACCACTTGCGTTGGTCGTGCCGCTGGGCTGGGTGAGTGCGTTGCCGGTCGTGGGATTCGCCGACAAGACGACGGTCGCCCCGGGTATCGGGTTGGCGAACGCATCCCGAACGGTCACGGTAATCGTGGAGGTGCTCGAGCCGTTGCTGGCGGTGATCGTCCCGGGGGCCGCGCCTACCGACGACTGCGATGCCGAAGGGGCGGCCGGGTTCACCGTGACACCGGCGGTCTGCGTGATCGAGACAATGGGCCCAGCCCCCACCTGGGCGGTGGCGGACACCGTCTTCGACTCGGCCTCGGTGGAGCTCAGGGTTCCGGTCGCCACACCACTCGCATTGGTCGTGCCGCTAGGCTGGGTGAGCGCGTTGCCGGTAATGGGACTGGCCGACAACACGACCGTCGCGCCCTGAATCGGGTTGCCGAGGGCGTCCCTGACGGTGACGGTGATTGTCGAGGCACTCGACCCACTACTCGCCGTGATGGTTGTCGGAGCGGCGCTCACCGTCGACTGCGACGCTGAGGGTCCGCCGCTGGTGACCGTGACGGCCGCCGTCTGTGTGATCGCTACGATTGGGCCGGCGCCCACCTGGGCCGTGGCGGAGACGGTCTTTCCTTCAGCCTGGGTGGAGCTGAGGGTCCCGGTCGCCACGCCACTCGCGTTCGTCGTGCCGGCGGGCTGGTTGAGCGTGTTGCCGGTAATGGGGGTGGCCGATAGCACCACCGTCGCGCCCGGAATCGGATTGGCGAAGGCATCGCGGACGGTCACGGTGATCGTCGAGGTGCTCGACCCATTGCTCGCCGGGATGGAGGTCGGCGCTGCGCTCACCGTCGACTGCGAGTTCGACACGCCAGCCGGGTTCACAGTGACGCTTGCGGTTTGAGTAATGGAGACGATGGGCCCAGCCCCCACTTGTGCGGTGGCGGACACCGTCTTCAACTCGGCCTCAGTGGAGCTCAGGGTCCCGGTTGCCACGCCACTCGCATTGGTCGTCCCGACAGGCTGGGTGAGGGCGTTGCCGGTAATGGGAGTGGCCGACAGCACCACGGTCGCGCCCTGAATCGGGTTGCCGAGTCCGTCTCTGACGGTCACGGTGATGGTCGAGGCGCTCGACCCATTGCTTGCCGTTATAGTGGTCGGTGCGGCGCTCACCGTCGACTGCGATGCCGACACGCCACCCGCCGTGATGTTGAACCCCGAGCTGGTATCGGGGGTCAAGCCCGCCGTGGTAGCCAGTAGCGTATAGCCAACGCCCGTCTTGTCGATACTCAAGTTGCTGAATACCGCGATGCCGGAGGGGGCGGCCGATACGGGGATTGTTCCCGTGAGGATCCCACCGGGGCCGGCGTTGTTCAGAATCGCAACGGTAACGTTGTTGGTGGCACTGGTCACCCGATTGCTGAACTGGTCCCGGACTTCCACTTGCACGCCCGTGCCAGGCCTGATCGTCGCTCCCGCCGCTGTGTTCTGGGGCTGCAACGTAAAGAGCAGCGTGGTCGCGGCAGCCGGGGTAACCGTGATGTTCACAGTTGGGGTAATCGTCGTGCCGTTGATCGTCGCCGATCCCACCTTCAGCTCGGAAACCGAGGAGCTGAGCGTCCCTGTTGCCACGCCGCTGACGTTGGTCAGCACGCCCGCCGGCGGATTGGGAGCGAGCGTGTTGCCGGAGCCGGTGGCGGCGAACACGACATTCGCATTCGGGATCACGTTGCTGAACTGATCCCGGGCCGTCACGGTCATCGTTGACGTCGCTGAGCCAGTGCTGGCGCCGATGGTTGTCGGCAGCCGGGTCATGGTCGACGTCGTGGGCGAAACGACATCCGGCGCCACGGTCACAGGCGCGGTCTGCGTGATCGCGACCCCACCGATCGTGACGGAGACGGTTTTGGTGCCGGTCGCGGTCGAGCTCAGGGTTCCGGTGGCGACACCGACCCCGTCGGTGATGTCCGATGGGGTGATGGTGTTGCCGAGCCCGGTGGCCGAGAACACGACGTTGGCGCTTGGAACAAGGTTGCCCAACGAGTCGCGGGCGGTCACCGTGATCGTCGATTGGCTCGCCCCGTTGCTCGCTGTCACGCTTCCTGGAGCAGCGCTGACTGTCGACAGGGAGCTCGACACGCCCCCCGGTGCAACGGCGAACCCGGTACTCGTCGTCGAAAGAGCCCCCGACGTGGCTTGCAGCGTGTAGGGGGAACCGGTCTTGTTGAGCCGCAAGTTCGAGAAATTCGCCACTCCACCGACCGCGGCGACGGCTGGTGTACTGCTGGGAGTGAGCCCGCCACCGACGGGGCCGCTGGCGATGCTGATCGTTACGGTCCCGCTGAACGAGGCGGTATTCCCGATCGCGTCCCGCGCCGTCACTTGGACCGCGGGATTGATCGGGATGCCGGCCGTGCTGTTTGCCGGCTGCATCGTGAAGATGAGCTGCGTGGCCATCCCGCCCGTGATACTGAAGGCATTGCTATTGAACGCGCCCACCACGCCGGCCGACGTCGCCTGGAGCTGGTAGCCGTTCCCAGCGAGGTTGATGCTCAGGTCGTTGAAATTCGCCACGCCGCTCGAGACCAATTGCGACTGGGTGCCCGACAGGACCGCGCCTGCGGTCCCCGTGCCGGGCGTGATCGCAAGCTCTACAGTTCCGGAGTAGCCGGTGACGGTGTTGCCCTGGTTGTCCTTCACCGTGATTCGCACCGGCGGCGAAATCACCGAGCCCGCAGGCGTGTTGCTTGGCTGAACCGTGAAGGCTAAGACCGAAGGCGGGCCGGGAATGATGTTGAACGGGCCGCTCTCGTCCGGTGACAGGGCACCCGAGGTGGTCAGGAACGTGTAGCCTGTGCCGACGGTGTCGACCATGAGGGTGGTAAACGTGGCGACGCCGGCGACCGCGGGCACTTGTGTGGTCCCCGATAGGATGGCGCCGTTCGGGTTGTTGCTGAAGAGGACCCTGACCAACCCGGTGAAGCCAGACGCTGTGTTCCCCAGCGAATCCTGCGCCCGCACCTCGACCGCGGGCATCGCGACGCCCGCCTGCGAGGTGACCGGCTGCACGGTGAACGCGAGCTGGGTAGCGGTAGACGTGACGCTGAACGCCACGCTGGTGTCCGGTGTCAGGATGCCCGAGCCCGCTCGTAGCGTGTAGCTCCCTGGCCTGTTGAGGCGCAGGTTCGAGAACGTCGCCACCCCCGCGACCGCGTTCACATTGGGAGTAGCGCTGGCAGTGAACGCACCACCGACGGGGCCGCTGGCGATTGTGGTTGACACAAGGCCGGTGAAGGACGTGGCGGTGTTGCCCAACGCATCTCTGGCGGTCACCACCACGGCCGGTGTGATCTGGGCTCCCGCGGCGGTGGTGCTGGGCGGGCCAGTATAGTGCAGACTCACGGCCGGCCCGGGCGTGATGTTGAACGTCGCGCTGGACCCGTTAACCGTGCTTGGCGCCGTGGCGGTCAACGTGTAGCCCGTCCCACTCTGGTTGATGCTGAGCGTCGTGAACGTCGCCACGCCGGAAACGGCCGTGACGGTTGTCGTGCCGTTGAGGATGGCGCCTGGTGTCCCTGTTCCGGGCGTGATCGCCAACGTCACGTTCCCCGTGAAGGACGTCACCGTAATACCAAGACTGTCCTGCGCCGTGACCCGGATTCCAGTCGGACTATTGATGATTTGCCCGGCCTGGGTGTTCGTCGGCTGAGTGGTGAAGATCAGGCGCGTGTTCCCGACGTTCGTGATGCCGAACGGAACGCTTACCGCTTGGGTCAGACCAGCGGCCGTAGCGGTGAGGGTATAGCCAGTCCCCACCAAATTGATGCTGAGGTTCGGGAATTGCGCCGTGCCACCCGCCGCGACGACCGTCGTGTTGCCGGAGAGCACGGCTCCGGCGGTCCCCGTGCCGGAGGTGATCGCCATCGTCACGGCGCCGGTGAAACTCGTGGCGATGTTCTCGAACGCATCCAGACCTGCGACTACGATCGGTGGCGCGATAGCAACGGTCGCAGCTTCGTCGCTTGGCTGGACGGTGAAGCCGAGGTGTGTCGCGGGGCCGGGGTTGATATTGAACACGTTACTCGTGTCCGGCGTCAGGCCCGGAGAGCCCGCCCGTAGCCGGTATCCCACGCCACTCTTGGTGATGTTGAGGGTCGAGAACGTCGCGACTCCCGCCACCGCGTTCACGCTCGTCGTGCCCCCCAACACTGCACCGCTCGGATTGGCCCCAAACGTCATGTTGACCGGGCCGGCGAAGGTGGTCGTGTTGAAGTTGGCGTCCTGCGCTGTGACTACGACGTTCGCCATCGTCGCGCCGGCCGTCGTGGTCGCCGGGTGCGTGGTGAACACGAGCTGGGTCGTCGGACCCGCAGAAATCGTGAACGCGGTGCTGGTGCGATTGAACCCGGGCACCGAGGCCTGGAGCGTGTAGGTCCCAACCTTGTCGATGCTGATGTTGGAGAAAATCGCCACGCCGGCCACCGCGGGTACTGGGTTCGTCCCCGTGAGGGTCGCGCCTCCTGGGTTGACAATGGCAAGGGTGATGTTCCCGGTGAAGCTCGTGACCGGGGCCCCGAACTGGTCTGCCGCGGCCACTCTGATGGCCGGGTTGATGGCCACTCCCGCCACCGCACTGGTCGGCTGCACCGTGAAGATCAGCTGCGTCACCGGCAGTGCCACGTGGAAATCGGGGTCCGTTTCCGGGTTCGAGGCAGGGGTAGGGTACGATACCCAGCCGCCTGAACGCCCCGTGTTGTCCACGGCCCGCGCCTGCCAGTGGTAATCCGTGTTGGCGCTGAGCGTCAGGCTTCCCACGGTGGCTTGTGCGCCGTTCGCGACGAATGTGCTGGAGACCGTGGGAGTGTCGGTGAATGGCACTCCCACCGGCTTGTACTCGACGTCGAGCCGCACCGTCTGGCCCGCATCGGGGTCGCTCACCGTTCCCTTGAACACCACGTTCGTCTGAGACGCATCACCACCGACTGGGATCAGGGTTGACCCATCGTTCTGGTACTGCAGCAGCGCCGTCGGGGCGTTGGGGACGAACAGCAGCTGGATTCGGAAATCGCGCGCGCCTTCCGAATTCGGGGGCGTAATCGGGTACGAGACCCAGGCGCTCGTGTCGCCGGACAGATCTATAGCGCGCGCCTGCCAGTGGAAATCCTTGGCATTCGGCAGCGGACCGACGCGCACCGCGGCGAAAGCGCCGGTCGTCACCGGGCCACTCTCGTCGGTGGGCGAATCGATGAAGTTCGTCCCTACCTCCTTCACTTCCACCTGAAGCCGCAGCTGGTCGCCCGGGTCTTGGTCGTTGAGCGTCGCCCGAAGCACCACGAAGTCAGTGTCAGACACGCCACCTACGGCGATCGAGGTAACGCTGTCGATCTGGAACTGGTTCAGCGCTGCGATCGTCGGCGGGTGCGGCACCGCGATGCGGAAGTCGGGGTTACCGCCGGACTCCACCCAGTCACCCTGGCGCCCCGTATTGTCGCCGGCGCGCACCCGCCAATGGTATGACACATTGTCGGCTAGGCCGCTGATTGAGATCCAGCCAACTTGCCCGTTGGCAACCGCCGGTCCGTTCGGGATGTTGGGCGCGCTGAATCCGGTCCCGACCGGTCGCACTTCGGCTTCGAGATGCACCACGTCGCCGAGGTCGGGGTCGGAAATCACGGCGCGGAACAGCAGGCTCGACGCTGTGATGGTGTCCCCGATGGGGATGACCGTCACCGAGTCGCTGAGCAGCTGTTCGGGAGATACCGGGGGATTGGGTCGTCGCGGGTGCATCAATCGCAGCTTGAACGGCCCGGTATCACCCGAGTCGGCGCTTGTCACCTCGATGAAGTAAGTGGCATTGCGCGGGAGCCGCTGATAGTAGAGACACGGATCGCCGGGCGAGCCGAGGCAGTCGTCCTCTTCGGAGAACGGCAGCGCCGCCGGGGCGAGTGCGGTGTCGAGCGCCACGTACGCGTCAAAGCCCGCGGTGACTTCGATCGTCACCGAATCGTTGATCGTGCCCGGGAAGGTGTACAGCCGAGCGTAGTAACCCGGCGGACGATGGGGCGCGCCGCAGTCGGCCGTAGTGAGATCAGTCGAGATCGAGTCGTCGAGCGCGATCGGTTCAAAACGACAGGAGTGGATGTCGAACCGAATGGGAACTTCGAGCGCTCCCTGCCCACCTGTCGATTGGACCACGACCGTGTCGTGGTACGTTCCGGAGTCGAGGCCGGTAGGGTTCGCCAAAACCCTGAGGTAGTACGGTGCGACGCCGGAGGCTGTGTCGAGCGACAGCCAGGAGCTTGCGTTCTTTATCGTGGCGGTCCAACCCAGTTCGCCACCGCCCTCGTTCGTGATGTAGGCGGAGTCGACTCGGATCGCCGTACTCCCAAAAGCCGCCGAGTCCACCAGGGAATTCGGAGCGCTGGGCTCGACAGCCAGCAGGGCGCCCTGCGGCCCCACGATCAACTTGTCGAGACGGCAGGTAGCCCCGACCAGGATCAGGGCTACGACCAATAGTCCCCGCGCCATGCGTTTGGGGACGGGGACTCGAGACCAGAAACGGGTAAAGGAAGGCAGGCGCACGACTCCGGGAATTTACCTGTATCCGACCATTCGCAGCAGGGCGCATGCCACACGGCCAATGTGACCTCTGGCCGGGTCAACTTGACCCGCCCGGCCGGGCCTGGCTAGGATTGGCCCGTTTGGAGCGGCGTAGCTCAGCTGGTTAGAGCAGCGGAATCATAATCCGCGGGTCGTCGGTTCGAGTCCGACCGCCGCTACTCTAGGCGAACCGCATGGCCGGGGCCGGGTTATCCCGGCCTTTGTGTTCAGGGGGTCGGCACCGGGCCGACGCCACCTCGCGTGCGGGGCTATTTTGGTTCCCTCTGGGGGGCGCCACGACGCGGATGGAAACGATCGAACGAGCGGTTGGCGACCCGGCGCGCCTCGACGCGCTGCGGCGGTTGGGACTGCTGGATGTCCCGGCCGACGCCCAGCTCGACCGGCTGACGCAACTGGCCCACATCGTGTTGCGTGCTCCCCTCGCCCTCGTGTGCCTGGTCGACGCCGAGCGGCAGTACTTCCACAGCGCCGTCGGGCTCCCCGCGGCGCTCGCCGGCAAGCACGAGACTCCGCTTTCCTTTTCCATCTGTAAGCATGTCGTCGCCGCCGGCCGGTCGCTGACCGTGGGCGATGCGCGCACGGACGCGCTGCTGCGCGACAACCCCGCCGTCACCGAGCTTGGGGTCGTGGCCTACGCGGGCAGCCCGCTCGTGACCGCGGACGGGCACGTCGTTGGGACGCTTGCCGTGATGGACTTCGCGCCGCGCGACTGGCGTGCCGAGGAGCTGGAGCTCCTCGAACAGCTCTCCGCAACGGCGTGGACGCACATCGAGCTGATCCAGGCCCGGCGCGAAATCGAGCGGCGGTCGGAGGCGGAGCGGCACGAGCATGAGGAGCGCGACTCGGTGCTGCGCCACGTCGCCGACGTGGTCTATGCGCTCGCGACCGACGGCACCATCCTGTCGCTCAACCAGGCCTTCGAAGCGTTCACCGGCTGGCCGGTGGCCGAGTGGGTGGGGAAGTCGTTCCTCCCCTTGCTGCACCCCGACGACCTCCCGCGAGTGCTGGATCTCTTGTCGCAGGCGATGGACGGCCAGGCGGTGCCGCGCTTCGAGGCGCGCATCCGGACCCGTGCGGACGAATACCTGATCGGCGAGTTCAACGCCATGGTCCAGAGCGACGGCGGCACGGTGCGCCGCATTTTTGGCGTGGTGCGCGACGTCACCGAGCGCAAGCGGGTGGAGGAATTGGTGGCGCGCGAGGGAGAGCGGTGGAACGCCATCATGGCCCATCTCCCCGACCCGCTCTACTTCAAGGACAAGGACGGGCGATTCACGCAGGTCAACCACGCGCAGGCCCGCGTGCTCGGCCTGGACGACCCCGCCCTCGCGGTGGGGAAGACCGACGCCGATTTCTTCAGCCTTGAGCAGGCCGCCGCCGCCCAGGCTGACGAGCAGACCATCATGGCCACGGGGCAGTCGCTCGTGTCCAAGGTCGAGCGCGTCGAGACGCTCGATGGGCAAGTGCGCTGGTTCTCAACCACCAAGATGGCGCTGCGCGGCCCCGCCGGGGACGTGGTCGGCACGATGGGCAGCTCGGGCGAGATCACCGACATGATGCGGGCCGAAGAAGAATTGCACCGCACCCTGTCGCTGCTCTCGGCGACGCTCGAGTCCACGGCGGACGGCATCCTCGTGGTCGACCTGGCGGGACGGATCACGAGCTACAACCGGAAGTTTGTCGCGATGTGGCGCATCCCGGAGGGCGTCCTCACGACACGCCAGGATGAACGCGCGCTGGAATCCGTCATCGACCAGCTGAAGGATCCCGATGGCTTCTTGCGAGGCGTGCGAGAGTTGTACGCCGACCCGGACTCCTCCAGCTTCGACATCCTCGAGTTCCTGGACGGCCGGGTGTTCGAGCGGTACTCGCAGCCGCAGCGCATCAGTGGGTCGATCGTGGGGCGGGTGTGGAGTTTCCGGGATGTGAGCGAGCGGCGCCGCACCGAGGAGCAGAACCGCCTGCTGGCCCACACGATCCAGAGCACCGGCGACATCATCAGTATCACCGATCTCGAGGGGCGCTTCACGTTCATCAACCGCGCCTTCCTGACGACGTACGGCTACGGGGAGAGCGAGATCATGGGACACCCTGTGGCCCTGATCGACTCGCCGCGGAACCCCCCGGCGCTGCAGGTCGAAATCCGCGAGGCGACGCGACGCGGCACCTGGCGCGGCGAGCTGTGGAACCGTCGCAAGGATGGCACCGAGTTTCCCATCGCCCTCACCACGTCACAGATCCGCGATCCCGACGGGCGGGTGGTGGGTTTGGTGGGCGTCTGGAACGACATCACCAAACGGCGGCGTGGCGAGGCGATCCAGCAGGCGGTGTATCGCATCGCGGAGTCGGCCAGCGCGGCCGACGGCCTCGAGGCGCTGCTGCGGGGGGTGCACCGCATCGTCGGCGAGCTGATGCCCGCCGAGAACTTCTTTGTGGCGCTCTACGACCGGACGACGGGACTGGTCACCTTTCCGTATTTCGTCGACCAGGAGGACACCGCCGACGCGCCGCGGCCGCTGCGCCGGGGACTGACCGAGTACGTGCTGCGCACCGGCCGCGCCTTGCTCGGGACGCCCGATACGGTCGCGGCGCTGGAGCGCCGTGGCGAGGTGGAACTGGTGGGGGCGCCCTCGGTGGACTGGCTCGGCGTGCCGCTCAAAGTGGGCCAGGCGACGATCGGCGTGCTCACGGTGCAGAGCTACACCGAGGGGATCCGGTTCGGCGCCGAAGAGCTCGAGATTCTCGAGTTCGTCTCGGCGCAGGTGGCGATGGCGATCGAGCGCACCCGCTCGGCGGAGCGCCTGCAGGCGAGCGAGGCCAAGTACCGGCAGCTGTTCGAGGGCAACCCCGAAGCGATGTTCGTCTACGACGCCGAGACGCTCCGCTTCCTCGCGGTGAACGAGGCGGCTGTACGACGCTACGGGTACTTACGGGAAGAGTTCCTCGGCATGACGCTGCTCGACATCCGTCCCGAGGAGGAAATCGGAAAGTTGGTGGATACGCTGGCCCAGTACCGGGGCGGCACGGCCCGCGCCACCGGCCTGCGGCATCGGCACCGCGACGGCACCCTGGTCGACGTGGAAGTGACCTTCGACGACATCGATTTCGAGGGACGGCCGGCGCGGCTCGCCGTGGTCGAGGACGTCACCGGAGAACGACGCCTCGCGGAGCAGGTGCGCCAGTCGCAGAAGATGGAGGCCGTCGGGCAGCTGGCCGGCGGCATCGCGCACGACTTCAATAATCTCCTCACCGCTATCGTCGGGTATGCTACCCTGTTGGAGCGCGCGCTGCCGTCCGGCTCCGAATCGCGCGAGGACGTGCACGAGATCATCGGGGCGGCACGGCGCGCGGCGAATCTCACGCATCAGCTGCTGGCGTTCAGCCGCAAGCAGGTGCTCCGTCCGACGGTGCTCGACGTGAACGTGGTGGTGCGCGACATGGAGCGCATCCTGCAGCGCGTGATCGGCGAGCACATCACGCTGCGCACGTCCCTCGATCCCGGCCTTGCTCCGGTGCTCGCCGACGCGAGCCAGCTCGAGCAGGTGATCATGAATCTGGCGGTCAACGCGCGCGACGCGATGCCGACGGGCGGCCACATCACGATCGAGACGTCCAACGTCCCGCTCGATGCCGAGCTGGCGAGTGTCCACCAGGACGCGCAGCCCGGCGAGTACGTGCTGCTCGCGGTCAGTGACACTGGCACGGGCATGCCGCCGGAGGTCAAGACGCACGTGTTCGAGCCCTTCTTCACTACTAAGGAAGTGGGCAAGGGTACCGGACTCGGTTTGGCCACGGTGTACGGCATCGTGCGACAGAGCGGGGGCTTTCTCGCCGTGGACTCGGAGCCCAACCGCGGGTCGCGGTTCCGCATCTACTTCCCCCGGGCCGAGGCTGGTCCGGCGGAGACGGCGCGGTCGGCTCCCGAGCCGGCGGCGGTTGGCTCGGGCACCGTGCTCCTAGTGGAAGACGAGGCGGGGGTGCGCCATCTCGCGCGGGCCGTCCTGACGCGCTACGGCTATTGCGTGATTGAAGCGGCCGACGGCGCGGAAGCGCTGCGCTTGGCGGCCGACCACACGGAGCCGATCCACCTGCTGCTCACCGACGTGGTGATGCCCGGCATGAGCGGGCCGGAGCTGGCCGCCAAATTCCGGTCGCTGCGGCCCGAGACCCAGGTGCTATACGCTTCGGGCTACACCGACGAGGCGATCGTGCACCACGGCGTGCGGGACGACAGCGTGCCGTTCCTGCAAAAGCCGTTCGAGCCGGATGATCTGGTGCGGCGGGTGCGCGCGCTGTTGGAAGGGAAGTGAGCGATCCGGTTGTCAGGAGGCGAGATCACGCCAGACGAGCGGCGTGAGGTCGCGCGAGCGCTGCCGCGCGAACTCCTGGGCCGCCGCGAGCTGACGCCGGTACTCGGCCTGCCACTCGGCGGGCATGTTGGCGCGGAAGTAGGCGGCGGTCATGACGTCCCCCTGAGGCGTCGCCGCGGCCCCGTATCCCACCTCCACCACGTCTCCCAGGAAACACGTGGAGCTCCCGGTATCCATCGCGTTGACGATGCGACACTCGAAATGCGCATGGCACTCGTCGAGCACCGGGGCTCCAAGGCGACCGGGCCTGTGTGGTACGCCTGCGAGCTTGTCTCCGTCGGTCCCGTGAACGAAGCCAAGGCGGTGGATCAGGTCGAACTGATCCTGCCGCAGCAAATGCAGCACGAATCGGCCGCCCTGAAAGATCAGGTCATGACTGACATTGAACTTGTGGATCATCACTACCAGGCGGGGGATGGTCGGCACGATCGAAGCGCGGATGGCGCTATCGATGATCATGCCGTTGCGCGTTCCCTGGTGCTCCGAAGTGATGGCCACCACGGGAGAGGTGAGGTGGCGCAGCAGTTGGTAAGTGTCCTCGGGGCTGACCATGTATAGTAAGGTAAGGCCTATGCCGACCCTCGCCGAGCGCTTCCATGCCCACCTGCGTCGTCGCCGCCTGTTCCCGGGTCCCGGGACGGCGCTGGTGGCCGTGTCCGGTGGACCCGATTCGGTGGCGCTGCTCGATCTGCTTGCGGCGGAAGCTGCGGCTCTGAAGCTGGGGCTCGTGGTGGCGCACGCCGACCACGGGATTCATGCGCAGAGTGCCGCGGTCGCGGACTCGGTGGCGCGGCTCGCCGCCCGCTTCCACCTGCCGTACGAGGTGGGCCGACTCGATCTCGGAGCCGCCGCGAGCGAGACCGTGGCGCGCCGCGCGCGATACGCCTGGCTCGAGGCGGTGCGGCGCAAGCGCGGTGCGGAATGGCTGGTCACGGCGCACCACAAGGACGATCAGGCCGAGACGGTCTTGTTGCGCGCGCTGCGCGGCAGCGCACCCGCGGGGCTCGCCGGGATTCCGGCACGTACCCGCGCCGGCATCGTGCGGCCATTGCTCCCGTTTACGCGCGAGGAGCTGGCGGCCCATACACGCGCCCGCGGGCTGCCGGTGCACGACGATCCCGCGAACGTCGATCCGCGTCACCTGCGCTCGTGGCTGCGCAGCGCCGTGCTCCCGACGCTCGTCGCCCGGCTCGGGGCGCGCGTGCGTGACGACCTGGTGCGCGTGGGGCGGTGCGCCGCGGCGGAGCGGCGCGCCTGGGACGCGGCCCTGGACCGATTGCCCGGGCTCGATCTGCGCGTCGGCGCCGACGGCTTTGACGTTGCCCGAGCCTCCCTCCGGGGGTATGATGCCTCGCTGGCGGTCGCCGTGCTGCGCGCGGCCGCGCGACGCGCAGGGCTCGTGCTTGGGCCGCGGCGGGCGCGCGCGCTGGTGACGCTCGCCGGCCGGTCCTCGGGACGCCACCTGTCCCTGGGCGGTGCCTGGACCGCGGAAGTCGCGTTCGATCGGTTGCGAGTGCGCCGCGCCTCGGATACATCGGCCGTCGTCGTGGCCGCACGGGACGAGCGTGGAACGGCCGAGTTCGGCGATTTCGCCCTGCGTTGGGCGCCGGCGACGGTGCCGCGGCAGATCGAGCGCGCGGCGTGGCGCACCTGGATTCAGGGTGATGGGTGGGAAGTGCGACCGCCGCGGCCGGGGGACGTGATCGAGCCGCTCGGCGGCGTGGGGCGGCGGCCGTTGCGCCGCTTGCTCATGGAGGCGCGCGTGCCGCGGAGCGAGCGGGCAGGGTGGCCGGTCGTTGCACGCGGTCAAACCATTCTATGGGTCCCCGGCATCTGTCGCAGTGCGGCGGAGGTGCCGGCGCCGGGAACCCGGGCGGTGCGAGTGGATGTTACCGAGCACTGATACGCAGCGGCAAACGGGAGGCACCAAGCTCGCCCGCATCGTGTATGAAGAAGCGACGATCGCCACGCGCGTCGCCGAGCTGGGACGCGAGATCACCGCGGCCTATCCCGACGGCGACCTGCTCGTGCTCGGGCTGCTGAAGGGGAGCTTCATCTTTCTCAGCGACCTGGTGCGCCGGATCGATCGGCCGCTGCAGGTGGATTTTTTGGTGGCGGCGAGCTACGGTGCCGGGACGGTATCGAGCGGCGACGTCCGACTGCTATACGACCCGGAGACGGTCCTCACCGACCGCCACATCCTGCTCACGGAAGACATCGTGGACACGGGCCGCACGCTGAACCGTCTGGTGGAGCTGCTGCGCGAGCGCCGCCCGCGCAGTCTGGAGATATGCGCTTTGTTGCATAAGCATGTGGCGGACACCCTGGTGCTGGACGCCAAATTCGTGGGATTCGACGCCCCCAAGACCTTTTTGGTGGGGTACGGGCTGGATCACGCGGAGAATTTCCGGCATCTGCCCTATATTGCGAGTCTGACCTGATATGGCGAATCGCACCCCCCCGCCCCCGCGGGAATTCCAATGGAGCCGCATGCTGCGGACGCTCTCGTTCTGGGCGTTCCTCATCGTGGGCACCGTCCTGCTCGTCCAGCTGGCGGCCCGCACGCGCCAGGATTCCGTCGAGATCTCCTACAGCGAGTTCACGGTGCAGGTAGAGCAGGGGAACGTCAAGAAGGTCGAAATCACCGAGCGGCAGCGCATCAAGGGCGACCTGAAGTCGCCGGTGCAGGTCAATCGCCGAGCGGCCGACCACTTCTCGACGCTGCTGCCGTTCGAGTCGAGCGACGCCTGGGTGAGCACGCTGCGCGCCAAAGGCGTAGAGGTGAGCGCCAAGGATCTGCGCCCCTCCTTCGGCGTCATCTTCCTCAACTTTCTTCCGTATCTCCTGATGCTCGGGCTGATCCTCTTTATGGTCCGCCAGATGCAGCAGGGGGGGAATCGCGCCTTCGCTTTCGGCAAGTCCAAGGCCAAGCTCCTGTCGGGAGATACGCCCAAGGTCACCTTCGCCGACGTCGCCGGTTGCGATGAGGCGAAGCAGGAGCTCGAGGAGATCATCGATTTCCTGAAGGACCCGCAGAAATTCCAGCGGCTCGGCGGGCGACTCCCCAAGGGCGCGCTGCTCATCGGCCCGCCGGGCACGGGCAAGACCCTGCTGGCCAAGGCGGTCGCCGGCGAAGCGGCGCGGCCGTTCTTTTCGATGTCGGGCTCCGATTTCGTGGAGATGTTCGTCGGCGTGGGTGCGAGCCGCGTGCGCGATCTGTTCGAGCAGGGCAAGACGCACGCCCCCTGCATCATCTTCATCGACGAAATCGATGCCGTGGGCCGGCACCGGGGCGCGGGACTCGGCGGCGGTCACGACGAGCGGGAGCAGACGCTCAACCAGCTGCTGGTGGAAATGGATGGCTTCGAGTCGAACGAGGGCGTGATCCTGCTGGCCGCCACCAACCGGCCCGACATCCTCGACCCGGCGCTGTTGCGGCCGGGGCGGTTCGACCGGCAGATCATCGTGGACATGCCCGACATGAAAGGGCGCGAGCAGATCCTGCGGGTGCACACACGCAAGATCCCGCTGGCGCAAAACGTGAATCTGGAGCCGATCGCCAAGGGAACCCCCGGGCTCTCGGGCGCTGAACTGTCGAATATCGTGAATGAGGCGGCGCTGCTGGCGGCGCGGCGCAACAAGGCGGCCGTCGACATGGTCGACCTCGACGACGCCAAGGACAAGGTGATGCTCGGCCTCGAGCGGCGCAGCATGGTGCTGTCGGAGGAAGAACGGAAGCTCACCGCGTATCACGAGGCGGGGCACGCGCTCGTCAGCCTGCACGTCCCCGGCGCCGACCCGATCCACAAGGTGACCATCGTCCCGCGCGGCCGCTCGCTCGGCATCACGCATTGGCTGCCGGAGGAGGACCGCCACAACTACACCAAGCAGTTCATCCTCAGCCATCTCGCCACCGCCTACGGCGGCCGAGTGGCAGAAGAGCTGGTGTTCGGACCGGAGAAGGTGACCACCGGCGCCGCGATGGACATCCAGCAGGCCACCGACATGGCGCGCCGCATGGTGACGCAGTTCGGCATGAGCGACGTCGTCGGCCCGATCGCCGTCGGCGATCGCGAGGCCGAGATCTTCCTGGGCCGGGAAGTGACGCAGCGACGCGAGATTTCGAACCGCACCGCGGAGTTGGTGGACACCGAGCTGAAGCGCATCCTGGGCGAAGCATTCGAGCGGGCCCGGCAGATCCTGATCGAGCATCGGCAAGCGCTCGACCGGCTGGCTGCCGCGCTGCTCGAGCGCGAGACGCTCGATGGTGACGAGGTCGTGCTCGTGGTGGCAGGGAAGACCTTGCCACCCGTGGCGTCGCCGCCCGCGCCGCAGCCCCCAGCCGCCGGCCCACCGCCCGCGCGGGAGAAATCCGCACCGCTGCGCGGCCCGGTGCTCGGCAATCCACCGCCGGAGCCCGCCGGCGCGTGAGCGGGCACCCGGCCCGAACGAGCGCGCGGGGGCCGGGGAGCCGACGCTGATTCGATGGCCGGTCCCGACCTCGCCAAACTCCATATCGATCGTGATGCGCCCTCACCCGGGGTGAAGCGCGCGTTCAAGCGCGCGGTGTGGCTGGCCGGAGGCGCGATTGTCATCGTGGCCGCTTTGGTCCTCGCGCTGCGAGGCGGTGGGCCGGTACCGGTGCAGGTGACGACGGTGTCGCTGGGTGCGACGAGCGGGGCGGGTGGCGACGCGGTCGGCGTCGTGGCCAACGGGTACGTGGTGGCGCGCACCAAGGCAGCGGTGTCCGCCAAAATCCCCGGGCGATTGGCGTCGCTCTTGGTGAGCGAGGGGTCGTTTCTCCGGAAGGGGGCGGTGATCGCCCGGTTGGAGAACGCGGACTACGCGGCGGCGGTTTCGGAGAGCGACGCGCAGCTCGCGAGCGCGCGGGCCACGCTGCTCGAGCTCGAAGCGGACCGGGATCAGGTCCAGCGCGATTTCGTGCGGGTGCGGGACCTTCACACACAGAACCCCAACCTGGTATCGGCGCAGGAGGTCGAGACCGCCGAGAGTCGAACGCGCCAGGGGGACGCGCGGGTGAGCGCGCAGCGCGCGCGTGTGGATGCCGCGGCCGCCATGCAACGCCTGGCGCAGGCCAACCTCGAGAACACGATCATCCGCGCCCCGTTTACGGGGACCGTGCTGCGCAAGGAAGCGGAGGTGGGCGAGGTCGTCGCACCGTCGGTGGGTGGGGGCCTCACGCGGGGAGCGGTCGTGACCATGGCCGACCTCACGACGCTCGAAGTCGAGGTGGATGTCAACGAGGCCTACATCGCTCGGGTGACCGGCGGGCAGCGGGCGCGCATCACGCTCGACGCCTACCCCGACACGGCCTTCCGGGGCGAGGTGCGCCAGGTGGTGCCCACCGCGGACCGCCAACGGGCCACGGTGCAGGTCAAAGTGGGCATTCTCGATCGCGACCCGCGCATCTTGTCAGAAATGGGCGCCCGGGTGGATTTCCTCGAGCTGGAAACGCCGAGTGCCGCGCCGGCGGCGGCGGCCGCGACCCGCATCCGCGTGCCCGCCGCGGCGGTCCGCAGCTTCCAGGGACAGACGGTGGTCTGGATCGTGCGCGACGATCGTTTGGTGATGAAGTCGGTTCAGGCCGGCCCGGTGAGCAGTGGGTTCCGCGAAGTCCGATCGGGCCTGGCGGGAGGCGAGTTGCTCCTGGTCAGCGGCGTGGACCAGCCCCGGGACGGCCTCCGTGTGAAGGTTCAGACTCAGCCGTAGATTTGAGAGCTCCGTTCACTGCGAGAGAGAAACAAATGGCACTGGTTGAAATCCGCGACGTGCACAAGTCGTTCCAGCGTGACACCCAGCGCATCGAGGTCTTTACCGGACTCACCCTGGACATCGACGATGGGAGCTTCACCGCCGTGATGGGCCCGTCGGGCTCGGGAAAGTCCACCTTGCTCAACCTGATCGCGGGCCTGGACAAACCGACCAGCGGCACGGTTCAAGTGGGAGGCGCGGTGGTGAGCGCCATGGCGCCGGGAGAGCTCGCGAGGTGGCGGTCGCGGCACGTGGGCTTCGTGTTCCAGTCCTTCAACCTCCTGCCGGTGCTCACGGCCTATCAGAACGTGGAGTTGCCGCTCCTCCTCACCAGCCTCACCAAAAAGGAGCGGGACGAGCGGGTCAGGATCGCCCTCGGCGTGGTGGCCCTTGAGGACCGGATGCACCACTACCCGCGGCAGCTCTCTGGCGGCCAGGAGCAGCGCACGGCGATCGCCCGCGCCATCGTGGCTGATCCGACGCTCACCATGTTGGACGAGCCGACCGGCCAGCTCGACGCCAAGAGCTCACAGGAGGTGTTGGCGCTGCTGCAGCGGCTGAATACCGAGTTCAAGAAGACCATTATCATTGTGACCCACGACGCGCACGCGGCCGAGCGCGCCACGACGACCTTGCACCTCGAGAAGGGGGATCTGGTCGAGAAGGGAGTGGTAGCCCGATGACCCGCGGACGTCTGGTGTGGGCGAACCTCATGCGCCACAAGTGGCGCACGCTGCTGACGACCGCGAGCGTCGCGGTCGCGATGTTCCTGTTCGCGACGCTGCGCTCGTTCGGCACGACGCTCGACTCGCTGAGCCAGTTCGGCGCAGCCAACCGCATGGTGGTGCGCCACGCCACCGCGATCGTGTTCCCGCTGCAGATGAGCTACGTGCAGCGGCTTGCGACGGTGGAAGGGGTCAAGGGCGTGTCATGGGCCAACTGGTTCGGCGGCTGGTACCAGGACCCCAAGGTGTTCTTCGCCAATTTTGCGGTGGACGGCCCCTCCTTCCTGGCGCTCTACCCGGAAATCGTGGTGCCGGTGGAGCAGAAGCAGGAGTGGCTGCGGGACCGCGCCGGCGCGGTCGTCGGCGTAGACCTCATGGAGAAATATGGCTGGCGCGTCGGGCAGAACGTGGTGCTCAACGGCACGATCTTCCCGGGGGAGTGGCAGTTCACGATCCGCGCCACGTACACCTCGAAAACGCGTGCATTCGACCAGCGGTCGTTCATGTTCCATTACGCCTATCTCGACGAGCGCACCAACCACCAGGCGCAGCCGGGGTGGTTCTACCTTGACATCGCGAATGGCGACGACGCGCCGCGTATCGCCGCCACGGTCGACGGGATGTTCAAGAACTCGAACGCCCCGACCAAGACCATGACCGAGCAGGCGTTCCAGGCCAGCTGGATGGGGATGTTCGGAAACGTGCGGACGCTGATGAACGCCATCGGGCTTGCCGTGGTGTTCGCCATTCTGCTGGTGACCGGCAATGCGATGATGATGTCGGCGCGTGAGCGCACGCGGGAAGTGGGCACGCTCAAGGCGATCGGCTTCAGCGACGGCACCGTCGGCCTGATCGAGCTGGCCGAAGCCGGATCGGTGGCGCTGACCGGCACACTGCTCGGCGTCGGGGCTGCGACGCTCTTGTGGAAGAACATTCGGGTGGCGGCGATCGAGCAGTTCATCCCGGGCTTCCAAGTTGCGGCCAACACCATGTGGATCAGCGCGGCCATTGCCCTGACGTTGACCCTGGTGAGCGGTCTCGTGCCGGCCCTGCGCGCGTCGCGCATGAGCGTCGTCGCCGCGCTGCGGACCGTCGAATGAAGATCCCGCTCATTTACAACGTCCGCAGCATCATGCAGCGGCCGGCGTCCACGGTGATGACCGCTGTGTCCATCGGCCTCGTGGTCGCGGTATTCGTGGCCATGCTCGCGCTGGCGACGGGTTTCCGCGCCGCACTGGCCAAGACCGGTTCGCCGGACAACGTCATCGTGCTGCGGCAGGGCGCCAACGACGAGCTCTCGAGCGGGATCTCCCGCGAGACGGCGCGCATCATCGCCACGTTCCCGCACATCGCCGCGGGCGAGGACGGCCTGCCCCTGGTAAGCCCCGAGATCTACGTGCTGCTCAACCCGGACCGGAAAACCGGCGGCATCGGCAACGTGGTGGCGCGCGGCGTGGACGACCGCGCCTTCGGGGTGCGCAAGGGCGTACGCATCGTGGCGGGGCGCAAGTTCAACAGCGGCGCCAGCGAGGTGATCATCGGTCAGCGTATCGCCGAGCGATTCGTCAACATGGACATCGGCGACTCGCTCGAGTTCGGGGGGCGGAAATGGGCGGTGGTGGGCCACTTCGCCTCCGACGGCTCGGGGTTCGAGTCGGAGGTGTGGGGCGAGAACGAGCAGTTCATGCCCGTGTTCCGCGGCCAGGTCTACCAATCGGTGATCTTCCGTCTCGCGCCGGGGGCCGCACTTGACGAGGTCAAACGCGTCATGGAGACGGACCCGCGCATCCAGGTGTCGGTGCGCGACGAGCAGGACTTCTACACCTCGCAGAGCGGCATCCTGTCCACGACGCTCACCATCATGGCCGTGTTCATCAGCACGATCATGTCCGTCGGCGCGATTTTCGGCGCGATCAACACGATGTACGCCGCCGTGGCCTCGCGTTCGCCGGAAATCGCGGTGATGTTGACGCTCGGCTTCAGGCCGCGCTCCGTCCTGGCGTCGTTCCTCGCGGAGGCCGGGGTCATTTCACTGATCGGCGGGGTGCTGGGCTGCCTGTTCGCCCTGCCCATCAACGGCCTCGCGACGAGCACCACCAACTGGCAGTCGTTCAGCGAGGTAGCGTTCGCATTCCGCGTGACTCCCGGCCTGCTCGTGGCCGGCGTGGTCTTCGCCGTCGTGATGGGATTGGTAGGCGGGTTCTTCCCCGCGTGGCGGGCGGCGCGCTTGCAGGTGGTGCAAGCGCTGCGGTAGCCCGCGGGCGCGAGGGTAAGGGTCCCCGACCAGTGAAGGTCAGTCTGCTCGCGCCGCACACGGCGTCGGCCGTGCGCGAGGCGCTCACGGCGCGCGGGTGGGATCCGGAACGGTCCCGGTTCGCCGCCGTCGGTCTCCGGCCGCTCATGTTGCTGCTCGACGGCGTCGGTGAGTCCGAGCGCGAGGCGCTGGTGCGCTGGGGTGCGCGCACCGGAGCCGACGTGCTGACCGGTGAGGGGTGGGCGCTCGTCGCGGCAGCGGCGAGCCGGCTGGCCCCGCTCGCCCGTCCCGACCGCGCGCCACCGGGGCTCGAGTCCCTGACCCCCGAGCTAGCTCGGTTCTTCAGCTCCTATGCGGAACCATCCCGGAGCTGGTCGATCGCCGGCGGCGAGATCGCCTTGGACGCGCCGGTGTTGGTGGGAATCCTGAACGTCACCTCGGACTCTTTCTCGGACGGTGGGCAGTTCACCGAAACCGCCGCAGCGCTTCGACACGCTGACCAGCTGAAGGCTGACGGCTGTCAGCTCATCGACGTCGGAGGGGAGTCGACTCGCCCCGGCGCCGGCCTGGTGCCGGCCGCCGAAGAAACCGCGCGTGTGGTGCCGGTGGTCCGCGCGCTCGTCGACCGAGGGCTGGGCCCGGTGTCGGTCGATACGCGCAAGGCCGATGTCGCCCGGGCCGCTCTTGAGGCAGGCGCCGCCGTGGTGAACGACGTGTCGGGGCTCGCCTTCGACCCGGCACTCGGTGGTGTGGTGGCGCGCGCGGCTGCGGGCCTCGTCCTGATGCACATGCGCGGCACGCCCGATACGATGGACGGGCTGGCGCGCTACGGGGAAATCGCGGTGGAGGTCGCCGCGGAGCTCGGCGTAGCGGTCGGGCGGGCGACCGATGCCGGCGTCGACCCGGAGCGGATCGTCGTCGATCCGGGGTTCGGGTTCGCCAAGACCGCGGAGCAGAATTTCCGACTGCTCGATGAACTGGCCACGGTCGTCGGGCTCGGCTATCCTGTGCAGGTGGGACCGTCGCGCAAACGGTTTCTTGGTGCGGCCACCGGTCGTCCGGTGGCGGACCGCGACCGCGCGAGCGCCGTGGCGTGCGCGCTCGCCTGGGAGCGGGGTGCCCGGCTGTTCCGGGTGCACGATGCCGCACCCGCTCGGGAGGCGCTGGCGGTGGCGTGCGCCCTCGATGCCTGACATCATGAACTTCGACGCGTACCGCTTCCTCGTCCCCAAGCTGTGGCCGGACGCGGTCGAGATCCTGCTTGTCGCGTTCGTCGTGTACCGCTTCCTGCTGTTCCTTGTGGGAACGCGGGCGATGCAGATCGTCGTCGGGCTCGTGATTCTATCGCTCGCCTATTTCGCGTCCATCGTCGCGAAATTCACCATGGTGAGCTATCTGCTGGGGCTGGTGTTCACCTTCGCGCCGTTCGCCGCGGTGGTGATGTTTCAGCCCGAGCTGCGGAACGCCCTCGCGCGGCTCGGCCAGTCTCGCTTTATGCGCGCCTTTGCCCGCGGCGATCGCCAGTCGGTCGCCGAGGAGATCACTGAGGCGGTAGACCGCCTGGCGCGCGCCAGTACCGGGGCCATCATTGCGGTGGAAGGCGACATCGGGCTCGACGAATTCATCGCGTCGGGCGTCCCGATGGAGGCGAAGATCTCGGTGGCCCTGCTCACCACCATCTTCACGCCGTACTCGCCGCTGCATGATGGGGCGGTGCTGGTGCGCGGCGATAGCATCATCGGGGCCGGCTGCGTATTGCCCCTGACGCAGTTCAAGATCACCGACAAGTCGCTCGGCACGCGCCATCGCGCGGCGCTCGGTCTCTCGGAAGAGACCGATGCTACCATCCTGGTCGTCTCCGAGGAAACCTCCACCATCTCGATCGCCATCCACGGCCGGCTGTACCGGCCGCTCAGCCCCGAGCAGGTCCGCGAGGTGCTGTCCGGGTCCAGGAAGCGGCTCGAGGCCCTCCCCGCAGCGGCCCAAACCACGGGCTGAGGCCCACTTCCGGGGTCGCCGGATTGTTTCGGCCCTGCCGGGTCTATACAATTAGCGGCTATGGATTTTGCCGGCTTGCCGGAGCGCCTCGCCCACATTCGGGGCGAGATCGCGCGACGGCAGGCGACCGGCGGGTGGTCGCACGCCGTGACGATGGTGGCGGTCACCAAAGGATTCGGACCCGACGCGGTGCGCGCCGCGCAGGCGGCCGGCCTTCCCGATGTGGGGGAGAACCGGGTGCAGGAGGCGCTGGACAAGATGGCGCAGGTGCCGGATGCGGGAATCACCTGGCACCTGATCGGCCATCTGCAGCGCAACAAGGCGAAGCTCGTACCGGGGCGCTTCACGCTGGTGCATTCGCTCGATTCGGCCGAAGTGGCCGAAGAGCTGGCGCGGCGCACCGCGGCGCACGGCACCCGTCAACGCGTGCTGTTGCAGGTGAACGTGGCGGGGGAGGGGCAGAAAAGCGGCTGCGCGCCGGCCGATGCACCCGCCATCGCGCGACGCATCGCGGCGCTCGAGCCACTCGCCTTCGACGGGTTGATGACGTTGGCGCCGCTGACCGATGATCTCGAGATGCAGCGACGGACCTTTCAGGGACTCCGCCGACTGCGGGACTCACTTCAGGAGGAAGGGCTATGGCTACCGACGCTCTCGATGGGGATGTCCGGCGACTACGCTACGGCAGTCGAGGAGGGAGCAACGGTGATCCGATTGGGTACCGCCCTGTTCGGGACGAGGACGGGGTGACCGACGACGGCTTTCACCTGACGCCGCTCGACGTGCGGCGCCAGGAGTTCCGCCGCAGCATTCGGGGGTACGAGCCGCTGGGTGTGGAGGACTTCCGCATGCGTGTGGCGGATGAGCTGGAGCGCGTGCTGCGGCAGAACTCGGTGCTCGAAGAGCGTGTGGCCGCCCTGACCGAACAGCTGCGCGTGTTCCGCGAGCGCGAGAGTGCCATGAACGAAGCGCTGGTCGCGGCGCAGCAGCTCCGTGAGGAAACGCGCGCCGCCGCTGAGCGCGAGGCGCAGGTCATCGTGCGCGAGGCGGAAGCGGAGGGCCGTCAACGGGTCGATGAAGCGCACCGCGCGGAGGAAGAAGCGCGCGGGCGCATGCTCGACGTCCAGCGGCAGTTCGCGGGCTACCTCGCCGGGTTCCGCGCACTGTTGGATCGCCAGCTCGCCGAGCTCCATGCACTGGAGGGCGATCGCGGGTGACCGTAGAGGACGCCGTCCGGGCGGTGCGCGCGCGCACCACGCTGGAGCCGGACGTGGGGGTGATTCTCGGGACTGGGCTCGGGGCTCTGGCCGAAGTGATCGAGGCCGAGGCCACGATTCCCTACGCGGACATCCCGGGGTTCGTGGTGCCGACCGTCGAGAGCCACACCGGCCGGCTGCTCCTCGGCACGCTGGCCGGGCGGCGCGTCGCGGCCATGCAGGGGCGCTTTCACCTTTACGAAGGCTATACGCTGCGCGATGTGACGTTTCCCGTGCGCGTGCTGCGGGCGCTCGGGGCCCGTACGCTGATCGTCTCGAATGTCAGTGGCGGGATGCATCCGCAATGGGCCGCCGGCGACCTGGTGTTGCTCGCCGATCACATCAACCTGCTCGCCGATAACCCGCTCATCGGCCCCAACGACGATCGTGACGGTCCGCGCTTCCCCGACCTGACCAACGCGTACGATCTCGCCTTGCGCGCGCTTGCCCGGGCCGTGGCGCTGGAGCAGCGAATCACGCTGCGCGAGGGCGTGTACGTTGCCGTGCCGGGACCGAACCTCGAGACGCGCGCCGAGTACCGGATGCTCCGTGCGTTCGGCGCCGACATCGTGGGCATGAGCACCGTCCCCGAGGTCATCGTCGCCCGCCAGCAGGCGATGCGGGTCCTCGGCCTCTCGATCATCACCGATCTCTGTCTGCCGGATGCCCTCGAGCCCGCGTCCGTGGAGCGCATCCTGGCCGTGGCGCGCGCCGCCGAGCCTCGCCTCGCGACGCTGGTGCGCGGCGTCGTCGCTCGCCTCAACTGATGGCGTATCCGCCGCTGCCGTCGACCGAGCGCGCCGATACGCTCGAAAAACAACTGCTGACGTCGTGGAAGTTCGAGCGGCTGTTCGAACGCGTGCAGGAGGCGACCCGCTACGGCCCGCCCTTCGTGTTCTACGAGGGGCCGCCGACCGCCAACGGGCGCCCGGGCATCCATCACGTCTTCTCCCGCACCATCAAGGACCTCGTGTGCCGCTACCACACGATGCTGGGGCAGGGCGTGACCCGCATCGCCGGGTGGGACACGCACGGGCTGCCCGTGGAGATCGAAGTCGAGAAGCAGCTCAAGATCAACGGTAAACAGCAGATCGAAGCGTTCGGCGTGGAGGAGTTCAACCGGTTGTGCCGTGAGAGCGTGTTCACCTACAAGACCGACTGGGAAGCGCTCTCCGATCGCATCGGGTACTGGCTTGACTACGAGCACCCCTACATCACCTACACGCCCGAGTATATCGAAACCGTGTGGTGGCTGCTCCGGCGCCTGCACGACCGAGGGTTGCTGTACCGCGGGCACAAGGTGCTGCCCTACTGCCCGCGCTGCGGTACCGCGCTGAGCTCGCACGAGCTCGCACTCGGGTACGACACGGAGCACACCAATTCCGTGTACGTGACATTCCCGTTGGCAGACGATCCCAAGAGCCAGCTCGTGGTGTGGACCACGACACCGTGGACGCTCCTGTCGAACGTCGCGGTCGCCGTGCATCCCGACCTCGAGTATGGGGAGTACGCTCTGGCGGACGCGCGCGGCGACACGTGGCGCTACCTGGCGGCCACCGCCCGCGCCGGCGACATCCATGTCGGCGGGAAGCGGCTCACCGAAGGCCAGCTGGTTCGGACCTTCACGGGCCAGGAGCTGGTAGGCCAGCAATACCGGCGGCCGATCGATGTCGTACCGCTGCCACCGGAAGGGAAGCGCGAGATCGTCGTAGCCGCAGAGTTCGTTTCCGCCGAGGACGGCTCGGGGCTTGTGCACATGGCGCCGGCCTTCGGGGCCGACGACTATGCCGTCGGGCAGCAACACGGCCTCGCGTTCGTGAATCCCGTGGCCCCTGACGGAACGCTCCAGGGCACCGGGTGGCCGGAAATCGAGGGCAAGCTCGTCACCGACAAGGCGACCAACGCCGCGATCATCGAGCGGCTGAAGCGCGACGGTCGCTGGCTCGAGACTCGTCCGTTGACGCATACGAATCCGTTTTGCTGGCGCTGCGATTCGCCGCTCATCTACTACGCCCGCAGCTCCTGGTTCGTGCGTACCGGTGCGATCAAGCAGCGCCTGATCGAAGCGAACGCGACGGTCGGGTGGCATCCCCCGGAGGTCGGCACCGGCCGGTTCGGCGCCTGGCTCGAGAACAACGTCGATTGGGCGCTGTCGCGCGACCGCTATTGGGGCACCCCGCTCAACGTGTGGGAGTGCGACCGCGAGCGGGAGCACCGCGAGGTGATCGGGAGCTACGAGGAGCTCGCCGGCCGGTGGGGGAAGCCGTTGCCGCAGGGCTTCGACCCGCACAAACCGTTCATCGACGGTTACGTCTGGAAGTGCCGCAGCTGCGGCGGCACGATGCGGCGCGTCAACGAGGTAATCGATGCCTGGTTCGACTCGGGCGCGATGCTCGCTGCGCAATGGCACTACCCGTTCGAGCACGAAGCGGAGTTCAAGGACCATTTCCCGGCGGACTACATCTGTGAGGGGGTGGACCAGACGCGCGGCTGGTTCTATTCGCTGCTCGTGATCGCCGTCGGCTGCTTCGACGGTCCGGCGTACCGCAACGTGATCGTGAACGAGCTGGTGCTCGACGCGCAGGGCCAAAAGATGTCCAAGAGCCGCGGCAACGTCGTGAATCCGTGGCAGGTGATCGAGCAGCACGGCGCGGACGCCGTCCGGTTGTATCTGCTGGGCCAAAGTCAGGTGTGGCTGACGAAGCGGTTCGACGTGGCGACCGTGGGAGAGCTGGCGGGCGGGTTCCTGAACACCCTGCGCAGCACCTACGACTTTTTCCAAAAGTACGCGGAGGACTGGAAGCCGGGCCCCGTCGCGCTCGACGTCTCCGACCGGCCCCTGGTGGACCGCTGGCTTTTGGCCCGGCTCGATCAGACGGTGACCGCCGTACGCGCTGCGTGGAACGATTACGACGTCACGACCGGGGTGCGGGCGGTGATCGAGTTTGTGGTGGAGGACCTGTCCACCTGGTACGTGCGCCTGAACCGCCCCCGGTTTTGGGCGCCGGACCGCGCCGCCGACGAAGCGGCGCTGGCGACCCTGTATGAGGGACTCATCACGGCGGCGCGGCTGCTCGCGCCGGCCGCCCCGTTTGTCTCCGACTGGCTGCACCGCGCCCTCGCCGGGACGTCGGTCCATTTGGAGCCGTTCCCGGGCGACCAGGGGCGCCGCGAGCCCGAGCTGCTTCAGGCCATGGCCGCGGTGCGCCGGCTCGCATCGCTGGCCCGAGCCGCCCGCGAGTCCCGCAACCTGCGGGTGCGCCAACCGTTGGCGCGCATGCAGCTGGCGGTTCCGGCCGCGGTGCGGGGCCCGGTCTTGGCGGACCTGTTAGATATCCTGGTCGCCGAAGTCAACGTGAAGGCGTACCAGGTGGTGGAATCCGATCACGAGCTGGTAACCCTGCGCGGTAAGGCGAACTTTCGGACCCTCGGGAAGCGTTATGGGAAGGCGACGCCGCAGGCCGCCGAGGCGGTGACGCGGCTCGCGCCCGCCGAGCTGCAGATGCTCGAACGGGGTGAGAGCGTCCGATCGGGGGAATGGGAATTCCACCCCGAGGACGTGACCGTCACCCGCGAGGTCGCGAGCGACTGGATCGTGCAGGCGGATGGCCCGTACGTCGTGGCGCTCGATCCGGAGCTGACACCGGACCTCGTGCAAGAAGGGCTGGCGCGGGAAGTGGTGAACCGCGTTCAGCGGCTCCGCAAGGAAGCCGACTACGAGTACACCACGCGTATCGAGCTGAGCGTCTCCGGCGCTGCGGACGTCGTCGCCGCAGTGGAGACCTACCAGGGATATGTCATGGGGGAGACGCTGGCACGGCGCATCGTGCTCGGCTCGACCCTCAAAGACGCGGACATCACCCGTGACGTCGACATCGAAGGGCGCGCCGTGACGCTCGCCCTACGACGGCACGATGGACGAAAGGGCGGACCGCAGCAATGAAGACGAAGACCAAAGGCCTGAACAAGAAACAACTGGCGCACCTCGAGAAACGACTGCTCGAGGAGCGGGCGCGCGTGATGAAGGAGCTCGGGCACTACGGCGAGTCCTTCAACTCGAGCCTCCAGGCCTCTGACGGTGACCTCTCGAGCTACTCGTTCCACATGGCGGACCAGGGCACCGACGCCATGGAGCGGGAGAAGCAGTTCCTGTTCGCCTCGCAGGAGGGACGCTACCTCTGGCACGTGAACCAGGCCTTGCGGCGCCTGTACCAGACGCCGGAGAAGTTCGGCAAGTGCGAGCAATGCGGCGAGGACATCGGTTTCGATCGTCTCGACGCGCTCCCGCACGCCCGCCTCTGCATCCAGTGCAAGGCGAAGGAAGAGGATGGCAAACGCCGCTAGTCGCCGCGTGTTTTGGGGGACGATCGCGGCGGTCGTCGCCCTCGACTTCGTCACGAAGTTCATCGCGGAGGCGGTGCTGGTCGGCCGCCCGATCTCCGTGATCGGTGACTACGTCGTGCTGCGTCTGGTCTACAACCAGTGCGCGGCGTTCGGGATCTGTCTCGGACCGTACTCGCGCTGGATTTTTCTCGTGCTGGCGGTGCTCGCCCTCGTCGTGCTGGGCTCGATGGTGCGGAACACCCGCGACACCGACCATGGACGGCTGTTCGTGCTCGGCTTGCTCGTCGCGGGCGCGGTCGGCAACGTCGTGGACCGGCTCCGCAGCGCGCAGGGCGTCGTGGACTTTATCGAGGTCGGCATCGGCAACTACCGCTGGCCGACCTTCAACGTGGCGGACTCGGCGATCACCGTCGGCGCGATCGCGCTCGCCGTCTCGCTCTGGCTCGAGGGGCGCGCCCACGGCACAGGCGAAGCGAAGGAGGCCGGGACGGCGGGGCCGTGAGCGGGACGACCTTCTGCATCGTGGTGTCCGTCACCGAACGTCTCGATCGCTTCCTCGCCGACCAGCTCGCACTTTCCCGCACCCAGGCCGCCCGCTTGATCGCCGATCGGCGGGTCACCACCGACGGCAAACCGCTGCGCGCTTCCGCGCTGCTCGAGCGCGGCGCGACCATCGCCGTCGAATTTCCCCCGGACGCGCTCCCCCGCACCTACGCTCCACACCACGCGGAGCTACACTTCGTGTTCGAAGACGAGCACCTCGCGGTGCTCGAGAAACCGGCAGGTCTGGTGGTGCACCCCGGGCCGGGGCACTGGGATGACACCCTGGTGAACGTCCTGGTGGGACGGGGCACCCCGCTTGCCGAAGGATCGCCGGAGGGCCGGCCGGGGATCGTCCATCGACTCGACCGCGACACGTCGGGACTGCTGCTGGTGGCGAAGACCGATGTGGCGCACCGCCGTCTGGCTCGCGCCATCGAGCGGCGCGAAGTGGAGCGCACCTACGCGTGCGTCGCGTGGGGCCATTTTGCGAAGACCCCGGTGGAGATCGAGGCGCCGATCGCCCGCCATGCCGAGGATCGCAAGCGGATGACCGTTCGTGCGGGTGGTCGCCACGCCGTGACGCACGTCGAGGTCGTGGCGCGGTTCGCCCTCGTCGACCTGCTGCGCGTGCGGCTCGGCACCGGGCGCACGCACCAGATTCGCGTACACCTCGCGCACGTGGGACATCCGGTGGTGGGCGATCGCGACTACGCGTTTGGCGGCAGCCGGCGCGTCACCCCGTCAGACCGTCGGGCCGCGGAACGACTCGAGACGCTCGCGCCGCGTCAGCTATTGCATGCCGCTCGGTTGGCGTTTGTCCATCCTGTGACCGGTGAGCGGATGGCGCTTTGCTCGGAGTGGCCCGACGAACTGCGAGCGGCGCTCGCCGAAGCCGCGGGCGACGAACGATTGCTTGCTGAACGCAACCCCTTGCAGTATCTTGGCTTCGCTGCCTCGGATGGGTGACGCGACGGTAGTCCGGTTGTTGGTGTTCCGGGTGGGGTCGCTCGCCTGCGCCGCGGAGGCGGAGGCGGTGCGGGAAATCCTCCCTCGGTTGCCGACGATTCGCATACCGGGTGCTCCTGCGCCGGTTGCGGGGCTCGTGAATGTGCGCGGCAGTTTGGTGACGGTGGTGGAGGGATGGCGGGCACTGGGCCAGCCGGAGCCTGACGATCCCACCGCCGGGACGACGGTGTTGCTCGAGGTCGGCAAGCTCCGTCGGCCGCTCGGGCTCACCGTGGATGAAGTGCTGGACCTGCTGGCGATCCCGGCCGATCAACTCGAGGGGCGACAGTCGCTCCCCGGTCTCGACCCGAAGCTGGTACGCGCCGTTGGGCGCCGGGGGGCGCAAGTGTTCGTCGTCCTCGATACCGAGGCTTTGCTGGCCCCCATTCTGTCTTCCTAGGGAGGGTCTGTGAGCCACTCTGTTCTCGTCTGCGACGACGCGATCTTCATGCGGACGATGATCAGCGACATCCTGGCGCAGGCCGGCTTCGAGGTTGTGGGTGAGGCCGAGACCGGTGCCCAGGCGGTAGAGAAGTACAAGCAGCTCAAGCCGGACCTCGTGACGATGGACATCGTCATGCCCGACATGGGCGGCATCGACGCGGTGCGGGAAATCGTCAAGAACGATCCCGACGCCAAGATCCTCATGTGCAGTGCCATGGGTCAGCAGGCGTTGGTGGTCGAGGCGATCCAGGCCGGCGCCAAGGACTTCGTCGTCAAGCCGTTCCAGCCCTCGCGCGTGCTGGAAGCCGTCCAGCGGGTCCTCGGCTGACATGGATCTGTCGCAGTACGCCGAACTGTTCCTGGCCGAGAGTCGGGAGCATCTAAGCGCCTGCAACCATCTCCTGCTCCAGTGGGAGCGCGCGCCGGCGTCGCCCGAGCCAGTGGGCGGCATCTTCCGGGCGGTCCACACGGTGAAGGGTATGGCGGCCACCATGGGCTACGCCCGGGTGGCCGATCTGGCCCACCGCATGGAGAACCTGCTCGATCGGATCCGCAAGAGTAGCGCTGCTCCGAGCCGTGACGTACTGCAGCTGCTGTTTCGCTCCACCGATCTCCTGGAAAAAGCCATCGACCTCGCGGCCACGGGCCGCGAGCGGGAGGCGGACGTCACGGGCCTCGGCACCGCGCTGGACGCGGCCGCCAAACGGGTTGGCGGAGGTCCGACGGGTCGCGCGGCGGCGCGCGCCGTTGCTGCAGCGCCCAGGGCCGCCCCGTCGCCCGAACCGACGGGTGCCGGCCGGCATGTGGCGGTCAGCCTGCGCCCCGAGGCGCCGCTCAAGGGCGGTCGGGCACTGCTCGTGCTGCGGCGCGCCCAGGGGCTTGGCGGCGTGACGCAGGTCTCGCCGCCCGTCGCGACGTTCGAGTCGGAGGATTTCGACGGCCGGTTCACCCTGCGACTCGACAGTGCGGTGTCCACCGAAGAGATCGAGCGGCAGCTGCTCGGCGCGGGGGACGTCGATCGTGTGGCGGTGACCGAGCCGGAGAGCGGCGCTGCGAAGGCGGATGCGGGGGAGCGCAGCCGGCACATTCGAGTCGATCTGCGCCGGCTCGATGCCCTCATGGACCTGATCGGCGAGCTGGTCACCGCCCGGGGCCGGTTGAACCAGCTGGCCGCGGAGCGACGGGACCCGGCGGTGGACGACGTGGCGATCCAGGTTTCGCGGCTCACGAGCGAGCTCCAAACCGAGATCATTCAGGCGCGCATGACGCCGGTGTGGCAGGTGTTCGACCGCTATCCGCGCCTGGTGCGGGATCTGGCGCACCAGCTCGACAAGCAGGTCGCGCTGCGAGTGGAGGGCAAGGAGATCGAGCTCGATCGGGCGATTCTCGACGAGATCGGGGATCCGCTCGTGCATCTGTTGCGCAACGCCGTGGACCACGGGATCGAAACTCACGCCGATCGTCGCCGCCGCGGGAAGCGGCCCGAAGGCGAAATCGTGCTCGCGGCGGTGCGCGAGCGCGCCAGCGTCGTCATCAGCATCGCCGACGACGGACGTGGCATCGACCGCGAGCGCGTGCTCGAGAAAGCCAAGCGGGAAGGGATCGTGGACCCGCACCTCGAGACCCTGAGCGACGATCAGCTGCTGCGGGTGATCGGGCGCCCGGGGTTTTCCACCGCGCAGGCGGTGACCAGCGTGTCGGGGCGCGGGGTGGGGATCGACGTGGCGATCACGAAGATCCGCTCCTTGGGAGGGACGATCGAGATCCAAACCGAGATCGGGAAGGGCACCACCTTCGTGCTGCGTCTTCCGGTAACGCTGGCGATCGTGCGGGCGCTGATCGCCGACGTCGGCGGCGAGCGTTACGTCCTGCCGCTGACGTACGTGTCGGAAACGGTGGAGTTCGGTGCGGTGCCGATCACCACCGTGGAGGGGCGCGAAGCGATGGTGCTGCGGGACCATGTGGTCCCGCTGGTGCACCTGCGCGACTTGCTGGGCGCGGCCGGTGGGCCGCTGTCGGCGCGACGCCCGGTGGTGGTGCTGCAGATGGGCGAGCGCCGCACCGGCATCGTGGTGGACGGTATGCTGGGGCAGCACGAGATCGTGGTGAAAGGATTCGACGCCCCGCAGGGGACGCTGCCGGTGTTCAGCGGGGCGACGATCATGGGTGACGGGATCCCGGCGTTGATCTTGGACGCCGGCGGACTCATCTAGGGGGTGGCATGGAGGACGTCCGCGACCTAAAAGAGCTGCAGATCGACGCGTTGCGCGAAGTCGCCAACATCGGCGCCGGCCACGCGGCCACCGCCCTGTCGCAAATGACCAACCGGCGGATCATGATCAGCGTGCCGCAGATCAACATCGCGCGACTGGAGGAGGTCGCGGAGCTGCTGGGCAGCCCCCAGGCGGTGGTGGTGGCGGTCTTGATGCACATGTTGGGCGACCTCACCGGGCGCACCCTGCTGTTGTTTCCGGAAAAGGTGGGACTGCGGCTGTGCGACATGCTGTTGCGGCGCGCGCAGGGGGCGACCACCGGCTTCGACGCGCTGGAGCAGTCGGCCATCAAAGAAGCGGGGAATATCCTTTCGGGCGCCTACATGAACGCGCTGTCGGATTTCATGGGGATGCTGCTGCTGCCGTCGGTGCCGAGCCTCGTGATCGACCTCTCCGCGGCGGTCCTCACCACGACGTACCTGAACTTCGGGCACGACCGCGATTTCGTGTTCTGCGTCGAGACCGAGTTCCGCATCGACGCCGAGGAGGACCTGCACGGACATTTCTTGTTGCTTCCTGACCTCGCGTCCCTCAAGGCGATCTTCGACGCGATCCGCGTGACCTGACCCGTGACGGCGCCCGCGCTCTCGGATCGCGACCTCGCCGTCCTCCGATCCTTCGCCCGCCGGATCGATCCCACGGACGCCGGGGCCCACAACAACCTCGGCGTTCTTTACTATCAGAAGGGGATGATCGCCGAGGCGATCGCGGAATTCTCGCGCGGCCTCGAGCTGGATCCCAAGATGCAGGTTGCGCAGCGCAACCTCGAGATCGCCTACCACAACACCGGCTACTACGACCGCCGCGTCTCCGAGCTGCAGGAACGGCTGCGCCAGTCGCCGGACGACCGCGACGCGCGCCTCGAGCTGGGGCGCGCCTACGCGGCGCTGGGGCAGTTCGACGAAGCGGTCGCCGAGTTCGAGCAGATCCTCGCGCACCATCCGCGTGATGCCGCCGCGGTCATCCAGCTGGGGATGGCGGAAAAGGCGCGCGGTCGACTCGAGATCGCCGCCGATTGGTTCGAGCAGGCCCAGGGGCTCGACCCCGCGTCGAGCGTGGTGCAGTTCTACCTCGGCGAGGTCCTCTACAACCGCGGCCTGAACGAAGCGGCCCTCGGCGCGCTGCAGCGCGCGGTACACCTCAATCCCGACAACGCCAACGCCCACTACCTGATGGCCTTCGTGCTGGGCGACATGGGACGACATCAGGAGGCACGGAGCGCGTCGAAGCGGGCCATCGAGCTCAACCCGCCGCTGGCGCGCGCCCAGGCCAACCTGTCGATCGAGCGGCTCAGCGCCGAGCGGCGCAGCCAGCCGTATCTCGTGCGCGAGGCGCTTGAGATGGAAATAGTGGAAGGTCGCGAGCTGGCGCACTTCAACCTCGGGCTCGCGTTTCGCCAGAAAGGCTACTACGTCGAGGCGTTGCACGAGTACCGCCTGGCGTTGGAGCGCGGCGAGGACCGGCGGCTCGTGTTGCAGGCGATGGCCGAGGTCCACCTGCTGCGTCGCGATTTCACCGCGGCGCTCGAGCTGTACGAGACTCTGATCCACGAAGTCCCCGACTCGCCCAAACTGTGGAACGAGCACGGCGTGGTGCTGCACCAGGCAGGGCGCATGGACGAGGGGGTCGGCTCCTATCGGCGGGCCGCGGAGATCGATCCCAAATACGCCCTGGCGTGGAACAACACCGGCGTGGCACTGGCCCACCAGGGCGGCACGGAGGACGCCATCGAAGCGTTCCGGACCGCGCTGCAGCTGCGACCGACGTTCGCGGCGGCACGGCTGAACCTCGCGCTGCTGCTGTTCCATATTCGCCGGTTGCAGCTGGCGCTCGAAGCCTACCGCCAGGTGCTGGCGGACGAGGCGGGCAACGCCTCGGCGTGGAACGGGGTGGGCCTCGTGCTGGTGGAGCTGAAGCGCTTCGCCGACGCGCGCAACGCCTTCGCCCGGGCCGTGGAAGCGGACCCGCAGCACGCCGGCGCGCACTACAACCTCAGCTTCGCGTTGTCGAATCTCGGAGACTTCGATGGCGCGCTGCGCGCCACCAAGCGAGCCCTGGAGCTCGATCCCTACTACGTCTCTCAGAAATTCGCGCTGACGATCGACCTGCAATACGAAGAGTCCACGATCGGCGTCGTGCCGGAGATCTCGGCGGATGTGACGGCCGACTCATTGGGCGCCGACTTCAGTTTCGACCAGCGACTGCTGGACAACATCTTCCAGGAGCTCGCTCCGCCGGAGCCGCCGGTGGGCGCCGAAGCGCGCGGGCGGGACGACCAGCTCGCTCTGGCCCGCGACTACGTGAGCAAGGGTCTGTTCGACCTTGCCGCGGCTGAAGCGGTGCGCGCGATGCAACGCGGGGCCGACCGGGCGGAGGCCACCGCGCTGATCGGCGACCTGTACGCGAAACGTGGATTGCACGGCGAGGCGCTGGAGCGTTACCGCGAGGTGCGCGCGCTCGATCCCGAGCGCACGGACGCCCGACTGGGCGAGATTAAGGCGCTGCTCGCGCTGGGCCGCGTCGCCGAGGCGAGCGGGCCGGCTGAAGAGCTGCTCGTTCTGGCCCCGGGCGACGTCGAGGCACTGGTCGTCGTCGCCCGGGCCCGTGCCGAGCAGGGCGACGCGGCCGCGGCGCTCACGGCGCTGCAGCAGGCGCAAAGCCGCGCCCCAGCCCGCGCGGACCTGCGCAAACTCCAGGGGGATGTGTTGGTCAAAGTCGGCGACCGGGGCGGGGCGCTGGCCGCCTACCGCGCGGCGCTCGAGCTGGATCAGGGGTTCGTCGCGGTATGGGTGGATCTGGGACGGCTGCACGAGCAACGGGAAGAGTGGGCGGAAGCGCAACGCGCCTACGAGCGCGCGCTCGAGGTACTGCCTACCTATCACGAAGCGGCGCTGGCCCTCGCCGACCTGCAGCGTCGGCTGGGCCGGCTGCGGCCGGCGATCGCACGCCTCGCCGAGCAGCTGGAGCAGGATCCCTACGACCTGGACGCGCTGATCCTGCTGGGCCGCGCGCTGCAGGATGACCGGCGGCCGCAAGCGGCGCTCGAGGCGTTCCGGCGGGTGCTGAAATTCGACCCCGAGCACGTCGCGGCGCTGTTCAACGAAGGGGTGGTGCTGGCGCGGCTGCGGCGCTACCGGGAAGCAGTCCACGCCTGGGAGCAGGTGACCCGGCTCGATCCATCGGGCCCGTTCGCGCAGCGCGCCCGTATGCACGCGCGCACGGCGATCGATTTGCAACACATTTTCACTTCCGACGCGGCCTGACGCGATGGCGATCGAAGGTCCGCTGCGTGAGCTCGGCATCCACGACGTCTTCCAGCTCCTCGACCTGAGCCGGAAGACGGGTGTATTGCGCGTCACGTCGGAGTTGCGGCACAATGCGGGCACCGTCTACTTCGACGATGGCGCCGTGATCTACGCCGAGATTCGCAGCAATCCGCACCCGCTCGGGGGGCTGCTGCTGCGCAGCGGCAAGATCACGGACGCTGATCTGGAGCGCGCACGCGACATGCAGACGCGACGCGGCGACCCGCGCCGGCTCGGGGAGATTCTCGTTTCCCTCGGTGCCATCACGCCGCGCGAGCTACAGCGCCAGGTGCGGTTCCAGGTCGAGGAAGTCGTCTTCGAGGTCATGGGGTGGCGGGAGGGCTATTTCTCCTTCACCGAGGGCCCGCTCACGGACGTGACCGCTGAGGCCGCTGTCCGCATCTCGACGGAGGCGCTGTTGATGGAGGGCGCCCGCCGCATCGACGAATGGGCGCGCATCGAAAACCGCATTCCCCACCTCGGCGTATTGCCGGCGTTCGCCCCGTCCACCGAGGGTGGCGACGGCGATCTGGATCTGCTGCCACCCGAGTGGGAAGTGCTCGCGCTGATCGGTGGGGACCGGGACCTGCGGGCGATCGCCGCCACGCTGGGACGCTCCGATTTCGACATCGCCAAGACGCTGTTCGGCCTCGAGAGTGCGGGGCTCATCGTGTTGATCGATCCGGGCACCGCGCGCGGTCGCGGCAGCGGGGGCGATGCCACGGCGCTCGTGGCCGAGGCGGAAGAAGCATTCGCCCGTCACGATCTCGACCGCGCGCGCAGCGCGGCGGAGCGGGCGGCGGTGGTGCAGCCGCACGATCCGGCAGTACACCTCCTCCTGGGTCGCATTCACGTCTCCGCCGGCCGGCCGGCCGACGCGGTGGAGGAGCTGCGCCGCGCGCTACGCCTCGATCCCCTGGCAATCGTCGGGCACCGCTTGCTCGGCTTCGCGCTCGTGCACCTCGGGCGCTTCGCCGAGGCGGTGGAGCATTGGGAGCAGTGGGAGCGGTTGGCGCCGGGAGACGAGGCGGAGGACGCGCATCGAATGGAGGTCCAGTCGGCCAAGTCCGCGGCGCAGCTGCTGGCGGGGATGGGGACCCGGTCCCATGCCTGACGACGTCAAGTCGCTCACCGCCGAGTTGGCGCGCGACCCGCAGAGTCTCGTGTTCCTCCGGCTCGGCGAGCTGCTGCGCCAGAAGCGCCAATTCGATGCCGCTACACGGGTCGCGCTGCATGGCCTGGAGCGCCATCCGCACCAGGCCGACGCGCACGATCTGTATGCCCGCATCCTCGCGGATCGGCACGACTACGAGCGGGCGTTCGACGAATGGGACATGACGCTGCGCATCGCGCCGCAACACACCGGAGCCCTGAAGGGGCTCGCCTTCCTCTATTTCAAGGTCGGCGACCTGACGCAGGCGGAGGCACATTTGCAGAAGGCCTACGGCATCGCGCCGGATGATCCCAGCATCGCGCAGGCCTTCGCGGTGATTCGCGGCGAGGCGCCGCCGCCGCTGCCGGCCCCCATGCCGACCGCGGAGCCCGAAAGTCTCCCCTTCCCGGAGACGCCGCCGCGGGACAGTGTGACGGCACTCCCCGAAGCCCGCGTGTTCGCGGGACTCGAAGGCGCGGAGGAAGGGCTGTTGCTGCTCGACGCGGCCGGGCTGGTCCTGGGCGGCGCCCTCAAGACGCCCGAAGGCGTCGACGTGACCGAAGTTGTAGCGGCGTATCTGGCGGGCGTGTCGCAGGAGGCGTCACGGACCGCCAAACTGCTGGGGTTGGGGGCGTGGCGCGGGCTTTCCGCCGAGGGCCAAGGCGGCCAGGTCCATGTGGTCCAACCGACGCCCGACTCGATGTTGTTGGTGGTGCGCGATCGGTCGGTGCCGCTCGGGCGTCTCGGCATGCTGGCGCAGCGCGCCGCCCAGGCTTCCCGTCTATGGCTGGAGCGCCAACGGTGAGCGCCTCTCCGTTCGCCCCAGCACTCGAGTTGATCACCCACGTCCGCGGCGTGCGGGGCGCGATGGTCGTCGCGCGGGTTGACGGGCTGGTGGTGGCGGAGCAATTGATGGAAGGGATCCGGGGCGGCGCGGTCGCGGCGCTGGCGGCGAGTCTCACCGGACGGCTGCAGCGGGCGATGGTGACCGCGGGACTCGGCCCCAGTCAGTTCTGGCATCTGCAGGGCGACGAGGGTGCGTTGCTCGTCGTGCCGGCGGGGGAAACACTGCTCGTCGTCGCCATCACCGAGCCCGATGTCAACGTTGGCCTGGTGCGGCTCGAGCTGTTGCGTGCGGCCGAGGCGGCTGGGTGACGACGGTCCGCGCCGTTGAAACGTGGACCCTCGAACCGCTCACGACCTACGTGTCGGAAGCAGGTGCGCGACTCGTGTTATTGATGACCCCGGCCGGACAGGTGCTGGCCCAGTCGGGGTTCTTGCGCGCCGTGGACGTGATGGCGTCCTCGGCGCTGGGCGCCGCGATCATGGCCTCCACCGCGGAGATCGCGCGTATCATGGGGCAGCCGCCGTTTGCCGGCCTCAACCATCAGGGTCAGCGTCACGGCATCTTTCTGAGCGGCTTTCTTACCGACCGGGGACCGCTGATCGTCCTTGTGGTCTACGATCTCGATGCTTCGTCCCTCGGCTTAGTGCAGTTATTCTTTGAGCAGCTTGTGGCCGACTTGCGCGCGGCGAGCCCGAAAGTGGGCGTCCCGAAGCAGGTGTTGGCGGCCGATTTCGAGCGGGAGCTCAACGAGAGCCTCAACTCGCTCTTCGGGAGATAGCGTGTCTCTGGTCAATTTCACCACCCGCGAGATCACCTGTAAGATCGTCTACTACGGTCCAGGGCGCTCCGGGAAGACGACGAACCTGCACTACATCTACGGCCGGGTGCCCGATTCCCGTCGCGGCCGCATGGTCTCGCTCGCCACCCAAACCGACCGCACGCTGTTCTTCGATTTCCTTCCGATCGACCTCGGGCAGATCTCGGGGTTCACGACGCGGTTTCAGCTCTACACGGTTCCCGGCCAGGTGTACTACAACGCCACGCGGCGCCTCGTGCTGCAGGGCGCGGACGGCGTGGTGTTCGTGGCGGACAGCCAGGCCCGCCAGTTGGACGAGAACCTCGAGAGCCTGCAGAACCTACAGGCGAACCTACTCGAGCACGGCGTGGACATCCGCACGCTGCCGCTGGCGCTGCAGTACAACAAGCAAGACCTGCCGCGCGAGCTGATCCTGCAACCCATCGAGCTCGACGACGCGCTCAACTTCCGCGGCGTCCCGAGCTTCCCGGCCGACGCGCTGCACGGCAACGGCGTGTTCGAGACCCTGAAGACGATCACCGAGCAAGTACTGCGGCGCCTGTCGCAGGGAGCGCCGGCGTGACGACCGCGCTGAATCCGAAGTTCACCTTCGAGACGTTTGTGGTGGGCGCGGCCAACCGCCTGGCGGTGACCGCGGCCCGCACCGTGGCGGAAAGCCCCGGCTCGGCCTACAACCCCCTGTTCATCTACAGCGGCTCGGGGCTCGGGAAGACACACCTATTGATGGCGATCGGCGCGAACGCCAAACGCCTCGCCCCGACGCTGAACGTCGAATACCTCACGCTCGACGAGTACGTCGAAGCATTCCACGCCGCCATCGCGGCCGGGCAGGGAGACGCGTTCCGCCGACGTTTCCAAATGGTGGACGTCCTGCTGGTCGATGACGTGCAGTTCCTCACCAACCGGCGCGAGATGCAGGCGGAGCTGCTGCGTCTCACGGAGGCGCTGCAGACGGCCGGCCGGCAGATCGTACTCACGAGCGACCGGACGCCCGCCGAGATCGCGGACCTGGACGAGCGGTTGATCTCACGCTTCTCGGGCGGTCTCGTGGTCGACATCGGCGCGCCCGACTACGAGACCCGGGTCGCGATTCTGCGACGCAAAGCCGAGGAGCGCGGCGCCGACTTCCAACCGGGGGTGCTCGAAACGGTAGCGGCGTCGGAGTTCACCAATGTGCGCGAGCTGATGGGGGTCCTGAACCGCCTGGTCGCCTATCAGGCGGTGAACGAGACGCCCCTCAATGCCGAGGGGGCGAAAGCGCTGCTCGGGTTCGAGACGAAGGGCCCCGGGGTGGGACTCACCCCCGCGGTCGCCGCGGCCGATCGCGGAGTGTCGCCCGACGAGTTCGCCGCGTTCCTGACCGACGTCACGGTCACGGTCGGGAAGGCGGTAGAAGCGTGGCGCGCCCGCATCGCGGAGGCCATCCTGCGATGGGAAGGGGAGGGCTACCGCACGCGGCGACTCGAGGCGCTGCTCGAGCAGGAAACGCCGCTCGCGCCGGACGAGGAAATCGCCGCCTTCGCCCGCGACGTGGAGCGGCTGCGGGCGCTCGAAGCGGAAGTCGCACAGTTCGACGCGCAGGCCGCGGGGCAGAGCGTGTTCCGGGATCCGGAGCGGCTGGCTGAAGCGGAAGAAGCGGCCGGGCGCGTGCGCGCCGGGGCCGCACCGCCGCCCGCGCCCTCCGCGGCGTTGCTGTTCTCCACCTTCGCCGTCGGGACGTCCAACCAGCTCGCCGTCAACGTCGCCCGCGAAGTGATCGACGAGCCAGGGCGCCGCTACAATCCCCTGGTGCTGATCGGACGGAGTGGCGTCGGGAAGTCCCATCTCCTGAACGCGCTCGGGAACGAGCTGGCGGGACAGCCGGGCGCCATCGTGGCCTGCCTGTCGACGCAGGCATTCATCGACGAGCTGATCGCCGCCATCGACGGCAACCGCATGGAATGGTGGCGCGCGCGCTACCGTCGGGCCACCGCGTTGTTGCTGGACGACATCCACCTCCTGGTCGGCAAGGACCGCACGCAGGAAGAGCTGTTCAACCTCTTCAACCTGTTTCAGGACCTGGAGCGCCAGCTCGTGTTCACCGCGCCGGTCCACCCGAAGCAACTGCAGGGGGTCGAGCAGCGCATCGTATCGCGGCTCGAAGGGGGGCTCGTGGTGGATATCACTGAGCCGGACCGCGACGTGCGGCGGGCGGTGGTGCATCGCGCCCTGGGCGCGCAGGAGGTGCCGGAGGATCCGGCGCTGATCGACTACCTGGCGGACCGGCCGGCGGATTCAGTGCGCAGCCTCATCGGGCTGTTGCAACGCGTGGTGAGCGCGGCCGCGGCGCAGGACGTCCCGGTGAGCGCCGGCCTCGCCCGCGACGTCCTCGAGGGCGGGACTGCGGCCGAGCGGCGCCGCACCGTCGGGTTCCGCACCAGCGGCATCGTGGTGTCGACTGCCGGCGGCGTCCGCAGTCGGGAGAAAATCGTGTGGGACTGGGCGACGCCCGCGGACCGCTTGATCGAGGAGCTGCGCTAAATGGCGATCAAGGGCTCGCTGCGAGAAGCGTCCCTGCCCGACGTGCTGCAGCTGCTCGCGCTCGGGCAGAAGACCGGTTGTCTGTCCATCGCCGACCGTTCGAATTTCGGCTACATCTTTTTCGATCGCGGCCGCATCTGCTACGCGTCGATCGTCAATCGCCGCGACCGTCTCGGCGACATCCTTGCCAAGCACGAAAAGATCACGCAGGAGCAGCTCGACGCCGCCGTGTTGCGCCAGAGCCGCGAGCGCGACAAGAAGCTGGGCGAGATTCTGGTCGAGCAGGGCTCGATCTCGCAGCCCGAGCTGGAGCGCTACATCCGGGTGCAGATCGAGGAGGCCGTCTACTTCCTGTTCACCTGGACCCAGGGGACGTTCAATTTCGAGGCGGACGTCCACCCCGAGCGCCAGGACTTCCTGGTGTCGATCAACCCTGAATCGCTGCTGCTCGAGGGGGCGCGCCGGGTGGATGAGTGGGGCCTGATCGAAAAGAAGGTCCCGTCCTTCGACATCATCTTCATCGTGGACCACGAGCGGCTCGACATCAGCGAGGCCACACTCACCGAGACGCAGCAGCGGGTCCTGCCGCTGCTCGACGGATCGCGCGACGTCAATCAGGTCATTGAGGACTCGGGCCTGGGCGAATTCGAGATCGGCAAGGCGCTCTATGGGCTGATCACAGCGGGGTTCCTGCATCGCGCGGGCCGCACCGCCACGACCGAAGTCGGCAAGATGACGGATGCGCGGGTGGAGGAGCACCGCAACCTCGGGGTCGCCTTCTACAAGACGGGGATGCTGGACGAGGCGGCGCGCGAGTTCCGGCGCGTCGCCGAGCTGCGGGTCGGAGACCCGAACGCACTGTTCTTTCTCGGATTGGTCGCGCTCAAGCAGGCGCGCTGGCGCGAAGCCATGGAGTCGCTGCGACTCGCCGCCGAGAAGGGCGGCAGCCGGCCGGCGGTGCTACACAATCTCGGATTTGCCTTCGAGCAGCTCGGCCGATTGGACGAGGCGGAGGCGGCCTGCGCCGAAGCCGCCTCCCGGGCGCGCAACGACCCGCGCATCTACCTCGGGTGGGGCATCGTGGCCCTGAAGCGCGGGGATCATACCGGTGCCGGTGGCCGGCTGGACCGCGCCAAGGAGCTGTACGGCAACCAGCAGCCTCCCGCGGTGTGGTATTGGGCCCGAACCCTGGCATCGGCGCTGGGCGGAGACTTCGAGGTGGCCGAGCAGGCCGGGGCGGCGGGCATCGCGGCCTACCCCGCAAGCGCGGTGCTGCGCAACAACCTCGCGGTGCTGCGCGAGCTGAGCGGCGATCTGCGCGGTGCCGAGGAGCTGGTGCGGGCGGCGATCCAGGACGAGCCGTCCCAGCCACAGCTCTCGAAGAATCTCGGTGACCTTGCCTACCGCGCGTCGCGCTACGACGAGGCGTGGACCGCCTACCGGCGCGCGGTCGAGCTCGCCCCGGAGCTGGGGGATGACGTGTACTTCAAGCTCGGCAACATCGCCTACAAGCGCGTCGATCGCGACCTCGCGGCGCAGCTCTGGCGGCGCGCGCTCGAGCTCAACCCCAATCACGAACTGGCGAAGACCAACCTGGAGACGCTGAGCACGCTGCAGTGACCGAGTCGCCGGAGGAGCGGGCGTTCCGGACGTTGACCGACAAGATCACTCGGGCGCGCGGCATCCGCTGTGAGGCATACAAAGATCGCTGCCTGAAGCGACGCATCGCTGTGCGCATGCGGGCGCGCGGCGTGCACAACTTTGTCGACTATTGTCGCGTGCTCGACGGGGACGAGCACGAATACGACCTCCTGCTCGATGCCCTCACCATCAACGTCACCAAGTTCTTCCGCAATGCGGAGACCTGGGCCGCGCTCGCGCCGTACCTGGCGGCGCGCTGGCAGGCTCGGGCTGGGGCGCTCTCTGTGTGGTCGGCGGGGTGCGCATCGGGGGAAGAGTCCTACACTATCGCCGTGGCATTGGCGGAAACAGCGCGCGCTACCCGCACCCTCGACTGGCTGCCGCGCGCCCGGGTGCTCGCTACCGACATCGATCGCGCGAGCCTCGAGCGCGCGCAGGCGGCGCGCTACCCCCCCACCGCCTTCTCGGAAATGCCCGCTGAGCTGCTGCGTCGCTGGATCGAGCCGCCCGCACCCGATGGCACGCGGACTCCGCGCGAATCGATCCGCCAGCTGGTCCGGGTGCGCCGCCACGACCTCACCCACGAACCCGCCCCCGACCCCCCGTTGGACCTGGTCGTGTGCCGGAATGTGGTGATCTACTTCGACCGCTCCAGGCAGGAGCGGTTGTTTCGGACCTTTGCGGACGCGTTGCGGCCCGACGGCTTGTTGCTGCTCGGCAAGGTCGAGACGCTGCTGGGGGTGGCGCGCGAGCTGCTGCACCTCGAGGACGCGCGCGAGCGCATCTACCGGAAACCGGCGTGAACGGCGGCCGCGAGGTATTCGTGCGGGTCGCCGAGTGCGCGGTCGAGCGCGACGGATTGCTCGTCACGCTGGGCCTCGGGTCGTGTGTCGCGATCATGCTGCACGACCCGAAGGTTGGGCTCGGGGGGATGGCCCACGTGCTGCTCCCCTCCAAGAGCCTCTCGCGCGACCAGGACAAGCCCGGGAAGTTCCCCGAGACCGCGGTGCCGTTCCTCGTCCAACGGCTCGTGGCCGCCGGCGCCGACCGACAGCGGCTGGTGGCAAAACTGGCGGGCGGCGCCAGTATGTTCGCCGCGCTGATGTCGCCGGGCTCGATCCAGATGGGGGAGCGCAACATCGCGGCCTCGCGCGCGGCGCTGCGCGACGCGGCGATCCCGATCATTGGCGAAGCGGTGGGCGGCGAACGCGGCAGATCGGTCCGGTTCCGTCCGGCGGACGGCCGGGTGGAGAGCACCACCGTCGGCGGCGATGCCCTCGTCTTCTGACCGTCGGCCCACCGTGCTGGTGGTGGACGACAGTGCCCTGATGCGGCGCGTGCTGTGCGACATGCTGGGCGGCGAGCGGGGTGACGATCCATTCCGCATCGTCGCCACGGCGCGCGACGGCTTTGACGCGGTCCGTAAGGTTCACCAATTCTCCCCGGATGTCGTGACGATGGACCTCGAGATGCCCGAGCTCGACGGGCTCGGCGCCATCGGGTACATCATGTCCGAGACGCCGCGGCCCATCGTCGTGGTGAGCGCCCACGCCGGGCCGGGGACCGAGGCGGCGATCCGGGCGCTGGAGCTGGGCGCGATGGAAATCGTCGCGAAGCCGGTCGACGCGACGCGCGAAGCGTTGTTGACCATGCGCCCGCGGCTCATCGCCGCCGTTCGGGCGGCGCTGGCGGCCGATGTGTCGCGCCTCGCGGTGTTAGCGCGTCCCCGCATTCCTTCGCCGCGCGCGCCCGCGCTGGAGCTGGGCCGGCGAGCCCAGCTGGCCGTCGCGGTCGCCGCCTCCACGGGCGGGCCGCGGGCCCTCGCGGAACTGATCCCGCGCCTGGCGACCGGTCTGCGAGCGGCGGTGCTGGTGGTACAGCACATGCCGCCGCGCTTCACCCGGAGCCTCGCCGAGCGGCTAAACAGCATGAGCGATCTGCGGGTCGTCGAGGCGGACGCGGGCACGCCGATCGTCGCCGACACGGCATACGTGGCCCCGGGCGATTATCATATGCGGGTGGTTGCGGCCGAGGATGGCCCGGGTGTGGTACTGGATCAGGGACCGCCGCTGTGGGGTGTCCGGCCCGCCGCCGACCCGCTGTTCCGCTCGGTGGCCGAACTCTTTGGTCCCCGCGCGATAGGCGTTGTGCTCACCGGGATGGGACGCGATGGCGCCGACGGGCTGCGTGCCATTCGCGACGCCGGCGGCGGAGGGCTCGCCCAGGACAAGGATTCGGCGGTGATCGCTGGAATGCCCATGGCGGCCGTGGCGGCGGGTGGCGTCGAGGCCGTGGTTCCCCTCGGACAGATGGCCGAGCGCATTGTCGCCGAGCTGCGTCGCCGCGGCACCACCGGGGGAGGACGGGCGTGAGCGTAGGATTCCTGCTGGTGCGTGCCGAGCGACGCGCATATGGCTTGCCGCTCGACCGTGTAGTCGAAGTGGCGGACCTGACCGAAGTGCTGGAGGTACCCCGCTCGCAACCCGCGATGCGGGGGCTCACCCCGCTGCGCGGGCGGCTCGTCCCGCTGGTGCATTTGGCGGCGTTTTTGGGCCAGCGCCCGCCGCCGGTCGAGCGGGGTCGTGCCGTCGTGCTGGTGGAGCTGCAGGGCCGCTTGGTGGCCTTCGAGGTGGACGACGCGGAAGCGGTGGTGCGAGAGGCGGTCCTCCCGTTGCCCGAGGGAGAATCACTGCCCTGGGCGACCGGGGTTGCCCCGCGCCAGGACGGCCTCGTGCCGATTCTCGATCTCGACGCGCTGGGAGACCGCATCGGATGACGACGACGACGACCGGTGACGACGTTCAGCTCGTCACCTTCCGAGTGGCGGGACAGGACTTTGCGTTCCACATCTTTCAGGTGGAGCGCATCCTGCGCTACGAGGCGCCGGCGCCGCTCCCCAAGGCGCCCGAATTCCTGGTCGGCGTGCTGCAGTACCAGGGGGGACCGGTGGCGGTGATTGACTTGCGCACGCGATTCGGTGTCGAGGCACCGCTGAAGGACGACACGCGTATCATCGTGCTCGATTGGGACGGCGGTCGCATCGGCGTCGTGGTGGACGCCGTGACCGAGGTGATGCAGATCGGAGCCGGGGAGGTGAGCGCGCCGCCGGCGATCGTCAAAGGACTCGCCGCCGAATACATCACCGGCCTCGTGGGCCGGGACCAGCGCACCATCATCGTCCTCAATACCGGCAAGCTGCTCGCCTCGAAGGAAAAGCTGGCGCTCGCGACCGCGATGAAAGCGAAGAACTGATGAGTGAGTCGCCGATAGTGGCGTTGCGCGCCGAGTACGACGCGATCGCCGGGCGGCTTGACGCTGCCGGGGCGCCCCCCGATCGCGAGGCCGTCAAGCGCGATATCATCGCCTTCTTCAAGCGGGTAGACGGTCTGCTCGGCGAGATAGGTCAGCTGAAGGAAGAGATCCGCGTCCTGGTCGACAAGTACAAGCAGATGCAGGCGGCGTCCAGCGGCGAAGCGGCGCCGGCACCGGAGTTCACGGGCGCGCGACCGGCCATCAAGGCCGATCACATCGGGGCCTCGACCTACATCGAGAAAGGGTGGAGTCTGATCTCGCTCGGCGATCATGCCGGGGCGATCCAGGCGCTGCAGAAAGCCCTCCAGCTCTCGCCCGGCGAGACGCAGGCGGAGTCACTGCTCGGCTGGGCGCAGATGCTGCACGGCGAGTACGACGACGCCCTCTCGACCTTCCAGAAGGTGCTGATGAAGGAGCCAGCGAATTCGTTGGCCCGTATCAACGTCGGGTACATCTGCCTCAAGAAACGCATCTTCGGCGAAGCGATCGAACACCTCTCCAAGGCGATTCGGCTCGACAACGACAAGAAGGCCACGCTGTACGCGCATTTTTATCTGGGTCTCGTCTATCTAAACCGCGAGATGTACGAAGACGCGCAGACGTTTTTCCAAAAGACCCTCAAACTCGGGCCGAATCTGATCGAGGCGCACTACGAGCTGGGCCGCGCCTTCTGGTTCGGGGGCAACCAGGAGCAAGCGCGGCGTACCTGGGAGGAAGGGTTCAAGGCCAACAAGTTCAATCCATGGGGCAAGAAGTGTCAGGAGACGTTGGACCTGGTCGGGCAGGGTCAGGAGCCGCCACGTCCTTGACCGGAGGTAACTAACTCCTTGACGGTGCAGGCATTACGGGCTAGTATGGTCCGCCTGTGTCCGACCCCAGCATCGCGCGCTCACGGCTGCGCTTCGGTCCCCTCAATTTCGCCTTACTGGGCGGCGCCGTCGTCTGCATCGCGGCGGGGTACTGGCTACTCTCCCGGGGCTCGACCACCGCGGCACCGATCCTGCTCGTATTGGGGTACTGCGTGCTCTTCCCAGCGGGTTTGGCCCTCTAACGCCCCGCATGAACGGGCGAATAGCTCAGCGGTTCAGAGCGCCTGCCTTACACGCAGGATGTCGGGGGTTCGAATCCCTCTTCGCCCATAGGGGTACGAGACTGCAACGGAGGTTGACCGCGTGAGACTGCTCCAACTGCTCGCCGTCCTGTCTCTCGGCGCCTCGGGCAGCGCTGCGGCCCAGTTGGCCGTCCCAACGACGCAAAACCTCGAGAAGCTCCTGATCCTGCCGTTGCCCGTCGCGGCGCCCGAGGATTCGAGTGCCAGCGTCACCGCCATGAATGTGGCGCGGGAGCGTCTCATCCAGCTTGGGCGCTACAAGGTCTTCGTGGTGCCCAAGGCGAAGATCTGCGAGGCGCTGACGCAGTCCGGGTTCCCCTGCGACGGTCTGATGAGCAATCAGCAAGCGAGCCAGCTGGCCCGCGCGTTGACGATCAATTCGTACACGACCGGGTTGCTCACCCACACCGGGAGCACCCTGATCGCGAATATCCGCGTGATTTCTGGCGCCAGCGGGTTCGCCTCGTCGTTTACGATCAACGGTGCCGCGACCCCACCGGCCCTGGGTGAAATGATCGCGCAGCGCATGAACACGATCGTGCGGGCCGGCGAGTTCGCCCGCATCTGCAACGAGCAGCGCGCGCGGAATGCTCTCACGCGCGCGCTCGCCGAAGCGAACAAGGCGCTTGCCATCGAGCCGAACCTCGCCGCCGCTCACCTGTGTGTGGCGACCATCCGTGAAGTGCAGCAGGCGCCACCCGACAGCTCGATCGCGGCCGCGCGCCGGGCGCTGAAGGGCGACCCCGGCAACGACCAAGCCTGGAACACGATTGCCACCAAGTCGATGGTGAAGGGTGATACTGCGGCCGCCTTCGATGCCTACGACTCGCTGCTCACGTACAACCCGGCCGACTCCAGGTTGCGGAACGGGCTCGCGCAGTTGCTGATGCAGCAAAAGAAGTACGATCGAGCTGCGGAGATACTACGCATCGGGCTCGAGTTGAATCCGAGCGACCAGCAGATGCGCGACCTTCGCAAACGGATCTGCATCGAGGGTGGTCTGAACGGGTGTATCCTCGACATGCTCGCGCTCGAGGTCCAGGCCGATACACACAAGCTGGCCGATTCCTCGACCCTCAAGCTCGGCATCGGGGCGGCCCAGCAAGCGGCGGACACCCAGCGGTTCCTGTGGTGGACCGCGGAGGCTGTCAAGCGGAATCCGACCAACGCGCCCTACCAGAAGCTGCGGGGAGGCGCATTCGAGCTTGCCGGACAGATCGATTCAGCCGTCGCGCACTACAAGCTGGCCCTAGCCGTCACCCCGAACGACGTCGCGACCAGCCTGTTGATCGCGAAGGCCGTCGTGGACCGCGCCGTGTGGGACACGGCGGCAGCGGGGGCGTGCCAGCGACGCAACGATACCCTCTGTCTCCGCCAAATGCGCACGCCGTTCGCCGCGAAGTTTGAAGTCGCGCGACCCTACCTTGCACCCGGCTATGCGTCCCCCGACTCGGCGCTGCGACTCACGACGGCGGTCGTCGGGTTGAGCGGCGGCTCGAAGCTCGCCCAGGCAGGTGCCTACGATGCGGCTTACCCCTGGCTCGACCAGTTGTTGACGCAGCTCGCGCCCCGCTCGCCGGTCGATACCACCGGGCCGCGCCATCAGATCCGGGTGCAGGCCAGCTTCTGGTTCGGGCTCTCGTCGGCGCTCTCGCTCGGTGGACCGTACCAGAGCATGGTCAAGGACAAGAACTGCGATCTGGCCAAGACCCTCAGCGACCGGATTCAGCGCAGCTTGCAGGCCATGGACCTGGGCGGTCGTGTCGCACCGGCCGTCGGGATCCAGATGCGGAACATCCTGATGCAGTACGGGGCGCAAATGCCGAAAGTAAAGTCGGCGTTCAAGTGCAGAAACTTCTAACGCGTTGAATTGCCTCGGGCGCGGGGGTATATTGCGACGCTCCGACGCAGGGGGCTGTAGCTCAGCTGGTTAGAGTGCCGGTCTGTCACACCGGAGGTCGCGGGTTCGAGCCCCGTCAGCCCCGCCTGAACCCGCCTCGCGGGACGAAGTGTCCGGCTCCGCCTGCTTCGGCAGGCGGGGCCGTCGTTTTTCGGGAGCGCATGGACGTCACCACGACTTTTCACCAGCCCGTGCTCGCGGCCGCGGTGCGCGCGTGGGCGGAGGGCGCCCGCCGAGCCGTGGACGCCACGGTGGGCGGCGGCGGGCACGCGGAGCAGCTACGCGCCGCCGGTGCCGAGCTGCTCGTGATCGATCGTGATCCCGAGGCGCTGGCGGTCGCGCGGTCCAGGCTCGGGGAAACGGGCGTCACCTACCTCGCGGCGCCGTTCGCCTCCGAGGAGGTGCTAGCGGCGGTGCGGGCGTTCCGGCCCGATCGAGTCTTCCTCGACCTCGGCGTGTCGTCACACCAGCTCGACGCCGCCGCGCGCGGTTTCACCTTCCGCCCTGACAGCCCGCTCGACATGCGGATGACTCCGGGCCGGGGTCCGAGTGCCGCCGACGTCCTGAACAGCTGGCCCGAGGCGCGCCTCGCGGCCGCTTTTGCCGACGATGCGGACGAGCCGCGCGCTCGCTCGCTGGCGCGCGCTGTCGTGCGCCGTCGCGCCCGCGGGCCGTTTCTCGTCAGCGACGATCTGGTCAACGCGATCCGAGAAGTGCGCGGGGCGCGGGCCGGACCGGCGGATTTCGCGCGGTTGTTTCAGGCGATCCGGATCGCGGTCAACGAGGAGCGGTCGCAGCTGGCGGATGCGCTGCCGGCGTTTCGCGACGTTCTGGTTCCCGGCGGACGGCTTGGCGTCATCGCCTATCATTCCGGCGAGGATCGCGTGGTGAAGCAGGCGTTTCGCGAATGGGCCCGCGCCTGCGTGTGTCCGCCCCGGCACCCAGTGTGTACCTGCCGCGGACGGCCGCTGGGCATGCTGCTGACCAAGAAGGCGATCACCCCGGGCCCCGAGGAGCTGGTCGCCAATCCGCGCGCTCGCTCCGCCAAATTCCGCGCGTTCGCGACCGGGGTGGCGTCGCATGGCGATTAGGGGCCGTCACTGGTTCGTGCTGTGGCTCGCTGCGGTGTGCGTGGCGCTATGGCTCGTGGTCTGGCGCCAAACCGACAGTCTGCGCGCGGCGCGGGCGTTGGGTGAGGTGCGCACACAGCGGGCGACCCTCGAGGGGCGCCGCAGCGAGTACGAGCGCCGCATCCGCGCCGCGTCGAGCCGCACGCGGCTCATCCCCCTCGCGGGGAGCCGGCTCGGGCTGCGCCCGGCGGTCGATTCGGAGATCTTCTACATCAACATCCCCGGCGACACCGCGCGACCGCGCTAGCCCATGGCGAAACCCGCCGTTCGCCTGCAAGCGCTCGAAGTGGCCATTCTCGCAGGACTTGCCGCCGTCGTCCTGCGGGCGGCGCAGGTGCAGCTGCTTCAGGGCCGCCGCTACGCGGAGGCGGCGCGCACGCAGCGCACCGAGCACATCACGCTCGAGGCCCGACGCGGGGGCCTGTACGATCGCGATTTCATGGCGATCGCGCTCACGCAGGAGACCTACCACGTCGGCGTCGCGCCCAACGAGCTGCGCGACCCCGCGCGCGACGCCCAAGCGCTGGCTCGGGCGCTGCGACTCGCGCCCGCCGTGGTGCGCGACAACCTCCGCAAGCGCTACGCGTATTTCCGCGGCCCGTTCACCGCGGTCGAGGTGCAGCGCATCCGCGAGCTGCGCGGCGTGCATCTCGAACCGGTCTTGAACCGGTTCTATCCCGCCCCCGGTTTCGCGCGCGCGGTGATCGGCCGGGTGGGCGATGGCCTCGGGGTGTCGGGGCTCGAGCGGATGTTCGACAGCCTGCTCGCCGGGAGGCCCGGCGCGGCCGTGGTCCTGAAGGACCGCGCGGGCCGCGAGTACGAGTCGCCGGCCCGGCGCCTCGCGTCGCCAGTGCCGGGGGCGGATGTCGTGCTTACGCTCGACGCTGAGCTGCAGGAAATCGCGCAGCGTGCATTGCAGGAGGCGCTGCGCCAGACAGACGCCGCCGGGGGAGACGTCGTGATGCTGGACCCCCGGACCGGAGAGCTGCTCGCGGTGGCCTCGCAACGGCGCGACGGGAGCTCGCCGCCCAGCGCGTTCACCGAAACCTACGAGCCCGGCTCGCTCGCCAAGATCTTCGCCGCCGCGGCTCTGCTCACCCATGGCCGGGTGCGCTCCACCGATCGGGTGTCGGGCGAGGGCGGGCGCTATCGACTGGGGGGACGGATCCTCAGTGACGATCACCCGCTCTCGTCGCTCACGCTCGCCGACGCGATCGCCGTGTCGAGTAATATCGCGATGGCCAAGTTCGCCGGCCGCCTGAAGCGGGTGGAGCAGTACACCATGCTGCGCGATTTCGGTCTCGGCGCCCAGACCGGCATCGAGTTTCCCGCGGAATCGCCGGGACGGCTGCGCCTCCCGGGTGAATGGTCGGGGACCAGCGCGACGAGCCTCGCCATCGGGTACGAGGTGGCGGTCACCCCGCTCCAACTCGCCGCGGCGTACGGCGCGATCGCCAATGACGGCGTGCTGCTCGCGCCCACGCTGGTGCGCGAGATCCGGGATCCCTCGGGCGAGGTGCTGTACCGCCACCGGCCCGAGCCCGTGCGCCGGGTGGTGACTCCCGCGATCGCCAAACAGCTGCGGACGCTGCTGCGCGGCGTGGTGGAGCGGGGCACCGGCAGCGGCGCTACGCTCGCCCACTTCGAGCTGGCGGCAAAGACCGGGACGGCGCGCCGCACGGTGGGGGGACGCTACGCGGCGGACGAGTACGTGGCGTCGTTCGCCGCGCTGTTTCCGGCGGACGACCCTCAGCTCGTGGTCGTGGTGAAGATCGACGACCCACGCAAGATCAGCTACTTCGCCGCGCAGACGGCGGCGCCGGTCACGCGCTCGATGCTCGAACAAGCGCTCGCGTCGCAGACCGCGACACTCGATCGCGCGCGTCAATCAGCCGCCTCGGCCGCCGCGCCGCCCCCGGTGCTCGAGGACGTCGGAGGCGTGGTGCCGCATATCGTCCCATGGCCGTTCTATCCCGATACGGCGGCACGCTCCGTCCGACGCGTGGTGCCGAACGTGGCCGGCCGTCCACTGCGGGAAGCGGTGCGCGCGCTGCATCGACGGGGGTTCCGCGTGGCGCTTCGTGGCTGGGGCACCGCCGACCACACCTGGCCCGCGGCCGGGGAGTCCCTCGAGGCGGGCGCCTTGGTGACACTGTTCGGCGAGCGCTCCCTCCAGTGACGACGCTCCCTGACGTCGTCGCGGCGCTGCGGCAGGCGGGTCTACTGACCACCGAGCCGGTCGGCGCATTGCCGGCCATCACCGGCCTGACCGCGGACTCGCGTCGCCTCACCGCCGGCATGCTGTACTGCGCTGTGCGCGGAGCCGTGCAGGACGGCCACGGCTATCTCCCCGCCGTCGCGCAGGGGGGCGCCGCCGCCGCGCTGGTGGAAACGCCCGCCGCGATCGCCTTGCCGCAAATCGTGGTGCGCGACGGCCGCCGCGCCGCCGCCGTCGCCGCCGAGACGTGGTACGGAAGGCCGGCGACGCGACTTGACCTGATCGGGGTCACCGGGACGAACGGCAAGTCGACCACGGTCATGCTCGCGCGGCACGTGTTGTCGGCGCTCGAGCCGATGGGCTCGATCGGGACGCTGGGCGCGTTCGATCCCGCCGGCACGCAGGTCGACAGCGAGGCCGGCAATCTCACGACTCCCGGCCCGATCGACCTGCAGGCGACGCTCGCGGCGCTGGTGACAGGCGGGGCTCGTGGCGTCGCGATGGAAGTATCCTCGCACAGTCTCGATCAAGGACGAGTAGATGGACTCGCGTTCCGAGTCGCCATCTTCACCAACTTGACCCGAGATCACCTCGACTATCACCAGACCTTGGAGCAGTATTTCCACGCCAAGGCGAAGCTCGTCAAACACCTCGCGCCCGACGGCCTGGAGGTCGTCAACGCCGACGATCCAGCCTGGCAGCGCATGCGCCGCGAGCACCGTCGCATCACCTTCGGTGAGCGGAAGGGCGAAGTGAGCGCCCGCAAGATTGTCGCCGGCGCCGGTGGCTCGGGCTTCGAGCTGGTGACGCCGTTGGGGACCGCCCCAGTGCGGCTGCCGCTCTTGGGCCGGTTCAACGTCACCAACGCCCTCGGCGTCGCGGCGGCGGCGTGGGGGATGGGCCTCCCGCTCGAGACCATCGCCGAGCGTCTCTCACACGCCCCGCAGGTGCCGGGACGGATGGAGCGGATCGGGTCGCGGCCGTGCACTGTCTTGCGGGACTACGCCCACACGCCCGACGCGCTCGAGCGCGCACTCGAGGCGCTCCGGCCGATCACGGCACGACGCTTGATCATCGTGTTCGGCGCCGGCGGGGATCGTGACCGCGGCAAGCGCGCCCCGATGGGAGGCATCGCCGTCCGTCTAGCGGACGTCGCCATTGTCACCTCGGACAATCCGCGCACCGAGGATCCAGAGCGGATCCTCGACGACGTGGAGGCCGGGATGCGAGACACGCCACATCATCGCGTGACGGATCGCCGCGCGGCGATCGCCCTGGCGCTGTCGCTTGCCGGGGAGGGCGACACGCTGCTGCTCGCCGGCAAGGGGCACGAGAGCTATCAGGTCATTGGGACCACGAAGCAACCATTCGACGAGCGGGCGATCGTCCGGGAGCTGGGCGCCGCGTGAGCTTCTGGACGAGCGGCCGGGTGGCGGAAGCGCTCGATGTTCCCGCGCCCCTCGGTACGACCTTCGCCCGAGTTTCCACCGACACCCGCCAGCTCGCCGCGGGGGACCTCTTTGTTGCTCTGCAAGGTGAGCGGTTTGACGCCCACGAGTTTCTGGCCACCGCGCAGGCGCGGGGCGCCGGTGCCGCGGTCGTGCGGCGCGGCACCACCCCCGTCGCCGGTCTGCCGTTCTTTGCGGTGGCCGATACGCTGGCCGCGCTCGGGGCGCTGGCGCGGGCGCGACGCCGGGCGCTCGCGGTGGGGAGTCCGGTCGTCGCCATTACCGGATCGAGCGGTAAGACGACCACCAAGGAGCTGGTGCGCGCCGCGCTATCGGTGCGCTACCGCGTGCACGCCACGACCGCCAATCTCAACAACCTCGTGGGCGTGCCGCTCACCATCCTCGCCGCCCCGGATGACGCGGAGGCGTTGGTCGTGGAGGCGGGTGCGAGTGTTCCAGGCGAGATCGCCCGGTTGCGCGACATCATCGAGCCGACGATCGGAGTGATCACCAACGTCGGATATGCCCACGTCGAAGGCTTCGGGTCGCTCGAGGGCGTGTTGCGGGAAAAGCTGTCGTTGCTGGACGGCGTGCCGCTGGCAGTCGTCGGTCCCGATCCCCCCGAGCTCGCGGTGCAGGCGCGACGGCGGACCCGCACGGTGGTCGCGGGGGCGACGCCGCCGGCCGAAGTGGTCGCGGACGCGTTCGCGCTGGATGATGCAGGCCGGTGCCGGCTGCGCTGGAAGGGACACGACGTCACCCTGCCGGTTTTCGGCCTGCACCAGGCGGAGAACGCCATGCTGGCGCTGGCGGTGGCGCGCGAAGCGGGTGTCGCCGTAGACGCCGCGGTGCGGGCGCTTGCGACGGCGCACGTCCCGGGCGGCCGGGGACGCGTGATCCACTTGGCCGATCTCACGATCATTGATGACACCTACAACGCCAACCCATCGTCGCTGCGCTGGGCGGTGGCATCCGCGGCTCGGTTCGCCCAGGACCGGCAGCGGCCCCTGGTGGTTGTCGTCGGGTCGATGTTGGAGTTGGGGCCTGAGAGTGCGAGATTGCACGCGGCAGCGGCGGCGGACATCCTGGGGCGCGAGCCGGCGCTCGTGGGGGCCGTGGGAGCCTTCGCGGAGTCGTTCGCGCCGTACCGCGCCCAGCTCGGTGACCGGCTGTTGGTCGCCGCGGACGCGGAGGCCTTGGGACCGCGGCTCAAGGCCGCGCTTCACGGGAACGAGATCGTCCTGCTCAAGGCGTCGCGCGGTGTCGCCCTCGAGCGGGTGCTGCGCCATCTCAGCTAGAGGGGACGGGATCGCCGTGCTCTATCACCTGCTGGCGCCGCTCAGCAAGCAACACATCCTGTTCAATCTCTTCAATTACATCACCTTCCGGGTCGCCGGCGCGACACTCACGGCGTTGATCCTCGCCTTCGTGGTAGGGCCGTGGATCATCCGGCGACTGCGGCTGGGCGGCGTTGGCCAGGTGATCCGCGCCGAGGGGCCGGCCAGCCATCAGGAAAAGCGGGGCACGCCCACGATGGGCGGACTGATCATCATCCTGGCGACGATCGTGCCGACTCTCCTGTGGGCGCGACTCGACACGCGCTACGTGATCGTCGCCGTGGTGGCCACCCTGTGGATGGGGACGATCGGACTGCTGGACGACTACCTCAAGATTGTGCGCGGCAAGTCACAGGGGCTGGTGGCGCGCTGGAAACTGGTCGGCCAGGTGACCTTCGGGCTCGCCCTGGGTGTGTTCCTCGTGTTGTGGCCGTTCGTGCCCACGATGGTGACGCACACGCAGCTGCCGCTGTTCAAGTACATCTTCCTCGCGCTCCCGTGGCCGCTCTACATCGGCTTCGTCACCTTCGTCGTGACCGCGAGCTCGAACGCGGTGAACCTGACCGACGGGTTGGACGGCCTCGCCACCGGCCTGACGGCGATCGTGGCGGGCGCGTTCGCCGTCTTTGCCTACCTGTTCGGCCGCGTCGACACGTCGCGGTATCTTGGCGTGATGCACCTCACCGGCTCCGGTGAGCTGGCGGTATTCTGCGGTGCCCTGATGGGGGCCGCCCTCGGGTTCCTCTGGTTCAACGCCCATCCCGCCCAGGTGTTCATGGGCGACACCGGCTCACTCGCGATCGGCGGCGCGTTGGGGACCGTCGCGATTCTCTTGAAAGCGGAGTTCCTGCTCCTCATCGCGGGCGGGGTGTTCGTGGCGGAGACGCTGTCGGTGATCATTCAGATCAATGCATTTCGCTGGAACAAGCGGCGGCACGGTCGAGAATACGCCGCCGCGCATCGTGTGTTTCGCATGGCGCCGCTGCATCACCATTTCGAGAAGCTCGGCTGGGCAGAACCGCAAGTGGTGACGCGATTCTATATCCTTGGGTTTCTGTTCGCGATGCTCGCACTCGCGACGCTCAAGGTGCGATGATCCTCCCCGAGGCCTGGCGACGTGGTGTGGTGGCGGTGATCGGCCTCGGCCGAAGCGGTGTGGCGGCGACACGGTTGCTGGCGCGTGAGGGCGCGCGGGTCTACGCCAGCGACGCGCAGGCGACGCCGATCGCGGGTGACGCGGTTGAACAGCTGCGCGCGATCCCAGGTGTGGAGCTGCAGCTTGGCGGTCACGACCTGGACAAGATCCGCGCGGCCGCCGGCATGGTCGTCTCGCCCGGCGTACCGCCCGACGCGCCGCCGGTCGCCGCGGCGCGGGAGGCCGGGGTCTCGATCGTGTCGGAGCTGAATCTGGGATTCCAAGCGCTGCCCGAAGCGCGCTGCATCGCGGTGACGGGGACGAACGGCAAAACGACGACCACCGCGCTGATTGCGCACCTGCTGCGCGTGGCCGGGCTCCGTGCCGAGGCGGCGGGGAACATCGGCCGTCCGCTGAGCGATCTGGCGCTCACGCCCGAGGCGCCGCAGTGGCTGGCGGTCGAAGTCTCGTCCTTTCAGCTGCACGACAGCCCCGATTTCGCCCCGGAAATCGGTGTGCTCACGAACCTCGCGCCCGATCACCTCGACCGCTATCCGGACGTGGCCGCCTACTACGCTGACAAACGGCTGCTGTTTCGCAACGCGACCGAGGCCGCCGTCTGGGTGCTGAATGGCGACGACCCTGCGGTCCTGGAGCTTGCGGCCGGGGCGCGCGGCCGGGTGGTTCGCTTCTCGCTGCGTGGGCCGGCCGATGGGTGGTACGACGCGGCGGAACGGCATCTGCGCCTCGGGGGCGCCGAGCTGCTGCCGCGCGATGGCCTGCAGCTGCTCGGGCTGCACAATGTCGCGAACGCGCTGGCGGCGGCCCTCGCGGTCCAGGAAGTCGGGATTACGCCGGGCGTCATCGCCGAGGGGGTGCGGTCGTTCCGTCCGCTGCCGCACCGCCTCGAGGTGGTGGCGGAAGTGGACGGCGTCCGCTGGATCAACGACTCCAAAGCCACGAACGTCGCCTCCACTGCCGTCGCGGTGGAAGCGATGGACCGGCCGTTCGTGCTTCTGCTCGGCGGCCGGCACAAGGGTGAGCCGTACGCCCGGCTCGCGCCGTTACTCAAGGAGCGATGCCGGCTGGTGATCGCCTACGGCGAGGCCGCCGCGATCGTGGCGGCGGACCTCGAGGGCCGGGTGCCGCTCGAGCGCGGCGGCCGGTTCATCGACGTCGTGGCGCGCGCGCGGCTCGCCGCCCGGCCGGGCGATGCAGTGCTGCTGTCGCCTGCGTGCTCGAGCTACGACATGTTCACGAACTACGAGGAACGGGGCGCCGAATTCCGGCGACTCGCCACGGGCGGATGATCGAGCGCCGCTGGGAGACTCGGTTGCTCGCGGTGGTGGCGATGGCGCTCTCCATGATCGGCATCGTAGCGGTGTACGGCGCCTCGAGTCTCGTGAGCACCAAGGGCGGCGGCGTCGTCGGCTCGGGCTTCGGGCTGAACCAGGCGGTTGGCCTGCTGTTGGGCGGCGTGCTGGCCACGATCGTGGCGCGCTTCGACTACCACGTATGGCAACGCTGGGCGTGGCCGCTGTTGGGCGTCGTGGCGGTGCTCCTCATCATCCCGCTGCTGCCGTTCACGCGGGGGATCGCTCCCGTGCTGAACGGCGCCCGACGCTGGGTGTACCTGGGCCCGCTGCACGTCCAGCCGTCCGAGCTCGCCAAGTTCGCCATCGTGGTGTGGGCGGCGATGCTCGCCGCGAAAAAAGGCGAGCAAATGCGCAGCTTCCAGCGCGGGGTGATCCCCGTGGTGGTCATCGTGGTGCCGCTCGTGGGCATGATATTCCTCGAGCCCAATCTCTCGATGGCACTGCTCGTCACCCTGCTCGCCGGCGTCGTCGTGTTCTCGGCAGGGGCGAAGATCGGGCATTTTCTGCTCCTCGCGGTCGGCTCGGCGCCGTTGGTGTTCGGCGCCGTCGCCACGGCGCAGTACCGCATCGCCCGGGTGCTCACGTTTCTCAACCCTGGTTCCGCACCCACCGAGGCCAGCTGGCAGGTGAAACAATCGCTCATCGGCATCGGCGCGGGTCAGCTGCTGGGCGTCGGCATCGGACAGGGCCAGCAAAAACTCGGCTATCTCCCCTATGCGTACGCCGATTTCATTTTCTCGACACTGGCCGAGGAGTGGGGGTTCGTCGGCGTGCTGGCCCTCGCTCTCGGATTCGGGATGTTCATCTGGCTGGGGTTCCAGATCGCCCGCTCGGCGCGCGACCCGTTCGGGCAGCTGCTCGCCGCCGGGCTCACCGCGTTGATCGGTGTGAGCGCCGTGCTGCACATCGGCGTGAACCTCGCCGTGTTGCCGGCCACCGGTATCACGCTGCCGTTCGTTTCGTACGGGCGCTCGAGCCTGGTGGTCTCGCTGATCGCGACGGGCGTGCTGATCAGTGTCGGGCAGGGCCGGGGCGGTGCGCCCGCCCCGGCGCCGCGTGGGGCGCGGCAGCGCCGGGGCACGCGCGCCGCGTGAAGATCCTGTTCGCCGGCGGCGGGACCGGCGGTCATCTCATGCCCGCGCTCGCGCTGGCGCAAGCGTTGCGGGATGCGCGGCCAGACGTCGAAGCGGTGCTGGTCGGGGCCAGCCGGGGCATCGAGAAGGACGTGCTGCCCCGCTATCCGTTTCGCTATCATCTGTTGCCGATCGAGCCGCTGTACCGTCACACCTGGTGGCGCAATTTGCGCTGGCCGCTCGTCGCGTGGCGCGTGTGGCGTGCCGTGGGGAAGCTGCTGGCGCTCGAGCAACCGACGATCGTCGTGGGCACGGGTGGCTATGCGGCGGGGCCGGTGGTGTGGCGCGCGCAACGCGCCGGCCTGCCGACGGTGCTGCAGGAGCAGAATGCGTATCCCGGACTCACCACGCGGTGGCTGGCGCGTGGCGCGCGCCAGATTCACCTCGGGTTTCCGGAGGCCGCGGCGCGGCTCACCGCGGGACCGCGCACCACGGTGTACGCGCCGGGCAATCCGATTCGACCACCGCAGCCCGGCGAGCACGCGGCGGCGCTCGCGGCGTTCGGGCTTGCCCCCGACAGACTCACGCTGCTCGTGTTCGGCGGCAGCCAAGGGGCGCGCGCGCTGAACTACGCCGTCGCCGGGACGCTCGAGCACAGCATGCTCGGCGACGTCAACCTGCTCTGGGGAACGGGGCCGGTACACGCCAGCGCGTTCGAGCGCTACGCCGTCCCGGGTCGGGTGGTGGTGCAGGGGTTTTTCGATCCGATGGCACGGGCCTATCTCGCGGCCGACCTCGTGGTGTGTCGCGCCGGCGCGATGACGACGGCGGAGCTGTGTGCGTGGGGCAAAGCGAGCGTGTTGGTACCGCTGCCGACGGCCACCGCGGATCATCAGACGTTCAACGCGCGCGCCCTCGCCGCCGACGGCGCGGCCGCGCTGTTGCCCGAGGCCGGTCTTTCCGCTGCCACGTTCGCCGCAACCATCGGCGGCCTGCTGCGCGACGGTCCACGACGCGCGGCGTTGGCGGCGGCGGCACAGGCCCGCGGACGTCCAAACGCTGCCGCTGACATCGTGTCAAAAATCTTGACACTCGCCGGTATTTGAATGGTGGCTCTTTTCTAAGTGCCGTAGAATCCCTATATTAGACCCCCACAGATGACCTTGTTTGCACCCGGCGATTCCCGGCCGGTCCACTTCATGGGCATCGCTGGCGCGGGTATGAGTGCCCTGGCGTTGCTTGCCAGGCGCCGTGGAGTGCCTGTAAGTGGTTGCGATAACGATACTTCCGGTGCTGCCGATCTCGAGGCGCTGGGCGTGCCCGTATGGCAAGGGCACGACCCGGCCCACGTCGATCAGGCACGGGCGGTTGTAGTCACGGCAGCCGTGCCGGCGGAGCACCCTGAATTGGCGCGGGCGCATGCCCGGGGCCTGCCGGTCGTGCGGCGCGCGGATGCGTTGGGGCAGGTGGTGGCGGGCGGGACGGTGGTCGCGGTGGCCGGAACGCATGGCAAGACCACGACGACCGCGATGGTGACGCAGGCGCTCGCGGCGGCCGGACGCGATCCCACGGGTCTCGTAGGCGGCCGCATCGCGGCGTGGGGCGGCAATGCGCGGATCGGCGGGACGACGCTGTATGTCGTCGAAGCCGACGAGTTCGACAAGGCGTTCCTCGCGCTCGCGCCGACCGTAGCGGTGATCACCAACGTCGAGGCCGACCACTTGGAGTGTTACGACGGGAGCGTAGGGGAGCTCGAGCGAGCGTTCGTGCAGTTCGCGCATGGCGCCGAACGCGCCATCGTGGGCGCGGACGATCCCGGCGCGCTGCGCATCGCCGCGGCGCTGGCGGTCCCTTCGTGGCGAGTGGGCACCGCGGCGGACGCGGACGTGCGCATTGACGACGTCACGCTGGCGCCTGAGGGCTCGCGTGCCCGGGTCGCGCTGCCGGGCGGACGCACCGTGACGCTCGCGCTCCAGGTGCCCGGACTGCACAATCTGCGGAACGCCGCCGCGGCCCTCGCCGTCGTGCGGGCGCTCGATGCGGATCTCGAGCGGGCCACGGCCGCGCTCGCGGAATTCCGCGGCGCCGCCCGACGTTTCGAGCGCGTCGGTGAAGCGGGGGACGTGACGGTAATCGACGATTACGCGCACCACCCGAGCGAAGTGCGGGCCACCCTCGCGGCGGCGCGGCAGGCGTTTCCAGGCCGGCGGCTGGTCGCGGTATTTCAGCCGCACTTGTACTCGCGCACCGCCCTCCACGGCGCGGCGTTGGGCCGCGAGCTCGCGGCCGCCAACGTGGTGGTGGTGGCGCCAATCTATGCGGCGCGCGAGCAACCGTTGCCGGGAGTGACCGCCGACCTCGTCGCTGCGGGTGCGCGTGCGGCCGGAGCCCACCCTGACGTCGTCGAGGACCGCGCCGCCCTCATGGGCCGGGTGGCGCAGCTTGTGGCCCCGGGTGACGTGGTGTTCACCCTCGGCGCGGGCGACGTGACACGCGTCGGGCCGGAGCTCTTGACCCTGCTCGGCGCGAAAGCGGCCCGATGACGACGCGCCGGCGGCTCGCGGTCGCGCTCGTCGCCGGGTTGGTGCTCTGGTTTGGGGCGCCGTTGCTGCTGCGTCAGGTCGGCTTCTTCCAGGTCCGGCAGATCGAGCTCGTCGGCGTGCGCTTTCTCGCGCCGGCGGCAGTGATCGGCGCGTTGCGCCTCCCGCCGGGGGCGAGCGTGTTCGACGACCTGGACGATCTCACAGCGCGTGTGCGCGCGCTGCCCGGTGTCGCCGACGGGCGGGTGGTGCGGCGCGTGCCGGGCGCGCTGAAGGTGATCGTGCGCGAAGTGGAGCCGGTGGCGTTCGTGCCGGGCCGCGACACCCGCGAGCTGTCGGTGGTGGACGGCGAGGGCCGGGCGTTGCCGTACGATCCGGCCCGACGCGCGCTCGACCTGCCGGTCGCGGCGAGCGCGGATTCCGGGCTCGTGGCCATGCTGGCGCTGGTCCAAGCGGTGGATCCGACGCTGTTCGAGGAGATTACGACCGCTCGCTCGCGGCGCAGCGACGTCGTGTTGGAGCTGGGGTCGCGGCGCCTGCTGCTGGCCCGCGATGCGGGCCCGGAAGTGATTCGCGCGGTGGTGCTGGTGACCCAGGACCTGGCGTCGCGCTCGCGCCGGTATGTCGAGCTGGACGCTCGGTACTTCGGCCAGATCGTGGTGCGCGCGACGGGAGGTGGCGCGTGAGCCGCGACCGCCGGCTCGTGGCCGGGCTCGACCTCGGCAGCACCAAGACGTGCGCGGTGATCGCGGAGGTCGTGGGCGACCTGCCGCGCACTCCACTGGCCAAGGTGCTGGGAGTCGGGCTCGCCAGGAACGGCGGCGTCCGGCGGGGCGTGGTACGCGACATAGACGAAACGACCCGTTCGGTGACGGCGGCGCTGCGCGATGCCGAGCGGATGTCGGGCGTGAAGGTGGCGGCCGTGACCTGCGGCATCGCGGGCGAGCACGTATCGGCCCGGGGCTCTTCGGGCGTCGTGGCCGTCAACGGCGATGAGATCACCCCCGCTGACGTGGCGCGCGTCAACGAGGTCGCCCGGGCCGTGTCGCTCGGTCCGGACCAGGAGCTGCTGCACGACATCCCGCAGGAGTACATGGTCGACCAGCAGCGCGGGATCTCAGATCCGGTGGGAATGACCGGCATGCGGCTCGAGGTCGAGATGTACCTCGTCACGGTGCAGTCGACGGCCGCGCAAAACCTGCGCAAGGCGGTGCAGCGCGCCGGCTATCGCGTCGCCGACCTTGTGCTCGAGCCGCTCGCGGCCTCCTACGCGGTGCTCACTGAGGACGAGAAAGAGCTTGGGGTGGCGCTGGTGGAAGTCGGAGGCGGCTCGACCGGCGTCGCGATCTTCCACGAAGGGAAGATCCGGCACGTGGCGTCGCTCAAATACGCCGGCGCCCATGTGACCAACGACCTGGTGCAGGGGCTGGGTGTGACGCAGGCGGACGCGGAGCGCCTGAAGGAGCGGCACGGCATCGCGTACGCGCCGTTGGTGGATGCATCCGAGATGATCAATCTGCCGTCCACGCCCGGACAGGGCGCGCGGCAGGCGTCGCGCGAGCTGTTGTCGCACATCATCCACCAGCGGCTCGATGAGATCTTCATGCTGGTGGGGCGCGAGTTCGAGCGCGCCGGCTATGGCGGTGGGCGCCTGCCGGCTGGCGTGGTGCTGACCGGCGGCACGGCGCATCTGCCGGGCCTGGTGGAGCTCGCGCGCGAAGTGTTCGCGGTGCCGGTGCGGGCCGGCGCGCCGGAGCTCGGCATCTCCGGTCTGGTCGACAGCGTCCAGGCGCCGCGTTACGCGGTGCCGGTGGGGCTGGTGCTCTACGCGGCACGACGGCTGGCGCAGGGATCGTCGGGCCACAGTGCAATCGCCGGCGATGGTAGCGTGGAGCGAATGCTGGGACCGCTGAAGCGTTGGCTGCAGGACTTCTTCTGATCGAGGGCCCGAGGGAGCCATGATCTTCGAACTCGAAGAAACGGTGGCGCAGAACGCGCGCATGAAAGTCGTCGGCATCGGCGGCGGTGGCGGCAACGCCCTGAACCGCATGATCGACGAAGGCGTGATCGGCGTCGAGTTCATCGCCGTCAACACCGACGCGCAGTCGCTCGAGAAGAACCGCGCCGGCGTCAAGGTCCAGATCGGCAAAAAGCTCACACGGGGGCTGGGCGCCGGCGCGCGGCCCGAGATTGGCCGTCAGGCAATCGAGGAAAACCGCGATGAGGTGCTGCACGCGCTCCAAGGCGCCGACCTGGTGTTCGTCACCTGCGGCATGGGCGGGGGCACCGGAACCGGAGCGGCACCGATCATCTCGCAGACCGCGCGCGATCTGGGCGCCCTCACGATCGGCATTGTCACCAAGCCGTTCCTGTTCGAGGGCCGCAAGCGTATGCGTCAGGCGGAAATGGGCATCGCCGAGATGCGTAAGCACGTGGACACGATGATCGTCGTGCCGAACGAGCGGCTGCTCGCCGTTGTGGGGAAGGGCATTCCGTTCCAGGACGCCCTCAAGAAGGCCGACGAGGTGTTGCTGCACGCCACTCAGGGCATATCGTCGATCATCTGTGTCACGGGCCTCGTCAACGTGGACTTCGCCGACGTACGCACCGTCATGCAGAACGGCGGCACGGCGCTGATGGGCACCGGGATGGGGCGCGGCGAAAACCGCGCCATGGAAGCGGCCCAGCAGGCTATTTCCTCCCCACTGCTCGACAACATCTCAATCGCAGGGGCCACTGGCGTCCTCATCAATATCACTGGCGGCGATGACGTCACGCTGGGGGAGGTCACGCAGGTGAGCGAGGCGATCCACGACGCCGCCGGCGACGAGGCCGAGATTATCTTCGGCGCCGTGCCCGATCCGGCGATGCATGGCGAGCTGCGTGTCACCGTCATCGCCACCGGCTTCGATCGAGCGGGCGCGGAGGCCGAAACGGCGGCGGGCGCTGCCGGAGCGGCAACGCGTCCCGCGGCGGGTGTGCTGCCGTTCGAGAAGCGCCCGGCGCGGCCCACTCCTGTCGCCCCGCCTGGGTTCGCCAAGCCGGCCGAAACCCCTCGGAAACCGTCGAGTCCCGGACAACCGGAGGTCAACGAGATGGAGATTCCGACCTTCATTCGCCGGCAGATGGACTGATGGTTCGACACCCGGGCCGCGTTGTCGCGGTGTTGCTCCTGGGGGGAGGCGTCCTGGCGTGGGCGATGCGTGACGCATGGCCATGGCGTCGGCCGATCAGCGCGCCGACGATTCGCGTCAGCGAAGCCTATCGGGAGTTCGCGGACACGCTGGGGCAGCGCGAGACGCTCTCTGACGTGCTGGCGCGCGCCGGGGTGACGGGCCAACACTACGCCGCGTTCCTCACCGCCGCGCGGAAGCTCGACGCTCGACGGCTGCGCTCGGGGCTCGTGTTCCGCTTCCGGCGCACCCTCACCGATTCCGTCGCCGACCGGATGATGGTGCGGCTCGGCCACGAGCGTCGTTTGTGGTACGCCCGGGACGCGAATGGCTGGACGGAGAGCGAGGAGCAGATCCACTGGCGGCCGGAGCGGTTGCGGGTCAAAGGCACGATCGCCACCTCACTGTACGACGCGCTGGACACGGTCGTGCCGGACTCCGTCCTCCAGCCGCCCGAGCGCCAGGCGCTCGCATGGGCCATTGCCGACGTCTACGATTGGGAGGTGGACTTCACGCGCGACGTGCGCGCGGGCGACGGCTTCGAGGTCCTGTTCGAGCGACTGGTATCTCCGGAAGGGGAACGGCGCTTCGGCCGCATCGTCGCGGCCCGGGTGGATGTCGCGCGCACACCGAGCTACGCGTTCTATTTCGAGACCGACACGATCACGCTGCGGGGGGAGTTCTACGATGACCGCGGACGGTCGCTCAAGCGCGCCTTCCTGCGGGCGCCGCTACAATTCCGCCGCATCTCGAGTCGCTTCGGCGGACGCGTCCATCCGATCCTGCACACCTACCGTCAGCACGCGGGAGTCGATTTCTCCGCCGCCTACGGCACGCCGGTGCGGGCGACGGCGGACGGCATTGTCACGCGCGTCGGGCGCGACGGCGGCTACGGGAATCTGATCGAGCTGCGGCATGCCAACGGCATCCGAACGCGCTACGGCCACCTCTCCGGATTCGCACGCGGTCTGCGCCTGGGTGGGCGCGCGACCCAGGGCGAGACCATCGGGTTCGTCGGATCCACCGGGCTCTCCACTGGGCCGCACCTGCATTACGAATTCCTGATCAACGGCCGACCCGCGAACCCGCAGCGCTCGAACGCCGGTGCCGGCGCGCCGGTCCCGCGGGATCGCCAGGACGCGTTCGACGCCGCCAGAACGCGGCTCGCGCTCGCGCTGGAGCCGCCGCAGGCGGCCGCCGGCGTCGTCAAGGTCGACTAACTTCGGGTCCATCCGTGGAGCTCTATCCCGCCGTTGACGTCCGGGGCGGGCGGGTCGCGCACGTCCGCTCGGGGAACGCGTCCGCTCCCTCGGTGTACGGCGACGACCCGACGGCTGCAGTGGCGCGGCTCGTCGCGGCCGGCGCGAGTTGGGTGCACCTTGTCGATCTCGACCGCGCGCACGGCACCGGCTCGAACCGCGAGTTGATGCGCGACGTACTCGGTTCCGCGCCGCTGCAGGTGCAGATAGGCGGCTCGTTGGGGACGGAGGAGGCGATCGAGGAAATGTTGGCCTGGGGCGCGGCGCGTGTGGTCATCGGCTGCGCCGCCGCCGCCACCGAGCCTGCGCTCGTCAGTCGTCTGGTACGCCGCCACGGCGCCGAGCGGCTTGCCGTGGGGGTCGAGGCGACCGACGGGCGGGTCACTCCAAGAGGTGCCGGCGCAGTTCCCGTGATGCCCGTGAATCTCCTCGCCCGCACCATCGTCGATCAAGGCGGTCGCTTCATCGTCTACACCGACGTGACCCGCGACGGAACCCTCACCGGTCCCGACACGACCGGTGCGCAGCTCCTGGCGACCCTCGGCCTTGAGGTGATCGCGAGCGGGGGCGTCGGGTCCCTCGCGCATGTTCGAACTGTCCGCGCGGCTGGACTGGCGGGCGTGATCGTCGGGCGGGCCTTGCATGAAGGACGGTTCTCCGTCCAGGAGGCGCTGGCGTGTTTGGCCGCCTGACCCTTGGGTTCGCGTTGCTCCGGGCACTCGGTCTCGGCGCGCTGCTGTTGCTGCTCTTCAATCCGACCCGTTCCCGTCCGGCCGGAACGACCACGCCGCCGCTCGTGCTACTGGACGCCTCCCTCAGCATGCGGGGGACGAACGGACCATGGCAGGCCGCGCTGGATAGCGCCCGCCGCCTCGCCGGTGCGGGCGGAGGCGTGATCTGGCGCTTCGGCGATGCGGTCACGGCGTTCGACACCAGCCCGCCGGCGGCGGGCGCCAGCCGTCTGGCGCCCGCGCTCGCTGCCGCGGGGGCCCGCGGCGGTCCCGTGGTCGTGATCACCGATGGCGCGATCCCCGATACCGTCGAGCTCCCGCCCGACCTGCGGCGCCGGCCGCGCATCGTTGTGTTGCCGCGCGCCCCGTTCTTCGACGCGTTCGTCGCCGCCGTGGACGCGCCGCGCCGCGTGAGCGCCGCCGACACGATCCGGCTGCGCGTCGCGTATGGCACCGCCGGCGTCCGGGCAGCGGTCGCGACGCGCACCGCAACGCTCACCGTCTCCTCCGGAGGACGGCGCCTCGTCGACCGCGACGTGCCACTCCCGGACAGCGGAGCGTTGACCACCGAGCTGACGTTTCCCGCGGCGCGCCTCCCCACCGGCTGGTCCGCGATCGACGTGCGTCTCCAAAGTGCGGGCGACGCCGAGCCGCGTGACGACGCACGACGCATCGCCATTGACGTGAGCCCGCAACCGACCGTCGTCGTGCTCGGCGCTCCACCAGACTGGGAATCACGTTTCTTTGCGAAGACCATCGCCGATGTGGCGCACGTTCCGGTCAAAGTGTTCGTCGAGACCGAGTTGGGGCGTTGGCGAGACGGTGCGACCCTCGCCCCCGTCGCGGCGGATGCCGTCGCGCGCGCGGCGGCCGGCGCGCGCCTGCTGGCGCTGTTCGGCGAGCCACGGCGCTTCGCGACGTACCAGCGACGCGCGGGCCTCATCGTGTGGCCACTGGCCGTCGAGCGCGGAGGGGATTGGTACGTCGATCCGCCGCCCGCGTCGCCGCTCGCCGGCGCCCTCGCCGGTGTCGCGTGGGACTCGCTGCCCCCTGCCGCCGCGCTCGCCGAACTGCCCCCCGACTCGGGGGCGATGGTGCTGCTCACTGCCCGGCTGGCCCGCCGTGGCTCCCCACGACCGCTCGCCATGCTGCACGATTCCGCCGGCTTCCGACAGGTGTCGGTCGCTGGAGCCGGGCTGTGGCGATGGAGCTTCCGCGGGGGGGCGGCGGGGGAAGCCTACCGCGCCTTCGTCGCCGCCATCACCGACTGGCTGCTCGGGACGAGCGCCCCGGGTACGGGACGCGTCGAGCCGCTGACGACCGAAGCGGCAAACGGAACCCCGCTCCTGTGGCGCTGGATCGGCCGTGACGTCCCGCGGTCGCTCCCCATCGTGCTTGAATCGCCGGGTGGCGTACGCAGTGACACCTTGCGCTTCGATGCCCAGGGTCAAGCAACGCTCCGCCTGCCGCCCGACGCCTATCGCTGGCGGTTGCCCGATGGCGCCGAGCGTGGTCTCGTGATTGTGGAGGAATACTCCGACGAGTGGCGCCCGGCGGCCGTGACGGTGGCCCCTCAGGCCGGGGATGCCGACGCCGGCCGAGTCGCCGTCGCGGCGCGGGACCGGTGGTGGTGGTTTGCGCTGGCAATCGCGGCGTTCGCGGGAGAATGGGCGTGGCGCCGTCGCCAGGGGCTGCCCTGATGGGATTGTGGCAGCGGGTCGCCCGCGCGTTCGGAGGGGGGACGAGTGACCAGGCAATCGAAGAAGCGGAGCGAATCCTCCTGGAGGCGGACTTCGGTGTCGAGGCAACCCAGGAATTGATCGACGGGTTGCGTGGGGCGCCGCCGGCTGCACGCCAGGACTATCTCGAGCGCGCCACGGCCGAGTTGCTCGCGGGGCCGGCCGATGCGGGATTGCTCGTACGCGCCGACACGCCGCCGACCGTGATCCTGGTGTACGGCGTCAACGGCGTCGGCAAGACCACGTTCGTCGCCAAGCTGGCGCACCGACTGGGCCGAGAGGGCCGGCGCGTCCTGCTCGCCGCCGCCGACACGTTTCGGGCCGGCGCTGCGACCCAGCTCCGGATCTGGGCCGAGCGCCTCAGCGTGCCATGCGTGGGGGGGCCGGCAGACGGGCGCGGTGATCCCGCGGCGGTGGCGTTCGATGCGATCGACGCGGCCGGTCCGCATGACTGCGACACCGTCATCGTAGATACCGCCGGCCGGCTCCACACCGAGCCCCGGCTGCTCGAGGAGCTGAAAAAGGTGGCGCGAGTCGTGGCGAAACGATGCCCCGGAGCGCCACACGAGTCGCTGCTCGTGCTCGACGGGACCGTAGGGCAGAACGCGGTGCAGCAGGCGCGCGACTTCACCGCGGCGGTGCCGCTCACCGGATTGGTCGTGACCAAGCTCGATGGCACGGCCCGCGGCGGGGCCGTGGTGGCGGTGCGGCGCGCGGTGCCGGTCCCGATTCGTTTCGTGGGGACGGGAGAGGGGCTCGACGACTTGGAGGCGTTCGACGCCACCGCCTACGCGCGGCGGCTGGTGAGCGGGTAATGCCGCTCGAGCTCGGCGCCTCGGTCAAGTTCCTGAAGGGCGTTGGGCCCAAGCGCGCTGAAGCGTTGGGGCGGATCGGCGTCCGCACCATGGGCGATCTGCTGTACCATGCACCCCACCGCTACCTCGATGCCACGACGCTCACGCCGTTCGCGCAGGCCCGGGTTGGGGAAGAGCTCACCGGTGTCGGACGCGTCCTGTCCACCGGGATCCTGCCCACCCGGCGAGGCCTGCGGGTGTTTCGCGCGCTGCTCCGGGACGACTCCGGCGTCTTGGAGTGCGCCTGGCCGGGGCAGCCGTTCCTCGAACGCCAGATCGTCAAAGGGCAGCTGGTGCTGGTCACCGGCCCGGTGCGCTACTACCATGGGCGCCAGCTCGTGCCGCGCGAGTTCCTGATCCTCGCCGACGACGGCGAGGCGGGACCGGAGCGCGGCTTCATCCTGCCGGTCTATCCCGCCACGGAAGGGTTGTCGCACAAGCAGATTCGGGCGCTGGTCCAGCAGCACCTCGACGCGTTGTTGTCGTTGGTCGTCGATCCGCACCCGGAGTCGTTGCGGTCGGCAGCCGGGGTGACGGGTCTGCGCACCGCGCTCGCGGCCGTGCACCGGCCCGGTTCACTGGAGGATGCCGAGGCCGGGCGACGCCGGCTCGCGTTCGACGAGTTCTTCGATCAGCAGCTGGTGCAGGCGCGGGCGCGCTTTCTCGCCAAGCGGGCGCGCGGCGGGATCCGGTTCGCGCCCCAGCGCGATCTGACGACCCGACTGAAGGAGCACCTGCCGTTCGCGCTCACCGGTGACCAGCGCCGGGCGGTCCGCGAGATCACCGAAGACATGGCGTCACCGGAGCGAATGCACCGGCTGCTGATGGGAGATGTCGGCACTGGCAAGACCGTCGTGGCCTTGTTCGCCATGCTGCTCGCGGTGGAGAACGACCACCAGGCCGCGATGATGGCGCCCACCGAGCTGCTCGCCGAGCAGCACGCCGCGACCCTCACCGCGCTGCTCGCACCGCTCGGGATTCGCCCCGAGCTGCTGGTGGGCCGGGGGGCCACCGCGGTGAAGGCCGCGGCACGAGAACGTATCGCGTCCGGGGCCGCGCGCGTCGTCGTGGGCACGCACGCACTGATCCAGGAGTCGGTTCGCTTCCGCCGCCTGGGACTCGCCGTGATCGACGAGCAGCACCGCTTTGGCGTGGAACAGCGTGCGGCGCTGGCGGGGAAAGGCGACGCGCCCGACGTCCTGCTGCTCACGGCGACGCCGATCCCGCGTTCCCTTGCCCTGACATTGTACGGCGATCTCGACGTGACGACGCTGGTGGAGCGTCCCCCGGGGCGAGGGACGGTCAAGACCGCTCTGCGCACCGACACCGCGCGCGCAAAGATCTACGAGTTCATCCGCGGCGAATGCTCGGCGGGGCGGCAGGCGTACGTGTTGTACCCGGTGATCGACGAGTCCGAAAAGGCCGACCTCAAGGCCGCGACGACGATGGCGCAGCGGCTCGCCAAGGTGTTCAAGGAGTTCCGGGTGGGCCTGGTGCACGGTCGGATCCGAGCGGATGCGCGCGACGAGGTCATGCGCGCGTTCCGCGACAACGCGGTGCAGGTCCTCGTGGCCACGAGCGTGATCGAGGTCGGGATCGACGTGCCGAACGCCACGGTGATGCTGATCGAGCACGCGGAGCGTTTTGGTCTCGCCCAGCTGCACCAGCTGCGGGGCCGGGTGGGACGCGGCAGCGCGGCGAGCCACTGTATCCTGCTGTCGGACGTCGCCGAGGCGGCGCCGCGGCTTCAGGCATTTACCGAGACGACCGACGGGTTCCAGATCGCGGAGCTCGATCTGCAGCAACGTGGCATGGGCGAGCTCACCGGCGCGCGCCAATCGGGCGGCCTGGCGCTGCGCTACGCCAATTTTGCCACCGACCTGCCGCTGCTCGAGGCCGCGCGTCGTGCGGCGAAGCAGATCATCGACCAGGATCCCGCGCTCGCCGCGCCGAAACACGCTGCCTATCGGGCGAATGTGTTGTTGCGCTACGAGCGGGGGTTTGAGTTGTTCCGAGTCGGATAATCGTCAGTGGTCAGTCATCAGTCATCAGTCGTCAGTCATCAGTTGATTGCTGATGACTGAGAACAGACCACTGAAAACTAGAAGCTAAACCGCAGCCCCACCCGCGCGCCGCTGCCTGCCGGCTCCGCCATCACCTCCAGCCCGTTGAACGGAATGTTCGGGGGGCTGCTGCGTTGGTTGCGCAGGTCCAGGATGAACAACGCCGCGGTCGCGAGCAGCGACACCTGCCCGACGATGAGCCGACGGCGGGCACGCCGGTCGTAGTACAACGTCTGCTGGTACAAGAGCTCGGCATTGTCGTTCGCGTACTGCCCGTCGGGGCGCACCTGGCACGCCGTGTTGTCGGTCTGACACAGCGCTCGCAGCTGTTGCCAGTTGTCGTTGGCGTGGTGGTGTTCCTTGGCGGCGAGCACGGTGAGCCCCAGGGCCACGGCGGCCGTAGCCCACTTGCCGTAGTGCACGGCTCCGCGAGTCCATGTCTGTCGCGGGGCGGGCGCGGAGGGAGCCTGGGCGCCGAGCGCCGGCGCGAGGCCCGCGAGGGCCACGGCGATGATCAGGGGACGGAGCCGTGTCACTGGAATGCCTCTACGGTGCCGTCGCCGGTTATGAGGATCAGTTGCCGGTCGCGCACCAGCGGCGGCTCCTCGATCGGCCCGCGTCGCTTCGTGCGCCAGCGCACCGAATCGCTGGCGGCATCCACGAACAGCACCTCGCCCGCCACGCTGGCTATCAGGACACCTCCCGCGATCGGCGTGGGGCCCGCGGTGGCAGGCACGCCCAGGGCCACCGAGCGGGCACGGTCGGGAGCGTCGAGCGGAACGCGCCACAGTGTTCCTCTGGCGCTCAGCGCGTAGAGGGTGTCTCCGACAAGGGCGAGCGCGCCAAAGACGGCGTCATCCAGCGGGCGTTCCCATTGCACGGCAAGTGTCGGCAGCTCGAGGGCCAACAGGCGGCCAGCGGTTGTCGCGAGAAACAAGCGGTGCCCATCGGCGGCAGGAGTGCCGAGGACTGCTCCAGGCGTGGCGCGGTGGGCGCGCACCGCCCCGGTCGCGGAGTCGAGGAGATACAGCGAATCGCCGAGCGTGGCCACAACGATTCCTTCCGCCGTGGGCACCGGCGTGGCCCGTGCCCCTCGCCTGAGAGAACGGCGCCAGCGCTGCTCGCCGGTTGCGGCGTCGAGCGCGATGACGTCGCCACCGTCGGTGACGGCGAGGACGAGGTCGCCCATGCGGGCGAGCGGGGCAGTGACCCCCCCGGTACTGGCCCGCCACTTCACCTTGCCGGTGGTGAGGCGCAGCGCGAGGACGCGGCCGTCCGGAACGGCCTGCGTGGCCACGTACAGCAAATCCCCGGCGAGCAGCGGGCCGCCGGCCACCGGACCAGAGACGCGTTGGCGCCAGATCTGTTCGCCGGTGGCGCGGTCCAGCAGCACCACGTTGCGGTCGGACGTCCCAACCGCGATGACGCGTGTGCCGATCGCGGGGCTCCCGCGCACCGCCCGTCCCGCGCCCGTCCGCCAGAGTGGTTGCGGTGCGGCGGCGAGCGACTCGCGGGCGAAGATGTCGGGGCGGGCCTCGTCACGATCGGGTCCCACGCGCGCCGTGGCGATGCACGCGATCGCGTTGACAGCCCACAACCCCACCACTAGTATGCCGCGCCTATGTCGGACGCGTATCGCATCGACGCCCTCTCCGCGCTCGCGGACCAGACGGTGACCGTGCACGGGTGGGTGATGACCACACGCTCGAGCGGCAAGATCGCGTTCGTTGTGCTGCGCGACGGCACTGGATACCTGCAAGCGGTCTTCTCCCGGAAGGAAGTCTCCGAAGCGACCTGGGACACCTTCGGCCGTCTCACCCAGGAAGCCTCGTGTGCGGTCACCGGGGTCGTGCGGATCGAACCCCGCGCCCCCGGCGAAGTGGAGCTTCAGGCCACTGAGCTCCGCATCATTGGCGTCAGCCAGGACTTCCCGATCACACCGAAGGAACATGGCACCGGGTTCCTGTTCGAGCACCGGCATCTGTGGCTGCGCAGCCGGCGACAAGTGGCGATCGCCCGGGTGCGCCACGAAGTGATCCAGGCGATCCGCGACTTCTTCTACGAGCACGGCTTCGTGCTGGTGGATACGCCGATCCTCACCGGCTCGATCGGCGAGCATGCGGGGACGCTGTTCGCCACGGACTATTTCGACCTCGGGAAGGCCTACCTCGCCCAGACCGGGCAGCTGTACGTCGAGGCGGCAGCCGCGGCGTTGGGCAAGGTCTATTGTTTCGGGCCGACGTTCCGGGCCGAGAAATCGAAGACCCGCCGCCATCTTACCGAGTTTTGGATGGTCGAGCCCGAGGTAGCCTGGAACGACTCCGACGACAATATGGCACTCCAGGAACAGTTCGTCGCCTCCATCGTGGGGCGCTGCCTCGAGCGACGGAACACGGAGCTGGTCGAGCTGGAGCGCGACGTGGCTCCGCTCGAGCGATGTGTCCCACCGTTTCACCGGATTTCCTACACCGACGCCGTGGAAAAGCTCAAGGCGCTGGGGTCGGCGATGCAGTGGGGCCAGGACCTCGGCGGGGAGGATGAGACGCTGCTGGCGAAGCAGTACGACCGCCCGGTATTGGTGTTCAACTACCCCAAGGCGGTGAAGGCCTTCTATATGAAGGAAAACCCCGCCGACCCGCGCACCGTGCTGAACAACGACATGTTGGCCCCGGAAGGGTACGGGGAGATCATCGGCGGCAGCCAGCGCGAGGACGACTATGACAAACTGTTGGCCAGAATCCGGGGTGAAGGGTTGCCGGAGGAGGCTTACGGGTGGTACCTCGACCTCCGCAAGTACGGCAGCTTCATCCATTCCGGATTCGGTTTGGGAGTGGAGCGGACGGTGGCGTGGATCTGTGGGATCCCGCACATCCGGGAGGCGATAGCGTTCCCGCGAACGCTGTACAAGCTGTGGCCCTGACCCGCGTAGGGCCGAGAAGGTGGTGACCGGTGCACGTGATCGTCTGGGAATTCGAGCCGCAAGCTGGACAGGAACGCGAGTTCGAGCGTATTTACGCGGCCGACGGTGACTGGGCGGCGTTGTTCAGGCGCAGTCCCGAGTTTCAAGGCACCGAGCTGCTGCGACCGATGGCGAGTCGCCGCTACCTGACGATCGATCGCTGGACCTCGGCCGAGGCATTTGTCGCGTTTCGTGACCGGTGGCATGCGGACTACGACGCGCTCGATCGCGCGTGCGCGCGCCTGACCGAGCACGAGGTGCTGGTGGGGCGGTTCGAGTCGTCCACGCAGTAGCTGGGGCTCGCCGGTCTCACCCCTTTTCCTGCTTGACCTCCTCCCACAGCGTGTCCAGCTCGTCCAGGGTCGCTTGGCCGACTTCCACACCTCGTTCCCGCGCCATCCGTTCCACTTCCTCGAAGCGCTGTCGGAATTTTTGGTTCGCCGCCTCGAGCGCCTGGTTGGGATCGACTCCGAACTTGCGCGACAGGTTGACCGCGGCAAAGAACAGGTCGCCGATTTCGACCTGCACGCGGGTGGCCGCGCGACTTTCCGCCGCCTCCTCCAGCTCAGCCATCTCCTCCCGTACCTTGCCGAGCGGTCCTTTCTCGTCAGGCCAGTCGAACCCCACCCCGGCCGCCCGTTCCTGCAGCCGCAACGCCATCAAAAGCGGCGGGAGATGGGGCGGCACCCCGGCAAACGCGCTGCGTCCGCTCGATCCGCTGTCGCGTCGCTTGCTGCGTTCCCAGGACTCGGCTGGTGCCGTTCCGTCGCCCATGAGATGCGCATGGCGGCGGCGCATCTTCTGCTCCAAGGCGCGCACCACCGCCTCGGCGTCCATCATGCTCCGCTCTTCCGCGAGCACGATCTGGAATGAGAGATGGAGCAGCATGTCGCCCAGCTCCTCGCGCAGCTGCAGCGGATCGCCGCTCGCGATAGCGTGGTCGAGCTCCAGCACCTCCTCCACGAGGTAGGGGCGCAGGGTGCTCGCCGTCTGTGCGCTGTTCCATGGGGACCGTTTGCGCAGGTCCCGAACGAGCGCCAGCACACGTCCAAGCGCTGAATCGCCTTGCATTTAGCCTCCGGGCCGGGTATGATACCCGCTCGTGTGAAAGAGTCAATGAGCGCGCGCGACAGCCGCGCGTGGGTCGAAGTGAGTCTCGCGGCTGTGGTCGAGAATGCCCGCACGGTGGCGCGCACCGCGGGCGCACGGCTCCTCCCGATCGTGAAGGCCAACGCGTACGGGCTCGGAGCCGTCGCTGTGTCCGGGGCGCTGGAAGCGGTGGACCCTTGGGGCTACGGCGTCGCCACGGTCGAAGAAGGAGCTGAGCTTCGAGCCGCGGGGATCGCTCGGCAGATTCTGGTACTGCTGCCGGCGACGCCGGGACGGTTCGCCGTGTACCGCGAGCTGCGGCTGACGCCCGTGTTCGACGAGCCTACCGCGCTGCGCGCGTGGACTGTGGACGGCGACCCGTTTCACATCGAGATCGACACGGGAATGGCTCGCGGCGGGGTGCGGTGGGACGAGGTGGAGCGAATCGCGCCGCTCACCAATACGCCGGGCTTCGAAGGGGCGTTCACGCAGCTGCACTCGTCGGAATGTGCCGATGGCACGACGGCGCAGCAGCTCGAACGTTTTTTGGCCGCGCTTGCGCGACTGCCGCGCCGACCGAGGCTACGCCACGTCGCCAACAGCGCAGCAGCCCTGCGGGAGCCGTCCTGCGCGCTCGAACTCGTCCGGCCGGGGGTCTTCCTATACGGCGGCTCACCGGGCGGCGGCGTCCAGCCGGGCCTGCCGGTGGCGAGTCTGCGGGCCCGTGTCGTGAGCGTGCGACGGGTGCAAGCGGGGGACGGCGTCAGCTACAATGCGCGCTGGATCGCGACGCGGGAGACGACGATCGCCACGCTCGGCATTGGGTACGCCGACGGCGTGCCGGCGACGCTCGGGCCGGACGGGCACGGACAGGTGTTGTTGCGCGGAGCACGCTGTCCTATCGTCGGGACGGTGACGATGGACCTGACGCTGGTGGATGTCGGTCAGGTGCCGGTGCAGGTTGGCGACGTGGCGACGCTGCTGGGGGAGGCGGACGGACAGCGGATTACGCTCGCGGAGCTGTCCACGGCGACTGGCGTGCAGCCGCGCGGCTTGCTCACCGCGCTGGGGCCGCGACTGCCGAGAGTCTACGGATGAAGCGCGCCGCCATCATCGTGCTCGACGGGATGGGGATCGGCCGGACGCCGGACCAGGACGCCTACGGCGACGTCGGCTCGGACACCCTGGGGAACGTCGCGCGGGTAGTCGGCGGCTTGCACCTGCCGAATCTCGAGCGCCTCGGTCTTGGCCTGTGCCGAACGCTCGCCGGTGTGGGCCGTCCGGCGCAGCCAGGCGCGGCCTACGGGGTTGCGCTGCCGCAGTCGCCGGGCAAGGACTCGACGACCGGGCACTGGGAGCTATGCGGCGTGCTGCTCGACCGGCCGTTTCGCACCTACCCGACTGGTTTTCCGGCGGCGCTGCTGGATGAGTTTGCCCGGCGGACGAAGCGGGGATGGCTGGGGAACAAGGCGGCGTCCGGCACGGCGATCATCGACGAGCTGGGTGCCGAGCACCAGCGAACGGGACAGTGGATCGTCTATACGTCCGCAGACTCGGTGTTTCAGGTGGCCGCCCACGAGGAGACCGTGCCGCTGGCCGAGTTGTACCGCGCTTGCGGTGTTGCCCGTGACATGCTCGTGGGCGAACACGCGGTGAGCCGGGTGATCGCGCGGCCGTTCGAAGGAACGCCGGGGAGCTACCGCCGGACGGCGCACCGCAAGGACTTCTCGATCGAGCCCGTTGGGACGACGCTGCTCGATCTGCTGGCCGCTGCCGGGGTGCCGCGGATCGGCATCGGCAAGGTCGACGACCTGTTTGCCGGGCGAAACATCGCGAGCGAGCACACCCCCACCAACGCGGATGCGTACCGGTTGATCGAGAGGGCGCTCGACGAGGTGGTGACGGGCTTCATCTTTGTGAACGTGATCGAGTTCGATCAAACGTGGGGGCACCGCAACGACGTGCTGGGGTTTCATCAGGGGCTTGCGGAGCTCGACGGCTGGCTGCCGCGCCTCGTGGCGCGGCTCAAGGGGGACGACCTGATCATCATCACCGCCGACCATGGCAACGACCCGACGACGCCGTCCACCGATCACTCGCGCGAAGCGGTGCCGGTGTTGGTGGTGGGGCCTCGAGTGCGGGCGGTCGCCCTTGGGGAGCGGACGACGTTCGCCGACTTGGGCGCGACGGTCGCCGAGTACTTCGGCGTGCCCCCGCTCGCGGCCGGACGCTCCTTCCTGGACCAGGTGTGGGCGTGAGCGGCGCGGAGCTGGTGCGCCGCGCCCGCGAGGTGATGCAAAACGCCTACGCTCCGTACAGTCATTTTCATGTGGGAGCCGCGATTGAGGCGGATGACGGCACCGTCCATGTGGGGTGCAATGTCGAGAACGCGTCCTACGGCCTCACCATCTGCGCCGAACGGATGGCCGTGGGGGCCGCGGTGGCCGCGGGCAAGCGCCGCCTGGCGCGCGTAGTCGTGGCGACCGGCGTCGAACCGCCGGCGACTCCGTGCGGCGCCTGCCGTCAGCTCATGGCCGAGTTCGGGCTGGACATCGAGATCATCACCGTCGGGCCGTCGAGCGAGCGGCGCTGGAAATTGCGGGAGCTGCTGCCTGAGGCGTTTACGCCGGAGTCGCTCACGTGAACGCCTTCACCCGCCATGCGGCACGCGTTGCGATGGTGACCGGAACGGTGGTACTCGGCGTGCTCGCGTGCACGGAGCAAATCACTTCGCCGGCCAGCTGTCCGGATTTCTGTCCCGGCGGCCAGATCGTCACGGTCGAGTCATTGCTCACCACGGCCATTAGTCGTGACTCCACCTTTCGAGGATATGTCGAGGCGCACCGCGCCTTCATGCTGCTGACGGCGACGCTTCCAGGCCTCGAAAGCCGGCCGATCTTCCAGACTTCGCCCATCGCGCCGCGACTGCCCATCAACGGCGGCAACGACACAACGACGGGACCGATCGTGGTCGATTCGACCAGGCTGACCTTCACGTTGCTGCGACGAGACACGGCGGCGCACAACCTGCGCCTCGTGCTGTACCGGCTGCCGCTCGGGCTGGACAGCACCAGCACCTTCGCGGGGACGGCCCCCGCATTCGCGGGAACTCCGGTTCGCGTGGTCAACCTGGACAGCCTGTTCGCCAAGCCCGGAGCGCGCGACTCCGTGACCGGGGACAGCGTGTTGAGCGTGGACTCGGTGCGTCACGCGGTGACGTTTTCGCTGAAGTTCGACACGACCCAGATTCCCTTCGTCGTGGCCGACAGCGGGCAGCTGGCGATGGGCGTGCGCGTCACCGCCGACATTCCGACGAGCGCCGCGTTCGGCTCGGGTGAGATCGGCACCGGTCCAGAGATCATGTGGTTCATCCGGGTGGACTCAGCGGGAACCCTGCTCCAGCGACCCTCTCAACGACGCCTGGCCCGCTTTGACGCCTTCGTGTTCGACCCGCCGCCGGCCGCGCTCGACTCGAACCTCACGATCGGCGGAGTGCCTTCCGCACGGGCGTTGCTGCGCATCGCGGTGCCGCGCGCGATTCGCGACTCGAGCCAGATCATCCGGGCGACGTTGATCCTCGTCCCGGTGGCTCCCATTCCCGCGACCCCGGCGGATTCGTTCTTTCTGCAATTGAACCACCTCGCGGCCGACCTTGGTGCCAAATCGCCGATCGCCATTGACACGCTTGCCCCGGAATCGGCGCTGTTCGGTCCTGGTCTGTCCGACACGATTCAGATCGAAGTGACCTCGCTGTTGCGGTTCTGGCAATTTGACACCACGTCCGCGACGGCGGTGTACCTGCGCCTGCTCGCCCTCGATCGCGCGGATAGCGTCAATCTCGACGGGTCCGAAGGCAGCACCTTCACTGCGCTGCGGCTCTACTCGTCGCGCACGCCGGCGTTCCGGCCGTCGCTGCGTCTCACGTTTGTCCGGCGCTTCAAGTTCGGGGAGCCCTGAGATGCGCGACACTCGCTGCGGCGGCATGGTCGTGGCCCTGCTGGCCAGCGCGGTTATCGCTGCATCGGCCCAGGACTCACCGTTCAGCGTTCGCGGCCTCGGGGTCCCTGGCCGGTTCGAGAGCGTTCGCGCGCGCGCGACCGGTGGTGCGTTTGCGGCGTTCGACCAGTTGTCCGTGCTGAGCGACGTGCCGGTCGTCGATGTCACGAGCCTCACCGCGACGGCGGTGGGGGTGGCGTCGTTCCTGACCGACGACCTCAATGGGGTTCGCGGCACTCGGCGCACCGGGCGTTTCCCGCTGTTCCAGGTGAGCGGCCCGGTGTGGCACGGGGTCGTGCTGGCAGGTGGGTTCGCGACTTATCTGGACCGTTCATATCGGGTCCTCATCAAGGATACCATCACGCTCGGGGGGTCCGGACAGGCGGTGACCGATAACCTGTCGAGCGACGGTGGGGTGACCGACATTCGGGTCGTGGCCGCGAAACGAGTGGGCCGGATCGCCTTCGGAGTGGGGCTCCATCTGCTCACCGGGTCGGCGCGCGTGCTGGCCCAGCGCCTCTTCAGCGACACCTCTGCATACCGCAGCGTCACACAAACCGACGAACTCGCCTTCACCGGCATGGGCGGCTCGGCGAGCGCGATGCTCAACGTGTCCCGGGGACTGGCGGTGACCGTGTACGGGCGCTCCGATACCCGGCTCACGAGCCAGGTGCGCGCCGCCACCGTCGCCGTCAACGATCTGCCCATCACGATCGGCGGGGCCGTGCGCTGGCAGCCGGCGCCGGAGGCGGCCTTCGCGGCGGCGGTGACGCGCCGCTCCTGGGCGAGCGCCGCGGACAGCGGCGCGTCCAATACGACGAGCTGGTCGGCCGGGGCGCAGCTGGGATCCGGGAGCCGGCCGTTCCGCATCGGCGTGCGTGGCGGCGACCTCCCGTTTGGCCCGGGAGGTGCGCCGCGGGAGTTTGCCGTCGCGGCAGGCACCGGCTTGACGCTCGCCGGCGGCCGTGGTGTCATCGACCTCACCCTCGAGCGGCTGCGACGCACCGGCGGCGGGCTCACCGAAACGGGCTGGTCCGTGCTCTTCGGCCTCACCGTGCGGCCGTGAACGTCTACTTCCACACCTTCGGCTGCAAGGCAAACCAGTACGACACCGAGCGGGTGCGCCAGGCATTTGCCGACGCGGGCGTCACCGTCGTGGATGCCCCCGAGGCCGCCGATCTCGCCGTGGTGAATTCCTGCACCGTCACGCACGAAAGCGAGGCCAAGCTCCGGCGCTACGTGCGTCACCAGGCGCGCGCCGGCCGCGACACGATCGTGATGGGCTGCGCCGCCGCGCTCGATGGCGGCACCCTCGCATCGCTGCCCAGGGTCCGCGCGGTCGTAGGCGGCGCCGATCCGGTGCCCGTGCTTCGGGCGGCGGGCGTTGTCGCGACGCGCGTCGATCCAGTGTTGCGGCGCTTCGCCGGCAGCGCCCGGGGCTGGCTCAAGATCCAGGATGGTTGCGACGAGCATTGCACTTTCTGCGCGACCACGATCGCGCGCGGTGCGAACCGCTCGCGTCCGGTGACCGACCTTGTCGCCGAAGCGCACGCGTTGGCCGAGCATCACGCCGAGCTCGTGCTCACGGGCGTGCACATCGGGACCTATGGACAGGACAGGGAGGGGGCTGGGGAAAAGGGGGCAGGGTCTCTCGGGGCATTGTTGGACACGCTGGTGACGGCGGTGCCGGAGGTGCGATTCCGGCTGTCCTCGATCGAAGCGACCGAGGTGGACGACCAGATCGCCCGCCTGCTGCTCGCCGCGCCGGACCGCGTGGCCGCGCACTTGCACGCCCCACTTCAATCCGCCGCGAATCGGGTGCTCAAGCGGATGGGCCGGCACTGGTATACGGCCGAGACCTACCGCGCGCGCATCGAATGGCTCGCCGACCGACTCCCGGTATTCGGGTTGGGCGCGGACGTGATCGCCGGCTTCCCCGGTGAGAGTGACGGTGAGCACCACGCCACCCGCGATTTCATCGGTGCGATGCCGTTCACCTATCTCCACGTGTTCCCGTTCAGCGTCCGGCCCGATGCCCCGGCGGCGAAGCTGGCCGGGCGCCTGCCGGAGGCGGTGGTGCGGGAACGGGCGCGCGAGCTGCGGGCGTTGGGGGAGAGCAAGACAACGGCGTACCGCGCCGTCCGCCGTGGGGGCCGCGGTGACGGTGTGGTGTGTGGGCGGCAATCGGGCCGTGTGGAAGTGCTGACGCAGGACTATCTCACGGTCTATCTTTCGAGCCACGCTTGGGACGGACGCGCCCGGCTGGACGTGACGGTGGACTAATCGTGCCGCGCATCTATATCGAAACCTACGGTTGCCAGATGAACGTCTCGGACTCCGAGCTGATGCTCGGCGTGCTGGGCCGGGCGGGGTACGTCCGCACCCCAGACCCGGCGGAGGCGGACGTGCTGCTGGTGAACACCTGCGCGGTGCGCGACCACGCAGAGCAGCGCGTCCTCGGTCGCATGGGCGAGCTGAAGCGCTACAAGCGGCCTGGGGACGTCCTGGGCGTGGTCGGCTGCATGGCACAACGGTTGGGTCCGAAGCTGCTGGAGCGGGTGCCCCAGGTGGACCTGGTGATCGGGCCGGACGGTTACCGCGGCCTGCCGGAGCTGATTGCGCGGGCGCGCGGCGGGGAGCGTTCCGCCGATGTGGTTTTCCGTGGGTGGGAGCACTACGAGGACGTTCCCGCCGAGCGCCCGGACGGTGCATCCGCATTCGTGACGGTGCAGCGGGGCTGCGATTATCGGTGCACCTTCTGCGTGGTTCCGATGACACGGGGACCGGAGCGAAGCCGCAAGTTGGAGGACGTGGTGAGTGAGGTCACACGCCTCACCGCCACTGGAACCTCCGAGGTGACGCTCCTTGGCCAGACGGTCAACAGCTACCACGACGGGACGCACGATTTCGCGGACTTGCTGCGCGCCGTCGGCACGGTTCCCGGCATCCGCCGCGTGCGGTTCACGTCGCCGTATCCCACGGACTTCAGCGCGCGGGTGCTTGCCGCGATGGCCGAAACACGCTCGGTCTGCGAGCACGTCCATCTGCCGGTGCAGAGCGGCAGCTCGCGCGTGCTCAAGCGGATGCTGCGACGCTACACCCGTGAACGCTACCTCGAGGTCGTGGACGCGTTGCGGGCGGCCGTGCCGGGGATCGCGCTCACGACGGATATCATCGTTGGTTTTCCCGGCGAGACCGAAGAGGATTTCGCCGCGACGCAGTCGTTGGTGGAACAGGTGGAGTTCGACGACGCCTACACGTTCCGCTATTCGTTGCGCGACGGAACGCCGGCCGTTCGGCTCCCGGACCGTGTCCCCGACGATGTGGCGGGCGAGCGGCTCGAGCGCCTCATCGCGCTGGTGCGCGCGTTGGCGCGGCGGCGCAACATGGGGCTCGTCGGTACGACGCACGAAGTGCTCGTCGAGGGACGGGCGAAGCGGGGCGGGCTGCTCCAGACGCGCACGCGCACCAACAAGGTGGCCCTCGTGGATGGGCCCGACGAGTGGGTCGGGTCCTACCGGCGGGTGCGCTTCACCGGCACGACCGGCTCCACGTTCACCGCGTGGCCGGTGGAACAGGAGGCGGCCGTCGTGGGGTAACGAACGTGACCATGGAAGCGACGCAGAAGGAGTACGATCGGCTGCGGCCGCAGTACTCCACCTTCTGCGGGTGCGACACCTGCCGGGGAGACGTGCTCGTCTTCGCCTTGAACCGGGTGTCGCCGCACTACGTGTCGACGCGGCAGGGGGAGATCCTGACGGAGCTGTCATTGGGCACCGACCAGGAAATGGCGAAGCTGACCGTCGTGCTCATCGAAGGGTACCGCCGCGTCGCGCTCGCGCCGCGCTGCGGGGCGAAACCGATCACGCTCGCGTAACCGGCTGAGGGCGGCGGTGCGGCCGCCCCTCCTCTGGATCACCGTCGGCTTCGGGGCCGGCCTCGCGGCCGGCCTCGCGGCGTTTCATGGGGTCCAGGATCTCGCTGTCTGCGTGCCGATACTGGCCGGGGCCGTTCTCGTGGCGAAACGGGCCCCGGTGGCGGCGGCGCTCGGTTTGGCCGCGATCGCGGGCTTGCTCTGGGGTGCGGCGGCGGTCGCCCGGCGCGAAGCGGGCTGTGCGGGTCGCTGGGCCCGCGAGGCAATCGAGGGGACACACGGGTCCAGGTCGGCCATCGTCCGGCTCGCGGATCCCGTCGGCACGGTCGGGGGCATCGTCGAAGGGCGCGTACTGGCCGGTGGATGCGGTGGTGGAACCGTCACGCTCCGCTGGCCATCCGCCCGCCCGGCCGGCGGCGGCAGCACCTGGCTCGTCGCCGGGCCGTGGCTCGGGAGCGCCGGCCGCGGGCTGCTGCGCGTGCGGTCCGCCCGCGCGCTGGATGCGACGCGGCACGGTCGCGGCGCCCTGCGCGATCGCATCGCCGCGCGCAGCGCGGCCTTGTTTGGCACGCGGGCGCCGCTCGTCGACGCCCTCGTCATCGGGCGGCGCGCCGATCTCGATCCGGACCTGCGCGAGCGCTACACGCGCTCGGGTCTCGCGCACTTGCTGTCGATCTCCGGTCTGCACGTCGGCTTCCTCGCGGCATGGCTCGTCTTGGCGCTGCGCCTGCTTGGTGTGCCCCCGCGCGTCCGGACCGGACTGTCCGCGCTCGTCGTCTTCGCCTATTGCTGGCTGCTCGGATTTCCCGCGCCCGCCACTCGGGCCGGTCTGATGCTGGCCATCGACGGAGTCGCGCGGTTGCGCCAGCGCATCGTCGCGCCGCGCGGGACGGTGGCGCTCGCCGCGCTGGCAGTGATGATCGGGGATCCCTGGGCCATGCAGTCGGTTGGCGCCTGGCTGTCGGTGGCGGCCATCGCGGCCGTGATCTGGGCGGAGCGCGCGGTCTCGCGGCCCGCGCCGCTGAAGCTCCTGGCGCCCGCCGTCGCTGCCACCCTCGTCACCGCTCCGATTACCGCGTTCACGTTCGGCACCGTGGCGCCGATAGGCGTGCTGGCCAACCTCATCGCCATTCCGCTCGGCGCGATCGCCGTGCCCGGGGTGATCTTCGCCCTCGGACTCTCGACTCTGGTTCCCGCGCTCGGGGGACTGCTCGCCGCTGGTTCGGGACTCGTCCTCGCGTTGCTCGACATCGTGGCGGGAGTGGCGGCGGCGATTCCAGGCGGACACGTCATCTCGCCGCCCGGATGGCCGGCCGCTCTCGTCTGGGTGGCCGTGCTGGCGGTGGCCTGGTGGCTGTGGAACGCACCGCGCCGCCCGTGGCTCGTCACGGCCCGCATCGCATTCCTTGTGACCGTCGTCTGCTGGGGCTCACTGTTGTGGCGCGCGCCCCGTGACAGCGACGGCGTCCTCACCGTACATTTTCTCGACGTCGGTCAGGGGGACGCGGCCGCCCTACGCACTCCCGCCGGGCATTGGGTATTGATCGACGGTGGGCCGCGCGGCCCGAAGGGGGATGCCGGGCGTCGAGTCGTCCTGCCGTTTCTGCGGCGCCTCGGAGTCAGCGCGCTGGCCCTCGTGGTGGCGACGCACGGCCACGAAGACCACGTGGGCGGCCTGTCCGCCGTGATGGAAGCGCTGCGCCCCAAAGTGGTGCTGGAGCCCGGGGAGCCGCTCGGCCGACCGCTCTACCTCGAGTTCCTGGCGGATGTCGAGCGCGCGGGCGCCACCTGGCACCCGGCGCGCACCGGCGACCGCCTGGAGCTGGATGGCGTGACATTCCAGGTGCTGAGTCCCGACAGCGGCTGGCTCGCGTGGCAGGAAGACGTGAACGAGGAGAGCGTCGTGCTGCTCGTGACCTACGGCGCCACGCGACTGTTGTTCATGGGCGACGCCGGGTTGCCGGTAGAGGACCGGCTGCGGGGACGGGTGGGCCGTGTCGACGTGCTCAAGGTGGGTCATCATGGCTCGCCGACGGCGACGTCTGACGCCTGGCTGGACGAGCTGGCACCGCGGGAAGCGGTGATCAGTGTCGGAGCGCGCAACACCTACGGACACCCCGCGCCGTCGGTGCTGGCGCGACTCGTGCAGCACCAGGTGACGACGCGCCGGACAGACCAGCTGGGGACGATCACTTTCACCATTGACGGGCACCGTGCACACCTCGACTTCCGTCGTCACGATTGAGCGATACATCATCGAGCAGGAACGGCGCTTCCCGGAAGCGACGGGGGAGCTGTCCAATCTGCTGTACGATATTTGCCTCGCGGCCAAAATCATTTCGCGCCACGTGCGCCGCGCTGGATTGAGTGACATCCTGGGCGACGAAGGCACTGTCAACGTTCAGGGCGAGTTGCAGCAGAAGCTCGACGTATTCGCGAATGAAACGGTGCGCAACAGCGTGCAACACACCGGCCGTACCTGCGTGCTCGCCTCGGAAGAGGACGAAGAGCCGGTGCCGGTGCCTCCTGGGCGGCCCGTCGGCAAGTACGTCCTGCTGTACGACCCGCTCGACGGGTCGTCCAATATCGACGTCAATGTTTCGATCGGGACGATCTTCTCAATCCACCGGCGCGTCACCCCCGAGGGTGGGCCGGGAACCCTGGTCGATTGCCTCCAGCCGGGCCGTACCCAAATCGCCTCAGGCTACATCCTGTACGGCTCCAGCACGATGCTCGTGTATACGACCGGGCACGGCGTGCACGGCTTTACCCTCGAGCCATCGATCGGCGAGTTCCTGCTGTCCCACCCCAACATCCGCATCCCGGAGATCGGCACGTACTACAGCGTGAACGAGAGCAACTGGAACCGGTGGAGCCATGGCGTGCAGGCGACCGTGGCGGCGTTCAAGAACGGCGCGCCGGAAGTCGAAGCGAAGAACGCGCGCTACATCGGATCGCTGGTCGCCGATTTTCACCGCAACCTGCTTTCCGGCGGGATCTTTCTCTACCCCGCCGACAAGAAGTCGCCGAGCGGCAAGTTGCGACTGCTGTACGAGGCGGCGCCGCTCGCGCTGGTCGTAGAGCAGGCCGGTGGTGCGGCCACGGATGGCCGCCGCGCAATCCTCGACATCCCCCCCCAGAGCCTCCATCAGCGCACCCCGCTCATCATCGGCAGCAAACGTGATGTCGAGCTGGCGATACGACTGATGGCGAAAGAGGCACCGGCGCCGTGAGCGAGCGCCGGCCCGTGTACGGACCTGGCGACTGGCCGGGCGATCCCCGCGAGGACCTCGCGAGTCCCGGCGCGTTCCCCTTCACTCGCGGCGTCCACCCCACGATGTACCGCGGTCGGTTGTGGACGATGCGGCAGTACGCTGGGTTCGGCACCGCCGAGGAGACGAATGCCCGGTTCCGCCACCTGCTCGCCGCGGGCCAAACCGGACTCTCCGTTGCCTTCGACCTGCCGACGCAGATGGGTTACGACTCCGACCACGCGATGGCCGAGGGGGAGGTGGGCCGCGCCGGGGTGGCCATCGACACGGTGGACGACCTCGAGCGGTTGTTCCACGAGATTCCCCTCGACCGGGTCTCGACGTCGATGACCATCAACGCGACCGCGTCGATCCTGCTCGCCATGTACGTGGTGGTGGGCGAGGAGCAAGGCGTGCCGCGCCCCGCGCTCCAAGGGACGATCCAGAACGACATTCTGAAGGAGTTCATCGCGCGGGGCACGTACATCTATCCGCCCGAACCGTCGCTGCGCTTGATCGTGGACGTGTTCCGGTTCGTCACCGACGAAGCGATGAAGGTCAACCCCATCTCGATCTCGGGCTACCACATCCGCGAGGCGGGGGCGACCGCGGTGCAGGAAGTGGCGTTCACCTTCGCCGACGGGCTCGAGTACGTGCGCCGCGCCGTGGCGGCGGGCCTCGATGTGAACCGCTTCGCGCCGCGGCTGTCGTTCTTCTTCGCCGGGTACACCGACCTATTCGAAGAGGTCGCCAAGTTTCGCGCGGCGCGGCGGCTCTGGGCCCGGCTGATGCGTGAGCGCTTCGCCGCGAACGAAGAGGCGAGCCGGCTGCGGTTTCACACCCAGACTGGCGGCGCCACGCTCACGGCCCAGCAGCCGCTCAACAACGTCGTCCGCGTCGCGATCCAGGCGCTGGCCGCGGTCCTGGGTGGCACGCAGTCGTTGCATACCAACGCCTACGACGAGGCCCTGGCGCTCCCCACCCAGGCGAGCGCAACTCTGGCGCTGCGCACCCAGCAGGTGCTGGCGCACGAAACCGGGGTGCCCGAAGTGGTGGACCCGACGGGCGGGAGCTACTACGTGGAGAGTCTGACCGACGCGATCGAGCGCGCCGCGCGGGCGCTGGTCGAGGAGATCGAATCGCGTGGGGGCGCGGCGCGCGCCATCGAGCAGGGGTATTTCCAGGAGGCGATCGCGCGCAGCGCGTATGCGCAACAGCAGGCGGTGGAAGCGGAGGAGCAGATCGTCGTAGGCGTCAACCGCTTCGCGGACGCGCAGGGCCTCCCGTCCATCTCGGCGCCGGACTACTCGTCACTCGCCGCTGCCCAGAAACGGCGCGTTGCCGAGGCGCGACGCACGCGCGCGCCGGCCGCGGTGCAGCGGGCGTTGACCGCACTCCGGGCGGCGGCCGCAGCACCCGATGCACCCCTGATGCCCCGGATCCTCGAGGCGGTGCGGGCGCGCGCCACCGTGGGGGAGATCAGCGACGTGCTGCGGGGCGTGTGGGGGGTCTACCGCCCGGTCTGATGTTGGGTTCGAAGGGCGACGCTCATGGTCGGGAGGTGAGGCCCGCGACGAGGTTTCTGAGCGGAGACATCGCTTGGGTGGAGTCGTGAGTTACGGAGTCATGATCACGGCTCGAGCGATCGTGTCGAGTCGGGGGAACTGCGTGGCGAGGTAGGCGTTGCCCCGCGTCTCGATCTGTTGCTGGTCAGGCTCCTCGCCGTAGCCCCCAAAGATGCGGTCCACCACGTCCATGCCTTCGACCACCTGGCCGACAGGGGCGAATCCCATTGCATCGAGTCGGGAATTGTCGCCGTAGTTGATGAACAATTGTGTGGTGCGGGTGTTCGGGCCGGCGGTCGCGAAAGTCAGGGTCCCGCGCGTATTGCGCTGGGTCACCGGATCGTCGGGAATGGTGGCCGGGCGCCAAAGCGCCGAAACGGCCGGATCGGGGCTGAGGCCGAATTGCACCACGAACCCCGGCAGCACCCGGAAGAAGCGCCCGCCGTCGTAGAAGCCAAAACGCACGAGGTTGTACAACCGATCGGCGCCGCCAGGGGCCCAGGCGCGCGTGACCTCGACCACGAACGCGCCGGCGCTCGTCTCGAAACGGGCGCGGTAGGTGGCCGGAGCCGCGGCGCGCATTTCGGCTGCGCCAGGCTCGGGCAGCACCCGCGGGGCCCCCTGCTCGGGTTGCTGCTCACCTTTCCCGCATGACACCAGTGCGCTCACCACCGTGGCGAGCACGAGGACCTGCCGTCGCATGCGCTGATTCCTCCTGTCAAGACGTTACCATCGGTTCGCGGACAGGAGAAACTACACCACCCCCACGGCGCTCAGGGAGTCCCGCTGAAGCGTCACTCGCCGGCTTGCATGGTTCGTTCGCCGTTGATGAAGGCTGTCAGCGCCGCGATCTCCCGTGGGGCGAGGTTCAGGTTGGGCATTTCTTCCCCACCAGCACCGCGCGTCGTCGCGATGCTCGGATCGGCCAGGAACCGCTGCAGGTACTCCGAGGCGTAGCGCCGGCCCGAGAGATCCGGCCCGACCTTCACCATGCCGCTCGCTGGGACTGCGTCATGGACATGGCAGGTGAGGCATCCCTTCGCCACGAAAAGCCGCTGGCCGCGAGTGGCCAGTGCCGGCTCTCCCGCGGCCCGACCCGGATTCACCGCCGGCAAGGGCATCAGGATCACGTTGCTGGGCCCGAAGCCCGAATACACCGTGATCGTCCATGCCCCGGCGTTGGGCAACGTCAGGTTGGCTGCGTAGCGTCCGGTCCCCGTGGCCGGCGCGGCCGCGGCGCGCACCGTCTGACCGGCACCCTTGGCCTCGACCCGTGGGCTCAGACCGTTCAGCAGGGTGCGTCCGTGCTGGCGCACCGCAAAGGTGAGCGTCACGGGCTGTCCCACTACCACCTGATCGGGCAGGTCTTCTATCGTGATCACTGCCCAGCCGCCGAAATGCACCGCGAGCAGTGTGAGGAGCACGGCCACCTGTGACATTCGTTACCTCCGTGGGGGGTCGCCCATAGGATACCGCCGACTGATTCCAGGTTTGACCGGCGCCTGGTCAGGTCAGGCGCGCTCCTGGCCGAGTAGCCCGACCCGGCGACCCAGTGCCGAACTGGCGATCAAAGCCGCCAGGCGCCGCAGTCGGGTTGCCTCCAACTTGGCGCTCGTAATCCAGAACGCCACGGTACGCTGGTACCACGGAGCCTGAGTGGAAAAGTAGGCCCAGGCTCGTTTTTTGGCACGCAGGCGCCGCTCGAAACGGGGCGGGAGCTTGATCCGCCGCCGCTGCTCGAAGGAATAGAGCCCGGCCTTCTTGCGATCGCGCTCCCGGTACACCTTGAGCCCGGCCGGTCGCATCCGGCCCGCTTTCCGGAGCGCCCGCACCCGCCTCAGGTTCACGGCGCTCCAGGCGCTGCCAGGCCTCCGGGGGGTAAACCGGATGGTGTAGCGCATCTCGTCGATGCGGTGGCGAATCCCGTCGATCCAGCCGAAGCACAATGCTTCATCGACCGACGTGGGCCAGGTCAAGCTCGGTTTGCCGGTGGCACGCTTGTAGAACCCGACTTGCAGCTGCGTTGCCCGGCGATGATGCTGCTCGAGCCAGGCCCGGAACGCGGCCGGCGACGTGAAGTAGACCGGCTTCACCTATCGGATAGATTTGATGTATTCGTGGAGCGATCGAACTTCGTCGTCGGTCATGCCACTGAAGTACTTCCATGGCATGTAGTCGCTGAGCGGAGGCCGGCCTGGTATGTCGCCCGTGCGCACCGCTGCGGCGAACATTTCCAGTGACCATGCGGCCAGCGGGGCCAGCGGTGGTCCTGGGGGACCGGAAGGGTCGGGATGCTTTCCGCCCTTGAGATCCCTACCATGACACTCGACACAGGTGTGCGACGCCAGGTAGCGACCGTACTCCGCGGTGCCGGGAGGCGGCGAGTTCACCGGAGGCGCACCTTCACCCCCCCGAGTGTCCGCGTCGCTCATCAGCGCGATCATGATATTTCCCATCGGCCGCACCTTCGACCGCGGCAGCTCGTTGTCCATCGGCGGGAGCGCCTGTAGGAAGGCGATCAGCGGGCCGACGTCTTCGTCACTCATGTGACTGAACAGCCGGAAGGGCATGGCCACGAGCGCCGTGCCGTCCGAACGTAGTCCGTGGCGAATGGCGCGGTCCCAGTCAGCCACCGTGAAGCGGCCCCCCACGCCACCCCGGCCCGGCGTCAGGTTCGACGCGACGGCGAGGAACGGTGGGATGTCCAGGAACACCTTTCCCTCGAGATTGTTGCCATGGCACGATTGGCACCCGTGGATGCGCATGACGTGCCCGCCGCGCGCGATGGTCACCGTGTCGCTCGTGACGCTGCTCAGGTGCCGCTCGGGCGTGTACGTGCGCGCTAGTTTCGAACGGCCCACGAAGTACAACCCGATGGCGGCGACGATGATGAGTCCAATGATGCCGCCGAGGCCATAGCCGATCCACTTGAGAATACGACGCATCCGCGCTCTCGCTGGGGTATGGTGGGGTCGAGGCCGTGAAGCAGCAGATAGAATGAAGCGACCGCCAGAAAGGCGCTACCCCGCAGGAACCGGAGCTGGTGGTTGGAGTGTTCATTCCCAAGCGGCACCTACTTGCAAGATCTCAAGGGGGACACATGTCGATCCGGCCTATCAAGCGGATCATTGAGGCCAAGCCCACCGTCGAAGGTGCGGGCGTGAAGCTGCGTCGCGCGTTTGGCTTCGGTGAGACCGGCGAGTTCGATCCATTCTTGCTGTTCGACGACTTTCGCAACGATCGTCCTGGCGACTACCTCGCGGGCTTTCCCTGGCATCCGCACCGGGGCATCGAAACCATCACCTACGTGCTCGCCGGGGCGGTCACGCACGGCGACAGCCTGGGGAACCGGGGTACGTTGGGCGCGGGGGACGTGCAGTGGATGACGGCCGGGAGCGGCATTCTTCATCAGGAGATGCCCCAGGGGGATCCGCAGGGCAGGATGCACGGGTTCCAGCTGTGGGCGAACCTTCCCGCGTCCCTTAAAATGACCGCCCCGCGTTACCAGGACGTGTTGGCGCGCGACATTCCCGAAGTGATCGACGACGACGGCACCACGGTGCGGGTCGTGTGCGGGAGCTTCTGGGGAAAGTCCGGTCCGGTGGATGGGGTCGCGACCGATCCGCGCTATCTCGACGTGTGGGTACCGGCGGGACATCGCAAGACGCTGCCGGTCGAATCGTCACGCCATGCGTTTGCCTACGTGTTCGAGGGCGCCGGCACGTTCCGCGACGCCTCGCAACCGCTCGCCGTCCGCACCGAGCGGGTCGGACCCGTCGAGGGGGTGGCGCCGGCTGAGACCGGCAATCGCTCGCTCGTGCTGTTCGACGGCGGAGACGAGGTCACGGTCCAGGCGGGAGACCAGGGCATACGATTCCTGCTGGTGTCGGGGCAGCCGATCGAGGAGCCGGTCGCGTGGTACGGCCCGATCGTGATGAACACCGAAGCCCAGCTGCGCCAGGCCTACGAGGAGCTACGGCAAGGTACGTTCATCAAGTGAGCTACGGCGTGGGACCGGCCTGTGGCGCGCCCGCGCGGCCCACCGCATCCAGCATGAACGCGTACCTGAAGGCGATTTCGCGCAGTCGGTCGTAGCGCCCCGACGACCCGCCGTGACCGCCGGCGAGATTGATCTTGAAGTACAAGGGGTTCGACCCGGTCTTGCGGGCGCGTAGTTTCGCCACCCACTTCGCCGGCTCCCAGTACATTACCTGCGAATCGTTGAACGACGTCGTGACCAGCATCCACGGATAGACCTGGGCTGTGACGTTGTCGTACGGGGAATACTGCCGCATGTACGCGTACTGCTCGGCGATGTGGGGGTTGCCCCATTGCTCCCACTCCTGGGCGGTAAGCGGCAGCGAGGCATCCATCATCGTGTTGATGACGTCGACGAACGGCACATCCGCCACGACCGCCCGGAACAGGTCGGGACGCTGGTTCACCACCACCCCCATGAGGAGCCCGCCGGCGCTGCCGCCGTTGGCGACCAACCGGTCGGGGCTCGTGTATTTGCGGCGCACCAGATCCAGGGCGACGTCGATGTAGTCGCGAAACGTGTTCATCTTGTTCATCATTTTGCCGTCGTCGTACCACTGCCGGCCCATCTCCTGGCCGCCGCGGATGTGGGCGATGGCGTAGACAAACCCCCGATCGACGAGACTCAGGACCGACGAGTTGAACGTCGGCTCGATGGTGGCTCCGTACGAGCCGTACGCGTAGAGAAGCAACGGGCGACTGCCGTCCTGCGGGGTCCCGCGCTGCAACAGGACCGACACCGGCACCTGCGCGCCATCGCGGGCCGGCGCCATGAAGCGCCGCACCTCGTACCGGCTCGAGTCGAAGCCGCTCGGTATTTCCTGCCGCTTCTTCAACTCCCGCGTCCGGGCCTGCAGGTCGTAGTCGTAGACCGAGCTCGGGGTGACGAGGGAGGAATAGGAGAACCGGAAGATCCGGGTATCGAACTCCGGATTGTTGCTGGGGAACACGCCGTAGGCGACTGCCGGGAAGGTCACGTGGTGCGTCTGGTTCGTCGCCAGCTCCGTCACCCGTAGCCGTCGCAGCCCGCCCCAGCGCTCACTCACGATGACGTACCGTTGGAACGCGTCCACCCCTTCGACGAAGACGGAGTCCCGGTGCGGCAACCAATCGGTCCAGCTTGCGGGCATCACACCGGTATCCGGCGCGCGCAGGATCCGGAAATTGCGCGCCTGATCGTTGGTGTACAGCAGGAAGAAGCCATCGGCGTGTTCGACACTGTACTCGACGCCCGGTCGCCGCGGCGCGATCACCCACGGCGCCGTCGTGGGCGTCGCGGTTGGAATCACGCGCCACTCGGACGAGGTGTATCCATCCGCGGGGATGAACACGTACTTCCCGCTGCGCGATCGGAAGACCGACACGTCGTTCAGCACGTTGTCTTCCTGGAAGATCTTCACATCCTGGTCCCGTGCCGCGCCGATCACGTGACGCCAGACGGCGTTCCCCCGTTTGGCGGAATCGGCCGTCATGTAGAAGAAGGTGCGGTTGTCACCCGCCCACGCGGTGCCGTTCCACACCCCGACGATCGAGTCCGTGAGTCGCCCGGAGCGGAGATCCTTCACGTAGAGCGTGTATTCGCGGAAGGCGGTCGTATCCTCGAGGTAGAGCAGTAGCTGGGCGTCGGGGCTCACGTCGAAGCCGCCCAGGGCGTGGAAGTTCTTGCCGGCCGCGAGTGCGTTTTGATCGAGGATCACTTCTTCGGGCGCCGACAGCGACCCCCGCTTGCGACAGAAAATCGGATAGGACTTCCCCTGCTCGGTGCGCGTGTAGTACCAATACCCGCCGTCTTTGTAGGGGACGCTGAGATCGGTTTCCTTGATCCGTCCGAGGATCTCCTCGTACAGCCGCTGGCGCAGCGCTTCGGTGTGCTGCGTGCCGGCGGCGGTGTAGGTATTCTCCGCTTGGAGGTAAGCCATCACCTCGGGGTTCTGCTTGTCGCGCAGCCAGAAATAGTCGTCGACCAGGATGTCGCCGTGGATAGTGTCCACCTTGGGCACCACGCGCGCGACCGGGGCGGCAGGGGATTGAGCCGCGGCGAGAGGGGCAAGGGCCAACAGCAGGGCGAGCGCGGGAGAAAATCGGATCCGCACGTCAGGCTCCAAAGAGAAAAAGGTGGATACCCTCTGGTTCACTCGGAAAATTGCTTCCCCAGCTCCCCGATGACGGACTGGGAAAAGAAGCCGACTTGAAAGGCCGCGCTAAAAATGAGCAGGGCTTCACCCATGACGCGGACCCGCTCGAACACGAGACCGTACAGCAGGATGGCAATCACGAACGACACGACGGCGGTGAGCAGGAATCCCTTCCAGTCCCAGCCGACTTTGGATTTGTCGGCGGCCTTGAAGTAGCGGACCGCGTAGTCGTAGAGATACTTGCCGATCACTCCGGCGGCGATCCCCGAGAGAATGAGCGGGGCGAGGTATCGGGCGGCGAGCGCGGCGAAATCGATCATACTTCCGCGGGTGCCTCGGGCGGCTCCGGCTCGTCCGGCTTCGCCTCGGGCGCCTCCTTGGCTCGATCCAGCTTGCGTTGCCGCTTCTCTTCCTTCTTCAGCTGCCGGCGAAGCTCTTTCTGCCGCTTCTCGAATCCGTAGTTGTTTCTTGGCAAGAGACCACTCCCAGTCGGAGATAGGGCGGAAGCCGGGTGGATGGCACAAGATAGCCGGGCGATGCCGGCGCGGGCAGCGATGCTCGAACTGGATGGGTCGGGGGCATCGGGCGGATGCATGCGGGGTTAGGCCGGTCCGGGCAGGCCGCAAGGCGTTGAGGGGTCGTGTGCACGCGTCTTGCAGTGGATGGCACGTGTGGCTTGGACCGCAGCACAGCCGGTGACGATGCAAACGGGAGGTCACGATGACCTTTGTCGGTGCGTTGCTCGGGATCCTCGGCGTTGTGGTTTTCGCCCGCTGGTTGCTCATCGGCGGGGATGATTGGAAACACGGCAGGCGTTAGTCCGCGATTGCAGACGGACCTAGTTGGTTTGTCGTGATGGATCCGTTGAGGTTCCCATAGGGGCCGCGGGGTTGTTAGGCGGTCCCCGACACTCCATCGAAGAATTCCACGGCGCCCGTCTCCAGGGAATACTCGGCACCGACGACCAGCAGCCCATCATCCTGGATCAGTTGCTCGAGCACGGGAGAGCCGTGCCGCAGGTGGTTCACGGAGGCGCGGATGTTGGTCCGCACGGCGTGCCGTACCAGAGCGTCCGCATCGTACCTGAGGTCGGTTGCAAACAGGCCCTCAACGGCGGGCCGCACCCGGTCGACGATCGCCCGCAGGTTGCGGGACTGATTCTCGGTCGGCCTCCGCAGCTCTTCGATGGTGGCCAGAATCACCCCGCATTGCGAGTGACCAAGGACCACCACCAGCCGCGTACCGAAGCGCGCGGCGGCAAATTCGACGCTGCCGACCTGCGAGGGAGCGACGATATTGCCGGCAACACGAATGACAAACAGGTCTCCGAGACCCTGATCAAACACCATCTCCGCCGGCACGCGCGAATCCGAGCATCCGAGGATGATCGCAAAGGGCTCTTGTCCGTCTGTCAATTCGGCGCGCCGGGTGTGGCCGAGAAAGGCGTCGGGGCCGCGCACGTTCGAAGCAAACCGGAGATTGCCTGCTCGGAGACGCGAGAGCGCTTCGTCTGCTGAAACCATCGTCGAACAATTAGGGGCCCTCGCGAGCCCCGCAAGGGTGCGGTTGCCAAGCGGGCATGACCGCCGTATTTGGATGCCGTGCAGGGCGAATGGTGAAGACTAGTGCAGCCGCGCCAGGTATCGTGCGTGGTCTCGGACAAACAGGCGCCGGCCTCGCGCATCCACGCGGATCCCTTCGGCCTCGAGCCGCCGGCGTTGCCCCGACAGACCGCCGGGGTACTTCTCGTTGAGCTCCCCGCCGGTCTTGAGGGTCCGCCAGTAGGGCGTGACGCGAGTGGTGCCGAGGGCTTCGGCCTCTCCTGCGGCTCCGGCGGCGATCCTAGCGTAAATCCCCGTCACGATTGGGCAGGCGATGGTGGCGCGATGCCGGCGCGCGAGGTGGGCTCGGATCTCATTGATCGTGGTGAGTTTCCCTTTGCGCACCTGGCGCATCAGGTCATCCACCTCCCACGGCGCGGGGAGAAGGATGGTGCCGGGTCCGAAACGCCGCTTCATCCCGCCCGTCAACGGCTGAACACGGGGGAAGTCTTTGGCGTCGGCGAGCTTCTCACGAAACGTCTTCTTCATTGCCGTAATCTGCACGGACCATGATAGATTGACCACCCCCGCGCCGCGCGCTAAGTTCTTTCCCAATGCCAACATACGAGTACCGCTGCCCCAAAGGGCACGCGTTCGAGAAGTTCTTCCAGACCATGAACGACAAGCGACGCGTCCGTTGCCCCACATGCGGCAAAAGCGCCGAACGGATCATCTCGGGCGGCGCGGGCCTCGTCTTCAAGGGCTCGGGCTTCTACATCACGGATTACAAGCGGGCCGGCGAGAAAAAGCCCGACGAAGGGGAGGCCAAGCCGGCCGAGACGAAGCCTGAGGGTAAAGTCGAGTCGAAATCGGAGTCGAAATCGGAGTCGAAATCCGAGTCGAAGTCCGAATCGAAGTCTGAGTCGAAGCCGAAGAAAGACCCCGGTCCCAAGTGAAGGCGCACGACACGCTGCGCGCGGCCCTCGCCAAGGCTGCGGCATCCCTCGGCGCGCCCACCGCCGACGTGCTGCTTGAACGTCCCAAAGACCCGACCCATGGCGACGTGGCGACGAACCTCGCCCTGACGCTCGCGAAAACGCTCAAAGCCAAACCGCGCGACGTGGCGACGCAGCTCGTCAAAGCCCTCGAGCTCCCCCCTGGACTGGTCAACAAGACCGAGATCGCTGGCCCGGGGTTCATCAATTTCTTCCTCGCTGCCGAGCAGCTGCACGCGATCCTCCCCGCCGTCCTGGCTGCCGGTTCTGGCTACGGCCGCAGCGACGCGGGGCGTAGCGCCCCGGTGAACGTGGAATTCGTCTCCGCCAACCCCACCGGACCGCTACACGTGGGCCACGGCCGCCAGGCCGCCATCGGCGACGCCATCGCGTCGCTGCTCGACTGGACCGGCTGGAAGGTGACGCGCGAGTTCTACTACAACGACGGCGGTACCCAGATCATGAACCTGGCGCGGAGCGTCCAGGCGCGGATCGCCGAGCGGGGCGGCAAGGCGGTCGAGATTCCTGAAGGCGGTTACCACGGCGAATACATCAAGGAGATCGCCGAGCGCTACATCGCGGCGCATCCGAATGATCCGGAAGGGGCGGATCTCGACGCCGTGCGACGCTTCGCGGTGCAAGCGCTGCGCGTCGAACAGGACAAGGACATGCAGGCGTTCGGAGTGCAGTTCGACGTCTATTCTCTCGAGTCGTCGCTATATACCTCGAGCAATGTGGAGAAGACGGTGCAGCGCCTCGTCGCCGCCGGCCACACGTACGAAAAGGACGGCGCGCTGTGGCTCAAGACCACCGACTTCGGCGACGACAAGGACCGCGTGATGAAGAAGTCGGCGGCCAAAGGCGGGGACTTCACCTACTTCGTACCCGACGTCGCCTACCACGTGACCAAGTGGGAGCGCGGCTTCACGCGGGCCATCGACGTGCAGGGCGCCGACCACCACTCGACCGTGACCCGCGTGCGCATCGGACTGCAGGCGCTCGAAATGGGGATTGCGCCCGGCTACCCTGAGTACGTCCTGCACCAGATGGTGACGGTGATGCAGCACGGCGAGGAGTTGAAGATCTCGAAACGCGCCGGCAGCTACGTGACCGTGCGCGATCTCGTCGACGAAGTGGGTGGGGACGCGCTGCGCTACTTTTTCCTGATGCGCAAAAGCGATTCACACCTCGTGTTCGACGTCGATCTGGCCAAGAGCCAGACCGAGGAGAACCCGGTGTTCTACGTCCAGATGGCGCATGCGCGCATGAGCGGCATCTTCCGGGTCGCCGGCCGCGCGCCCGAAACGGTCTTGCTCGACGGCACAGATCTCTCGCAGTTGCAGGAGCCCGAGGAGCTGGAGCTCATGAAAGCCCTCGCCGAGTTTCCGGCTACGGTCGACGCCGCATCGAACGCGCTCGAACCGCACCGCATCACGGGCTACCTCGAAACCCTGGCCCGCACGGCCCACGCCTGGTACCACAAGTTCCGCGTCCTGGGCGAGCCGCAGGAGGCGGCGCGGCTGGTGCTGGCCCGGGCGGTACGCCAGGTGCTCGCCAACGGCCTCGCCCTGCTGGGGCTCCGCGCCCCGGATCGGATGTAACCGATGACCCTGCTCGTAGTGGGATCGATCGCACTCGATTCGGTGGCGACGCCGTTTGGCGAAACCGCCGATGCCCCCGGGGGCTCCGCGGTGTTCTTTGCGGCGGCGGGGTGCCTGCTGCACCCGGTACAGGTGGTCGGCGTCATTGGCTCGGACTATCCCCTGGGCGTGCTCAAGCAGCTCGAGGCGCGCGGGGTCGATCTGGCAGGTGTCGAGCAGGTGGAGGGGGAATCGTTCCGTTGGAAAGCGAAATACTCCTACGACCTGGCCAGCCGAGAGACACTGGACACGCGTCTGGGCGTGTTCGCTCACTTCCGGCCCAAAATCCCCGCGGCGTTCCAACAGGCCCGGTACGTGTTCCTGGGGAACATCGATCCCGGGCTGCAGCTGGGAGTCCTGGACCAGGTGACCGAGCCCACCCTCGTGGCGTGCGACACCATGAACTATTGGATCAACTCGAAGCGCGATCTCTTGCTCGAGTTGCTGCGCCACATCGATATCCTGATGGTAAACGACACCGAAGCTCGTGAGCTGTCGAGCGACTGGAACATCTATCGCGCCGCCCGCTGGATTCTGGCGAACGGACCGAAGCGTGTGGTGATCAAGCAGGGCGAGCACGGCGCGCTGCTGGTGGACGCCGACTCGACCTTCAAGGTCCCCGCCTACCCGCTGCAGGAGGTGTTCGACCCGACCGGTGCGGGGGACGCCTTCGCCGGTGGGTTCATGGCCTATCTCGCTCACTGCAACGACGTTTCCACACCGGCGCTGCGGCGCGCCATGGTGTACGGCGCGGCGCTGGGGTCGTTTGCGGTGGAAGCGTTCGGGATCCAGGGCTTCGACGCGGTGCAAGCGGCGGACGTGCGCGCCCGCGTGCGGGCGTTCAAGGACCTGGTGCACTTCGACCTGGACGAAAGCGACGCGTGAGCGACCGCTACGCCGACGCCGGGGTGCACCTGGACGCCGCTACCGACGCCAAGCGCCGCATTGGGGTGCTGGTCGCGAAGACGCGCACCGCGCTCGCGCTCGGTCGCGTGGGCGGCTTCGGCGGCATGGTCCGGATTCCGCCGGGCTTCACGAAACCGGTGCTCGTGATGTCGACCGACGGCGTCGGGACCAAGGTGCTGGTGGCATCGCGCGCCGGTGTGCACGACAGCGTGGGCGAGGACCTCGTCAACCATTGCGTCAACGACATCCTGGTGCATGGGGCGCGGCCACTGGCGTTTCTCGACTATTTCGCGAGCGGCGAGCTCGTCCCGGAGGTCGCCGCGGCCGTCGTGCAGGGCATCGCCCGCGGTTGCGCCGCGCACGAGATGACCCTCGCCGGCGGCGAGACCGCCGAGCTGCCGGATCTCTACGCCGCGGGTCACTACGATCTCGCCGGTACCATCGTCGGCGTGGTGGAAGAGGACGCCGCGCTGCACGGCGATCGCGTGCAGCCGGGCGATGCGGTCATCGGCTACGGGTCGAGCGGGTTGCACACCAATGGCTTCACCCTCGCTCGCCGGATCGTGTTCGATCAGCTCAAGCTCGATGTGCACGACCGGTTTCCGGATTCCACCAGCAGCGTGGCCGAGGTGCTGCTCGCGGTGCACATGAGCTACGCGGCGGCCATCACCCCCGTGCTGCCCCGCCTGCACGCGTTGGCGCACATTACCGGGGGCGGCATCGCCGGTAACCTGGTGCGAGTACTGCCGCAGGGGTGTGAAGCGGTGGTGGACGCGGGCAGCTGGGCCTGGCCCCCGGTGTTCCGCGTCCTGAAAACTTCCGGGGACGTGTCCCTGGGCGAGATGCGGCGCGTGTTCAACCTCGGGATCGGGATGATCGCCGTCACGGCCCGTGACGACGTCGACCCGGTGCGACGCGCGGCGGAGCGCGCCGGGGTACGCACCTGGATCATCGGCGAGATCAAGCTCGGAGAGACCGGGGTACGATTCGCGGAGCGATGAGACGATTCTCCCGACGGCCTTCGCCCCCACTTCGGGCCACGACCTTGGAGATTTCGGTCTTCACTTCGCCTTCTGACGCGCTGCTCGAGCGCTTGACGTAGGAGGCATCGGACATGGTAACGCCCATTACGCCGACCGTGACCCTCGCCACGACGCCGGACGCGCCGCTCGAGCGGTCCGCGATGCAACGCGCGCTCGACCTGGCCCGCCGTGGCTGGGGACGCGTGGCGCCGAACCCGCTCGTCGGCGCCGTGGTCGTGCAGGACCGGTTGGTGGTGGGGGATGGCTGGCACACCGGGTTCGGCGAGCCGCATGCCGAAGTGACGGCGTTGCGTGCCGCCGGCACGCGCGCCCGCGGGGCGACGCTCGTCGTGACGCTCGAGCCGTGCGCACACCAGGGAAAGACGCCGCCCTGTATCGAGGCGATTCGTGACGCCGGGGTACGTCGCGTCGTCATGGCAATTCGCGATCCTGACCCGGACGCGCGGGGCGGGCTTGAAGCGCTCCGCGCCGCGAGGATCGATGTAGAGTCGGGCCTCCTCGCCGAAGCGGCCGCCGCGCAGAACGCGTCCTTCCTGTTTGTGCGCGAACAGCCTTCGCGGCCGTTCGTGGCGCTCAAGCTCGCCACCTCGATCGACGGCCGGATCGCCGACTCGGGCGGCCGCTCGCAATGGATTTCCGGGCCGGCTGCGCAAACCTGGGCGCACTGGCTGCGTGCCGGGTTCGACGCCATCGCTGTCGGCGGAACGACCGCGTCGCGCGATGACCCGCAGCTCACCGTGCGCGGCGGCGTGGTGCCGCGCCGGCCTCCGGTGCGAGTGGTGTTCGACCGTCGCGCGATGCTCCCCCTGGCCTCGAAGCTGGCTCAAACGGCGCGCGACACCCCGATGTGGGTGGTGGCGTCCGAAGAGGCGCCCGTCGCCAATGTGGTGGCGCTCGAGAAAGTCGGCGTGCGCGTGTTCCGTCCCCGCTCGCTCGCCGAAGGCCTGGTCCAGCTGCGCGCCGTGGGTGTCGAATCGGTGCTGTGCGAGGGAGGCGGCGCGCTGGGCGTGGGGCTGCTCGCTGACGGGCTGGTCGATCGCCTCTACTGGCTGCAGGGGCCGGTGTGGCTGGGTGCGGGCGGCGTGCCTGCCTTTCCGGGCGTCGCCGACGCCGCCCTCGCCCAGGCGCCGCGCTGGATCCCCGTGGAGCGCCGCCCCTTGGGCCCCGATACATTACTGGTCTTGGACCGGCGGCTATGTTTACCGGCATCGTGACGGCGGTGGGACGCGTGGCCAAGGCGACGCGCAACGGGACGGCGCTGTTCGAGATCCGCGCGCCGTACCGGAGTCTGCGCCGCGGCGAGAGCATCGCCATCAACGGCGCGTGCCTCACCATCGAGAAGGTGGTGCGCGGTGGGTTCACGGTGCGCGCCGTCGAAACGACGCTGGACCGCACCCTGTTCGCGGAGTACACGGCGGGCCGGCGCGTCAATCTCGAGCGTGCCGTGCGCGCCGCCGACCGGATGGGCGGCCACCTGGTGCAAGGGCATGTGGACGGCGTCGCCACGGTCGACCACGTATCGCCGCGCGGGGAGACCGCAGTGGTTGGACTCCGGGTGCCGGACGTGGTCCGCGCCGTGTGCATCCCGCTGGGCTCGATCACCGTGGACGGCGTGAGCCTGACGGTCGATGCGCTGCCCGGTCCGCTGGTACAGGTATCGCTGATTCCGTTCACTCGGGAGCATACGACGCTTGGCGGACTGCAGCCGGGCGACCGGGTGCACGTAGAGGGGGACCTGATCGGAAAATACGTGAGGCAGCTATGCCGTTCGGACACATAGAGCAGGCGATCGCGGATATCCGCGCGGGGAAACTCGTCATCGTCGCCGATGACGAGGGTCGAGAGAACGAGGGCGACCTGGTCGGAGCGGCCGAGCGGGTGACGCCCGAGATGATCAATTTCATGGCGACGCACGGGCGGGGACTGATCTGTGTCCCGATCCTCCCCGAGCGATGCCTTGCCCTCGGGCTGCAGCAGATGTCGGAGCACAACACCGAGGCGCACGAGACCGCCTTCACGGTGAGCATCGACGCCGCGGCGCGTTTCGGCGTCACCACCGGGATCTCGGCGGCGGATCGCGCGGCCACGATTCGCGTCGCCATCGATCCTGCCACCGTGCCCGCCGACCTGCGCCGGCCCGGCCATGTGTTCCCGCTGCGCGCTCGTCCCGGCGGCGTGTTGCAGCGTGTCGGACAAACCGAAGCGAGCATCGATCTGGCCCGGCTCGCGGGGCTGTATCCCGCGGGCATCGTCTGCGAGGTATTGAACGCCGACGGGACGATGGCGCGTCGGCTCGAGCTCGAGCGCTTCGCGCACGAGCACGACCTCACGTTCATCACCGTCGCGCAGCTCGTCGCCTACCGGCTGGCCAACGAGCGGCTGGTGCATCCGGTCGCCGCGGCGCGACTCCCCACGCCGGTGGGCGAGTTCCGGATCGTGGGCTACAAGAACGACGTGGATGCGGCCGAGCACGTGGCGCTGGTGTACGGCGACGTCAAAGGTCGGTCCGGCGTGCTGGTGCGGATGCACTCGAAGTGCCTCACCGGAGACGTCTTCGGCTCGGGACGCTGCGATTGTGGCTGGCAGCTCGAGAGCGCGATGCAGATGATCGCCGCCGCCGGGTGCGGTGTGGTCGTCTATCTCGACCAGGAAGGGCGGGGCATCGGCTTGCTCAACAAGCTGAAGGCGTACGAGCTCCAGGACGCTGGCCACGACACCGTCACCGCGAACGCGCAGCTCGGGTTCAAGCCCGACCTGCGCAACTACGGCATCGGCGCGCAGATCCTGCTGGACCTCGGGCTCTCGTCGATCCGGGTGCTCACCAACAATCCGATGAAGCTCGTGGGGCTCGAGGGCTACGGGCTGGAGATCGTGGAGCGCGTGCCGATCGTGCCGCCACCCTCCGCCGAGAACCGCGCCTATCTCGACGTCAAGCGCGACAAACTCGGTCACCTGCTCACCCACTAGCCCGTGGCGGAGCGCTCCACGCCTCCGCGCGTGGCTGTCATCGTCAGCCGCTACAACGAGCTGATCACCCGCCGCCTCTTGGACGGCGCGCGCGATGCGTTGCGCGAGGGTGGAGTTCCAGAGACCCACACAGACGTGATCTGGGTGCCGGGCGCTTTTGAGCTGCCGGTGGCGGCCGAGGCGGCCGCCGCCTCCGGCCGCTACGGGGCCATTGTCGCGCTAGGGTGCGTGATACGCGGTGAGACAGCGCACTTCGAGTACGTCGCGGGCGAGGCGACCCGCGGACTCGGGAACGTGGGGCTGGCGCACCGCATCGCTGTCGGCTTCGGCCTGCTGACGACCGACAACCAGATCCAGGCGCAGGCGCGGGCCGGCGGCGCCGCCGGCAACAAGGGGTACGAGGCGGCGGCGGCGGCGCTCGAAACGGCCGCCGTCCTGCAACGGTTGCGCCGTGGAACGTCCCGAGACTAAGGCGCGCGCGCGCGCGCTTCAACTGCTGTACGCCTGGGACCTGTCAGGTCATCCGTCGATCGATACGGTCGTCACGCGGCTCGCCCGCACCTATGGTGGCATCCCCGTGGGCTACGACCGCGGCGCGGAGCTCGCTGCGCGCGCGACAGCCGGCCAACGGGAATATGATGCGCGGCTCACCCGCGCGGCCGAACACTGGCGCCTGGAACGCATCGGCGTCATCGAACGCAACATTCTGCGCCTGGCGATGGCCGAGCTCGATGAGGGGACCACCCCGCCGCGCGTCGTGATCGATGAGGCGGTGAAACTCGCGCACTGGTTCGCCGGCGCCAAGTCGCCGGCGTTCGTGAATGGCGTGCTCGACTCTCTGGCGCGGGAGCTGGGCCGGTTGTGAAGATTCTGCTGGTCAACTGGAACGACCGCACCAACCCGCATGCAGGCGGCGCGGAGATTCATCTGCACGCGATTTTCGGCCGCCTGGCAGGCACGGGGCACGCCGTGGACCTGGTGGCGAGCGGTTGGCCGGGTGCGTCGCCGACGGCGGAGATCGACGGAATCCGCGTTCGACGCGTGGGTGGACGCCACAGCTTTGCCTGGCGTGCGCGCCGGGCGGTTCGGGCGACGCTCGGGGCCGGCCAGTACGACATCGTCGTCGAGGACGTCAACAAGCTCCCGCTATTTTTGCCCTGGCTCACGACGCTGCCGGTGTGCGCCATCGTGCCGCATCTGTTCGGGACCACGGCGTTCGCCGAGGCGAGCTGGCCGGTCGCCGCGTTGGTATGGGCGGCCGAGCGGCCGATCCCGCGGGTGTACGCCCGCGCGGGGTTCCACGCGATCAGCCAGAGCACACGTGATGATCTGGTGGCGCGCGGTGTGGATCCGGCGCGGATCGAGGTCATTTATCCGGGCATCGACGCGACCTGGTTTTGCCCCGACCCCGGGACGCCGCGTACCGCGCGGCCCACGTTCCTGTACGTTGGCCGCCTGAAGCGTTATAAAGGAGTGGATATCGCCTTGCGGGCGCTGGCGTTGGCCCGCGCGCGCCGCCCGGAGGTGGAGCTTGAGATCGCCGGCGCAGGCGACGACCTTCCGCGGCTGGTGGCCCACGCCCGCACGCTCGGTCTCGGTGACGCGGTCCGTTTTCTGGGGTTCGTCTCCGAGGAAGACAAGCGGCGTCTGTTGCGCGCGGCTTGGGCGGTCGTGTTTCCGAGTCTGAAAGAAGGCTGGGGGATCTCGAACGTCGAGGCCGCCGCCTGCGGCACACCGGCGCTCGCCTCCGACAGCCCTGGTTTGCGGGAGACGGTCCGGCACGGCGAGACGGGCTACCTCGTCCCGCACGGCGACGCCGAGGCGATGGCGGAGCGGATGGTCGAGCTCGCCGCGAACCCGGGGCTTGTGACGCGACTCGGCAGCGACGCGCGGCGCTACGTCGTCCCGCTCACCTGGGACCGCGCGGCGCAGGCGACGGCGGCGCACCTCGAGCGGCTCATCGCGCAAGGGAGGTAGGGCATGCGAATTACCGTCACCGCGCGGCACTGTGACGTCTCCAGCGACCTGCGCGAGCGAGCCCGCGCGCTGGTACAACGTCTGGCTCGGGTTGCCAGCCGTCCGCACGACGGCCAAGTGATCTTCGGGGACGATCATGGCGTGGCGAAGGTGGAATTGCGGTTGCATACCGCGCGCGGCCTGGTGGTGGTGGGGCGGGCCGAAGCCACCGACCACCGCTCCGCCCTCGATCGAGCGGCCGCGCGAGTGCGTCGCCAACTCGACAAGTCACCCGCCAAGCGCAGCGGGCCGGCGCGGCGCCGCTCCGCGGCGCGCGAGGTTGAGTGAGCGAGAAGCCGCGCATCCGCGATCTCTTGGCTCGCAAGGGGGCGCCGTTGCAACTCGAAGCGCTCACCGGCGATACGGGGCTCGATCGCGTCATTCCCTCGCCTGAAGCGTCGAGTCCGGGGCTCGTGCTCGCCGGCTACACCGCTCGCTTCGTGGGCGACCGCCTGCACATCCTCGGCGAAACGGAGATCAGCTACCTCGCCTCGCTGCCAGGCGACGCGCGACGTCGCGCGCTCGAGCAGTTCTTCGGATTCGACTTGCCGTGCGTCGTGATCACCAAGGCGCAGGCGGTGCCGACGGAGCTGCTCGAGCTGGCGCAGGCGAAAGGGGTGCCCGTGATTCGCACCTCGCTCAAGACGGCCGAGTTCTACCGCCGGCTCAAGCCTTTTCTGGACGACGCGTTCGCACCGAGCACCACGTTGCATGGCTCTCTCGCCGACGTGTACGGGGTTGGGTTGTTGTTCCTGGGCCGCTCCGGGATCGGCAAAAGCGAATGCGTGCTCGACCTCGTGGAGCGCGGGCACCGGTTGGTCGCCGACGACCTGGTGCAGGTCACGCGACGCGGCGTGGACATCCTGATCGGTCGCGGGCACGAGCTAGCGCAGCACCACATGGAGATCCGGGGCATTGGCTTGATGGACATCAAGGCGCTGTTCGGGATTCGTGCGGCGCGCCAACAGAAGCGCATCGAGGTGGTGGTGCAGCTCGAGGACTGGGATGCCAGCCGTGAGTACGACCGGACCGGGCTCCACATCCAAGAGACGCAGATCCTCGACATCTCGATTCCGCTCGTTACCGTGCCGCTGAATCCCGGCAAGAACCTCACGGTCATCTGCGAGGTCGTCGCCATGACCCATCTACTCCGCTACAGCGGGGTGGACTCCGCGCGCAACCTCAACGAGCGACTCATCGAGCGTATGCGGGAACGCGCCGAGGTCCGCGAGTACCTCGAAGAGGACTATGAGTGACCTGCTGCGTGGCGTAGTCGTCTCACACGCCGACCTGGCCGATGCGTTGATCGCAGCGGTACACTCGATCAGCGGGGTGGACGGCGCGTTGCAGGCCATAAGCAACGAAGGGTGCGATCCGGCCGCCCTCGCCGCCCGGATCGAGAAAGCAATCGGCAGCGGACCGGCCATTTTGTTCGTGGACCTGCCGGGTGGATCGTGTCTGACCAGCGCGATTCGGTTCGCCCGCGGGCGAGCCAATCTCGCCGTCGTGACCGGCGTCAACCTGGCCATGTTGCTCGATTTCGTGTTCCACCGGGACCTTTCGCTCGCGGACGCGGCGCGGCGCGCCGTCGAAGCGGGCGCGAAGGCGATCCGCAGTCCGGCCCCCGCCGCATGAGCCTCGCGCTGGTTCGTCTCGACGATCGGCTGATTCATGGCCAGGTGGTGGTGGGTTGGGGACAGCCGCTCAACATCGAGTTCATCATTCTCGTGGACGACGAGGTGCGCGACAGCGCCTGGGAGCAGGACCTCTATCGAATGGGCGTCCCGTCGAGCATCGAGGTCGTGTTCGCCTCGGTTGAGGAGGCCCGACGCCGGATCCCCGACTGGGAAGCAGACCCACGGGTAGGGATCTTGCTGGCCGGCGATATCGACACAATGGCCGCGCTCGTCGCCGGCGGCAACGTTCCTCGCGTGAACATCGGCGGAATCCATCACCGCGCCGGTCGCAGCGAGCGGCTGCGCTACGTCTACCTCACCGACGAGGAAGCGGCCAAGCTTCGCCGGCTCGCCTCCGACGGGATCGTGGTCACCGCCCAGGACGTGCCCACGGCCCGCGCGGTGCCGATCGGAGAGTTCCTGTGAGCACCGCTGATCTGGTGCTGCTTGCGTGGGGAACGCTCGTGGGGGTGGACCTGGTCAGCGTGCCGCAGATGATGATTGCCCGGCCACTGGTCGCCGGTACGATCGCCGGGGCCCTGCTCGGCGACGTCGAGACGGGGTTGCGGATAGGCGTGGTGTTCGAGCTGTTCCAGTTCGACATCCTGCCCATCGGTGCAGTGCGTTACCCCGAGTACGGTCCCGCCACGGTCGCGGCGGTGGCGGCTGCCCACTGGAGCGGCGGACCGTTGGCCCTGGGCATCGGGGCGGGCGTCGGACTGCTGGTCGGGATACTGGGCGGCTTGTCGTTGCATTGGTTGCGAACGGCCAACGCCCGAGCGGTGCGCGCCGCGTCGTCAGCGCTCGAGGACGGCGACGTGCGGACGCTCCGGCGCGTGCACGTGGGTGGGTTGCTGCGCGACGCCGTGCGCGCGGGCGCGGTCACGGCCGCCGGCCTCGCCGTCGCGCGCCTTGTGTCGCTGCTGGACGTCGCGCGCTGGTCGCCCGGCGCCCTGGTGCTCACCGCGGCGGCGGCGGCCGGGGCCGCGCTCGCGTCCGGGGGAACCGGTCTGCCGCGCCTCGTGGGGCGCGGTCCCAATCTCAAATGGCTCGCCGCGGGGCTCGCGGCCGGGGTGGTGGTCGCATGGATCGCCTGAAGACCCCGCTCGCCGCCGCGTTCCTGCGTCTGTTCACCGTACAGGCGTCGTGGAACTACGACCGCATGGTGGGCTTGGGCATGGGGATCGCGGAGGAGCCGTTGCTCCGGTCCCTGCGCAACGGGACCGAGGACGGCCCCGCGTACCGCGCAGCGGTCGCGCGGGGGGCGCAGTTCTTCAACGCGCATCCGTACCTGTGCGGGCTGGCGGTGGGCGCGACCGCCCGCGCCGAGCGCGAGGGAGCCCCGCCGGAGCAGATCGAGCGGCTCCGGGCTGCGTTGATCGGGCCGCTCGGCTCGCTCGGCGACCGGCTGTTCTGGGTCGGCTGGCTGCCGCTACTCTCCACCGTGGCGATCGTCGCGATCGCGCTGGGCGCCGGCTGGGAGGCGATCGTCGCATTCCTCGTGATCTACAACATCGGGCACGTCACGATGCGCTGGTGGGCGCTGTCGGCTGGCTGGAACGCCGGCATGGACGTGGTCGCCGCCCTGCGGCACCCGCTGGTGCAGCGCTCGCTCCGCCTGGTCCTTCCGGCGATGGCGCTCGTGAGCGGGTTTTGCCTGCCGCTCGCCGCCCGTTGGCTGGCGCAGCCGTTGCCGCGGGGAGCGGCGCTCGGAATGCTCGGAGTGGCCGCGGTTGGCCTGGCGCTGCTGCGCTGGCGACCGCGCCTGGTCACCGGACTCCGCCTCGGCCTCGCCGCCGTCGGGGCGGCGCTGGTCGCGGGGTGGGTATGGCGGTGATCGAGCGCGACGCGCGGATCGTGAACCCCCTCGGCATGCACGCCCGGCCGGCGGCGGAGTTCGTGAAGATCGCCAGCCGTTTCCGCTGCGCGGTGGAGGTCAGTAAGGACGACTTGCGGGTGAACGGCAAGAGCATCATGGGGGTTATGATGCTCGCCGCGGAGCGGGGCTCGGCCATGCGGATCCGCACCGACGGGGAGGACGCCGAGCAGGCGATGGACGCCCTGCTCGCACTCGTCGCGGCCGGGTTCAACGAAATGCACCTCACCGGGACCGAGGTCGACGACGAGGATCCGGAGCCCGAATCCGAACGGACGCCGGCATGAGCGATCGGCTGCTGCGCGGCATCGGCGTGTCGCCCGGAATCGCCATCGGCCCGGCGGCGGTGGTGCACTGGGCGCTGCCTGAAGTGCCTCACCGGGTGGTGCCGCGCTCGCAGGTGGAACGGGAGGTGCGCCGTCTGCGCGCCGCCGTGCGCGACGTGCAGCGGCACATCGCGGAGCTGAAGGAGCGGGCTGTGGACCGCGCTGGCGTCGACGAGGCGCGCATTTTCGACGCGCAGATGCTGATGCTTGAGGACGTCGATTTCATCGGCGGCATCGAGGATCTGATCCGCGAGAACCACCTCACCGCGGAAAAGGCGTTCGAATTCAAAGCCTTCGAAATGCGGGATGCGTGGACCAGCACCGGCAACGCCCGTTTGAAGGAGCGGATCGCCGACCTCAACGGCATCACGATCCGCGCGGTCCGTCACCTCATGCACCTCCCCGCCGACGACCTGTGGGAGGACATGTCGCAACCGTCTATCGTGGTCGCGCGGGAACTGGCACCGGGGCTCACCGTTCAGTTTGACCGCGAGCACGTCGTCGGCCTGGTGAGTGAAGAGGGCACGCGCACGTCCCATGCGGCGATCCTCGCCCACTCGATGGGTATGCCGGCGGTGATGGGTCTGCGGGGCGCTGTGGACCGCATCGAGTCGGGGACGACCCTGATTCTGGACGGCACCCGCGGGACGGTGCTGCTCGATCCGACCGAAACCGAGATTGGTGAAGCGATCGAACGCGACAACCGGCGCCACGAGCTCCTGGTCGATCTTGAGCGCGTCGTGCACTTGCCGGCCGTCACCACCGACGGGTTGCGGATCGCGCTGCGTGGCAACGTGGATCTGCCGGATGAGATCGAGGCGGCACGCGAACACGGGGCGGAAGGCGTGGGCCTGTTGCGAACCGAGTTTCTCGTGACCGGGCAGTCGTCCTTGCCGTCCGAGGACGAACAGGCGCATTACTTCGCCCGTGTCGGCAAGGCGTTCGCGGGGCACCCCGTAGTGGTGCGCACCTTCGATCTGGGCGGAGACAAATTCCCCGCGGCGTTCCAGGCGCCGCCCGAAGCAAACCCGTTCCTCGGCTGGCGCGCGATCCGCGTGTGTCTCGACCAGCCGGAAGTGTTCCGCGCCCAGATCCGCGCGGTGCTGCGCGCGGCGGCCGACGCGCAGATTCACCTCATGATTCCGTTGGTGACGCGCCTCCAGGAAGTCGATCGCACCCGCGAGATGGTCGCCGAGGAGAGCGAGCGGCTCGTCCGCGACGGCGTCCGCGCCGCCGCCACGGTGCCGATCGGCGTGATGGTCGAGACCCCTGCCGCGGCGGTGCTCGCCGACCGGCTGGCGGACGTGAGCGACTTCCTGAGCGTCGGCACCAACGACCTGACGCAATACACGCTGGTGGTGGACCGGGGGAATGCGCGTCTTGCTGACCGCTTCGTGCCGCACGACCCGAGCGTCTTGCGACTGCTGAAGCAAGTGGCCGACGCGGCGCGCGCCGCGGGAAAACCCGCCAGCGTGTGCGGCGAGATGGCGTCGGATCCGTTGTCCGCGTTCCTGTTGATCGGTCTCGGTTACGAGACGTTCTCGGTCGCGCCGCCGGCGCTGCCGTTCATTCGCTGGGTCGTGCGCCAACTGAGCCGCAGTCAGGCCGAAGCCGCGGCCGCCGCCGCGCTCAACGCCCGCACCGACACGCAGGTGCTGGACGTGTTGCGCGAAGCAGTCGCCGCATGCCTCGATCCGGCGCTGCTCGATCCAGACGCCCGGTTGCCCGCCGGACGACGCTCGGCTAGCTTCAAAACCTGACGCCTCCAAGGTTACCATGCCCTCCACACGCCACGTCTTTACTTCCGAGTCGGTCACGGAAGGTCACCCCGACAAGATCGCGGATCAGATCTCTGACGCGGTCCTCGACGCCATTCTGGTGAGCGACCCTACCGCCCGGGTGGCGTGCGAGACGCTCGTCACGACCGGCATGGCGGTCGTCGCCGGGGAGATCACCACTCGGACCTACGTCCACATCCCCGACATCGTGCGGGGCACGATCCAATCCATCGGCTACACCGATGCGAATTTCGGATTCGACGCCCAGACGTGTGCCGTGCTGACGACGATCGACAAGCAATCGGGCGACATCGCCATGGGCGTGGACCGCGGTGGGGCGGGCGACCAGGGGATGATGTTCGGCTACGCGACCAACGAAACCCCCTCACTCATGCCGCTGCCGATCGTGCTGGCGCACCGGCTCGCGGAGGAGCTGGCGGCGGTGCGCAAGCGCGGCGAGCTCCCGTGGCTCCGCCCGGATGGGAAGACGCAAGTGAGTGTGGTCTATGAGGGCGACCAGCCGGTGGGGATCGCCAAGCTGCTCGTGTCGACGCAGCACTCGGACAAGGTAGACAATGCCGACCTGCGCGCCGGCATCATCGAGCATGTGGTGCGGCCGGTGCTGGACAAAGAGGGGTTTTCCGTGGCGGATGCCGACGTCCTGGTGAACCCGACAGGACGCTTCGTGGTCGGCGGACCGCAAGGCGACGCCGGGCTCACCGGTCGCAAGATCATCGTGGACACCTACGGGGGAATGGCCCGCCACGGTGGCGGTGCGTTCAGCGGCAAGGATCCTTCCAAAGTAGACCGTTCCGGGGCCTACGCGATGCGCTGGGTGGCGAAGAACATCGTCGCAGCGGGGCTGGCCCAGCGCTGCGAGTGTCAGGTGGCGTACGCGATCGGCGTGAAGGAGCCGGTCTCGGTTATGGTCGAGACGTTCGGGACCGCAACGGCTCCAGTCGACGCGCTGGAAGACGCCGTGCGCGAGGTGTTCGACCTCACGCCGGCGGGGATCATCGACGCGCTGCGGTTGCGCGCCCCGATCTACCGGCCTACCGCTACGTACGGGCACTTCGGTCGCGAGCCGCACACCCGACGGGTCGGCGATCACGACGTCGAGCTGTTCAGCTGGGAGCACACGAACCGCGTGGAGGATTTGCGGCTTGCCGTGCAACGCTCCAAATACTACCAGATCGCAAAGGCTCGGGCATGACCACGACGGCTCCAGGCGCCGCCTCCGACGTGAAGGATCTGAAGCTCGCCGATGAGGGCCGGCGCCGCACTGAGTGGGCCGAGCGCTCGATGCCCGTGCTGCGCCAGATCCGCGAGCGCTTCGCGCGCGAGCGGCCGCTCGCCGGCCGGCGTCTGTCAGCCTGCCTGCACGTGACGACCGAAACCGCCAACCTCGCCGTAGCGCTGCAAGCGGGCGGCGCCGACGTGGCGCTGGTCGCTTCAAACCCGCTTTCCACCCAGGACGACGTCGCGGCCCACTTGGTGCGCGATCACGGCATCAAGGTGTTCGCCATCAAGGGCGAGGACAACGCCACCTACTACGACCACATTCGCGCGGCGCTGGCCCACCGGCCCGACCTCACGATGGACGACGGCGCGGATCTCGTCAGCGCGCTGCACATGATCGCGCTCAACCGCCTCGACGACCTCGCGCCGCCGGTGCGCCGCTGGGTCGAGACCTTGGCGCCGGCCGATCGTCAGGCATTGGTAAAAGGTGTGATTGGGTCCACCGAGGAGACCACCACCGGCGTCATTCGGCTGAAGGCGATGGCCAAGGACGGTGTGCTGCAGTTCCCGGTGATCGCGGTGAACGACTCCGACACCAAGCACCTGTTCGACAACCGCTACGGGACGGGTCAGTCCACGCTCGATGGCATTTTGCGCGCCACAAACCTCCTCATCGCGGGTAGCACCGTCGTGGTGGCGGGGTATGGGTGGTGCGGCCGTGGCTTCGCGCTCCGGGCGCGCGGTGCCGGTGCCAACGTAATCGTCACCGAGATCGACCCGCTCAAGGCGCTCGAGGCGCAGATGGACGGATACCGGGTGGCCACGATGGCGGAGGCCGCGCCGCAGGGCGATGTGTTCGTCACCCTCACCGGGAACGTCCACGTCGTGCGGCTCGAGCACATGCGCCTCATGAAGGACGGTGCCGTGATCGCCAACTCGGGACACTTCAACGTCGAGATCGACCTCGAGGAGCTCGGCCGGGCGGCTCAGGGACCGACCCGCGTGCGCGAATCCGTGGAGGAATGGCAGCTCGACGGGAAGCGGTTGTTCGTGCTCGCCGAAGGGCGGCTCGTGAACCTGGCCGCGGCCGAGGGGCATCCGGCCAGCGTGATGGATATGTCATTCGCCAACCAGGCCCTGGCGGCGGAATACGTCGTGCAGCGCGCGACGACGCTGGGGCGCGACGTACATCGCATTCCAGCCGACCTCGATCGAGAAATCGCACGGCTCAAGCTCGCGGCGATGGGGGTGGAGGTCGACGTGCTGACACCCGAGCAGCAGCGGTATCTCGCGTCCTGGGACCAAGGCACCTAATGTCCGCGGTGATCGAGGTCCGTGTTGCCCATCTGGGCCTCGACCGTACGACCAACACGCCCGTCGTGATCCTCCAGGAGCAGGGCGGCGACCGCGTTCTGCCGATTTGGATCGGTCCCGCGGAGGCGAGCGCGATCGCCATGGAGCTCGCGGGCATGAAATTCGCCCGTCCGCTCACCCACGACCTGCTGAAGCTGGTGATCGTGGGGCTGGGGGCGGATCTGCGCAAAGTCATCATCACCCAGGTGAAGGACAACACGTACTACGCCGAGCTGCACATCTACCGCGGCGATGCGGTCGTGAACATCGACGCGCGGCCCTCCGACTCGATCGCGGTGGCGCTGCGTCTCAAGGCGCCGATCTTCACCAGCGACGAGCTGCTCGAGAACACCGCCATCGACACGTCGGAGCTGGCGACCGAGGGTGGACCCCAGGCGCTCGACGCCGACGCGCTGAAGAATTATCTGCAAAACCTCGATCCTGAAGACTTCGGGAAGTTCACGCCGTAAGGCGCTCACCGTCCTCGTCGGTCTCGTGACGGGGGTGGGCGCGAGCCTCGCGGCGCAGGGCGCGAGTGTGTCCGGCATCCTCGTGCGGGGCGGAACCAGCCGGTCCCCCCTCGCGGGCCGCTGGGTCGTGCTGCATCAGGTTACGATGCAGGCCGGCGCGCCAGTCGACTCGGTGCGGAGCGACGCGCGAGGCCGCTGGCGGTTGCGGACACCGCAGGTGGACAGCCTCGCCGTCTATGTCGTCAGCGCGTTTCATGACGGCCTCGCTTACTTCTCCCAGCCGGTCGAGATGGTCGTGGGACAGGCGACGACGGCCGACACCCTCGTCGTCTACGACACGACCTCGCGCGGCCCGGCGGTGGAGCTCCGGCGGCGTCTGGTCACCATCGCCAAGGCCAAGCCGGACGGTGCCCGCGACGTCCTGGAGATCCTCGAGCTTGAGAACCCGGGGCGCGCCACGCGCGTCGCCGCCGACTCGCTGCACCCGAACTGGTCCGGAGCGATTCCGCTGGCGGCGCTGCAGTTTCAGGCGGGGAGCGGGGACTTCTCCGCTGATGCAGTCATGCGTGACGGCGACCGCGTCGTCGTGTTCGGGCCCATTCAACCTGACGGCCCGCGCCAGCTGTCCTACGGGTATGTGTTGCCGCGTTCGGTCGGTACGCTCAACCTCCCGATCGATCAACCCACCGCCGAGCTCGATCTGCTGATTGAAGACACGTCCGCCGCCGTTTCGGCGCCGTCGCTAGTTGCGGGCGGTGTGGAAGAGATCGAAAACCGGACGTTCTCCCGCTACCGCACCGGCGCGCTCGCGGCCGGCGTGCCGGTGGTGATCGCGTTTCCCGCCGCCTCGTTCCGGGCGGAGAAACTGGTGCCGGTGCTGGTGGGAGTGCTCGCCGTCGTATTGGGAATCGGACTCTGGATCGCGCTCAGAAAGAAGTAGTCAGTTGTCAGTCATCAGTTGTCAGTCAATCACCCGCAGCTGATAACCGACGACTGAGCACTGACAACTTGCGCACCTGATTCTTGCCCGTTACCGTACGTGAGCACATCGCGAACGCGGTTCACGGAAGCCGGTGCGAATCCGGCGCGGCCCCGCCACTGTAACGGGCAAATCATGAACGGCTCGGACGCCACCGGGAAGCCGGGAAGGCCCGAGACCCAGAGCCCGAAGCCAGGAGACGTCTTCGTTCGCGCCACCTGCAGTCCCTCGCGGGAGGGATGGTGGCGTCGCAGCGCACCAAGGCGCTGCCGCTCGCCCATCTCCGCTCCGTCGGGGGTGGGCTTTGTTGCATGCGCCGCTGGGCACATCGCACCCACCTGGCCGGCTGGCTCCTTGCCCTCGCGGCAGGGGCATGCCGCAGCTCTGCCGACCGGCGCTCCACGCCGGACGGGGGTGGAGCGCTCGCGGTTGTCGATGACGCGGGCCGTGCCGTGGTCCTCGCTGCTCCGGCTCGTCGGATCGTGTCGCTCGCGCCGTCGATCACCGAATTGTTGTTCGCGATCGGGGCCGGGGACCGTGTCGTCGGCCGGACGACTTGGTGCAAATACCCACCGGCTGCGACCGGCGTGCCCTCCGTGGGGGATGGCCTGGACCCCAACGTCGAAGCGATCGCGGCGCGGCGTCCGGACCTCGTGGTCCTGTACCGCTCGGCGCTCACCGAGTCCGCCACTAGCCGGCTCGCGGCGCTCGGCATCCCCACCCTCGTCCTGCGCCACGACCGGCTGCTGGACGTCGGCCGCACCGCACGACTCCTCGGCCGCCTGACCGGCCAATCGTCGGCCGGCGATTCGCTGGCACGACTGATCGACAGCACCCTCGCCGTCCCACCGCCTGCCGCGATTACGCGGCCCCGCCTTGCCGTTGTCGTCTGGGACAATCCGCCGATGACCATCGGCGGCGGGAGCTTTCTCGACGAGCTGGTGGGACTGGCGGGGGGCGAGAATGTGTTTCACGACATCCGTTCGGCCTCAGCGACCGTCTCACTCGAGACCATCGCCGCGCGTGATCCCGATTGGATCCTGATTTTGACCGACAGCGCGCCCGGGCCGCCGGCGTGGAGCGCCCGCGCGGAGTGGCGCGTGGTCCGGGCGGCGCGAGCTCGGCACTTCTTGTACCTGCCCGCCGAGTTGTTCGGTCAGCCGTCGCCGCGCACTCCAGAGGCCGTGGTGACACTGCGGAGACTGCTGGAGGCGGCGCGATGAGGTGGCTGGCGCTTGTCGGCGGGCTCGTGGCCGTCCTGCTCGCGGCCGTGGTGCTCGGCCCCGCCGCGGTCCCGCTGCGGGATCTCACGCACTCACCGATCGTCTGGCAGTTGCGGGTGCCACGCGCCCTGCTTGGCCTTCTCGTCGGTGGCTCGCTCGGCGTGGCGGGCGCGAGTCTCCAGTCGCTGGTGCGCAACCCGCTCGCCGACCCATTTCTCCTCGGTCTCTCCGGAGGGGCGGGGCTCGGAGCCGTGACGGCGATTGCGCTTCACCTGCCGGGCTCGTGGGCACTCCCGCTCGCGGCCTTCGTCGGCGCCCTGGGGGCGTTGGGGCTCGTTTTCCGACTCGGATTGGTAGGGGGTGCGGAGCTGGACCCGCGCATTCTGTTGCTCGGCGGGGTCGCGGTCGGAGCCTTCTGCGCCGCCGTGACGACAGCGATCGTCTCCCTCGCCGAGGCCAGCGAGCTCCGCAATGCGTTCCTCTGGCTATGGGGCGGTCTCTCCGGCGCCTCCTGGGACACGGTGCGCGTCCTGCTGGTCTATCTGCCGCTGCCGCTGCTTGTGCTGTTCGGCGCCGCCCGCTCGCTCGACCTCCTGGTGCTGGGCGAGGAGCAGGCTCGCCATCTTGGCGCCGACGTGGCCGCGGTGAAGCGCCGCGTGTACCTGGCCGCGTCGTTCCTCACCGCCGCCGCGGTTGCGACGGCGGGGGTCGTCGGCTTCGTCGGGCTGATCGTGCCACACTTGGCCCGCTCGTTGTGGGGCGGACGACACCGCTCCCTGCTGCCGGCCTCGTTCCTCGCTGGCGGCGCGCTGCTGGTCGCGGCGGACACCCTGGCCCGAGTTGCCGTCGCCCCCCGCGAGCTCCCGGTGGGGGTCGTGACAGCGCTCGTCGGTGTCCCACTCTTCGTGCTCCTGCTCAGGCGATGGACGGCGTACTGATTCTCGACGTCACCGACGTCACGTTCCGGTACCCCAAGGCCGACCGGGACGCGCTGCGTGGCGTGTCATGTGCCGTGCGCAGCGGCGAACTCGTGGCTGTGCTCGGGCCGAACGGCAGCGGCAAGACCACCCTGGTCCGCGTCGCCCTTGGTGCATCTCCCCTGCACGCCGGGACCGCCCGGATCCTCGGCCGAGTGGCGCATGCCTGGTCGCGGCGCGAACTCGCTCGTGTGGTCGGCGTGGTGACGCAGCATGAGGACAATCTGTTTCCGCAGCGGGTGCGTGAGACCGTGCTGCTCGGTCGTTATGCCCGGCTGTCGTCCTGGGGCGGCGAGCGAGTCGAGGATCATGCGGCGGTGACGCGGGCGTTGGAGCGCTGCGATGTGGACGCCCTGGCGGATCGGTGGCTGTGGACCCTCTCGGGCGGCGAGTACCAGCGGGTGCGCATCGCGCGCGCCCTGGCCCAGGAGCCACGGCTTCTGGTGCTCGACGAGCCGACCGCCTCGCTCGACGTACGCCACGAGATGGAGCTATTCGAGCTGGTTCGCGCGCTGGTGGAACGGGAGGGGCTCGCCGCGGTCGTCGTGACGCACGATGTGAACCTGGCTGCCCGATTTGCCGACCGCGTCGTCCTGCTGTCCGATGGCGTCGTTGCCGCGGCTGGATCGCCAGAGGAGGTCCTGCGGCGCGACGTCGCAGCCTCTGTGTTCGACTGGCCGCTCGCTGTGTCTTCGTTCGATGGTCGCCCCCAAATCACACCGCTCAGACGCCCCAGCTAACTGGAGCTCGACATGCGCCACGCTTTGTCCCTACGCCTTTTCCGTACGATTCCCCACCTGACGCTGTCCCTCCTTACGCCTTGTGTTGTGGCGGCGCAGGCCACCCCGGACACCATCATCCTTCCCCCCGTCGTCGTCACCGCGACCCGCGTTCCCACGGCCCTCGATGCGGTGCCCGCCGCGGTGACGGTGTTGTCTGGCGACCAGCTTCGTGCCCAGGGCATCCGCACCGTAGCCGAAGCGTTGCGAGCCGTCCCGGGCGCCCACGTAGTAGAGACCGGGTCGTTCGGCGGCCAAACGTCACTGTTCCTGCGGGGCGGGGAGAGCGATTACGCCAAGGTGTTGCTGGACGGTGTGCCCCTGAATCAGCCGGGGGGCGCTTTCGATTTCGCGAACCTGACAACCGACAACGTCGACCGGATCGAGATCGTGCGGGGCCCCGCGAGTGTGCTGTATGGATCCGATGCAGTGACCGGCGTGATTCAAATCTTCACCTATGTTGGGCGCGGAGTCCCGCGGGTCACGGCGGCGGCGGAAGCGGGGGGATACGGCTCCTCCCGGCTCGCCGCTCACGTCGCGGGGGGTGGCGCCGGCGCCGACTATTCACTCGGGCTGGAGCAGTTCGAGTCCGATGGGATGTTTGCGTTTAACAGTCAATACCGCAACAGCGTCGCGACGGCGCGGCTGCGGGTCGGTCGGCAGGCGGCGAGCCAGGCGGTGCTAATGGTGCGCTACGGCGACGGGGATTTCCACTATCCGACGAACTCCGCGGGGCAGCTGGTGGATCGCAATCAGCAACAGCTTGAGACCGGGCCCGCGCTCTCCCTGGACCTTTCGCATCCGTTCGGCGCTCGCCTGGTCGCTCGGGCGCTCGTGGCGCTGCACCGCACCATTCGGCGGCTCGAGGACCCGCAGGACTCGCCTGCGGACACTACCGACTTCGCGTATGACCTCCACAGTCGGGATCGCATCGGGCGAGACGGCGTCGACGCACGCGTCGACTACCACCTCGCGTCGGCGACCACCGTCTCGGCCGGCGTGAGTGTCGAGCGCGCCACGTTGCAGAGCACCAACCGCTGCACCGGCAGCTTCGGCGACTGCAGCAGTCCGGCAATGGACACCGCCCGGATCGATCGCGGCTACTACCTCCAGGCGCTCACTGTCCGCGGCCGGGGGTCGCTGGTCGCTGGGGCGAGGCTGGACGAGGACGATCGGTTCGGGTCGTTCCTCACCTACAGGTTGGGGGCGACCTATCGCGTTGCACCCGCGACGCGGGTGCGGATCGCGGTCGGCACTGCTTTCAAGGCTCCAACGTTTTTCGAAACCTTCGCCACGGGCTTTGTGACGGGCAATCCTGACCTGCAACCGGAGCATTCGCGCAGCTGGGAGGCCGGCATCGAGCAGACGCTCGCCGGTGGCCGCGCGACGGCCGCACTCACCTGGTTCGATCAACGCTTCCGCGATCTCGTGGACTTCTCGTTCGATAGCACGCCGAGCTACCGCAATGTGGCCCGGGCACGCGCGCGCGGCCTCGAGGCCGTCGCGCGGCTCGGGCTGGGGCCGGCCTGGAGCGTCGACGCCGAGTACACCTACCTCGCTACGCGCGTCCTGGATGCCGGGTTCGACCAGACCTCGGGCGCGGCATTCGCCGCCGGCCAACGGCTGTTGCGCCGTCCGACGCATAGCGCCGGCCTGACCCTCGGGGTTCGGGGCCGCCGAGCCACAGCTGGCCTGGCGCTGCGGTATTCCGGGAGGCGGGACGATCTCGATTTCTCTACCTTCCCGTTCCCGCGGGTGACCCTGGCGCCCAGCACCCGAGCCGATGCATCGGTCAGTGTTTTGATCCTCTCTGGGCAAACGATTGCGCCGGCCCTCACGCTGACGGGTCGGGTGGAAAACCTGTTTGACGACCACCGGCGGGAGGTAGTCAATTTCCCGACCCGCGGGCGAACCTTGTTTGTGGGTGGGCGGGCAACCGTCGGGTTCTGACCTGAGTATGTTTTTGCATGTCTTTGGTTATGACTCCGGCCGTCGTACTCCGCACCTACCGTTACAGCGAGACCTCGAAGGTGGTCCGTCTGGCGACGCGGGATCTCGGTGTGCAGAGTGCGATCGCCAAGGGGGCGCTCAGACCGAAGAGCCGGTTCGGGGCGGGGCTCGAGTTGTTGAGTGAGGGAGTGGCTCAGCTGTATCACCGAGACAGCCGCGAGCTCCAAACCCTCGCCGCCTTCGACGTCGAGCAGCTGCGCCGGGAGTTGGCGCTTGACCTCGGCCGGTTTGCCGCCGCCGCCGCGCTGGCCGAGCTGATGGTGCAGCTGGCCCCGCCCGCGCCGCTTCCCGCCGCCTACGACGCGCTGATCGTGGGGCTCGATGCCCTGGTGCGCGTGCCGCTCGAGGACATCGATGCCGCGGGGTTGCGGGCACTGTGGGGATTGCTCGGCGTTCTCGGGTTCGAGCCGTCGCTGCGGCGCTGCGTGCGCGACGGGACCCAGGTCGAAGCGGACGGGGCTCCTGTGGCGTTCAGCACCGCCGATGGTGGAGTGGTGTGCGAAGCGTGCCTCGCCACGAAACCGCCACCGACCACCACACGACTCCCTCCCCAGGCGTGGCGCGATCTGTTGAACCTGCTTGACACCCAGACTCCGCTGCCGTCGCTCGACGGAGCGCACGCGGCAGCGCACCGACGCCTTGCCGCACGGTTCGTGCGTCACCACCTCGACGATCGGGGAGACGGGACACTACCCGCCCTCGCCTTCTGGGAGCGCCGCGCGTGGGCGCCGCCGTCCGCCGCTTCGTAATCGGCACCGCCGGCCACATCGACCACGGCAAGACCGCTCTCGTCCAGGCGCTCACGGGAGTGGACACGGACCGCTGGGAGGAAGAGAAACGGCGTGGCATCACGATCGACCTCGGCTTCGCGCCGATCGACCTCGGAGGGACGATCGAGGCGAGCATCGTCGATGTCCCCGGGCACGAAGGATTCGTCCGCAACATGCTGGCCGGGGCGACAGGCATCGACGTCGCGTTGCTCGTCGTGGCGGCGGACGAGGGGATCATGCCGCAGACCGAAGAGCATCTTGCCATCGTAGAGCTGCTCGGTGTGCGGCGTGGTATCCCCGTGCTCACCAAACGCGATCTCGTGGACGCCGAATGGCTGGCGCTCGTGGAGGCCGAATTGGCCGGGCGCCTCCGTACCAGTCGAGTCCGCTGGGACACCCCAATCGCTACTTCGGCCGTCTCGCGCGCAGGACTCGATGCGTTGCGCGAAGCGCTGGGCCGGGTCGCCGCGGATCTGACCGAGCGGCCCGTCGAAGACTTGTTCCGGCTCCCGATCGACCGCGTGTTCGCGGTGGCGGGGGCGGGAACGGTCGTCACTGGGACCAGCTGGAGCGGTAGCGTCGCCGTCGGCGACACGGTTCGCCTCCTGCCGCTCGAGCGCGAGGCACGGGTGCGCTCGATCGAGGTGCACGGGCGTCCCGCCGAGCGCGCGGTGCCGGGGCGTCGCACTGCCCTGGCGCTCGTTGGCGTGGACAAGGCGGAGCTGACGCGCGGGGACGTGGTGGTGACAGGGGAAGGATGGCGGGCCACGCGCGTGCTTGACGCGGCGGTAGAGGTTCTTCCCACTGCTCGCCGACCGATCCACCCACGGACCCGAGTGCGAGTGCACCTGGGCACGGCTCAGGTCTTGGCTCGGGCGTCGCAGAATGGGCCGATCGCACCCGGGGAACGCGGGCGGGTCCGGTTTGTGCTCGAGTCACCCCTGGTGGCGCGAGGAGGGGACCGATTCGTGCTCCGGAGTCTCTCCCCGGTCACGACCATCGGTGGCGGAGGGGTGCTCGATCCATTCCCAGCGTCTCTGCCAAGGCTACCGCAACGGAGGCTGGAGCTTACCCAGGATCCCGCCGACCGTGTCGCCGCCTGGGTAGCCGAGGCTGGGTTGGGAGGTCTTCGGGTGGCTGAACTTCCGGTTCGGCTCGGCATCCTCCCCGGTGAGAATGTGAGCGCCGTCATCGCGGCGGCCGGCAAAGGAGTGCTAAGCTGTGATGGACTAGCGGTTTGGAGGGTCGCTGCCGTTGCCGAAGCTGAGCGGTTGTCTACCCTCGTGGTAGGTCACCATGACAGGCACCCGCTGGACCCGGGGATGTCACTCCAGGCCCTGCGATCATCCCTGGGCGCGGAACGGAAAGGCGGACAGGGAGTTCCCGAGCCGATCATCGATTTGGTGATCGACCTCGGTTGCCGAAAGCAGTTCTTTGAGATCGAGGGTGGCGTCGTGCGACGACCCGGGTGGGCGCCCATTCTGGATCAGGGGACGAGCGATACACGCAGCGCGCTCCTTCGGCGCTTGACCGAGTCACACTGGCAGGTGCCGACCGTCGTCGAGTTGGAGCGAGAATTGGCTGGGGCCCCGGTACGAGCGTTGTTGGCGCACCTCGTCCGGGAAGGCGGTGTACAACAGCTTGACCAGGAGCGGTTTGCGACTCCTGCGGCGCTGGCGGAATTCCGCAATGCGCTGCAATCGGTGTTGGGAGAGTTGGGGTCTGCCACCCCGGCGGAGCTGCGCGACCGCTTTGGGCTGACGCGCAAGTACTTGATTCCGCTGCTCGAATGGGCCGACCGGCAGGGGATTACCGAGCGCCGGGGTGACGTCCGGGTGCTGGCTCGCTTGACAGGTCGGAGCCATGGGGCCTAGGTTCCGGTTGGTGGTACGTTGGTAAGGTCCCCGTAAAAAGGAGAAGTTTCCAAGGCACTTTTACGTTCGATCGAGGAGTGGTATGAGGCGGCACGCCTGGGCAGTATTGGGGCTCGGGCTGTTGGCGGTAGGAGTGGGGGCGAAAGCCGCTTGGAGTCAGGGAAGTTCTCCCTCCGCCACGGTGCAGTTGAAGCAGAACTACCCGAACCCTTTTAACCCGGCGACCACGATTCCGTTTTCGCTTGGCGCGGAGTTGTTCTCCGCTGGTCACCGGCCGAAAGTGTCATTGAAGGTCTATAACGTGTTGGCGCAGTTGGTCGCCGTGCCGATTCTTCAGGGCACCGGTGAGCCGCTCGACAACGTGGAGTTGTCGTGCGCCACTACCTCTAGCTGCGATTTCAGCGCCTACTGGGACGGCAACGTGCTGAATTCTGGTCGCCCGGCGGCGTCGGGGATTTACATCTATCAGCTCGTGGTGGACGGCCGGCGATTTACGAAGAAGATGATCGTCATGAAGTGAAAACGTAGAAGCGTAGGGGAAGCATCGTATGGTGTGAGGCGTAGGGAGAGAGGCGTATCTCTCCCTACGCCTTTCTCCATACGTCACTGCCCAATACGTCTTTTCCGTACGTTTTTGACATTCTATCTGCCACATCGGCAAATTGCATCGGGCATACAGATTGCCTAGCTACCGGACGCCATGATCAGACCAGAACGTCTCACCATCAAAGCTGCGGAAGCGTTGCAGCAGGGGGCGGCCCACGCGCGCGCGCGGGGCAATCCCGTGGTGAATGACGCCCACCTGTTTCTCGCGCTGCTCGAGCAAGACGAGGGCATTGTCGTCCCGCTGCTGCAGAAAGCAGGACTGAACGTCACGCAGCTGCGTGCCGAGACCGAGCGCGAAGTCGAGCGGTTCCCAAAGCAATCAGGAGCCACAGGCGAGCCGACGCTGTCGCGCGAGCTGACGCACGTGCTCGACCGCGCCGACCAGCATGCGAAGGACCTGGGGGACGCCTACGTCTCCACCGAGCACCTGCTGCTCGCGCTGGCCGAACAGAAGGGCGCCACCGCCCACCAGCTGCTCGCCGCTGCCGGCGTGGACAAGGACGAGCTGCTCGCCGCGCTCGAGGGTGTGCGCGGCGCCCATCGGGTCACCGACCAGGAACCCGAGCAAAAATATCAGGCCCTCGAACGTTTCACCCGCGACCTCACCGAGGTAGCGCGCAAGGGTAAGCTCGACCCGGTCGTGGGTCGGGACGAAGAGATCCGCCGGGTGATGCAAGTGTTGTCGCGCCGCACCAAGAACAACCCGGTGCTGATCGGCGAACCGGGAGTCGGCAAGACGGCGATCGTCGAGGGCCTCGCGCAGCGGATTGTTCACGGCGACGTCCCCGAGTCGCTGCGCAACAAGCACCTCGTCTCCCTCGACATCGGCGCGTTGGTCGCGGGCACGAAATACCGGGGCGAGTTCGAAGAGCGGCTCAAGGCCGTGATCAAAGAAATCACGACGGCCGAAGGGCGATTCATCGTGTTCATCGACGAGCTGCATACCCTGGTCGGCGCGGGCGGCGCGGAGGGGGCGGTGGACGCCTCCAACCTCCTGAAGCCGGCGCTGGCGCGCGGGGAGTTGCACGTCGTGGGAGCGACCACGCTGGACGAATACCGGAAGTACATCGAGAAGGACGCGGCGCTGGAGCGTCGCTTTCAGCCGGTGTTCGTCGGAGAGCCGTCGGTCGAGGACACGATCGCCATCCTGCGGGGCCTGAAAGAGCGCTACGAGGTGCACCACGGGGTGCGGATCACCGACAACGCGCTCGTGGCCGCCGCCACGCTGTCGCACCGCTACATCGGGGACCGGTTTCTCCCGGACAAGGCGATCGACCTCGTGGACGAAGCGGCGAGCCGCTTGCGTATCGAGATCGACTCGCTGCCGCAGGAGATCGATGAGGTCGAGCGGAAGATCGTCCAGCTCGAGATTGAAAAGGCCGCGCTCGCGAAAGAGAAGGACAAGGCGTCGAAAGAGCGCCGGACCGGTGTCGAGGAAGAGCTGGCCGGGCTCCGGGAACGCTCCAACGCCATGAAGGCGCAGTGGCAGGCGGAGAAGGAGACGATCACCGCTCTGCAGGGGAAAAAGGCCGAGCTCGAGCAGTTGCGCATGGAGGCCGACCAGGCGACGCGCCGTGGAGATCTCCAGAAGGCGGCCGAAATCAGCTACGGTCGTATCCCGGCGATCGAGAAGGAGATCGCCGAGCGCGAACGGCGCCTCGGCGAGATCCAGAAGAAGGGGAAGTACCTCAAGGAGGAAGTCGACGCCGAAGACATCGCCGAGATCGTGGCGAAGTGGACCGGGATTCCCGTTACCAAGATGCTCGAGTCCGAGCGCGAGCGGCTCACGCGCCTGGAAAGCGAGCTGGCGCAACGGGTGATCGGGCAGCCCGAAGCCCTCGCCGCCGTGTCTAACGCCGTGCGCCGCGCCCGCGCCGGCCTCCAGGACCCGAATCGGCCCACCGGGTCGTTCATCTTCCTCGGCCCCACGGGGGTGGGCAAGACCGAGACGGCCCGCGCGCTCGCCGACTTCCTGTTCGACGACGAGAAGGCGATGGTGCGGCTCGACATGTCGGAGTACATGGAGAAGCACGCCGTGGCGCGGATGATCGGCGCGCCGCCGGGGTACGTCGGCTACGAGGAAGGTGGCCAGCTCACCGAAGCGGTCCGGCGCCGGCCCTACGCCGTGGTGCTGTTCGACGAGATCGAAAAGGCCCACCCGGACGTGTTCAACGTGCTGCTCCAGATCCTGGACGATGGGCGGCTCACGGATTCCCAAGGCCGCACGGTGGATTTCCGAAACACCGTCCTGATCATGACATCGAACCTCGGCTCGTCCTACATCCTGGAGCATGGCACGAGCAACTGGGAGCAGGTCGAAACCAAGGTCCTGGAATTGCTCCGTCAGGGCTTCAAGCCCGAGTTCCTGAACCGAGTGGACGACGTGATCATTTTCCGTCCGCTGAGCCAGGAGGACATCGGCAGGATCGTGGAGCTGCAGGTGGCGCGAGTGGAGAAACTGGTTGCCGATCGGAAGCTCACCCTCGAGGTGATGCCCGCCGCGAAGACGCTCATTGCGGCCGAGGGCTACGACCCGGTGTACGGCGCCCGGCCGTTAAAACGGGCTATCCAGCGGTTGCTTCAAAACCCGCTCGCAATGGCGGTGCTCGAGGGTAAGTACAGCGATGGAGACCGGATCCAGGTGGACCGGGCAAAGGACGGGACGACGCTCACTTTCCAGCGGGTTCCGGCGCTCGGTGTGCGCGAGCCGGTGCGTGTCTGAGGTCAGGGGCTCGGTCCCCGTCACTCAGGCCGATCGGATCGGCATCGACGCGGCGCTGAGGCAGGCGCGCGAAGCGGCCTCCATGGGGGAAATCCCCGTTGGGGCCGTCGTGGTTCGTGACGGGGTTGTGGTGGCCGAAGGGCACAACGAGACCGAACGCCGCCACGACCCGACCGCTCACGCCGAGCTGCTCGCCATCCAGCGTGCCCTCCACACGCTCGGGACCGATCGGCTGGCCGACAGCACTCTCTACGTCACGCTCGAGCCGTGCGCCCAGTGCGCCGGCGCTATCGTGCTGGCCAAAGTGGAGCGGGTCATATTCGGGGCGTACGACCCCAAGGCCGGCATGGCGGGATCGGTCGCCGACGTGTTGCGTCACCCCTTGTTGAATCACCGGGCGGAGGTGCGTGGCGGCGTCGAGGAGGAGGCGTGCGGGCAGCTGCTTCAGAGTTTCTTCAAAGACCGCCGCTAGCTTGAGCGGGCCACGCCCACCTGAGGCGCCGATGCCGTTCAAGACCATCATCGAGCCGTTTCGGATTCACTCGACCCAGGCCATCAAGCACATTGCCGAGCCGGAGCGGCGAGCGGCACTCGAGCGTGCCGGGTACAACCTCTTCGGGCTCCACGGCGACGACGTGCTGATCGATCTCCTGACCGATTCGGGTACCGGGGCGATGTCCTCGAGGCAATGGGCGGCCATGATGGACGCGGACGAATCCTACGCCGGGAGCCGGAGCTTTTATCGGTTCCAGGAGGTGGTGCAGGGGATCACCGGCTTGCAAGAGGTGATTCCAACGCATCAGGGGCGGGCGGCAGAACGAATCCTGTTCTCGACAATTGTCCAGCCAGGGCATGTCGTTCCCAACAACACGCATTTCGACACGACACGGGCCAATATCGAGTATTGCGGGGCGGAGGCCCGCGATCTCGTCATTCCTGAGGGGCGGGTCCCCTCGGCGCGACATCCGTTCAAGGGCAACATGGATGTGGAGGCCCTGGAGGCGACGATCCACGCGGTGGGTCGGGATCGCATCCCGCTCGTCATGGTGACGGTCACCAACAACTCTGGCGGCGGTCAGCCGGTGTCGCTCGCCAACCTGAAGGCGGTGCGTGCAGTGTGCGACCGCGCCGCCCTCCCCCTGTACCTGGACGCTTGCCGCTTCGCCGAAAACGCCTACTTCATCAAGCTGCGGGAACCCGAATACGCCGACTGGTCGGCCAGGCGGATCGCGCAGGAGATGTTTCGCCTTGCCGACGGTTGCACGATGTCGGCCAAGAAGGATGGGCTGGCCAATATCGGCGGCTTCCTGGCGCTGAACGACCCGGAGATCGCCGCGCAGTGCCGAAACCTCCTGATTCTGACAGAGGGGTTCCCGACCTACGGGGGTATGGCTGGCTACGACCTGGAAGCGGTGGCGACTGGGCTCGAAGAGGTGCTGGACGAAGATTACCTGACCTACCGGGTGCGCTCCACCGCCTATCTCGCCGAGAAGGCGGTGGCGGCCGGCGTCCCCGTGGTGCAGCCTCCTGGAGGGCACGCGGTGTATCTCGATGCAACCGGGCTGCTACCGCATATCCCACCGTCGCAGTACCCGGCTCAGTCATTGGCCGTGGCCCTGTATCGCATCGGGGGGGTGCGCGGTGTCGAAATCGGGTCCGTGATGTTCGGAAAACCGAACCCGGACGGCAGCGAGACGCCGGCGGCCATGGAGCTGGTGCGATTGGCGATTCCTCGGCGCACCTACACGCAGAGCCACGTGGACTATGTAGGCGAGGTGATTGCCGAGGTCGCGAGGCGGAAGGCGGACCTGCGAGGGTATCGCATCGTGCAGCAGGCGCCGTGGCTGCGGCACTTCACGGCGGCGTTTAAGCCGCTCTGAAACCGGACGAAGCGCCGCAGCGGCCTTGAGGGCGACTATTGTTTCCGCTTGGCCACGTACTCTTCCAGTTTTGTGATCAACCGGTCGATCTCGATTCTCGCGCGCTTGAGCGAAGGCAAGAGCCTCGACTGCATCTCGCTTTCCAGCTCCTTGCCTTCCTTTTTCCAGGTGGTGCTGATCTCCGCCCCGATGTCCTTCATTACGTCGCGGAACCGGTCTCCCAGGTCTCGCCAGGTTGGAATGACGTCGACCTCGGTCGGCTCCACAGGGGTCTTGGTGGGCAAGTTGTCCATGGGTCACCTCCTATTGCTGAACGCTCGGATACCGTCGGTGCAGGCGAAAGGATCCACGCCTGAGAATGCCTGACGCCACGTCACACGATTCGGTTTCGTGCACGGTGGCGTCGCAACGGTCTGGCGACCGGACGGACAGGGTGGGATTCGAACCCACGGTACCCTTACGGGCACACCGGTTTTCGAGACCGGCTCCTTCAACCACTCGGACACCTGTCCAAACTTCTAGACGCCTAGACGCCTAGACGTCTAGGCGTCTAGGCCTCTAGCCTATCCACGGACAGGGTGGGATTCGAACCCACGAAACGGTTACCCGTTTACACGCTCTCCAGGCGAGTGCCTTCAGCCGCTCGGCCACCTGTCCCGGCGACGGAAAGTAGCGGACCGCCGCACCCCATTCAACGGGCCCCGCTCCGGCGGGCGGGCGAACGTGCGACGTCACCAAGGGAATGCATGGTCTCGCGCAGCTGCTCGTCCGACAAGTACGGGGCCGGGCCGAGTCGTAGCGTGTCTCCCCGACAGTCCGTCAACACGCGTTTTTCCCGCAACTGGGTGCACAGCTCGGCCGCGCGCGGCGTCCGCAACGCCAGAAATCCGCCAACCCGGTCCAACGCAACTGACCGATCTCGATCGATGACCTTCGGGTCCAGCCCCAGGTCATCGAACAGCTGTGCCAACAATCCTACCTGGTGCTGGCTCACCTCACGCAACAGTGCCGGTGTGAGGCCTGCCTCATCGAAGAAGTCGAACACTGCCGAAGCGCGGTAGTGGCTGGCGGGATCGTAGGTGGCTCCGGCGAAGCGCGCGGGCCCAGCGCCGTAGCGGACGCTCCCACCTTCCGACGACTCCGCCAACTCCGCAAACTCGCTGAACCAGCCGGTAACAACCGGCCGCAGCGAACAATCGCTCGGGAAGCGGAGAAACGCGTTGCCCTCGCCGAGCTGGCAGTACTTGTATCCACCGCCTACGACGAAGGCCCCGTCCAGGCGCTGCTCACGCAGCGAGAATGGCACGACGTTGAGTGCGTGGTAGGCGTCGACCAGCAGCTCGGTTCCAACGCGGCGGCAGGATTCAAGGACCTGTCCGAGGCCCGGCACGATGTGGGCGTTACCGTACAGCACTGACGAAACGAGTACCGCGGAGGTTCGATCGTTGACCGCCGCGACGAGCCGCTCGGCGATCGCGGTCGCCGGATCGGCAGGCACCTTCACCACCTCAACGCCTTCCTCCACCAGGCGGTCGAGCTGTCGGCGAATCGTGTGAAACTCGCCGTCGGTGGTGACGAGCCGGGATCGCCGCTTCAGTGGGAGAGCGGACAGAAACCGTATCACCATCTCGTGCGTGTTTGTGCCGAGCGCGATTGCCCCGTTGGGGTCGTCGAGCAGCCGGGCAAATCCGTGGCGCACGCGCTCGGCCTGCTTGAACGCCCACTCCCACTTGTCGTCCAACTTTTCCGCGGCGTCGAACCAGGCGCGTTGCTGCGCATCGAACGCCACATCTGGCCACGCCTGGTGCGAATGGCCGGTCAGCAACAGCCGATCCGCCACGCGGAACCGGCGATAGAACGGCGCCAGCGCGTTGGGGGTCGCGTGCAGCGTCGCCGCCGTCACTGCCACGTTACAACTCGGTGCGAATCGCCCACAGATCGGGGAACGCGGGCTGGTTGAGCGTCGTGGTCAGGTATTCGGCGCCTGCCGATCCTCCGGTGCCGCGCCGCGTGCCGATGGTCCGCTGCACCATCTTCAGGTGCCGGTAGCGCCACTCCATGAACCCTTCGTCCAAGTCCACCAGTCGCTCGCACACCTGTGACACATCGGGATTGGTGCGATAGACCTGAATCAACACGCCCTGCAGCTCAGCATTCGGCTCGACTCGCGTCGTGACATCGCGCGCCAGCAGCGCTTCGGGAACGGCGAACCCATGGCGGGCGAGAAACTGGAGGAACGCATCCCACAGCGTCGGCGCCGCATACCGAATCTCGACTCGGCGCCGGTGCGCGGTGCCAGCGGCGTACCGCTCGAGGGCGGCCGGGTTTTTCACGCCGAGCACGAATTCGAGCTCGCGGAACTGGAACGAATGAAATCCGCTCCCGGCCTCGAGCCGGTCCCGGAAGGAGAGAAAGCCGAGCGGCGTCATCGTTTCGAGGATATCGATCTGCGCCACGAGCACCTTCAGGATCGTGAGCACCCGTTTGAGGGTGTGCAGCGCCCGCGGGGAGTCGTCGGCCCGAAGGAGCTGGATCAGGTAGTCGAGCTCGTGCAACATCTCCTTGAACCACAGCTCGTAGACCTGGTGGATGATGACGAACAAGGTCTCGTCGTGCTCGAGCGGCCCCTCGCGCGGGTGCTGGAGGGCCAGCAGCTCGTCCAGTTGCAGATAGCTCGCGTACGTCACGGGCATCGTCGGTCCTTAGAAACGCGGTTTGTAGGCGTCGAGGGTCTCGTACTGGTCGGGCCAGTGTACGGGCCAGCCCAGCTCGCGAGCGGCGTGGCGGGTCCAGTAAGGATCCCACAGGTGCGCGCGCGCCAGGACGCAGAGATCGGCGCGGCCGGCCGCGAGGATCGTGTTCACGTCGGTGTAGCTCGAGATATTGCCCACCGTCATCACGGGCATCCCGGCCTCGTGACGGATGCGGTCGGCGAATGGGGTCTGAAACAGCCGTCCGTACACGGGGCGCTGGTCCGCCACCGTCTGACCTGCCGACACGTCGAGAATGTCGCACCCGTGCGCCTGCAGAGCGCGGGCGACCTCGACCGCGTCCGACGACTCCAGGCCGCCAGGCGCCCAGTCCACTGCTGAGATGCGCACCGAAATCGGTTTCGCGGCGGGCCAGGCGGCGCGGACGGCGTCGAAGACCTCGAGCGGGAACCGCATCCGGTTCGCCAGGGCCCCGCTGTACTCGTCCCGCCGTTGATTGGTGAGCGGCGAGATGAAACCGGCCAGCAGATACCCGTGCGCGAAGTGCAGCTCCAGGATGTCGAACCCGGCTTCCTCCGCCATGCGCGCGGCGCGAGCGTGTGCGTCGCGCACCTCGGCCATGTCCTGACGATCCATCTCCTTGGGAATCTGACTGTGCGGATAGTAGGGGATGGGGGACGCGGCCATGATGGGCCAGTTGCCGGCAGGGAGGGGCTGGTTGTCGGCCTCCCAAAGAAACTGGGTCGACCCCTTGCGTCCCGCGTGGCCCAGCTGAATCCCGATGCGGGCGCGGCTGTGGGTGTGTACGAAGTCGACGATGCGCTTCCACGCCGTCACGTGTTCTGGCTTATACATCCCCGTGCAGCCCGGGGAGATGCGACCCTCGCGCGTCACGTCGGTCATCTCGGTGAACACGAGTCCTGCGCCGCCGATCGCGCGCGTGCCCAGATGCACGAGGTGCCAGTCGTTGGGGGTGCCGTCCTCAGCCGAATACTGGCACATGGGGGACACGACCGCGCGGTTTTCGAGCAGCAGCTCCCGAAGCCGGAACGGGGTGAACAGCGGAGGTGGTGGAGGGTCGAGCGGAACCGCCACCTTCGCCTGGATGGCGGCCTGGCCGGCAAACCAGCGATCCACCCCGGCCACGAAGCGTGGATCGCGCACTTTCAGGTTGTCGTGCGTAATGCGCAGGCTGCGGGTGAGCAGGTTGAAGGCGAACTGCACCGGCTCGAGCTCCATGTACCGCTCGGTGTTCTCGAAATACTCGAGACTCACCTGGGCGGCGCGTTGCAGGCTTTCCACCGCGGGACGTCGCTCGGCTTCGTAGGCGACCAGGGCCTCCGGGAGATCGGGGTGCTGGCTGATCGCGCGGGCCAGGACGATCGCGTCTTCCATCGCGAGCTTCGTGCCCGAGCCGACGGAGAAGTGCGCCGTATGAGCCGCGTCGCCCAGCAGCACGACGTTGCGGTGGTGCCAGCGCTCGTTCCTCACCGTGCCGAAGCTGCGCCAGACCGAGCGGTTCTGCTCCAGGCGATGACCCTCGAGTTCGTCGGCGAACAGGTCCTCGCAAAACGCGATCGTCTCCTCTTCGGTCGCCCGGTCGAGACAGGCCGCCCGCCACGCCTCTTCTCGCGCCTCGACGATGAAGGTCGATTGTCCCCGCTCGTACTGGTAGGCGTGCACCCGCCACCACCCATGGCGGTCTTCCTTGAAATAGAAGGTGAACGCCGGAAACGGACGGGTGGTGCCGAGCCAGACGAAGCGGTTGGGCCGCCAATCGATGCTGGGCCGGAAGTGTTCGGCGAACCGCTCCCGCACGATACTGTTCGCGCCATCCGCGGCGAGCACCAGATTGGCGTCGAGATAGGGGGTCAGGTCCTGGACGTCGGTCCCGATCTCGATGGCAACGCCCAACGCCTGCGCCCTGGTGGCCAGGATCTCGAGCATCGCGCGGCGGGAGAGTCCCGAGAACCCGTGACCGGTCGAGCTGATCACGCCGTCCTGATAGTGGATGTCGATGTCATCCCAGCGCGCGGATTGTCGCGCCATCGCGTCGAACGTCTCGGGGTCGGCTTGTTGGAGGTTTTCCTGCGTCGCTTCCGAAAAGACGACGCCGAATCCGAAGGTGTCGTCGAGGCGGTTGCGCTCGAGCACCAGGATATCGTGCACGGGGTCGGCCTTTTTCATCAGGATGGCGAAGTACAGTCCCGCGGGCCCGCCGCCGATCGAGACGATCCTCATTTGAGGAGCTGTCCGGCGATCACGAGATGCTGGATTTCGGTCGTCCCTTCGTAGATGCGGAGCGCGCGCACGGAGCGATACAAGCGGTCCACCGGATGGTCGGCCAACACCCCGCGTCCGCCCAGGATTTGCACCGCATCGTCGACGATGCGCTGCGCGGCTTCGGTCGCGAACGCCTTGGCCATGGCGGCCTCCATCGTCACGCGCTCGGCCCCTTGGTCCGTTTCCCAGGCGGCGCGGTACACGAGCAAGCGAGCCGCGGTCAGGTCCGTCGCCATGCGCGCCAGTTTTTCCTGGACGAGCTGGAACTCGGCCAACGGTCGGCCGAACTGCCGCCGGGCCGCGGCGTGGTGCAGCGCCTCCGACAGCGCCCGCTGGGCCATCCCGCACGCGGCGGCGCCGACGGTGGGGCGCAGGCGATCGAGCGTGGCCAGGCCGAGCTTGAACCCGGCGCCATCGGCGCCGAGTCGGTTGGCAGCGGGAACGCGGCACTCCTCGAACGCGATGTCGCCGAGCGGGTGTGGCGCCGAGAGCATGAGGGGGCGCACGAAGCGGCATCCCGGCGTATCGGCGGGGACGAGGAAGCAAGTGAGCCCCTTGTTGCCTCGGGCGCGGTCGGTCGAAGCGAAGACCGTATAGAAGTCGGCGAGTCCGGCGTTCGAGATGAAAGTCTTGGCGCCGTTCAGAACGTAGTCCGCGCCGTCCGCTCGCGCGGTGGTGGCGATCGCCGCGACGTCGGATCCTGCTTCTGCCTCGGTCATGGCGAATGACGCCATCGCGCGCCCTGCGAGGACAGCGGGCATCCAGCGGCGCTTCACCTCGTCGCTTCCCGCAAGCAGGATCGGCATCGCGCCCAGGGCCTGCAGCGCGAAGACCGCATCCGCGAGGGGTGAGGCGGCGGCCAGAGTCTCCCGGATGAGGCAGCAGTCGCGCATGTGCTGCTCGGCGATCGGGGCGTACCATCCGGCACGACCCAGTCGACCGAGGATGTCGCGGGCCTGAGCCCGGGCGTCGTCGTCGTCTACCGGGACGGGCAGCGGGGCGATCTCGCGCGTGACGAAGTCGCCGACGCGGTGACCGATCTCCGTGTGGTGAGGCTCGAGGAATGCGCGGACGGCGCCGAAGTCGGGCATCAGGTGAATCGCGGCTCCCGCTTGGCCTTGAATGCCTCGTAGGACTCCCGAAAATTCGGCTGCCGCATCAGCTCGGCCTGCACCTGCGCCTCGAGCTCCAGGGCGGCGGCGAGGTCCATGGACGCTTCGCGGTTCAACGCATCCTTGGTGACGCCCAGCGCGATCGACGGCCCACGTGCCAGACGTTCGGCGAGCATGCGCGCTTCGACGAGCACCTGGTCTTGCGAGACCACGCGATGGTATAGCCCGATGGCATGGGCGCGCTTTGCGTCGATGAAGTCGCCCGTCATCAACAGCTCGGTCGCCTGACTCAGCCCCACGAGACGGGGCAACAGCCAGGCCGCGCCCATGTCGGCGCCCGACAGTCCCACCCGGGTAAACAGGAAGGCGATCTTGGCCGACTCCGCCGCGACCCGGAAATCGCACGCGGCGGCGATCACCGCGCCCGCGCCCGCCACGGTCCCGTTCAAGGCGGCGACCACCGGCCGCCGACATTGGCGGATCGAGAGGATCAGGTCACAGGTGAGACGAGTGAACGCCAGGAGTCCGTGCGCGTCGCGCTCGAACAGCCGACCGATGATGTCCTCGACGTCCCCACCGGAACAGAACGCGCGCCCCGCGCCGGTGATCACGACCGCCCGCACTCCGTCCGCCGAATCAAGCGCCCGAAAGGTATCGCGCAGATCCTCGTACACCTGGAAGGTCAGGGCATTGAGTCGCTCGGGGCGGTTGAGCGTCAGCGTGGCCACTGCGGTAGCCGCGTCGTGCGCGTAGAGAAACGACGTCGGAGCTAGCGGCATCCGAGATCTCCTCGCCTCACGGCAGCACCGCCGTGGCTTCCATCTCGACCAGCGCATTCGGGTCCACTAACCCTCGCACCTCCACCAGGGCCATCGCGGGGTAATGACGTCCGAGGTGGCGCCGGTGAATCTCGCCCAGCGCCTGGAGGCTGGCGAGGTAGGCGGCGCGGTCCGTCACGTACACGGTGAGGCGACCGACGTCCTCTGGGGCGCCGCCCGCGGCCCGTACCACAGCGATCACGCGCGCCAGCGCCCGATCCCATTGCTCGGGGAACGGGGCGGGCGCAACCGCGCCAGAGGCATCAGCCGCTGTCTGGCCGGCGACAAACAGTACTCGCCCGTTGGTCGGGCCCAGCATTCCGTGATTCCAGCCGCTCGGGCGGCCCCACGCATCGGGATTGATGACCTCGAAGCTCATGCTCGGAGCGCTCCCGCGTCGAGGACGATCGCCTGTCCGGTGATGGTCGCCGCCGCGTCCCCGCACAGACGCAGCACGGTGACCGCGACCTCGTCGGCCGTCACGAGACGGGGCTGACCGGAGTGCACGAGCAGCGTTTGCAGCGCCTCCGCTCGCGTCCGCTTGGTCCGCTCGGCGATGCGCGCGAGCGTGTCGTCGGTCAACGGCGTGTCCACGTACCCCGGACAGACCGCGTTCACCGTGACGCCGGACCCGGAGACCTCCGCGGCAACCGCGCGCGTGAATCCGACCACGGCGTGCTTCACGGCGGTGTACGCTGCGATGAGTCTCGCGCCGGTGAGGCCAGCGATCGACGCGACATTCACGATACGTCCCCAGGATCGCTCCAGCATTGCCGGGAGAAACGCTTGGGTGACGAGGAGCGTTCCGGTCGCGTTGACGGCGAACAGGCGATGCCATTCGTCGAGGGTGATCTTGAGGACGGGCGCAGCGGAGGCCGTCCCCGCGTTATTGACGAGAATGTCGACTGCACCGAGCTGGTCGCGGGCGGTGCGGGCAAGATCCGTGACACTGGTCGGGTCGGTGACGTCGCAGTGTGTTGCGAACGCCTCCCCTCCGGCGCCCCGCAGCCCGGCCGCGACCGTCTCGACCTCCGCGGGATGCCGCGCCGCCACGAGCACCCGCGCTCCCGCTTCCGCGAGCGCCCGCGCGACGGCGGCTCCGATGCCGCGGCCACCTCCCGTGATCACTGCGCTGCGGCCTGCGAGCGTCATCCGGCGCTCCGCGCCAGCTCGATCATCACGGCCTCCTCGAGGATCGCGCCCAGCACCCCGATGGTGTTGTTGCCCTCGTCGGCCGTCGCCTCGGCAGGGTACCCGAAATACGCGCGGGGACCGCCGGCTTCGACGAAGCTCTTCTGGCCGGCGGCAATCGCGGCGGAAAGGGAGCGGGCGTTGGGCGGCAGCTGCCGTTGCACCGCTTCGCGTACCAGCTCCGGCCGGGCCGCCATCACGATGGATGTTTCGTAGCGACCCGCGTGGCAGGCGCCGCTCTTGAACTCCGCGGTGAGCCTGGTCGCCCAGGGAGGTTGCGTGACGTCGGGGAACACGACCCGCACTCGCCCGGCTTGGCGCGCCTGCTCTACACCGCCGCGGATGGCGCCGAGGTGGGCGGGATCGAAGTGCGCATTGGCGATGGCCAGCAGGTCGAAGTCGTGGCGCGTCAGGCTTTCGGCGACGCCGGTGATCGCCAGCGTGACGGCGGTGGGGTCGAGTGAGAGCGTGCCCGGGAAGTCGGCGGCAAACGGCGCCGCCGTGTACGCCAGCGTCGGCAGCAGCAGCACGTCCATCCCGCGCCGGGCCAGCCGGTCGGCGCCGGCGCGCGCCATCGCTTCCGCGATGATCACATCGGTCGCGATCGGCAGGTGCGGGCCGTGCGCCTCGAGCGCACCGATCGGCAGAACCGCGACACCCCGCTCGCGATCCACCCCACCGACCTCCTGCCAGGTCAGCTGCGCGAGCTCGTGGACTGGCATTGCGTGGAGTCGGGAGCGGGCGGTGCTGGTTGACCTCGAGGCGCTCCGGAGGGCATCATCTTCCCATGACGTTCGAGCCGCCGGAACGGTTCAACATCGCCGAGTACTTTCTTGACGCGCGGGTGCGCGAGGGGCGGGGGCGGCGAACGGCGCTCGTCACGGATCAGGGTACGCTCTCATATGCGGAGGTTCAGGCGCGGGCGAACCGCTTCGGCCACCTCCTGCTGGAGGCCGGGGTGGAGCCGGAGCAGCGTGTGCTGCTCGCCCTCCCCGACGGTCCAGACTTCGTCGCCGCGCTGTTTGGCACCTTGAAGATTGGCGCGGTGGTGGTAATGGTCAACCCGCAGCTCGCGAAGCCTGCGATCGAGTACTTCTACACGTATACGCGAGCCCGCGTCGCGGTGACGAGTCGGGAGACGGCTGACCTGTTCCAGGGCACTGCCGCGAGCGCGCCGACGCTCCGGGATGTGCTGATCGTGGACGACCCCGCCACGGTGGCGCGTCTTGCGCGCTTCTCCGACACGCTCGACGCTTTCCCGAGTCACCGGGACGATGCCGCGATGTGGCTCTTCTCCGGCGGCACCACGGGCCAGCCCAAGGCCGTGGTGCAGACCCATACGTCGTTCGCCAACACCACCGAGTGCTACGCCAAGGACGCGTTGGGCTATCGCGAGACGGACGTGACGCTGTCAGTTCCTAAGTTGTTTTTTGGGTACGCGACCGGAGCGAATCTGTTCTTTCCGTTTGCGGTCGGTGCCACGGCGGTGCTGTTCCCGGAGCGGTGTACGGCCGAGGTGTTGTTCGAGAAGATCCATCGTTTCCGTCCGACCATCCTCGTCAATGTGCCGACGATGGTCAACCACATGGTCTCGCATGCCGCGGCCGAACAGCAGGATCTCTCGTCACTGCGTTTTGCCACCTCGGCGGGCGAAGCGCTGCCGGTGGAGCTGTACGATCGGTGGAAGCGTTGTTTCGGCGTGGAGCTGCTCGACGGCCTGGGCACCGCGGAAATGTGGCACATCTTCGTGACCAATCGCCTCGGCGCGGTACGCCCCGGGACGCTGGGACAGGTGGTCCCCGGGTTCGAGGTTCGGGCATGCGACGAGGCCGGCCTTCCGGTCGCCGATGGCGAGGTCGGGATGCTGTGGGTGCGCGGCAATTCCCGCGCGATCGGATACTGGCAGCAAATGGAGAAGACGAAGGCGGCGTTTCGTGGCGAGTGGTACGCGTCGAGCGACCTGATTTCGCGCGACCGGGACGGCTTCATTACCTACCACGGCCGAGCCGACGACATGCTCAAGGTGGCGGGGAAGTGGCTGTCGCCGCAGGAGGTCGAAGGGTGCCTGTTGCAGCACCCCGTCGTGCGTGAGGTGGCGGTGGTAGGCGTGGTGGGGGACGGCGGGCTCACCAAGCCGCACGCCTTTGTGGTCGCCACGGAGCGGCGCACCGGGCTATCGGAAGAGCTCAAAGAATTTGTCCGGGATCGGCTCGAGGCGTACAAGGCGCCGCGGGAGATCGTGTTCCTGGACGTGTTGCCGAGAACGCACCTCGGGAAAGTGGATCGAGGGAAGTTGCGGAGCGGAGACTAGCGGAGTCCCGCCGTGGGCCACCCAGTCCTCATCGCCGCGGAGCTGCGGAATCTCCTCGATGCCACCCAGCTCGAGGGGCTCGACGTCACCTGGATCGCCGCCGATGAAGCGACGCCGAAGGGCGACTGGATCGCGCTGGTGCCGTTGCTGTCGCGCTGGGTTGGTGGCACTGAGCTGAAAAGCCTGCCGCAACTCACGATCGTCGCCAACGTCGCCGTGGGCTACAACAACGTCGACCTCGTCGCGGCCGAGCTCCGGAGGGTCATGGTCACCAATACGCCTGACGTGCTCACCGACGCCACCGCGGATCTCACCTGGGCGCTGATTCTCGCCTGCGCGCGACGGCTGCTGGCGGGGGTGGAATTGGTCAGAAGCGGCCACTGGACCGGCTGGCACCCCGAGCAGCTCCTGGGGCTCGAGCTGCGGGGGAGCACTCTGGGGCTGCTCGGCGCGGGACGGATTGGCCAGGCGGTGGGGCGACGCGCTCTGGCGTTCGGGATGACGATCCGCTACACGACGCGCACCCCCAAACCGGAATTCGAGGCGGAAACCGGTGCGGTGCGAGTGGAACTGCGCAGGCTGTTTGGCGATGCGGACGTGCTCTCGCTGCATGTCCCGGCCGTGCCGGAGCTGCGGGGTGTGGTCAACGCCGAAAACCTCGGCCGGATGAAGCCGGGAGCGATCCTCGTGAACACTTCGCGCGGCGACCTGGTGCAGGAGGATGCACTCGCCGCGGCCCTCGAGGCGGGACGGCTCGGCGCGGCCGGTCTCGACGTGTACGCCGAAGAGCCGTCGATTCAGCCGCGCCTGCTGGCCGCACCCCGCACGGTGCTCCTGCCGCACATCGGCAGCGCCACGCGGGACACCCGGCGAGCGATGGCCGCGCTCGCGGTGGCGAACGTCCAGGCGGTGCTCGCGGGCAAGCCGCCGTTGACCCCGGTGTATCGCTAGTTAGCTTCACCCCCGGAATGGCCCGGGCCACCAAGAGTACGACCCTCCTCGACGCCCGCGCGCTCGCGCGGGCGCTTCAGCGTATGGCAGTGGAGATCCTCGAGCTGGCGCATGGCACCACGGATCTGGTGCTGGTCGGGATCCAGCGCCGTGGCGTGGAGCTCGCCGAGCGACTGGCCCGGTTGATCGAACGGGAGGAGGGTGTCACTGTGCCGCGGGGCGCGCTCGACATCACACTCTACCGCGATGACCTGGAGGTCGTCGGGCCGAGGCCGGTGATCGGAGAGACTCGTCTGCCGGGCGACCTCACCGACAAGCACGTTGTCATCGTGGATGACGTGCTATACACCGGCCGCACCGTGCGCGCGGCGCTCGACGAGCTGGCCGACTTCGGGCGTCCCAAACGCATCTCGCTGTGCGTCCTGGTGGACCGCGGCGGCCGCGAGCTCCCGATCCAGGCCGACGTCACGGGGAAAGTGGCCAAGGTCGGTCCCGGTGAGCGCGTGGACGTATTGATCGAGGAACAGGATGGGAAAGATGAAGTAAACGTGGTGACGAGCACATGACCTCGGCGCTGGGCAAGGATCTGGTCGGACTGGAGTATCTCACCGCTGACCAGATCCGGCTGATCCTCGACACCGCCGAGCCGTTCAAGGAGGTGTCGGAGCGGCCGATCAAGAAGGTCCCCGCGCTGCGGGGCAAGACGATCGTCAATCTCTTCTTTGAAGCCTCCACCCGGACCCGCATTTCCTTCGAGTTCGCCGAAAAGCGCCTCTCGGCGGACACGGTGAACGTCGCCGCAACGGGCTCATCCGTGTCGAAGGGCGAGACGCTCGTCGATACCGCCAAGAATCTCGAAGCGATGCGGATCGACATGGTGGTGATCCGCCATGGTGCGTCGGGCGCCGCGCGGTTCTTGGGCGAACGCATCCGCTCCAACGTCATCAACGCCGGCGATGGCAAGCACGAGCATCCGACGCAGGGGTTGCTCGACATGCTGACGATCCGCGACAAGCTCGGGACCATCGACGGCGTGAAGGTCTGCCTGGTGGGCGATATCCTCCACTCGCGCGTCGCCCGCTCGAACCTCTGGGGACTCACCAAGCTCGGCGCGCAAGTCGGCGTGTGCGGCCCGCGGACCCTGCTGCCGCGTGGCATCGAGGACCTTGGCGTCACGGTATTCGCGCGAATCGAGGAGGCGATCGAATGGGCCGACGTGCTCAACGTGCTGCGCCTCCAGCTCGAGCGCATGGAAACGGGCTTTATCCCGTCGTTGCGCGAGTACTATCGCGTCTTCGGCGTCACGGTGGAGCGTCTCGCGAAGGCTGGGCGGCCGCTTCTCATCATGCACCCCGGGCCGATGAACCGCGGCGTGGAGATCGATTCGCGCGTCGCCGACGGCCCCCACAGCGTGATCCTCGATCAGGTGACCAACGGTGTGGCCGTGCGGATGGCGGTGCTGTATCTCCTGGCCGGCGGACGGCCCGAGCTCGCCGATGCTGCGAAAGGCGGCGGCGGCGAATGACGCGTCCGATGCTGTTGCGCAACGGGCGCGTGATCGACCCGAGCCGCGGGCTCGATCAGACGGCGGACGTCCTGGTGGTCGACGGAAAGATCGCGGGTATCGGCCCGGGGCTGGGCGCACCCGATGACGCGGAGATCCGGGATGTGCGGGGCCTCGTCGTCGCCCCGGGACTCGTGGATGTGCACGTGCATCTGCGCGAGCCGGGCAACGAAGATGAGGAGACGGTCGCCAGCGGCGCCCGGGCGGCCGTGGCGGGCGGGTTTACCGCGGTGTGCGCGATGCCGAACACCGATCCGGTGACCGATAACCAGGCCGCGGTGGGATTCATCGTCCGACAATCGGTCCGTGCCGGGTTGGCGCGCGTCTATCCGATCGGGGCGGTGTCGGTGGGCCAGAAGGGGGAGCGGCTCGCCGAGTTCGGCGAGATGGTGGGGGCCGGCGCGGTCGCTGTGTCGGACGACGGCAAACCCGTCGTCTCGGGTCACCTGATGCGTACCGCGCTCGAGTACGCGCGCACATTCCACATTCCCGTCGCCGACCATTGTGAGGAGCCGACGCTGGCCGCGGGCGGGGCCATGCACGAAGGACTAGTCGCGACCCGGCTCGGGTTGAAGGGGATCCCCGCCGCCGCGGAAGAGATCATGGTGGCGCGAGACATTCTGCTCGCCGAGCACACGGGCGGGCACGTGCACCTGTGTCACATGTCTACGCGCGGGTCGGTGGAGCTGATCCGCCGGGCGAAGGAGCGCGGCATCCGCGTGACAGCGGAGGTAACACCGCATCACCTGACGCTTACCGACGCCGCGTGCGAACAATACGATACCCACGCCAAAATGAACCCCCCGCTCCGCGAGCCGGCGGACATTGCGGCCTTGGGCCAGGGGTTGCAGCAAGGTGTGATCGACTGCATTGCCTCCGATCACGCGCCCCATGCGTACGACGAGAAGGAGGCGGCGTTCGATGAGGCGCCGTTCGGAATCGTCGGTTTGGAGACGGCCTTCGGCGTGGTGCACACCGCGCTGGTGCAGGGGGGCGTGCTCACGCTGCCGCAGCTGCTCGCTCGGATGAGCGCGGTTCCGGCGGAGGTATTTCATCTGCCGGGCGGGACGCTGGCACTCGGGGCGGTGGCGGACGTCTGCGTGCTCGACGTCACCGCGCCTTGGGTCGTGCATTCCGCAGAATTCCAGTCCAAGAGCCGGAACACGCCGTTCGCGGGGCGCGAGCTGGTGGGGCGGGCCGCCGTGACGCTCGTCGCCGGGCGAGTCGTGTACGAGCGAGTAGGGCGGGAGCCACGATGACGCGCCACGACCTAGCAAGGCGCATGGCTGCAACCCCACCAGTGAATTGGACTTACACCCGTGGGTTCTGCGGCGCCGGCCCGATGTTGGGGCGGTCATCCATGTGCATGCGCCAACGGCCAGGGCGTTCGTGGTGGCGGGCGCAGGGTTTACGTCTTTGTGCTGCTGGAGCTTATCTTCCTTGTCGGTCCGGCGCGGTAGTGCAGCTCGAAGCGCTGCGCGTGCGTTCGCAACGGGAGCGGGATGTCTAAAGCACCAACCAAGAGCACTGCCGCCATTCAGCGTTTGCTGGAGGAGCGGCGCCAGTATGAGGCATGGATCGCGCGGATCGACGCCGCAGGTGGCGCCGCGCCGTCCACCGTACGTAGCCGGGTGCGCTCCGACTACGAGGCCCGGCTCAACGCGGTCACCGAAGAGCTCAAGGTCCACGCCGAAGCCGCGCGGCTCATGGCGGCACAACGCAAGGAGTTGCGCCGCGATCTCCAAATCAAGGAGACCACGGCTGCCGAGCGGCTCTCCGAGGCGGAGCTGCGCCACGCAGTTGGCGAATACGACGAGTCACAGTGGACCCAGGTGCACAAGGAAGCCTTGGCGGAGCTCGTCTCGGTACGGGAGGAACTCGGTTCGATCGAAGAGGACATCGCACAGCTCGAGGAGCTCGAGCGCCTGGTCCGCTTGCGCCCGCCGCCGCCGCCCCCTCCGGCCCTGCCTGCGCCACAACCTGCCGCCGCCCCGGCCCCAGCTCCCGCACCCGCTCCGGCGCCGCAAACGTCGACGATGCCGCGGGTCGGGTCACCTCCCAGGCCACCGCCGCCACTGCCCGCTCCGGCGCCCCAGCCGCCGCCGCAGCCGCGTCCGGAACCGAAACCAGAGCCGAAGGCAGCGGACAAGCCCACGATGATCGACGAGCTGGCCTTCCTGAAATCCGTCACGGAAGACGAAAAGCGCGGCATTGGGAGTCCCACGCCGGCGCCCGCGCCGCGGCGCAGCGGGGCACAGTTCCAACCTTCCGAGCCCGCGGCTGGCCGCTCAGCGCCAGCGCCCGCGGCACTACCGGCCAATGACGAGCCGGAACCGGTCCGGACTCTCAAGTGCCGCGAGTGTGGTACGATGAATCTGCCGACGGAATGGTATTGCGAGAGTTGTGGGGCGGAACTCGCTGCATTGTGAAACGTAGGGAGAAAGTCGTAGTGGGCTGAAACGTTTCTTCCTTACGCCTTTGTCTTCACGTATTTCGCCAGCCGGGACTTATTCCGTGCCGCATTATTCTTGTGAATCAACCCCTTCCGTGCTGCTCTATCGAGCAGCCGCACCGCCGCGGCATACGCCTCCGTCGCTTCCTGTTTGCTGGGGGCGCTGCGCACTCGTTTCAACGCCGTCCGCAACGCCGATCGCTGGGCACGGTTGACAACGGTGTGGCGACGCGCCTGGCGCATCGCTTTCTTGGCGGACTTGATTCGCGGCACTATCGGGTCTCCCGTTCGAGGCGCGCAAGATAGACGGTAAGTTCAGAGGGGTCAAGGCGCTACGCCGTTGACCGGAGCTCTCAACTGTGGCTATTTTACGCCGACTTCGACGCCCGAGAGCCCCCTATCTCGTTCGATTTTCTCATCTGGGCCCCGGTGCTCCTGTTCTCGATGGTGGCCCACGAGTACGCCCATGCTGAAGCGGCCTACCGCCAGGGCGACGACACCGCCTACATGCTCGGGCGGCTGACGATGAATCCCCTGAAGCACATCGATCCGTTCATGACGGTGCTGCTGCCCATTCTGCTCTGGGTGACCTCTGGAGGGCGTTGGACGTTCGGCGCCGCGAAGCCCGTGCCGGTGAACCCCCGCAAGTACCGCAACTATGTGAGCGGCGACATCATCGTGTCGCTTGCCGGGATCGCCACCAACCTGGTGTTGTTCGTGGTGTTTACCGGGGTGTTCGCGCTCCTCGGACTCCTCGCGCAGGCGCTGCCCCAGATGACGGCGACGTTCGGGATTCTGCAGAACATGGCCCGGTTCGGCATGCTGATCAATCTGATCCTGGCGTTTTTCAACTTGATTCCGATCCCTCCGCTGGACGGGAGTCACGTCCTGTACCATCTGCTCCCACCGGCCGTGGGCTTGCGCTACCGACAGTTCGCCAGATTCGGGTTTCTCCCGATCATGGCGTTGACGTTTTTCCTTCCTGGCGTCGTGCAGGTCCTGCTCTGGCCGGCAGCGAAACTGATGCAATTTGGCGCGGGACTGGTGCGGGGGTTCGCCCTGCCCGGGGTGACGCTGTGACGGCCGTGCCGCCCAGCGCTCCTGCGGACACGGCGGCCGGCGGCGGTTTCGTCGTCGAGCTCGAGCAGTTCTCGGGCCCGCTCGACCTATTGCTCCATTTGATCCGCGAGGATGAGGTCGACATCACCGACCTGCCCATCGCGCGGATCGCGGACCAGTTCCTGGCGGTGATCAACGAGTTGGGCCTGAACCAGGCCGCCGACTACCTCGAGATGGCGGCGCGGTTGCTGCGCATCAAGGCGCAGATGCTGCTGCCACGCCGGCTGGGCGACGACGAATGGGAAGACCCGCGATCCGAGCTGGTGCGGCGGCTGCTCGAGTACCAGCAGGTCCGCGAGCTGGTGGAATGGCTCTCCCGGGCGACGGCGGGGCGCGCGGAGCGCTTCGCGCGCGGCTTCGAGGCACCGCTCCCCGAGTTGCCGCCCGCGCCGCTCGCCATCGAGCTGAACGATCTCCTCGCCGCGGCGGAGCGGGTGATCGCGCTCATTCCCGAGCCGACGCTGCACCGCGTCGTCCCGCGGCCGCTCGACGTCGAAGGCGCCACCGCCCGGATCGAGGCGTTGCTCGCATCGCGGGATGAGTTCGGCTGGCACGACGTGGTGGGGGCGCGGCCCGGTGTGGTCGAGGTGCTGTCGGCGTTCATCGCCCTACTCGAGCTCGCCAAGCGCGGCGCCCTGACGATCGCCCAGCCCGAGCCGTTCGCCCCGATGATGATCCGCCGTGACACCCCTCGCGAAGCTGCTTGAGGCGGCGCTGTTCGCCGCGTCGCGCCCGCTCGGGCTCGACGAGCTGGCGACGCTCGATGCCGAAGCGGGGGAGCTCGGCACGCGTGCTGCGCTCGAGGAGCTGCGCGCGGCATACGCCGGTGGCGACCACGGCGTCGAGTTGGCGGAGATCGCCGATGGGTGGCAGTTCCTGACGCGACCGGAGTACGCCGAGCCGATCGAGCGGGCGCAGTTCGCGTTGCGGCCGCGCCGGCTCAGCCCGGCGGCGCTCGAGACCTTGGCGATCATCGCCTACCGCCAGCCCGTCGGTCGGATCGAGGTGGACGAGATCCGCGGGGTGGATTCCGGTGCGGTCATCGACAAACTGGTGGAGCGCGGGCTGATCGAAGTCACGAGTCGCGGCGAAGGGTTGGGGCGTCCGCTGCTGTATGGCACCACGCCTCAGTTTCTCGAGATTCTCGGGGTCAGGAGCCTCGACGACTTGCCGCGGCTCGACGAGTTGTCGGTCGCTCTGCGGCCGCCGACGCCGGCCGAGCCCGAATGACCCCCATGCGCCTGCAGCGCGCTCTGGCGCGCGCGGGCGTCACCTCGCGGCGCAAGGCGGAGGAGCTGATCCGGGCCGGTCGCGTTCGGGTCGACGGCGCCGTGGCTACTATCGGGTCGAGCGTCGATCCGGACCGCCAGCGCATCACGGTGGACGGCGCGGCGGTGCGCGCCGCGCCGAAGGCGACCTGGTTTGCCCTCAACAAGCCGCTCGGCTACGTCGTAAGCCGCGGCGATCCTGCCGGTCGGCCCACCGTGTACGACCTCCTCCCGCCGGTGCCGGGGCTCACGTACGTTGGACGGCTGGACGTGATGACCTCCGGGCTGCTGCTCCTGACGACCGACGGCATCGCCGCCCACCGCCTGATGCACCCGCGCTTCGCCGTATCGCGCACCTACCGCCTGGGCGTGCACGGCCGCTCCGCGACCGAGGTCGAGCGCGCGCTGGCGCGGCCGATCCCGATCGAGGGTCGGCCGGTGCGGGTGACGCGCGCGCGCGTGCGGTCGACCGGCAAGAGCGTCGAAGTGGAGTTGACGCTCGCCGAGGGGCGCAATCGTATCGTTAGGCGGCTCGCCGAAACTCTGGGGCTCAAGGTCGAATGGCTGCATCGCACCAGCTACGGCCCGGTGCGACTGGGCACGTTGGCCGAAGGGCGGCACCGCCCACTGACCCGCCGCGAAATCGCGGCGATCGAGGAGCCGGATGGAGCTGCGTAACACGACGGTCGTGATGCTGGGGGGCAGTGGGCTCGTGGGGCACGCCGTGGCGCGGCGGCTGCTCGAGAAAGCGCCGCAGCGCCTGGTGCTCGTGGCCCTGTTCGAGGACGAGGTGCGCGCGGCGGCGCGGGCGCTCGAGCCGTTCCGCGGCGCCTGTGCGATCGAGGTCGACTGGGGCAACGTGTTCCTCCCGGCCCCGGTCGCGCGACTCGAACGCGCCGCGATGCTCGCCGATCCGGCGCACCGCGCGCTCGTCCTGAATGACCTGCTCGGCGACCTCACTGACGAGGTGCTCGAACGGAGCCTGCTGTATCAGATCCTGACGCGCTGCGCACCCGACGCCGTGGTGGACAGCATCAACACCGCCACGGCGTTCGCCTATCAGGATATCTTCCAGAGCGCGCGCGACATGCTGTCGCAGGCGCGCGCCGGCGCACTGGACGCCGCGGCCGTCGAGGCCCATGTGCTCACGCTCACGATGCCACAGCTCATCCGGCACACGCAGCTGATGTTCGAGGGGCTGCGCCGCGCCGGGGCCAAGGCGTACGTGAAAATCGGCACCAGCGGCACGGGCGGGATGGGATTCAATATCCCCTACACGCATTCGGAGGAACGCCCCAGCCGGACCTTGATGACGAAATCCGCGGTGGCCGGGGCGCAGTCACTGCTGCTGTTTCTGATGGGGCGCACGCCCGGCGCGCCGGCGACCATCGAAGTCAAGCCGACTGCCACCATCGCCTGGCGCGAGATCGGGTATGGACCGGTGTGGCGCAAGGGGAAGCCAATCCCCCTCGTGGACTGCGCGGAGCCGGTGGAGCTCGCCCAAGCGTTCGGAGATGGGGCGAAGGTGTGGCGCGAGCTGGGCGGCGTCGTCGAGGGGGTGTACATCAACACGGGCGAGAACGGCCTGTTCGCCCGTGACGAATTCGCCACGGTGACGGCGCTGGGGCAGATGGAGTTCATCACGCCCGAGGAGATCGCCGACTACGTGGTATTCGAGCTCGAGGGGCGGCCGACCGGACGTGATATCGTCGCCGCGCTCGACAGCGCCACCGCCGGCCCCACCTATCGCGCGGGAATCCTGCGGGCGCACGCGCTGGAGCGGCTCGACGCGCTGGAGCGCGAGCGCAACACGCGGTCGGTGGCGTACGAGATGCTCGGGCCGCCGCGGCTCGCCAAGATGCTGTACGAGGCGCGGTTGTGCGCGCTGCTCGTGCCTACCGTCCGGGCGCTCGCCGGCGCAGATCCGACTGCGTTCGCCGAGCAGGCGCATGCACTGCTCCGGCAGGACGCGGCGCTGCGCAGTCACATTGTATCGGTCGGGCTACCGATCGTGACCCCCGACGGTCGCCGCGTGTATCGGGGGTGCGGCGTGATCGTGCCGCCGGCGGCGGGTGATCCGCTGGCGGCGGCGCCGCGCGGCTGGGTGGACCTGCGGCCGGCGCAGTTCGGGCAGTGGATCCGGCGCGCCGGGGAGATGGTGCGGCAAGCGGCGGAGCGGCAGCGGCCGGACCGCCGCGCCGAGTCGGGGAGCGACGTCGACTGGACCGCGATCGATCCGGACGCCCCGATCGACCCGGCGGCGTTCGCCACCTGGGTGTTCCGGTTCGAGGATCGCGGAGAGCGGATCAAGCGCTAGGCGGGCCATGGTAGACCTATCAACCCTGGAGCGTTGTCTCGCCACGGTGGGGACCGGGTTCCGTCTCGTGCGGCTGTACCCTCCGACGCACCCGGCGGTGCAGGAGGCGATGCGTCACGTGGAGACCCACTTACCGGGCGTCGCCGCACTCGGCACGATCGAGTGGAAGGTCGGGGCCACCGGCATGCATTGGCACGGACAGCACCTGCTGCCCCGCAACACGCAGCTATCCGAGTTCGCGTCACTCTTGTTCGCTCGTGGGGTGCGCGGCATTCAGCTGCAGCCTGGTGTCACGACCGAGCACCTCTTGGCACTATTCGGGGTGGCGACTGGGACGACCCCGACAGACGACGCGGCGCTGGGACGCGTGACGATCCTGACGAACCGCCGCCCGAACACGGGGCGTCCGTCGACGGCGCAGGTGTACCCGACGCTCTCGGACCGCATGGCGCCGGCGACCGAGGCACCAAAGTGGCAGCGAGCGCGCTCGCCGGACGCGCGCCGATCGACGGTGGTGTTCCGCGCGGATGCGCTTCCGCCAGACGTCGAGTGTCGTCGGCTGGTGGCCGCATTGCTCACGGCCGACAGCCCGGAAGGCCTGCGGGGCGCGGCGGAGCGGCTGCACGCGCTCATTCCGGAGGTGCTCGAGCTGCGAGACATCGCGCTCGTGGCTGAGATTCTCACGGGGCTCGATCGGGCTCTGCCGCGCATCGAGGATGCCCAGACGGTGGAGCGGCTCGGCGCTGTGGGTCAGGCCCTCGCCGAGCCGGCGTTGATCGAGCGGCTCGTGTCCCGGTTGGGGGAGGCCCGCATTCCGCCGACGGAACGCGGGTTCCTGGTGGGGGCGGTGGGAGCGCTCGCCGATCTCTCGATGGGACCCACGCTGCGGGCGTATCTCGCCGCGCCGGCTGAGCTGCGCGAGCCATACCGTGCAGCGATCCGGGTGGCGGCAGACCGTGCGGTCGAGCCCCTCGAGTCGGCGCTTGCCGATCCGGACGAGAAAATCGCCGCGGCGGCCGCACACTTCATCGGATTGACAGGCAGCCCGGAGGCGATCCCGCTGCTCGCGAGTCTGTTGCGACACGGGGCGGACACAGTCCGCGAGGCCGCGCTGTATGCGATGGCCGAGATTGGTGGGAAGGAGATCGCGCGGCCGGCCGTGGCGGCGTTGCGCGATCCCAGCGCGCCGGTTCGGGCGGCCGCCACGCGGGTGATCGGCGTCGGCGGAGACCCCACGGCGACGCAGGTCCTGGTCCGGCGGTTGGAGCATGAGGAGGACGAAGGGGTACTGGCGGGCATCCTGACGGCTGTGGGCCGGTTGGGGGCGCCGGAGGCCCTCAATGTGCTGGCCAAGTACGCGGAGCCCGGCGGGTTTCTCAAGCGGCGCACTCCACACCTGCGGGCGGCCGCAATCGAAGGGGTCGGCCACATCCACACCACGGAGGCCCGGGCGTTGCTCGAACTCTACAGTCACGACAAGGAACCCACGGTGCGTCGGGCAGCCGAGGCGGCGCTGCAATGAGCCCGCGCGCGCAACCGACCACCGACGCGGCATTGGTCGCCACGATCACCCAGGAAGTCGCGAAACGGGTGGTGGGCCAGGAAACGATGGTGGAACGACTGCTCGTCGGTTTGCTCACCGGTGGCCATGTCCTGCTGGAGGGCGTGCCGGGACTCGCCAAGACGCTCGCGGTGCGTACCGTCGCTGAATGCCTGCGCATCAACTTCTCCCGCATCCAATTCACGCCGGACATGCTGCCCGCCGACGTGATCGGCACGATGGTGTTCGACCAGCGCACCCAGGAGTTCTATGCGCGGAAAGGCCCCTTGTTCGCCAACCTGGTCCTGGCCGACGAAATCAACCGCGCCCCGCCGAAGGTGCAGTCGGCGCTGCTCGAGGCGATGCAGGAGAAACAGGTGACCATCGGGGGGGAATCCTTCTTCCTGGGCGAGCCGTTCCTCGTCCTCGCCACTCAGAACCCGATCGAGCAAGAGGGCACCTACCCGCTGCCGGAGGCGCAGCTCGATCGCTTCATGCTGAAGGTGCGGGTCGGCTACCCGACGCGCGACGCGGAAAAGGAGATCGTCGCGCGCATGGCCTCAGGGCGACCGATCGAGGTCACCCGGATCGCGGATGGTGACGACATCCTCGCGGCCCGCAGCGCCATCGCCGAGTTGTTCATGGATCAGAAGGTGGTGGACTACATCGTGGACGTCGTGCGTGGGACGCGCGAACCCCAAGTATTGGGGCTCACCGAGCTGAAGCCGATTATCGCGTTCGGGGCGAGTCCGCGCGCGTCCATTTACCTCGCCCAGGCCGCTCGCGCACACGCGTACCTGCGGGGTCGCGCCTACGTTGTGCCCGAGGACGTGCAGGCAATGGCCCTGGACGTGCTGCGTCACCGCGTGCTGCTGACGTTCGAGGCCGAAGCGGAAGATTTGGACGCCGACCGCGTCATCGCGAGGATCCTGGAGGCGGTGCGCGTGCCGTGACGCACGTTCCCGAGCGCCGCCGGGCAGACCGGCCCAGGTTCGGCGGTGGCCGGCGGGCCGTGACGCCGGAGGTCCTCAAGCAGGTCAAGGGCATCGAGCTGCGCACGCGTTCCCTCGTCAATACCCTGTTCACCGGGGAATACCGGTCGGTGTTCCGCGGGCAGGGTATCGAGTTCGCAGAAGTGCGCGCCTACCAGGAAGGCGACGATTTCCGGTCCATTGACTGGAACGTCTCGGCGCGGTTCGGCCACCCGTTCGTGAAGAGTTACACCGAGGAGCGTGAGATCACCCTGATGCTCGTGGTGGATCAATCGGGCTCGCTCCACTTTGGCCATCCGCTCTCGAAAGCCTCGCTCGCTGTGGAGGTGGGCGCCGTGCTGGCCCTGGCGGCGGCCCGCCACCAGGATCGCGTGGGCGCCCTGTTGTTTTCCGACAAGGTGGAGCACGTGGTGCGGCCAGCCAAGGGCCGGCCACACGCGCTGCGGGTGATTCGTGATCTGGTGGCCTTCAAGCCGCGCGGCCGGGGAACCAATCTCGCGGAGGCCCTCGGCTTCGCGTCGAAGTTGCTCCGCCACCGGGCCATCGTGGCGGTGCTGTCGGATTTCCGCGCGGAGGGCTGGGAAGATCCGCTCGCGCGGCTCGCCGGCGATCACGACATTGTGGCGATCACCATCGACGACCCGCGCGAGCGCGCCTTCCCTGACGCGGGGTGGGTGGACTTTTCGGATTCGGAAACGGGCCAGCGGGTGCTCGTCGACACGAGCAACCCCAGGACGCGAGCGCGGCTCCAGGTGGCCGCGGAGCGCCTGGCGCAGGAGCGCGGTCGCAAACTGACCCAAGCGGGCGTGGACCGGGTCATGCTGCGCACCGATGTGCCGTATGGGGTGCCGCTGCGTCGCGCGTTCGCGGCGCGGGCGCGACGCCTCCAGCGCTAAGCCATGTCGGTCATCTGGTTGTTGCTCGGTGTCTTGGCGTCGCGTCAGGCCTCGGAGCAGAATGACGGTTGGATGGTCCAGCCGGCCCGGCCCACCGTGGGGGACACGGTGTGGCTCGAACGGCGCTTTCCGTTGCCAGCCGGGTGGCGGCTGCGTCCGGGCCGGCTCGTGGGGAGCGGGGTGGTGGAGCCACTCGGTGAACCGATCATGGAGCGCAGCGGCGCGGACTGGATCGTCCGGTATCCGGTGACGGCCTGGTCCCCGGGGCAGCACGCGGTCATGCTCCCGCCGGTGTGGCGGCTCGGCCCTGACGGGCAGGCTGATTCCCTCGCGGGCGGTACGGCGGCCTTCGAGCTGCGAAGTGTCATTCCAGATTCCGTGACTACGCCGACTCCGCGCCCGGGCCTCGCGCCGCTCCGACCGGTGCGACGCGATCCGCAGCCTGTGCTGCTCGCGACGCTCGGGGCGGGGGCGGCGCTGGGCCTTGCCTTGTGGTGGCGCCGCCGGCCGTCGCGGCGTCCCGCGCCTCCGGCCCCTATGCCACCGGCCGCCGAAGTCGCGGACGCCCGATGGCTCGAGGCTGGTGAGCCCAAGGCCGTCGCGGCGCGAGCCGCCGGGGGATTGCGCGCCGCGCTGGCCCGGGTGGTGCCCGAGGCTCACGCCGGGCTGTCGACCGCGGAATGCCTCGCCAAACTACAGCTGCATCGCCCGAAAGCGCCGGTCCGCGATCTCGCGGCGGTGCTCGAGGCACTCGACCACGTCGCGTTCGCGACGGAGTCCGGTCCCGACGTTGCGACCCTGGCGCGCCGGGCCCGGGCACTCGCGGAAGGACTGACGCGGTGAGCTTCGCCCGGCCGTGGCTGTTGTTCCTCGTGCTCGCCGTGCCGCTGTGGTGGTGGTTGCGCGCGCGCCGCCTCGCCGTCCTTCCCGGAACGGTGCTGTCCGACGCACGTCCCGCGACCGGAGTTGGAGGGCGACTGTGGATCGCTCGACTGCCGGTCGCGCTGCGCAGCTGTTGCCTCGTCGCGTGGGTGATCGCCGCGGCCGGCCCGCGAGTCGGCGCCGCACGCGCCGAGATCCGGAGCGAAGGGATCTCCATCGTCTTGGCCATGGACCTGTCGAGCAGCATGCTCGCGGAGGATTTTACACCGAACAATCGGCTCGATGTCGCGAAGCGCACCGCGCTTGATTTCGTGCGGGCGCGCCCTTCCGATCGCATCGGGTTGGTGGCGTTCGCCGGTCAAGCGTTGACTCAGGTGCCTGTGACGCTGGATCACGCCGTCGTCGAGGCCGCGATTCAGGACCTGCACATCGGGGCCCTGGAGGACGGCACGGCTATCGGCACCGGGATCGCCACCGCGGCAAACCGGTTGCGGCGCGCGCCGGGGAAAAGCCGGGTGATCATTTGTCTCACCGACGGCGTCAACAACCGCGGCACCGTGGATCCGCGCACCGCCGCCCATGCGGCTGGGGCGTTCGGCATTCGTATCTATACCGTCGGCGTCGGCACGCGAGGGGAGGCGCCGGTGCCGACCGGGCAAGGCGGGCAGGGGCTGCGCTATCAAATGCTGCCGGTCGAAATCGACGAACAGCTGATGACGGAGGTGGCGACGATGACGGGCGGCCGCTACTTCCGGGCGACCGATTCCGAGTCGCTGCGCCACATTTTCGGCGAAATCAACCGACTCGAGAAAACGACCGTGCAGCACGTGATCTACCGCCGCTTCGACGAGGCGATCCACTGGCCGTTGGCGGTGGGATTGCTCGCTCTGGCGTTCGAGCTCGTGCTCTCGGCTACCCTGGCGGTGCGCGTCCCGTGATCGCGTTCGACGCCCCGGCGGTACTCGCGCTCGCGCCCGTGATCGGCGGCTTCGTGTGGTTTGTCGCTGCCTGGGCCCGGCGCGTGCGGCTCCGGCGCGCGGCTCGTTGGTCGCCCGCGACGGCGCGAGTGGCGCGGGACGCGGGACGGTTCGGACCCACCAGTGTGAGCGTGGCCGCGTTTTTGGGCGCCGTCGCCCTGGCGGGTCCGCGGTGGGGTGAAGAACGCATCCAGGCGGAAACGCGCGGCCTCAATCTGGTGTTCGCCCTGGACATCTCACGCTCGATGCTGGCCGAGGACGCCGGCGAGGCGAGCCGGCTGTCCCGGGCGTTGCGAGAGGCGCGGCGACTTGCCCAGGACCTCGATGGTGACCGGCTCGGCCTCGTGGCGTTCGCGGGGGCGAGCTACATCCTGTCCCCCTTGTCAGTCGACGGATCCGCCCTCATGCTCTATCTCGACGCGCTCGATCCCGACGTCGCTTCGCAGGGCGGCACGGCGCTCGGGCCTGCCTTGCAGATGGGAGGCGAGTTGCTCGGGACCGAGTCGCCGCTCGCCGACCGGGTGCTCGTCGTGTTCACGGACGGTGAGGCGCACGATTCGGCTGGCGCCACGTTGGCGATCGCGCAGCGCCTCGGCGTCGAAGGGATCCACGTAATTCTCGTGGCGGAAGGCGGGGGCGTGCCGGCGCGCATTCCACAGCGCGATGAGCGGGGCGCGCTGTTGGGTTATCAGGAGGACCAGGCAGGACAGGTGATTGGTACGCGTCGCCGGGACGACATCCTCGGCGCCGTGGCCGACGCCGCCCACGGCACGATCGTGGCTGCGGAGCTTCCCGATCAGGCCGGAGCGGTGCGCGATCTGGTCGCGTCGTACAAGCGCAGCCGCTCGACCGCGTCGAACACGCAACACGGCCGGCCGCGCGGTTGGATCCCGCTGCTCGGCGCGGTCGTCATTCTCCTGGGCCAGGCTCTCTCGCGGCGCACGGCGGCGCTCGTCGCTCTGCTCGGCGTTGTGTCGGTCGCGGAGGCGTCGGCGGCGCAGGCCCAGACATCTGCGCAGCGGCGGTCGGCAGCGGAGCGGGCCTGGGACCGCGGCGACTCCACCGCCGCACGGAACGAGTATCTCGCCGAGCTGGGGCTGCGTTGCCTGGTGTGTCCCCTGGGCTTGGGGGACCTCACGGTGGAAGGGGTTCCCACGCGCGGCAACGACGACACGGCCTGGTTCAATGCGGGGACCGCCGCCCTCGCGGCCGGTGACCTGGCGACCGCGCGCGGCGCGCTCGCTCACGCCTCCGCGTCCCTCGATCCGGAAGTGCGCTTCCGCGCGCTGTACAACGAAGGGCTGCTGGCTCTGCGCGCGGCGCAGATCGACAGCGTGAACCGCGACGTGCACCTCGGCGAGGCCGAACGGGCGTACCGCGAGGCCCTGTTGTTGCAGCCGGGACACCTCGCGTCGAAATGGAACCTCGAGCTCGCTCAGCGACGCCGCGCGCAGGGCGGCGGCTCGAGCCAGCGCCCGCCGTCCGGTGGGCAGGGCGGGCAGCCACCTGGTACGCAGGGTGCGCCACCGCCGCCGCCCACTGACGCGAGCGGGCAGGCAATGACCCAGGCCCAAGCCGAGGAGATTCTGCGCTCGATCGGCCACGAAGAGCTGCGGACACGCCGCGATCGCAGCGGACGGGTCCGCCGCGCCGGCGAGCCGAGAGTGAAGGATTGGTGAGCGCCGCCCTCGTGGCTGCCGCGTTACTCGTCCAGGGACCGGCCCTCGACGTGACGGCGACCGTAGATCGAGCGCGTCTCACCGTGGGCGAACAGCTGGTGCTCACGATCCAGGTGCGGGCGCAGGCGACGGACATACCGCGGGTGGAGCTGCCGACGCTCTCCGGGTTCGCGGTGCTGGGCTCCCGCGAGGCAACTGAGGTGTCGCTCGAGGGGAGCGATGGCACGACGCGTGCCATCGTGCGGGCCCTCACGCTCCGAGCGGAGCGTCCGGGGACGCTGATCATCGGGACCGTGCGGGTGCGCGTGGGGGTGGCGGAGGCCGCCACCAATCCGATCACGATCCTGGTCGAGAACGCCGCTGCGTTTCCCGGGACGACGATCACCCCGCTGGCGCGCGCCCTGCTCGCCGCGGCGCGACCCCCGGCACGAACGGACCAGGTCGCGCTGACGATTGTCGTTCCGGCGGACACCGTGCGCGTCGGGCACCAGCTCGATCTCCTCGTGGCTGCCTGGTTCCCTCGCGCGATGCGAGAACGCCTGCGTCGCGCGCCGCTGCTTACGCTGCAGACTCCCGAGGACGTCTGGGCCTATCCCCCTTCCTCACCGTCTGCCGTCGTGCTGTCGCGCCAACTGGGGGGCCAATGGATGGACCTCTACGCTGTCCACCAGGTGCTGTTTCCACTGACGGCGGGCCGCATTGTGGTGCCGCCGGCATCAGTCGAGTACGCAGTGCCGGTGAGCTTTTCGTTTTTCAGTACTGAAGAGCGCTACTCGCTGACGACCGATTCGGTCGCAATCCTGGTCCGGCCCCTTCCAGGCGCCGGCCGACCGTTGGACGATCAGGGGGTCGTTGCGGAGGATCTGCGTTTGGACGTCGCCATGACTCCCGCCGAGGCCCGGGTCGGAGAGCCGCTCGAGGTAGCCGCGACGCTGCGGGGGACGGGGAACGTGTCGCTCTGGCCCGCGCCGCCGATGCGGTGGCCGGCGGGGTTTCGGGCCTACCCGGAGGAGACGACCGTGGAGATCGAGTCGCGAGACGGTCGGGTCGCGGGTAGCAAGCGGTTCCGCTACCTCGTCGTGCCGGATTCCGCTGGCAGCTTCCTGTTCGCGGAAGTGCGCTACCCCTATTTCGACCCGGCCGCCCGGGCGTACCGGGTGATTGACATCGCCCCGCGCTCGCTCGTAACGGCCCAAGGCACCGAACCGCGCGCGGCCCGCGCGCTGCCGCCGTTGCTCACGTCGAGTGGGCCGACCTGGACGAGCCAGCTCGCGCGCGCGCTGACGCCGTGGGGGTGGGTGACGATCGTTGTGATGCCGCCGCTGGGGCTGTGGTGGATCCGTCGGCGGCGCACTGCGCCGACGCGATCGGCTGCCCCGGCTGTCGAGCTCACGCGCCTAGGGCGGCTCGAGCGGGAGTTCGTCACCCTGCTGACGGCGCATGTCGTGGATGCGGCGACGCGCGACGGTGAGAGTCTGTCGCGTGCGTTGCGGGCCGCAGGGGTGGATCGCGCCGTGGCCGATCACGTGAGCCGGCTGCGGGAGCGGTTGCGCGCCGCGCGCTATGGACCGCGCAGAGTCGGTGACCCACTGGAGCTTGCCGCCGAGCTGGAGAAGGTGCTGCGCGTGCTCCAGTCCGACGGCCGGGGGGTTCGTCGGCACCGGGTGACGGCGGGGCTCGCCATGGTACTGCTGGCGCTGGCGGGCGGGGCGGTGCGGGTGCGCGCGCAGGGCACGAGCGCCGAGGCACTCTACCGAGCCGGCGCACTGCGCGCCGCCGCCGATTCCTTCGCCGCCCGGGCTGCGGCCGACACGTTGAACCCGACTCACTGGTATCACCTGGGGGCGACGCTGTATCGAACCGGGGCGGACGGGAAAGCGATCGCGGCCTGGACCGTCGCCCAGCGGCTGGCGCCGCGGAACGACATCATCCGACGCGCCCGCGAGCTGCTGCCCGCGGTCGACGAATCGAGCGAGATGCTGTTGCAGGTGGGGCCCGCCACCCCGGGCGAGTGGGCGCTCGTCGCGGCCGCCTGCTGGATCGGCTGCTGGATCCTCCTCGGGCTCAGCCGCCGGCGCATCATCGCGCTCGCGCTCGCCGCTCTCGCGGTGGGGCCCCTCGTCTTTGGACAGATTGAACGAAGTCGCCGGGCGCGTCCCGTCGCGGTGGTGGTGAGCCCGGGCACCGCGCTGCGGGCGGCACCCTACGGCGCGGCGACTGCGAGTGCCACTCTCGAACCCGGTGCGGCCGTGCTCGTGGTGGACGCCTTCGCCGGCGGGCGCTGGCTGCGCGTGCAGCGCCGCGACGGGATCAATGGGTGGGTGCTCGCTGCGCAGGTCGTCCGTTTGTGAGCGACCGCATCGCGGTACTGCCGGGGCACGTCGCCGACCAAATCGCCGCGGGGGAGGTCGTCGAGCGGCCGGCTTCGGTCGTGAAAGAGTTGGTGGAAAACGCGCTCGATGCCGGCGCCCGCGCGGTGCGGGTGGAGCTCGAGGACGGCGGGCGCTCCCTGATACGCGTCAGCGACGATGGGGAGGGCATGTCGCCGGTAGACGCACGCCTGGCGCTCCAACGCCACGCGACCAGCAAAATCCGCGCGGCAGCCGATTTGGTCGGAGTGGGGACGTTCGGGTTCCGCGGCGAGGCGCTCCCCGCCACCGCTTCCGTATCCCGCTTCGAGCTCGAGACATCGGCGGACGGCGTGAACGGCATCCGACTGCGTGTCACCGGCGGCACGCTGGACGGCACCGAGCAGGCGGTGCGCCAGCGCGGCACGACGGTCACGGTACGGGGCCTGTTCTTCAATACGCCGGCGCGCCGCAAGTTTCTCCGTGCCCCAGCGACCGAAACGCGCGCCGTGACCGAGGCCATCACCATGTTGGCGTTGACGCGGCCCGCCGTCGCCTTCACGCTCACGAGCGACGGTCGCGTGTTGCTCGACGCCGCCTCCGCGGGACGACCGATCGACCGGATCCATGCTCTCTGGGGCCGCGAGCTCGCCGATACGCTGCTCCCGATCGCGCACCGTCACGGCACGCTCGAAATCACGGGGTTCGCGCAGCGGCCCTCACAGGCCCGACCCGCGGGCCGGAAGGGCTACGTGTTCGTGCGCGGGCGCCCGGTGAAGGATCCGTTCATCCTCCGGGCCGCGGAGGCTGGGTATCGCTCGACGATCGCGCCGGGTGATCGGCCCAGCCTCATCCTGTTTCTGGATCTCCCTGGCGACGCGGTGGATGTGAACGTCCACCCCGCCAAGGCCGAGGTGCGGTTTCGCGATCGCTATCTCCTTGAGCAAGCGGTGGGGGATGGGGTGCGGGCGGCACTCGCTCCGCTTGAGGCCGCGGCGACGCTGGTTCCGGGCTCCGCGTCCGGTGTCGGCCCGCCGGGACTGGAAGCCGCCCCATGGGAGGGGACGGGGATGATTCCCGCCGGCGTCCCCAGCGACTTGTTCGCGGTCCAGCCGTTCGGCGAGCGGCCGCGGGGGCCGGACCTGCTACAGGTGTTCGATACCTATCTCCTGTTTCAGACCGACGACGGCGTCGTCATCGTGGACCAACATTCTGCCCACGAACGCGTGCTGTACGAGGGCGTGATGCGCCAGCTGAGCGGCGACGGCGCGCCGGCGCAGCGCCTGCTGCTGCCGTTGACCCTGGAGTTCACGGGTCCGGAGCTCGAAGCGATCGACGCCCATCGCGAGCTGTTGCAGCGTGTCGGGTACGAGCTCGAGCCGTTCTCGGGGCGCACGGTGGTGGTGCATACCGCGCCCAATCCGCACCCGCGGTTCGAGGCAGCTCGGTGCCTGCAGGAGCTGGTCGTCGACCTGGCGGGTGGCCGCTTTGGCGGCTGGGCCAATCGACTCGAGCGCTTCGCGGCCACCTTCGCCTGCCGGGCGGCCATCAAAGCCGGTCACCATCTGGATCCCGGCGAGGCGCGCGAGCTCGTGCGCCGTCTCCTGGCTGCGACGTTGCCCGCGCACGACGTCCACGGGCGCCCTACCATCGTGCAGCTGCCAAAGGGGGAGCTTGAGCGGCGCTTCGGTCGGGCGTGACCTGCGGCGGCGACGCCATATCTTGGCGTTCATGACCGCGTCGCGTCCGCTCACCCCGGTGCTCGTCGGCCCCACGGCCGTGGGCAAGACGGCCGTGGCGGCGGCGCTCGCGGAGCGGATCGCCCTCACGGTCATCTCGGCTGATGCGCGGCAGGTGTACCGCCGACTCGATATCGGCACCGCCAAGGCGGATCCGGAGCTGCGCGCGCGCGTCCCGCATCTCGGCATCGATCTGGTCGAGCCGGGGGAACGCTACAGCGCGGGTCGGTTTGCCAGCGAAGCGGCGAGGTGGCTCACGGCCGTGCGCCTCGCAGGGCGGTTGCCGCTCATCGTGGGAGGAACGGGCTTTTACGTGCGCGCGCTCGCGGACGGATTGTTCCACGAGCCTCCGCTCGACGCGGATCGGCGCGAGCGGCTGCGGACGTGGGCGGCCGGTCTCGAAGGTGGCGCGCTGGCGCGCTGGGCGCTGCGCCTCGACACCCGATTCACGGGAGGCGGACGGCAACGCGCCACGCGGGTGCTTGAAGTGGCGTTGCTCACCGGGCGGTCGCTCTCGTTATGGCAGCAAATGGCGCGCGCAACGGGCGCCATGCGGCCGTGGTACATTGTGCTGACCCTGCCGCGGGAGATGTTGCGTCGCCGGATCGCCGAGCGAGTGGACGCGATGCTGGCTGCCGGGCTGGTGGAGGAAGTGCGCGCCGAGCTCGCGCGCGGCACCGCCCCCGACGCTTCGGGCCTCGATGGGGTTGGGTATCGCGAGACGGTCGCCATGCTGGCGGGTCGCCTGCCGGCGTCGGACCTCCGCGACACCATCGTCCGGGCGACGCGGGCGTATGCCAAGCGGCAGGAGACGTGGTTTAGAAATCAACTGCGCTATCAGCCGTCAGCCATCAGCCGTCAGCCAGAGGCCGTGTGGATGCTAGATGCCACGAAGCCGGCGGCGGAGTTGGCAGACGCTATCGCTAGTCGTTGGCACACCGTCAAAGCTGACAGCTGACAGCTGACCGCTGAAGGCTGATAGCTTACAGAATGCGACTCGGCATCACCCTCTACCCGACCTACGGCGGCTCCGGCGCCGTGGCCACGGAGCTCGGGCTCGAGCTCGCACGCCGTGGCCACGAGGTGCATTTCATCTCCTATGCGAGCCCGTTTCGGCTCCGTGGCGTGACCGAGCGCGTGACGTTCCACGAAGTTGTCCCGGCCGACTATCCCCTGTTCGAGCATTCGCCCTACGCCTTCGCGCTCGCGGTCAAGCAGCACGAGGTCGCGCAGCGCGAGGATCTGCAGATCATGCACGTGCACTACGCGATCCCGCACGCCGCCACGGCGTGGCTCGCGAAGCAGATGCTCGCCGAGGAGCGCGATCTCAAGATCGTTACTACCCTGCACGGCACCGATATCACGTTGGTCGGAAGGGATCCGTCGTACTTCAGCCTCACCAAGTTCTCGATCGAGCGCTCGGATCGGGTGACGGCCGTGTCCACCTATCTTCGCGAGGAGACATACAAGACGTTCGGTTGCGACGGCTGCGAAGTGCACGTCATTCCCAATTTCATCAATCCGGCGGAGTACTACCCGACCACCGATCCCGCCACGCGCTGCACACTGGCGCCGGCTGACACCCGAGTGCTGGTCCACGTCTCGAACTTCCGTCCGGTGAAGCGGCTGCTGGACGTGGTCCGTGTGTTCGCCGGCGTGCGCAAGGAGCTCAAAGCCAAGCTCGTGCTGGTCGGCGATGGGCCAGACAGCGATGCGGCGCAGCGCGAGGCGGCGCGCCTGGGCGTGAAGCGGGACGTCCGCTTCTTTGGTCGCGTGGACGACATCGCGGACCTGCTCCGCGGCGCGGATCTGTTTCTGCTTCCGTCCGAAACCGAATCCTTCGGCCTGGCCGCCCTCGAGGCCATGGCGTGTGGCGTGCCGGTGGTCGCGAGCAACGCCGGCGGCATCCCGGAGGTGGTCGTCGATGGGGAGACCGGGTTTCTCGCGCCCGTGGGCGACGTGACCATGATGACGCAGCGAGCGCTCGAGGTGGTGCGCGATCCGGCGCGACTCGAGACGTTCCGACGGGCCGCGGTCACCCGCGCGGCGGAGTTCTCGGCGGACCGAGTGGTGCCGCTCTACGAGCGGCTGTACGAGGACGTCCTGCGTGATTGATGGGTGGCGGCTCGTTCGCGGACACAACCTGTTGATCGCCGCGGCCGGTGTCCTGGCTGGTGGGTGGATCGCGCTGGGCCGCGTGGCATTCCCTAACTTGCTCGTGTTCGCGGCGATTTCCGGGATCGGCCTGGGCGTGGCCGGCAACGTCGTGAACGACCTTCAGGACGCCGCCGCCGATCGTGTCAATCATCCAGGAGGCGAGCGGCCGCTCGCGGCAGGACGGATCACGCGCGATACCGCGAACCTGCTCGTCTGGCTCGGCCTGATCGTGGGGCTCGGCGGTGCCGCCCTTGTCTCGGGGACTCAACTTCTCGTGGGGATTGTGGTGCTGGGCCTGATGCTCGGGTACTCACCCGTCCTGAAGCACGCGGGGTGGCCCGGGAACCTGGCCGTCGCGACCATCGCTGGCCTGCCGCCGTTTTACGGAGCGCTCAGCGTCGGGCGGCCGGGAGCGGGGCTCGTGCCGTGGGCCCTGGCGGCGTGGATTCACCTGGGGCGCGAGCTGGTCAAGGATTTGCAGGACGAAGCCGGGGATCGTCAAGCGGGCCGGCGCACGCTCCCGATCCGGATCGGCCGCCCGGGAGCCGTGCGCGTCGCCTGGTGGATTTGTGTCGCCTTCGTGCCGGGGGCGTTTGTGCTCCCGTCGCTGGCGACATACTCCGGTCTCTACTATCCGATCGCGGCCATTGCGGGATTGGTCGTCATGCTCGCCGCCGCTGCGCTACGGCGCGACCGGCTCGCGGCCGCGAGCGGGCGGCTCAAGGTCGCGATGGTGGTCGGGCTCGTGGCTCTCGTGTTGGGGAGGGTGGTGTGAACTACTGGCAGGCGGTGGTGCTGGGACTGGTGCAGGGGCTGACGGAGTTCCTTCCCGTGTCGAGCTCGGGCCACCTCGTCCTCGCGGAGGCGCTGGTCGGCTTCACGCCGCCGGGCGTGTTCGTCGAGGTCGTCCTTCATGTCGCGACCCTGGGCTCGGTGCTGCTCGTGTACGGGCGCCGCCTGTGGGAACTTGCGCGCGGCTTGCTGCGTTGGTCGCCTGACCCCGTGCGGTACGTAGTGTTGCTCGTGGTGGCGACGATCCCGGCCGCGGTGGTCGGCTTGTTCTTCAAGAGCGCGATCGAAGCCCGGTTCCATTCGCTGCCCTCGCTCGGGGTCGAGTTCATCGTGACGGGCATCATCCTGTGGTCCACCCGGTGGTTCAGCGGCGACCGCCAGGTCCCCAGTCTGGGTGGGGCTTTCGGCATCGGCCTGGCGCAGGCGTTCGCGATCCTGCCGGCCATTTCTCGCTCCGGCACGACGGTAGCCATGGGGATGTGGCTCCGGATGGCCCCCGCGGCCGCCGCCGAGTTCAGCTTTCTCCTTTCGGTGCCGGTGATCGCCGGCGCCGCGCTGCTCGAGGGGCGGAACGCCACAGTCAATCTCGCAGAGGTCGGGCTCGGGCCGCTCATGGTGAGCTTCGTGGTCTCGTTCGCGAGCGGCGTATTTGCTATTCGGTTCCTGGTGGCGTTGTTGCGCCGCGGCCGCTTCTACGCGTTCGCCCCGTATTGCTGGGTCCTCGGGATCCTCACCATCGTGTACGCGCTGTGGTGGGGGTAACGCTCGACGGCGTTCCGGCTGCCGTGCTGGCGCGTCGCTGGGGAGTGCCGCACTGTCACCTGGCAGCGCAGGTTGGCTCCACGCTCGACGTCGCCCACGATCTGGGGGAGAATGGAGCGCCCGCCGGCACGGTGGTCATTGCCGAGGAGCAGACGGCCGGGCGGGGTCGAGAAGGTCGGGTGTGGCATTCTCCGCCGGGCGGGGTGTGGCTCGCCGTGCTGCTGCGCCCGCGCGCCGCGGCGCTCGGCATTGTGTCGATCCGCGCTGGCCTGGTGCTCGCCGATGTGGTGGACGAGCTGTTGGGCGCACCGGTCGCGCGGCTCAAGTGGCCCAACGACGTGCTGCTCGAGGATCGCAAGCTCGCCGGCGTGCTGTGCGAAGGACGCTGGCAGGGAGACGCGCTCCAGTGGCTGACGGTCGGTCTCGGCGTGAACGTCGCCAACGCCATCCCGGAGACATTGCGCGGCACGGCGATCGCGCTTGCCGAGCGGCTGCCCGGCGTGCGCCGCCTCTACCTCCTCGATCGCCTGGTCCCCGCGTTGCCTCGGTTGGCGACACACCACTCCGACCTCACCGAATCGGAATGCGCCGCGTACGCCGAGCGGGATTGGCTACGGGACCGTGAGCTGCGGCACCCCGTGGCCGGCCGTGCGGTGGGCCTGCGCGCCGACGGCGCGCTGCTCGTCGGGACAGCTGCCGCGCCGACAGCGGTGCGCGAAGGCCACGTAGAGCTGGCGTGACGCGACCTCTTCCTGTCGGGCCGAGCATCTTCTTCCTATCTTAGCGGCGCATGCTGCTTGCACTCGACGTCGGGAACACGGAGACCACTGTTGGCCTGTTCCAGGGCGAACAGCTGGTCGGCCATTGGCGGCTCACCACCACTACCGCGCGCACCCCGGACGAGTGGGCCGCGCTGCTCTCGGCGTACCTGGTGAATGCGGGGCATTCCCCGTCCGGGGTACGGGCCGCAGTCGTCGCGTCGGTGGCGCCACTCGTCACCCAGAGTCTGTGCGATGGACTGGCCGCGGCGACCGGTGTGACCCCGGTGTTGGTGGACGCCCGCTCGAAGTTGCCGATCCGCCTCGAGGTGGACGAGCCGCTCACCGTGGGCGCCGATCGCGTCGTCAACACGCTCGCCGCCGCGCACTTGTTCAAACGCGATACGATCGTTGTGGACTTCGGCACCGCTACCACATTCGATTGCATCACCGCGGACGCGCGATTCATCGGGGGCGTGATCATGCCGGGGATCCGCACCGCGTCCGACGAGCTGGTCCGCCGCACCGCCAAACTCCCCGCGACCGAGCTCACCCCGCCGGAGCGGGTGATCGGGAAGCGGACCGAAGACTGCATTCGGGCCGGCGTGCTGTGGGGCGCGGCCGACGCCGTGGACGGTATTATTCGCCGTATCCGCTCCGAATGGCCTACACCCGGGACTGTCCCTCACGTCGTGGCGACAGGCGGTCTCGCCTCCCTGGTGGCCCCGTTGACCCGGGAGATCGAGTCCGTGCAGGCCGACCTCACCCTTATCGGGCTACGCCTCGCCGCCCAGGCGCTGGGGCTTGGCTGGTAGGGCGGGGTGGTGGGCGCTAAATTAGGCCCGTCCAACCGGATACCGAGAGGGAGCTGAGCATGTCCACCAGTGCCGTGGCGACGACGGATCGATCCGATTTCCGCAACGTGCTCATCAGTGGGACCAAAGTGGGTGTCGTGACTGGCATCACCGTGGTGGCCTACCTGGTCCTGATGCGGTTGCTGCCCGCGAGTGTCGCACGCGACGCGATCCTGAGCGTCCTGGTCCTCGCGGCCGGTACGCTCGTCAGCCTGCTGCCCGGGGAATGGGCGGGAGCGCGCAACACGGAAGGCGTCGCCGGCGCGGCGGCGATCGGGTTGTGGGGCAGCATCGCGTTCATGGCGATCGACGTCCTCTTGCTGCGTCCGTTCAAGGCGTTTCCGTGGACGTGGGATGCCATCGGGGGCGGCAGCACGTGGTGGTACCTGCCCATCTGGTGGATGCTGGGGACGTTCCTCGCCTGGATGGGGGGCATGCTCACCGCCGGTCGCCACGCGCGGGGGCCCACGACGCTCGTCGCGACGGCAGTGCCGGTCGTGATCGGCGCGGTGGTGCTGACCGCCGTGGGCAAATTGGCTGGTCTGCCCGTCATCCTGCCGGTGCTCGTCGGCGCGAGTTACACGGTGTCACTCGCGGTCCTGGCCCTCATCTCGTTACGGAAAGTTTGATAGGTGAGTCCCGGGGGTGGAGGGGTGCCCCGCTGGCTGGCGCACGCGCTCGTCGTCGTCGGTTGGCTCCTCACACCCCTCCTGGCGTGGGGAGCTTCGTTTTTCGGCTTGTGGACGGGCGCTCACTTCGCCGGTCGATTCTCCCGCCCCATCACGATGTTGGCTCCGGCGGTGCTCGGCGCCGCGCTGTTCGGCTTCGGCACGCTTTGGGCGTGGGTGCGGTTCATGCGTCGCGTGCCCCATCTCCTTGCTCACCATATGGCGGCGCGACCCTCCACAGAACAGCCCCCGATTGCGGACTCGTAGGGTTCTGATCGTTGCCGGCTTCCTGGCTGCCCCCACCCTGTTGGCGGGGCAGCAGCGGGAGGTCGGTTTGCTGTACGGAAGCTGGACTGCGAGTCGCGCCGTCAGCTATGAGGCGCGACTCGACCGCCCGCTCGGCCACTGGCTACGTCACGGCGTCACACTTCACGCGCTCATCGAGCGCGACGCCGCTGGCCGAGATTTCTTTGGTGTGGGCTACGAGTTCCAGGCGGGACGCGGGCGCACCACCCTCGCGCCGTACGCCCTGCTTGGGGCTGCGCTCGGCGTGGCTACACAACCGGCCCGGCAGGGGCTGGCGGCGCTGTGGTCGGCCGGCGCCGGACTCGAATGGCGTCCATTTTCCTTCATCGCGCTGGCGGTCGAGGAGCGCTATCGAGTCAGCGACCGCGGTCCGCGCGGCTTCTGGCGACCCGGCGAGCCACACAAGGGATGGGGAACCTCCGTCGGCCTGTCGATCGCGGTGGGTGGCGCACGCCGGCGGCCGACGCGGGTGGCGGCGGGAAATGGTGTCCCCGCCCCGCGCGCCGCCCTGGCTGCACCGCCGCTCATGGTTGTCGGCCGGGCGTCGAATGTGGTCGAGACGGCAATCGCGGTGCTCGGCAGCCCCTACTCATGGGGCGGGACGGCGGAGAATGGTTTCGACTGCTCGGGGCTGATCCAGTATGCATATGGAAAACATGGCATTCGACTGCCCCGCACAGGCCGCGGTCAGGCGTTGTTCGGCACCGCGGTGCCGACCCGGCTCGACTCACTCCAACCCGGAGACATCCTGGCGTTTGCAGCGCGGGCGGGCGGCGCCGTGACACATGTGGGGATGTACGTGGGAGAAGGGAAGTTCATCCACAGCTCCTCGACCGGCGTGCGATTGTCGCGGCTCGATGCCTCGGATCCGGACGGGGCGCATTGGATTCCGCGCTGGGTCGGGACGAGGAGAGTCATGCCATGAAGCGCGCCGCTCAGAGGCTTGGGTCCCGGGTGCGAGGCTCGGGCCTCGTGGTCTGCGTCGGGGTGATCGCGTGCGCCCCGGCCATCGCCTACCGGATGCCCGCTTCGCTGCGGAGCTACACCATGTTGGTGCCCGCCTCGGACAGCCTCAGCGACGAGCTGGCGCAGGCGTTGGGGCGTCGCGGCCTGAGCGTGCGCCGGCAGATTCGAGGCGGGGGCGGGCCTACGGCGGCGCTGGTCCATTTCACGTTCCGTGCTCCCGAAGCCGGGGCACCGACCTGGCTCCATATTCGGCTGGCCGATACCCGGACTGGGGCGATCGTTGGGACGGCGGCGATGATGCTGGACTCCCTCCCAGGTGCGCGGGACGCGCGGGCTGAAACGATTCTCGACTCCCTGGGGCTTCGCCGCCGTACCACCCGCGAACCATAAGCAGCCCGAAAGTTGCCATTCCAAGGGCCCTTGACAGCGGTCCTCGGAGCGGAGAGATTCCCCGTGCTTGCATTGGCACTCATCTACCGAGAGTGCTATCAATGTTATTTCATAATGACTTACACGATCCCACTTCAGGTGGAGGCGGAGCACCATGGCTACTGCGACGAAGACGAAGTTGAAGGTCTTCCCGCTCGCCGATCGAGTGGCAATCCGGCCGATGGAGGAGACCGAGCAGATGAAGGGCGGGCTCTACATCCCGGACACGGCGAAGGAAAAACCGATTCAGGGCGAGGTGATTGCAGTCGGGCCCGGTCGGACGGAGAAGGGCGAGCGTGTCCCGATGGAGCTGAAGGTCGGGGACCGGGTCGTCTACGGGAAGTACAGCGGCACGCAGGTCGAGTTGGACGGGGAAGAGATCATCCTGATCAAGGAAGCCGACGTCATCGCCAAGCTCAGCTGAGCGGGGAGGAATAAATGGCAGCCAAGTATCTCCAATTCAACACGGAAGCCCGGTCGCGCCTCAAGCGGGGGGTGGACCAGCTGGCCGAAGCGGTGAAAGTCACCCTCGGTCCCAAGGGCCGCAACGTCGTCATCGACAAGAAATTCGGCAACCCGACCGTCACCAAGGACGGCGTCACCGTCGCCAAGGAAATCGAGCTCGAGGATGAGATCGAGAACATGGGCGCCCAGATGGTGAAGGAAGTGGCGACCAAGACCTCCGATCTCGCCGGCGACGGCACAACCACCGCGACGGTGCTGGCGCAGGCGATCTTCCGCGAGGGCCTGAAGTCGGTGACCGCGGGCGCCAACCCGATGTCGCTGAAGCGCGGCATCGAGAAAGCGGTCGAGTCGGTGGTGGAGGAACTGAAGCGGATCTCCGTGCCCACTAAGGGCCGGAAGGAAATCGCCCAGATCGGCACCATTTCCGCCAACGGCGACAAGGAAATCGGCGACAAGATCGCCGACGCGATGGAGAAGGTGGGCAAGGACGGCGTGATCACGGTCGAGGAGGCGAAGGGTCTCGAGACCACGCTTGAAACCGTGGATGGGATGCAGTTCGACCGCGGCTACCTCTCCCCTTACTTCATCACCGATCCGGAAAAGATGGAAGCCGTGCTCGAGGATGCCTACATCCTGGTGCACGACAAGAAGATCTCCGCCATGAAGGACCTGCTGCCGGTGCTCGAGAAGGTGGCGCAGTCGGGCAAGCCGCTGCTCATCATCGCCGAGGACGTCGAGGGCGAGGCGCTCGCGACCCTGGTCGTGAACAAGCTGCGCGGCACGCTCAAGGTGTGCGCGGTGAAGGCCCCCGGCTTCGGTGACCGACGCAAGGAGATGTTGACGGACATCGCCACCCTCACCTCGAGCAAGGTGATCTCCGAGGAGCTGGGGTTCAAGCTCGAGAACGCCGTGCTGGGAGATCTCGGCACGTCCAAGCGCATCGTCGTGGACAAGGACAACACGACCCTCATTGGCGGCAAGGGCAAGCATGCGGACATCCAGGGCCGCATCAGCCAGATCCGGGCGGCGATCGAGAAGTCCACGTCGGACTACGACAAGGAGAAGCTGCAGGAGCGGCTGGCGAAGCTCGCCGGCGGCGTTGCGGTGATCAACGTGGGCGCGGCCACCGAGACCGAGATGAAGGAGAAGAAGTCCCGGGTCGAGGATGCGCTGCATGCGACCCGCGCCGCAGTCGAGGAGGGCATCGTGACGGGTGGCGGTGTCGCGCTCTTGTGGTGCCAGAAGGTCCTCGACAAGACCAAGGGCGCCGACGAGGACGAGAAGACCGGCATCGAGATCGTGCGGCGCTCCCTCGAGGAGCCGATCCGGATGATCGTGCAGAACGCGGGTGCCGAGGGCGCGATCGTCGTCGGGAAGGTGAAGGAGGCGGCCAAACTGACCTACGGCTACAACGCCCAGACCGACGAGTACGAGGACTTGGTCGCGGCCGGCGTCATCGACCCGACCAAGGTGACCCGTACCGCGCTGCAGAATGCCGCATCGATCGCGGGATTGCTCCTCACGACCGAGTGCGTCGTGGTGGAGAAGAAGGAGAAGGAGAAGGCCCCTCCGATGCCCGGCGGTGGCGGCATGGGCGGGATGTACTAAGAGGCTAGACGCCTAGTTGCCAAGACGCTTAGACGCCTAGGGGTGATTGCTAACCCCCTAGGCGTCTAGGCGTTTAGGCTTCTGGGTGAGTAGTCGTTATATGTCGAACCCCTTGTCGTTTACTATCTTAGGACCGTGACGACCCCCCAGGGCTCCGCCGCTCCTGAACGCGCGGCACTCTCGCGCGAGCTCAGCGAGTTTTTGATCGAGCTTTCCATCGCGCTCCACAAGCACGCGATGTACCCCGAGGGACATCCCTCGCTCGGTCCTGCCGCCAGCGGCGTGGTGCGGCGGGGGGAAGCGCTGCTCCACGACCGCCCCACGCTCTCCCTCGGTGTCGCCCGCAACCAGCTCGTGATCGAGGGCGTCGCCACCGATCCCCGCCACCCTGTCTTGGCCGAGCTCGCCGGCCGGCTGCACCGCCACCACCTGGGGGCCGTCACCTTCATGCGCGGGCTCGAAGCCGGGGAAGTGCAACATGCGTTGCGCACCATCGCGGTGGAGGCCGATCGCACCGGCCAGCCGCTTGGGGTCGGAGATCCCGGGAAGCTGTCCGTCTGGGCCCACATCAAGTTGCACCCGATGTCCTATGAACGGCTGGAGCTGCTTGAGGGGCGTCCAGCGGGCGTGCCCGGTCTGGAGGGCTCCGGGGGCGGCTCGAAGGACGAGGAAGGGGTGCGCGACGCGCGGGTGCGCGGCGCGCAGCTATGGATCGGGTTGGCGCGCGCCGCGCTGGCCGGCCAGATCGGCGAGGACGAGGCGCCACCCACCAAGCCAGCGGTGATCGCCAAGGCGATCGACGACCATCCCCGGGGCGAAGCCTACGACCAAGTGATCGTCGGCTACCTGCTGCAGGTCGCCCAGGAGCTGAAGGCCGTCGGCGGTCAGGAGGCGGTGGAGCTGCGGCGGCGCACGTCGCGGCTCATCTCGGAAATGCGGCCCGATACGCTGCGCCGCTTGATCGAAATGGGGGGCGATGTGGCCCAACGCCGCCAGTTCGTGCTTGATGCTTCGCACGGGATGGCGGTCGACGCGGTTCTCGAGGTGGTGCGGGCGGCCGCGGAGGCTTCTCAGCACGCGGTGTCCGGATCGCTGATGCGGATGCTCTCGAAGCTCGCCGCGCACGCCGAGTTGGGGGCGCCGCAGGCGCGCTCGCTCGCGGATCACGCGCTGCGCGATCAGGTCAGGACATTGCTCACCGGCTGGGAACTCGCGGATCCCAATCCCGAAGCGTACGGCCTCGCCTTGCAGCGCATGTCACAGGCGGCGCCGGCCGTGACCGCCCCGCCGGTCAAGGGCCACGGGCCGGAGCCCGAACGCCTCCTGCAAATGAGCCTCGAAGTGGATGCGGTGGGACCGAACGTGTACCGAGCGTGCGCCGCGATGGTGCATCAAGGCCGGCTGGCTGAGGTGGTCGACCTGCTCGAGCAGGCGCCGGGAACGGCCGCCGCTGAAGAACTGTGGGACCGGGCCGTGAGCCCGGGTACATTGCAGTGGCTGCTCCAGACCGAGCCGGTGGACTTCGGGACCGTAGACCGGTTGCTGCCGCGGCTCGCCGAGCGCGCCGCCGAGCCGTTGCTCGACGCGCTCGCCGAGGCGGAGGTGCGCGCGACGCGCAGGGCATTACTCGAGCGACTGGTTCACCTCGGCCCCATTCTGGGTCAGAGCATTTCTGCCCGACTCAGCGACGAACGCTGGTACGTCAAGCGCAACCTGTTGATCCTGCTCGACGAGCTCCCCGATCTGCCGGTAGGGTTCTCGGCGCTGCAGTGGCTCTCCTATCACGATCCCCGAGTTCGGCTGGAGGCCGTCAAGGTCGGGCTCAAGTCACGGCTGGAGCGCGACGCGGTCATCGCTCAGGCGCTCACCGATACCGAACCGCGCGTCGTGCGGATGGCGCTCATGGCAGCGGCACAAGGCGTGCCGACCGAGGCCGTCCCGGGGGTCGTTGCCCTGATCAACAACCGGCAGATGCCACCGGAGTTGCGGCTGCAGTCGATCCGCGTGCTGGGCATCTCTCAGTCGCCGCAGGCCTTGGAGGCGCTGCTCGCGCTCGCGAGCGGGCGCACCATCTTCGGACGTCGCAAGCTGCTTCCCAAGTCGCGGCCGCTCCTGGCGGCCCTGACGGCGCTCGCCACGGGCTGGGGGCGCGAGCCGCGCGCCACGGAGGTACTAGCCCTCGCCGCGCTGTCGGAGGACCCGCAGGTCCGAGCGGCCACCGATCCGGAAGGAGCCACCTCGTGAGCGAGCCCGCCCGCTTTCTCGGGGCCTTCGCCCAGGCCCTGGCGGGAATGTCGTTGTACGCCGAAGGACACCCGGCGCGCGCACGCGGGATCGACGCGGCGTACCAGGAGCTGCTCGACCTGCAGGCGGAGTATCCGCGCCCGCTGTTCACCTTCCTGGGCGACGAGGTGATCTTTGGTCGGCTGCCGCTGCGCGAGATGCGCGACTGGGGCTGGTCCAACCGACTCGCCGAAGCCGGCATCCAGCGGCTCGAGTTCGAAGAGCGGGTTTCGCGCGAGGAGTTCGAGCAATTTCTCGAGGACGTCCTCGCGCGGCTCACGATGGATACGATCGACACGGCGGAGGCGCGCCAGATGCGGCCGTCGGCGATTCGGTTCGGGGTGGTGGGGGTGCGGGGAGGCGGGGAACTGGGCAAGGAGGAACAGCTCCAGACCGCGACGATTGCTTTCTCGCTCGCGGAGGAAGCGGACACGATCCGCTGGTTGCACAACGAGGTGCAGAACCAGGACAAGTTGCCGCTCGCGGAGGCCGAGGCGGTCGTGCGTTCGCTCTCCGTTGCGATGCACGGCGATCAGCAGATGATCCTGCCGTTGCTGCAGCTCAAGCAGTTCGATCAATACACCACGACCCACTCCCTCAATGTCGCGGTGCTGTGCATGGCGCTCGCGGAGTTTCTGGGCATGAGCGCGAACGACGTGCGGGCGTTCGGCGTCGCGGGGTTGCTCCACGACCTCGGCAAGGTGCGGATTCCGATCGAGATCCTGACCAAGGCGGGGAAGCTTACCCCGGACGAACGTGTCTTGATGAACCGTCATCCCGTGGAAGGGGCCCGCATCATCCTCGAGAGCGAGCAGGACCTCGATCTCGCCGCCGTGGTGGCCTACGAGCATCACATCATGCTCAACGGGCTCGGCTACCCGCAGGTGCGTTACCGTCGCTCCTGTCACGAGGCCAGCAACCTGGTCCACGTGTGCGACGTGTACGACGCGTTGCGCACGCGGCGCCCGTACCGCGAGGCCTGGCCGGTGGAGCGCGTGCTGCCGTACATCGAAGGCCGCTCCGGGCTGGAATTCGACCCCGACTATGTCACGGCGTTCATCTCGATGATGCGCAAGTGGGAATCGCAGGTCGCGGTCATGTCGGACGAGCGCGCGCCGCTGCCCGCAAGCGTCGCCGCCGCGGTGGCGGGGTCGCCGGAGTCGACGTCCGCGACGGACGCGGGGCTCTCGAAGGCGGGTCCCGGGGTATCACCGGTCGACTAGATTTCCGCGAACCGTTTTGAATCGGAGCCGGACGTGAAACGCGCCATCATGGTCGTGGTCTTCGCCCTCACCGCCTCGACCCTCGCCGCACAATCGCGGGCCGGGCGGCCGCGGCTCGAAGGAAAATGGGAAGCCAACACCGACGACGGGCCGCGCTTCATCATGGTACGCGCCGACAGCTCCGCGCAGTTCGGCGATCAAGTCGCCCGCTGGCGCATGGTCGGCGACAGCGTGTGGTTCACGATGGGTGACGGCTTCTGGAACGTGTACGGGTGGAAGATCGCGGGCGACAAGTTGACGATTTCGGGGGGTGACCTCGACAAGCCGGTGTCGCTGCGTCGCGTCGGCGCGGCGACCGTGCGGCCGGACACGCTCGTGGTGCCGGACCCGCCACCGGCGGACGCGCGGGCCTGGTAGACCGCGAGTAGGCTAGCGCGTCGCCCAGTCGTACACGCGGCCTAGCACGGCTCGAGTCGTGTTGTCCACCTCGACATCCCGCCTCGGCAACACCCGTTCGACGGTCTTCAGGAATCCGTCGCGACTCATTTTCTCACGGCTGGCGCCGCCCCAGGCGAACGGCGCCACGTACTTGGGCGGGCGCACCGCATCGAACACGTTCGCCCCGGCCCCAACCACCGTGCCCGTCCCGAGCAGCGTGCCGATAGCCGTTTTGACGTGGTCGCCGAGCAGGCTGCCGAGGTGCTGTTGTCCCGTCTCGATCGCGGTCCCGGCGACGTCCAGGCGCACCGCGCCGTATGTGTTCTTGAGGTTCGAGGTGATCGTGCCCGCGCCGAGATTCACCCACCGGCCAACGACGCTGTGGCCAACGAACCCGTCGTGCGTCTTGTTGGCATAGCCCAGAAACACAGAGGAAGCCAACTCCCCGCGCACGTTGCAGCGCGGGCCAATCGCCGAGCCGCGGAGCTCGCCGCCGAGCAGTCGGGTGTTCGCGCCCACCCACAGCGGTCCCTCGAGCCGTGTCCCGGCGCGGATCTCCACGCCGCTCTCGACTACGACCGTGCCTCGCGACACGTCGAACACCACGCCGGGCTCGACCAGCGCTTCGTGCAGCACCAGCGCCGCCGGGTCGCCGATCACGGTCGAGCCCGCGGGGACGGGGTCGGTGTCGCCCAGCATCTGGCGCAGGTCGTCCGGAAGGAGCCGTTGCAATGCGGGGATGAGATCGAAGACTCCGTGCAACACCACACCGGGCACTTCGATCGCCTGCGCCTGCGGGAGGGGTCCCTGCCATGCCATTCCCGCCGGCACCGCCCACCCGACCGTGATGCCATGGCAGACGAGACGCGCGGGGCTGGCCGGCAGCTCCGGCGCGAACCCATGTGGCGCGAACGTGGACGAGCCGATCACCGCGGGGCCCGCCACCGTGCGCCGCGGGACGACTGGAGGCACGCCGGGCTCGGTGAATCCCGCAAGGTGCGCCAGGGAAAAAATCTCCGTCGCTTCGGCGCCGACGAACGTCTCCCAGCGCTCGCGAATCAGGTACGCTCCAGCGCGCAGCTCCGACAGCGGGCGCACTCCGGCGAACGGCGCCCACACCGGTGCCGGATCGGGGTCGAGCAGATACAAGGCGAGGCTCATATACGTTGCACCAATGCCTTGAGACGATCGGCCCGCCCGGTGGGCATAACGAGCATGTATCCGTTGGCGCGCACCACCACGAGGTCGGTGATACCGCTGACCGCCAAATGCTCGCTTTCCGACCACAGCACGCAGCGGCGCACGTCGTCGCCGATGGTCACGTTCCCGACCGCGACGTTACCGTGGGAATCGGCGTTGCGGATGCGGAACAACGAGTCCCACGAGCCGATGTCGTCCCAGCGGAATGACCCCGCGACGACGCCGAGCCGTTTCGATCGTTCGAGGACCGCGATGTCCACCGGAGCTGGTGTGACCGCGGCGAAGAAACCGGCGGCATCGCCGGCGGCGAGCGCCGGGAGCCCCGCCCGTAGCTCGCGCGCGTGCGTCGCGGCCTCGGCGAGGAAGCGCTCGACGCCCCAGGCGAACAACCCGGTGTTCCAGAGGGCGCCGCGACGGCGTAACAACGCGGCACGCGTAGGCGTCGGCTTTTCCACAAATCGCTGCACGCGGCGCGCCGTGCGATCCAGCGCGCGGCCCGGCACGATGTAGCCGTAAGCGGTCTCGTTGCGCGTCGGCTTGACCCCGACGGTCACCAGCACGTCGTGCGCTCGCGCCGCAGCGAGGGCGCGCTCGGCGGATTGGCGGAAGGCAGGCTCGTCTCCCACTGCCCAATCGGCATGCAACGACAGCATCTGGGCCCCGGGATCGCGACGCGCGATCCACTGGGCGCCCCAGACCAGCGCTGGGGCGGTGGAGGCGGCGCGCGGCTCCGCCAACACCTGCGACGGCGGCACTTCCGGCACGAGGGCCGTCACCCGTTCGACGAGGAACGAGCCGGTGATGATCAACACGCGATCCGGCGGGACGAGCCCGTCGAGGCGGCGCACCGCCTCGGCGAGCAGCGGGCGGTCGCCGGCGAGTGGCAACAGTTGTTTGGGACGTTCGGGTGTGGAGAGGGGCCAGAACCGGGTGCCGGAGCCCCCGGCGAGGATCACGGCCCAGGCGGTCACGAGTCGACAGACGGCGGCGCGTCGCCCAGGAGGGCGGCGACCTGGGCGGTGAGTTTCGACGGGCTGAAGGGTTTAGTGACCGTCGCGGCGCCGAGGCTGCGCGCTTCCTGGAGTACGCGCTCCTCCCCCTCGGCCGTCAAGATGATGATAGGAAGGGTCGCGGTGGCGGGGCGGCTGCGCAACTCGCGTAACAGATCCACGCCGGAACCGTCGGGAAGATGCAGATCGAGCAGGATCGCGTCGGGCCGCTCCGCGTCGCTCAGGAGCGCGGCACGGGCTTCAAACAGTGAGCGCGCGAGCCGAAGTTCGTAGCCACGCGACTCCATTTGGAGCCGCAGCAGCAGGCCGATGTGTGGCTCGTCGTCGACTACCAGGAGGCGACGGGCCCGGGAGGGAACCGGATTGGCCACCGTGCCGACTCCTGGGTCAGAGCAGGCCGGCGATGGCCGTGCGGTGTCGGCGGAGATCGAACAGGAGCGTGCCGACGTTGGTGTCGGGCCGCACCAGGATCACGATCATGGCGTCGGCATGCAGCACCGCGACCACAGCGAGCCCTTCATCAAATTCAAGAACGCCGGTGGTGAACTCACCGCGCTCGCCGGCCACGCCCAGCTCGCCCATCCCGCGGACCACCGAAGGGAGCAGAGCGGCGACGCCGTCGGGATCGATGCCGTCGGCGCTCGCGGAATCGATCGGCAAGCCGTCGCGTCCGACCACGACAACTGCCCCGACACCGGCGCGGCGCGCGATCAGTTGGACGAGTTCACGAATCGTCGGCATACGGGCGCGAAGCTAGGACGGGTGAACGGCGAAGTCAAGCAGCGGCCGTCGGTTAAGGCCGCTCGCTCGCGCCGTGACCGGTTGACCCCTTTCCGGCGGTCGGGGTATCTTCCCGCCACCCGATGCGTATCCGTCTGCTTCGCCTCTCGCTGTGTTTCCTGGTGTCGGCCCTCGCCGTCGTCGCGAGCGCGTGCGACGAAACGACCGGGCTTCCCGCTCCCGCATTCACCAACGCTGAGGACACGGTGTCGCTGTTTGCGCTGGACGGCACGCCGCTGACGGCGCCGTCGGGCTACAACATCCAGAACAGGCTCGCGCTCCGCACCGACCAGACGACGAGTTTCGACTTCGCGTTCAACATCACCCCCGCGGGCCAGGCGGTGCTGCTCCCATCCGGGGCGTTGGGATTGGGGCGCGGATCGGGCATCCAAGTGCAGGGTGTGCCCTTCGATTCGGTGAAAACCGCGCCGACCGGCGCGTACGCCGACACGCTGGCGGTGTCCGTGGACAGCGGAACGGTCGCGGTGGTGCACTCGCGCGCCTCCCAATGCGTGTTCGGTGCAATCGTATTCTACTACGGCAAGGTGCAAGTGTTGGCGATCGACACGGTCGCGCGGCGCATCGACCTCCGCGTCCTGGTCGACCAAAACTGCGGCTATCGCGATCTCGAGCCCGGCCTCCCGCGCCGGTAGTCCCATGATCGACTTGCGGCTTCTGCGTAGCGCCCCCGCCGAGGTGCGGGCGGCCCTTGCGCGCCGGGGCGACCCGGCCGTGCTCGAGTTGCTCGACCTGGTCCGGGCGCTCGATGAGCGACGCCGAGGGCTCGCCACCGAGTTGGACCATCTCAAAGCCCAACGCAACGAGTCGGCTCGCGCCGATGCGCAGTTGGTCAAACAGCACGGCGCGTTACCGCCGGAGCTCGTGGCGGAGCGCCGGGCTCTGGGAGAGCGCATCGCGGCCGCCGAGGCCGGGGTCCGCGAAGTCGAAGCGGCGCTCGAGTCGAAAGCGCTGTACCTCCCGAACGCGCCACTCCCGGACGTCCCGGATGGCGACGCCTCGGCGAACAGCATTGTCCGCGCCTGGGGCACGCCGCGGCCGCAGACCCCGGACCTGCGACCGCATTGGGAGCTCGGCGAGCGGCTCGGTATCCTCGACCTGGCGCGCGGCGCGAAGCTCGCCGGCTCGGGCTTCCCGGTGCTCGTGGGCGGCGGCGCACGGCTGGCTCGCGCCCTCGTGCAGTTCATGCTCGATCTGCACACCCGTGAGCACGGCTACATCGAGATCGAACCGCCCTTGCTGGTGCGTCGCGAGATCCTGCAGGGGACGGGACAGCTGCCGAAATTCGAGGACGATGTGTACCGCACCACGGACGACCTGTTCCTCGTGCCCACGGCCGAAGTGCCGCTCACCAACTTGTACAAGGACGAGATTCTGGACGGTGGGCAGCTCCCGATCGCCCATGCCGCCTATACGCCGTGTTTCCGCCGCGAGGCCGGAGCGGCTGGGAAGGACACGCGCGGCTTGCTCCGGGTGCATCAGTTTGACAAGGTGGAGCTGGTGCGATTCGTGACGCCCGCGGGGTCGGCGAACGAGCTCGAGCGGATCACGCACCACGCCGAGACGGTGCTGCAACAGCTCGAGCTGCCGTATCGGGTGGTGGTGCTTGCCGCCGGGGATACGGGATTCGCCGCCGCCAAGACATATGACCTGGAGGTGTGGGCACCTGGGATCGGCGCCTGGCTCGAGGTGTCGAGCGCCTCGAGCTTCACCGATTTCCAGGCGCGCCGCGCCAATATTCGCTTCCGGACCGGCAAGGGAGAAAAACCGGAGTTCGTGCACACGCTCAATGCGTCGGGCGTGGCCCTGCCACGCACGCTCGCGGCGCTGCTTGAGACCCGCCAGCAACCGGACGGCAGCGTGACGCTCCCGCCTGTGCTGGTGCCGTACCTGGGCCTCGACCGCCTCGCGGCCGCCGGTGCGTAGCGACGCGTTTCGCCGGTCCGGACCCGCGGCGGTGGTGGGTCTCGCCTTTCTGTTCGGCGCGCTATCGGTCGGTTCGGCCTGGGTCGTGGCGCGTCACTTGCGGGACGACGCGCGCGAGACAAGCCGGCTGTTCGGCCGCGTGTTCGGCGGTTTGAACGACCCGCGACCCGACGCCGCCACCGGCGCGCTGTTCGACCTCGCGGCGCAGGTCCGCGCGTTCCAAATCCCGATCGCCGTCACCGACAGCGCGGGGCGGGTGACCGCCATGGAAAACGCGCCGCCGGGCCTCGCGCGGGACAGCGCGAGTCTGCGCGCCTGGATCGCCGAGCTCGACCGGATCAACCCGCCGGTGATAGAGCAGGGCATGGGGACGGTGCACTACGGCACCCTCCCGATCGTGCGTCGACTCACGACGCTGGCGCTGCTGCAGGGGTTCGTCCTGGTCATGCTGGCGGTCCTCGCGGTCTGGGCCTACCGCGAACGGCTCGGCGCGGTCCGTGACCGGATGTGGGTGGCCATGGCGCGCGAATCGGCGCACCAGCTGGGCACTCCGCTGATGAGCCTCACCGGCTGGGTCGCCCGGCTGCGCGAGCATCCTGAGACTCCTGCCGCGGAAGTCGCCGACCATCTGCAGGCCGATGTGGAACGGCTGGAGCGGGTGGCGCGTCGGTTCGAGCGCATTGGGCGCCCGCCGCGGCGTGAGCCGGTGGGCCTCGGGGCCGTGGCGGAGCGCGTCGCGGCGTACTTCCGTCCGCGCCTCCCCACCCGGGCCAACTCGGTGACGCTGACGCTCGCCGCGGCCGGGCCCGGTCCCACGATTCAGGGTGACCCGGTGCTCGTCGAGTGGGCGCTCGAGGCGATCGTGAAGAACGCCGTGGATGCGCTGTCCGGTCGGGGCGGCCGCGTCGATCTGGAGGTCGAGGCGGCCGGATCGGTCGCTCGCATCAGCGTGCGCGACGATGGGCCCGGAATCCCTGCCGGACGGCGGGCGGAGGTGTTCGAGCCCGGTGTTTCGAGCAAGCCGGGTGGATGGGGGCTCGGGCTGCCCCTCGCACGCCGCATCGTCGAGCAGCAACACGGCGGGCGGTTACAGCACCAGGCTGGGAACCCCGGGAGCATATTCGTGCTCGAGTTCCCGCTGGAACCCGGCGCGGTTTCGTGACCCTCGCACTCAATCCCGCTCAGTGCCAGGCGGTCGAGTACGGTAATGGACCGCTGCTGGTGCTCGCCGGCGCCGGCTCGGGGAAGACCCGGGTGCTCACCGCGCGCATCGCGCATCTGATCCGCGAGCGCGGCGTGCGACCCGACCGCATCTTCGCCGTCACCTTCACCAATAAGGCCGCGGGCGAGATGCGCGAGCGCGTGGCCGCGCTGCTGGGCGCCGATCCCCGCGGCTTGTGGATCGGAACGTTTCACTCGCTGTCGGCGCGGCTGTTGCGTCGCGAGGCGCCGCTGCTCGGGTTCGGGCCCAACTTCACGATTTACGACGAAGACGACTCGCAGGCGCTGCTCAAGCGCATGCTCGTACACCGCGAGCTCTCTCCCAAGGCCTACCCCCCCCGGGCGCTGCACGCGCTCATCTCGGGAGCCAAGAACCGGCTGATCGATCCCGATGAGTTCGCGGCGTCCGCCGATTCCCCGCTGGCGCGGGTGGCGGCCGATTGTTTCCGCGAGTTAGGCGGGGCGCTGCAGCGCGCTAACGCGATGGACTTCGACGACCTGCTGCTGTTCCCGCTGCAGCTGTTCCGCGACCATCCCGAGCGCCTCGCGTCCTGGCAGCGGCGCTTTGACCACGTCCTCGTAGACGAATTCCAGGACACCAATGCCGCCCAGTACCGGCTGGTCCGTTCGCTCGCTCAGCAGCATCGGAATCTCTGTGTCGTGGGCGACGACGACCAGGCGATCTACGGCTGGCGCGGCGCGGACGTCCGCCACATGCTCGCATTTCAGGACGACTTTCCGGGTGCGGTGCTGGTCAAACTCGAGCAGAACTACCGTTCGACGCAGATCATCCTGGATGCGGCGAACGGTGTGATCGCCGAGAATCGGGATCGGCTCGGCAAGACCCTGTTTACGGCCGTGCCTGGGGGTGAGGCGGTCGTGCTGCTCACGGCGGCGGACGAGCGCGACGAGGCGGAGTGGATCGCCGGGGAGCTCGCCGGGTTGGCTGAGCGCAGCGACCTTGCCTACGAGGCGATGGCGGTGCTGTATCGCACGAATTCGCAATCGCGCTCGTTCGAAGAGGCGTTCCGGATGCGCGGCGTGCCGTATCGCCTCGTCGGGGCGGTGAGCTTTTACGAGCGGCGTGAAGTGAAGGACCTCCTCGCGTATCTGCGGCTGATCGCAAACCCCGCCGACGATCAGGCGTTCGCGCGCATCGTGAACGTCCCGCGACGCGGCGTGGGCGAGGCCTCGCTCACGCTGCTGGCAGGTACGGCGCGGCGCTGGAGCAAGCCGCTGCTCGAGGCGGCCCGCGCGGCGGACCGCATTGAGGGGCTGCGTCCGGGACTGCGCGATGTGCTGCGGAACTTCGCGAGCCTGATCGACCGGCTGCGGGAAGCGGTCGGCGCCGCCGACCCCGCCACGGCACTCGAGGCCGCGATCGTGAGGACTGGCTACGAGGCATGGCTCGCGGAAGAGGGCGTGGAAGGGGTCGAACGGCTCGAGAACGTTCGGGAGCTCGTGGCGGGTGCCGTGGCGTGGGCCGAAGTAGCGGACGCGACAGGTGAAGGGGAGGAGGGCGGCACCTTGATCGAGCGTTACCTCACCCAGTCGGCGCTCGTCACCCCGACCGACGAGTTCGGCGGGGCCGGGGCATCCGGGGTCACGGTCCTGACGGTGCACATGGCGAAGGGGCTCGAGTGGCCGATCGTCGCGTTGGCGGGTCTCGAGGACGGGCTGTTCCCGCTCGCCCGCACTGCGGGCGAACCCGGCGGACTCGAAGAAGAGCGACGGCTGTGCTACGTGGGCCTCACGCGCGCGCGCGAGCGATTGTATCTCTCCTGGGCGCGCACCCGCTACCGCAACGGGCGTCTGGAGCTGTCCGAGCGGTCGCGGTTTCTCGACGCGCTCCCGCCTCCGGTGGTGGAGGAGCGCAGCACGACGCCGGCGTGGAGCCGGGGCGGACGGGATGGGGGGGTTGGCCGGTCGAGCCACGGGCGGGGCATCGGCGGGAGCGTCCCCGGGCGACGATCGTGGTATGTGGAAGAACCAGAGCCGGTCTTCGACGTTGATGAGTCGCAGGACACGCCACGCTATGTGAAGGGGGAACGGGTGCGCCACCGCAAGTTTGGCGGTGGAGTGGTGCGAGACGTGTCGGGCGTCGGCCGCCAGTTCAAGGTGACGGTCGAGTTCGACGACGCCGGGATCGGAACCAAACAGCTGCTCGTCGCCTATGCGGCGCTCGAGCGGGATTGGGACGGGGAGACTCCATGAGCGTGTCACGGGACGAGGTCCAGAAGATCGCGCGGCTGGCCGAGCTGCACGTCGACGAGGCGGCGCTGCCGGCACTCACGGAGCAGATGTCGCGCATCCTGGACTATGTGGCTCAAATCGCGGGAGTGGCCGCGACCGAGTCGGCGAAGCCGTTCATCCCCGGTCCTGCGGTCGTGCGGTTTCGCGCCGACACGGTGGATCCCGCGCCGCTCGCTTTCGAGCCCGCCCGGATGGCGCCGGCATTCCGCGAGGGGTTCTTCCTCGTGCCGCGACTCGACGCGTTCGAGGCGTCGGCGGAAGGCACGGGGGAGGACGCCGAGTGACCGCGGCCGCTGAGCTGCCTCGTGTCGCCGCGGAAACGGTAGACCGGCTGGCGCGCGCCGAGCCGCTCAAGGCGCTGCTGACGCCCATCGCCGACGTCCAGGCGTCACTCGCTAGCCAGGCGGCGTGTGTCACCCCCACGGGCGCGCTCGCCGGGATGCCGGTGGTGGTCAAAGACAACATCTGTACCCTGGAATTCACCACCAGCTGCGGATCACGGATCCTCGAAGGGTACCGCGCGCCGTTCGAAGCGACCGCCATCGCGCGACTCAAGGCCGCCGGGGCGCTCATCGCGGGCAAAACGAACTGCGACGAGTTCGCGATGGGCTCCTCCACGGAGCACTCTGCCTACGGACGGACGCACCATCCGCTCGACCCGGAGCGCGTGCCGGGCGGTTCCTCGGGCGGCTCGGCAGCCCTGGTGGCGGCGGGAGCCGTTCCGGCCGCCCTCGGCTCTGAAACCGGCGGATCGGTGCGGCAGCCCGCGGCGTTCTGTGGCGTCGTGGGCATCAAACCCACCTACGGCCGCGTGTCCCGCTACGGACTCGTCGCGTTCGGCAGCTCCCTCGACCAGATCGGCGTGTTTGGACGCACCGTCTCCGATGCAGCGCGCGTGCTCCGGGTGATCAGCGGTCGTGACCCGCTCGATGCGACGTGTGAGGACCGGGACGCGTTGGCGCTGCCCGCCGAGCCGGAAAACCTGCAGGGGTTCGTGGTCGGGATCCCAAAAGAGTATTTCCCGCCGGACCTCGATCCCGGCGTGCGGCGTGCTTGCGACCGGGCCTTGGCCCTGCTCATGCAGCTGGGCGCGTCGCTGCGCGAGGTGTCGCTCCCGCATACCACGTATGCGATCCCGACTTATTACATCATCGCCCCGGCCGAAGCGTCATCCAACCTGGCGCGCTACGATGGCGTGCGGTACGGACCGCGCTTCGATGGAGCGGTGGACGTGCGCGCGCTGTACCGCAACACCCGCGGGCAGGGGTTTGGGCCGGAAGTGCGGCGCCGCATTCTGGTCGGTACCTACGTGCTCTCGTCTGGCTACTACGACGCCTACTACAGCCGGGCACAGCGGATGCGTGCCCTCATCGCACAGGACTTCCGCAGCGTGTTCGATCGCGGCGTCGATCTCCTGTTCACGCCATCAACGCCGAGTCCCCCGTTCAAGGCGGGGGAGAAACTCGCCGATCCGGTGGCGATGTACCTGGCCGACATTTTCACGGTCACCGCAAACCTCGCCGGACTCCCCGCGCTGACGCTCCCGATCGGGCGGGTGGACGGGTTGCCGGTGGGTGGCCAGTTCATCGGTCCGGCATTCCTGGAGGACGAGATGCTGGAAGCCGCCTTCGCGCTGGAGCGGGTGGTGCCGGCGACAGGCGACGCGTGAGCGCGACCGTTTGGGAGACGGTGATTGGCCTGGAGACGCACGTCCAGCTGCGGACCCGGTCCAAGATGTTCTGCGGCTGTTCGAGCGCCTTCGGCGCGCCGCCCAACACGAATGTGTGCCCGGTGTGTCTCGCCCTTCCCGGCGCCCTCCCAACCGTCAATGGTCACGCGATCCAGCTGGCGGTGCGCGCGGCGCTCGCCCTCAATTGTCAGGTGCAGCTGCGCAGCATCTTTGCCCGCAAGAACTACTTCTATCCCGACCTTCCGAAGGGCTACCAGATCTCGCAGTACGAGGAGCCACTCGCGACGGAAGGGTCGCTCGCGTTCACGAGTCCCGATCGCGGGCGAGTCACCGCGACCATCGTGCGGCTCCACGTGGAGGAAGACGCGGGGAAGTCGTTGCACGACCGGTTCGCCAAAGCGACCGCGGTGGATCTGAATCGCTCTGGCGTACCGCTCGCCGAGATCGTGACCGGTCCGGATTTCCGCTCGCCGTCGGAAGCGCGTGCCTACCTGCTCGCGCTGAAGGAAGTCCTCGAATACGCCGACGTGTCCGATTGCGACCTCGAGAAAGGGAGCCTGCGGGTGGATGCGAACCTGTCTGTCCGCCGCCTGGGCGACAGCGCGCTCGGCACCAAGACGGAGGTGAAGAACATCAACTCGTTTGCGTTCGTCGAAAAGGCGCTCGCCGTGGAGCGAGACCGCCAGATCGCCGTGCTCGCCGGGGGTGGGCACATCGAGCAGCAGACGATGCTGTACGACGCGAAAGCGAACGCGGTCCGTCCACAACGCACCAAGGAAGAGAGCAAGGACTACCGCTACTTCCCGGAGCCCGACCTTCCTCCGCTCGTCGTCCCCGAGGCGTGGCTGACGGATGAGCGGGCCGCCGTCCCCGAGCTCCCCGCCGCCAAGCGCGAGCGGTTCGTGACGCGGCTCGGTCTCCCCGCGCAGGACGCCGCCGTCCTGGTGCAGTCGCGCGCGGTGGCCGACTACTTCGAAGCCGTGGTCGGGGCCGGCGCGGAGGCGAAGCCGGCGGCCAACTGGGTCATGGGCGAGGCGCTGGCCGATGCGAACGCGAGGGGCGGCGTCCTGCGGGTGCCCGCCGACGCGCTGGCGCGGCTGATCGCGCTGGTGAAGGAGGGGGCCGTTTCCCACCAGGCGGGGAAACACGTGTTCGCCGCGATGGCGGAGAAGGGTGGCGATCCCCGCGCCATCGCAGGGTCGCTCGGGCTGCTGCAGGTGGCCGACGAGAACGCGCTCGCCCGCTGGGTGGAGGAGGTACTCGCGGCGCATGCCGCCGAGGTGGCCCGCTATCGAGCGGGAGAGGCGAAATTGCTCGCGTTCTTCGTTGGGCAGGTGATGAAAGCGTCGAAGGGGAAAGCCGACCCGAAGCTGGTCCCGGCGCTGCTCACCGAGCGCCTCGGCGGCTGAAAGGCACCACCCTCAGGCTGTAGCCGCGCCTCGCTCCCGCCACGGCGTGGCGGGGTGCGCGTTTTGCCAGAAGCTGAGAGAAGAGGCCGGAAGCCCGAAATGCTGTTCGGCCGTCGCGCGGAGCCGCCTCGGGTCCTGGCGCCCGCCCTCTTGCAGCGCCCGGCGGCGCATTTGTTTCGCGAGGCCGAGGGCCTGCTCGCCGGACGGGTCGAGCCGGTGCGTTGCCGCGTGGGCTTCGGCGAGCCCTTCCATCACATACTCGAACGCCACGGCCATGTGACGCTCGACATCCTTGCCGGGGAGATCCCAGCGGCTGTTCTCGGCGATCACCTGGAATGCCCATTGCCAGCTTTGGCTCTCGGTTACGTGTACCATGCCGCGGAACAAGCGGCGGTTGGTCCGAATGCTGAACAGGGTGGGTGACAGGATTGCGTCGAGATGCGAGTCGCTTGCGCCGTGGTCCCGCTGGATAATGGATTTGGCCGTGCGGGCGTAGCGATCGCCCAGGTGGGTCTCCAGCCGGCTCTCCCAGTAGCTGTGTCCCAGCGCGGCGGTGCTGCTCGTGAGGACCAGTTGACGTGGCACGTAGAAGTTGTGTGCCACCGTGTCGGCCGCGAGATGGGAGAGGTACCCCAGGCCGAACGCGCGGAGACCATCGGTGTGCGCCAACTCGTAGATCTCCCGACCCACGTGCCACGCGTGGCAGTGTCGGCCCACGGGGGCGTACTTCTTCGCGATCGAAGTGTCGGCGGCGATGTTGCCGTACAGGAAATCGTAGGGGAACGCCCGCAACAGGTCGGCGACAGAGGTGGGGAGGACGCCAAGGTTGGCGAGCACCGACTCGCCCAGGTAGATGTGGGTCGCCGGCGTCCATGCGTGCGCCACGGCGGGGAGGACAGCGAGCGCGATCAACGCCACCCCCACCAGCGCCAGCGAGCGTTTCAGCGCTTCCTCCGCTTGACTGCGCGCTTCTTCTTGGCCGGCGGCTCGGGTCGCAGCAGCGACATCCCGCGGGTCAGGGTCCGCACCGTGGTGGCCACATCTCGGACCGCCCCCTCGGTAGCGTCGGCGGCGCGCACGATGCGCTGGCGCATGTCGCGAGACGTCTCGGCCAGCCCGTCGGCCTCGGCGCGGATCGTGCCGACGAGCTGGCGCAGGTCGCGAACGACCGGCTCCGCCGCTGCGCGCGTCGCGCCGAGGAACGCCCGCACTCCCAACGCGGCCGCGACGACCGCTACCGCCGACACCACGACGGACAGCGCGATCACGACAAGGCTGAGCGCGCCGACCACCGCCGCCCACGTGGGGATCATGCCGAAACCTCGGCGCGGCGGGCATTGGAAGTCAACCGTGGCGCCGCGAGAGACCAGAATGCGGGGATTGCTCTGAGCACGAGCAGGCTGATGGAAGCCGCCGTCACGACGGCGGGGCCCCAGCGGCCCGTGGCAGGTCCCGCCGTGTAGGCGAAGCTCGACACCACGGCCAGACCGAAAGTCTGGTCCGTGCGTGAAGCGGTGCGCGCCAGACGTGCGTGAACCAGCGGCCAGAGTGCGAGGGTCGCCGCGGCGAGCGCTACCGACGGGAGTGGCCCGCTGAGTTGAGCACCCGCCGCCATCCACAGCACAGCGGCAACGGTCGGTCCGGTGATGGCGATATCGTCGCTGAGACGCGCGAAGGGCGGTGACCACCGCACCAATGCTGCGCCGACGAGCGCGCACACGATGAGCGGTGACGCGCCCGTCGCGAATCCAACGCCCGCGCCCAGGCAGACGGCGGCGATCGTTCCGGGCAACGGTGTGGCGGCGCGACGCGCGATCTGGTTGGCGAGGAGCGCCGCCAGCGCGACTCCCGCGATCGTGAACACCGCCCAGGCGGCAGGGAGCGGCAGCCCGGCGGCCCGGCCGTGCGCCTGCGCGAGGATCCCGACGGCGGCGGCGAGGAGCGCGAGCAAGATCGCGTAGCGTCTTCCCGTCGCGCCGGCCAAGGTGACCGCGGCGGCGAGGGTCGCGATCACGGAAACTTCCGTCTTCCACTCCGGTGCAATGGGAGGCGTGAGGTATCGGCCGGCCGCGAACAACAGTGCTGCCGGGATGACGAGCGCGGCACCGGCCGCCGCGGCGTCCCGAATCACGAATCGGTCGTCGGGAGGGCTCGGTGCTGCGAGCGCGGCGCCCGCGCCGGCCGCGATCCAACCGATGGCGCAGGCCAGCACCGGCGCGCACGCGTCGAGCAGCGGACGGTCGAGCAAGCCCAGCACGGGCCCGAGGACGACGCCGACCAGATACCAACCCAGGGGCGCGGCAGCCCCGACCGCCTGCAGCGCGCGGGCGATCCAAGCGGGGCGGGGCAGGCGGGAGACGAGCACCCCGGCGATGGCAAGCAGGGCGACGGCAACCAGCGGCGGCAACGGCGGCACGCGCGATACGTTCGCCCGCGCTTGACGCGCGCGCAAGCGCGCTCGTAGGTTGGGGCACTCATGGCCCCGACGTTCTGCGTTTCCGGCGGCCGCGCGCTGCAGGGGACGATCCGCCCCGCCGGCAACAAGAACGCGGCCCTGCCGATCCTTGCGGCGACGCTGCTCGCCGACGCTCCCTGCCGCATCGACAATGTGCCGCATATCCGCGACGTCGAGGCGATGCTCGGGCTGCTGGCGCACCTCGGTGCCCTGGTGGAATGGATCGGACCGAACACGGTGCAAATAGATGCGCGCCCAGCAGAGCCGCGCGAGCTCGACGCCGAGTTGTGCGGACGCATCCGAGCCTCGATCCTGTTCGCCGGACCGATGCTCGCCCGGTTCGGCCGGGTCGCCTTGCCCCCGCCTGGGGGGGACGTGATCGGCCGCCGCCGCGTCGACACGCACTTTCTTGCCTTGGAAGCGTTGGGCGCCGTCGTCGAAGTGGGCAACCGCTATCGGCTCGAGGCAAAATCGCTGGTTGGCACGGATGTCTTTCTCGACGAGCCCAGCGTCACCGGGACAGAGAATGCCCTGATGGCGGCGGTCGCGGCGAAAGGCAAGACCGTGCTGCGCAACGCGGCGAGCGAGCCGCACGTGCAGGATTTGGCGCGGTTTCTGGTGAGTTTGGGAGCGCCGATTGACGGGATCGGCACCAATACGCTGACGGTGCACGGTGGAGAGCCACTGGTGACCCCGCCGGCCCCGTTTAGGATTGGCCCGGATCACATCGAGGTCGGCTCGTTCATCGGGTTGGCGGCGGTGACCAACGGGGCCGTGAAGATCGAGGGGGTGCGCGCCGAAGACCTTCGGGCCACGCTGTTCGCCTTCGACCGCCTCGGGGTGCGCCCGCGCCTGGATGGCGAGGCGCTCGTCGTCGCGCACAATCAGGAGCGTCGGATCCGCCCCGATCTCGGCGGCCATATTCCCAAGCTCGAGGATGGCCCGTGGCCCGCGTTCCCCGCGGATCTCATGTCGATCGCCATCGTGGTGGCGACGCAGTGCGAGGGGCCGCTGCTCGTCTTTGAGAAAATGTTCGAATCTCGCCTGTTTTTCGTGGACAAGTTGATCGGGATGGGGGCGCGCATCGTGCTGTGCGATCCGCATCGCGCAGTGATCGCCGGCCCTTCGCCGCTGCGCGGCAGCGAGGTGGAGAGCCCCGACATCCGGGCCGGGATGGCGGTGCTGCTCGCCGCGCTCGCCGCCGAGGGCGATTCGGTGATCCATAACATCGGGCAGATCGAACGGGGCTACGAACGGATCGACGAACGGCTCCGGGCGCTTGGCGCGCAGATCGAGCGACGGGAGGATGGGGGCTAGGGCCCTCGAAGTGTCGCGATGAGTGTCGGCATGGCTCCGGCTCCCCTCGTGCTCGAGGTTCCCGCGGGCGACGCGTCGGTGCCCTGCCTCGAGGTGTCCGAGTGGGCGACACGGTTCGGCCTCGTCGCCGGCATCACCACCCGTGCCGGGGGCTTTTCCCTCGGTCTGTGGAACGACGAACCGACGGGCCAGGTGATGACCCGCTGGCGTGCCTTTCTGAAAGCATTTGAGCCGCGCTTCCCGACTGTGGTGCTTGGGCATCAGGTCCACGGCACCGAGCTACGGTGGCATGAGGCGGTGCCACCCGGTTGGCTGGTGCTGGACGGCGTGGACGGCCACGCCACGCGACAACGCGGCGTCCTGCTCACGGTGACCGTGGCCGACTGCGTCCCGGTCTACCTGGCGGCGCCCGAGAGCGGGCTCGTGGCGCTGGTGCATGCCGGATGGCGGGGGATCGCCGACGGGATCCTGGAGCACGCGGTCACCACTATCGGCACGGTGGCAGGTATCCACCATCGAGATATTGTAATGCATTGTGGCGTAAGCATTTGTGGCAACTGCTATGAAGTAGGTTCTGAAGTCGCGGAGCGGCTCAGCGGCCGAGCGGATGGGACTTCCACCCATGTCGACTTGCGCTCCATCCTCGCCGCCCGAGCGGCCACGCTTGGGATCGGCGCAGTGACGGTTTCCGCCTATTGCACCGCCCATCACCACGACCGTTTCTACTCGCACCGGGCCTCGCAGGGCCAGGACGGCCGACTGGTCGCATACCTGGGTCGGCCGGGACCGGACGGCGGCCCGTAAGGTCGGCTTGACAGCGGCGGCGTGGGGGGTACTATTCACGGCGTGAAGCGGGCGAAGTTCGGCCCGCGATTTTTTTTATGCTCACCGACAGCCTGGTAGAAGCTTTTCGGGTCCGCTTGGAAGAGCTGGGACTCGATCTGGCCGACCTTCGCCTCGGCGGCACGGCTCACCGGCCGCTCGTTCAAGTGCGCATCGATTGGCCCCCGAGCGATCCCGAGCGGCGCGTGACTGTGGACGACTGTGCGCGGGCGAGCCGGATGTTGGAAGCCTGGCTGGACGTGGGCGGGCCGCTGGGTCCCCGCTACATGCTCGAAGTCTCGAGCCCTGGTCTCGAACGGCCGCTTCGCTGGCATCGACACTGGGTCCGCTTCGTGGGGCGGGTCGTTACGGCCAAACTCGAAGGGTTGGGCCGGGTGCGGGCCCGGATCGTGGCGGTCCCGGACGAGCAAACGGTGGAGCTGGCCCCGGAAGGCGCCGAACCGCGGCGCATACCCATCGCGGCGATCCGGGATGCGCGCTTGGCGGTGGAATGGTAGGCCGACCACGGATGACTGACGACTGTTTTTGAGGAACAACTGATGGCTAATGCGACAGATGTGGTTTCCGCGATCAAAGAGCTGACGACGTCCAAGCAGCTCGAGCGCGGGGAGATGATCGATCTGCTGAAGGACGGCTTGCACGCGGCGCTGGTGAAGCGCTACGGCCCCAACGTGCGCGCCGAGATTTCGATCGACGAGCTGAAAGGGACCATTCGCATCGTGGTGCTGAAGACGGTGGTCGAGGCCGTGGAGGATCCGGGGACCCAGGTCACCCTCGAGGAGGCGCGGTTCGAGGACCCCGACTTCCAGGTCGGCGACGTGCTCGAAGAAGAGGTGCCGTTCGGCGAGTTCGGCCGCACCGCCGTGCAGGCGGCGAAACAACGCATCATCCAGCGCGTGCGCGAGGGCGAACGCACCCGCATTCGAGAAGAGTTTTCGGGAAAAGTCGGCGACCTGCTCCCCGGTGAAGTCCAGCAGATCGAGCGTGGCAAGATCGTGGTGATGCTGGCCCGCTTCCGGGAAGCGGAAGCGATCATCCCGTACCGCGAACAGAACCACCGCGAGCACTTCCACCAGGGCGACTCGATTCGCGCGGTGCTGAAACGCATCGAGGAGACTCCCAAGGGACCGCGGCTCATTCTCTCCCGCGCCGATCCGATGTTCGTGAAGGCGTTGTTCAAAATCGAAGTGCCGGAGATTCAGCAACAGATCGTGGAGATCCGCGCGACGGCGCGCGAAGCGGGTAGCCGCACCAAGATTTCGGTGATCTCGCGCGACGACGCCATCGATCCCGTGGGCGCCTGCGTGGGACTCAAGGGCTCGCGCGTGCAGGCGGTCGTGAACGAGTTAGGCGGCGAGCGGATCGATATCGTGCCGTGGTCGCCCGATCCCGAACGGTTCGCGAAGCTGGCGCTCGCCCCGGCGCGGGTGGCGCGCGTGTTCTCAGATCCCGACAGCCGGACGATTCAGGCGATCGTGGACGAAGACCAGCTGTCGCTGGCGATCGGGCGCAATGGCCAGAACGTGCGCCTCGCCTCGGAGCTGACCGGCTGGAAGATCGACCTCTATTCGAGCCGCGAATGGCTGGAGCGGGGCGGCGAAGGGCCGTTGTTCGCGCCCCTGCCGTCCGAAGAGGAGCTAGCGGTCAAGGTGTCGCTCACCGAGCTGGAAGGGCTCTCCGCCGATCTCGTGAAGGTGCTCGCCGACAACGGCAAAAAGACGTTGAAGGACATCCTCGACCTGGAGCGCGAGGACGTGGACAAGCTCGACGGGATGACCCCGGAGCTCGCCGAAAAACTGATGGGGTTCCTCAACGAGCTCACCGAGGAGAGTGGCGACGAGGTCGAGGCCAAGCCCGCACCGGACGCACCCGCGCCTGAAGCACCCGCGCCCGAAGCACCTGCGCCCGAAGCACCTGCGCCCCAGGAGCCGACGCCGGACGGCCCGTGAGCGACGCCTTCGTGGCCCTGCTCGGGCTCGGGGCTCGGGCGCGCAGCGTGGTGATCGGTGTGGCAGGGGTACGAGCGCGGCTGCAGCAGGACAAGCTCGCGGCGGTGGTGATTGCGTCGAACGCGAGTGCGCGGACGCGGGAGAAAGTGGAGCGATTGGCCGTGGCGCGGGGCGTCCCGGTGCTACGTGGACCGGTGGCAGAGCGGTTGGGCGCGCGCCTCGGGCGTCCACCGGTACAGACGGTGGGCGTCAGTGATCGTGCGCTGGCGCGTGGCTTGATGCGGCTTTCGGAGGAGTTGCGTGGCGACACGGATTCATGATTTGGCGGCGGAGTTCGGCATCTCCAGCGAGCAAGTCATGTCCATGCTCAAGGAGATGGACATCTTCGTGCGCAGTCATCTGACGCCGCTCAAGGACGAGCAGGTGTCGATGATGCGGGCGCGCTGGGAGCGCGAGAAGCGGCGGCAGAAGGAGCCCTCGCAGGCGGCGCCCAAACGCCGTCGAGTGGTCAAGACGGCCGAGCCCGCACCCGTGGCGGAGGAAGCCCGTCCCAAACGGCGGCGCCGCACCGCGGCTGAGGTCGCGGTCGCGGAGGCTGAGGCGCAGGCGGAAGCGGCGAAGGTCGCCGCCGAGCAGGAGCTGCGCGCCCGAGCTGCGCTCGAGGCCAGTCGCGTGCAGGAAGAGGAGAAAGCGGCGGCGATCTCGCTCGAGCAACGGGCCGCCGCCCTGTTCCGCGACTTGCCGGCGGCGGAGCCGGCGGCGGAGACGGTAGCGAGCGGCTCCGCGGCGGGTGCGGGGCTCGCGCCCTCGGCTCCGGGCGGGCCGCCGCCCTCTGTGACCGGAGCGCCGCGGGCGTTCATTCCGACTCCTGTGCGTCCCAAACCGGTCGCCAGTGGCATGCCTGGCGGCGCCGTGCCGCCGCGTCCCGTGGCCTCGGCCGCGCCGGGTGCCGGCGCGCTGGAAGAGCGGCGCCGCGACAAGGCGGGGAAGAAGCGCAAGAAGGGCCGGAAGTCGCTGGTCGACCAGGAAGCGGTGGCGCAGAACATCTCGCGCACCCTCGCCTCGATCAAAGGACCGGTAGCCCGAAAGGGCTCGCGACTGCGTGACGACGGGCCGAGCTTCCGCGTGCTGCAGGAGGAGCGGCGGGCGGCCGAGAAGGAGCGCGAAAAGACGCTGGTCCGGGTGACCGAGTTCATCACCGTCAGCGAGCTCGCCCACATCCTCAAGGTGCCGCCGACGCAGATCGTCACGTTTGCCTTCAAGGAGCTCGGGCAGATGGTGACGATCAACCAGCGGCTCGACTTCGACTTGATCGAGCTCATCGCATCGGCGTTCGGATTCCAGGCGACGCGCGAAGAAGAGTACGCCATCGCCGGACCGGAACAGCCGGTCGACCTGGCGGAACAGCTCCAGTCGCGCCCACCGATCGTGACCGTGATGGGCCACGTGGACCACGGCAAGACGTCGCTGCTCGACCATATCCGCAAGACGACCGTCGTCGCGGGAGAAGCCGGTGGTATCACGCAGCACATCGGCGCGTATCAAGTCACGCTGAAAAACGGCCGGTCGATCACGTTCCTCGACACGCCGGGACACGAAGCGTTCACGGCGATGCGGGCCCGCGGCGCTCAGGTCACCGATCTCGTGGTGCTGGTGGTCGCCGCGGACGACGCCATCATGCCGCAGACGGTGGAAGCGATCTCGCATGCCAAGAACGCGGGCGTGCCGTTGGTCGTCGCCATCAACAAAATCGACCTGCCTTCCGCCAACGTGCAGAAGGTGAAGCAGGATCTCCTGGCGCACGGCGTGGTGCTCGAGGAGTTCGGCGGCACTACCCTGGCCACCCCGATCTCGGCGAAGAAGGGCACTGGGATCTTCGAGCTGCTCGATCAGGTGCTGCTCCAGGCCGAGCTGCTGGACCTGAAGGCCAATCCGGACCGGCTGGCGCAGGGCACGGTGCTCGAGGCGACGCTCGATCCAGGCAAGGGCCCGGTGGCGACGATTCTGGTGCAGAACGGAACGCTCCGGGTCGGCGAGAACTTCATCTGCGGCCAGTTCTCGGGCCGGGTCCGGGCCCTGTTCGACGAGCGCGGCCAGGGCGTAACGGCCGCCGGGCCGTCGATCCCGGTGCAGATCCTCGGCTTCGAAGGGGTGCCGGAGGCGGGAGACGCGTTCGCCGCAATGAAAGACCCTGCGCAGGCGCGGGACATCGCGCAGAAGCGGCAGCGCTTGGAGCGCGAGGCGCAACATCGCCGCACCAGTCGGGTGAAAACGCTCGAGGACTTCATGTCCGAGCGCGCGGCCGGCGGCGCGGCGTCGCTGCGCGTCATCATCAAAGCGGACCAGGGTGGCCCGGCAGAAGCACTGGCCGACGCTTTGGGGCAGCTCTCGACAGCCGAGGTGAAGGTCGAGGTCGTGCATCGCGGCGTCGGCTCGATCACGGACTCTGACGTGCTGCTCGCCAAGGCATCCGGGGCCATCATCATCGGCTTCCACGTGCGTCCCGACTCCAATGCGCGCGCGTCGGCCGAGCGAGAGCGGGTAGAGATCCGGACCTACCGCATCATTTACGAAGCGGTGGACGAGGTGAGGCTGGCGATGGAAGGGCTGCTCGCCCCCGAGAAGAAGGAAGTCGTGCTCGGCGAAGCCGAGGTGCGGCAGTTGTTCAAGATCGCCAAGGTCGGCACCATTGCCGGCAGCTTCGTGCGCAGCGGCATCGTCCCTCGTACCTCGCGAGTGCGCGTGGTCCGCAGCGGCGTCGAGGTGTACGACGGCACGCTGGCGTCACTCAAGCGGTTCAAGGAAGACGTGCGCGAAGTGCGCGAGGGATTTGAGTGCGGCATCGGGATCGAGAATTTCAACGATCTCAAGGTGGGTGACCTGGTTGAGGCGTACCGGATCGAAGAGGTGGCGCGCTCGCTCGACGCCGGCGCGTCCAGTACGGGGAGCGCGGCCCGGGGAGCCTGAGCCGTGATTGTCGGGTTGATCACCTGGGACTTGCACCTCGATGCCTGCCATTCACTGAAGGAGAAGCGGCAGATTGTGAAGAGCCTGAAAGATCGCCTGCACCAACGCTTCAACGTGTCCGCTGCCGAGACGGACCATCAAGACCTGTGGCAGCGGGCCGAGGTCTCGGCGTGCGTGGTGAGCACCGATCGTCGACACGCCGAGCAGGTGCTGCGCGCAGCCGATAGCCTGGTGGATGGGGCGGCGGGCGCGCGGATCGTGGACTCAAGCACGAGCTATCTCTGACATGCGCACGCCGAGCCACCGCCCCGAGCGGGTGGGGGAGCTGGTCCGCAAGACGGTCGCCGAATTCCTCACCGGCAACGTGCGTGATCCGCGTATCGGTTTCGTGACAGTGACCGGCGTCGACGTCTCGGCCGATCTCTCCCACGCCACGGTCCGAGTGAGCGTGATGGGGAGCGAGGAGGAGAAGGCGAGGAGCCTGGAAGGGCTTGGCAGTGCGGCGGGCTTTCTGCGGGCGAACCTCTCCCGCGGGTTGCGACTGCGTACCAGCCCGGAGCTGCATTTCCAGCTCGATCGCGGACTCGAGCATGCGCAGCGCATTGATCGGGTGCTCAAGGAGCTGAAGGAGCGCGGCGACTGACTGGCGGGGTGCTGCTCGTTGCGAAGCGCGCCGGCCCCACCTCGCACGACGTCGTGGATCTCGTGCGACGGGCGCTGGGGACGAGCCGGGTCGGTCATTTGGGAACCCTCGACCCGTTCGCCGCGGGACTGCTGATCGTGGTGGTGGGACGCGCGACGCGCCTGGCGCCGTTCTCGGCCGCGTGGCGCAAGTCGTACGAGGGCGTGATCCGTCTCGGCACGACCACCACGACCGACGACCCGATGGGTGAGCTGGTGCACGAGACCGATGCCTGGCGGGGGATCGACCGCAGCGCCGTCGAAGCGGTGTTTGCCGGCTTCCGCGGTCCCATCCGGCAGCGACCGCCGGCCCATTCTGCGGTGAAGGTGGCGGGGGAGCGTGCGTATCGTCGCGCGCGGCGCGGCGAGGTGGTCGTGCTCGCGGACCGGCCGGTTGAAATCGTCGAGCTCACGCTCACCGATTTCACGCCGCCCGACGTGACCTTTCGCGCTACGGTGAGTGGCGGGACGTATCTGCGGAGTCTGGCCCGCGACGTCGGAGCAGCGCTGGGGTGTGGAGCGCATCTCGCCGCGTTGACGCGGACGGCGGTTGGACCGTTTTCCCTGGCGGACGCGATCCCGCCGGAGGAAGTGACGGCGGCGGATCTGCGCCCGGCGGCCCTGCTCGTGAGCGATCTGCCGCGCCGCACGCTCGTCGCCGGCGAACGCGATGCGGTGGTGCATGGCCGGCCGCTCCCGGCGATTGACGCGGCCGAACGAGTCGCGTTGTTCGCCGGGGAGGAGTTGGTGGCCGTAGGCGAGCGATCGGGCGACGTCGTGAAGCCGCGTGTGGTGGTGGCCGACTGATGCCGGGGACGGTGGCGACGGTCGGCACCTTCGACGGGGTGCATCGCGGCCACCAGGCGGTGCTGGCGGAAATCGTGCGGCGCGCGCGGGCCGGCGGGCGAGACAGTGTGGTCGTCACGTTCGACCCGCACCCGCTGGAGATCGTGAATCCGGCGGCGGCACCCCGGTTGCTCACGCTGCCGGCGGAACGGCACGCGTTGCTGGTCGCGTGCGGAGTCGACCGCGTCGTGACGCTGCCGTTCACGTCGGAGCTGGCGCGCCTCTCGCCCGAGGAATTCGTGCGGAGCGTGCTGCGGGCCGAGGTGGGGATGCAGGAGTTGGTCCTGGGCCATGATCACGGGTTCGGGCGTGGGCGCTCGGGTGACGTGGACACGGTGCGCCGTATCGGCGCCGCGGACGGATTCGTGGTGGACGTGGTGGACGCGGTGCGCGATGACGGGCAGCCGATCTCGTCCACGCTGATTCGCACCGCCGTGGCGCACGGCGACCTGGGGCTGGCCGAGCGGTGGCTCGGCCGGCCTTACGCGGCCCGGGGCACAGTCGAACGGGGGGCCGGGCGAGGACGATCGATCGGCGTGCCGACGATCAACCTGCCGGTGCCGGACGCGCGAAAACTCCTGCCACCGGACGGGGTGTATGCCGTCTGGGTGAGCTGGGGCGAGCGGCGGTGCGGAGGGATGATGAACCAGGGGTCACGGCCCACGTTCGGTGTCGCCGAACGGGGGCTCGAGGTCCACCTGTTTGATGTTGCCGAGAGCCTGTACGGCGAAACGGTGCTGGTGGAATGGGTGCGTCGGCTGCGGGACGTCCGGGCGTTTCCTTCGCGGGAAGCGCTGCTCGAGCAGTTGGCGCGCGACCGCGCGGCGGCGCGTGAGAGCCTCAACCTAGCGGGAGTCGGATGAAAACGATTCGGAGTCGCGTCATCTTCATCGTGGCGCTCGTGCTGGCATCGATCTGGTTCTTGAAGCCGAGGGACGTCACGCAACGCGTTGTCAATCCCCAGACCGGCCGGATGACGGACACCACGGTGCGTCGGGTCCCGATCAAGCTCGGCCTCGACCTGCAGGGCGGGATCCACCTGGCGCTCGAGGTCGACCAGTCCAAGGGACCGGTTGCCGACTGCGCTGATGCGATTCGCCGCGCCGAGCGCGTGGTCCGGACGCGGGTGGACGAGTTCGGCACCACTGAGCCGGTGGTACAGGTGGTTGGTCAGTGTCGCCTCGTGGTCGAGCTGGCGGGGGAAAAGGATCCTGCGCGTGCCAAGCAGATCGTGCAGCGGTCCGCGTTCCTCGAGTTTCGCATCACCGACATGCAGAACCGGTTTCAGGAGGCGTTGCCGGCGATCGACCGCGCGCTGCGCCAGGCGGGTGTCCGAGCCCCCGAGTCGGCGCCGGTGACCGCCGTGTCGCAGTTGTTTGGGCAGGACTCGACCAAACGGGCGGGGCAGGCCGCCACGGACACCACCACGGATACCAGCCAGCCCGGTGCGCTCTCCGCGCTGTTGTTTCAGGGCCAGATGCCTGGCGAGTTCCTCGTTCAGGAAGAGCAGGTGGCCCGCGCCGAGAGCCTGTTGGCACGACCCGAAGTGGCGGCAACGATCCCGCGCGGTCTCGAGCTGCGCTGGGGCACCGAGATCGAATCGCGTGGGGCGCGGCCGTACCGGGCGCTCTATGCCCTCGAGGACCGGCCGATCATCACGGGCGATGAGCTGACCAAGGCCAGCGCCCGGCGCGACCAGATGAACAACCATTCGGTCGTCACCTTCGATCTGACCCGACGCGGCACCCGCAAGTTCTGCGAGGAGACGGGCCGCCACGTGAGAGACTACATGGCGATCATGCTCGACGGCCGGGTGCAGGGCCAGCCGCCGATCATCAATGACCAGATCTGCGGCACGGGACAGATAGATTTACAAAACAAGCCGCTGACGGAAGCCCAGGACTTGGCGCTGGTGCTGCGGGCCGGTGCGCTGCCGGCGCCCCTGCACATCGTCGAGGAGCACGCCATAGGGCCGTCGCTCGGCGCCGATTCCATCCGCGCCGGCGTTCAGGCCGGCGTGTTGGCCGTGGTCCTCGTCATCGTGGTGATGATCGGGTACTACCGTCTCTCCGGTGCGCTCGCGGTGGCGGCCCTCGTCCTGTACGTCCTGTTCACCCTCGGCGGACTTGCGTTGTTCGGGTTTACCCTGACCCTCCCCGGCCTGGCCGGGTTTGCGCTCTCGATCGGGATGGCGGTCGACGCGAACGTCCTGATCTTCGAGCGGATCCGCGAGGAGCTGCAGCTTGGGAAGACGGTGCGGCTCTCGGTGGAGGAGGGGTTCAAGCATGCGATGAGTGCGATCATCGATTCCAATATCACCACGGCTCTCACGGCCCTCATCCTGTATGTGGTGGGAACGGGCCCCGTGCAGGGCTTCGCCATCACTCTGCTCATCGGGATTCTCGCCTCCATGTTGTCGGCGGTGTTCGTCACCCGCACCTTCTTCCTCGTCTGGTTGCAGCGTCGGCCGACGATGGTCACCCTGAGCGTCTGATGATCCGACTCTTCGCACACGCGCGCTACGACTTCATCGGGTTGCGGCGCTGGGCGTACGGCTTGAGCGCCCTGCTCATCCTGCCGGGCCTGGTGCTGCTCTTGGTCACCGGCCTGAACTACAGCATCGAGTTCACCGGCGGTACCCTCGTCCAGGTCGAGACCGCCCGGCCCCTCTCCGTTGCCCAGCTCCGTACGGCGCTGGAGGGCGTTGGCCTGGCCGGGTCCGAGGTGAAGACCTTCGGCGCCGACACCGCCTACTCGATCACCGCGCGGTTCGGCCCGGAGGCGGTAGACGCGAGCACCCAGTCCGTGGCGGAGGCGGTTGGCCGGGCGCTCGACGCGACTGCGGGGGTGGGGGCCTACCGGGTCGTCCGCACCGAAGCGGCGACGCCGAAGGTCGGCGGCGAGTTGCAACAGCGAGCCATCATTGCGATCCTCTTCTCGTTTGTCGTCACACTGATCTACCTCGCCGTCCGGTTTGAGTGGCGCTTTGGGCTCGCGGCCGTATTCGCCACCGCCCACGACATTGCGGCGACGCTCGCGTTCATCCGCTATTTGAATCTCGAAGTGAGTTTGGTGGTGGTCGCCGCCGTGCTGACGATCGTCGGGTATTCGCTGAACGACACCATCGTCATTTTCGACCGCGTGCGGGAGAATCTCCGGAAGTACCGCCGGCAGAACCTGTACGAGATCCTGAACCTTTCGGTCAACGAGACCCTGCCACGCACGACCCTGACGGGGGGCACGACGATGATGACCGCCCTCGCCCTCGCTTTCATCGCGGGTGAGGTCATCCGTCCGTTCGCCCTGGTGATGGCGTTCGGGATTCTCGTGGGGACCTTTTCCTCGATTTACGTGGCGTCGCCGGTGCTGTTGTGGATCGAGCGTCGCTGGCCGGGGCAGGACGTGCGGGGAGCCCGAACCTATGCCGGGCCAAGCGCGGCACCGAGCGTGGCACCGAGCGCGGCGCCGGGCGCGGCGCCCCCGCCGGCGACGGGAGGCCGCTCCAAGGCCGCCGTCTGACCGTGCTGGTCGACACGCACTGTCACCTCGCGGATGAGGCGTTCGCCCCAGACCGCGCGCAGGTCCTCGCGCGGGCCCGCCTGGCGGGCGTCGGTCATGTGGTCGTCATCGGGGAATCGGTGGCGGGAAGCGAGCGAGCCCTGGCGCTCGCGCGCGCGGTCCCCGGACTCTCCGCCACGGCGGGGGTGCATCCGCATGAGGCACGGACGTGGGCTCCTGAAACGGAGCGGCGCTTGCGCGAGCTGCTGGCGGATCCGGCCGCCGTCGCCGTGGGTGAGACCGGACTCGACTACCATTACGATCATTCGCCCCGTCCTGCCCAGCGCGACGCGTTCGAGGCCCAGTTGTCGCTCGCGGCCGAGCTGGGGCGCCCGGTGGTAGTGCACGCCCGCGATGCGGACGATGACGTTGCCGCCATGATCGCGGCGTGGGCGTCTCGCGTCCCAGCCGTCGTGCTCCATTCATTCAGCTCGGGAGACGCGCTGTTCGCAGTGGGGATGGACGTCGGCGCGTATTTTTCCTTCAGCGGCATGATCACCTTCAAGAGCTGGACGGCTGCCGATCGACTCACGGCCGTGCCGGCCGGGCGGCTGCTGGTGGAGACCGACGCACCGTATCTCGCGCCGGTCCCGCATCGCGGACGCCGCAACGAGCCGGCCTTCGTCCGCGAGGTCGCCGAAACCCTGGCCCGGCAACGCGGCGAGGCGTTTGCTGGACTCGCCGATCGCACCACCGAGAACGCCCACCAGGTCTTCGGGAACCGCATCGGGACCATCCTTACAACCGGAGAGGAACGCGCGTGACGACCGCCGTCAAGGTGCCGACCGATATCGCGATTGCCCAGGCGGCGAAGCTGCGTCCGATCGCCGATATTGCCGCGGAGCTGCGCCTCGAGGATGACGAAGTCGAATTCTACGGGAAGTACAAAGCGAAGGTGTCGCTGGCGGCGCTCGAGCGGCGCCCACCGGTCGGGCGGCTGGTGCTCGTGACGGGAATTACGCCAACCCCGGCGGGCGAGGGAAAGTCCACGGTGACGGTCGGGGTTGCCCAGGCGCTGCGCAAGCTGGGGTCGCGCGCCATGCTCTGCATCCGCGAGCCGTCGCTCGGGCCGGTGTTCGGTTTGAAGGGGGGCGCCGCGGGGGGCGGCTATGCGCAGGTGGTGCCGATGGAGGACATCAACCTCCATTTCACCGGCGACTTCCACGCGATCGCCAGCGCGCACAACCTCCTCTCGGCGATGCTGGACGCCCACGTGCACCACGGCAACGCTCTCGGTTTCGACACGCGCCGGATCACGTGGCCGCGCACCATCGACATGAACGACCGTGCCCTGCGCAACGTCATCGTGGGGTTGGGCGGGACCAAGGGCGGGCCGGTGCGCGAGGACCGATTCGTCATCATCCCCGGGTCGGAGGTCATGGCGATCATGGCGCTGGCCACGAGCCTTGCCGATCTCGAAACACGGCTGGCGCGCATCATCGTCGGCCTCACCCAGGCCAAGGCCGCCGTCCATGCGCGCGACCTCAAGGCCGAGGGGGCGATGACCCTGCTCCTCAAGGATGCGCTCAAGCCGAATCTGGTCCAGACGCTGGAAGGCGGGCCGGCGCTGGTGCACTGTGGGCCGTTCGGCAACATCGCCCACGGCTGCAATTCCGTGATGGCGACGCAGCTCGCCCTCCGTCTGGCGGATGTGGTCCTCACCGAGGCGGGCTTCGGCGCCGATCTCGGTGCGGAGAAGTTCTTCGATATCAAATGCCGCATGGCGGGCCTCGCGCCCGAGGCGGCGATCGTGGTCGCCACCGTCCGGGCGCTCAAGATGCACGGCGGCGTGAAGAAAGCGCAGCTCGCCGCGACGGACGTCGCCGCGGTACGCCGCGGCGTGGAAAACCTCACGCGCCACGTTCGCAACGTGAAGCAATTCGGCGTGCCGTGTGTCGTCGCCCTGAACCGCTTCGTGAGCGACACCGACGAGGAGATCGATGCGGTCCGGGCCGCCTGCGCCGCCGAAGGAGTGGAGGCGGTGCGCTGCGACGTGTGGGAGAAGGGCGGGGAGGGGGGCATCGAGGTTGCCCGAGCGGTGCTCGCGCTGCTCGATCAGGGCACGGCGGCGTTTCGCCCCCTCTATGACGAGCGGCGGCCGATCTCGGAGAAGATCGAGACGATCGCGAAGCAGATCTACGGCGCGGCGGACGTGGTATTCTCCCCACAGGCGGAGAAAGCACTCGAGCTGCTCCCCAAGCTCGGTTTGGGCGAGACGCCGGTGTGCATGGCGAAGACACAGTACTCGTTCAGTGACGACCCGACCCGGTTCGGGGCGCCGTCCGGTTTCACGCTCCACGTGCGCGATATCCTCCCAGCGGCTGGGGCGGGGTTCGTTGTCGCGCTCGCGGGCGACATCATGACCATGCCGGGCCTCGGCAAGAGCCCGGCGGCCGAACGGATACGCCTGCATCCCGACGGCACTATCGAGGGACTGTTCTGATGACCACGCTCAACACGGTGGCGACGGACACGGCGCCCCGGGCGATCGGCCCCTACAGCCAGGCGATCGCGATCGACGGCCTGGTATTCACCGCCGGGCAGGTGGCGCTCGATCCTCAAACGGGTGACCTGGTTGGCAAGACCGTCGGGGAGCAGACCGAGCAAGTCCTGAAGAACCTGGCCGCGGTGCTCGCGGCCTCGGGGTCCTCGCTCGGTCGGGTCGTCAAGACGACCGTCTATCTGGCCGACATGGCCGATTTCGCGGCGATGAACGAAGTCTATGCGAAGCACCTCGGCGACCATCGGCCGGCCCGGTCTACCGTACAGGCTGCCGGGCTGCCCAAGCGTGCTCTGGTCGAGATCGACGCGATTGCCGCGCGCTGATCGCGCAGGGGGGAACGACCGAGGGGTCAGGAAGCGGCTTCGCTTCCTGACCCCTCGACGCATCCGAGTCTGTCTACTTACGGCGCGGCTTTGATCTCGACTCCCAACGCGCCGGCGTTCTTGTTCACCCATGTGGCGGTGATCGCATTGAGGTTCACCGCCCATTCCGCGAACAGATCGCCGGGGGTGCCCTCACCAGACGGCTGCTCGGCGATCTCCGTGAAGCCGGCACCCGGTGTGATGGACAGCGCGTTGCTGTTCACGCCGAAGACGCCGTAGGCCACGTTGTTGGCGTTCCCAAAGGCGGGAAGCGTCGTGGTCAGGCTGTTGACCGCGGTGCCGATGGCCGTCCCCGTGAACCCGATGGCGTCGGCGCCGTTCGCGCCGCTGGTCGGGACGCCGCCCCACTGCGTCACAATCCACTGGGCGTGGGATACCGTGGCGGGGGACGTGATCGTAAGTGGCCCACTGCCAGGCGAGGCGCTCATGGCCCGGTAGATGGTCATGCGCCTGAGAGGTGTGGGGCCGTCAAAAGTGATCGTGGCCACGACGTCCCACGCGGCCATGCCACCGCCAGTCAGAACAGGACTGCCCGCGGCACCCGAGGACCGGTGGGTCAGCACGGCCACGGTGACGAGCGTGTTGGGCGCTGGCGCGATGGAGGCCGTCGTAAACACTTTCACATTGTCGATACCGGTCCCAACCGTGAGCAAGGTCTGCGTGATCCCGGAGCTGGGCGGCGTCACCGTGACCGTCGCCGTTTGGGTGATCGGGGTCCCGTCGGCGGTCGCCGAGACAATCTTGGATTCGACGTCGGTCGAGCTCAGCGTTCCTGTCGCCACACCGCTTGGGTTCGTCGCCCCACCGCCCGTGAGCGTGTTGCCGGTCCCTGTGGCGGCCAGCGCGACATTCGAACTGCCGACCGGATTGCCATACTGGTCCTTGACCGTCACGGTAATGGTCGAAGTCCCACTGCCGGCGGAGATCGAGGTCGGTAAGGCGGCGACGGTGGATTGGCCGCCATCTGCCGGCCCGGCGGTCACCGTCACGAGCGGCAGCTGGTTGAGCGTGACCCCGCCTGCCACCGCGGTGATGGATCGGTTGCCCGCACTCGTGGCGCCTACGGTTCCGGTGGTCACGCCGCTGCCATCGGTCGTCGTGGCAGGCTGGGTGATGACGTCACCGACCACCGTCGATGACAGCGTCACCGTGACGCCGGACATTGGCGTATTGGTGCCGTCCTTGACGGTGATGGTAATCAGTGAGCTGCCGCCGGCCGTGAACGACGGCGTGGCCGCGACTACGGTCGACAGCGACGCCGACGGCGCCTGCGCCGTGATGTTGAAGCCGAGTGATGTCGCGCTGGTGAGCGCCACAGCAGTCGCCACCAGTGTATAGCTGTTGCCGCTGTTGTTGATAGAGAGGTCCGAGAAGGTTGCGACCCCCGCGGCAGCCGAATGCGTCAGCGTTCCTGACAATGTGCCAGACGACGGGTTACTCCCGATCTCCATTGTCACATTGGCGGACGAATTGACGAGATTGCCCCATGCATCTCGGACCTCCACCACGACGGGCGGCGCCATCGTCGCGTTCGCGCCGGTGTTGGTGGGCTGCGTGGTGAATACGAGCCCGGCCGCCGTGCCGGGGGTGACTGTCACCGTGGCTTGCTGGGTGATCGCGACACCGCTAATGGTGGCCGACACCACTTTGTCCCCGGCCCCGGTGGCGCTGAGCGTGCCGGTGATTTGACCGGACACGTCGGTCGTGCCTACGGGCTGGTTCAGGGTATAGCCGGTCCCGGTGGCGGCCAGCACTACCGTAGCGCCGCTGATCGGGTTGCCCCCCGCGTCCTTGGCCGTCACGGTGATGGTGGAGGTGCCACTCCCGGCCACGATCGACGTCGGCGCAGCCGAGACGGTGGACTGCGATGGGGACACGGTCGGGCCGCCGCCGGCGCCGGCTTTGATCTCGATTCCCAGGAGGGCGGCGTTCTTCGCGCTGGCGATGCCCGCCTGGATCGTATTCAGGTTCGTCGCAAACTGGACTTCGAGCAGCGCGTTCTCGCCGGGGGTTACTTCGGCGACTTCCGTGAAGCCACTGCCGGGTGTGATGGCGGGTGCGTTGAGTTTCGCGCCCACGGCGCCATACGCGACATTGTTGGCATTCCCGAATGCGGCGAGCGGGACCGAGAGGGCGGTGACGGCGTCGCCGCGGGCTGAGCCCGTCTGTCCGATGGCACCCGAGCCGTTCGTGCCGCTCTGGTCGACTCCGGACCATTGCGACACAATCCAATCCACGTTGGATACGCTGTTGGTGAACGTGATGGTGATCGGCCCGCTGCCAGGCGATGCGCTCATGGCGCGGAACACGGTCAGGCGTCCCAATGAGCCGCTGATCGGGTCGTAGTCGACGCTCGCTACCTGCGTCCAGCTCGTCATGCCGCCTCCCGACAGCGTCGGGCTGATGGCGGTTGGGCTGCGGTGATTTCGCACCGCGACCGTGATGAGGGCGTTCGGTGCGGGCGAGATGGACGCCGTCGTGGAATTGTTGATGTTGACGGCGTTGCTGCCCGACGTCAGCAGGGCGTGTGTGACGGTCCCGCCGCCGCCGCCCGAGGTGGTCACATTGACCGCCGCGGTCTGCGTGATGGCCGTACCGGCGATCGTTGCCGAGACGGTCTTCAACTCAGCAACGCTCGAGGCGAGCGACCCAGTGGCCACGCCACTCGTGTTGGTGGGTCCAGAAGGCTGTGTGAGCGTGTTGCCGGTCCCCGATGAGGACAGGACCACGGTGAGGCCGCTGATCGGGTTGCCGAAGGCATCCTTGGCGGTGGCCGTGATCGTGGAAGACCCGGACCCGGCGACAAAAGAAGTGGGTGAGGCACTCAACGTCGATTGCGAAGCGGATACGGGGCCGGCGGTCACGGTGACCGGGGCGGTCTGGATGATCCCGGTACCGTTGGCGGTAGCCGAGATGGTCTTCGCCCCAGCGCCGGTCGAGGTGAAGGTGCTCGTGAAGACGCCGCTACCGTTGGTCGTCCCCGAGGCGGGGGTGAACGTGTTGCCGAGCCCGGTCCCGGACATCACTACGTTGGCGCCGCTGACTGGGTCGCCGCTGCTGTTCCTGGCCGTGACCGTAACTGTGGACGAGCCGGCACCGGCCGTGAAGGACGCGGGTGCGGCCCCGACCGTCGACTGCGAACCGGACACACCGCCACCACCACTTCCCGGTGGGCCGTGGCACGCGGTGCTCCCGGAGTCGGTGAATGTCTGTCCGGTCTTCGGGATGAATTTCCATGCGTAGCTGTCGTCGTAGAGGTACAGCTTCAGCACGCCGAATGTGGTGCCGTTGCGAACCTCGCTTGAAGGAAAGGGGTTCGAGGTGCTACCGCCGCCGATGCCGCCCGAGCCGACGATGATTTGACGGGTCCCGGTCGCTGGATCACCGGTGCCGTCGGGTTTCATGGGGGCACCGCGCTCGTAGAAATGCCGGTGACCGCCCAAAACGAGATCCACGCCCGCGGGGTACATGACGTCCCACGGCCGCCGGACCCCGCTGTAGTATTGGCCACCCGTCGACCCCCCAGAGGACCAAAGGGGATGGTGGAAATAGGAGAGGGTGCACAGGTTCGGGTGCGCGGCGAGGTCGTTCTGCAGCCAGGTGTCTTGAGCGGAGCCGCTGCCCATCGAGACGCTGCTGTTGAGCACGATGATGTGCCAGGCGCCGAGGTCGTAACTGTAGTAACCCTGACCGGCGACGCCCGCCGACGAACCGAAGTAGGCGAAGTAAGGGGCGGCGCCGGACGTGTTGTACTCGTGATTCCCGGTGGCTGGCCTGGTGCGGGTCTTGTGCCGGCCCCAGGTGGGGTCGTAGCAGTTGTTGAACTCGGCGGTCGTGCCGTTCTCGTAGACGTTGTCCCCGAGCACCATGACCGTGCCGGGGATGGTGTCGACGATCTGCGCCGTCAACTCGTCGTTGTTGCTGCCGCAGCTGGCGATGTCGCCCGCGCCGATGAGGATCTCGGGCGGGTTCACCGTAAGCAGCCCGGTCGGGGTGGTATAGAGCCCCTGCGCCGGTGGTTGCGTCATGCTATTCTCGTTGGTGCATGACGCGAAGCTGAGAACCAGTGCCAAAAAGAAAGACTGGCGCAGGAATTGAAGCGTATCTCGGCGCATTAATGAGGCTCCAAGGAGTTGTTTTGGGACCTGTTACTGCGGGCCTAACCGCAATAATTGGGCCGTTTTGGGAGGTGCTGCTCGACTACAACTCCCCGCTCGGAGCCTCACCGTAGGAGGCTCGAGCGTTGCATGACGGCAACACTGGGGTGAGGATCGAACGCAGCACAACCTGTTTTCCGGGGGCGGATTGGGCCTGGTGGCCTGACTGGTCTTCAAAACCAGCTGGGGTCCGTAAGGGCCTCGGTAGGTTCGATTCCTACACGCTCCCGCCTTGATGCGGTCACACGGATTGTCTTAATTCGACGCTGCGGAATGACCGAACGCCTCTATGCTCGCTTACGTGAAAACGTCAACATCCGGTTACGCCGGGGGGCTTGGTATCGCGTGCTGAAGCTCCAGGACCTCAAGGCGGTTCTGGACGTCAACGGAAGGCCGAGGGCCGTGGCGACCGCATTGCTCGAGATCGTGAAACGGCCACCCCCGCGTTGGACCGTCGTCTCTCCGGGGCCGGACGACGCGAGGAAGGCTCCTCCGTCGTTTGCCGAGCGGTATGGCGTCTGCCCCAGCTGCGGCGAGCGGGCTCCGCTGCCGCGGCGCGTTCAGCGCTTGCGCTGTGACTATTACAAGTGGGAATTCGAAATTGCCTGGGACGAATTGTACCTTCCATTATGACCGAACCCCTCTACGCTAGGCTCTCCGAGAACGTCAACCTCCACATTCGCCGCGGTGCATGGTACCGCGTGCTGAAAATGGAGGACTTGCACGCGACACTCGAAGTCAACAAACGACCGGTCCCGATCGCCACGGCGCTATTGGAGTTCGTCAAACGGCCACCAGCGCGCTGGACGGTCGTGCAACAACGCGCCAGCTGGATCGCGGCCCCGCCGAGCGGTTTCACGAGTGAGTACGGCGTGTGTCCGAGCTGTACCGAGCGCGCGCCGTTGGCGCCCAAGGTGAAGCGCATGGGCTGTCCCTCCTGCAAGTGGGAGTTCGAGGTCGCCTGGGAAGAGCACTACCTGCGCTGACCGGCGAGCCTTCCAGTCGGCGTGTCCCACGCCTTCGTCATCCTCAACCCGGCGGCGGGCCGCGGCGCTGGACGCCGGGCCAAGGATCCCGTGGCCCGCGCATTCCGTCATGAGGGCTGGACGGTGGAGCTGCAGGAGACCGAAGCGCCCGGGCACGCAACCGCCCTGACCGCCGAGGCCATCCGTCGGGGCGCGCGGTGCATCGTGGCCGTTGGCGGCGATGGCGTGGCGCATGAAGTGGCGAACGGGCTGCTGGCTGCGGGTTCGGACGCCAGCCTCGCCGTCGTCCCGGTGGGATCGGGGAACGACTTCGCCAAGCTGCTGGGCGTGCATCGCCACGACATCCCGCGCGCCATCGCCCGCATCGTCACGGCCGTGGCGCGACGCTTCGACGCCGGACGCGCGCTGGGCGAATATTTTATCAACACGCTCGGGTTCGGGTTTGGGCCGGCCGTTGTGCAGACCCGGAATGCCATGCCGCGGCTGAAAGGGTTCCTGTCGTATCTGATTCCCGTGTGCAAGACGTTCGCGACCTTTCGGCCGCCGCGCTTCGAAGTCCGTGCTGATGGCCAGGTCGTGCATGGGAACATGATGATGGTCGAGGTGTGCAACGGCACGACGGCGGGTGGCGACTACCGATTTGCACCAGAGGCGGATCCGGCCGACGGGCGGCTCGACGTCTGTCTGATTCGGAAGATCGGCGTGCTGCGGTTCATCGCTCCGTTGCCGCGGGTGATGCGCGGTACGCACGTCGGAATGAAGGAAGTTGTCATGATGCGTACGCGGAAGCTCGTGATGCGCGCTCCCGATGAACCGCTGGTGATGCACCTCGACGGGGAGCTACGCGAATCTGGGGTTCACGAATGCACGGTCACAGTCGAACCAGGGTGTCTGAGCGTGCTCGTGGCGAGATGAGGGGGCGAATAGTGGGGGCCAAACTCAGGATGAGCGCGGTGGTCACTGTGTGCCTTGCCGGCTATCCCGCTATCCGGCTATCCGCCCAAACGCCCCCTGAAGCGCTCCCGCGCGTCGCTGCGGTCAGCGATAGCGCGCGCCCCGTGGGCCCCGTCGGCGCCTTGTGGCGCTCGCTGCTGATCCCGGGCTGGGGCCAAGCGGTCACTGGCCGGCATGTGACCGGCGCGCTGTTCGCGGTGTGGGAGGGGACGACGATATACATGACCCTCAAGGCACAGCAGGAAGCGGACTATTTCAGAAGCTCGGGGGCGCCGAATCTCGATGCCAAGCGTCAGGAAGTGCAGGACTGGCTGGTCTTGTGGGGATTCAACCATCTCTTTTCGGGTGCAGAGGCGTTCGTGGCCGCACACCTGCGCGATTTCCCGAAAGATCTGAAAGTGCGTGCGGTCCCCGGCGGCATCGGCATTCGCCTGACGCTCCCGCCGCGGTGAACGCCACCCCGCTGGGGGTTTTCGATTCCGGCATCGGGGGACTCACCGTGGCCCGGGCGTTGTTCGAGCGCCTGCCGCAGGAGTCCGTCATCTACTTCGGCGACACGGCACGGGTGCCCTATGGGCCGAAATCGCCAGAGACGGTGCGGCGCTACAGCGGCGAGATCCTCGCTTACCTGCTGCACCGGGGCGTGAAAACGGTGGTCGTGGCGTGCAACACGAGCACCGCACATGCGCTCGACTATCTGCGCGCCCGTGCCCCGGTGCCGGTGGTGGGGGTGATTGACCCCGGGGCGCGGGCGGCGGTCGCCGCGAGCGCGAGTGGACGGATCGGGGTCATCGGCACGGCGGGAACGATCGCTAGCGGCGCCTACGAGCGGGCGATCCGGGCGCTCCGCCCCGATGCGACCGTCGTGTCGCAGGCTTGCCCGCTATTCGTGCCGCTCGTGGAAGAAGGGTGGTTCGACCACCCGGCGACCGCGCTCGTCGCCCGCGAATACCTGCGGCCGCTCGAGCAAGCCCACGTGGACGTATTGGTGCTGGGCTGCACCCACTACCCGCTCCTCAAGCCCTTGCTCACCACGGTCCTGGGTCCTCACGTGCGGCTCATCGACAGCGCCGAGGAAACCGCAAATGCCGTGCACCGCGAGCTTGAGGCCGCGGGGATGCTCGCGCCGGCCGGTAGGCCGCCGTCCCACCAGTTTGTGGTGTCGGACGATGAGCCGCACTTTCGACGGGTCGGCGCGCGATTTCTGGGAGAGACGCTTCAGGACGTAGCGGTTGTGCCGCTCGGGTAGCCGTTCGCCTACGGTGTAAAGGACTTCAATTCCACTCGATCACTCGTCACCACCGCGTATTTCCCGCCGTCCAAAAAAGCACCTGGGTTGAGATAAGCCCTGCCATCGGGCAGGAGGTCGAGTCGCGGCCGGTGCGTGTGGGCCATGACCACGAGCGCTACGTCGGGCCGCCGCTCGAGCAGCGCCCGGGCATACGCCGCCTGTGCCGTCTCGGCACGGTCCAGGACGGCCTTGTCCTTGGTGCTGTCGGCCAGTGTGCCGGAGAGTTTGTCGGCGATCCAGAAACCGATCGAGGGATGCAGTGCGCGGAACACCGCGATCGTGACCCGGTGACTCAGGATCCAGTGAGTGAGCGTGCCGCTCCAGTGCTGCTCGGTGAGTCCGTCGCCATGTACCACGACCGCACGGCGACCCGCCAGCTCGAGCTCTACCTCGCCCGTGCGGTAGCCGATCCCAACGTCGTGCCGCAGAAAGTCGCCGCCCCAGCGGTCGTGATTTCCACCGACAAACGTGATCGCAATGCCGCGGGTCACGAGCGCCCGCAACCGCACGATGGTGGCAAAATGCTTGCGCGGCACCACGGGTCCGTATTCGAACCAAAAATCGAACAGATCGCCGTTGATCAGCAGCGCGTCGCCGGGTTGCGGCACGGTGTCGAGGAATGCATGGAACGCGACTTCGATCGCGTGCGGCACCTGGCCGAGGTGCGCGTCGGCCACGACGATGCAGCGGGACGCCGAGGTGGGCACGGCCGCAAGCTAGGAACCCCGCCGAGGGGTCGCAAGCCACTGTCCTATTTGACTTTTGGCGTTCGTCGTCGCATTCTCCCGAGACCATGACGGTCACCCGGGGCGAGCCCCGATTGCGGCGTGCCCGGCCCCCTGGAACCGGGCTCAGGGAGGAGCGGTCCGCCGAACGTCCGCCCGGTCAGGTCGAGCGCAACCCCGGGACGCCGCTCGACCTCGATCTGATCCGCGCCATTCGCGTGAACCGCAGCGCGGTCGAACGCCGCGCGGCCACCCTTCCGCGACGCCGCACCGTCAAGAAAGAATGGCAGGCGGCGTGGCTGCTTCGCGCGATTACCTGCATCGACCTCACGACACTGCAGGGCGACGACACTCCCGGCAACGTGCTGCGGCTGTGCGCCAAGGCACGCGCGCCATTGCGTCCCGACCTGGTCGAAGCGCTGGGTGTCGCAGACCTCGGCATTACGGTTGGCGCGGTGTGCGTTTATCACGAGCTCGTGCCCACAGCGGTGCGAGCGCTCGAGGGATCGGAGATCCCCGTGGCGGCGGTGTCCACCGGGTTCCCAGCAGGCCTCAACCCGTTTCCCCAGCGGTTGGCAGAGGTGCGCGCCTCAGTCGAAGCAGGGGCAGGCGAGATCGATATCGTGATCACGCGCTCCCGAGTGCTCACCGGCGATTGGGAGGGGCTGTACGACGAGGTGCGCGCGTTCCGCGAGGCGTGCGGCCCCGCGCGCATGAAAGCCATTCTCGCCACCGGCGAGCTTGCCACGCTCACCAATGTCGCCCGCGCGAGCCTCACCGCGATGATGGCCGGCGCCGATTTCATCAAGACCTCTACCGGGAAGGAGCCGGTCAACGCGACCCTTCCGGTGGGGCTCGTGATGACGCGGATGATCCGGGAGTACCAGGAGCGCGCCGAGTGCGCCGTAGGATTCAAGCCGGCCGGCGGGATTCGCGCGGCCAAAGGGGCGCTCGACTGGCTGATCCTCATGAAGGAAGAGCTGGGTGATGCCTGGCTGCGGCCGGCCCTGTTCCGGCTCGGCGCGAGCGCGCTGCTCACCGATATCGAACGCCAACTCGAGCACTTCGTGACCGGTCGCTACAGCGCGGCGCACCGCCATCCGATGGTGTGACATGACCACGACCGTCGCCAGAATCTTCGAGACGATGGAATGGGGCCCGGCGCCGGAGGCGAGCGGGCCGGCGCTCGAGTGGATCAAGGTCCACGACGGGACATTCGGGCTGTTCATCGGCGGGCGGTGGGTCCGCCCGGCAAGCGGCGACACGTTTGAGACGATCAACCCCGCGACACGCGCGGTGCTGGCGCAGGTCGCGCAGGCGGGCAAACCGGAAGTGGACGCCGCCGTGCGGGCGGCGGGGGAAGCGTTCCCGGGGTGGTCGGCGCTCCCCGGTCACGCGCGCGCCCGTCATCTCTACGCCCTGGCGCGCACCGTCCAAAAGCATTCGCGCCTGCTCGCGGTGCTCGAGAGCCTGGACAACGGCAAGTCAATTCGCGAAACACGCGATCTCGACATCCCGCTCGTGGCCCGCCACTTCTACCATCACGCGGGGTGGGCGCAGCTCCTCGACAGCGAATTCGCGGGCTATGGCCCGATCGGCGTCGTGGGCCAGATCATCCCCTGGAACTTCCCGTTGCTGATGCTGGCGTGGAAGATCGCGCCCGCGCTCGCGGCCGGAAACACCGTCGTGTTGAAGCCGGCGGAATTCACGCCGCTCACGGCACTGTGCTTCGCCGAACTCGCCCACGAGGCCGGGCTTCCTCCGGGGGTGTTCAACGTGATCACGGGGGACGGCCGCCCCGGTGCGCAGCTGGTCGAGCATCCCGACGTGCACAAGATCGCGTTCACCGGCTCGACCGAGGTCGGACGGATCATCCGCAAGAAAACCGCGGGCAGCGGCAAGAAGCTGACGCTCGAGCTGGGCGGGAAGAGTCCGTTCATCGTGTTCGATGATGCGGACCTGGACAGCGTGGTCGAGGGCGTGGTGGACGCGATCTGGTTCAACCAGGGACAGGTGTGCTGCGCGGGCTCTCGGCTGCTGGTGCAGGAGGGGATCGCCGAGCGGCTCGTGAAGAAGCTGCGCGCGCGAATGGAAAAGCTGCGTGTCGGGTCGCCGCTCGACAAAGCGGTGGACATGGGCGCGATCGTGGCGCCGGTGCAGCTGGAGCGCATCCGCGGGCTGGTCGAGCAAGGCGTCGCGGAAGGGGCCACGATGTGGCAGCCGTCCTGGGCCTGCCCGACGGACGGGTATTTCTATCCGCCCACCCTCTTCACCAACGTCTCTCCGGCAGCCACGATCGCGCAGCTCGAGATCTTCGGACCGGTGCTAGTCTCGATGACGTTCCGCACCCCCGCCGAGGCTGTGGCGCTCGCGAACAACACGCCGTACGGTCTGGCCGCGAGCGTCTGGACCGAGAACATCAACCTCGCGCTCGACGTCGCGCCAAAGATCAAGGCCGGGGTCGTGTGGATCAACTGCACGAACCTGTTCGATGCGGCTTCGGGGTTCGGCGGGTATCGGGAATCGGGGTTCGGACGGGAAGGTGGGCGGGAGGGGATGTGGGAGTACCTGACATCCAAGAGGGAAGAGGGAAGGGGGAAGGGGGAAGGGGACGACACGGCTGTCTCACCATCACCAACTGCGAACCTTGCAGCGGTGCGCGCGCCCCTTCCCCCTTCTCCCATCCCCCTTCCTCCAATTGACCGCACACCAAAACTGTTCATTGGGGGAAAGCAGGTTCGTCCTGACCAGGGCTACAGTCGGAAGATCCGCGCGCCCGATGGACAACCGCTCGGGGACGTGGGGGACGGGAACCGCAAGGATGTGCGGGATGCCGTGGAGGCCGCGCATGCGGCCGGGGAGTGGAGCCGCGGCGCGGGCCACCTGCGGGGCCAGATTCTGTACTACATCGCCGAGAACCTGTCGGCCCGCGGGACGGAGTTCGCGGCCCGGATCGCCGTCATGACCGGCGTCGCTCCGGAGGTGGGGCGCCAGGAGGTCGAGACGACGATCACGCGGCTGTTTTCCTACGCCGCGTGGGCGGACAAGTACGACGGGGCGGTGCACCAGGTGCCGATCCGCGGCGTCACGCTTGCGATGAACGAGCCGATCGGAGTCATTGGGCTCGCCGCGCCCGACGCCCATCCTTTGCTCGGCTTCGTCTCGCTCGTAGCGCCGGCGATCGCCGTCGGCAACACCGTGGTCGTGGTCCCGTCGACGACGCATCCGCTCGCGGCCACCGATTTCTACGGCGTGCTCGAGACTTCCGATCTCCCCGGCGGCGTGGTCAACATCGTGACCGGTGATGCCGACGCGTTGGCCAAGATTCTGTCGGAGCACCTGGACGTGGACGCGGTCTGGTTCTGCGGCAGCGCCGCGGGAGCGAAGGCGGTCGAGGAGGCGTCCGCGGGCAACATGAAACGGACCTGGTTGCCCGGGGCGAGGGACTGGCGGGACGCACGTCAGGGGGAGGGCCGGGAGTTCCTGCGCCACGCGACGCAGGTGAAGAACATCTGGATCCCTTACGGCGAGTGACGTTGCCGAGCCCCGACGCCGGCCGGATCAGCCACATCGAGCATCGCGTCAATTACTCCGAAACCGATCAGATGGGGTTCGTCTACCACGGTAATTACCTCGTCTGGCTGGACATGGCGCGCACGGAACACCTGCGACGCACCGGGGTCACCTACAAAGTCATGGAGGAGCAGGGGGTCTATCTGACGGTGACCGAGGCACACATCCGGTACCGTCAGCCCGCCCGCTACGACGACCTCGTGCGGATCCGCTGTTGGGTCCGCGATCTCGCCTCGCGCCGGGTGATCTTTGGGTATGCCGTGGAGCGCGCCGCCACCAACGAGCTGCTCGCGACCGCCGAAACCGCCCTCATCGCCCTGAACCGCCGGCACGCGCTGGCCCGTATCCCGGAGCACGTGATTGCGCAGCTGCACTCGACGCCGGACCCCGTTCGCCTGTAGCCTCCTGCTCGTCGTCGCGCTCGCCGCCCTCCCCCGGCCACTCGGGGCCCAGGCGCCGCAGCAAGACGAAGCCGTCGTCAGTCTCCTTGCCCGGTTGCTGGCGCTGAGCGACGCGCGCCAGTTCGACGACGCGCTGCTGCGCCAGGCGCTCCAATCCGACGTCTTCACCGTCCGCCTCCAGGGAGTGCTCGCCGCTGGTCGGATCGGTGATGCGCAGGCGGTGGAGTTGCTCGTTCCCGTCCTGAACGACTCGAGCACCGCCGTGCAGACGGCCGCCGCGTTCGCCCTGGGGGTGCTCGCCGACGCACGCGCCGTCGAGCCGCTGCTCGGCATCGTGCGCAGCGTCGCGCCCGCGGCGCAGGGGACTCGTGAAATGGAGGCGGTCACGGCGCTCGCCAAGATCGGCGGCGAGGAGGGGGCGCAGGCCGTGCGGCTGGTGCTCGAGAGCGCGCCGCTTGGGCAAGGCGTCCCACCGATCGTGCTGTCGGGGCTGCTCGAGGCGTGGCGCCTTGGCGCGCGGGCTCCGACGCAACTGCTGCTCAACTACGCGGAACATCCCGACGAGACCGTGCGTTGGCGGGCGCTCTACTCCCTGGCGCGACTGCGGAGCGTCGCCGCGCAGCAGGTGATGCTGCGCGCCCTGGGTGACCCGTCGACGGAGGTGCGGGCGGTCGCGGCGCGCGGGCTCTCGGCTGCCCTCGCGGACTCGGGCCGGATCGGCCGCGCGGCCCTCGCGGCGCGGCTGCGCCCGCTCGTGAACGACGATCACGTGGGCGTGCGCATCAACGCGTTGCGCGCCCTGGCGTCGTTCCGCGGCGATTCGACGCTCGCCACGGCGGCGATCGCCGCGCTGTCCGATGCGAATCCCGGGGTGGTGGCCCAGGCCGAGACAACGCTTGGCGTGCTGGGTGGGAGCGCCGCCGTGGACGCCCTGCGACGCCAGAGCGCGAGTGCGACGTTCGGGTTACGGCGCCAGGCGATCATCGGTCTCGCTGAAGCGGACAGCGCGGCCGGGAACGCGGCCGCGACCACACTGGCCGGCGACCCGGACTGGCTCTGGCGCGTCGTGGCGGCGCAGGCGTTTACCGCCACCCGCGATCGGGCGCGGCTCGAGGCTCTGCTGGTCGACCCAGATGGCCGTGTCGTCGCGGAGGCGCTCCAGGGACTCGCCCGGGTCGTCGCCGACAGCGACGCGGTGCTGATCGGGCGCGCGCGCACCCTGATCGAGCACGCCGATCCTGCCGTGCGCAGCGTCGCGGCCGACCTGCTGGGGCGCCGGCCGGACCCGGCAGACGTCGATCGCCTCGTGGCGGCCTACCGTCGTGCCGCGACCGATCCCTTCAATGATGCGCGGCTCTCGGCAGTCGGTGCCTTGGCGGCCATCGCCGCGGCGAGCGCCGGGGGTCGCCTGCGCGTGGTGAACGAGTTTCTGGGCACGCAGCCGCGCCCCGACGACTACCTGGTTCGCCGCTTTGCCATCGACAAACTTCCCGAGGCGGCCGAGGCCTGGGCGGGCGGGGGGTCTCCGATCTCCACCGGGAGGAGCGACGCCGATTACCGCGACATCGTTCGGCGGTACCTCCTGCCGGCGCTGCTGGGCCAGCCCAACCCGCAGGTCGCGATCGAAACGGACCGCGGCACGCTCACGGTCGACCTGCTTCCCGCGCAGGCGCCGCTGACCGTTGCCGCGTTTCTGGCGCTCGTGGATCGGCGCTACTTCGACGGCCAACGGTGGCACCGGGTGGTGCCGAACTTCGTGATCCAGGCAGGCGACCCGCGCGGCGACGGCTGGGGCGGACCGGGCACGGTATTGCGGGACGAGATCAACCTGGAACGATACGCCGGCGGCACGATGGGGATGGCGCTGTCCGGGGCCGACACCGGCGGGAGCCAGTTCTTCATCACGCAGTCCACGCAACCGCATCTCGACGGCACCTACACGGTGTTCGGGCGCCTGCGGAGCGATGCCCGTCTGCTGCAGCAGATCGCCCAGGGCGATCGCATCCGGAGCATCCACCGATGATGCCGCGGGCCCTGGTCCTCGGGCTGCTGCTCGCCGCCGGGCCAACCGTCGCGGTGGGGCAGCTGGGCTACTTCGGGCAGAACAAGGTGCAGTACCAGAGCTTCGCGTGGCAGGTGCTGCGCGGTGCCCACGTCGATCTGTATTTCTATCCGGAGGAGGAGGAGCTCGCCCGCGTGGCCCTGGCGTACGCGGAGGAGAGCTATGGCGTGCTGGAGCGCCGTTTCCATCACGCGGTCCGGAACCGCATTCCGTTGATCGTGTACGCCTCCCACGCCGATTTCGAGCAGACCAACATCCTGCCGTACGCGCCGCCGGAAGGCCTGCTCGGCGTCACCGACTTCCTGAAACGTCGCGTGACGCTGCCGTTCGCCGGCAGTTACGTGGAGTTCCGGCATACGTTGCGCCACGAGCTGGTGCACGTCTTCCAGCTCAGCCTCGCGACCGAGACCTATCTGCGCTACCCGCGGCTGGGGCACGCCGGTCTGCCGCTCTGGTTCAGCGAAGGGTTGGCGGAGTATTTCTCGGCTGGGGAGGACGCGCGCGACGAGATGATCCTGCGCGACCTGACCGTCTCGGGTCGGCTGCCGACACTGGGACAGCTGACCTACGCGGGCGGCGGGATCATCTATCCTATCGGTGGCAGCATCGTGCGGTATCTGGGGACAACCTATGGCGACTGGCGTCTCGCGACGCTGTACCACGACCTGTGGAAGTACCCCACGTTCGAGGATGCCCTGAAAGAGCTGTACGGTCGCACCCTCACACAGGTCTCCGACGAGTGGCAGTTCTGGATGCGACGCCGGTACTACCGCGACGTGGACGGCGCGACCCCGCTCGCGCTCACGGCGCGGCGCCTCACCCCGTTTGCCATCAAGCCGACCGCCTACCGCTTGCCGGACGACACCACGGTGCGGGTGCTCTACTTTTCGCCGGCCGACGGCTACGCGACGATCTACAGTCGCCCGCTCGAGGGTGAAGGCGTTCGGCCGGTGGTGCGCGGCGAGCGGACGCCGGAGTTCGCGTCGTTCCACTTCTTCGAATCCCGGATTGACGTGAGCCCCACCGGGATCGCCGTGTTCGGCAGCCGCTTCGAGTCGCGCGACGCCCTGATGCTCTGGGATCTGCGTGCGGCACGCCTCGTCGGGCGCTATCAGTTCCCCGGGCTGGTCTCGGTCCTCTCGCCGGCGTGGGGGCCCGACGGGAAGAGCGTCGTATTCAGTGGGCTCGCGACATCGGGCTATTCCGACCTTTACCGGGTGTGGCTCGCCGACGGTCGGCTGGAGCGGCTCACGACCGACCGGTACCAGGATCTCGATCCCTCGATCAGTCCCGACGGCCGCAGCGTGGTGTTTGCATCGGACCGAACGGCATACGGTCCGCACGGTGCCAAGAACCTCTTTGTCCTCGACCTCGCGAGCGGCGCGGTGCGTCATCTCACGTACGGCAGTTGGCGCGACGAGACGCCACGCTGGTCCGCCACGACGGGGCGCATCTGGTTCTCGAGCGACCGCGACAGCACGTTGCAGATCTATTCCGTGGACTCGAGCGGGCTCGGTCGGCGGGAGACTGCGACGCTGAACGGCGCGTTCGACCCGCAGTTCGTGGACAGCGCGGACGGGTTCGTGTTTGGCGGCTTCGCGAACCTTGGCTTCAACCTGTATTTCGCCCGGACGAGCAGCGACTCGGGCGCTCCGACTGTCGCGCTGGCGGTGGAACGAGCGCCGCCCGCCTGGGAATGGCCCGAGCTCACCGCGCCGGCGGTCGCGAACACCACACCGACGCCGTACAAGAAGCGCTATGGCCTCGATTTCGCCGCCGGCGAAGCGGCGGTCGCGCCGGGCCTCGGCTCCCAACAGGGGGCCGTGATGCTGTTCAGCGATCTCCTCAACGATCACCAGTTCATCGCCACCCTGTCGTCGTTTTCGTATTCCGGCAGCGGTCTCGGCAACCTCCTGGACAACCTCAGCGGGTCGGCGTTCTACCTGAACCAGACCCACCGCATCAACTGGGGCGTGGGCGCGTACCGGTTGCGCGGCCTGTTCTACGAAGGCGACTTCACGAGTCTGTTTCAGGAGACCGCGTATGGAGTGCTGGGGCAGGTGCGCTACCCGATCTCGCGCTTTCGGCGGCTCGAGGCGGAGTTCCGGCTGGAGCATTCGGATCGGTTCGACTTCGCGAGTAGCGTCGTGTCCGAGCCGCGGCGCGTGGCCTGGCTCGCCGCCAATTACCTCACCTACGTCAAGGACAACAGCCTGTGGTTGTCCACGGGGCCGATCGATGGGGAGCGGTACAGCGTCACCGCCGGGCTGGTGAACGACGTCAACCACGGACGATTCGACGCCTACGTCTTCTCGGGGGACTACCGGCGCTACCTGCGGACCAGTCGGTATACCGCGGTCGCGGTGCGCGCGCTCGGCTACTGGACGGGGGGGGAGCGGCCACGCCTCATCAATATCGGCGGCTCGTGGGGACTGCGGGGCTATCCCTATTTCGGTTATGTGTCCGGGACTCGCGCCTGGCTCCTGTCGGCAGAGTGGCGCTTCCCGATTACCGACTATCTGGCGCTCGGGCTGCCGATCGGCGTGGTGCAGCTCCCCGGCGTGCAAGGCGCGCTGTTCGGCGACGTGGCGCGCGCTTGGACACCGACGACCACCGATCGCGGCATCCTCGGGAGCTGGGGACTCGGGCTCCGCATGCCGATCGCCGACCCGCTCGTGCTGCGTCTCGATCTGGGGTACCGCTTCCATCGCGGCAACGTGGGCCCCTACGGGTTGCCCACGCGCGACCGCGGCCCCCGCTTCGTGGACTTCTTCTTCGGGTTTAATTATTGAGGGGCCGTCACTTGCTTGACCGCCCCGGGGCCCGTTCCTACATTGCCGCGTGTATGCTGTCGGCCGCCTGTTCCGGACGGCCGGCGCCACTTGTGCCCGAACCGCTCGCACCGGTTTCGCCCGACAGCGTGAGGACGTGGGCCGGGGTAGTCGGGCCGACGCGCCCGACGGCGCTGCGATTTCGTTGGCGCTATCGCGACGAGCGGCGCTCCATCGGCGGGCGCGGGACGGCCCGGGTGGCGCCGCCGGACTCGCTGCGCGTGGATTGGGTGGCGATTCTGGGACTCTCCCCCGGGGCGGCGGTCGTAGTCGGCGACTCGCTGCAATGGGCGGATCCGAAGGACGACTACCCGTCCTCGGTCGCGCCGGCGGTGCAGCTGCTGTGGACGACGCTCGGCGTGGTGCGACCACCGCGCGCAGGCACGGCGGTCTTCGGCGGGCGCGACTCGACTCGAGTGCTGTGGCGCTTTGTCGAGCAGCGTGATACGCTCGACTTTCGGCTGCGTTCGGCGGAGGTGCGAACGCTCGAAGCGGAGTGGCGACGCGATGGCCACGTGATGGCCCGCAGTCGCACGCTCCTCGGTCCTACGGGACTGCCGTCGAGCGCACGGATCGATGTCCCGGAGAGGTCGGCGCGGTTTGATCTCACGTTCGTGGCAGTGGATTCGGCGGCGATCTTCGCTCCGACGCTGTGGCGCAGTCCTCGCTAGCGTCGCCGGCCTGTCGCTGGGCGGCTGCCTGTACGGCTTCGCCGGTGGGGGCCTGCCGAACATCAAGACCGTGGCGATCCTGCCATTCGACAACGAGACGCCGGAACCCGCGTTAACCCAGGAAGTCGCCGACGCGGTGCGCGAGGCCGTCGAAAACCGCCTCGGGTTGCGGGCGTCGGGCGAGGCGAGCGCCGATGCGGTGGTGCGTGGGCGGATCTCGCGCTACGATCCCGACCTGCCGACCGCGGTGCAAACCGGGATTGGGCAGGCGAACGTGACCCGACGACAGATCCAGCTCACCGTGGACGTGGCAATCCTGGATCAGCGCGAGGGCCGCACGCTCTGGCAGCGGCAGGGGCTGACCGTCACCGGTGAGTATCAGCCGCCGCAGGAAGCGGAAGGCCGAAAGGTGGCCCTGCAAAAGCTCGTGACCGAGATCGTGGATGGGGCGCAGTCCCAATGGTGACCGCCCCGGGGGGGGGCCGGCGCGGCGCGAGTACGACGGGGTGCCTCGTCTCGCTGTTGATTCTCGTCGCCGTGCTGTATTACGGGGTCAACATCGGGGAAGTCTACTTCCGCTACTACCGCCTGCTCGATGAAATGAAGACGCAGGCGCGACTCGCCGCGGCGCTTGACAACGGGACGATTCAGCGTCGCATTCAGGCTGCCATACAGGACATCGGGGTTCCCGAGGAAGCCGGGGCGGAGCTTACCATCACCCGGAGAGCCTCGCCCCGGGAGATCACCATTGAGACCACGTACCGCGAGTCCGTCCACCTGCCGCTGTTCGATCACACTTTCCGATTTCACCCCAAAGCCACTGCGCCGCTCTGAGCCGGGCGGGTGACGACCGACTCGAAGGTCCGTTCCCTGGCCGACGCCGCGCAGTGGCGCGCCGCGCAGGCCGGCCCGGTGGTATTCACCAACGGGGTCTTCGATCTGCTGCACATCGGGCACGTGAGCTTGCTCGAAGCGGCGCGTGCGCAGGGGGCGGCCCTCATCGTCGGGGTGAACAGCGACGCGTCGGTCGGCCGCCTCGGCAAGGGCACCGACCGCCCGCTCGTTCCCGGGGCCGAGCGGGCCCGCGTGCTCGCGGCGCTCGCGTGCGTGGATAGCGTGGTGATCTTTGAGGAAGACACGCCCCTCGCGTTGATTCGTGCCCTGCGCCCGGACGTGCTGGTGAAGGGCGCCGACTACGAGCCGTCGCAGATCGTTGGCGCCGCTGACGTGGAAGGGTGGGGTGGTCGCGTGGTACGAGTTCCCCTCGTCCCAAACGTCTCTACGACGGAACTCGCCCGTCGGATGCGCGGGAAAATGTCATGAGTACCCACGAAACAGCTGACGGCTGACAGCTGACATCGTCTCCGATGAAGTTGTTGGTCGCCACGCGCAGCGCGGGGAAGGCTCGTGAGATTCGCGAGTTGTTCGCCGGGTTACCGTTTCGGCTGGTGCTGCCGGACGAGCTGGAGCTCGACCGGTTGCCTGAGGAGAGTGAGCTGGAGCATGCCGAGACGTACGCGGGCAATGCCGTGTCCAAGGCGCGGCATTTCGCGCAGCGGAGCGGGCTGGCCACGGTCGCCGATGATTCGGGGATCGAGGTGGACGCCCTTGGCGGGGCGCCCGGTGTGCTCTCGGCGCGCTTCGCCCTGCAGCAGGGATATGGAGCGGGTCTGCCGCAGGACGCCGCGAACAACGCGTTGCTGCTCGAGCGGCTCGCGGAGATTCCCGAGGAGCGGCGCACGGCGCGATACCGTTGCGTGGTGGTGTATCTGGAAACGCCGTCCGCCGCGCCCGAGCTGGTGGAGGCGACCTGCGACGGCCGCATCCTGACCGCGCCCCGGGGCGACGCTGGGTTCGGCTATGACCCGCTGTTCTATTCGGAGGACTTGCAGCGCTGTTTCGGCGAGGTACCGACGGCCACCAAGCACCGCGTGTCGCACCGAGGACGGGCGTTTCGGGCATTGATCGAAGTGCTGCTGCGGCGCCGCCTGTAGCTTTTCGGGGGTTGTCGCTAGGTTGAGGCGTTTGCGGGGCGTAGCGCAGTCCGGTAGCGCGTCTGGTTTGGGACCAGAAGGTCCCGGGTTCAAATCCCGGCGCCCCGACTCCACCGGCCATTGTCGCCAAACCGAGACAGCACCCCAATCACCCGACTTGACGCAACGCTCCGGGCGTGAAGCTTAGCTCCGAGTGTGAAACAGCCGTCGGTGGTGTTCGTGGTCCTGCTGGCCGTAGTAGGCTGGGGCACTGTATCCGCTCAGGCGCCGCTCGGCCGGCTGTTCATCGTGGGTGGGGGAGAAAGTCCCCCGGAGCTGGCAAGACGCTTCGTGGAGCTTGCGGGCGGGCCGGGTCGGGCCCGGCTGGCCGTCCTGCCCATGGCGAGCGCCGAGCCGGAATCGTCGGGCGTTGAGAAGGTCGCAGAGCTCACGGCCCTCGGCGCCAGCGCGTACGTGCTGCTGCTCACCCGCGCCCAGGCGTTCGACTCCGCCCGGGCCGCTGCCCTGGACTCCACCACGGGCATCTGGTTCACCGGAGGCGATCAAACCCGCCTCACGGCGATCCTGAGCGGGACCAACGTCCTTGGGGCGATGCTCCGTCGTTACCGAGCCGGGGCTGTCGTCGGTGGCACTTCTGCCGGCGCTGCCATCATGAGCGACTCGATGCTGACGGGGAATCAACGGCGTCCGGATAGCCTCGGCTATTACGGAGACGAGTTCCCGGTCATCGCCCGGCGCACGATCGAGGTCGTGCCCGGCCTTGGCTTCCTCCCCGGCGCCATCGTGGATCAGCACTTTCTGCGGCGCGAGCGGCACAACCGTCTCTTGAGCGCGGTTCTCGAACGGCCGACCCTCCTCGGGCTCGGCATTGACGAAGGGACGGCGGTCGAGGTGGCACCCGACGGGACATGGCGTGTGCTGGGCCGGAGTAGCGTGCTCGTGATCGATGCTCGGCAAGCGCAATTGTCCGGGTCCGATGCAGAGATCTTGAGTGCCACTGGAGTGCTGCTGCACCTTTTGCCTGCCGGTGGTGTTTTCGACCCGCGGGTCGGCCGGGCGCAATTGCCCCGACCCTGATCTTCCCGGGTGGTGGTCTTGGCCGGTCCGTCACCCGTTTGTATCCCTAGGCTCGAAGGAGGAGGGATGGCCGCTATGATACGTCAAGGATTCTGGTACCCGGGCATCGCAGGCATGCTGATGCTTGTGGCGAGTGTGTTCTCCCCAATGGCCGCTCAGACCGGGGTCATTCGAGGAGTCGTCAGCGACTCCAGCACCGGCCGCCCGCTCCAGGGCGCGCAGGTGACGCTGGTCGAGACCAAGCACCGGGTATCGACCAATACGAGTGGTGAATACCGCCTGGCCGATGTGGCTCCTGGGTCGTACCTCGTACGGGTCCAGATGATCGGCTTTGCGCCGGTGGAACGCCGGGCCCAAGTGGCCGGCGGCGAGGTCAGCATGGATTTCGGGCTCCGTCTCCAGGCGATCAACCTCCAGGATGTGGTGGTCGTCGGGTACGGGACCCAGAGGAGAGACAACCTCTCGACGGCCGTCAGCTCGATCGGCCCGCAGGACGTGACCGGTCAGGCCGTTGCCAGCGCGGACGCCGCGTTGCAAGGGAAGGCCCCGGGGGTGTTTGTGTCTCAAAACGCCGGCAACCCGGGCAACGCCATCACGGTCAGAGTCCGCGGCGCGGCGTCGCTGACCGCCAATACCCAGCCGCTCTACGTTGTGGATGGCGTGCCAATCGTTTCCGAGGACATGTCCCAAATCGGCAAGGGGGGGCAGGGGATTCGCGCGGCTTCCGGGCTCAATCCCGAAGACATCGCGTCGATCGACGTCCTCAAGGACGCCGCGTCTGCCTCCATCTACGGCACGCGCGGATCGAATGGCGTCGTGCTGATCACCACGAGGCGCGGGTCAATCGGCCGACCGGTAGTGACCTTCAACGCCTACGGCGGGACGCAGGATGTTCCCAAGCATATCGACCTGCTGAGCTCGACCGAGTACATCACGTACTACAACGAGGCCGCGGAGAACGACGGGTACGGCCCGGACTATTTCGGGCCGGTCGGTGTGGCGGACAGCATCAAGACCGACTGGCAGCGGGAAATCTTCCGCCGGGCTCCGGTGCGCGGGGCCGAACTGGCTGTTTCCGGCGGCACGGACCAGGTTCGTTACCGGGTCTCGGGCAACTACTTCGAGCAGAAGGGAGTCGTACTGGCCTCGAACTACCGGCGGCTGGCGGGCCGCGTGAATCTGGATTTCCGGGCCAGTGACAGGCTGAACTTTGCAACCAACGTCGCGATTGCCGGGGAGGACATTCTCCGGGTCGAGAGCGACAACAGCTTGGACGGGGTGGTCGGCAACGCCATCGCCAACCAACCCTACCTGCCGGCACGGCTCGCCGGCGGGGGGTTCAGCAGCACCGCCGACGGCTTGAGCTACACCAACAGTCTTGCCCTCGCGGCATTTAACGACACCCGGGCCCGGGCGAGCACCATCTTGGGAAGCGCAGAGGCGCACTGGCAGGCGACGACCGACCTCATGGCGACCGGTCGCATCGGGGTGAACCTCTACAACGTCCGGGAAACGGAGTACCAGTCGCCCAAGGTCGTGGGTCAGTACGCGGCCGGAGTGCGGGGCGTCGCCATCCGCGGTTTCTCCCTGGCCAACAAGTACGTGTTCGATGGGTTCCTCACCTGGAACCGCATCATGGGCGGACGCCACGAGGTACAAGTCACGGGCGGGACGAGCGTGGAGCACAATCCCAGTGAAAGCCAGTTCATCCGGGGCGAGACGCTGAGCGATGAGACGCTGCACGAGGTGACCAATGCGACCACGATCACCGTGTTCAGCGGCGCGCCCTCGCTGAATAACCTGGTATCGTACTTCGGACGGGCGAACTACACCCTGGATGAGAAGTACCTGTTCGGGGCCTCGTTTCGGACCGATGGGGCGTCGTTCTTCGCGCCGAACCACAAGTACGCCAACTTCCCGGGGTTCTCGGCAGCGTGGGTCTTGAGCCGCGAGTCGTTCCTGGCGGGCAACGGCACGATCGACTTCCTGAAGCTCCGCGCTAGCTACGGCTACACCGGCAACACGGCCGCAGAGGACTATCCGTTCCAGGACAAGAACTCCACGGCCAACTATGGCCCCGAGCCCGGCTACTACTCCTCCACGATCGGCAATCCGGACCTCGGATGGGAACGGACCCGCCAGATCGACGTAGGCATCGACGTCGAGCTGCTGCACAACCGGGTCAGCCTGACCGCAGACTGGTACCACAAGAAGACCAGCGACCTGCTCGTCGACCTCCCCATCGCCGGGAACAGCGGCTACACCGTCTTTCCGAGCAACATTGGCAACATGGAAAACAAGGGAGTGGAGGTCTCGCTCACGACCGTGAACCTGCAGCCCACCCGCGCGGACGGGCTGCGCTGGGTCACGAGCGTCAACGTGTCCGCCAACCGGAACCGTGTGACCAAGCTGTTCAACGGGCAGCCGTTCTCGACCGGCATCCGGTTGATCAATCGTGTGGAGGAGGGGCAGCCGATTGGCGCGTTCCACGCGTTTCGGTTCCTGGGCGTAGACCCGGCAACCGGCGACGCGATCTACGACGACGTCGACGGGGATGGGCTCATCACCAGCGCCGACCAGACCATCGTCGGCAGCCCGTGGCCGGATTTCTCGGGCGGGTTCACCAGCGAGATGACCTGGAGGGGTTTCGACCTGAACGCGTTCTTCCAGTTCAGCAAGGGGAACGAGATCTTCAACGGCATGGCGATCTTCAGTCTCTCCGGCGGCTACTACTACGACAACCACTTCCGCAAGGCACTGGACCGCTGGCAGCAACCGGGCGACATCACCGATGAGCCGCGGGCGAGCTTCGACGGCCTCTCCGGTGCGCGCGATGTGTCCAGCCGCTTCATCGAAGACGGTTCCTACCTCCGGCTGCAGGAGATCACGCTGGGCTATCAGCTGCCCAGCTCCTTGGCCGGGAGCATGGGGTTTGCGAACGCGCGGGTCTACGTCCGCGGCCATAACATGTTCACGATCACGAACTACTCAGGCTACAACCCGGACGTGAACAGCAACGGCTCTACCGCCAGGATCTCTCTAGGGACCGATTTCTACGCCTATCCCCTGGCGCGCACTATCTCCTTCGGCATTCAGGCCGGGTGGTAACCATGCGCGCGACGACCGAATACTCCGAGAGGATCACCGGTATGCTGAACCGTACCGCCCTGACGCTCGCCACGGCGCTGGCTTTCGGCGGGTGCTCCGACTTTCTGAACCAGCAACCGGTCGCCGACCTTCCCAACGACCGCGCCATCACCAGCGCCTCCGGCGCCCGCGCGGCATTGGCGGGAGCGTACGCGGCCATGCAAAGCGGCAGCTACTACGGCGGCGACTACCTGCACTACAACGACCTCTACGCCGACAACGCGCTGCATTCGGGTACGTTCACGGACTACGGGGATGTGGGGGCCAACAATCTCCGGGCCGACAACGAGTCGATGAAGCTCATCTGGGACGCGATCTACGATGCGATCAAACGGGCCAACATCCTCATTCAGAAGGTGCCCGGCGTGCCCGACCTCGACCCGGTGGAGCGAGATCAGATTCTGGGCGAGGCGTATCTGTTGCGGGCGGTGCACTACCACAATCTCGTGCGGATTTTCGGCGGCGTGCCGCTGCGCCTGGTCCCGGTGACCGTTCCGAGCGAGGCGTCCAACATCACCCGGGCCACGGTCGCGGAGGTCTACACCCAGGTCGTGAGCGACTTGCAGCAGGCGGAAGGGCTGATGACTGGCGGCGGCGGCAACCATGCATCGGCCGACGCAGCGAAGGCGTTGCTGGCGCGGGTGTATCTCTACCAGGCGGACTTTACCAACGCGCTGGCGAAAGCAACTGAAGTCGTGGCCGCGGGATATACCCTGGCACCGGTGTACTCGGATCTGTTCGACGCCGAGGGAATCGACACGCCGGAGGACATCTTCAAACTGTCATTCACGGCGGTGCAGTTCACCCTAACAGGGTACTACTGGCTTTCGTTCGACGTCGGCGGACGGCACGAACTTGCGCCCGAACCCAATCTGGTGGCCGCCTACGACCCGACGGACCTCCGTCTTGCCTGGAGCATCACGATCGTGGGCGCGGACACGTCCGGGACGAAGTGGCCGACGCCGATTGGCGCCGAGGACTTCCACGTCATCCGGTTCGCGGAAGTGCTGTTGACCAGGGCGGAAGCCCTGGCACAGCTGGGCGCGCTCGACAGCGCGGTCGCGACATACAACCTGATCCGCCAGCGCGCCGGCCTGCCGGACCACGTGCTGGGCGTGGACGTGACCACCCAGCAGCAGGTGCTGGATGCGATCGATCTGGAACGCCGTCTGGAGTTCGCGGAGGAGGGGGATCGGTTCCCGGACCTCGTCCGCACCGGCCGCGCAATCGCTGTACTCGGCATTCAGCCGTTCCAGTTATTGTTCCCGATTCCGGCGGCCGAGATCGACGTGGCGCCGAACATCCTGCAGAATCCGGGATACTAGGCCGGCGGTAGGATAGTGAACGACGGGCGGCAGGACGCGATGCGACCTGCCGCCCGTGGCGCGTCGGCCAACCGGTTGACTATTCGTCCGGAAGCGGTTGTAGCGCCGGATCCCAGAGCGCCGCGATCCCCTGGGCGATCTTCCAAGGCTGGGCCTGTGCCAGGTTCGCCAGGACGACGACCGTGAGGCGGTCGTCCGGATAGCGGACGATGTAGGCCTTGAACCCCTGCCAGGAGCCCCCGTGCATCATCACCGCATGTCCGTTGGGGCGTCCCACCTTCCATCCGAAGCCGTACGGTCGCGTGGTCCCGTCCTTCAGCGTGACGGGCGTCCACATGCGAGCGAGGCTCTCCCGCGACAATAGGCCAGTGTGGTACAACGCAGAGTCCCAGCGTGCCAGATCCCGCACGGTGAAATACAGGGCGCCATCGGCGGTCGTGTTCACCACCGGAGACACCCACTCTTGATGCTTGAGCTGTCCCTCCACGAGCTGGTAGCCTTCAGCCCGATTGGGGACGATGTCCGATTCGGTGAGGATCAGCGTGGTGGTCATGCCGAGCGGCCGAAAGATCCGTTTCTGCAGAAAGTCACCGTAAAACTCACCCGTCACCTGCCGGATAATGATGCCGAGCAGCACGTATCCCATGTTGCTGTAGGCCCATCCCTCGCCGGGCCGGAACGCGAAGGGGCGGGAGAAGATGAGCCGGCGCATCTCCTCCTCGGTGTAGTCGTGTCGGTAATCAAAGTCATCGGGGTAGTCGCCCGCTCCGGAGGTGTGGCTGAGCAGGTGGGCGATCGTCACGCCCCGCCACGCCTCTGCCGCCTCGGGGAAAAACCGGGTGACGGGATCCTCCAGTTGGAGCCTCCCGTCCTGCACCAGGAGCATGATGCCGGCGGCGGTGAACTGCTTCCCCACGGACCCGGACTGGTAAACGGTGGCCGGCGTGGCGGACACCTGGTGCTCGACGTTGGCGAAGCCGTAGCCTCGCTCCAACACGATTCGTCCATCCCGCATCACCGCGAGCGAGAGACCCACGAGTTTCTGCTGAGCCATCTGCTGAGCGACGTAGACGTCCACCCGCTCGGCGAAGCGGGCGGGCACCTGGGCCGTGATAGGGTAGGCGCCGGCGAGCCAGGCGCCTACAACGATCCGGCCAACCAGCATCACGGTATCCTCCAGATTCGGCGTCCCTGATCGCAAGGGTCTACGGACGCAGGTGCTCGTCGTACCAGGCGAGGTAGCGCTCCAGCACGTCGCGGCGAAACGACGGCCGCGCGATCTCGTGATACTCGTCCGGATAGATGATCAGGCGCGTGGCGACGCCGAGACTGCGCAACGCCTGGTACATCTGCTCCGAGTTCAGGAGCGGAACGTTGAAATCCTTTTCGCCGCACAAGAACAGGGTCGGCGTAATGATCCGGTCGGCGTGCAGGAACGGGAACGACAGCCGTAGCCACGTATCGGGGGCGCGCCACGGCGCACCGAGCTCGGCCTCGTATTCACGGATGTACTGATCGGTGCCGTAGCCGGCGAGGATGTTGGAGATGCCCGCGCCACTGGTGGCGGCTTTGAAGCGCCGGTCCTGCGCGATCACATAGTTGGTCAGGATCCCTCCGTAACTCCAGCCGCCCACGCCGAGCCGGTTGGGATCCGCGAGCCCGCGGGCCACGGCGTCATCCACCGCGGCCAGGACGTCCTGGGCGTCCTTGTTGCCCCAGTCGGCGTAGATCGCCGTGGAGAAGTGCTCGCCCCGTCCCGAGCTGCCGCGTGGGTTCGCCGCGACCACAACATACCCCCGGGCGGCGAACAGCTGCCAGTCGAAGTCGAATTCGTTCGAGAACTGGTACACCGGCCCGCCGTGAATGCGCAGGATCGTGGGATAGCGTCGGCCCGTCACATAGTCCGGCGGGGTCACGACGAACCCGTGCACCGCCGTACCATCCTTGCTCCGGAAACTGGTCTCCGTCACCGTTGCGAGCCGCAGCTGGCTCAACCAGGTCTCATTCTGCTTGGAGAGGGGGCGGAGCGTATCGCCGTCGAGCGCAAACACCTCCGCTGGTGCCTGGGGCATGCTGGCGAGCACGGCGATCCGCCCACCCGGCGCGACCGAAAACGCGCTGACGTAGCGGCGCCCGGTCGTGAGCGAGCCGATCGTGGCACGACCGTTTGTCGGCGCAGGGGCGATGGGGACGCGCGCGAGTTGGGTGGAGCGATCGTCCTCGAGCAGAAACAACAGCGACCCGCCGTCCGGCGACCATTGCGGCATGATGACGGTGCGGTCCAGCCGCGACGTCAGGATCCGCGGGGACCCACCGCCGGCAGGCACGACCGCCAGTTTCTGGACGGCGTAGTAGATCAGGTTCAGCGGGCCACCCTGGAAGTAGGCAATCCACTGTCCGTCGGGGCTCCAGGCCGGCGGCGTGCCAAAGTCCGGCTCGTTGTCGGGGCCCGGGAACGTGGTGAGCTGACGCGGCACGGCGCCCGGCACGGCAGCGATGACGTAGAGATCCCAATTGGCGTCGCGATCGAAGTCCGGGCGCCGCTTGCTCACGAAGGCAATGGATAAGCCGTCGGGCGACCAAACCGGGAACAGTTCGTCGTAATCACCCGCCGTGAGCGGGGTCGTCTGCCGAGTCTGCAGGTCGAGAAGATGGAGGTGCTGGCGCTGCTTCCCCAGGTAGCCGATTTCGTCCTGCTTGAACTGAAATCGATCCACCACAATGGGCGTGGGACGCGCTAGCTTCGCCGAATCCGCTCCAGCACTGTCGCGCGATTCAACAGCAAGCACGACCCGTCGGCTGTCGGGGGACCAGGCGTACCCTGTCACGCCCCCCGAGATGCTCGTCACGCGCTCGGCGTCCCCGCCGGTGCGGTCGAGCAGCCAGAGCTGGTCCGTCTCGTCAGAGTGCTGTCGATCCGAGAGGAAGCTCAGAAAGCGACCGTCGGGGCTCCACCGGGGCGTGTGCTCGCTCTGCGGTGAGGCAGTGAGTCGCACAGTGGTGTCCCCGCTCCAACTGGTCATCCACACGTCGGAATCGTCCCGGTCGGCGCTCGTGTCGGGCGTCGTCACCGCATAGGCCACCCAGGCGCCGTCCGGAGAAATTTGCGGGTCACTCACGCTGCGGACGCGGAAGAGATCGTCCAGCGTCAGCAGGCGCCGGGCCGGCGTCTGCGCCGAAAGCCCCGTCGCGATGACGAGCGGAATCCACAGCCGTGCGGTCCAGACGACCGAACCTGCCATGCCACACTCCAATGGAATCAGGGGGTGCCGGATTTGACGACAACGCCGCCCTTCATCACGAAGGGCACCTGCATGAAGCGGGACAGGTCAGCCAGGGCGTCGCCTTCGAGAGCGATGATGTCGGCGTACTTGCCCGGAGCGATCGAACCCACGCGATCATCCCAACGCATCAGGCGCGCCGCCTCGATCGTCGCGGACTGAATCGCCCCCATGGCGGTCATCCCATAGCGCACCATGTAGGGTAGCTGGGCGGCGTTCATCCCGTGCGGATAGACGCCGCTGTCGGTTCCGTAGGCGATCCGGACACCGGCGGCCACCGCCTTGCGGAACCCCGCGCGCTGCACTTCGGTGGTTTCGTCATTCTTTCGCAGGATATCGGCCGACCAGCCCTGGCGGCGGCCTTCGGAGGCGATGTAGTCCCCATTGTAGATGTCGGCGACGAGCCAGGTTTGGTGCTGGCGCATCAGGGCGATCCCTTCGTCGTCGAGCAGCGACCCATGCTCGATCGACCGCACGCCGGCGCGCACGGCCTTCTTGATGCCGTCGGCGCCGTGCGCGTGCGCGGTCACGTAACTGCCGTAGCGCGTCGCTTCCTCCACGGCGGCACGCAATTCGGCCTCACTGTACTCCGCGACTCCGGGGTTCGTCCCTGGGGTAAGGACTGCTCCGGTGGCGATGATCTTGATGAAATCGGCGCCGCCATGCAGCAGCTCCCGCACGTGCTGGCGAATCTCTTCCGGGGAATTGGCTTCCCCGAAGCGAAGCTCGCGGGGCAGCGCGATGTCGTGAGCCAACCCGGTGATCGCGCCGCCGCCACCCGTGACGGTGACGTAGGCGCCGGCCACGGCCATGCGCGGGCCCAGGACGGTGCCGTCGTTGATCGCGTCGCGCAGCGCCACATCGGTGAAGGCGCGGTAGGCGCCTACATCGCGCACCGTTGTGAACCCCGCGAGCAGCGTCTCCCTCGCGTGGCGCACGCCGGCCATGGCGTCCTGGGCTCCCGAGCGCTCGAGCGGCGCCGTCGAGCTCGCCGATTGGATGTTCCCGACGAGATGGGTGTGACAGTCGATGAGGCCTGGGAGGACGGTGTAGCGGGACAGGTCGATCACGCGGAATCCGCGGGGCAACGGGGCCGACGCCGGCTGCACCGCCTCGATACGCTCGCCCCGGATGATGATCACCTGATCCTGCCGTACCTCGCCGCGCTCGACGTCCACCAGGCGTCCGGCGCGGATCACCGTCACCTCCTGGGCGGGAAGGCGCTGGGGGACGCTGGCAAGACTGCAGCACACCAGCGAGGCCGTGAGCCAATTCTTCCGAAACGGCGTCACGCGCCGAGGACTCCGCCGTGCGCTTCGTATCCCGCCTGGCGCACGACCAACCAGCCGATCGCCGCGGCGGCGCACTGAATGAGCAAATCGGTCCCGTCGAAGAATCGGCCCTCGATCAATCCCTGGCCGCCTTCGGTGATCGCCGCGAGGTACAGCGCGGGGAGGCAGTAGCCCAACGCCCCGCTGCGCCGCAAGGGCCAGACGGCGAGCAGGGCGCCGAGTGGAAAAAACAAAAAGAACGGCTTCACGACGTCCGCCACGGTGAACAGGTCACGGCTGGCCAGCCCCTGGAGTGGGACGAGGCGTTCGAGCGAAAACTGCTGACGGATCATCTCGCCGTCCATCTCGAGGGCGAACGGCCGCCACGCCCAGAACGCGACGAGCGCGGCGTATGCCACGAACAGCACGGCGGGCCGTCCCCGGCCACGCACCCGGCGCGAGGCCGCCGGAAGCCATTGGGCGCAGACGGCGGCTCCGAGCGCGATGCCGATGATGTGGGCCACCGCCGAGCCGAGTTGCACGGGTAGGCCGAGCGGTCCATGGGCAAGCTCGACGGCGAGCGACACCAGGGCGCCCCAACCGGCCACGGCCCGGGCCGCTCGCCAGTGGCCCCAGCCCAGCTCGACCAATGCCATCACGGCGAGGGCGCCCAGCGGGAAGAACAACACGATGTCGGTCAGCGGGATTTTCCAGATCGACTCCCACTCGAACGGGGCGGTGGCCGTGCGCAACCGGCGCAGCGGGTTGCCCCGGTCGGTTGGCAACACGGCCACGCGTTGCAGCGGGAGTAGTGCTTCGAACAGGGCGGCGCCCAGATACGCCAGCGCGAACCCTGCGGCCGGCAGGCCGACGTAGGATTTCTGGTGTCGCACGGCCTGCGCGGCATGCACGGCAAGCACGACGGCCGCCGCGCCGATGATGGCGCCGGCCGTGTTGGTGCCCACGTCCAGCAAGCTGGTCCGTCGCCCCGGGACGAACAGCTGCAGCGTTTCCGCAGTGATGCTCAGGAGGGCGCCGGTGATCGCGGGCAGCCGGAGCGCCGGGCCGAGCGGCATCATGCGGCTCGTCGCCGCCCACAGCGCGCCCCAGCCGGCGAACAGCACGACGTTGCTGATGGCGTCCACAGCGGTCGCGACCGAATAACCGAACGTGAGCGAGTTCCCAAGCCGCTGCGCCAACCCGGTGTGGGTGAAGTCGAAGTGGAACGGCGCCAGCGTGGCGATCGCGAGCACGCCGATGTAGGCGAGGCGCGCCGCGAGCACCGCGAGGCCCGGGCGCGCGCCGCCAACCGGTGATGAGGGCAGGCGAGACTCTCCTTTCATCGGCATCAGGTGTCTTCGAGCGCTCCGCGTCGTATGTCCGGCACTTCGAGCACGCGTAAAGCCCTAGCCGGGCGCTCGATCGCCCACACGAGCGCATGCAGCATTTGCGCCAGCGTCACCAACCCCAGCCGCCGGGCACCCTCGCGCATCATCGGCACCAACGAGCTCAGCCAATACACCGCTTCCCGCGCCGACTTGAGATCGATGCTCCTGAACTGCTCGGCCTTGGTCGGACCCGGGTGGGCGACCCCGATAAGATGGACGAAGGTGTCGGCTGTCGTGCCCGCGACGCACCAGCTCGCTGGCGAGTCGGTTCCCGATGTAGCCGGTTCCGCCGGTGAGAAAAATCAACTGATACGCCGCAATCCGGGCGTGTATCGCTCCTTCGCTCTGGCGATCGCCCAGGGAAACAGATAGTGAAACAGCGGCTCCCGGTTCGCGACATTCGCCAGCCGGCGCCCGACCGCTTCGAGGAACCGTACGCGGTGCGCCGTGGCATCGCTCAGGCGCTGGACCAGCCACGCCGCTGCCGTCGCGCCCTTTTGCCCTGGCGACCTTCGTCCCGGTTGGGGAACAGGCGGGACCAGTCCGCGCTTGCGCCACTCGTCACCCTGATCTTGCAGCCAACGGGTGAAATCTTCGAGCGAGCTTGGCGACAGAAAGCTGTCACGGTGGAAGAACAGAACGGACCCCGCCCGCTTGTGGGTCGCGAAGGTTCCGCGCGGGATGCCAGCAGTTTCAATGATGCGCCGGGCGATCGGTCGGGTGTACCGGCCGCCGACATCCCATGGCCGCATCTCGGGCGTGTGACTCAGCGCTTGAAGGTCTCGAGCTTGACGAGCGCCGAAAAAGGCGATGGGACAATGAAGAAACCCCGCCCACAGTCGGAACTCCGTGAGTGAGAGGCCGGCTTGATCCTTCCGTTCGAATCCGCCGGAGAGACCCTTGACGTTCTTGTCCCAGGCGATCCCGTAGTGTCCAGTCAACAGGGCGCGGTCGACCAGGTTTGCCTCGGCGCCTCCCAGAAAGACGTCCTCACCCTTGGCATCCGACGCGATGAACGGCACCTCAGGTTGTCGCGCCAGACGCCAGGCATCCCGGGCGATCGGGGAGAGCGCCACGCCGAGAAAACCCGCCGCGGCCTGGCCGCTGTCGGTCCCCCCACCGCGGCCTTCAGTGATGGAGATGGCCTCGGTCAGCCCCAATGGCTTGGCGAGTACGGCCGTCGCCAGACTGTCGTAGCCTGAGGAGATCGTGCCGAGCCAGCGATACGGAAAGCGACGTTCGGTCGCCGCGAGGTTGTCGTTCATCAGGACGAGGGAGGATTGCAGAAACTCGCGGTATTTCTCGAATGACGAGAAGTCGCGTCGTGGGGCAGGCTTCTCGACTTCTTGGAGGGTGTGGCCGTCCCACAGGAGATTGTCGAAGTACACGAGCCGCGCCGGCCCAGCCGAGGTGGGGATCTCCCGCTGATATCGTCGGAGGCCGCGGATAATGGATTTGAAAAACTCGTAGTACCCAGCGAAGGTTGGGTCGGGTACACCCTCCACGGCCGCGAGCAGACAGGGCAGCGAGTTCGACACGACGGTGTTCGCTCCATGGTGCAGCAGCTGCAGTCGGTCCACGGTCGTGCCGGCAGATACAAAGGTGAGCGTGCCGCCTCGCACGCGCCCCCCTGAGCCGAAGACCAAGTCAGTTTGATCGAACGCTGCATTGCTGTAACGATCGGCCCACACCGCCTCGGCGAACCAGTCGGGGTTGACCTCAACCCGGGGGCCGTGCAGCACGTGCACCGTCGGGTTTCCGGAACAGCAGCGGGCCAGCCATGCCAATGGTGGCCACTCCGGAATCGGCGTGTAGGAAATGCGCACTATGGTCGAGAACCGGTTTCCAGCCGAGTGGTGGCGTAACGCTGCTTTGCCCGGTCGATCGCCCAGGGAAAGAGATAGCGGAACAGCGGCTCCCGGTTCGCGACATTCCCTAGCCGGCGCGCGATCGCATCGAAGTGGTGCACGCGATGCAGGGTCGCCCGGTCCAACAACTGGAACATCCCCGCCGCGACGGCCGCGCCTCGCTGCACCAGCGTCCGTCGTCCCGGTTCACTGGGCGATGGGACCAATCCACGTTTGCGCCACTCGTCGCCCTGGTCCCGCAGCCAACGGGTGAAGTCCTCGAGCGAGCTGGGCGACAGGAAGCTGTCACGCCGGAAGAACAGTACCGACCCCGCTCGCTTGTGTACCGCGAAGGTCCCCCGCGGGATGCCGGCGCTTTCGATGATGCGCCGGGCGATCGGCCGGTTGTACCGGCCGCCGACATCCCATGGCCGCATCTCTGGAGAATGATTCAGCGCATACAAGTCGCGAATCTGGCGGGTCCCGAGAAAGGCGATCGGACAATGAAGGAACCCGGCCCACAGCCTGAACTCGGTCACCGAGAGGCCGGACTGATCCCCTCGCTGGATCTCCTCGGAGAGTCCCTTGATGTTCTTGTCCCACGCCCGGCCGCCCCAATGGCCGGTCAGAAGCGCGCGTCCGGCCAGCTTGGCCTCGGCACCGCGCAGGAACACGTCTTCGCCCTTTGCATCCGACGCAATGAACGGCACCTCGGGTGACGGGGCGTGGCGCCAGGCGTCTCGCGCGATTGGAGTGAGCGTCACGCCGAGCAGGTTTGCCACTGCCTGACCGCTGTCGGTGCCCCCGCCGCGGGCTTCCGTGAAGTTGATGGCCTCATCCAGGCCCAACGGCTTGGCCAGCACCGCCGTGGTGAGGCTGTCGTAGCCCGAGGAGATCGTGCCGAGCCAGCGATAGGGAAACCGACGCTCGGGGGCCGAGAGATTCTCCGTGAGCAGCTGGAGCGTCGATTGCAGAAAGGTCCGGTACTTCTCGAAGGATGAGAAGTCGCGCCGCACGCCCGGCTTCTCGACTTCCTGGAGGGTGTGGCCGTCCCACAGGAGATTGTCGAAGTACACGAGCCGCGCCGGCCCAGCCGAGGTGGAGATCTCTCGCTGATAGCGCCGGATGCCGCCGACAATTGATTTGAAAATGTCGTAGTAGGCAGGGTAGGTCGGATCGGGCACTCCCTCGACGGCCGCGAGCAGGCAGGGCAGCGAGTTCGACACCCACGCCGCCGCTCCGCGCTGCAAGACGTGCAGGCGGTCCACGGTCGTGCCCGCCGACACGAACGTGAGTGAACCGTTTCGTTGCCGGCCGCCCGATCCGAACACCAAGTCCGTGCGATCGAAAGCCGCATCGCGATACCGGTCGGCCCACACGGCCTCGGCAAACCAGGCGGAGTCGACCTCGACCCGAGAACCGTGCCACACGGACACCTTCGGATCCCCGGAGCGACAGCACGCCAGCCAGGCCAACGGCGGCCACTCCGGAATCAGCGTGTAGACGAGACGAGACACGGGGGTCTCAGGAGGCGTCGGGCGCGGTGTGCGCGGCGGGAAGCGACACGCGCGCCCGCTGCACCCGGAGGATCGCCTCCCGCTCCGCGACCGGCACGTTGCAGATCACGCTCCGGATCTTGCCGTTCTTCGTGCGGGGAATTTCCGTGACGTCTTCCACCACGACCTGAATCTCGCCCATCCGCGAGCGCAGCCGCTCGACGATCTGCTGTTTCGATTCCGCTGTGTATCCGGGCCCCGCGACGCAGCGCACCACAACGCGATCGAGCGACTCTTGCACGAATTGCGCCTGACGCACGGGAATCCCGTACAACACCGGATTCAACCAGAAGACCTGCCGGCCGTCGCGCGAGAGCAGGAGATCGGTGGTTCTCCCTTCGAGCGCGTCGATCAAGGGCAGAGTGCGGCCGCACGCGCACGGCTCGTCGTCCGCGGGGAGACGCCCGTAGTCGGCGAGCCGATATCGGATGAAGGGCATGTCCGGATTCAGCAGCCCCGTGCAGACAAACTCGCCCAACGAGCCGCGTGGGGCAGGGCGGTCGGCGTCGAACACCTCGATCAGCCCGATCTCGGGCGACTGGTGGAGGCGTCCCGCTTCGCACTCGGTGGCGGCTGCCACGTTTTCCCCCATGCCGTAGGTCTCGCGCACCGTGCATTTACCGCACCAACGCGTCCAGATAGTGCGGGATCAGGTCGGGGGCGAGGTGATAGGATGACATGTACAGCTGCTGGAGCCCCGCGTTCCACACCCAGAACGGCGGCCGGCGCCGCGGAACCGCCGTCACCAACTTTCCGCCCAACATTGCCCGGCGATGGTGGAGCGTGATACCGTGCCAGCCGCGGGTCCGCGCCAATCCCACCGCGTACAACATCCTGATCGTGTGCCGCGTCCTCCACACGTCCAACGGCGTCCCCGTGGTGCCACTGGTGCGCAAATGGGACATGAGTCGCACGGAACGGTCGTCGGCCACGAAGGCGCGCGGCTGCCGGCGCACGGTTTCCTTCTCGAGAATCGGCCAGTTCTCGAGCAGATCCCAGGAGGCATGGTCGCCGCGGCGCCGGCGTGCCATCCAGTAGTCGCGATAGTAGGGAACTCGCGTGGCCGCCCGATGCAGCACGAATGCCAATCGCTCCGCGCGCCAGGTGTCCCACTGCGCGAGGGTCCAGTGCTCGCGCTCCCGCGCTTCCTGCGTCAGTCGCTGACTGCCGGGGCCGTAGCGCCACCAGCGTTCCGAGAGCCCGTGCAGCGTGGCGACCAGCGACTGAGCGGGGGCGGGGAGATGGTGGTACAGCCGCAGCGCCAGTTGCATCATCGGGTCGGCTCCCGCGATCCCAGCCGGGTCGTGGACCGGAGTCGCTCAGCCAACCGGGCTCCGTTCTGCCACACGTCGAACAATTCCTCAGTGCGGCGACGTCCCAGCATGGCATGGCGGCGTCGCAGATCCGCGTCGCTCAGCAGCGTGTGAATCGCCTCGGCGAGGGCGGGCACGTCTTTCGGCGGTACCAGCGTGCCGCATCGGCCATCGTCCAGCGCTTCGGGAATACCGGCCACCCGGGACGCGATGACAGGTGTGCCGACCGCCATCGCCTCACGCAGCACGTTGGGCAGTCCGTCTCCCAGTCCGTCGGAGGGGTGGACCAAAATCGTGGCCTGGCTCATTGCCGTCTGAACCGCGCTGAACGGCAGATATCCTCGGAACACGACCGCGATGCCGAGCTCCCGGGCGAGCGATTCCAGGGCACCGCGTTCCGGGCCATCGCCGATCAGCTCGACCTCGACCGTCATGCCGCGATCGCCCAGAACGCGTGCGGCGCGCAGCAGGTAGTCGAACCCCTTGAACCGGGCCAGCCGTCCGACCGCGATGATGCGATTGGCGGGGCGGTGGTCCGGGGCGAACGCAAAGGTCGACAGATCGAGCCCATGGTAGCACACATGCGTCTTGGCGGCGATCTGGGGTGCCAGGTCCGGATACCGCTCGGTCAGGTACCGCAGGTTGAATGCACAGCACGTGATGATGTTGTCCGCGTAGAGCAGCTTCTCCCGAAGAAACACTTGTCGGAGATAGAGGTCCGTGCCCGCGTGCAGCCAGATGGATAGCGGGATGGGTCGGTTGATCAGTCGGTGGAAGGCGTAGGCGCAGGTACCGGCGTAGTTGCCCCAGTACGCCAGGACGTGATCGTACCGATCGGCGTGCTGCGCCGCCCACGCCCATGCCTTGGGGAGCACGTACGCGCTCTTCGCCAACGGGACGAGTCCATAGCGTGCCGCCGAGGCCCCGACGGCCACGGCATCGCGCGCGAACCGCCCGACCGCGCGAAGCGGCCACGGCCAGGCGTGCCGCAGCACCGCTGGGAACCCGAGGTTGTGGACGTGATCGCTCGTAATAGTGTGCTTACCGACGATATCGAGGCCACTGTTCCAGAGCTGGGCGTCCATCGGGTAGATCGGGAACACGTCCACCTCGACGCCGGCCGCGAGCAGCGCGCTCATGTCTCGGCGGAAGAACGTCGCGCTCCGCGCCGGGTACCGAGTGGTGAACACGGCAAGTCTCACGTGACGACGGGCCGCTTCAGCTTTTGCACGAAACTGCGCAGCGTCCCCACCATCCATTGTCCATCAGCCCCGAGGAACCTGGTTGGGGCGAGGAACATGAGCAGCAGCGAGCACGCGAGCAGGATCAGCAGGCCGACTCCCGCCGTCGCCACGGGAGGGGCTCCCCAGTGCCGGAGCGCGGTCGCGCCAATCCAAACGAGCGGAGTCGAGGCCACGGTGAGGAGGATGGCGGGCACGTGGGCGCGCCACAGGTCCGACCACGGCATCGCGGATTCGCTCAGGCTGAGGTGGGCCATGAACAAGAAATTTACGGTGAGCGCCAGGAGCACGCCCCATGCCACCCCGACGATCCCCCAGTGCTGTCCTACCCAGGCGCCTCCGATGACCAGGGCGGCGTACAGAATCTGCCGCCACGCGCGCCGATACACGGCACCGGTGGCGCGCACGAGCGAGTCGGCCATTTTCGAGCTGGTGCGGAACAACATGCCGGCGGCGAGGATCTGGAACGGCACGATAACCGGCGTCCAACGGGGCCCCAGCACGACGTGGACGAACTCCGGGGCGAGGAGCACGAGGGCGACACTCGCCGGGAGGACGATCAAGCCGATCAGGGCCACGCCGCGCCGATAGGCGTCGCCCAGCCGCTGGGCGTCTCCTTGCACGCGCGCCATGGTGGGGAAGAGCACGTCGTCCAGGATGGTGCCAAAGCCGCTCGCGGGAGCCGACATGAGATTGTAGGCGCGCCCGTAATAGCCGAGCGGTGCGGAGCCGAGGAATCGTCCCACGACGAGGTAGTCGCCCTGCTGCGCCACCTGGTTGGCGATCTTCGCCACGGTGAACCCCCCGGCGAAATACATCAGCTCCCCGAATGCGCGCCGCTCGGGCCAGCCGCGCACACGCGGCGGATGCCCCGCGACCAGGATCCCGGTTTTGATCAGGTTGTGCGCGATCTGTCCGAGCACCAGCGCCCACACGCCGTATCCCAGGAGGCCCAAGGTGATGCCGAGCGCGCCGTAGCCGATGCCGTAGGAGATGACGTCCACGTTGGCGAGCCAACGGAACCGCAGCTCCCGTTTCAACAGTGACCCGGCAACGGTCGCGAGTCCCTGGAGGGGAAAGATGACCGCCAATGCCCGGAGCACCGGGGTAACGCCGTCGATACGAAAGAAGCGCGCGGCCAGCGGGGCGCCCAGCCAGATGACCAGCCCCAGGAACCCGCCGAGCAGCACGGAGCTCGTGAAGGCCGTGTCGATATGTCGTTGTTCCAGCTCTGGCCGTTGCACCAGCGCAGGCCCGAGCCCGATGCTGGACACGATGGCGGAAAGCGAAATCACGATGAGGGCGGCGCTGACAATTCCGAAGTCAGCGGGGGAGACGAGGCGGGCCAGGATTCCGACGACCAGGATCTGCAGCAGGGCGTACGCGCCCTTGCCGTACAGCATCCACAGCAGCCCCGCCACCGTGCGGTGGGCGAGGCTCCAACGGGGACGGCGGGGCTGCTCGCTTGCGCTGGGTGGGGGGCCGTTCATTGGGGAGGGAATGTATAGCATCCCTCGACTCTCTTCACTACAATACCGCTGTACGTCTGTGCGTCTGCCGCTGTAACCTACAAACCAGCCGTTACACGCGCCCGTAGCTCAGTTGGACAGAGCATCGGCCTTCTAAGCCGAGGGTCGCAGGTTCGAATCCTGCCGGGCGCATTTCTTCTCCACTGGAGGGTCCATGCGGGGCCTCCTCACATTGGTATTCGTCTGTTCGTTGGCGGCGTGCAAGAAAGACGCGACCGGAAGCAACGATCCCTACTCGATGGCCGGTTCCTGGCAGGGGTCGAATCAGGGGACCAACATGGCGATGGACCTGACCGACAAGCCTGGCGGCTACGTGAACGGCACCGGTCAAATCACCGGCTTCGGTGGCGGCGTGGTGGTTGACGTGGACGGCACTCGCAACGGGCAAGGGTTCATGTTGACGATCAGTCACCCCGGCTATCAGAGCGCCCAATACGCCGGTGCGGTACGCAACGACTCGACGCTAGACGGACAGCTCAACGGCTCGGGGTTTGCGGGGCTGACGATGGTGCTGCACAGGAACTAGGCCTCGCAGCATCTCACGCCGTATCGGCCGTCGGCGGTGATGTCCCACGACCCGCGCGCCACCCTCTCCCTACACGCCGGTCCCGCCCTTCCTCGTCCGGCAGCGCTTCCGTGACGGCTGGCGTCTCGGCGCCGGACTCCGCGGGCGCGTGCTGCTGGCTCAGCCACAACCCCGGCAAGGGAACCGCGACCACGATCTCATCGGGCGGCCGGGTCGCGACGGTCCTCGCGAATCCGCCCCGCAATCCTTCGGGCAACGCGTCGATGGAGCGCAGCGGGCAGGCGATGTAGTTGCCCACGATCCCCACCACCCGGTTCTCCATCACGTCGGCGAGCGTTCGGCCCGCGGCGTCGCGCACTTTGGCGAGCGCGAGATAGCGCAGCGTCGGGTCCCCAGCGGCGATCAACGCGGCCGCATAGTGGGGAAGGTTGGCGGCAATGTGACCGAGCAGCCGGCTTTCGCGCGGATCCACGCCAGGGGCTTCCGCCAGTGCCGACAGACTCGCGAGGTGCGCCTGCGATTCCTTATTGAGCACGAAATCCCGGATCGACAGCAATCGCTTCCACACGTCACCCGCGCGCCCCTCGACGTGCAGGGCCGCAAACGACAGCACCACCCGGGTGCCGTTCTCGAGCGCCAAGTGACCGGGGAACCGCAGTGGGTTCTGGTGAAAGTCGGCAAGGCGGATTGCACCGATCCAGCGTGCCGGGCGCGGCGGCGCGAGCCCCCCCCCGGTCACGGCGGAGGCGGTCGGGTCGACTGGAAAGAAATGCACCGCGTAACGGGCGTTGTCCGCGTGCAGAAAGCACCACACTTGTCGCAAGTCCAACGGCGACGCGGCGGGGTCGGTCTGGACCACGAGCCGCAGCTCGGAGATCGGGGGTGCCGCGTCCGGCTCGAGGGGGCGGCGCCCGCGATCGATCACCCAATCGAGATCGGGCAACAGGCTGCGCTCCAGCAGCACCCGTCGCAGCGTCGTGCCGAATCGCTGCACCTGGGCTCGCGTGGCGAGGTTCGGCAGCTGGAACGGGATCAGCACCGCCGGGCGAATCCGTGCCGACCGCGCCCCGACCCGAAATCGCTCCACCGGCTCAAAGAAATGAAACGCAAGCGGCCGCGTGGCGTCCGGGTTCTTGAGCTGGCGCCGCCCGCTCGCGTCCGGGGCCCCGCTCGCCTCGCGGACCCGCAGCGCGCGGCGGCGCAGGGTGCTGGCGGCGTAGGACGCGCGCGTCAACAGATCGTGCACCGACTCCTCCGCGGCCCCGGCGACCTCCGCGTCTCCCGGCGGGAGGGTGATGGGGTCGAGCGGCAGGGCACCGTCCTCGCCCGCCAGCACGTTGGCGAGCGGAGTGCCGGCGATGAGCCGGGCGATCAGCTCGATCGGTCGCGCGGGACGCGTGGAGGCGCGCGACGGGCCCCAGGTCCAATGCCACCGGGCATCGAACACCTCGAGGGCCATCTCTTCTCCTGGCGCGAGCGTGCCGGTGTACAGCAGATCGCCCGGGACGTAGCCCAGCGATTGCCAGTACAACTCCATCTCGAGCAGCGCGCCATAGCGTACGCCGGCGGCCGACGGCGTCGGCGCCTGAAAGAAGTCCACCGGCATCTCGCTCGCCGGTCCAGGCGTCGCGGGCTCGGTCTCGAGCGGGAGCACTGCGAGCCGGGAGAATCGCAGCGTGAGCGCGCCGGCGGTTGCCTCGCTGGTCGCGGATGCGTGGGCGCGGGTCGTGGGGAGTCGCTCACCCGCCGTCACCGGCAACAGCGTGGGGGGCGCCGCGACTTCCGCCGCCCCGGCCTCGAGCGTCGCGACGTCCACCTCGGTGGGCTCCTCGCTGCGCAGTCCGACGCGCAACCGGACGCGCGTGGCATCGATCTTGGGAATCGCGACCCGACCGGCCGCATCGCTGACCCAATAGCCGACGGGGGTGCCGGCGGCGTCGAGCAGGCTCACCGGAACACCAGGGGCGGGTTCGCGCGTGTGCGGATGGACGACACGCAGCGTCCAGGTTTCGTTCGCAGCCGACTCGGTCACGGATGATGGAGTTATCTCTGGCGCCGGTGCGGCGCCAGGGTGCGGTTACGGCGAACGCGCGCGCGAGTGATGCTCGATTGCCACAATAGGCGATGTCCGAGCGCGAGGAGAAAAAGGAAAGGGCCCCATCCAACCGATGGGGCCCTTCCGCACATGCCGGTCCGAACCCTCAGCGACTGAGGCCGATCGGCACGCCCACGGACACCAACAGGTCAGCCTGGAGCTTCGTTCCGTTGGAGGGATCAGCCCCAACCCCGAAATGCGGATCGAACGAATAGAAGTTTCCCTCGGCGGAGATGTTGAGAGCGAACTTTGGCGTCACCGCGGCGCGTACGCCGATGCCGAGGACTCCGGCAGGCGAGGTTAGCTTCCCGCCATTATTGTCCTTGATGAATGTCCAGAATTCCCCGCCGCGCTTCACGATTCCGCCTCCCACGATGAAATGCAAGTTCGTGCGTGCCGGCCGGAACAGCAGACGGGCGTTTGCCAAGAGGAGGTTACCCTTGATGGATATGCCGTCCCGAATGCCAAGCACACCCAGCGTATCCTCTTGGACGCGACTCGGTGCCCAGCCCACGAACGCAGCCACGCCGATTGTTCTGGAGATCCAATAACTCAACGCGCCACCGACGGCGACGGAATTCAGCTGGACTCCTCTATAGTCCGTCCCGTCGTTGTTGTTGTTGCAGTCGGTGCACAAGGTCGTCATCGGGTAATAGCTTCCCGCCACAGGCGTGAGCTCGAGTTTGCTCTGGGCCCGCGCGCCGCTCGGGACCACGAGGGCCGCGACCACCGGCAGTCCCACCAACGTCACAACCCGACCGAGCCGTTTGATCATGAACACAGAACCTCCCATGGAGTGAACACGGATCAACCTCAGGGACGCCGATCGGCGCCCGCTTTCACCGCCGCCGGCGTGGGTCGGCCGGTGACCGTCCCGTCGCCGAGCTGACCGCGGCCGTTGCTGCCCCAACATACGACTTCCTGGCCCCGCGTGACACCGCACGTGTGGGTCGCCCCCGCGCCGATATCGCGCAGCGCCCCATCGAACGCCACCTTCACGGGTGCCGGCCGATCGGCCCGTGCCCCGCCGTCGCCGAGCTGGCCGTCACGGTTGCGTCCCCAGCAGTAGGCGTCGCCGCCCCCGGTCACGGCACAGGTGTGTTCGTTCCCAGCGGCGATCCTGGTATACGCCCTTGCGCCCGAGACGGCGACTGGACTGCTGCGTTCGCTCTTGCTCCCGTCGCCGATTTCACCCGCCACGTTCGCGCCCCAGCAATAGGCCTTGCCTGTGAGCGTCAGGGCGCAGGTGTGATTGCCGCCGGCCGCCAAGGTCGTAAACCGGGCATCGGTTTCCGTTGGTACGGGCTCGGTCTGGCTTTCCCGCGCGCCGCGTCCGATCTGGCCCGAGAACCCGTCGCCCCAGCAGAACGCCTGACCGGCTTGGCTCAGCCCGCAGGTATGGTCCGTTCCCACCGCCACCGCCTTGAACCTGACGTCACCACGCACCCGGCGCGGCGCATTCGCCCCACGCGTCGACCCGTCGCCGAGCTGGCCGGCGTTGTTGTCACCCCAGCACCACAAACCACCGTCGGAGACGAGTCCGCACGCATGCCGAGCGCCGGCCGCCAGGGACGTGAAGGTGCGGCCGCCGGCGACCGCAGCCGGGGTCGGCGCTCCGGCGTTGCGACCGACGCCGAGCTGCCCTTTGTTGTTCAGCCCCCAACACACCGCGCTGCCGCTCTGGGTGAGCCCGCACGTAAAGTCGTTCCCCGCGACGAGCGCGGTGAAACCCGCCGCGTGTGCGACCAGCGTCGGCGCGCCGGACGTCGCCCCGACGGACGCATCGCCCAGCTGTCCCGCCGCATTGTTGCCCCAGCAAACGGCCACATCGGCTTGCGTCAGGCCACAGGCGTGTGTGCCCCCGACGGCGATTTCGCGACGGGGGAGGGTACGGGTCGCTGCGGCCGCATCGACCGGTGGGGGAACAACTACCGGAGGCGGTGGATCGGCCGGTTGCGCATTCGCGGGCTTCCCCGGTGTGGGCTTCGGATCCGCCTGCGGCGGTGTGGGCGCATCGGGCAGGTCCACGACGGCGGGCGGGGGCGCCGGTACGGTGACCGTGGCGCGCCCGGCCTTGTCCTCGCTCGTCGCGGTGATCGTGGCCGTTCCGCCGGCGACGCCGGTGACGACGCCGTTCGTCGATACCGTCGCCACGGCTGCGTTGCTCGAGAGCCACCGCACATCCCGGTCGGTCATCACGGCGTTGCGCGCATCGCGAGGAGTCGCCGTGAGCTGAGCCGTCCGGCCCACCGCCACGGTGACCGTGGCCGGCGTCACGCTGACCGATGCGACGGGGATCGCCGTGACGGTGACGGTGGCCGACGCGCTCTCCGCGTCGACCCGCGCGGTGATGATCACGAGCCCGGGTCGCAGCCCCGCGACCGCGCCGTCCGGCGACACCGTGGCCAGGGTCCGGTCGCTCGTGGTCCAGGTCACCGGGCGGCCGCGCATTGTGTTGCCTCGCGCATCGCGCGCCGCCACGGTGAGCTGGGCGCGTCCGCCTACGATCAAAGACACGGCGGAAGGTGCCACGGCGACTGCCGACACGACCGGCTGTGTAACGGTGATGCGTGCGGTGGAGGTCTTTCCTTCAATGGCGACCGAAATCGCGGTGGTTCCTTCGCGCCGCGGTTGGACCACGCCGCTCTGCGAGACGGTCGCCACGCCGGGGTCGCTCGACGTCCACCGCACCGACCGGCCCGAGAGGGTGTTGCCGCGAGTGTCCTTCGGGGCCGCGTTCAGGACCAGACTGTCGCCCAGCGGGATGGACGAGCGGTTGGGCGTGATCTCGACGGCGGCCACCGGCGTGACCGTCGCGGTGACGAGCACCGTCCCCGTTCCGGTGCGTTCCCCGCTGGTCGCGGTGACGTTGATGTAGCCCGGCTGCAATCCCTGCACCACGCCGCTTGGCGACACGCGCGCCATGGTCGTGTCGCTCGAGGCCCAGACGACTTCCCGCCCGGTCAACGGGTTGCCACGGGCGTCCTTGAGGATGGCTGCCAATTGGGTCGTCCCGCCGACGATAATGGAAGCGGGGGACGGCGTGACCGCGACTGAAGCGACGGGCTCGATCGTCGCGGGCACGACCGGACTCGGTGCCGGGCCGGCGGATCGGCCGCGGCCGAGCAGCACCCAGGCGACGACAGCGACCGCGATGAGCGCCGCCACCGGCCCAATCACCCGTAAGGGACCACCGCGGCGCACGGGCGCGAACGGCGGCGGAATTACCGGTGCGGGCTCGGCGCGCGAGGTCCGGCGCGGCTCAGACTTTCTGGGCGGAGCGGGTGGCGCTGGAGGTGGCGCCGGCGCTGGCGGTGCCCGCGGTGGCGCCGGGACTGGTGTGACGAAAAGGGCCGTCGGACTCTCGGTGACCTCGCGTGTGACAGGCGGCGCGATCGGCATCACCGGTGTCATCGGCAGCGGCGGGGGTGGCGGCGGCGCGGCGGCGGTCGGCGTGGCCGGGATCGGCGTGGTCGATGCAGCCGTGGCGACGGGCGGCGGTGACGCACTCGGCCGCGGTGTCGCGGGTCCCGCGGTCGGTGGACCGGCATGGGTGGGCACCGGGCTCACCGGGGTGTGCCGCTGCGCCGCGTCGGCCAACGTTCCGCCGCGCGCGAGCGCCTTCATTTGCTGCCGAATCGGGTCGTTGAGCGGCGGGTTGCCGATGGCTTCGACGGCGTCTTCGAGTGTAGGCCAGCGGTCCGCGGGCTTTTTCGCGAGCATGCGCTCGATCGCCAGCGCCAGGTCGGGTGGGCAATCGGGACGACGCTCGAGAATCGGCGGCGGCGGCTCGTGGAAATGTTGCCACATGAGCGACATCATCGAATCGGCGTCGAACGGGACCTTGCCGGTGATCATCTCGTACGCCGTGATGCCAAGCGAGTACTGGTCGGTGGCGCCGGTGATGTCTTTCGCGGCGCATTGTTCGGGACTCATGTAGGTCGGCGTGCCGATCGTGGCACCCGTCATGGTGAGTCCCTGCGCCTCGGTCACTTTCGCGATACCGAAGTCGGTGAGGACGGCCCACCCTTCGACGTCGAGCATGATGTTGGCGGGCTTGATGTCGCGGTGAATGACGTGGTGGCGGTGCGCGTAGTCGAGGGCGCTCCCCGCCTGGGCGAGGATCGCCTGGACCATTTTGATGGGCAGGGGCCCGTGCTCTTTCGTGATCGCATCGAGCGAGCGCCCCTGGACGAATTTCATCACGAAGAACAGCAGCCGGCCGGATTCGCGCACGCCGAAAATCGGGATGATGTGCGGGTGGCTCAGGGCGGCGGCGGTGCGTGCTTCGCGCTTGAAGCGGTCGGCCATGCCGCGGCCGCCTTGCAGCAGGGCCGGGGACATGACCTTGATCGCCACTTTGCGGTCGAGGGCGATCTCGTGGGCGAGGTAGACCGTGGCCATGCCGCCGCGTCCGAGCTCTCCCGCGATGTCGAAATCGCCAAGGGTGGCGCGACGCAGCTCTTCGAGGAGTCCGGCTTGCGGATCCTCGGCGTCCGCGGCGACGGCGACTTTGGCGGTCGCGAGACCGCCCTGCACGCCCGAGACGTCGAACCCGCAGCGCGAGCAGAAATGCGCGCCCGGGGCGAGCGGGCTCTGGCAATGGTTGCAGAGGTTCTGGTCGGTCATCGTATGGCGCGGGTTCCCTCGGCGAATCTACCCATCGGCGTCGGGGCGAGCAAAGGTGACGGGTGGATTCGCGGTTTCGTGGGTGGGGTGCGTGGGGGCGTATCTTCAAGTGGGGGGCCCCATTGACTCAGGGTGGGTAGCCGGCTAGAATGTGAGTCTCACTGCGATGTTTTTCGCGGTGCGTTCTTTGAGAATTGATGATCGAGCGTGTGGAGTGCGGCCCCGAATGAGCGGTGCGCGGTCAGACGCGTGCCGTCAGGGGTTTGACTCTGACGTGATTCGGACGACAGAACACAGTCGTTTGATTTGAGCTGTTCGAATTCTCTATTGGAGAGTTTGATCCTGGCTCAGGACGAACGCTGGCGGCGTGCCTAACACATGCAAGTCGTACGGGACCGGGGGCAACTCCGGTTCAGTGGCAGACGGGTGCGTAACACGTGAGGAACTTGTCCGGTGGCGGGGGATAGCCGGCCCAACGGCCGGGTAATACCGCATACGCTCGTTCGGGGGCATCCCTGGGCGAGGAAAGCAGCCGCAAGGTTGCGCCGACGGAGGGCCTCGCGACCTATCAGCTTGTTGGCGGGGTAACGGCCCACCAAGGCTACGACGGGTAGCTGGTCTGAGAGGATGATCAGCCACATTGGGACTGAGACACGGCCCAGACTCCTACGGGAGGCAGCAGTGGGGAATATTGCGCAATGGCCGCAAGGCTGACGCAGCGACGCCGCGTGTGGGATGACGGTCTTCGGATTGTAAACCACTGTCAGGGGGAACGAATACAGGGCTTCGATAAGGAGACCCTGGGTGACGGTACCTCCAAAGGAAGCACCGGCTAACTCCGTGCCAGCAGCCGCGGTAATACGGAGGGTGCGAGCGTTGTCCGGAATCACTGGGCGTAAAGGGCGCGTAGGCGGTTCGGTAAGTTGTTGGTGAAATCCCGGGGCTCAACTCCGGGGCTGCCAGCAAGACTGTCGGACTTGAGCACGGTAGGGGCAGATGGAATTCCCGGTGTAGCGGTGGAATGCGTAGAGATCGGGAAGAATACCAGTGGCGAAGGCGTTCTGCTGGGCCGTTGCTGACGCTGAGGCGCGACAGCGTGGGGAGCAAACAGGATTAGATACCCTGGTAGTCCACGCCGTAAACGATGGGCACTAGGCGTCGGGGGGAGCGACCCTCCCGGTGCCGTCGCTAACGCAGTAAGTGCCCCGCCT
>CAZQWQ010000072.1:0-896529 GCA_964596925.1 uncultured Gemmatimonadaceae bacterium | reverse complement strand
TTTCCGGTCCTCACCCCCTGGCCCCCTCTCCGTTTCCGGTCCTCACCCCCTGGCCCCCTCTCCGTTTCCGGAGAGGGGGAACCAAGTGGGAGAGAATCTATCCTCCCCGTCGTTCCCCTCTCCCGAAGGGAGAGGGGTCAGGGGTGAGGCCCTCGCCCAAAGACCCAGTGGTCAGGGGTGACGCCCTCTCCCGAAGGGAGAGTGGTCAGGGGTGAGGCCCTCTCCCGAAGGGAGAGAGGCCAGGGGTGAGCGCGCGAGAGTTATCCACACTGTATCAAGGTAGGCGCTTTGTGGAAAAGTCTCGAACCGCAGCCTTGCGCGTCCTCGCTGCCTTGCCGAAGGAGCATCGAGTCATTCCGATGAGCTAACCCGCTGTGGAAAGTATGGGTAGAACCGCGACCTCAAGCGGATTCTCGCCACGTAGCGGCCGAGCGCGGCGCTTCAGTAGCAGTGAATAAAGATACGCACATCGCTCAGCGCACGATCTCGATCTGGTGACCTTCCAGGCGGCGTCGGTAGTCTTCGAGCACGTGCAACGTGCGCTGAATCGCCGTGGCGGGAACGCCCTCCAGTGTCCGCGCGGCCAGGCGACGCTCGAGCTGTCCGACGCGCAGCAGCACCTCGAGCCCGCGCCGCGTGAGGGTGACCCGCACACCGCGGTCGTCGTTGGGATCAGGCGTGGTTTCAACCAGCCCTTTGGTTTCGAGTCGCTGGATGAACGTGGTGGCGGCAGGGCGGGACACGCCGAGCCGGGACGCGACGTCCCGGGGACGAGCGCCATCGGGCCCCGCTTCGTCCACGGCCACGAGCGCCACGTGCGCGCGATGTCCGAGCCCGTAGGAGCGGAACGCCCGGTCCCCTGCGCGCTCCAGGGCCGTGGAGGCGGCGGCCACGGCATCGGCCAGCTGCAATGCCAGCTCGGAGCGGTCGGTCACGGACGGCGGTGCGCGGTGCCCGGTGCGCGGTACTCTCCGGTCCTCACCGTATGGACGGCTACACTGGGAGAGAACCACTCACCACGCACCATGCCTTTAGTTAAGATATTCACAGTTAACATACTAACGTAATCTCCGCCTGCCGCAAGACCCCGCCGCGCCTAGATTCTCGGCCCATGATCGAGGTCAAAGGCCTCACCAAGCTGTATGGCGAGCTCGTGGCTGTGGACGACCTCTGCTTCGAGGTCGCCCCCGGTGAAGTGCTGGGGCTCGTGGGCCCCAACGGCGCGGGCAAGACCACCACCCTGCGCAGCCTGGTCGGCATCGTCCGGCCCACTCGGGGCACGATCCGCATCGCGGGGCACGACTTGGCCGCCGAGCCGGTGGCCGCCAAGCGGCAGCTCGCGTTCATGCCCGACGAGCCCCACCTGTTCGAGTACCTGAGCGTCGAGGAGCACCTGCGCTTCACCGCGCGGCTATACCAGGTCCCCGACGTGGAGCGGCGCATCCCCACCCTGCTCTCCGAGCTCGAGCTGGTCGACAAGGCCCGGGCCCTCCCGGGCGAGCTGTCGCGCGGGATGCGCCAGAAGCTCGTCATCGCGTGCGGGCTGCTGCACGACCCCACCGTCCTGCTGTTCGACGAGCCGCTGACCGGTCTCGATCCCGCCGGGATCCGGCGCATGAAACAGACGATCGTGGAGCGCGCCCGCGGCGGGGCGGCCGTCCTGCTCTCCTCGCACCTGCTGCCCCTGGTGGAGGAGATCTGCACCCGGGTGCTGATTCTCCAGCAGGGCCGGATGGTGGCGATCGGAACCATCGCCCAGATCCTGGTGGGCCGTCCCGAGCTCGCCGGCAAGAGTCTGGAGCACATTTTCCTGGCGCTCACCGGCGGCAGCGCATGATCGGCGCCGCTGTGTACCTCTCGCAGCGCAGCTTCGTGAACGCGATGCGGCGGCGCCTCGAGCGGCTGCGGCAGCCCAAGTACCTGATCGGATTCTGCATCGGCCTGCTGTACTTCTACTGGCTCATCTTCCGCCCCGGCGGCAACGGCGCGGCGCGCCCCTACGACGGCGCCATTCCCGCCAGCTGGCCGCTGGGGGAGGCGTTCGTCGTAGCGGGGCTGGTGGTGATGGTGCTCCTGACCTGGGTGTTCGGCCGCGCCGAAACGCCGTTCACCTTCCAGCTCGCCGAAACCGACTTTCTCTTCACGGCGCCACTCACCCGTCCGCAGGTGCTCCGGTTCCGGCTGGTCCGGAGCCAGCTGGCCCTGCTCGTCTCGGCGCTGTTCTCGGTGCTGTTGTTTTCGCGCGGTCACTTCCACGCGGGCCTGCTGCTGCGCGTGGCGGGGGTCTGGCTGCTCTACCTCACGCTCCAGCTGCACAACGCCGGCGCGGCGCTGGTGCGGGCCAGCCTGTCACAGCAGGGCGTCACGGGCTTGAAGCGGAAGCTCGTCTCGCTCGCCGTGCTGGGCGGACTGCTCGCCGCCCTCTGGCTGGGGTTGCGCGCCACCGTGCCGGACGTCGTGGCGGCCTGGCAGGAGAGCGCCGAGCAGGGCGCCGCCGTGCTCGTCCGCGCCCTGCATCGCGGCGCCCTGGGCGTCGCCCTGTGGCCGTTCTTCGCCGTGGCGGGTCCGGTGCTCGCCTCCGGACCGGCGGAGTTCGCGCTGCGGCTGCCGGCCGCGCTCGCCGTCGTGGCCGTCCACTACCTCTGGGTGATGCGCTCCACACTCGGGTTCGAGGAGGCGGCGGTGGAACACGCCAACCGGGTGGCCCGCCGGCTCGAGGCGATGCGTCGCGGCCGAGCCGACCTGCCCGCCCGGCCCGGCACCGGGAGCGCGCCCCGCGCGCTGGTGCGCCTCGCGCCCAGCGGGCCGCCCGCGGGCGCGATCGTGTGGAAGAACTTCACTGGGGCGCTGCGCGAGTTCCGGCCCCGCACGCTGCTGCTGCTCGGCCTCCTGGTGTTCGTCGTCGGCTCCGCCCTCTCCGGCCGGGACGGTCGTGCGGGACCGGGATTGGTCGCCGTGCTCTCGCTCGCGGTCGCCGGCGTGGTGCTCCTGTTCGGGCCGCTGGCGTTGCGCTACGACCTGCGGCGCGATCTCGAGCTGCTGGACGTCCTCAAGTCGTGGCCGCTGCGCTCCCGTGACCTGATCGCCGCCCAGGTACTGGCCCCCACCCTGCTCATCTCCGCGGTGGCGGGCCTGGGCCTCTGCGGCGCGTTCGCCGCGTCCCTGAGCGACGCGGCACTGCCGCCGATAGGTGAGCGGATCGCCTACCTCGTGGCCGCGCTCGTGGCCGTCCCGCCGGTCGTGCTGGTGCTGCTCCTGGTCCAGAACGCGGCCGTGCTGCTCTTCCCCGCCTGGACCACGATCGGCCCCGAGCGGGCCACCGGCTTCGAGGCGATGGGACAGCGCATCCTGATCTTCGTCGGGACCGCCGTCGCCCTCTTCATCGCGGTGCTGCCGGCGGCGCTCGTGGGCGGCCTGGCGGGGATCACGCTGCACGCGGCCGGGGCGGGACGCGCGTGGACCGCGGCCGCCTGGTCCGTGACCGGGGCGGCGATGCTGGGATTCGAGTGCTACCTGGCGGTGCTGGTGCTGGCGCCCGTATTAGATCGGCTGGAGCCGGCGGGACTACGCTAATTGCGGATTTCGGATTGTGGATTGCGGATTGTAAATGTGACGTTCGAACCGCTACACGACCTCCCCCTTCAATTCCGCAATCCGCAATCCACATTCCGCAATCGGTTCAACACGTCACCGTCCAATCCACCGAAGCTTGTTTCGCGCACCGCGTGCACCCCAGCGACGTGGGCCGACCCGTGAACTCCTGGCGCTCGTTGCAGGACGGGCACACGGCGTAGGTCTGGTTGACCGGCTGCTTGTTGCCGCCCAGCGTGGGCCGCATCACCCCGGTGCGGACCACGATGCTCCAATTGTCGGGCGGGGTGAGACGCACTTGCAGGTCGACGCGGGACAAGCGGATCCGCTTCTCGTGCACGTCGAGCACGACGTGCTCGGCCGTCTCCTCGACGATCGGGTACCACGCCCCGCGCCGGAGGATGTCGGCCACCGAGTCGAGGCAGCGGGCCCAGCCCTTGAGCGCCATGGCTTCCAACATACGGCGTTCGGCTAGATTACGGTATGCGCCCGCTCGGTTCGCTGATCCGGCTCCAGATCCAACGTGCGACGCTCAAGACCGGGGCGAAATCCAACCGGACCTACGACCCCGCGCCGCTGTGGCCGGTCGATCGCCTCGCGGTTGGGCCCGACGGCGTGCTCGGCGCCGGCCCCGACGGGGCCTGGCTCGTGGACGTGCACCACCGCGTGCACCCCGCTACCAAGAACGAGGAGGGTCGCAACGGCGTCTCGGTGGGGTTCACGGCGCACTACCGCGCCATGCACGCCCGCTTCGGCGAGCGGCTCACGTTGGGTTGCGCGGGCGAGAACCTGATCGCCCAGACAGAGCAGCCGCTGCGCTTCGAGGACCTGACCGGCGGCCTGGCCATCGTGGCGCCCGACGGCGTGGAGCGGGTGCGGTTGCGCGTGCTCGAGGTCGCGCGCCCGTGCCGACCCTTCACGGGCTGGGCGCTGGGCCGGCCGGTCGAGAGCGAGGTCTTGAAAGAGAGCCTGCAGTTCCTGGACGGCGGGATGAGAGGCTTCTACTGCACGGCGGAGGGATTGGGCACGGTCGAGCTGGGGGACCTTCTGGTGGCGCTCTAGACGTCAGACATCAGACATCAGACATCAAGACATCAAGACGTCAGACATCAGACATCAGGCAGGATGGTGAACACCGGGTTCACTGACGTCCGACGTCTGACGTCTGTAGTTAGTCAGCTTAGCTCGTCCCACGCCAGCGACGATGCGCTGTGGCAGCGATCGCAGGTGAGCTGCTTCGCGTCGGCGCCGAAGGCCTGGCGATGGCGGCAGGCCGGACACACGGCGTAGGTGAGCGGAAAGATGCGGCCAATGCGCTCGATCAGCCGCGGCTCGCAGCGCACGATGGTCCAACGCTCGGGCGGCTGGTAGCGGATCTCCAGCAGGCGCCGATCCACCGGCACGTTGCGCCGGTTCACGTCCAGGACGACGATGTTGCTGGCGGACACCCGCACCACGGGATACCACGCGCCACGCCGCAGCGTATGCGCCCCGGCGGGGCCGACGCGGGCCCAGCCTTTGGGCTGCAGGCGGGTTGGCGTGATGGGACGCACTTCCATGGCGGTGGCCACTCCCCCGACACTACACGGTTTGTGCGCCCAGCGTCGTGACAGCTGTCACAATCGGGTCGGTCGGCCCGTGCTCAGCCGCACTCGCTGAAGCCGCAAACGTGGCATTTCACGCAGCCTTCCACGAAGGCGAGCTGCGAGCCGCAGTCCGGGCAGGTCCCGATGAAATCCCGGGCCTGGTCGGACGCGCGCAGCCCCGCCAGTCCCTGCGGCCCTGAGATCACTTCCCGTGCCGGGACCGCCGCGGCGCCGGCGCCCAGCAGATCCTGCTGCACGCCCTGCTTGTCTTGCATCCATTTCTCGATCGCGATGCCGATGGCATCGGGCACCGAGAGCACCTTGTTGGGCCCGAGCCCGACGACGCGATCGGACGAGATGCCGCGCACCTGGCGGTGCACCTCCTTCAGCGGGATACCGGAGCGGAGCGCCAGGGAAATCAGGCGGCCGATGGCTTCCACATCGGCCATGAGCGCGCCGCCCGCCTTGCCGAGCGAGATGAACACCTCAAACGGCTGGCCCAGGTCGTCCTCGGTGATGTTCACATACATGGTGCCGAGCGGCGTCTCGACGCGGCGCGTGTTGCCGCGCAGCAGCTCGGGTCGCGAGCGCTTGGCGCGTCGTTGTAGATTCTCGCTCTCCACCTCGTGCAGCTGGTCCTTGGTGCGCGCCAGCTCGGCCTCGAGCTCGGCGATCCGCCCCAGGGCATCGGCGACCGGGACGGTCGCGCCACCGGCCTGTTCCTGCACCTTCCGGGCGGTGCTCCCGGTCGAAAGGACCTGCATGTCGCGCGAGCCATCGCGGTACACGGTGACGCCCTTGCAGCCGAGCTGGAAGGCGAGCCGGTAGATCTGCTCCACGTCCTCCTCGGTGGACGCGTGGGGGAAGTTGCACGTCTTGGAGATCGCCGAATCGGTGAACTCCTGGTAGGCAGCCTGCATCCGGATGTGCCATTCGGGCGTGACGTCGTGCGCGGTCACGAACACGCGCTGCCACTGGGCCGGCACTTCATCGCCATGGATGTGTCCGCTTTCGGCGATGCGCTGCATCAGGCCGTCCGAATACCACCCTTCCTGCTTCGCGATGGCGACGAAGTCCTGGTTCACGTCCGGCATCAGCACGCCGGCCTGGTTGCGCATGAACGCCACGGCGAACAGCGGCTCGATCCCCGAGCTGCAGCCGGCGATGATCGAGATGGTGCCGGTGGGGGCCACGGTCGTGAGGTTACAGTTGCGCAGGGAGCGCTCGGGCCGGATGCGGCGGCCCTGGGCGTCGCGGGCGCAGCTGGCGTCCGGCCCCCAGATGGAGCGCTCCCACTCGGGGAACGGGCCGCGCGTGGCCGCCAGCTTCTCGGAGGCCCGCTTCGATTCCTCGTCCACGAACTGCATCAGCTTCTGGCCCAGCTCGACGCCTGCGGTAGAGTTGTACGGCACGCCGAGCCGCACCAGGAGATCGGCCCAGCCCATGATCCCGAGCCCGATGCGCCGGATCCGTTTGGCGAGATCGTCGATCTCGGCCAGCGGGTACTTGTTCGCGTCGATGACGTTGTCGAGGAAGTGCGTGCACAGGTGCACGGCCGTGCGCAGCCGGTCCCAATCGACGGCGCCGTCCTTCACGAACAGCCCCACATTGATGGAGCCCAGGTTGCACACGTCGTAGGCGAGCAGCGGCTGCTCGCCGCACGGGTTGGTCGCCTCGTAGGCGCCCAGCGCCGGCACCGGATTGTACTGGTTGGCGCGGTCGATGAAGAACACGCCCGGCTCGCCCGTCTTCCAGGCGCCGTGCACGATCTTCCTGAACACGTCGTTCGCGTCGAGACTCCCCACCACCTGCCCCGTGCGCGGATGCACCAGGTCGTAGCGCTCGCCCCGCTCCAGCGCGCGCATGAACGCGTCGGTGACGGCGACCGAGATGTTGAAGTTCGTCACCTGGGTCAGGTCGTCCTTGCAGGTGATGAACTCCAGGATGTCGGGGTGATCCACCCGCAGGATGCCCATGTTGGCGCCGCGCCGGGTGCCGCCCTGCTTCACCACGTCGGTCGAGGCGTCGTACAGCTTCATGAACGACACGGGACCCGAAGCGACGCCCATCGTCGAGCGCACCACGTCGTTCTGGGGGCGCAGGCGGGAGAAGGCGAAGCCGGTGCCGCCGCCCGACTGGTGCACCAGCGCCATGGCGCGCAGCGTGTCGTAGATGCCGCTCTTGCCGTTGGACAACGCGTCGTCCACCGGCAGCACGAAGCAGGCCGACAGCTGGCCCAGCGGCCGCCCCGCGTTCATCAGGGTGGGCGAGTTGGGCATCCACACCCGCGTCGCCATCAGCTCGAAGAACGCCTCGGCCAACGCCTCCACGGCCTTCTCGGACGCCCCGTAGGTGCGGTCCGGCGCCGCGATGGTCCGGGCCACGCGCCAGAACAGGTCGCTGGAGCCCTCGATCGGCTTGCCCTGATCGTCCTTGACCAGGTAGCGGCGCTCGAGCACGGTGATGGCGTTGGCGCTCAGGTCGAGCTTGCCCTTGGTGCGGGAAGCGGTCATGCGAGCTCGTCCCTCGAGCTAGGAGCGTTCATCGCGGCAGCCAGTCTGTCGTGAGAAGAGTGTGCCCCGTGATACAGGCGCGGAGGGTCAAGGTAGTACGTCCGTTTTGCGTATCAAGCTTTCGTGACAATGCCCGTCCCGCCGCCACTCCCCACTATCAACATCACAAACTTGTTCTGACGAGCGGAAAAGTCCCGGCGCGGTGGCGCTCGGCCTCCTGGACGTAGTGCCGCCGACGTCGCCCATCACCCAGGCGCCGGGGGCCACGAACGCGGACGGGTCGATGCGGATCTACTGTCTCCGCGGCAGGAACTGGTACTGCACCCACGCGTCGACGGAATCCCCGTTCTTCTGGGCGGGCTGCCAGCGCAGCGTCTTCGCCATGTCGATCGCCTGGTTCGTGAACGTCGCGACGTTGGATCCGACGAACTCGCGCACGTCGAGGGTGAGCCCGTCGCTCGAAACCTGGATCAACAGGATCGCGGGACGCGGCGTCTCGGTGGCCTCCGCCGGGATCGGCACGAACGTGGGCTGCAGCGGGATCGGCTTCGTGTCGAAGCACATGTTGTCCTGATTGTAGTCCGGCCCGTAGCGGTCACAGTAGCCGGCGGCCGCGGGATTCGCGCGCGCCGCTCCTCCCGCCCCTGCCGCGCCGCCCGAGATCACTCTCGTCTTCTGGAGCTCGATCGCCAGCGTATTGGTGGCGCCCGGGGTGATCAGCACCTGCTTCTCGTAGGGGACGTAGCCCGGCGCGCGAACGGCGACTTTGTGCGTGCCGGCCGCCAGGTCGAGCTGCGTGCCGCGCACCGCCTCGCCGTCCATGGTCACCCGCGCATCGCGCGGAATCGTCCCGGAGAGCACCAACCGCCCCGGGGTGCCGGCCGGGAGGGTGATGCCCCGCGCGCTGTCGATGCTCGAGGCGGTGTCGGTGCCGGTGGGGAGGCTTTCAGCGGCCGCGAGGCGCGTCGAGTCGCCCTGCGCGGTCGAGTCGGCCGCGGCCGCACGATGGAAGATCAGCCCCTTCTTGTACGCGAAATACCCACCCCCTCCCAGGATCCCGCCCACCGCGAGCACCCAGATGACGAGCGCGGCCGCCGTGGAGCGCTGCTTGCGCTCCGGCCCGCCCGGCAGACCGGTGCTGAGCCGCGGCAGCGGCGTGGTAGCCGCGGTCGACAGCGACAGCTTGGGGAAGCCGACCGAGGGAATAGAGCGGGTTTGGGCGCTGCTGATGCTGCTGATGCCGATCGCCACAAAGCCGGCGCCGCTCTCCAGGACTTCGACCATCTCGTCGGCGGTCTGGAACCGCTCCGCCGGCAACTTCGCCATCATCTTTTTCACGATCTCGAACAGGTCGCGCTGCTCCTGGGTCTCGAGCGTGGGCGTGGGCAGCTCTTCCATGATGTGCTTGTAGCCGATCGAGAACGAATCCTCCCCGTCGAACGGCACGACGCCGGTCAGGCACTGGTACGCCACGACGCCGAGCGAGTAGATGTCGCTGCGGCCATCGAGGGACTGGGCCCGCGCCTGCTCCGGGCTCATGTAGTGCGGTGTGCCGATCGCCATGCCCGTGCCGGTGAGCTTCCCGCCGGTGGCGGCTTTGGCGATGCCGAAGTCCGTGACGAGCGCCTGTCCGTGCTCGTCGAACATGATGTTGTCGGGTTTGATGTCGCGGTGCACGATGCCCGAGCGGTGGGCGTAGGCGAGCGCGCGGCCCATCTGCCCCAGCACCTGGCGGATCTCCTGCGGCGGGAGCGCCCCGCGCGCCGCCAACAGCGCCGACAGCGGCTTCCCGCGCAGAAACTTCATCACGAAGTAGATCACCCGGCCGGATTTGCCGACGCGGTAGATCGGGATGATGTTCGGGTGCTCGAGTTTGGCCGAGGTGCGGGCTTCGCGCTGGAACCGCTCGACGAAGTCCTTGTCGAACGCGAGTGAAAACGGGAGCACCTTGATGGCGACTTCGCGATCGAGCAGCTTCTCCTTCGCCCGGAACACGATCGCCATGCCGCCGCGGCCCAGCTCCTCGATGATCTCGTACTCCTCGTTCAGCTCGCCGCGCACGAGATCCACCTCGGACGGCTCCTGCGGCTCCTCTTTGGCGGCGCTCAGGGGAATGGTAGCCGACAAATCAGCGCCGCAGGTCTTGCAGAACTTGTAGGTCTCTTCGTTCTGGACGCCGCAATGCGGACAGTACATCACGTCTCCGGGGGGAACCGCGGAAACTTATGGACGGGCGCGCAAGGGTGTCAACTTACGAGGCGGCAATTACGGGTCCCGCGCTCGCCCACGCAGAAACGCCTCGATGCCGGCCACGATGCCGCGGGCGTAGCGCCACTGCCCCACCGCGCCGGCGAGGAGCCGTTCCTGATCGGGCATCATGAGGAAGACGCCCTCGGTGAGGGCCGCCGGCATCCAGGTCGGCCGGACCAGCGCGTAGTCGCCCCGCCCCATCCCCAGGTCCCGGAGGCCCAGCGTGGAAACCAGCGCGCGATTGAGCGCGCGCGCCAGGTCCGCGCTGCGCGGCTGGAAGTAGTAGACGCTGGTCCCGTTGTTCACGAACGGGTTCACCCCGTCGGGCAGCGCGTTGGCGTGGATCGACACCAGCACCAACGCGTCGTGCCGCTCGGCGAAGGACGTGCGGGGATAGAGATCGATCGGGGTCGAGTCGGTGCGCGTGAGCCAGACCGTGGCGCCAGCCCGCTCGAGCAGGCTGCGCGCCTTGTGCGCCACGGCGAGCGTGGCGACCGGCTCCCACAGCCCCGTCGGTCCCCTGGCGCCGAGCGGCGGATGACCCGGATCGAGCACGATGACGTGCCCGCGCAGCGGGTGGCGCGGGTCGATGACCGGTGGGCGGCGCACTTCGAGCAGCAGGTCGCGTCCGTCGAAGCGGGTGCGATAGCCCCACACGCGCTGCGACAACTCGAGCGTGATCGTGAGCTCGTCGGTGGCCTCCTGGCGGTAGCTCATCCATCGGACCAGGGGATCGGTGCCGCCGTACTGCATCCAGTTGACGTCGGAGGCGGCGCCGTAGAGACGCAGGGTCAGCGAGCGATCGCCTTCTTCCACGCGAAACGGGAGCCGCCCGGGCAACGGCACCCGCAACATGACCGACGAAGGCCCCGCGTGCAGGCGGACCGACCCGACCACGCCTCCGGGTGGCGGCGTGCCGGGTGGCAGCGGCAGCACGTCGGCGAGGTTCACCCACGCCACGGCGCCGCGCGACAACGCCAGGCGCACCTGGTCGTTCCAGTGTCCCGACAGCACCGCGGTCGTCCCGGTGGGGAAAAACCAGTGGTAGGTGCCGCCGGGGACCGCCTTGCCCACCGTCAGGGAGTCGGTCGTACCGGCGTGCGCCGTGTCGTCATCGAGCATGACGACTTGGGGACGCCTGGCATCGAGCGTCGCGAGGCGCAGCGGCCAGACGGCGCGCGCGGTGTCCGCTCCGTTCACGACCTCGAGCGCCGCGCAGGGCGTCGGGGCGAGTGAGTCCGGGCAGATCGACTCCGCCGGAAGCCAGCCGACGTACCGATCATCGGACGGCGGGCGCCGGTACGTCGCCGTGTCCACGCCGAACGCGCGAATGCCCCAGGAGGGCTCACCGGGGAGCGTTTCCGGGACGAGCGTCATGACGCTGCCCCCGGGCGTGACCAGGCGGACCGCGGCGCCCGGCGCGGCGCGGACCGCCAGCCGCACGCCCTCACCCGTGGGCCAGCGCAACGCCCCGCGGGGCTCGAAACTCGACGTATCGATCCAGACGACGGACGAGTCCGGCCGGTGAAACCGCGGCGCGAGTCGTGCATGGAGCGTCATCAGCTGCGTGTCGCCGGGGACGGCGGCCTCGAGCGCGAAGTCGGCGGCGGTGTCGTCGGGGAGCGGGACCCAGGCGATCCACGCCCCATTGCCGAGCACCGGAACCAACGCGCCATTCACGGTCAGCGTCGCGTCGCCGCGTCCAACGCCGCCGAACAGAAACGTGCTGTCCGTAGCCTGCACCACATCGTCAGGGCCGGGATACACGACGCTGATGCGGATCGGTCCCGCGCGCACGACAGAGTCGACGGTGTGCGGAACTCGTGGACCGAACGTCGTTCGACCGGTCGCGCAGGCCATTGCGGCGAGGACACCGCACCACGGCAGCAGTCGCATGGGACGCGAAGTTAGTGACGCCCCTTTCGACCCGCTAATTTGCGCAATAGATTGGCATGTCATAACTTCTGGGCCCTATAGGAGATGCGCCGCCCGTGACCACTTGTGCCTATTGTGGCCGCGCCAACGACCCGGGCGCGCTGTTCTGCATGGATTGCGGCAAGCCGCTGTCCAAGACGGCGGCAGCGGCCAAGAGGGCCATTCCGACACCCGTACCGGCCGTGGGCGTCCCCGGTGAGGCCGACATGCCGTCATCTTCGCCACCCTCCCAAGCCTCAGGCAACCCCTGCCCCTTTTGCGGAGGGGCCATCGGTGGTGTGCTCCCCTATTGCCCCCACTGCGGTCGCCGGCTCTCGGCGCCGGGCTCCGGTCCGGCGTGCGCCCGCTGCGGCTCGCCGCTCGTGACGGGGACCAAGTTCTGCGCCGCCTGCGGCGCCACCATCGACCCCAGCTTGTCCCGCCCTTCCAGCCGACCCGCCCCGCGCACCGAATTCCTGGTGCGTTTGGTGTTGCTGGACGAAACCGGTCGCGAGCTGCAGACCCACGAGACCCGGCAGCAGGACACGACGATCGGCCGGGACGAGGGGAACATCCGCTTCCCGGAGGATCCGTTCCTGTCGCCGCTGCACAGCAAGCTCTCCTGGGAGGAGACGGGGCTCGTGGTGCGCGACCTGGGGAGCCGGAACGGGACGTGGGTGTTCCTGGAGGAGCCCCACCGCCTGGTCGACGGCGACCTGCTGCTGATCGGGTCGCAGCTGATCAAGTTCCGGCGCCTGGGCTACCCCGGGCCGTTCGCCCCGGAAGTGGACGCCACCAAGCGCATGGGCAGCATGACGCCCGCTGCCGACATCGCGTCGCTCACGCAGCTCCGGGCCGACGGCAGCTCCCGCGACGTGATTCAGCTTTCCCCGGGGCGTGACCTGCACCTCGGGCGGGAGCGCGGCGACTGGCTCTTCCCCTACGACCCCTCGATGAGCGCGGAACATGCCCTGATCCGGTCCGAGGACGCCGATTTCGTGGTCCTCGATGCCGGCAGCCGCAACGGCGTGGCGGTGGCCGCGCGCGGGGCGATCCCGCTCAAGACCGGCTCCCGGCTCCTCGTGGGAGACAAGCTGCTGCGCGTCGAGATCCCGTGAAGGTCTGCCCGGTCTGCGCCCGGGAATACCCGGACGAAATCCGATTCTGCCAGGACGACGGCACCACGCTGCGTGGGGCCGCGCCGACGGCGAGTCTCGTCGGCCAGGTGATCGCGGACCGGTACCATGTGATCAAGAAGCTGGGCGAGGGCGGCATGGGCCAGGTGTACCTGGCCGAGCACGTGAAGATGGGACGCCGCAGCGCCATCAAGGTGATGAACCCGTCGATGGTGCACGATCCCGACGCGGTGGCGCGGTTCAACCGCGAGGCCGCGAACGCGAGCCGCATCACCCATCCCAACGTGTGCGCCGTGTACGATTTCGGCGAAACGCCCGACGGGCTGATCTACCTCGCCATGGAATTCGTGGAAGGCGAGCCGCTCACCGACCTGCTCAGCCGCGAAGGCGCCCTGCCTCCGCCCCGGGCGACGGCCATCTTCAAGCAGACCGCCGACGCGCTCCAGGCGGCTCACGATCTGGGTATCGTGCACCGCGATCTGAAGCCCGACAACATCATGATCGCACGCGGCCGCGACGGCTCGGACCTGGTGAAGGTCGTGGACTTCGGCATCGCCAAGGCCGTGGGCGGCGACGAAACGGGCCAGAAGGTCACCAAGACCGGGCTCGTCGTGGGCACGCCCGAGTTCATGAGCCCGGAGCAGCTCTCCGGCGACAAGGTCGACGGTCGCAGCGACCTCTACTCGCTCGGGCTCGTGTTCTTCCGGATGCTGACGGGTCAGCTGCCGTTCCAGGCCGAGACCGTCCAGGAGACGATGATCAAGCGGCTCACCGACGCGCCGGCCAAGCTGGGACCGACGCGGCCCGATCTGACGTTTCCGGCCGGGCTGCAGGAGGTGGTGGATGCGGCGCTGGTGCGCACGCCCGCCGAGCGCTATCAGACCGTCGCCAAGTTCGCCGAGGACGTGGTGGGCGTGGTCCAGCTGCGGCGCCCCACCCGCGCCGCCACGACGTCGTCGACGCGCACCGACGTGGAAGAGCGCACGCAGCTGCTCGATTCGAAGCAGACGAAGGCGCGGGCGTCGGTGCGGCGACCCAGGACACAGCGCTCACTGATCCCGATCGTGGCGGGCGTGGTGCTCGTGCTCGGCGCGGCGGGCGGCGGCTACATGCTGCTCGGCGGTGCCGGCGCCACGGGGCCGAGCGACCCGACCCGCATCGGGGCGCTGCCGGAATCGACCACAACGGCGATCGTCGCTCCGCCCGATACGACGCGTCGGAGTGGCCAGGTGCAGCCGCAGTCCCGTCCCACGGGCCAGCGCAGTGGATCCGATTCCACTCGCACGGTCCCGCGCCCACTCTCGGGCACGGGGCGGCCGGGGATCGATCCGGCAAACGCGTCGGACATTCTCGACGCATTGATCGATCGTCCACCGCGCGTCATCATGGATTCGGCGACGCTGGTTTATGACGCGGCCGGAGTGGCGACGGGCGACAAGGCCTTCGCGGCATGCCTGATCGCCCAGGCGGAGCGGACCCTGGGGAACAATGCCGCCGCGCTCCGCTGGGCTCGCATTGGGTTGGGCCTGAACAGCGCGCTGACGTCCTGCAAAGACGTCGTCGACCACCCGAACGCTCAGCCCTAGACCCATGTTCGGACGCGCCAAGCCGATCAAGATCGGGGTTTTCGGTCAGACCGATGTCGGCAAGACCCGGGATCACAACGAGGACAACTACCTCGTGGCGGACCTGACGCGCAAAGACGCCACCCTGCCCGCCAGCGAGCGCGAGTACGAGCTGGGCGAGCGCGGGTTGCTGCTCGTGGTGGCCGACGGCATGGGGGGCGCGGCGGCTGGCGAGCTGGCGAGCGAGATGGCCACGTCCACCATCTATAGCCAGCTCGTCGCCGCCTGGCTGCAGGAGCCCGAGGTCACGGGCCAGCGTTTCGCCTACCGCCTCAAGGAAGCCGTCGAGGCCGCCAACCTCGAGATCCACAGTTACGCCAAGTCGCATCCCGAGAACCGCGGCATGGGCACCACCACCACCTGCGTCGGGATCCTGGGCGAGCATCTCTACGTCACTCAGGTCGGAGACAGCCGGGCGTATCTCGTGCGCGGCGGCGAAGCCTATCAGCTGACCAAGGATCAGTCGTTGATGCAGCGGCTGGTGGAAGCGGGTGAGCTGACCGAGGAAGAGGCGGCCCACAGCGAGCGGCGCAACATCATCCTGCAGGCGCTCGGGCCCGATCCCAAGATCAAGGTGGATCTCACCCACCAGGAGATCCGGCGCGGCGACCTTCTGGTGCTCTGCTCCGACGGCCTCTCGGGCCAGGTGAAGAAGGAGGAAATCGCGCGCGAGGCATCCGGCGGCGACCTGCGCACGGCCTGCGAGCGGCTCGTCGCCATGGCGAACGATCGTGGCGGCCCCGACAACATCACCGTGCTCATGGCGCGATGCGACGGCGACGGGTTGCACGCCCCCGCCCACGCGGATGAAGTCGGCCACCAGCCGTTCCCGCTGATCGATACCGAGGCCAGTACCGACCCGGTGCCGGTGTATCGGGGCAGCAAACCGCCCGTGCCCGCGAAGCAGAAACAGCCCACCCAGGCCAGACAGGCCAGACCGGCCACACCGGTGAAACAGGGTCGCGGGAAGCGTCTCGCCGTGCTGGGCGGGGTGGGGGTGGGACTCGCGGTCGGCGTCCTGGGGTGGCAAATCGTGCGCGGCCGGTCGACGATCGAGGCGCCCGTCCCCGCGGACGCGGCGGTCGCCGCGCAACCGGATTCGGATCTCCTCGTGCTGGATCGCGTCGCCGATTCGGTGACGCTGGCGGTACGCGGGTATGGAGACCGCGGACGGCAGTTCGCGTCGCACCAAGTCGACTGCCCCGTGCTGGCCCAAGGGCTCGCGGAGGTGGAAGCACTCTGGGTGTCCTACAGCGTCGGGAAGCGAAAGGCCGCGCCGCTCGATCCGACCCGCCAATCCAGAGATCAGACGCTGGACGCCTCGGTGGACAGCGTGGATCGGGACTTCGACCGCTCCGGGTGCCCGCGCCCGTGAGGGCACAGTTCAAGTTTCTGTCCGGCGCGCGCGCCGGACAGGTCGAAACCTTCCGCAAAGCCTACCTGGGTCTCGGCCGCCACCCGCTCTCCGATGTCCGTTTCGACGCCGAGCGCGACCTCGACGTCTCGTCGCGTCACGCGGCGATCATCGCCAAGCCCGACGGATTCGTGCTGCAGGACCTCAGCTCGAAGAACGGCACGTACGTCAACGGCACCCGGCTCGAGGCAGACTGCCTGCTCGCCGACGGCGACGTGATCGGATTCGGCGCCAAGGGCCCCGCGCTCGAGTTCCATCTGCTCCCCGATGACGGCGCGGCGGTGTCCACCGAAACCGCCGAGGCGGCCGCCGGGCGGTTATCGCAGCCGAGGCAAATGGTGCCGGCGCGCTCGAGTACCGCCGTCCGGATCGCGGTGGAGGTGGCGCGTCAGACGCGCGAGCTGCGCCGCACGACGAAGATCCTGCTCGGGGCGCTGGTCGTGGCCATGGCCCTGTTCGTGGTGGTCACGTGGAAGCAGAGCCACGACCGGCGGGTCGAGCTGGGCCGCATCCGCGCCTGGGCCGACAGCGTGGCCGACCAGGCGCAGCGCACCGCGCGGCAGTTCCAGTCCGAGGTCGAAGGTCTGCGTGAGGCCAACCAGCAATCGGTCGTCGAAATCGAGCGGCTGCGCCAAGAGCTGGCCGGCGCGGGCAGCGATGCCGGCACCGTGTCCCGATTGCGGACGCAGATCGAAGCCGCGCAGCAGCGCCAGCAGCAGATCGCGGGTGCGAGCGCGGTCGACTACCGCGGCATCTCGGCGCGCAATCAGGACGCGGTGGCGCTGCTGCTGGTGGAGTTCTCCGAGTCGGAGCGGTTCAGCGGCACCGCCTTTGCGGTCGACTCGCAGGGCACGCTGGTCACCAACAAGCACGTGCTCACGGGTGTCAACGGGGACCGGACGCCGCGCCGCATCGCCGTGAAATTCTCCGGCTCGAGCCAGTGGTTCCCGGGTCGCTACGTCGGCGTGTCCGACGGCGCCGACGTCGGCGTCCTGAAGGTCGACATTCGCGGGGGGACGCCGCGGGTGTTCGGCCTGCAGCGCAACCCGCGCAGCCTGGAGCGCGGCGATCCGGTCGCGATCATCGGCTATCCGCTGGGACTCGATCTGCCGATGGAAGGCAGCGGCCTCGATGTCGTGGCGTCCCCGACGCTCACCGTCGGCACGGTCAGCAAGGTGCTCGGCAGCGTGGTCCAGGTGGATGGCTACGGCGCGCCGGGCTCGTCGGGGAGCCCGATCTTCGATCACGACGGCCGCGTGGTCGCCGTGCTCTACGGCGGCGTGCAGGAATCGAACGGGAAGATCATCCTCTCCGTTCCGGTGAACCTGGTGACGGACTACCTGGCGCGGATCGGAGTACGACAGGACTAAACGGCTACGCCGGCGTCACGTGCCCCAAGATCCGCGGCCCTCGCGCCCCCGTCGCCGCCGGAAGATTGCCGGGCCGTCCCAGGAGCGTCAGCAACCCCAGAAACGCGAACGCCACCGCCTCCTTCGCCTCGCCGTCGAAGAACAATTGATCGAACGGCAGCACCGGTCGCGGCTGCACCCGCGCGGCGAGCTGCTCCACCAGCACAGGATTGCGCGCGCCGCCGCCCGAGATCACGAGCTCGTCCTCGGGGCCCGCGGGCGTCCAGCGCTCCAGGGCCTGGGCGATCGATTCGACGCTGAGCGCGGTCGCCGTGGCCACGGCGTCGTTGTCCGAGCCCGCCACGAGCTCGATCAGTCGCTCGGCGAACGCGATGCCGAATCGCTCCCGTCCCGTGCTCTTGGGCGGGGCCTGCGCGAAGAACGGATCGGCCAGCAGGTGGCTGAGCGCCTTGGAGGCCACGCGCCCGCGCCGCGCCCGCTCGCCGTCCCGATCGTAGGGCGCGTCCGGGTCGACCCGGCGGGTCACGGCGTCGACCACCGCGACGCCCGGGCCGGTGTCGAAGGCGAGCGCCCCATCGATGACGCCGCGGCGCGGGACCCAGGTGACGTTCGCCATGCCGCCGAGGTTCAAGAGCAGCCGGCCCCGCTCGGGATGGCCGAACAGCATCACGTCGGCGAGCGGGACGAGCGGCGCGCCCTGCCCGCCCGCCGCCACGTCGCGCGAGCGGAAGTCGCTCACCACCCGCACCCCGAGCCGCTCGGCCAGCACGGCGGCATCGCCCAGCTGCAGCGTGGCCCGTCCGGGCTCGTGCCAGACGGTCTGGCCGTGTGACGCGACGAAGGAAAGATCCCGCGGCGACGCTTTCGCCCCCGCCAAGAGCTGCAACGCGGCGCCCGCGAACCGCTCGGCCAACGCCACGTGCAAGAGCGCCAGCTCTTTCGCCCCGCCGCGGGCAATGGCATCGATGATCTGACCACGCTCGGCCGCCGCGTAGGGCTCCTGGTGAAACGCCACCAGCCGTGCCGCCGGCGGATCGGCGTCGAGGCGGACCAGCGCCGCCGACACGCCGTCCAGCGACGTGCCCGACATCAACCCGACGGCCAGGTGCTCGGTCATCGCACCGGCGGCGGATCGCCCACGGCGCGACGCACGAGACCGTCCGCCGCCGCGAGCTGCCGCTCCGCGGCTTGCTTCCCGATCCCGGCTTTCACCATGACGATCGCAACCTTGACGCTGCTCCCCGCCGCCTCGATCGCCTCCCGCGCCCGCCCGCGATCCACGCCGCACGCCTCCATCACGATGCGCTCGCCGCGGTCGCGCAGCTTGTCGCTCAACGCCAGCAGATCCACCATGAGATTGCCGAAGGCGCGACCGGTCCGGATCATGGCCCCGGTGCTGATGGCGTTCAGCACCAGCTTGGTCGCGGTCCCGGCCTTGAGGCGCGTCGACCCGGTCAGCGCTTCGGGACCGACCGCGGGAACGATCACCGCGTCGCAGGCGTCGGCGAGCAGCTTGGGCGGCGGTGAGCAGGAGACGATGACCGTCTTCGCACCGATCGCCTGGGCCCGGGACAGCGCCGCGCGCACGTACGGCGTCGTGCCGCTGGCCGCAATCCCGACCACGACATCCGCCCCGCTGACCCGCGCCGTGTCCATCGCCGCCATCCCCGCGTTGACGTCGTCCTCGGCGCCTTCGGCGCTCTTCACGAGCGCCGGGTAGCCACCCGCGATGACCCCCACGACCAGCTCCGGCGGCGTGCCGAACGTGGGCGGGCATTCGACGGCGTCCAGCACGCCGAGCCGGCCCGACGTGCCGGCGCCGACATAGACGAGTCGCCCGCCGGATTGGAACGCGGCGACGACGAGGTCGATCGCCCGCGCGATCGCTTCGCGCACCGCGTGCACCGCGTGGGGCACGCGGGCGTCCTCGGCGTGGAGCAGGTCCACGATTTCGAGGCTCGAGGCCGTGTCGATGCCTTCGGTGCTCGGGTTGCGCTGCTCGGTGAGCCGGGGGTCGTGGAAAGGCGGCGCGTCAGTCATGCGGTGATCGGTGGTCCGGTGTCAGGGTGGAGCGGTCTTGCGCAGCACCCACGTCGTCATACAACGCTGGTCCTGCACGATCGTCGTTTTGAGTGGATCCACCAGCTCCCCACCCAACTGGACGGTGAGGTTCAGCAACATCGCCTCGTCGACAAGGTAGCGCTCCGAGCCGTCCGGCAGCACGAACCGTCGGCCCGCAATGCGGCGCATCCGCGCTTCCATCCCGATGGTCGAGGCCAGGCGGCAGAAAAAGAGGCCTCCCGGCCGAAGCACCCGCCACATGCCCTGGAGCATGGCCGTGAACTGCGCGTCGTCCCGGGCGAAATGCAGTACCGCACTGCTCATCACAAGGTCGGCGAACGCATCGGGAAACGTCATCGCGTCAACCGGCTCGACCCGAAAGTTCTCGACCGGCAGCCGGGGCGCAAGCGCCGCCGCAAGGCGACGCACGGCGTCCACCGCGTGAGCGTCGCTGTCTACGCCGAACACCTCGGTCCCGAGGCGCATCAGGTAGATCGGATTTCGTCCCGATCCGCATCCGGCGTCGAGCACTCGCATCCCGGGCCTGATCCGGCCGCGCAGCAGCTGGTCGAACAGGTAGATGTCGATATCGCCGAACTGCGCGACCGAGTCGAGGGTCGGTGGCCGTGCGGTCAGCCTACTTGGACGACGGCGCAATCGAGCTCAAGCCCCACGTCTTGAAGATGGCGTCCCACGCCTGCGCCGCCAGGTCGCGGCTGGGCAGCTCCGGATGCGAGACGTTGACCCTGCGACCGGTGCGCGTGCAAAATTGGTCATGCGTACTGCTCTGCTCCTCACGCTCACCCTGTTGACCGCTTGTGGTCGTCCCACTGGAAGCGCCTCCCATCCCGCCCCCGCCGCTCGTGCGGCCTGGCCACCCACCTGGCGCATGGCGGATAGCACGGTCTCCGTCACCGCGCCCCACGCCATGGTCGTGACGGGGCATCCGCTCGCCACGCTGGTCGGCCGGCTGACTCTCGAGCGGGGCGGAAATGCCATCGATGCCGCCGTGGCCGTCGGCTTCGCCCTCGCGGCCGTCCTACCGGACGCCGGGAACCTGGGCGGGGGCGGCTTCATTGTGTACCGCGACACCGCGGGCATCGTCCACGCCCTCGACTACCGGGAGACCGCCCCGTTCGCTGCGTCGCGCGACATGTATCTGGATTCGGTGGGAAACCCCACGACCGCGAGTCTCACCGGTCATCTGGCGGTGGGCGTCCCGGGGAGCGTGGCGGGCATGCACGCGGCGTGGCAGCGTTTCGGTCGTCTGCCCTGGGCCTCTCTGATCGCCCCGGCGATCGGCCTGGCCGAGCGCCACGGGCTGGACCAGTCGCGCAGCGAGGCGATCGCCGGCGATGCGGAGCGACTGGGGGTCTTTCCGGCGTCCGCGGCCCAGTTCCTGGTGGACGGCCACGCGCCGCCTGCCGGGACGATGTTCCGCCAACCCGACCTGGCGCGCACGCTGCGCCTGCTGGGCGATTCCGGGCCCGACGTCTTCTACCACGGCCAGATCGCGGATCTGATCGTGGCCGAGATGGAGCGCGGACACGGGCTGATCACCAAAGCCGACCTGGCCGCCTACACGCCCCGGTGGCGCACCCCCATCACGGTCGGCTACCGCGGCTACACCGTCTATTCGATGCCGCCCGCCAGCTCCGGCGGGGTGACGCTCGGGGAAATCCTCAACGTCATGGAGGGTTACGACTCGTTGCCGCGCTTCGGCAGCGCGGCCCTGCTGCATCTCGAGGCGGAGGCGATGCGACGTGCCTTCATGGACCGCAACCACTGGCTGGGTGATCCCGACTTCGTCGAGATGCCGCTCGAGCGGCTGCTGTCCAAGGCGTACGCGGCGCAGCTGCGCAGCGGGATCGCGCCGGATCGCGCCACACCGACGCCCCCGTTTGCGAGCGGCGCGGAGGGCGGACCCAGCACCACGCACTATTCGATCGTGGACGCGCAGGGCAACGCGATCTCGGTCTCGACCACGCTGAACAACGACTTCGGCAGCGCGGTCACGGTCACCGGCACCGGGTTTCTGCTCAATGACGAAATGGACGACTTCGCCTCGGCGCCGGGGAAGCCGAACCTGTACGGCCTGGTCCAGGGTGAGGCCAACGCGATCGCGCCAGGCAAGCGCATGCTCTCCGCCATGTCACCCACCCTCGTGCTCGACCCGCAGGGACGCTTGTTCCTCGTGGTGGGATCGCCGGGCGGCCCGCGCATCATCACCACCGTGTATCACGTGATCAGCAACCTGATCGACCACCGTCTCAGCCTGGCGGACGCCGTGGCGGCGCCGCGGCTGCACCATCAGGCGCTGCCGGACAGCGTCTCGCTCGAGATCGGCGGGTTCGCCTCCACCGTGATGGACTCGCTGCGCGCCATGGGCTACGGCGTGCGCGAGTGGGGCTACAAGGGGCTCGTGATGGCGATCGGGCGCGGGCCCGCGGGATGGATCGGCGTGGCGGACCCGCGCGCTAGCGGCTCGGCGGCGGGTTACTGAAGAGAAGGCGGTAGAAGGCGGCCAATCTCTAGCTCGCCTTGACGACGAGTGGCGCCGACAGCGACGCGTTGATGTGCGCGCCCTTCGGCAACACGATGTCGGAATCCTTGCTGCTCGTCGCCACGCCCGTGCCCACCACCGCGCCCACCACACCGCCGATCACGGCGCCCTTGGTGTTCTTCCCGATGATACGACCCAGGATCGCGCCGGCGGCCGCTCCGGCCCCGACCTTGGCCACGTCCCCACCCGTGACGCCCCGCCCCTGGCGGACGGTCTCGAGCGAATCGATGCGCGCCTCGATTGAATAGTCCGTACCGCGCACGGTGACCGTGTTGAGCGTCAGAGTCAGGGTGCCCGGCGTGTTGGGGTTGGGTGCGGGCTTCACGGCCGACACCGTGCCGCGCACGGTCGACCCGGCGGGGATCACGACACGTCCCTGGGTATCCTTGACGTCCTCCACCACCGATGCCGTGAAGGGAGCACCGGCCTTCGTGCTGTGCGACGACAGGGTGTCCTCGACCGCCAGGTCGATAAACGTCCCGACGGCTGCGGTGCGGGTGGCCGGTGCGGCCGGCGTGGCGGGCGCGGGCTTGGGTTTGGCAACCGGCGGGCGCGAGGGCGGCGGTGCTGCCGCCGGCGCGGCCGGTGGCGGCGGCGCGACAGGCACGTCGTGCAGCGGCGCAGAGGAATCGCTCGGCACCAGGGTGAGGTTGCGGGCCGCGGAATCGGCGCTGTGTTGCGCCGATTGCTCGCCCTTGGCGCAGGCGCCCAAAGCCATCAGGCCGAGGGTTGCGATCAGGTTGTGACGAATCATCGGTTCCTCCAAAGTCGAAGTCTAGTCCGCGTTCTACCAGCCCGGCCGACGTCGCCCGCTGCCCAGCAACGCGCCGAGAATCCCCCGCGTCAGCTGATTGGCCACGCTGCGTGCCACCGGTGATTTCAGGATCTTCTCGAACGTCCCGGGGGGAGCTTTCGAGCCGCCACGCGGCATCGGAGCCGGGGCGGGCGCGTTGGGGGCGGACGGCGCGGGCGCTGGCGCTCGGACCCGGGCGGCGAGCATCTCCCGCGCACTATCCCGATCCACGTCTTGGGCGTATTTGCGGATCTGGGCCGAGGCCCCCAGGCGCTGCGCCATTTCCGGATCCGTGAGCGGCGCCATGCGCGACGCGGGCGGGATCAGCCGGGTGGCGAACGGCGGCGTCGGCACACCGCGTGGAGTGAGTGCGGTGACGAACGCTTCACCGATGCCCAGGCTCTGGAGCGTCTGCTGCACGTCGTAGAAGTCGGTCTTGGGGAAGGTGCGCGCCGCGGCCTTCAGCGCCGCGTCGTCCTCCGGCGTGAACGCCCGCAGCGCGTGCTGCACCTTGTGGCCCAGCTGGCCCAGGATCTCTGACGGCACATCCTTTGGGTTCTGCGTGACGAAGAAGATGCCGACTCCCTTGGAGCGGATCAGCCGCACCACCTGCTGTACCTGCTGCAGGAACTCCTTGCTCGCATCCTCGAACAGCAGGTGCGCCTCATCGAAGAAGAACACGAGCTTCGGTTTGTCGGGATCGCCGACTTCGGGGAGATCGTTGTACAGCCGCGCCAGCATCCACATCATGAAGGTCGAAAACAGCGCGGGACGATCCTGCACGTCGGTCAGCTCGAGCGCGCTCACCAGACCCCGACCGTCGCGGTCCACCTGGAGCAGGTCGTCGAGGTCGAACTCCGGCTCGCCGAAGAACCCCTCCGCCCCCTGCTGCTCCAGCTGCACCATCTCCCGCAACAACACGCCGACGGTGGACTCGGACATGCCGCCGTATTCCTTGAGCTCGCCTTTGCCGTCTCCGGTCAGGTACTGCAACACCGCGCGCAGATCGGAGAAGTCGAGCAGCAGGAGGCCCTTGTCGTCACAGTACTTGAAGACGAGGCTCAACACGCTCGCCTGAGTTTCGTTCAAGCCCAGCACCTTGGCGAGCAGCAGCGGCCCAAACGACGACACCGTGGCCCGTAGCTGAGCGCCACGCTGGCCCGTGAGACTGAGAAACTCGACCGGGAACCCGCCCGGTTTCCACGCGTCGCCCGTGTCCGTGGCGCGCTGGGTGATCTTGTCGTTCGCCTCGCCCGGCACGGCGATCCCTGACACGTCGCCCTTGATGTCCGCCAGGCAGACGGGGACCCCCGCCGCCGAGAGCTGCTCGGCCATGAGCTGGAGCGTTTTCGTCTTGCCGGTACCCGTGGCGCCGGCGATCAAACCGTGGCGGTTCATCATGCCCAGGGGGATGGTCACGATCGGGCCGGGATAGCATTGCCCCTCGTGCACCACCGCGCCCAGCGTGACCGCGGGACCCTGGGAGGCGAACGCCGCCTTGGCCGCCTCGACGGCTTTCTTGGACATGATCCGTCCCTCCCGCCTACAGCTTCGACACCGCCCCACCGATCACGACACCGACCGCGAGCGCGATGGCGTTGGTTTCCACGAGGAACTTCTTGAATTGCTCGAGCATGGTGCTGCCTCCAGAGCGGTTCGGGGCGCGTGAGCAGACTCAGAACGGCGACAATCTGCGCCGCCCGCTCCTGAACGGCAACACGCACGCCTGATCCTGACGCACCGCGCTTGCTGCCGCCCGAGCCGATACGTATCATGCGGCTGACCCCGACCGAGCGAGCCGATGACCGCCCCACTCTCCCGCGCCCCGCTGGGCGAGGTGCGCAGCGCTATCCTCGCGATGGCCAGCCGTCTGGAAGACACGCACGACCTGCCGCAAGCGGGCATCGCTGACTTGAAGAACGCGGTGGACGACGTCCGGATCCGCCTGTGGGGAATGATCATGGCGGGTGACGAGAGCGATTATGAAGGGTTCGCCGGCCGGTTCCGCATGCGCCGCGCGGCGGAGTGCTGCCGCGGGATCGAGCAGGATCTCAGCGCCGGCCGCATCCGCCCTGATTCGGACGAATCCAAAATGCTCCACGTCGCGGCACGCCAGCTCGCGAGCCGGCTCGAACCGGGCGCGATCGCCGCACCTCCCGCGAAGCCCGGCCGGCCGACCCTGTAGACACTCCCCGGGCGGCCGCGATTACAGCCGGCTGCGCAGAAACTCGGGCGTGAGACTCTGCAGATATCCGGCCAAGAGCGTGAAACGATCGGTCACGAGCAGCAGGCCCAGCACGATCAGCAACACCCCCGCCACGCGCTCCATCCACCGGATGTAGGGACGGACTTTTTGGAACCAGACCAGAAACCGGTCCAGCGCGAAGGCGGTGAGCAAGAACGGGACCGCAAGCCCCAGGGCGTAGACGCCCAGCAGCGCCGTGCCCTGTGCGACGCTGGCGCGTGTCGCGGCGAGCGTCAGGATCGCACCCAGGATCGGCCCGATGCACGGCGTCCACGCCGCGCCGAACGCCACTCCGGCGACCGACGACCCCAGGTACCCGAGCGGCTTGCGCGCCAGGTGCACGCGCCGCTCGCGCATCAAGAACGCCGGCCGCAGTACCCCGAGCAGGTAGAGACCGAACAGAATGACGAGCACGCCGCCAATGCGGGCGATCCAGTGTTGCGACGCGAGCAGCACCACCCCGAGCGCCGAAGCGGACGCGCCGAGCGCGACAAAAATCAGCGAGAACCCGCCCACGAACCACAGCGCGTGCAGCAACGCCGTACCGCGCCGCACCTGCAGCTCTTCGGTGGTCATACCGGTGAGAAACCCGACGTAGCTCGGAATCAGCGGCAGTACGCAGGGCGAGAGAAAGCTCAACACCCCGGCCGCGAACGCGACCGCCAGCGAGACGCTCTCAGTCCCTTCGGGCACCGCGCGCTCGCTGATGATACGCCACCAGTTTGTAGACCAACTTGGCGGCCAGGAAATCGGGGGCCACGACACCGGGGATGGGCGCCAGCTCGACCACGTCCACCCCGACCACGCGACGCTCGGTGAACACCCGCTCCAGCAAGCGGAGCGTCGGGTACCAGGTCCCGCCCCCCGGCTCCGGGGTTCCCGTCGAGGGGACGACGCTCGGATCGAAGAAATCGATGTCGATCGTGATGTAGACATCGGGTCCGAGCGCGTCCAGCGCCCGGTCGATCCACGCGTCCTGCGGATCGAGCTCGTGACCGAATATCACCGGGATGTTCCGCGCCCGAATCAATTGCCGTTCCTCCGCCGTGATGGCGCGGATTCCCACCGGGACCAGATCGACCAGCTGGTGCACACGATACATGACGCAGGCATGCGAGAACGGAGTTCCTTCGTACTCGGCGCGCAGGTCGCCGTGGGCGTCGAGCTGCAGCACGCTGAGCCGGCGGCCGCCGAGTCGGTGGGCGTGCGCCTCGATCAGCGGCGCGGAGATCGAGTGCTCGCCGCCCAGCACGATGACCAGCTTGTCGGCCGCGACCAGCGCGTCGAACGCCTCGCGCAGCTCGGCCAGCGCCCGCTCGGGGCCGGCGCCCGACAGGTGCAGCTCCGGCAGCGTGTGCACGCCGATCGTGTGCGGGTCCGCATCCAGCTCGTGGTCGTACAACTCGATGTAGCGCGAGGCTTCCAGCAGGCGCCGCGGCCCGAACCGGGTACCGCCCATGTAGGAGACCGTCGCCTCGTAGGGCACCGGCAGGATCACGACGCCGGCGTCCTCGAAGGACGGCGCGTCCGCCTCGGGAAGGCCGAGGAAGTTCATCGGCGCTCCCTTATCCACAAAAAGCCACGGCGGCTACCACCGTGGTCCAGCGCCCGTCGTCGCCGCATTCGGCGGTGGCGGTGACGTTCAGCGTTTTTACGATCTCCCCGGACAGCATCCACTGTTCCTTGCGCTGGTCCCAGGCCTGCTCCGGATCGAACGGAACGCCCAGCACCGTGGCGAGCATCGAGGCGGCGAGGTCTTCCGCATAATCGCCGGAGACGTCCCGGCTCTGGCCATAGCTGTGATGCTCGGAGATGTAGCCGTGATGCGACGGATCGGACGGGATGGCGAGTCCGATCGACGCCGCCACGAGCCGACTCGGCTCGTTGGTGGCAGACTCGGCGAGCACGGTGAACAGGATCTGGCCCGGATGCAGCATTTTCAGTCCCTTGGCCCGGTCCACCATCTTGCAGTGCGGTGGGAAGATCGAGCTGACGCGGACCAAGTTGGAGCTGGCCAGCTCCGCGTCGCGCAGCGCCATCTCGAAGCTCGTGAGCTTCTCCTTGTGGCGGCCCACGCCCTTGGTGAGAAACGCCTGAGTGGGAATGAACTGCTGGGCATCGATCACGCCGTCACCTCGTGCGCGCGAGTGGGTTCGATTGCTGGCAGTCCCGGCACACGCCGAAGACCTCCAGGCGATGGTGATGCGGACGGAATTGCGCTTCCTCCGCCAGCAGGGCGATCATGCGCTCCAGCCGGTCGTTGGAGAACTCCATCACGCGCCCGCAGCTGGAGCAGATGCAGTGCTCGTGCGCCTCGCCCGGCGGCGCGGGCTCGAAGCGCCGGAAGCCCTCGCCGAAATCCCGCTGCTGCACCAGGCCGCTCGCGACCAGCAGGTCGAGCGTGCGGTACACCGTCGCCAGACCGACCGCGACCCCCTGTTTCTCGACGCGACGCGTCACGTCCTCCGCCGACACGTGATCGGCGGCATCGAGCACCACGGTCGCCACGGCGAGCCGCTGCTGCGTGGCCGGGAGGCTGCGGTCGCTCAGATAGCGGCGGAAGGCCGCCAGCGCGCGGGTCCCGTCAACCTTCATACCACACCGCCGCACCGTAGGCGAGCGGCGGCTCGGCTTCGCCGGTGCGCTCCGCCGTGCCCTGCATGACCTCGGCCACGACCTCCGCGGGGGAGAGCGCGACTTCGGCTATCTCGATGCGGCTCTGCCCCCGCTCCTTGCCGCGCACCACCAGCATGTAGCGCGCCGTGTACACGAGCAATCGACCCTCGGGATGCCGCCGCGTCACGACCGCCGTGCCCCATTCGCGCCCTTCGCGCTTGATAGGGTCAAACAGGTAGATGGTTTCGATTTCGACCGGAGGCACGCGCAGCGCCACGGCCGCGGCGAGCTTCGCCCAACCGGGACCCTGGCCGGGACGGGCCGCCGCCCCTAGCGGGGGCGCGCCGACGTCGCCGGGGACTGGATCCGGGCCTGTTCCCATCGCTCCACGTAAGCGCGCAGCACGTGCATGAAGTCCTGCGCGTTGGTGACCACACCGAACGCCTGATGGGTGCCGCGGTCACGCAGCTTGTTCACGACGAACTCGGTTTGGTCGACGCAGATCGTGGTCAGGGGGCGGACGTCTTCGGGGGTCGGGGCGTCCACGAACGCCGGCAGCATGTTGCCCACCGCGATGGCGTGCAGCGCCGTCGCGACGAAAACGGCGAACGTGGCCTGCGCCGTGATGACGCGCATGGCGTCCTGCGCCGCCAGCGTGTCGCTCAGGACGCCGGGCAGGGGCCCATCGTCGCGGATCGAGCCCGCCAGCACGTAGGGGATCTTGCGGGCGACCAGCGCGTGCATGATTCCGCTGCTCACGATCCCCTGCTCCACCGCAGCGGGGATCGACCCAGCTTTGCAGACGGCGTTGATGGCGCGCATGTGCAGCGCATGGCCGCCCGCCACCCCCTCGCCCGAGCTCGACATCCCCAGCGTCGTACCGAAGATCGCCGCCTCGAGATCGTGCACCGCGACGGCATTGCCGCCCAGCAGCGCCCCCACGTAGCCGTGCTCGATGAACCAGATCAGGTCCTCGCGCGCCCGGGCGTGTACCAGCGCCGGGCCGACCACCCACACGATCGTTCCGCCGCTCGTGCGCTCTTCCCCCAGCAGGTCGGCGAGCACGCCGTAGTCCACCGGCCTTTCACGCGACACTTCCGTTCTCATGAAACTGAATTCGTTGGCGCTGCGCGCGCCGCCCAGGAACCCTTCCCCGTGCACGAGAATGCCCTCGCTGCCGTCCTCGGTGCCGCCGAGGGCGACCGGCGTGCCGCGCATGACCTTGCGGGGCTCGGTGGACACGAGGTCCCCGCTCGCCTCGCGCACGATGACGCAGTCCATGCGCGGCAGCCGGGGCCGGCGCCACACGCCGTCCGTCTTGACGTAGGTCGGGAGGTTCGTGGTCGAGAAGAAACCGTCCGGCAGCACGCCGTCCGCCGGTGCGGGCGCGAACTGCGCCTCGGGCGCCCCCGCCAATGGCGGCTGGTCGAACAGGGGCAGCTGGTAGCGAAACGCGGGCCGTCTCACGGCGGAAAAAGTTACCCGGCCCCCTACAACAAAGCCACCGGATCGCGGTCCGCCACGACGGCCGCCGCCGCGCGACCCTGCGCCCGCCACGCCCGCATCAGGCGCCCCAGCGCGTGCGGCGCGTCCGCTTTCACCAGCACGTGCCAGCGCCAGCGACCGTGCAGCCGCGGGATTGGACACGGCGCGGGCCCCAGCACCGTGAGCGCCTCGCCCAGCCGCTCGACGTTGGCGCGCCGCAGCCAGTCCGCCAGGCGACCCGCGCGTGCGGCGGCCGCCGCCGCGCTCGACCCCAACGCCACGAACCGCACCAGCCCCACGTGCGGCGGATACGATGGATGGGGCGGCGCCCGCAGCGGCAGCTCGGCCGCGGCGAACGCCTCCACGTCGTGCGCCGCCGCCGCGCGCAGCGCATGGTGGTCGGGAGCCCGCGTCTGCACCACGACGCGGCCCCCGGCCGGCCCGCGGCCCGCCCGGCCGGCCACCTGGGCCACCAGCTGAAACGTCCGCTCGGCGGAGCGAAAATCGGGGAAATGCAGACTCGTGTCGGCGTCCACCACGCCGACCACCGTCACCGCCGGGAAGTCGAGCCCCTTGGCGATCATCTGCGTCCCGAGCAGGATGTCGACCTCGCGCCGCCCGACCCGCTCCAGGATGCGCGCGTGTCCCCACTTCGTGCTGGTCGTATCGAAATCCATGCGGGCGATGCGCGCCGCAGGAAAGCGCAGGCCGACGAAATGCTCGAGCTGCTGTGTGCCGATCCCGCGCAGCCGTTGGGGTTCCCGGCCGCAGCGCCGGCACGCGGTGGGGACCGGCTCCTCGTGGCCGCAGTAGTGGCACCGCAGCGCGGGCGGAGTGGCGTGCAACGTGAGCGCGATGGCGCAGCGTGGACACTCGGGCACATCGCCACACGACGGACACTGCAGAAACGACGCGAAGCCGCGGCGGTTCAACAGCAGGATGACCTGCTCCCGTCGCTCCAGAGCCTCCCGGACCGCGGCGTCCAGCGTTTCGCTCCAGGGCACCGGTCCCGCATCGGACGTGCGGACGGCGCTGCGCAGGTCGACGAGCTGCACCGGCGGCAACGGCCGGTCGTCGATGCGCCGCGGCAGGACGAACCGGCGCACCGACCCCGCCGCCACCCAGTGCAACGTCTCGAGCGACGGGGTCGCGCTGCCCAGGACCAGGCGCGCGCCCTCCAGCCGGGCCCGCACCGCCGCCACGTCGCGCGCGTGGTAGCGCGGCGCGCTGCCCTGCTTGTAGCTCGGCTCGTGCTCTTCGTCCACCACGATGGCGGCAAGCCGCTGCACCGGCGCGAACACCGCCGAGCGCGCGCCGACCGCGACCCGTCGCGTGCCGTCCCGGAGCGCGCGCCACGCGTCGGCGCGCTCGCCCTCGGAGAGCCCCGAGTGGAGCACCGCGACCAGATCGCCGAACACGCCGCGCACCCGGGCCACGGTCTGGGGCGTGAGGGCGATCTCGGGCACGAGCACGATCACCCCGTGTCCCGACTCGACCGATTGCCGCAGCACCTCCAGATAGACCAGCGTCTTGCCGGAACCGGTGACGCCCTGAATCAGCACGGGACTGTCGCCCGGGGAGGCCGCAATCGCGTCCACCGTGCCGCGCTGGTCTGGGGTGAGCGTGGGCGGCGGGGCGTCCGAGACCCCCGCAAAAGGATCGCGCGGCTGCGCGACGCTGGTGAAGCTGGCGAGTCCCTGTCGCACCAGCCCGTCGAGCACCGCCGCACCGATCCGCAGCTGCCGCACGACATGCCCCACCGGCGCCGATCCGCCCAGGGCCTCGAGCGCTTCATAGGCGGCGCGGCGCTTGGGCGCCCGAGCGAACGCGCGCTCCCGCTCGGTCAACGAAGGCAGCGCCTGACTGAGCGTGATGGTCCGCTCCGTGCGGGGCGCCGGTCCACTGCCACGCGCGGTGCGCCCGCCCCACAGCGCCCCCGGCAGGAGCGCCCGCAACGCGAGCCCCAGCGGGCACCCGTAGTAGGCCGACAGCCAGTGCCCCACGCGCAGCAGCGCCGGTGACAGCGCCGGTTCGGCGTCCGGGGCCTCGAGTATCGCTCGGGGCGGTTGGGCCGGGGGCTCGTCGGCGGTTGCGACCACGATCCCCACGGCGCGCCGGCGCTGCACCGGGACGACGACCCGCGCGCCCGCCACCACACGCGAGGCGAGGGCGTCGGGCACGGCGTAGCGGTAGGGAGTGGAGATCGGGAGCGGCAGCAGGACGTCGGCGAACCGCGTCATCGCCGTCATCGCCGCACGACACCCAAGCCCGGTTCGGTGGGAAGCACGATCGGGCCGCGGTCGATGCGCGCGCCCGTAAAGGGATCGTCGACGGTCAGCGCGGCGCCGTCCAGGTCGGCCACGTCCACGAGCGGCGTGAAATGCGCGGCGGCGGTGATCGCGACCGACGTCTCGATCATGCACCCCACCATCACGAGCAATCCGTGGGCGCGGGCGGTGGCGATCATGCGCAGCGCTTCCCGCAGCGAGCCGCACTTGGCCAGCTTGATGTTGATCCCGTCGACCGCGCCCGCCACCTTGGGGATGTCGGTGGCGACCAGGCAGCTCTCGTCCACCACGATGGGAATCCCAGGCGACGCCCGCCGCACGGCCGCCAATCCCTCGAGATCGTCCGGCACCAGGGGCTGCTCCAGCAGATCGACGCCGAACTCCTTCAGCACCGGCAGCATCGCGAGGGCGCGCTCGCGCGTCCACCCCGCGTTGGCATCCACGCGGATCGGCTTGTCGGTCGCGTCGCGAATCGTCCGCAGCAGCGCTGCATCGTGGTCGGTGCCGAGCTTGATCTTGAGGATGGCGTACTCGCCCGCTTCGAGCACCTTCGCCCGCATCTGCTCCGGCGTGTCGATGCCGATCGTGAAGGAGGAGCGGGGTGTCTTGGCGGCGTCGAGCCCCCACAGTCGCCACAGCGGCTGCCCCAGGCGTTTGCCGAACAGATCGTGCAGCGCGATGGAGAGCGCGGCCCGGGCCGCGGCGCTCTTGGGTGCCACCTCGAGGAACCGCCGCTCCGCGCCTTCCAGGTCCATGGGATCGGCGGGCAGCGCGCCCGCCGCGGCGCGAAACGCGTCCTGGACCCCCGCGAGGCTCTCGCCGTAGTAGGACGACGGATAGGCCTCCCCCCAGCCGACCATTCCGTCGCCGTCGGTGAGCCGCACGAGCAGGACCTGGTATTCGCTCCGCCCACCGCGCGCGATGATGAACGGATGACGGGTGTGGAGCGTGACGACTTCGGAGTCGAGCGTCAGAGCCACTTATTCTTCCGCAGCCACCAGATCATGATCCCCGAGACGGCAAGCATGGAGCCGAGCGCCCAGAAGAAACCCAGCGGGTGATCGGTGAGCGGCAGGTGGGCGAAGTTCATTCCGTAGATGCCGCCCACCACGATCAGCGGCAGGGCGATCGTGGCGACGATCGACAGCTGCTTCATCACCTTGTTCATGCGGTTCGAGGTCTGCGACAGGTACGTCTCGAGCACGCCGGCCAGCAGGTCGCGGGTCGTGTCCACGGATTCCATGATGCGGATCGTGTGGTCGTAGATGTCCCGGTAGTACAGCTGCGTCTCAACCCGGATGTACACCGAGGGCCGGTTGGTGACCACGTTGAGTACTTCGCGCAGCGGGCCGATGTGACGCCGGAAGGCGAAGGCCGAGCGCTTCGCCTTGAAGATCTCGTGGATCAGTTTCTCGTCGAATGCCTCGAACAGCTTCTCCTCCAGATGGTCCACCAGATCGTTGAGCGATTCCACGACCGGGAAGTAGGCATCCACCGCCTGGTCGATGATCGAGTGCATCGTCATCTCGGCGCCGCGGCCCAGGAGGTCCGGGTTGCGCATCAGCCGGTCGCGCGTGCTGTCGCAGCTCGGGCTTTCGATCGCGTGGACGGTGACGAGGAAGTTCTTGCCGAGGAAGAAGTAGAGGTTGAAGGTCTCGAGATCGAACGGATCGGTGGTGGCCCGGTCGAACCGGATGCCCGACACCACCACGAACAGGTAGCGGTCGTACTCTTCGAGCTTCACCCGCGACCCGGGGGACAACGTGTCCTCGATCGACAGCGGGTGGAAGCCGAACACCTTCTCGAGCAGGGCGTGCTGGTGCACGTCGCTCGAGTCGACATCCACCCACAGCTCGCCTTCGCCCTGCTCCACGATCTCCCGGATACGCGCCGGGGATAGCTCCTGCTCCAGCGCGCCGTCGGGGCGGCGGTACAGGCTGGCGGGCCAGTGCTTGGAGGCGTGGGGGGCGGCGCTGACGGTCACGGTTCAATTATAGCAACACCGTCAAAGCGCTGCGTCGGTGCAGCACTTTTCACTACCAGGTCTGTCAAGATCAATTTTCCGCCATCGGGCTGCCGAATCGCGACCTTACCTCTTTCTTTTCTGTCCGTCATTCCTACATTCGGGCCCGTTCCCACATTACGCAGAAAGCCGGGAGGGGTCGCTTTGCCGAGCCGTCGGGCACTAAAGCGAGGAAAACCGCTGTACGTGCTGCTGGGGCTACTCGGTCTCGCGACCGTGTTATCCCCACGCACTGTTTCCGCCCAGATCATCCGTGCCTTCACGCAGCGCTTCCCCACGACCAATACCACCGGCTCGATCGTTCTCATCGGCAACGCCCTCTCCACCTGCAACACCGCGGATGCGGGGTGCATCGCGGCACAAGGCGGCACCGGCGGCCTGGTCAACAACAACGACTTCACCAACGTGGACATCGATGTCGACGCCGACGGCACCACGTTCAATTCCAGCAGCGCCGTGCTCACGCTCGCTGCCGGAGACTCGGTGTTGTTCGCGGGGCTGTATTGGGGCGCGCGATCCACCAACGCCGCCCGTAATACCGTGCGGTTCCGCACCCCGGCGACCGCCGGGTACGCGACCCTCACCGCCACCCAGCTGGACGTGGACGCGCCCACCAATACCCGCTACCAGGGATTCGTCGACGTCACGAGCCAGGTGCGCGCCGGCGGGAGCGGCACCTACTTCGTCGCCAACGTCCAGCGCCAGATCAACGCCAATCGCTATGCCGGCTGGGGACTCGTGGTGGTGCTCTACAATCCGGGGTCGCTGGCCCGCAGTCTCGTCGTCTTCGACGGCTTCGCGGAGATCAGTAACGGCGCCCCGGTTTCGATTTCCGTCAGCGGGCTCAACACGCCGCCCGCGGGTCCGGTCAGTACTCAGCTCGGGGTGATCGCGTACGAAGGCGACCTGGGGCTCACCGGCGATTCGCTGCTGCTCAACACCACCAACGTCAACGACGCGCTCAACCCGGCGGCCAACAACTTCAACAGCAGCATCACGAGCCTCGGCTCACAGTTCACCGCCAAGAACCCGAGTTTCGTCAACCAGCTGGGCTACGACGTCGACCTGTTGGACGCCAGCAACATCCTGCCCAACGGCGCCACGACGGCGACCATCAGCCTCACGTCGAGCGGCGATCTCTACAATCCCGGCGTCGTCGCGTTCGCCACCCAGCTCTTCTCCCCCAACCTGTCGGGGCCGGGGAGCCTGGAAAAAACCGTCGTGGACGTGAACGGCGGGTCGATCCTCCCGGGTGATACGCTCGAGTACAGCATCAACATGACCAACACGGGCCTCGATACGGCCCTGTCGGTCGTGCTGATCGACACCATTCCCGCCAACGCCAGCTACGCGGCCGGCTCACTCACGTTCGTTTCCTCCGTGACCGGTGGTCCACCGACCGGCGCCAAGACCGACGCCGCCGGCGACGATGCGGCGAACTTCGACGCCGCCGGCAACCGGGTCCTGTTCCGCATCGGCGCCGGGGCGACCGCCGCGGCGGGCGGCAAACTGGGACCCACGCAGTCCACGGTCGTCGGCTTCCGCATCGTGATCGGCCCGGCGACCGCGCCCGGCACCGTGGTCGCGAACCAGGCCGTTGTGAGCTACGTCGGCCAGAGCATCGGAAACAACCTCTCCGGCGTGAGCGACGGCGACCCCGGCACGGCCGGATCACAGCCGACCAGCGTCACGGTGACCGCCCCCGATCTCGCGGTGACCAAGAGCCACAGCGGCAACTTTGCGGCCGGCGTTGCCGCCTCCTACACCGTGACCGTCACGAACTCCGGCACCACCGCCACGATCGGAACGCTCACGCTGCTCGACTCCGTACCCGCTGGGCTGACCCCCACCGGCGCCAGCGGCGGCGGCTGGGCATGCGGCATCACGGGCCAGGTCGTGACGTGCACCCACCCGGGTCCCCTGGCCGTCAGCGGGACCAGCACCGTCACGGTGAACGTTAGCGTCCTGGCGAGCGCCGTTCCCTCGGTGACCAACATCGCCCGCGTCTCCACGCCAGGGGATCCCAACGCGGCGAACGACCGGGTCACGGATGCGACCACGGTCGGGGCCGGGGCGGATCTCTCGGTGACCAAGACCGACGGCGTGACCGCGGTGAGTCCCGGCGGCTCGGTCACCTACACGATCGTCGCCACGAACGCGGGCCCCAGCACCGTCACCACCGCCCCGGTGACGGACACATTCGACCCGAGCGTTTTCAACGTGGCGAGCATCACCTGGACGTGTACCGCCACGGCCGGATCGAGCTGTCCGCCGAGCGGCAGCGGCGATCTCAACGCGGCGGTTGACCTCCTGGCCGGCGGCAGCGCGACGTTCACGGTGACGGTGCCGGTGCTGGCGGGCGCCAGCGGTACGATCATCAACACCGCCACGGTCACCGTACCGGCCGGGACCACCGAGCTGGCGCCGGCCGACAACAGCGCCACCGACAACAACACGGTCATCAGCTCTGCCGCCGACCTGGGGCTCACGAAGACCGACGCTCCCGATCCAGTAAATGCCGGCGCGACAATCACTTACACGCTGACATCGACCAACAACGGTCCACTCGCGGCGCAGGACGTCACGATCCAAGACAATACGCCCGCCAACACGACCTTCCTCTCGGCCACCCCCAGCGCCGGCGGCAGCTGCACCACACCGGCCGTGGGAAGCACCGGGCTCGTCGACTGCTCCTGGGCCGGTGCCACGGCCACCGGCGCGCCCGACGCGCGCAGCGTGTCGCTCGTCGTGACCGTCGGTTCGGGCACGGCCGACGGCACCATCATCTCGAACACCGCCACCACTTCGAGCTCGATATTCGACCCGGTCGCCGCCAACAACAGCGCCACCGCCACGACGACGGTCGCCGTCTCGGCCGACCTCGACATCACTCAGACCGGCCCCGCGAGTGTGGTGCCCGGGACGAACCTGGTCTACACGGTCACGGTGACCAACAACGGACCCTCAGACGCCGCCCTTGTCTCGGTCGCGAACGTCACGCCCAGCGGCCTGACGTTCGTCTCGAACGCCGGCGCCTGCACCACCGCGTATCCGTGCAGCCTCGGCACGCTCGCCCCGGGCGCCACCCAGGTCATCACCACGACGTTCAGCGTTCCTTCCGGCTATGCGGGCGCCAATCCGATCGTCAACGCCGTGACCGTGAGCACCACCACGACGGACCCGGTGGGGGCGAACAACACCGCGACCACCTCGACGCCAGTGGCCGCGGGGTCTGCCGATCTGAGCCTCACCAAGACCGGCCCCGCAACCGTCACGCCGGGGCAAACGGTCGCATTCACCGTCACGCTCACCAATCTCGGGCCCTCGGATGCCGCCGGCGTCTCAATCGACGATCCGACCCCCGCGGGCCTCACGTTCATGTCGAACACCGGATCGTGCGTGACGGCGTTCCCCTGCAGCCTGGGGACGGTCCCGGCCGGAGCCGTCCGCACGATCACCGCCACCTACCAGGTTCCCCCTGGTTACGCAGGCGCCAGTCCGATCATGAACACCGCGACCGCTAGCGCCGTGACGAGCGATCCGGTGGCGGGCAACAACGCGCAGACGGCCAACGTGACGGTCAACGCGAGCTCTGCCGACCTCGCGATCACCAAGACCGGGCCGGCGAGCGTGGTGCCGGGCTCGAGCGTCGTGTACACGATCACCGTGACCAACAACGGGCCGAGCGATGCGGCCGCCGTGTCGGTCGCGGATGCCACCCCTGCCGGGCTGACGTTCAGCTCGAATACCGGCGCCTGCAGCGGCGCCTTCCCCTGCGCCTTGGGCACCGTCGCCGCGGGGGCGACCCTGACGATCACGACCACCGACCTCGTGCCGGCGGGATACAGCGGAGCGAATCCGATCGTCAATACCGCAACGGTCGGCTCCCCCACCGGCGACGCCGTCGCCGCCAACAACAGCGCGTCAGCATCGACTACGGTCAGCCCCGGGTCCGCCGACTTGGGCCTCACCAAGACCGGGCCGGCCAGCGTGGTGCCGGGCACCAACGTGGTGTACACGATCACGGTGACGAATGCGGGGCCGAGCGACGCGGCCGGCGTTTCCGTCGCCGATGTGACGCCCGCGGGCCTCACGTTCGTGTCCAACGCCGGCGCCTGCACCGGAGCGTTTCCCTGCGCGCTGGGCACCGTCGCGGCCGGGGCGAGCCAGGTGGTTACCGCGACCTTCTCGGTCCCATCGGGATATGCGGGCGCGAACCCGATCCTCAATACGGCCACAGTGAGCGCGTCCACCGGCGATCCAGTGGCGGCGAACAATGCGGCCACCGCGTCGACCCCGGTCGCCGCGGGCTCCGCCGACTTAGGCGTAACGAAGACCGGACCGGCCTCGGTGACCCCAGGGCAGCCCGTCGCCTTCACCATCACCGTCACCAATGCCGGCCCATCCGATGCGGCGGCCGTTTCGGTGGCCGACCTGACGCCCGCGGGTCTCACGTTCCTGTCTACCACGGGTGATTGCGTCACGGCCTTCCCGTGCGCGCTCGGCACGGTGCCCTCCGGCGCCACGCGGACGATCACCGCCACCTACAGGGTGTCATCGGGCTACGCGGGCGCGAGCCCCTTCGCCAACACCGCGACCGCGACGACCACCACGTCCGACCCCGTCGCCGGCAACAACGCCCAGACGGCCAACGTCACCGTCGATCCGCCCTCGGCAGACGTCGCCATCACCAAGACGGGCCCCGCCTCGGTGACGCCGGGCCAGAGCGTCGTCTACACCCTTACGGTGACCAACAACGGGCCCAGCGATGCGGCTGCGGTCTCGGTCGCGGATCCCACACCCGCGGGGCTCAGCTTCGTTTCGAACAGCGGGGCGTGCGCCGCCGCGTTCCCGTGCGCCCTCGGCACGTTGACCGCCGGCGCGACCAACACGATTACGGCGACCTACCAAGTGCCGTCGGGATACGCCGGCGCCAATCCGATCGTGAATACGGCAACGGCCAGCTCGCCGACGGCGGATCCGGTGGCCGGTAACGAGAGTGCGACCGCGTCGACGACGGTGAACCCGGGTTCGGCGGATCTCGCCATCACCAAGCTCGGGCCGGCCAGCGTGGTGCCGGGGACGGACCTCGTCTACACCATCACGCTGACCAACAATGGGCCGAGTGACGCGGCTGCGGTCTCGATCGCCGACATCACTCCGTCGGGCACGAGCTTCATCTCCAATACCGGGGATTGCGTCACCGCTTTCCCATGCAGTCTGGGCACCGTCCCCGCCGGTGCGAGCCGGATCATCACCACGACGTTCGCCGTGCCGTCGGGCTACGCGGGAGCGAACCCGATCGTCAACGCCACGACCGCTAGTGCGGCCACGAGCGACCCGGTGGCGGGCAACAACACCGGCACCGCCTCGACGCCGGTTGCGGGCGGCTCGGCCGATTTGCACGTCACCAAGGCGGGGCCCGCGTCGGTGACGCCCGGCCAGACGGTGGCGTTCGCCATCACCGTGACCAACAGCGGCCCGAGCGACGCCGCCAACGTCAACGTCGCCGACGCCACGCCGGCCGGGCTCTCATTCCTCTCGAACGCGGGTAACTGCGTCTCCGCGTTCCCCTGCGCGCTAGGGACGATTCCGGCCGGCGCGACCCGCACCATCACGACGACCTATCAGGTCCCGTCCGGTTACGCCGGCGCGAACCCGATTCTCAATACGGCATCGGCCACCTCGGCAACGAGCGATCCGAGCACCGGAGACGAAGCCCAAACCGCCTCGGTCGCGGTGAACGCCCCCTCGGCCGACCTCCATCTCGCGATGTCGGGGCCGGCCTCGGCGACGCCGGGACAGCTCGTCATCTATGCCATGACCGTCACCAACAACGGCCCGAGTGACGCCGCGAGCGTGTCCGTCGCCAATCCGACGCCCGCCGGGCTCACGTTCGTCTCGACCGGCGGCGCCTGCACCGGTGCGTTCCCCTGCGCGCTCGGCACGCTCGCGGCCGGCGCGAGTGCCACGATCACGGCCACCTATCAGCTGCCGCCGGGGTACAGCGGTCCGAGCCCGATCGTCGCCACCGCAACCGTCAGCTCGCCAACGGGAGACCCGGCACCCGGCGACGAGTCGGCGACGGTGTCGACCGTCGTCAGCCCGCCCTCGGCCGATCTCGCGATCACCAAGACCGGGCCCGCGAGCGTGGTGCCCGGGACGGATCTGGTCTACGTCATCACGGTGACCAACACCGGGCCGAGCGATGCGACCGGCGTCTCGGTCGCCGACGGTACTCCGGCAGGTCTGACCTTCGTGTCGAACGCGGGCGGCTGCGCCACCACGTTCCCCTGCAGCCTCGGCTCGATTGCCGCGGGCGCGAGCGTGACGATCACGACGACCTACAACGTGGCGTCGAGCTATGCGGGGGTGAACCCGATCGTGAACGCGGCCACCGTGAGCGCCTCGACCGCCGACGCGGTGGCCGCCAACAACTCGGACGCCGAATCCACTCCGGTGTCCTCGGGACAAGCCGATCTCACCCTCGCGCTCACCGGGCCCGCGGCCGTCACGCCGGGCCAGACCTTGGCCTTCACGATCACCGTCGCCAACAACGGGCCGAGCGACGCGGCGGGCGTGTCGGTTGCGGACGTGACGCCGGCCGGTCTCAACTTCGTCTCGACCAGCGGCGCCTGCAGCACGCTGTTCCCGTGTTCGCTCGGCACCGTCGGATCGGGGCAAACCCGGACGATCACCGTGACCTATCAGGTCCAGTCCGGGTACTCGGGCGCGAACCCGATCGTCAACACGGCCTCCGTCACCTCCGTCACGAGCGACCCGGCGCCGGGCGACGAGGCCCAGACACTGCCGGTGACGGTGAACCCCGCCTCGGCGGATCTGAGCCTCACGGCGAGCGGCCCCGCGTCGGTCATCCCGGGACAGAACGCCGTCTACACCATCGCGATCACCAACAACGGGCCGAGTGACGCGGCGAGCGTCGCGGTGGCCGATCCGACTCCGACCGGCCTCGCGTTCGTCTCGACCAGCGGCGACTGCAGCACCGCTTTCCCCTGCGCGCTGGGCACGGTCCCGGCCGGTGCGACGCGGACCATTACGGCCACCTTCCAGGTGCCATCGGGCTACAGCGGGCCCGATCCGATTCTCAACACCATGACCGTCGGCTCGCCGACGGGTGATCCGGTGCCTGGCAACGGGAGCGCCACGGTATCCACGCTGGTCAACCCGCCCTCGGCCGATCTCGCGATCACCAAGACGGGGCCGGCGAGCGTGGTTCCGGGCACCGATCTGGTCTACACCATCATCGTCACCAATCTGGGACCAAGTGACGCAGCCGCCGCCGCGGTCGCCGACGTCACGCCCGCCGGGTTGAGTTTTGTCTCCACCGCCGGGGCGTGCACGACGGCGTTCCCCTGCGCGTTGGGCCTCGTCCCCGCGGGGGCGAGCCGCGTGATCACGGCGACGTTTGCGGTGCCGCCCGGCTACGCCGGCGTGAATCCGATCGTGAACGCCGCCTCGGTGAGCGCCGCCACGGCCGACCCCGTGGCGGCCAACGATGCCGCCACTACCTCGACCCCGGTCGCGGCCGGCGCGGCCGACCTGAGCCTCACGGCAACCGCTCCGGCGTCGGTCACACCGGGCTCCCCGCTCGCGTTCACGATCACCGTGACCAACGCGGGGCCGTCCGACGCCGCCGGCGTCTCGGTCGCCGATGCCACGCCGCCCGGTTTGACATTCGTGTCCAACGCCGGCGCGTGCACCACGGCGTTTCCGTGCAACCTGGGCACGGTTCCCGCCGGCCAGACGCGCGTCATCACGGCAACGTTCCTGGTTCCGTCGGGCTACGCGGCGGCGAACCCGATTCTCAACACGGCGTCCGTGACCTCGGTGACCAGCGATCCGAACACCGGCAATGAGGCACAGACCGTGAGCGTGACGGTCGACCCGGCATCGGCGGACTTGGGCGTCGCGAAGCTGGGCCCGTCATCCACGACCCCCGGGCTGAACGCGACGTACACGATCACCATCACCAACAACGGGCCGAGCGACGCGGCCAGTGTCGCCGTCGCCGACCCGACCCCCACCGGGCTGACGTTCGTGTCCAATGGCGGGGACTGCACGAGCGCCTTCCCGTGCACCATCGGTACGGTGATTGCCGGCACGACCCGCACCATCACGACCACGTATCGCGTGCCCTCGGGCTACACCGGCCCGAGTCCGATCGTCAACACGGCGACCGTGAGCTCCCCCACAGGCGATCCGCTGACCGGCAACGAATCGGCCACCACCACCACGCCGGTGAACGCGCCCGCCGCGGATCTCCAGATCTTGAAGACCGGGCCGGCGAGCGTGATCCCGGGTAGCTCGCTGGTCTACACGATCACCGTGACCAACAACGGTCCCTCGGACGCGGCCGGCGTTTCGGTGGATGACCTCACGCCGTCCGGCCTGACGCTCATCTCCAACGCCGGCGCCTGCGCGACAACATTCCCATGCGCGTTGGGCGCGATGCCCGCCGGCTCCAGCCGGGTCATCACGACGACCTTCGACGTCCCCTCGGGATACGCCGGGGCGAATCCGATCGTCAACACCGCCACGGTGTCCGCCACCACGGGCGACCCGCTCGCCGGCAACAACTCGGGCACCACCAGCACCCCGGTGGCGGCCGGCACCGCCGATCTGACCCTCACCAAAGCGGGACCGGCGTCGGTCACGCCAGGCCAGAGCCTGACGTTCACGATCAGCGTCACCAATTCCGGCCCCAGTGACGCCGCAGGGGTCAACGTCGCCGATGCGACGCCCGCGGGCCTGGTGTTCGTGTCCACGAGTGGCGACTGCACGACCACGTTCCCCTGCAACCTGGGCACAATCCCGGCCGGGCAGACGCGGACCATCGCGGCGGCGTTTCTCGTGCCGTCGGGCTATAGCGGCCCGAACCCGATTCTCAATACGGCGTCGGTCACCTCGGTCACGACCGATCCGAGTCCCGGCAATGAAGCGCAGACGATCGCGGTCACGGTCGACCCGGCGTCCGCCGACCTGGGCGTGACGAAGAGCGGCCCCGCGAGCGTGATCGCGGGCCAGACGGTGGCGTACACGATCACGGTGACCAACAACGGTCCGAGCGACGCGGTGAGTGTCTCGGTGTCCGATCCCACGCCGAGCGGCCTCGGGTTCGTGTCGACCACCGGCGCGTGCACCACCGCCTTCCCGTGCTCGCTGGGAGCGGTCCCGGCCGGCGCCACGCGGACGATCACGGCTATCTACCAGGTGCCGTCGGGCTACGCGGGCCCGAGCCCGATCGCGAACACCGCCACGGTCAGCTCGCCCACCGCGGATCCGGCGACGGGCAACGAGTCCGAGACGGCGTCGACGACCCTGGCGGCGGCCTCAGCCGACCTCGCGATTACGGCGGCCGGGCCGGCATCGGCGACCCCGGGGTTGAATGTCGACTACACGATCACCGTCACGAACGCCGGGCCGAGCGACGCGCAGGGCGTCACGATCGACGATCCCACCCCGACCGGGCTCGTGTTCGTGTCTGCGACGGGTCCGTGCACGGGTGGCTTCCCCTGTGCCGTCGGCACGCTCACGACGGGAGCGGGGGCCAGCATCAGCCTCACGGCCACCTTCCAGGTTCCCGCGGGCTACGCAGGCCCGAACCCGATCATCAACGCGGTTTCGGTGACCGCCACGACCGCCGACGCCGCCGCCGGCAATAACGCGACGTTCGCCTCCACGCCCGTGGCCACCGGAACCGCGGACGTGGCGCTCACGATGACGGGCCCGGCAAGCGCGACGCCCGGCACGAATGCGGTATTCACGATTGCGGTGACCAACAACGGGCCCTCGGACGCGCAGGCCGTGAGCGTCGCCAACCCGACCCCCGTGGGACTGACGTTCGTCTCCACGACCGGCGCATGCACCGGCACGTTCCCGTGCGCCATCGGCACCGTCCTCCTCGGACAGACGAGCACGATCACGGCGACCTATCTGGTGCCGTCCGGCTACTCGACGCCGGATCCGATCCTCAATACGGCTTCGGTGTCGGCGGTGACCAACGATCCGGTGCCCGCCGACAACGCCGCGACGGTATCGGTGCCGCTCGCCGTGGCAAGCGCCGATCTCGAGGTGACGCTCGCCGCTCCGGCCTCGGTGCTCGCCGGGCAGACGCTGGCGGTCACGATCACCGTCACCAACTCCGGCCCGTCCGATGCGGCCAGCGTGTCGCTCGCCAACCCGACGCCCGCCGGGTTGACGTTCGTCTCCAACGCCGGGGCGTGCACCACCGCGTTCCCCTGCGCGCTCGGAGCGATTCCCGCCGGGGGGGTGCGCGCGGTCACCGCGACCTACCTCATGCCGGGCGGCTACGGCGGCGCGAATCCGATCGTCGACGCGGCGACGGTGTCGTCTCCCACGTCCGATCCGGTCGTCGGCAACAACAGCGCCAGCGCCCAGATCGCCGTCTCCGCCTCCGCGGACCTCGCGATCACGAGCTCCGGTCCCGCCAGCGTGACGCCCGGCCAGACGATCCTGCTGACGATCCAGGTGACGAACAACGGGCCGAGCGACGCGACGGGCGTTTCGGTCGACCACCCGACGCCCGCCGGATTGTCTTTCGTCTCAACGACGGGCGCCTGCACGACCGCCTTCCCCTGCGCGCTGGGCGTCCTGCCCGCCGGAGCGAATCGCACCATCACGGCCACCTACCTGGTGCCGGCGGGGTATGCGGGCCCGGATCCGATCGTGAATACCGCGACCGTCACCGCGACGACCGCCGACGGGGCGCCCGGCAACAACAGCGCGACGGTCTCCACGGCGTTGTCGGCGCCGTCCGCCGACCTGGGTGTGACGAAGACCGGTCCCGCGAGCGTCACGCTTGGAATTAACGCGGTGTATGCGGTCACCGTCACGAACACGGGACCGAGCGATGCCGCGGGCGTCTCACTGACCGATCCCACGCCCCCCGGTCTCACGTTCGTCTCGGCCTCCGCTCCGTGCGCCTCGGGATTCCCGTGCGCGCTCGGGACCATGGCAGTGGGTGCGACGGTCAACATCACGGTGACCTACCAGGCCCCGCTCGGATACGCCGGGCCCGACCCGGTCGTGAACACGGCGACCGTCAGCGCCGCCACGGCCGATCCGAACGGCGCCGACAATCAGGCCTCCGCCTCGACCGCCGTCGCCCAGCCCAGCGCCGATCTCTCCGTCATCAAGTCGGGGCCGGCCGGCGTGGTCCCGGGGACGAGCATCTCCTACTCGCTGACGGTGGCGAACGCCGGACCCGATGACGCCGCCGGCGCCTCGCTCGCCGATCCGACGCCGGCCGGTCTCACGTTCGTTTCCGCCTCGGCGCCGTGCAGCGGCGGCTTCCCGTGCGCCCTGGGCACGATGGCGGTGGGCGCGAGCGTGGCCGTAATGGTGACCTATGCCGTCCCACCGGACTACACCGGGCCAAGCCCGCTCATCAACACGGCCACGATCAGCGCCGGCACGGCGGATCCCGTCGCCGCCAACAACAGTCAGAGCGCTTCCGCCACCGTCACGCCGATGGCGGACCTCGGGATCACCAAGACCGACGGACTGACGACCGTGACCCCGGCCAGCCTCGTGACCTACACCATCGTCGTCTCGAACGCCGGCCCGAGCGCGGTGACGGGTGGCGCCGTGGACGACCCGATTCCCGCGCAGCTCACGGGGGTCAGCTGGACCTGCGTCGCTGCCGCCGGAAGCTGCGGATCGGGCGGGGGCACGGGCAGCGTCGCGACGACGGTCGACCTCTCGGTGGGCGGGACCGCGATCTTCTCCGTCACCGGCACCGTGGCGCAGACGAGCGGGGCGCTCACCAATACGGCCACGGTCACGGCCCCGGTGGGCGCGGTCGACCCGGTCGCGGCGAACAACAGCGCCACCGACGTCACGACCGTAAACGCAGTCGACGTGCAGGTCACCAAGTCTCACGCCGGCGCCTTCACGCTGGGCAGCACCGGCTTCTACACGATCACCGTGACGAACATGGGCACGGCAGCCACGAGCGGCACGCTGACGGTGCTCGATTCGCTGCCGGCCGGCCTGGCCTTCAGCGCCGCGAGCGGCGCGGGCTGGAGCTGCTCGCCCGCCGGGCAGGCGGTCACGTGCACCAACTCGGCGCCGCTCCCGGCCAGCGCGGCGAGCTCCGTCGCCCTGACGGTCTCCGTGCAACCCGGGGCCGCCGCGACGGTGACGAACGTCGCCCGCGTCCAGGCGGCGGGCGACGTGAACGCGGCCAACGACCGGGCCATCGATCCCACCGCGATCATCGCGGTCGACCTGGCCCTCGCCAAGCGGCATACCGGCGTCTTCTCGGTCAACCAAACCGGCGTCTACACGCTGGCGGTGACCAACCAGGGCACGGCGGCGACGATCGGGGCGATCACCCTCACCGACACGTTGCCCCAGGGTCTCGGGTTCGTCTCCGGCACGGGCGCCGGCTGGAACTGTTCCGCCGCCGGCGCGATCGTGACCTGCGACAACCCTGGTCCGCTGGCGGCCGGCGATTCGAGCCTGGTCACGCTCACGGTCAGCGTCGGGTTCGCAGCGGTACCGCAGGTAACCAACGGCGCCGTCGTGGCGACGCCAGGCGATACCTCGTCGGCGGACAACAGCGCTCTCGATTCCCCGACCGTCGTCGTTGCGGTCGCCTCCCTGACCATCGAGAAGGAGGCGTCGCGCACCGAGGTCGAGATCGGCGATCAGCTCGAGTACACGATCCGGGTGCGCAATACGGGCGTGTCGCCCGCACCCGACGTCACGGTCGACGATCGCCTGCCGGCCGGCTTCTCCTACGTCACGGGCACGACGCGGCGCGATGGCGTGCCGGTCGCCGATCCGAGCGGCGGCCACGGTCCGCAGCTCGCCTTCACGCTCGACACGCTCGCGCCGGCCTCGCAGACCACGCTGACCTATCGCGTGCGCGTCCTGCCCGGCGCCGGGACGGGAGACGGCATCAACCGCGCCCTGGCGCGGTCGCCGCTCGGACCCGCGCAGTCGAACGAGGCGGCCGTGAAGGTGCGGCTCATCGGCGGCGTGTTCACCGACGAGGGCCTGATCCTCGGCAAGGTGTACGTCCAGAACTCGGGTGCAGGCGTCCCGGGCGTGCGGGTCTACATGGAGGACGGCACCTCGACGGTCACCGATCTCGAAGGCAAGTACAGCTTCTACGGGGTCACGCCCCGGCTGCACATCGTGAAGGTGGACGGCACGTCCCTGCCGGAAGGGTCGAGTCTCGTGCTCGTGTCGAACCGCCAGGCCGGTAACGCGGCCAGTCACTTCGTGGACGTGCAGCGCGGCGAGCTGCACCGCGTCGATTTTTCCCTGGCCGGCGCCTTCGCGGTGACGCCGACCGGCGCCCGGCCGGACACCATGCAGGGGGCCATCGGATTGCGTCCGGCGGAGCAGCCGAGCGTCGGCGCCTTTGCCCCGGGCGCAGCCGAGTACACGCGCGACTCCTCGGGCGAAGTGTACAGCGGGGTGCTGCCGGCCCGGACGCTCACGAACGACAACTCCAACACGCCCGCGCTGCCCGACGCCGAGCTGGTCCCGACGCTGGCGATCGGCCGGCGCGGCGTGGTGTCCGTCCAGGTGCCCCTGGGCGCCGTTCCGGCGGACGGGCAGACCATTGTGCCGGTGGCGATCCGGCTGCTCGACGGCCAGGGCGCCCCGCTCACCGATCGCACCGTCGTGACCCTCGAGGCGGGCGCCGGGCGCTGGCAGGTGGACGACGAGGACGCGGTGGCGCCCGGCGTGCAGACGACGATCACCGGCGGCGCCCGCAACCTCTCCCTGGTTGCGGCCGGCCAGGCGGGCCGGGCGCAGCTGCGGGTCAGCGCGAACGGCCTCAGCGGCTCGGCCACGCTTGCCTTCGTGCCGGCGCACCGGCCGCTCCTGGCGGCGGGCGTCGTCGAAGGCCGGGTCGACCTGCGCTCGTGGTCGCTGCCGGCGGACCGCGTCCGCGACCGGTTCGAAGACGAGCTGCGCGCCCTCTCGCTCAAGAACGCCACCGACCGCATCCACGCGGGAACCCGGGCCGCCGTGTTTGTGAAGGGCACCATCGGGCCCGAGTTCGTGATCGACCTGCGGCTGGACACCGAGCGCGACCCGCGGGCGCGGCTGTTTCGCGACATCCGGCCGGAGGAGTTCTACCCGGTGTATGGCGACGCGTCGGTCAAGGAGTTCGACGCCCAGTCCACGAGCCGGCTCTACCTGAGAGTGGAGAAGGCCCGGTCCTACTTCCTGTTCGGCGACTACGGCACCATGCCGGCGACCGAAGTCCGGATGCTGGGAGCGTATGCGCGCAGTCTGAACGGCGCGCTGCAGCACTTCGAGAACCGGCGATCCCAGGCGAACCTGTTCGCCAGCCGCGGGCACGAGTCACAGGTGATCGACGAGTTCCCGGGGCGCGGGACGTCCGGCCCGTTCGTGTTGAGCCAGAAGAGTGGGCTCACCAACAGCGAGCGGGTGGAGATCATCACGCGCGACCGCAACCAGCCGGCGGTGATCCTGAAGGCCGAGCGGCTGACCCGGTTCGCCGACTACACGATCGAGCCGTTCACCGGCCGGTTGCTGCTCAAGGCGCCCGTGCCGAGCGTGGACCAGAACCTGAACCCGATCTCGATTCGGGTCAGCTACGAAGTCGACCAGGGCGGCACGCCGTTCTGGACGTTCGGCGCCGACGCGCAGGTCAGAGCCACGGACCGGCTCGAGTTTGGCGGCTCGGCCGTCCACGACGACAATCCGCTGGGCGCCCGGAGCCTGGTGTCGGCCAACACGACGATCCGCTTCGGCGAGCGGACCTACGCTCTGGTGGAGATCGCGCACGCCGACTCAGCCAGCGCGGCATCGGGCGACGCGTTCCGCTTCGAGCTGCGCCACTTCGCGGAGCGGTGGGAAGCCCGCCTGTACGGTCTGGAAGCCGAAGCCGGCTTCGCCAATCCGTCCTCGGCGCTGGGGCGCGGTCGGCGCGAGCTGGGGCTGCGCGGCTCGGGCCTCCTCGACCGCCGCACCCGGGTCCTGGCCGAGGCGCTGCGCAGCGAGGATCTGGTCACGCACGCGCGGCGGATCGGCATCGACGTCGGTGTCGAGCGCGAGATCACCAGCCGCCTGCGCGCCGAGCTGGGCGTCCGCCACGCCGAGCTGAACACCAGCGCCTCCGAAACGAACAGCATCCACTTCCGGCTCACCGGCCAGGTCGCGCCGCGCGCCGCCGTGTTCGGTGAATACGAGCAGTCCCTCTCCGCCGGCGACGCGCATCGCGCTCTGATCGGCGGCGACTACCGCTTCGCGCAGCGCGCGCGGGTGTACGCGCGCCACGAGCTGATCTCGTCGCTCACCGGACCGTACGACCTGAATGGCTCGCAGCGGCGGAACACGACCGTCATCGGGATCGACGCCGACTACCTGCGTAACGGATCCGTGTTCACGGAGTACCGCGCCCGTGACGTGATCAGCGGTCGGGAAGCCGAGGCGGCGATCGGGCTGCGCAATCGATGGACGCTGGCGCCGGGGCTCAAGCTGAACACCTCACTCGAGCGGATCAGCCCGCTGGCGGGCGCGGGCAGCGGCGAGGCCACGGCGATCACCGGAGCGATCGAGTACACCGAGGGCCCGCTGTGGCGCGGCTCGGCCCGGCTCGAGTACCGCACCGCCCCGACCGGAGACAACTGGCTGGCCTCGCTGGGCTACGGTCGCAAGCTCGGTCGTGACTGGACCGCCCTCGGTCGCAGCGTGTTCAGCGCCCTGCCCTCGGACGAGCTGCACGAGCGGACGCAGATCGGCCTCGCCTTCCGCCAGACCGACCAGAACCGGTGGAGTCTCCTGGCCCGCTACGAGCACAAGTACGACCGCGCCGGCTCGCCCACCGGCGCAGGCACGCGGGATGGGGCGCACGTATTCTCGAGCCACGTCAATTACCAGCCCATGTCGGCCTGGACCTTCTCCGGCGAGCTGGCCCTGAAACTGGCCTCGGAATGGGCGCCGGGCGGCGTCGTGCAGACGCACGCCGAGCTGCTCGATATCCGGGCGGTACGTGACCTCAACGCGCAGTGGGACATCGGGGTGAGTAGCCGCGCCCTCGTCACCCTGGGTCAGGGTCGCTCACAGTACGGTATCGGGCTCGAGGTCGGGCGCACGCTGCGCACCGACCTGCGCGTGGCGCTCGGGTACAACTTGTTCGGGTTCCGGGATCGTGACCTGGTGGGCGAGAATTACACGGACCAGGGCGTTTACGTGCGGTTCGGGCTGAAGTTCGACGAAGGTCTCCTGGGGCTGCTCAGGCCAGGGCGCGCACCAGCGCCGTGACGCCGGCGGCGAGCCGGTCGAGCCGGTAGCCTCCTTCCAACACCGCGACGACCGGGCACCCCGGCAGTCGCGACCGCAGCTCGGTCGTCCAGGTCGTGATGTCCTCCGGCTCCATTGGGAATCCTCCCAGAGGATCGCCCGCCAGCGAATCGAATCCCGCGGACACGAGCAGCAGGTCGGGCACCCAGCCCGAGAGGGCGGCGTCCACGCCCGCGAGCAAGTCCCGCACATACCGGAACCGCGGCAGCCCCGGCGGCCGCGGCACGTTGAACACGTTGCCCACGCCGCGCTCGGTGGCGGCGCCGGTGCCCGGATACCAGGGAAATTGGTGCAACGAAACGTAGCGGATGGATGCGTCCGCCTCGACCAGCGCCTGCGTGCCGTTCCCGTGGTGCACGTCCCAGTCGACGATGAGCACCCGCGCCGCGCCCAGCGCCTGGGCGTGCCGCGCGGCCACCACGGCATTGTTCACGAAGCAGAAACCCATGGCGCGCTCGGCCAGGGCATGGTGTCCCGGGGGGCGCGTTGCCGCGAAGGCCGTGCCGCCGTGAACGACTTCGGTGACGGCCCGCAGCGCCACGCCCGCCGAAGCCAGGATCGCTTCCCAGCTGCGGGGGCCGACGTGGGTGTCGGGATCGATCGCGCCGCCACCGGAGGCGGCCAGCGCCTCGAGGGCGTCAAGATGGTGGGGCGGATGGACCCGCTCCAACGCGGAGCGATCCGCCGGGGCCGCCTGGACCCATGACACGATCGGAGCCAACGCGGGAGTGCGCAGCGACTCGAGCACCGTCTCGATGCGCTGGGGTCGCTCCGGGTGCCCGGCCGGCGCCTGATGGAGCCGCGTGGCCGGGTGGAAAGTGACGATGGTCAGTTGTGGTAGTGTTGCGCTTTCAGGAGCTGGCGCAGGGACTCGGCTTCGGCTTTCATCTCGCGCCGTCGCTCGTCCAGATCCCCGAGCGTGTGCCGATAGCGACGCCACACTAGGACGACGGCGGCGGCCGCCCCGGCGCACACGATCCCGCCCCAGAGGATACCCGGGCGCTTGAGCTCCACGCCGACCCACACCAGCAGCATGGCGTCGAGCAGCAGGAACCCCACGGCGAACGTCGCGAGCGGACGACCGGGGGTCTTCATCGCACCGGGCGCCGCCGGGCCGGCAGCACGATGAACGGCGCGTTGGCGCCGGCGCCCAGCACGCTCAACGTGGTGGATTCGTCGCCGACCGCCGCGCCGCGGAATTTCACCACGTAGTCGGTGGCGGGCAGGTCGCTCCGCTTCAACGCACGGACCAGCGCCTGCCGCTTCAGCTCGGCCACGGTGGTGTCCGGACCCACGGCGAGAAACACCTGATCCCAGGCGTCGGTCACCATCACGCGCACCGCGAACCGGTCCGTGACAGCGGTCATGCGACCTCCACCGCGCCGGCCAGCGGCAGCGTCGCGAGGAACCGGTCCACCGCCTGGTCGAAGAACAGGGTCGAGGCGCGCACCCGGGTCACGCCACCCTCGCCCGGCGCCGCGTGGAACACCACTTCCTCCCCACCCTGGCCGCGTAGCGCGACGTACTGCGGGCCTTCCTTTTCGACGAACGCCGCCTGATGGGGCAATCGCTCGGCGAAGTACGTTTTGACCCGGGCCAGCAGCTCGGCGGGCGGAAGCGTGACGGTCGTCGTGTGGGTCATGGCAGTCGCAGTGTGACGATACCCGTGGGCTGCAGCGGCACGGGCGCGGTCGCCACTTTCGTGTGAGTGGTAAGGTCGATGACGTCCACGCCTCCCGGATCCATTCCGATGCTCTCCTGGCTTTTGATTATAACCTGTTGCCAACTCAGCCCCCCGGGGTCGCCTGTTCTTCGGGGGACGCGAGCATCGCCCGTAGTCGCTCTTCAACCTGCGAATTGGGCATCACCGTCGCCCCCATCGTGCGCGCGCGCCGCAACAGCTCCGCGTCGACGTGGGGACCGAACGCGACCGTGGGCACGCCCCGACCGATCAGTTCCCGCAGTCGATCTTCCCACCCGGTCGCCCCAAGCTCGACCACGGCCCGCTCGCAGGTGGTCGCATCACGCGTGACCTTCCAGCCCGCCCCGGTGGCGATGCCGGCGAGCTTGGATCGAAACAGCAGATCTCGCGTCAGCAGATAGATGGCACTACCCATCGACCGCCACCACCGTCGCCGTTTCCGTGACCGGCGCCGCCGGCCTGCGCAACGCCTCGAGCGCCCCACGGCGTCCCGGCAGCACCAGCACCGCGTCGCCCGGCGGTGGCTCGCCCAGTCCTTCCAGCGTCAGAAATACCCACGCACGTCGTTCGACGGCGGGTACGGAGACTCGATAGCGTAGCCCGTGCCACGTCAGCTCGAGCTGCTCCCCACTCCCCACTCCCCGCTCCCTCTCGATGAACACGTCGTCGTCGACCTTGAAGACGCCCGGGGCGACCGCTTCCCCGTTGCGATAGAACACCGGGTCGAATGGCTCCCCGTCATGACGGGCGAAGTTCTGTTCCGCCGCCCAGTCGTAGGCCTCGAGGTTGGCGACGGTCGCCTGCCACTCGAGATGGTGGCGCAGCTCGTGCGTCAGCGTTTCCCAGGCTTCCTCGCGCCAGTCGAAGTCTTCGAGCCGTGCCAGCGCCTGGAAGGATCCATGGTAGAGGACAATGCGGGACTGAAGGTCGGAGCCGGAGCCACTCCACTCGAGCGGGATGCATTCGCCCAGCGTGTAGATCTCGGCGCGCACCGGATGCGGGATCGTCTTGGGGCTGACCTCGATCTCCACCACGCCGCCCTGGAAGGAAGTAGGGATGTCGCCCTGGAGACGCTGCACCATGGCCCGGAAATCGTCGAGCCGCACCCTACCCCTTGAGCCTCTCCTGCAGATGCTCGACCAGCCGGTCGGCCGCCACCCGGACCTGCTGCAGCGTATCGCGGTCCCGCACCGTGACGGTCTGGTCCTGCGTGGACTGGCCGTCGATGGTGATCCCGAACGGCGTCCCGGCCTCGTCCTGGCGGCGGTAGCGGCGGCCAATCGAGCCGCCGTCGTCGTAGAAGACGTTGAAGCGGCCGCGCAGGCCGTCGTAGATGCGCCGCGCCAGCTCGGGCATGCCATCCTTGTTCACGAGCGGAAACACCGCCGCCTTCAGGGGGGCCAGCGCGGGGTGAAACCGCATCACCACCCGCTTCTCCCCTTCCACTTCTTCCTCGTGATAGGCGTCGCACAGGAGGACAAGCGTCGTGCGGTCGGCGCCCACCGAGGTTTCCACCACGAACGGCACGAAGCGCTCGTTGGTGGCCGTGTCCAGGTACTCCAGCTTCTTGCCGCTGTGCTCCTGGTGGCGCGACAGGTCGAAGTTGGTGCGGTTGTGAATCCCCTCGAACTCGTGCCAGCCGAACGGGAACTCGTACTCGATGTCGTAGGCGTCCGTGGCGTAGTGCGCCAGCTCGTCCTTGGTATGCTGATGGAACCGGAGCTTCTCGGGCCGCACGCCCAGCGCCGTGTGCCACCGCATCCGTTCGTGGCGCCAGAATTCGAACCACTCGTCCGCGGTCTCCGGCTTGACGAAGAACTGCATCTCCATCTGCTCGAACTCGCGGGTCCGGAACGTGAAATTCCCCGGCGTGATCTCGTTGCGAAACGCCTTGCCGACCTGGGCGATCCCGAACGGCGGCTTCTGACGCGACGACTGCAGCACGTTCAGGTAGTTGACGTAGATGCCCTGGGCCGTCTCAGGCCGGAGATAGACGACCGCAGCCGACTCCTCGACCGGCCCCATGAACGTCTTGAACATGAGGTTGAACTGGCGCGGCGCCGTCAGGGTGCCCTTGTTGCCGCACACCGGGCAGTGCGCGTCCGGCTGACCCGGCGTCCCCTTCAACCGCGGGTCGTCGGCGCGGAACCGGTGCTTGCATTGTTTGCAGTCAACCAGCGGATCCGTGAAGCCGGACACGTGGCCGGAGGCCTCCCACACCTTGGCGTGCATGAGGATCGCCGCGTCCAGGCCCTCGATGTCCTCCCGCTCGTAGACCATCGAGCGCCACCAGCGCTCCTTCACGTTCTTTTTCAGCTCGACGCCCAACGGGCCGTAGTCCCACACCGACCCGAGACCCCCGTAGATCTCGGACGACTGGAAGACGAAACCACGTCGCTTGGCGAGCGACACGAGCTTGTCCATCACGTTGTCGGCAGGAGGCATAGGAGCGGGGAAGTATAGGAACGCGTCAGGAGCCGGGCAACCCGAACGCTTCACGCACGGCGCGCTCTCCGAGCGACACGAGCCCGCCGGCGTCCAGTATCCGGCCGTCGCCGGTCAGCGCGGGCACTCCGGGCGCTTCGGAGATCCGACCCGCGACGATCGCCGCGCGCTTGCGAGCGTCCCGCGCGCGACGCAGCACCTCGCCGGTGGCCTTGCCGAGCCGCGACGTGCGATCGAAGGTCCCCTCCGCCGTGATCACGAAATCGGCCGTGGCGAGCGCTGCGTCGAATCCCACACGGTCCAGCACCCATGGGGCGCCGGGCACGAGCTCGGCCTTGGCGAAGAACACCAGCCCGGCGCCCAGACCGCCGGCCGCGCCGCCGCCGGGCATGGTCGCAAGGTCCGGTCGCCCCTGGCCACTCCAGGCCGATGCAAGCCGCTCCAGCCCGGCGGCGAGCCGCCGCACGTGCTCGGGGCCGGCACCCTTCTGCGGGGCGAATATCGGCGCGGCGCCCTCCGGGCCGACCAGTGGCGAGCCAACGTCGGTGAGCGCCACCACGCGCACCGGCAGGCCCCACCCCGGGCTCCAATCGGCGAGCGCCGACAGGGCGCCCCCGCCCTCGGGCAGATCGGTGCCGTTGACGTCCCGAAACGTCCACCCCAGGCCGCGCGCGGCTCCCACCCCGCCGTCGACGCTCGCCGAGCCCCCCAGACCCACGATCACGCTCTTGGCGCCGCGATCCGAGGCTTCCACCAGCAGCTCGCCTACGCCACGGCTCGTGGCTGCGAGCGGATTGCGTCGATCGGGACTGAGCAAGGCGAGCCCACACGCGCTGGCGCTTTCGAAGATCGCCGTCTCGGCGTCGATCCATCCCAGCACCGCATCTACAGGAACTCCGAGCGGGCCGGTCACCGGCACGGATTCGCGCAGCGCGCTCGGCTCAAGCACGGCCTCGAGCAGTCCGTCGCCTCCGTCCGACAGCGGACAGGTGAGCACGATGGCGTGCGGCAACGCGCGGCGCGCCCCCGCGGCCAACGCCTCTGCGACCTGGCGCGGCCCGATGGTTCCTTTGAAAGCAGCCGGTGCGACGAGCACGGTTTGGGACATGCGTGGGACCAACGGTAGGGGTGGTGCCTGGCTTGCGCCACGAGTCGCATCCTGCCTAATGATCGGGGGAAACGCCGTGGCTTCCGCTCAACGGACCGATGGTGAATTGGTTGTCCTTGTGTGGTTTAGATGTTGGGACCCGGGCTTGCCAGATACCCCGGCAGGCCGGTTCGTTCGCGTCGGACACGGGCGCTCGATTCGGGCGGCCGGCCAGCCCCTCGGGGAACCCTCGGGGGGCGTTGTGTTTCCCGCTAGCGCTGTCGCGGCTGAGAACCGCGACTCGGCTCTCTGTCGCGTGAAGCGACGGTGCGAGTCACCCTCGGTGACAGATCAGCCGAGACGCGGCTCTCAGCCGCGAACAACACCAGGGTATCGGTTGCACGGACGCGATTCACGTTCACAGGCAGGACCCACAGATCACCACGGATCCAACGCGCCGTCTGGTCGCGGTAGTGCCGGGACTGCGGATTGCCCGATTGTCCCGTGGGCAGGATGAATCCGCCCGTCCCATCGACGTCACCGAAATCAACCACATGCCGCATCGATGGCCCCCAGGTGCAGCGATACGGCGGGGCGAACTCGCTCGACGGGCATACGTTCACGGTCTGGTTGCCGCCGCCGAGACGCACTGGGCCCACGTTGAACCCCATGAGCCACCCCAGCACCGGGATGCCCCCGAGCGGGTGCTCCTGCGTGTGTGTGTGCACCTCGCCCCACCGCCGCGGCGCGCCGCGGGCGAGCACACGGTCCATCGCGCGCCTCGCCAGTGCCGCCAGGTCCTCAGGCTCGGCGGTGCGCTGATCGTCGAACCAGGGGCTCTCGCCCGCCAGGATCCAGCGGTGCAGCGGGGCGGATGGACGGAAATCGGGAGATTCGTCGTCGTAGGTGAGCGCCTGCAGCTCGCGGTACCAGGACCAGACGAGGGTCGGCTCGATGCGGTCGGCGGCCATCTCGCCATTCCAACGACGGACCTGCTCCGCCAGAGGCTGATGCGATCCCGCCTCGAGCGCAGTTGCGGCGATCGGGGCAATGCGCCGCAGGAACACGCTCACCTCGTCCACCTGCTCGCGTGCCACCATGGCCGCCGTCGCCGCCGTATCACGGCGCACCATCTCCCATATCCGTTCCGCCCGATAGGGGAGGTCGTAGTCCGCGCGAATCGGGTGCGGGAACGCGTCGCCCACAATGCGGTTGTTCGCCGTGACGATGTAGCCGCTCGGCGGGTTGACGGACCGCGGCAGCTCGGCCGTGCTGAGCACGCGCTCCCACCCTCCGCCGCGGATCCATCCGGGTTCCGGGCGCGAGCCGTCGCCGGAGCGCCGCACGGGAACGAACCCGGCGAGGTTGTACGCGATCGTCCCGCTCGAGTCCGCGTACACGATGTTCTGCTCCGGCGAGCGAAACGTCTCCAGGGCCAACTCGAACTCCTGGCGGTTGGTCGCGCGGGCCATGCCGATCAACGCCGCCAGCTCGTCGGACGGTTGCTGCGCCGTCCACCGCAGCGCGTACGCGGTCTGGGAATCGGGCCGCCAACCCGCGTCGACCAGGGGACCGTTCGCCGTGCGGTGACGCCGGTAGATCACCGGGTCACGGCTCTTCACCTGCAGCGTCTCCACCACGACCTCGACATTCTCCCACCCCGCGGGCGTGAGGTAGCGTGCCGTGTCGCTCGAGATCCGTTCCTGGACGTAGTCCAGGTCGTCGATCATGCCGTTGGTGAAGCCCCAGCCGTGACTCGCGGTATGGCCGAGCACAACCGGGGGCAACCCCGGAATGGTCACCCCCACGACTTCGTAGCCCGGCGCGTGGGCGCCAACCAGATACCAGATGGAGGGCACCTGCAGCGACAGATGCGGGTCATTTTCAAGGATCGGCTTGCCGGAGCGCGTGTGTGCCGGACCGAAGGCCCAGGAATTGGAAGCAGGAGCGTGGGCGTCCACGGACGACGAGCGCCAGGCAGCGGGTCCGCGACCGGCCGAGCGCTCCACGATCACCGGGGCCCGATCCGGATAGGGGACGAACAGGTCCGACGCCTTCGTCTCCCCGAGCCTGGCGATCGCGCGGGCGTGCTGGATCTCGCCGTTGTCGCTGCGCAGCTCCCACGCTTCGAGCAGGCCGATCTCGAGCGAGTGCACCGGGCGCCAGGGTTCGGGCGTGTGCCCGAGCAGCCGGAATTCCACGGCGCGTCGACCCGTGGTGCGCCAGGCATTGACGCCTCGCGCGTACGCGGCGCCGGCGGCCCGCGTGGCGGCAGAGACGTGCCGTTCGCGGGCCTGCGCGATGCGTCCCATCTCGCGGCCGCGCAGGACGCGGTCGGTTTCGATGGCGCGGGCGCCGAACAGCTGACTCAAGCGCCCTTCCGCTGCGTGCCGCAACAGGTCCATCTGCCACATCCGGTCCCGCGCGTGCAGGTAGCCAAGCGTGGCAAACAGGTCTGAATCGCTGCGCGCGATCACGTGGGGCACGGCCAGCGAATCCCACAGGACCACGACCGAATCGCCGAGACCCGGAATCGCCTCGCGACCGGCGAGCGGCGGGTTCAGCGCGCCCACCCAGACACGGAAGCCGAGCATGGCGATTCCGATGAGCACCAGCACCACGATGAGCGTCCGTCGGATGATGCGAATCATGTGACCTCGATGATCTGATCGCGATGCGTGCCCACGCTCACGTAGCGGATCGGGGCATGCGACAAGTCCTGCAGCCGGTCCAGATAGGCCCGGGCGGCGGCCGGCAGATCGGCGAGGCGGCGCACTTCGCTCGTGGGCTTCTTCCAGCCGGGAAGCGTCTCGTACACCGGCTGCACGCGGTCCATGCGTTCCAGATCCGCGGGCATGCCGTCCAGGGCCTCTCCATCCAGAAGGTAGCCCACGGCCACTGGGATCTCGGCGAAGCTGTCGAGCACGTCGAGCTTGGTGACCGCAAGGCCGCTGAGTCCGTTGACGCGAACGGCGTAGCGCACCACCACGGCGTCGAACCAGCCGCAGCGCCGCGGCCGACCCGTCGTCGCCCCGAATTCGCCGCCCAGGGTGCGGATGCGCTCGGCCGTGGCCGGCTCGGCTTCGGTCGGCAGCGGGCCATTCCCGACGCGGGTCGTGTAGGCCTTCACCACTCCCAATACCGCGTCGATCGCCGTGGGACCGATCCCGGCGCCGACCGCCGCACCGCCCGCCGTCGTGTTGGATGAAGTGACGTACGGGTAGGTGCCGTGATCGACGTCCAGCAACGCCCCTTGTGCGCCCTCCAGCAGGACGGAATCACCCCGTTGCAAGGCGTCGTACACTACCCGACCGGCATCCACGGCCAGGGGCAAGAGGCGCGGTGCCAGCCGGGTCAGGAGCTCCCGATGCTCGCCCTCGTCGGCCCGCTCTGTCGCGCCCAGAAGCTGCAGCATCTGGTTGGCCGCAGCCACCCGTTCCGTCACGCGCTCCTGCGCCCGGGCCAGCTGCCGCAAGTCGCCCACCCGCAGTCCGCGCCGGCCGTACTTGTCTTCGTACGTCGGTCCGATCCCGCGCCCCGTGGTCCCGATCCGCTCCCGTCGCTCGTGCGCCCGGTCGAGCAGCTTGTGAAGCGGGAGCGTCAGGTGCGCCCGATCCGATACGAACAGCTTGTGCTCGAGCTTGATGCCCCGAGACGAGAGCGCGTCCAGCTCGGTGAAGAAGGTCTCCGGATCGAGGACGACGCCGTTCCCGACCACGCACACCGCGCCCCGGAGAATGCCCGACGGGATCTGATGCAGCACGAACTCACCCGCGGCGGTGTGCACGGTATGGCCCGCGTTGGCGCCGCCCTGATAGCGGACCACCAGGTCGGCGCGCTCGGCGAGCACGTCCACAACTTTGCCCTTCCCCTCGTCGCCCCACTGGGCGCCGACCACGACCACGCAATGGACCCTGGCTCCGAACACGACCCCCCCTCAGCAAAAACGCCCCGACGTGGCGGGGCGGGCATCCTCTGACAGAAAGTACCGACTGGACGGTCAGACGGCTAGGACAGACGCACCGGCGCTCAGACGCGCAGCGGGTGTCAGTGGTCGGTGGTCAGGATGGCGGCGACCGCGCCGGCGACTTCCTCAACACCCTGGAGCGTCAAGCGGCCAGGAGCATCTCGCGTCGTGTGCACGACCCGCATCGTTTCCCAGTTGCCTTTCATGATGGTCACGCATTCGCGGGTGGCGGGCGCCAGCGCCATGCCGTCCACGACTACCGGCAGGCTCCGCCACACGCCGGCGCCGAGGGCCCTGGCGACGCCTTGGGCGACGGGTCCGGACCGGTGCATCAGCGCCGTCACCCCGCCGCGATCGTCCACCCCGTCGAAATTGATCACCGCCGTACCGTCCAGGAGGTTGGCCCGCTCGCGCGCCAGGGCTCGCGCGCCCACCAACCCCAGCTCCTCGGCGTCCAGCAGTAACGCGCCCACCGCCGCGCTCGGCGGGAGCCCGTCCAGGACGGCCAGGACGGTGAGCACCCCGCTCGCGTTGTCGAGCGCGCCGGGCGAGCGATCGGTGATCCGGTTCAACGACAAGAACAGCACGACCCCGGCCGCTGCCGGGAGCCAGATACCGAATGGAGCGGCGAGTACGGCGAGGGCGACGCCGGCCGCCAGCAGCAGACGCATCGCCATCGACATCGGCTGGCCTTTCGAATCGTAGTGCGCCGCAAGCCAGGTCGTGACGCGGGTGTGAGGCCGCACGGCGATCAAGTTGACGCCTTCGGCGGGACGCACCCCCCACAACGGGAAGCGCGGCGCGGCGCGGAAGCGATGCTCCAGCACGACCAGCCCGCGGCGGGTGAGCTCCCGCCTCAGGAGGTCCCGGACCCGTGCGTGCTGGGACGTTCCCACCAGGCGCGGCGCGGCGAGCTCGGCCAGCAGCGCGCGTTGGTCGGTCACGCCGCCAGCAGCTGTCCGATGCGCTCCCGATCCGGGGCCGCGAGCGGGGCGAGCGGATCCCGCACCGGTCCGCCATACAACCCCACGGCGTCCATCGCGGCCTTGATGGCCGCGGGACCGCGGGCGACGATTTCCTTGTCGAGCGCGGCGAGACGTCGCTGGAGCGTCTCGGCCCGGCCGAGGTTCCCGGCGCGAAACGCGGCGAGCAGCTCGGCAGACCTGGCCGCAGCGAAGCAGGCCACGCCCACGATACCGCCCACGCACCCCGCCTCGAGCGCCGGGACCAGCAAGGAGCCCGAGCCCACGAACATCGCCCACCTGGGGACCGCGGCGCGATACGCGCGGAGGTTGTGCAGATCACCCGACGAATCCTTCGCCCCCACGATGTTGCCGTGCGCCGCCAGCCGGCTCAACAGCTCCGGTGGCACCGGGAGGTGGGTGTGTTTGGGGACGTTGTAGACGAGCACCGGCACGGGGCTCGCGTCCGCCACGGCCGTGTAGTAGGCCCCGAGACTGTCGGCGGTGTGGGCGGCGTGGTAGTAGCTCGGTGGTCTGACCAACACCGCGTCCACCCCTTCCGCCGCGGCCGCGCGGGCCAGCGCCACGGCGGCCCGGGTGGATTCCGCCCCCGTTCCCGCCATGAGCCAGCGATCCCGGGGTACCGTCGCGCGCACCGCGGCGATGAGCCGCCGGTGCTCGTCCGGCTCGAGCAGCGCGGCCTCGCCCGTCGTGCCGGCGACGACGACGCCGTCCAGACCGTCGGCGAGCAGGCGCCGCGCGTTGTGGACGGCGTGCGACAGCGCGAGCTCGCCCGTCGCCGGCTCGAACGGCGTCGTGACCGGGGCGAAGATCCCGCCTAGCGTACGGCCGGTCATTCGCCCGGCAGCATCGAGCTCAGGTCGTCCGAGAACCCGGCCGGTCGATCCGGCTCGGCGGCAGCGGGAGTCGGCTCGACGACCGGGGCCTGCGCCGCCATGGTGCGACGGCGCAACGTCCGCATCTGCAGCTCGAAGTCGGCGGGGTTCGAGGACGCCGTCGCCGCGGTCTCGTAGGTCACGACACCTTCGCTCACCAGTTCCATGAGATGCTGGTCGAAGGTCTGCATGCCGTACTGCTCGCGGGAATCCCTCATGTACTCGTGCAGCTCCGGGGTGCGGTCCGCGTCGCGGATCATGTCCCGCGCCGTGGCGGTGCAGAGCAGGATCTCCAGCGCGGCCGCCCGTCCCTTGCCGTCGGCCCGCGGCAGCAGCCGCTGCGACACGACCGCCTGCAGCGCCTCGGCGAGCCGCAACCGGGCGATCCCCTGCTCGTCCGAAGGGAACATGGCGATGATGCGGTTGACCGTGCTGACCGCGTCGGCCGTGTGCAGGGTCGAGATCAGCAAGTGCCCGGTTTCGGCCGCCTTCATCGCGGTATCGATCGCTTCGGCGTCGCGCATTTCCCCGATCAGGACCACATCGGGATCCTGCCGCAGCGCGGCGCGAAGGCCCATGCGGAAGTCATCGGTGTCGGTGCCGATCTCCCGCTGGGTGATGGAGCAGTTGATGTCGCGATGCAGGAACTCGATCGGGCTCTCGAGCGTCAACACGTGCTTGTACTGCGTCTGATTGATGTGATGCACGATCGCGGCCATGGTCGAGGTCTTCCCCGACCCGGTCACGCCCGTCACCAGCACCATGCCACGCTCCCCGGTCGCCACCTGCGCCAGCGCCGCCGGCAACCTCAACGACTCGAACGTGGGGACGTCGAACGGGATAACCCGCATCACGATCATGAACGAAGAGCGCTGCCGCAGGATGTTCACCCGGAAACGGCCGATCCCCGGCATCCCCCAGGAGCAGTCGTAGTCCCGGATCTTGTCGATGCGCCCCCGGTCTTCTTCGGTGGGGATCAGCTGCTTCGCGATCGCCTTGGTTTGTTCGGGGGTGAGCCGCTGCTTCGTGAGCGGCACCAGCCGCCCGTTGATGCGGGCCCGGAACACGTCTCCGGCCTTGATGTGCAGGTCCGACGCGCCCCGATCCACCGCGGCCTTGATGATCTTTTCCATTAGTACCCCGCGTCCAGGTCCACCTGGTTCACGAGCGACGACCCTGCAAGATAGCGCCGGATGTTCTCCAGAATGAGTCCGGCCTCCCGCTCCCAGAACCGCTCGGTCACCGGGCTGACGTGCGGGCTGACGAGCACCCGCGGATGCGACCAGAACGGATGTTCGGGCGGGAGCGGCTCGGTGGCGAAGACGTCGAGCGCGGCGCCGCGCAAGGCGCCGGCATCGAGCCGCTCGAGCAGCGCCTGCTCGTCGAGCAACGCCCCGCGCGACACGTTGACGACCACCGCGCCGGCGGGCAACCGCGACAGGACTTCGCGTCCGACGGCAGTGTCTGTTTCGGTCGTGCGGGGCGCGGTGATCACCAGCGCATCGCTCTCGGCGGCCAGCCGCGGCAGATCGGTGCGGCCGCCGACCCACGCGACGCCCGCCGGGCCACCCTGCTCGGGTCGGCGACGGACCCCGGCGACCCGCATGCCCAGCGCCAACGCGCGGCGCGCGACAGCCGAGCCGATTCCACCCAACCCCAGGATCCCGACGCGGATGTCGGCCAACTCCCGGACCCCGATGGTACGGTCGCCGAAACTCCCCTGAATCCAGCGTTTGTCGGCTTGGGCGCGGGTCACGTGATCGAGGCCTTTCGCGAAGTAGGCCAGCGCCGTCAGCACCCAGTCGGCGATCGGCTCGGCGTGCACACCGGCCGAGTTGGTGAGCCGGATGCCGCTCCCCCGCAGAGCGGCCAGAATCGCGCCAACCCCCGCCGTGCCGCTGTGCACCCAGCGCAGAGTCTCGCGCCCCCCCGCCACCACGCCCGGCGGCACGCCGAACCCGACGTAGACCTCGGCCCCACGCGCCGCCGCCACGGCCTCGGCGGAGCCCGACCCCCCATCGCCGTCGGAAGACACCGGGGCTTCGATTTCGATCAGCTCCCACCCCTCACCCAGCGCGCGCCGCAGCGTGGCGACGACGTCGGGCGGAATGCGCCAGACGGGCCGCTGCGCCCGAAGATCGAGAACGAGGCGGCGCGTCACTCTCCGGTCGAGACGGCGCGGACGCTCGGATGGTGCAGGACCGCGTTCCGTGCCTGGTCGTGCAGGCGCTTGGGGCCGCGCAGCTCGAACTCGATCACGAGGTCGACGTTTTCGCGACGCGATTCCACCCGGAGCAGGTCGAGGCCGGTGCGGCGCACCAGCGTCTCCAGATCCTCGAGCGCGCCCGCGACCGGCGAGGCGTGGATCGTGAGCCGGCTCTGCGTGGCTCGCCGGGCGATGAAGCGCTCGACGAAACCCAATCCGGCCAGGACGACCATGACGAGCAGGGTGGTGCCGACCGCTTCGAGGTAGGCCCCGGTTCCCACCGCCATCCCGATCGCCGACACGATCCAGATCGTGGCCGCACTCGTGAGTCCGGTGACCGAGCCGCGCGTGTGCAGGATGGTGCCGGCCCCGATGAAGCCCACGCCGGTGAGGATCTGAGCCGCCACACGTCCCGGATCGCCCTGGCCCCCTGCGAGCTTGAACGACAGAACAGTAAACAGCGCCGCGCCGACGCAGATCAGGATGTTAGTGCGCAGGCCGGCCGGCTTGCCCGACAGCTCCCGCTCCATCCCGATGGCGCCGCCCAGCAGCATGGCGAGCACCAGCTGCAGCAGCAGATCGAGGTGCAGCGATTCCGCCACGTTCTGAAAATCGGGCATCAGTCGGCTGCCGGGAGGAAGCCCATGTGCCGCCGCACGTCGTGCATCGTGCGGCGTGCGATCGCGCGCGCGCGCTCCGCCCCGCGCTTGAGCAGCGCGCGCACCCGGCCGGGATCGCGCTGCAGCACGGCGGCTCGCTCGCGGACCGGTGCCAGGGCGGCTATCATTTGGTCCGCCAGCACGCGCTTGCAATCGAGGCATCCCCAGCCGGCGGCGCGGCAATTGACCGCAACCGTGGCCTGCACATCCGGGGGGGAGAACCCCTGGTGGATGGTGAACACGTTGCACAGGTCGGGGTTGCCGGGATCCTTACGCGTCTTTCGGGCCGGGTCGGTGGCGGCGGGTCGCAGCTTCTCCCAGATCGCCTCCGGCGACTCGAGCAGGCCGATCGTGTTGCCGAGACTCTTGGACATCTTGGCCTGGCCGTCGAGGCCCAGCACACGCTTCGCCGTCGTGAGCTGCGCTTGGGGTTCGGGGAAGAAACCGGCACCGTAGCGCCCATTCCACCGGCGGGCGATCTCGCGCATCAGCTCGAGGTGCTGCAGCTGGTCCTCCCCCACCGGGACGAGACTCGCCTGGTAGAGGAGCACGTCCGCCGCCTGCAGCACCGGGTAGTTCAAGAGCCCGGCCGGCACGCTTTCCTGGCGCTGCGCCTTGTCCTTGTACTGTGTTTGACGCTCGAGCTCGCCGAGCGGAGTCACGGTCGTGAGAATCCAGTTGAGCTCGGTGTGTTCGGCGACGTGCGACTGCACGAACAGAATCGCCTGCTCGGGATCGATGCCGGCCGCGAGCAGCCCGACGGCCATTTCGTGGGTGCGCGGAGCGAGCTCGGCCGGGTCATAGGGTTGGCTGATCGCGTGCAGATCGACGATCGAAAACACGCACTCGTGCTGGCCCTGCAAACGGACCCAGTTCTGCACGGCGCCGAGGTAGTTCCCGACGTGCAGCTCGCCGGACGGCTGGATGCCGCTGAAGACACGGGTCATGGGGTCACAACCTAAGGCTGTGGAGGGAAGAGCCGCAAGGTGCAGACACTCAAGGACTTAGTCAACGTCGCGGAGCGAGCCGCGGAACGAGCGGCCAACCTGATCCGAGGCGCCCGGCGGCCCGATGCCGAGGCGTGGACCGAAAAGACGCGCCACGATTTCGTCACGCAGGTGGATCGCGAGGCCGAGGAGCTGATCGCCGAGACGCTGACCGACCTCGTGCCGGGCTCCGAGGTCGTGGGCGAGGAGTTGTCGCCCGACGCTCCGCGCCGCGCCCAGATCGTGTGGCTGGTGGACCCGCTCGACGGAACGACCAACTATCTCCATGGTTACCCGCAATTCGCCGTGTCGATCGGGGCGTTGGTATCGGGCGTGTTGAGTGTGGGCGTGGTGCACGACGTGACGCGCGACGTGGCCTATCGCGCGGCGCGCGGGCAGGGAGCATGGTCGGGCGGGCGGCGCCTGGCCGTCTCGAGCGTCGACAATCCCAAGCGCGCACTCGTGGGAACCGGGTTTCCGTTTCGCGAGCTCGATAAGCTGGACGCCTACCTGCGACAGTTTGCCGCCGTCACCCGTGCCGCGAGCGGCATTCGCCGCGCCGGCTCGGCGGCGCTCGATCTCGCCGACGTGGCCGCGGGACGGCTCGATGCCTTCTGGGAGCAGACGCTGGCACCTTGGGACGTGGCCGCAGGCGTCCTCCTGGTGCGCGAAGCGGGCGGCCTGGTCACCACCTTCGATGGCGCTGAAGACGTGCTCGGCCACGGGTCGATCGTGGCCGGGAACCAGGAGATGCACCGGTGGCTCATCGAACTGGTGCGAAGCGCCTGACATGCCCTCACCGCTCGTCGAATGCGTCCCCAACTTCTCGGAAGGTCGCGACCCGGCCATCCTGGACGCGCTGCGCGCGGCGCTGACCGCAGTGCCAGGCGTCCGGCTGCTCGACGTGCAGGCCGACCCGTCGCACCACCGCTCCGTGTTCACCTTCGTGGCGCCGCCCGAAGCCGCGGCCGAAGCTGCCTTCCAGGCGATGCGCGTCGCGCGGGAACGGATCGATCTCACCACACACCAGGGCGAGCACCCGCGGATGGGCGCCACCGACGTGGTGCCGTTCATTCCGGTGCGCGACGTGACGATGGAGGATTGCGTCGCGCTGGCCAAGCGGCTGGCCGAGCGGGTCGGGCGCGAGCTCGAGATCCCGGTGTTCCTGTATGCGAAAGCCGCGGCCCGCCCGGAGCGCGAGCGCTTGCCGGACATCCGCAAGGGCGAGTTCGAGGGGCTGCGCGAGCGCATCGGCGTTGATCCCGTGGTCGAGCCCGATTTCGGCCCCACGCGCATCCATCCCACCGCCGGCGCGACGGCGATCGGCGCTCGGCCGTTTCTCGTCGCCTACAACATCTACCTGGCCTCGGGGGATGTCGGCATCGCGAAAGAGATCGCGAAGAACATTCGCACCTCGAGCGGTGGGCTCCCCGCCGTGCAGGCGAGCGGTTTCGACGTCAGCGGCCGGGCGCAGGTCTCGATGAACCTGCTCGACATCGACGTCACATCGCCGGCCACCGTCTTCGCGGCCGTGCAGACCGCAGCGGCGGCGCGGGGCGTCTCCGTATTGAAGAGTGAGATCGTCGGTCTCATCCCCGAGCGCGGGATCCTCGGCGCGGGCGCGGCAGTCCTCTTGCTGCCCGACGCCGCGGATCACCTGCTGGAGGCCAAAATCCGGGCGGCGGAAGGCCCTACCATGGACGGCTGGATCGAAGCGCTGGCGGGAGCGAGTCCGGTCCCGGGGGGCGGCAGCGCGGCGGCGCTGGCCGGCGCCTTGGCGGGGGCCCTGGTCGCCATGGTGGCGCGCCTGACCATCGGGCGCAAAGCCTACGCAGCGGTCGAGGCGCGGGCGCAGGCGATCCTTGCCGAGGCCGAGACGCTGCACGGCGACCTGCGCCGTCTGGTCGACGAAGATGCCGCCGCCTATGCCGCGGTGAGCGAGGCCTACAAAGTGCCGAAGCACGATCCCACCCGCGCCGCCCGCATCGACGCCGCGCTCCTCGGCGCCGCGCAAACACCGCTCGAGGCCGCCCGCCGCGCCGACCGGCTGATCGGCCTGGCCCGGGAAATCGGGACCATCGGCAACACGAACGCCCGGTCCGATACGAAAGTGGCCGAGGCATTGGCGCGGGCGGCGTTGGCGGGGGCGGTGGAGAACGTGCGGGTCAACGTGGAGGGGCTTACCGAGCCCGGACCGGGTCAGGCGCTGGTCGCTGAGGTGAACCGGCTCGCCGCCGCGCTCCGGTGATCCGTGCGCGCACAAGGTAAGGAATCCCGCTCTCATCTTCGGTGACCGCATACAACAGATCACCGCGAACGGTGGGAGCCGGGCTCAACAGGAGCCGAAAACCCGAGCGAACCCGCCCCAGGTACCGGCCCTCGGGATCGAAAACGTCGAGGCCTCGGGGTTGCTCCCCATTCACGACAGGCTCCACCCAGATGTGGCCACGATCGTCCAGGAAAAACCCATCGAATGCGGGCTTGACGTCCGGAATGCGGGAGGGATCCACCTTCCCGCCCTGGTCGGTAAACCACTTCATACCGGCCACCGCGGAGTCCTTCTCCTCTGAGGCGACAGGCACCGGCTCGTACGCCCGCTCGATGATCCGAACCGTGTCACCCCGCAGCCGCGTTTGGCAGATCCGGTAGGGACTTGTGCGCCCGAGCCAAATGTAGCCGCGCGGATCGAATGTCCAAATGAGGCTGGGAGTAAACGGCACCGTGGCGGACACGAACATGCCCGGACGCTCGATCTTGTAGGCCTCCCCGTCGTAGCTCGGCAGAGGAAGTGTGTCCATGACCTTCAGGGACGAATCGAGTGCTAGGAGCACAGTAGACCTCGATGGGCCGACAATCGCGTACATCTCGTAGAGCGTGCCTGCGGTGTCCATGCCACCATCCCACGACCACGCGAAGAACCCCGACAACGGCCGCGGGTGTTCGGCCACGAGGCGTCCCGCAGTATCGAACACCGAGTAGCGCACGTTGCGCTGGTCGACCACCCACAGCCGCCCTCTGGGGTCCCAGGCCATGCCGATCGCCTCCTGGAACTCGGCGGGACCGGAACCCTTCCGCCCGATGCTGCGAACGAACGCGCCGGAGGAGTCGAATACTCGGATCTCCTGCGCCTGGCGCTCGAGCACGTAGATCCTCCCGGCAGGATCCACGGTGAGCGCAGCGATCTGATTGAACGATGTCGGCCCCTCACCATCGGCCGAACCGATTCGGAGATCCTCAACGAGATGCCAGGCCGAGGCCGAGCCCCACACGCCCGTCGAGCCGTTGTGCACGACGACGGCGCCGGACCGGAGGGTATCGATCGTGCCCGTCCAGCCGGACGGCCGATCGCGTGTCGCGCACCCTGCTAGCCCCAGTGCCGCGACGACCACCCACGTTTTCCGTGCGTTGATGCGCATGCTCACGCCCTCCGCCAGGGAACTCGCCAGCGCACCACCAGCACCGGCACCACCCATAATGCCCCGATCGTCCCCGCGACAGTGCCTCCCACCGTCGCGAGCGCGATAGCGCCGAACAGCTCGTCGGGGCTCGTGCCGACCGCGAGCGGTAGCACGCTCGCCAAGGTGGTAAGGGTGACGAGCAAGATCATCCCGGCGCGGTCGCGGGCGGCGTGCACGACGTCGGCGCCCGTGAGGGGGCGACCGGCCGGGCGCTCCCCGCGCCGCCGCGCAAGCGCCGCGTCCACGAGCAGGATCGCCTGGTTAACCGCCAGCCCTACGACCAGGATCGCCCCCACCGCGGCCTCACGCGTGAACGCCGCACCGGCGAGCCAGAACGCCGCCGCCGAGCCCGCCAGCGCCACAGGAAGACTCAGGAACACCTGCACGCTGGCCCACACCGAGTCGAACACCATTGCGACCGCCAGGATGACGAGCACGAGACCGGCGGTGAAGACCAGCCATAGAGCCTTGCCGCTCTCGTCTTCCCCCCACGTAAAGAACGAATCGTCCCCCACGCTGTAGCCCGGCGGCACGGCGATGGAGGCGAGGAATGACTTGTGGGTCCGATCACCGAGCTTGGGGGGCCCGCGGAACTCGTAGCTGATGGTGCGCACGTACTGCTGGTCCTCGCGGTCGATCTGCGCCAGGGTCTGCCGCTCGTCCACACGGGCGAGATCGCCGAGTCGCACGGGGGCGTGGGCGCGGTTCGGGACGAGCGCGGCGCGCAGATCGTCGAGCGAGCGCTCCCGCGCGCCGGCGGCCTTGATCGTCACTTGCAGCTCCCGGCCGTCGATTTCCAGCCGCTCGGTGCTCCCGACCGGCCCGCGCACCTCGCGCGCGACGGTGCCCGCCAGGTCTCGGGCGGTGAGCCCATACCGCGCCAGCGCCGCGCGGTCGGGCTCGAGAGTGATGGCGAACGCCTTCTCCTGGCCCCAAAAGCGCTGCGCGTTGACGTCCACGTTGCGCACTCGCGGGATCCGCTCCAAGAGCCGCTTCAGGTCCTGCGCGATGCGCTCGACGCCCCCGTAGGAGTATCCCAGCAGCTTGATGCGGTACTGCGAGCCGCCAGCCCCGCCGCCCGAGTAGTACCCGGGGCCTTGGTATTGCACGGCCACGGTGGCCCCACCGATGAGGATCGCCCTCTGCGTCAGCTCTTCCTGCAATACGTAGGGAATGGGCATCTGGTCCGCCCCGCGAGCGAACGTCACCTGCATTTGGGCTCCATCGCGCCAACCCTGAGACACAACCTGCTCCACGCCGGTCCGTCTGATGACCACCTGCTCGAACTCCCGCATCCCCTGGTCGAGGCTGGCTGGGTCGGACCCACGGGGAAAAGTCAGGGAGGCGTAGAGGTAGGGGCGCTGGCCGTACCAATCGCCGAAACTAAAGCGCGGCACCTTGTTGATGAACTGGCGGCCCACGAAACCCATCAGCCCGACCGCCAAGGCCAGCGTCGCCCAGCGCCAGCGCAGCAGGATCACCAGCGAGCGAGCATAGAGCCGCAGCAGCCGCGGCCACGTGCTGCGCCGCAGGCCGTGCCCCGCGCCGAGCGCCGGGATCATCACCACCGAGGACACAATGGACCAACCGAGTGCGAGGGCGAAGGCCACCGCGAACGGTGTAAACGCGGCGCGCGCGTTGCCTTGGAGGTAGAGGAAGGGCAATAGCACCACCGCGGTGGTGAGCGTCGCGCCCAGCACGGCAGGGGTGATCCGACGGCCAGCCTCGGCACGACCGTCCGGGGTATCCGGCGCCGCCCGCAGCCGGTCCGCCACGACCACGCCGTTCTGGACGAGGATGCCGATACCCATGCCGAGGCCCGCGAGCGTGAGTAGATTGGCGGGAATCCTCAGGAGATAGAGACCGAGCGCCGTGCCGGCGATCGCCACCAGCGCGCTCGCCAGGACCAGAGCCACAGACTTCGCGTTGCGCAGCGCAAGCGCTAGTACCAGCACCACGGCGGAGCAGGCAATCGTGCCACGCAGCAGCAGGCTGACGAGCTGGCGGCCCAGATCTTCGCTCTCGTCGGACTGCACCCGGATCTTAGTCCCTGGCGGGAGCTGAGGCACCAGCTCCGCCATGGTGCGTCGCACCGCGGCGGCGGTGCGGATGGCGTCGGCGCCAGGTAGGCGGGAGACACTAAGCCCCACGGCCGGGTCCCCGTTCACCCGGTAGAAGTGGTCGCGCGAGTCTTCCTCGAGGCGCACGGCGGCAAGATCGCCGAGCCGGAATACGCGCCCCTGGCTGGCACGTACCGGTAAGTCGGCCATCGCGGCGAGGCTCGCCCCGCGGTCCCGCAGAACTACCGGGCGCTGGGAGGCACCATTGTGCTCCTCACCGAGGGAGCGCCGCACACGTGCCTCGCCGATCGCCTGCGCGAGCGCATCGGGAGAAATCGCGAGCTGGCGCAGCCGCGCCGCGTCATAGGCGACGGCGACGCCCAGTTCCGCCCCCCCGCTCACCCCAACACCCGCCACGCCCGCGACTGCTGCCAGCCGCGGCGTGATGCGCTCGCGGGCGAGCCGCTCGATCGTGCCTGCGGTGTACGGCCCCGACAGGGTGTAGCGCAGCAGCGGCTGCTCGGCCAGGGCTTCGGGCACGTAGTTGCCAACGCTCGGCGCCGACGCGCCCTCGGGGAAGCCCGCACGCAGCAGCTCCAGGCGCTCGAGGATGGCGAGCCGGGTGAGCTGGACGCTGGCGCGCTGTTCGAGATCGACCGTGAGTCGAGTGGTACCCTCGTCCGACTGACTGGAGATCTTCCTGACGCCCCGGACGCCCTGCACCGCCGCCTCGATCGGCGCGGTGAGGTAGGCCTCGACCAGCTCGGCCGAGGCGCCCGGCCATTGCGCGGTGATCTGGAGGCGCGGCAGCTCGACTTGCGGTTTGGTGGCGAGGGGCAACCGAGCGAAGGCGACACCGCCCGCGAGCAGCAGGGCCGCCGCGGTGGCCCAGACCACAGCGGGGCGCTGCGCTGCCCAGCCGATCATCGCGAGCGTCCTCGCGCTCGTCGTTCCTTCCACCGCTCCATCACCGCATAGGCTGTTGGCAAGAGGAAGAACGTCACCAACGTCGCGCTAATCGAGCCGCCGATCACCCCGGCCGCCAGCGGCTGGTACAGCTGGCCCCCGCTCCCGATGCCCAGCGCGAGCGGCAACACCCCGGCGACCGTGGTGAGCGAGGTCATGGCGATGGCCCGCAGCCGCTGGCGCCCACCCAAGAGCACCGCCTGCTCGATCGAATGGCCCTGGGCGCGGAAGCGGCGGATGGCGTCGAGCTTCACTACCGCGTCGTTGTCGGCGAGCCCAATCATCACCACCATCCCGATGAGCGACACGGCGTTGAGGCTCTGGCCGGTGAGCCACAGCAAGATGACTCCGCCCGCGCCCGCGAGCGGCACTGTAGTCATCACGAGCAGCGGCGTCGTGAACGAGCCGAACTCCCCCGCGAGCACCAGAAACACGAGCGCGATCGAGAGCAGCGCCACCACACTAAGCTCTTTGGCGGTGCGCCGTTGCTCGATGTCGGCGCCACCGACCTGCCAGGCGAGCCCTGCGGGTCGAGGCAAGCGGTCGAGCGCGCGCGCCACGTCCCGGGCCGCGCGCGCGGTGCCGCCCCGCTCCGCCACGGCCTCGACCACCGTCACGGGCCGCTGGCTCACCCGCACCACCTCGATCGGCGCCCGGGTCTCCTTCACCGTGACGAGCTGGCCCACCGGTACCCCGGCGATGACCGTCGCCAGCGCGGCACTCAGGTCTTCGTTGGCGTTGCCCGCGAGCCGCACCGTGATCGGCGTGCGGCGATCGGTCTCGCGCAGCTCGCTCGCTGCCACGCCGCCCAACCCACCCGCTAATGCGTCGGCTACACGCTCGACCGACAGACCGCGGCGGGCCAACCGGTCGCGCTCCAGGCCGATCTCGATCACCGGCTGGCTCCCGGCGTAGGCGTCGCGCACGTCCACCAGCGTCGGCAACCGCCCCAGCGCCTGTCGCGCCGCATCCGCCCAGCGCTCGGCCTCTCGCACCTCAGGCGCGCTGACCTCTACCCGGACCACACGGCCCTCGCGCCCGATGAGGCTGCCGAACTCCGACTGGCCCGCGAGATCGAGCGCCAGGGCCCCGGCAGCGAGGTCGGGCACGGCGCGCCGTAAGGCATCGGCAAACGGGCCCGCGCGCTCGCCCGGCGGCACCGGGATGATCAGTTGAGCAGTGGCGGCTGAGCCGGGGTCGGCGCCGGAGAGCACCTCTTCATCGGTCGCGGCGCCCACGCGGGCATACACGTTCGTCGCGCCGATGCCGCGCGCCACGTCCTCGATTCGCCCAACCTGGCGGACGGTTTGCTCCAAGGCTGTGCCTTCGGGGAGCTTCAAAGCCGCGACGACGACACCCTCATCCACTTGTGGCAGGACTTCCCGGGGGAGGCGCCACGCCATCCAGGCGGTGACGACGATCGTGGCGCCCGCGATCGCGAACACGGTGCGCGGCCGCGCCAGGCTCCACTCCATGCCGCGCTCGTACCATTCCGCGAGACGGTGTCCGGTGGGCGCGAGCCGGGCGAGGAACCGGCCGTACCAGCCGGACGGTGCAGGCGCGGGGGCATCGGAATCGCCGTACCCGCGCCTGCCTACGATCATCACCGGCATCAGGGTGAGGGCAAGGATGAGCGACGCGCCGACCGTCGCGACGACACTCAGGGAGAGGTCGCGGAACAGCGCCGCCGCGAGCCCGCGCACGAATACGATGGGCCCGAACACCAGCAGCGTCGTCAGGGTGCCGGCGATGAGCGGTCCCGAGACCTCCTCGGCGGCCCGTCGGGTGGCCTCGAGCGTGGCCACGCCGCTTTCCCGGTACCGACCCGCGGCTTCGGCCACGACGATCGCGTTGTCCACCAGCAGCCCGACGCCGAGCGCCAGCCCGCCCAGGGAGAGGACGTTGATCGTGACGTCGAGCGCTTGCAGCAGCACCAGGGAGACGAGCACGGAGAGCGGAATAATGAGGGCCACGGCGAGTGAGCTGCGCACGGAGCCCATCAAGAGGAGGATCACGACCAGGGCCAGCGCCCCGCCGGCAACGATCTCCTGTGCCAGGTTCGAGAGCGCGTCGGTGACGAATCCTGCCTGAGCGGCGATGAAGGTCAGCCGCATGCCGGGGAACTCGCGCCGCAGCGCATCCACGGCGCCGTACAGTTGCTTGGTGACAGCGACGGTGTTCGACCCCGCGTCCTTGTAGACCACGAGCCCGAGGGCCGCGCCGCCGTCTAGGCGCACGGCGGTCTTCGGGTCGGCGCTGCCGAGGCTCACCGTTGCGATGTCGGCCAACCGAATGGACGTCCCAGGCGGCCCGACCGGAGTGTCGATGATCTCGTCGGGGCTCGCGAACTCGGTGAGGGCCCGCACCGAGAAGCGGAACTGGCCGCGCCGCACCGTGCCGCCGGGCGCGCCGGCGTTGGCGTTCTTCACCGCCTCGGCCACGTCGCCGGGGGCAAGCCCCAGGCCGCGAAGCTTGGCGGGGTCCAGCTCGATCCGGATCTCGTCTTGCGGGGCGCCGACCACGGCCACGCTCGCCACGCCGTCCAGTTGCTCGAGGCGGCGCGCGTGCACCTGCTGGGCGGTCCGCGCGAGTGTCCTCAGGTTACCCGGCCCGGTGACCCCGAGAATGGCAATGGGACGTTCTCCGGGGTCGCTGGTGAGCAGGGTGGGTCGCTCGGCGGGCTCGGGGAGACGGGCGCGGGCATTGTCGAGGCGCTCGCGCACGGTGAGCACCGTCGCGGCCATGTCCGTCCCCCAGGCGAACCGGGCCGTGGTCGTAGCTTGGCCGTTGCGGCTCACGGAGCGCAGCTCGACGAGGCCGGGCGAGGCGGCGATTGCCTCTTCGATCGGTTCGGCGACGAAGCGCGAGACTTCGGGCGCGGCGGCGCCGGGGTAGTTCGTGCGGATCGTGAGGATGGGGAGCGTGACGTCGGGCAGCAGGGAGACGGGAAGGCGACCGAGGCTCACCGCGCCGAGGAGGACCAAGGCGAGGGTCGCGGCCACGGTGGTGACCGGGCGGCGGAGGGCAAGGGCGGAAATGGACACTCTGTCAAACTCGGAGGACCGGCCAAACTCTGCAAGGACCGAGAGTGCAGGTTGTGGAGGCCGTCACCCACCGGTTTCGTTGGAGGAACTCCTGCCCAATGCGCCCCGCCTTCCGGCAGCTCCAGCGGCACCGACCAGCGCAGGCGCCCGGCACTGCCGAACCAACGCACGACAGCGATAAGCACAGAGCAGGTTCGACCAGGGGTCTACCGTTCGACCGCGTAGCAGGCGATGGACTCCACGTCGTTATCGTCCAGCTGCACTCCGCAGACAGATCCGGTCAAAACCGCAAGGGCTCGGAATCGCGATGGCATCCTCAGCCGCAGCTCTTGCATAGAACCGGAATCCCAAACCAGCCATTCAGGTGGAGTGTCATCCCCCGGACGAGGGTAGCGCTCGAGCCAAATGCGCCCGTGGGGATCGGCTAGGAAGCGCCGGTAGGCCGGGAAGACCTTGGGATACGGCATCTCTGCCAGCCGGCGCTCTTCAAGAGCTCGACCAGGAAGAGATGTCGTCGAGAGCTCCCCGCGGCGGTACTCCTCGATGTCAGCAATGGTAACGGGGCGCATTGGCTCGTTGGTCCGGTAATACGCAGTAAGACGACCCGCATTGGAAAATAGCGGCACACTCGTGGTAGAGCCGTCGCCCGCGAAGAAACCATTGGCGGTTGCCGCAACTGCCAGGCGTCTTCCAAACGCGCGGTCCCAGTACGCCACGCGGCCCATTTGAGGTGGCACTTCTTGAATGAAGTGCTCGCTTTCGGGAAAGCGACCTAGACGTCCCACAAGTCTGCCCGCCGTGTTGAACCTGAACACAAGCTGTGAGAATTCTATGGCGTGCGGACTTGGTGCTCCGATTGTAAACTCAGAGAATCCGACCAGGACTGTTCCATCCGACAGGCCGAGAACAAGGGTCACCGAGCCCGACACGTCAGGTGGGGCGGTAACCGGAATTGTTCTGACGTACGTACCATCAGGCGCAAGAAGTGAGAACCGTCTCAAGAACGCGTCATAGACTATCAGCGAATCGCTCGGTACGCTGGTTACGAAAGTCAGGTCTCGATACTCGTCCGGGCCTGAACCCGCTCGACCAACGCGCTTAACGAATCGCCCTCCCCGATCGAAGAGGCATAATTCGGCGTTGCCCGAGTTCGCGACGACCAAGCCACCGTCGCGGCGGGCCAAAAGGGCCCCGATGCGGTTAAACTGGCATTGCGATGAATCACCGATCGCGATCTCTGGTACACGTGTAAGACTGAGACTCTTGCTGCGCGCGTCAGGAAGAGTGAAGGTGAAGATCTGAGGTGGCACTGAGTCCGACCGACGGTTCTGGGCAGGCGCCTGCCGGTGGACCAGCACAATAGACATCGCGAGAGAACAAACGAGTGGCCGGATCACGGAGGTATCGTCAAGAGTTGTGGATCGGGTCGCATGATCAGGCGGCGTCCTTTCGACGCTGACCTCCCTGTCGTTCCACCTGCACTCCATCAACGAATCGCACGCCAGCGCGCACGAGCGGCAGCAGGTGCGCCCTAACTACTGTCGCAAATCCGATCGAATAATACTATCAAGGACTCCCGCAGGGGGCACGCCCGGGAGACGTCGAGCGTTGACAAGCAAGGTCGGCGTACCTCGAACACCGAGCTCAGCTCCCGCAGCCATGTCGCTACGAATCTTGTCCGAGTATCGGAACTGGGCCAAGCATGATCGCCAGGTCCGGAGGTCGCTGACTCCAGAACGGCTGGCGAATGTCTCCCAGGGAAGAACGCCTATCGAATCCTGAAGGCGGAAGAGGAGGTCGTGGAAAGGCGAGAACAGCCCTTGTTCAAGCGCACATTCCGCGGCAATGGCAGCTGTAAACGCGTGTGGATGAATAGCCTCGAGGGGGAAATGGCGATATAGCCACGTAACGCGACCTGGGTACCGATCACGTAGAGCCCCGAGTTGCTCATGCAGGGCGCGACAATACGGACACTGGAAATCGGAGAATTCAACAATCGTGATCGTCCCATCCCCCGTGGTCACTGCGCTCCCGACGGCGTACTGATTCCATTTGCGCACCTGCGTGATGTGGAAACTGCCGTCTGATGCATTACCGTCACCAGCGAACTCGCGTCTCAGGAAGATGGCCGTCATAATGGCCACACATAAAGCCAGTACTAAGATGGTGCCATCTAGAAGACGAGAAGCCTCGGGTGCCTGCCCCGGTGTCATTGGGGTTCGCGGGTTGCGGCCAATGATGGTAGAACAGCTCCCGCACTCACCCATTGCTCGATTCTATCGGCACCGAGCTTTCGAACGAGGAGGCGCTCAACACCCACATCGACGGCTACCGCTCCGACGTCAACGTGGCGATGCACGACGACGACTTGCGGAAGGGTCGGAGATCCTGGGAGGTCTTTCCAGATGTAGCGTATGGCGTCCACGTTGAGCCAGTTTCTGCCGACTGCAATCTCGTCAAATGGGCCAAACTCTCGAAGGAAAGACAACCCCTCCTCTATCGACCAATCAAGCGCAACGCCGATTGTGACAGATCCGTAGCCCACCGCGTGCGCCCTCTCGGTTAGCAACCGGTTCATCTCGCGCACCGTTTCTTTGAGGCCTGGGCGCTTCGTCCCTCCACAAAAGGATGCACCGATGAACACCACAATGATCTCGTCGCCGGTTCTTAAACCCTGCCGGGCGGTGAGATCAAGGGAACGCCGCTCCCCATGGATCGAAGTCGAGGCTATAGCGGCTCCGAGTACCAGCCCTACAACTACTGCAAACGACGACTCGCGCCACCAAGACATTGACCGGTTCCCCCGTCGTGACGCATACGGTAACGTCTCCTACCGATGACCTGTAACCGAAAATCGATGCACGAGCAAAGTCAATGGCACACCCTCACCGAATGTGCAAATCAACGGTGCCCGGGTCGCAGCGATTAACGGCAGTGACGACTCCTTAGACAGTTCAACTCCATCTTGCACGGCTATAAGACGCGTTTCGAGTTCGACGAGCTCATTCTGCGGCGACGTCAACGCGAGCTGTAACGCTGCCGTACTATCGTCAACGACGACCAACGACTTGAGTAGGTGAACGCCCGCCGGGGTGCTGCTGAATGTCACACTTCCGTCATTATCGCGAACGGAAGTAGGTAGGTAGCGAGCCAAGCGCTTAGCCCATGCTAGAGTTCCGTCCTGGCGATACGCACGTATTTCCGGATACATATTTGAACCGACGAGAATCATGCCGGCCTTCGGAAAACAGCCGAGGAGTCCGTTGGACAGACCGCGCCGCGCCAGACGGGACCCGGAACCGAAGCTCTCGCCGAAGTCTACTCGCTTTCCGTTGGACTCGAACCCGTGGATAAGACGGTCTTCATCGAGACCTTGAAGGTAGAACACACCCTTCATTGCGCAAATATCGGACGCATCCACGGCCGCGGGAACATGCGCCGACAACTCCAGTGTTGCGCCGTTCCACCTGTAGATTGAAACCCGCTGTGTTCCCACATCATAGGCGTATACCCGCCCCGTTTCGTCGACGTCGATGGCCCTTGGGACAAAGAAGAGGCCGGGTCCTCGACCTGGCCCGCCGAGGGTCGTTACGATCCTGCCAGTCGAGTTGACTACTTGGATGTCGTTGCGCTCGGAGTGGAAGACATACAACCTACCATGCGAGTCCATAGCAACGTCTGCCACATTTGAGAACGATTCGGGGGAACTGCCGTCGTCCGCTCTTAGCGCGAAAACTCGCTCCCCCAAGACCACCTGCGGGGGCTGTTGGAGCAGCGCGGTCACAGCGACGATCAACACTGATGCGTGAACCATCGTCTCCTAACCTTAACGAGGAGCGGGTCGGCGGAATATGTCCGCCGACTCCGCGGAGTCGCACGGGTCAGACCACGTCCATGCATCATAGCTGCAGATGATACCCATACTCACCGCACACTCGGTGTCACGTTTTCTCGCAGTAAGAGATTGTGCACGTACCCGGGCAGCACGTGAGGGCACAGTTGTACGTGCCATAAATGCACGACGATGGCGAATAACATGTCGTGTGGGTGCAACTCAGTGTCGTTGGTTGGGCGACGGCGTTGCGCGGCATGCCTGCAAGCGCGGCCCCACACACAGTGGCAAACGCACCGAGTGCGATTGCCACAACCCGCTTCGAGACCATGATGCCACCCCCCCCCTCTCATAATGGTAGAACAGCGTGTGATAGAATGTCGATCTCAATGCCCTCAAGTGATCGCGCGGTCGATCCCTTACTCGGCCTAGCAAAAGTGTCAGGTGCAACCACTAAATCCGTGAGTACATCTGGTGGTCTGCATCGTGGCCTTTGCAGTTTGCGTGAAACGTGGGCGCGATCACGTCTTTGGCGGGCCGCCGCTGCATTGGCCCGTTGTGCACGAACTAGGCCCGCTTGGGAAGGAACAAACGTCGCCATTTTGGTAGCCGCAGGACCAAGGGTTATTACAAGCGGTGTTAGCGCATGTGTTCATCGCCCCGCCAGTCTTCGGCGTAAGGGCTAAGAGCGCGGCCATTCCAAGAGCCACAACGCAAGCCATCCCCACAAGAATTCGTTTCCGCGTTCTCATAACCAGCCCTCCGTTGCAGAAGTTCCGTACAGCTCTAGATGATACCCAGACTCACAGAAACTCGGTGTCACGTTTTCTCGCACTCAGAGATCGTGCACGAACTCAGGCAGCAGTGTGCCCCCCTCACTCAGTCCAGCAGGAGTTCCACGTGCAACCACAGAATCCGAGAGTACATCTGGTGATCTGCATCGTGGCCTCCGCAGTTCCGTGAAACGTTGGCGCGATCACGTCTTTGGCGGGCCGCCGCTGCATTGGCCCGTTGTGCACGAACCAGGCCCACCTGGGAAGGAACAAACTAGGCCTGTAGAGTACTGGCACCACTCAGGGGAGTGACATGCCGTGTTGGCGCATGTGTTCTTCGCCCCGCCGGTCTTCGGCGTAAAGGCTAAGAGCACGGCTATTCCAAGAGCCACAACGCAAACCATCCCCACGAGAATACGTTTCCGCGTTCTCATAACCAGTCCTCCCTGGCATTGGCGATGTCACCGATCTGACGAGAACTCTCTGCGCTCTGCGCGTCAGAAATACGCCAGCAAGACTCTGTCAGGTCCATCCCTTTCCGATCCCCAAGGAGAATCCCGCACGTGGACTGCACGCTGAGCCTATCAATAATTAGGGTAGCTACGCCCGGATTGCTGCGGAAGAGTACGAAATGCTAGGTGGTCGTACGAAGTAGCCCTTTGGAATCTGCCGCCCGGCGGTGGATGCTGCCCAGCTCCTCGCGGTCTCGAGAAGAGGATCCAAAAGGCGAGAGCGAGCGCAGTCCTATGGGAGGACTGGCGGTCCATCCTTGGCGTGCAGTCGTACCGGCGCATTGTGCACCAGCGTCAGGTGCCCCTCGACCAGAACGGTGTCGCCCGACGCAATCGCGGGTTGCCCGGTAACTGAATCCGGCAGGATCTCCGTCTCCCGCCCATTGCTCCGTCCCGGCGTGACGTACGCCCATTCGGCCCTCCCGCCCCTATACCGAAACACCAAGGGCCGCCCATCCCGTTCGATAATCGCCGCCGCCGGCACGAGCACTCTGTCCCTTAGCCTGGTCGCCTCGAGTTCCACGTCCGCGTACATCCCCGGCCGCAGCACTCCATCCCCCGTCCGCACTCGCACCAGCGCGCGGCCCGCGCGGGTCGTCGTGTCCACGAGCGGCAGCACCGCCCTTACGACTCCGGGATATGACGTCCCGGTAGCAGAGGCGATTAAGACCACGGCGGTCCCCCCGCGACGGATGAGCGGCAAGTCGTGTTCAAGCACCGCAGCTTCAACGACGAGTGAGCTGAGGTCGACGACGGTGGCGATCCTATCTCCGGGTGAGAGACCCTGACCCACGACGGCGGCCACCTCGTCCACCGTACCGGCGAACGGCGCCCGGATCGTCGCCCGCGCACTGTCGAGCCGGGCGCGCTCAAGGCGAGCCTCAACCCCCTCTACCCCTGCCCGCAACCGCGCGTTCAGCCGACGCTCAACCGCCACCGCGCTCGCGTCCGCCGTGTCATCCCCGATTAGGATGTCCTTTAGACGCACCTGCGCATCATCATACGCACCCTGGGCCTCGCGTACGGCCAGCTCGAAAGGACGCGGGTCGAGACGCACCAGGACCTGTCCGCTTTGCACTCGCTCTCCGGGTCGCACCAGCACCGCGTCCACCGTCCCCTGGGCTTCCGCCTTAAGGCGCACCAGCCGCTCCGCGCGCACCTGCCCCGTAGTCCGCACCGTCAGCACGAGGTCGCCCCGGCGAACAATGGCGCCGACAACGGGAAGCGAGACTATTGTGTCACGGGGATCCGTCGCACCCAAGTGCATTGAATCGGTATGAGTCGCGGCTGCCGGAGTTTTCTTTGTGCAACTCGAGGACCAAGCGACAAACACGGCCAGGAGTAACGCCGCAACGAACGAAACCAAACGGCCCATGGCCGTGGATGAGTGATGGAGGGCTCTCGAAAGCTCCCTTCGATGGTTCGACTTGTCGCCTAGGGCAGTGATGCGCCATGCCACTTGAGCCGGGAGACGGCAAACGTTTACGAGCTGCTCGTAGGCAATTGTCCGCACGGCTACGATGAAGTGCTCGGTGCGAGCGAAGCCTAGGTTCTCGAGTCTTTGCTTCAACGCGGTCATTCGAAGGCTGGCGTTGTCGGCTAGGCCCCTGGGACGCCGAATGCCCGGTAGGTCACGACACACTGCGTTGACAAGATCCTCCACGCAGCGGAGCGTTGCCTCCTTGCGTAGCACAAGCTCAGCTATCTCCTCGGGCAGTGGTCTCTGAAACTTGGCTGTCAACTGCCTGGCCAGCTGCGGAAACCCCTCGATGCGTTCCGACGCGTTGAGTTCTACAACCCGGGCCGGCGTGCGAACCAGAACGTGCATGAATTCCGCATACGGCGCACCCTTCTCAACCACCAACCACAGGTCGGCGCGAGTCACCAGTCCCCGGAGTCGGTCCGAGTCCACAGTGCCCGGAAACTCGACGAGATCAGCAACGACAGTGTCCGTGACTCCGATCTCGCTCAAACGAGGGAATTCCTCCCAGGGGTGCACAATCACGTCGGGCCTCAAGGCGGCGCTCAACGCGCGCGCAAGCCCAGAGCGACCGCGGCTGACGACGTGCACGACAGGCTTGGACTGCACAGCGGGTAGACTACGTGTAGACGGCCAGCGCGACAAGGATTCCCATGGCCCGAGTGCTGGTCCAGCCACCTGTCCAGAGACAAGGTACGAAACGGCGCGGTTTGGTACAAACTGCGCACGGCGTCGGCCCTAGCTAGAGCAGAGCCCCGTCGGTCTTCTTGTCCGCTACCACTTGGAGTGCTACCGGCTGGTCACCAGATCTTGCGCGCTCTAACCGGGGTGTTCCCACCTGCTGGAAATGCAAGTCACGGGCGGTGGAGACGATCTTCTCAACGTTCTTCGCCAACACGGGTCGCAAGAGCTAGCGAGGCGATGTTCGAGCGCCTGCGGGCGCCCTCCAGACCGCGCTGCATGCGGTGACCGCGGAAGCGGGGTTGGCTGTCTGCTGGCACCGCATCTACACAGTGACGTAGGCAGTGACAAACACTCCCTAGAACGCCAGCGCTAGTCGACTTGAGCGAGCGCTAAGGGTAGAAAAGACAACGGCCAGCGCTGACACGCGCTGGCCGTCGGCTCTTATCAGGCGTGCGCTCTAACCACCTGAGCTACAGGCTCGTCATGCACTGCGGCCTTCGCCCATGGTCGCTCCCACGTCATCCTCTGCTGCATCGTAAGTACAAGGGACGGCGCACGCTGCAGACTCGGCCAACGGACAGATGATCCGTTCCCACAGCGCCGCACGTGCCGCACCTGGGCAACGCGGCCGCGCTCCCGAGGCATTTGCGCATCGTCGAGGGGTCAGTCAGGGGGATACCGGGTCACGCCGAGAAAGTCCTGTTCAAGGCGTTGGGCGGCAGCGCGCTGCGGGCGTTGTCGAGCCGCTCGCGTACGTTGAGGACGGTTGTCGCCATGTCCGTACCCCAGGCAAACCGAGCCGTGGTCGTCACCTCGCCGTTCCGGCTCATCGAACGCAACTCCACGAGGCCCGGGGTCGCGGCGATCGCCTCCTCGATCGGCTCAGCGACGAAGCGCGACACTTCCGGCGCCGCCGCGCCGGCGTAGTTGGTGCGAATTGTGAGGACCGGGAGAGTGACGTCGGGGAGGAGCGACACCGGCAGGCGGCGCAGGCTCACGGCGCCGAGGAGCACCAGGGCAAGCGTGGCGGCCACGGTGGTGACCGGGCGGCGGAGGGCGAGGGTGGAAATGGACACTCTGTCAAACTCGGAGGACAGACCAAACTCTGCAAGGACCGAAAGTGCAGGTGGTGGGGGCCGTCACCCGCTGGTTTCGCTCGAGGAACTCCTCCCCAATGCGCCCCGCCTTCCGCCAACTCCAGCGGCACTGACCAGCGCACCCGCCCGGCACTGCCGAACCAAAGCACGACAGCGATAAGCACAGAGCAGGTTCGACCAGGTGTCTACGTTCGATCGCGTAGCAGGCGATAGACTCCACGTCGTTATCGTCCAGCTGCACTCCGCAGACAGATCCGGTCAAAATCGCAAGGGCTCGGAATCGCGACGGCATCCTCAGCCGCAGCTCTTGCATAGAACCGGAATCCCAAACCAGCCATTCAGGTGAAGTTTCAACCGCCTCCCCCCGAAACAACCGCAACACCACCTCCGCCTTCGCCTTGGCACTCCACCGCTCGGGCAGCTCGCCCTCTCGCTCCTGCGCCACCATCGTCGACATACCTCGGGCTCCTTGGACCCCTGAGACTTATCCCAATTCAGTGTCCAATGAAACCGGGGGCTCTATACCCGGCCGCGGCACTCCATCCCCCGTCCGCACTCGCACCAGCGCTCGGCCAGAGCGGGTCGTCGTGTCCACGAGCGGCGGCACCGCGCGTACGACTCCAGGATATAACGTCCCGGTCGCAGCAGCGAGGGACACCACCAGCGGCCGCCGGCGGGGCTGGCGGCGCGAGCCCGTCCCGCCCGTACTTCTCGAAGGCCTCCTTGATCTCGTAGAAGTGGCTGCGGCTGTATACGGCTGATCCCGGCGACCTTGCACGCACGGCTGATGTTCTGCAGCTCGTCGGCCAAGGCTAGCATCGAGATGCGAACCTGGACGAGCTTCTCCCGAGTGCTCATCGTCCTCTCCTCTGGTAACGGGTTGATGCCTATCACCAGCTTACCACCGGAAAGGATACTGAGCACCCTCAGCCTTTCATCAGGCTGACTGTTCGCTCATCTCCCACTATGTGCAAAGAAGAAGACTCCTAGTAATTGCGGCTCAAGTCGAACAGCACCACAGACTCTTCGTCGGACTCATTCTCTTGGCGCCCCAAGATGTAGTCCTCCCCAATCTCGAGCACCGAGAACGTGGATGGCATCTCGACACGGCACCTCAGCACACCGTCTTCATCGAAGACCAGCCAATCCTCCGGACGTTCCCATTCTGCTGCAAACTCCCGTACCCAGAGCCAACCTGTCCGGTCGCTTTCGATCGCCGAGAATCTGGGACGCACGTCCGCGAAGAGTGTGGTTCCACGTTGGCTTGCTCCAACACGGGAGTCTCGCGCGTGATGCTCGGAGTAGTTCCGCTTGTCTTCATTAGTGACGGGAATCGGATCGGACACCCAACTCACGTATCGACGGAGCTGCCCCTGCAGGTCATAGTATCGGAGGACCGAAGTGCCGTTGTCCCCGACCACGAAAGCCATCCCATGAGCCGAGAACAAGTCACCCTTGCCGAAGGGAAGAGAATAGGGTCCGCCTGCTCCGTCCACCCATTCATCCGAAAGACCGTCTGCAAGGTCATTCGTCGCGACAATCCGCGGGGCATACCGCCGGTATTCCTTGGGATCACGTTCCACACGTCCGTCGGCACTGATGTGAACCACTGAGATGGGGTCCAGGAGGAGGGATCCGTCTTCGAACCGTCCCCGCACTGTAGGTAGCTGGTCCAATACACGACGTGATGTCAGGAACTTCCCTTCTCCACTGAAGATCGAGAGCCGTCCTAAGCGCGTATCCCATACGAACAGGGTGTCTCCGCTGCCATGCCCAAGCCAGTCAGGACCGACAAACTCACCTGGCCCACGCCCCTGCCCACCAACGGAGCGGCGGTACTCCCCGGACTGTGAAAAAAAAAGCAGCTCTTGGGTTCCCGCGTTCAGGAGAACAATTGTGCCGTTACTGAGCAACGCTCCTCCCCAGACCCGGTGAAGCACAGGGGCGGCAGCGTCGTCTATCGGAAGCGGAGCAATTGTCGTCTTCGGTCTTGCCGCAATCACAATACAGCCACTCGGCACAGTTCGCTGGGCATTGTGAACCAGTGTTACTCCCGCGCTGTCTCGGACAGTCACACCGTCTTCCCGAGAACGATCCGCGCCCAAGAAGCACCCGCTCCCAAGAACCGTGCTCGCCGCCAACGCGAGCCGGAGTCCCACTACCAAAGTCTCTTTGCGGGTAGAACGAAGACCTGCTCCCTCACTGTTTCGCCTGCGCATTCCTGATTTCAGCGACGGCGCCCGTAATGTCATTTCGCCCGATGACTAAGACTGTCTGACCACCCGATTGCCATTCTCGTACCACGCGTCCGTCCTCGAGGAGATAGATCGCCGGAATCCGGCCCAGGTCGAAGATTCTCCCAGCCTCTCGAGGTGTCATGGTTTTGATACGAGCGGTAATTCTCTCATACTGCAGGGTTTGGGAAAAGGCCAGGGTGTCATCCAGGCTGCGAGCAACCAGCAAGGCCGTTAGCCGTGGAGCAAAGGCACTGTCACCTGTTCGCTGCGCCGATCGTAGTGCCACAAAACCACCCTGGATCCGGCAACCAAAACAGTCCTCAAGCGTTGTTACGAACAACAGGTTGGTAGAGCCACCAGCTCCGATCTCTATAGGAGCGGTGTCGTCAATCCCAAAGTCGACGTCGGCCGAAGCAGCTTGGCAAGCTGCAAGGATTACCACTGCCACGAAGAGTGTCCACCTCACGGGGCATCCCCTAGCATTTGGATTGTGCGAGTGTCTGCATTTGCAGACCCCAAGATGGGTCAAACGGCGACCGCATGGGTTCGTCCCTAACGGACCGCCACCGCACCAGTCGTTGACCCAACAGCTACACGGGGAACCCGACAGGCGATTCCCCGTGCAGCTTCGTTGGAAGTGCCTCTGGTTAATGCCTCACTACTCAATCATGTCACGCAAATCCGGCAACACCATCCGCCGGGGCACGTTTGGCCATTGCACCTGTCCCATGTCATCCCCTCATACCAACAAGCGGCGGATGCCGGGGCCGGGACGAAGACGAGCGCTGCGGAGGCCAGCAACGCCGCGAATGCCATGAGCATCATTCCCTTCTTCATGGTTGCTCTCCTTGACGGTTGGTTGAACTGGGGGACGTGAGCTAGTTCAGGAACGCTCCTTTCCGCGCTGCCACGATCAACCGGTTTGGCGCATCTGAGTTTGGGTCCTGAAACAAGAATCTGTCATCACGGACGCCGAGCAGTCGGGGTGTCCGCGCCATGGTCCAGATCTGCCGACCTGTCGTGTCCATCTGAACAAGACCGTAGACGGCATGACGGCGACTACCCATAACCCACTGCACGATCAGTTCGTCATCGTCGATCCAAAATACATCAGACAGGAGAGTCCACTGGTCGATCCACTCTCGGCGCTTCTCCATCGAGTTGATTCTCGGGAGCGGGCCTTTCGGGACGCTAAACGGCTCGACCGGAATGTGGACGCTGAACAACACAGTTCCTGCGCGATCACAAAAGAACAGGGTATCCGAAAGCGAATGCAGAGCCGCAATTCTATCGCCTCGGCTCGCAGTATGTACCCTACCGAGAATAAGCACGACGTTTGAGTCAAGCTGCTTTGGTGGGGGGAAAAAGCTCTTTACGATCTCACCGCGGGAGAGATCCCAAATGTGAAGCAAGGTCTTAGCATATGGAGCATCCGGACCCGTGAGCAGGACTTGGCGTTCGTTGAGCACTTGCACCCCCTCGAGAAGTCGAATGGGTGTCTCAATGAATCGCACGGGTTTCTGCTGTTGGGCAGGGATGATTGTCAGCCTCCTCGACAAGAGACTTGTAGCGATAATGTCCCCGTTCGCCAAGCGGCCGGCGCCCGTTGGAGCACGAAGGGAGTCAGCCTTTCCGGTACCCTCACCAAAAACGTCCTTGAGTTCGCCAGTCCTCGAATACACACGAACCTGTTCTTCCCCGTTTTCGACGATCAGGAATCCACCTCGTGGATCCATGAACATGAGTGGGTTGATGGTCACCACATTCTCTGGCTCCTCCAACACCAACGAGTCAACGACCGTGAACCTCCCTTGGAACGCCTGGAGGTCCACGCGAGACTTGGACGCGTGCTCAGACTGTTGGGGGCTTCCCGCCCCGCACCCAACAGCTCCGGTCACAACACATACGCCAAAGGCAATGAACCTGCCGGCGCCGAGGATTCGCCTTCCTTGATGACAGTTCGTCATCGGTTCACTCGATTCAGTGTTCCATGAACGAGATGCTTTGCGTAACAATCGAGATCTCTGTTTCTCCCGAAGTCAATCGTATGGGTTGGCCTACAACCTGCAAGAGTCCGAAACCAGAGGAACCGGTACGAACGATGCCGGAGCCGCTGCACCCGCACTCGATACTCGCAGCAACGCACTCCACGACCGACGGCGCAGCCCGGTAACGGGCACGACGGTTGCCGCGGCGCTTGCCGCCCAGCGCCGGCCGCTGCAGCCGTCGTCCCGCCTCCATGGAGTGTGTGAACAGGAGTTCTGCCCGTTCTAGTTCTACGACCTGATAAGAGCTGTTCCTGCATGTGCACACTCGTACATGGCGGAGTTTGAGCCCAGGGTACAAACGCGAATGGTGAGGTACGAACTGAGGTGGCGTTGAAGCGATGTTCGGCTGTACCAACCTACAGCTAGCGCAGTATTCCCTCGCGATCGAGAAGCCTCACCGGCGCATCATGGGTCAGCGTGAGGTGTCCCTCCACCAGCACGGTGTCTCCCGGTGCCACCGTCGGCCGCCCAGTCACCGAATCAGGTAGGATCTCCGTCTCCCGCCCGTTCGACCGGCCGGGCGTCACGTACACCCACTCGGCCCGCCCGCCCTGGTAGCGAAACACTAGCGGCCGTCCGTCCCGCTCAATCACCGCCGCCGCCGGCACCAGGACCCGGTCCGGCAACCGCGTCGCCTCGAGCTCCACGTCCGCGTACATCCCCGGCCGCAGCACCCCACCCCCCGTCCGCAGTCGCACCAGCGCTCGGCCGGCGCGGGTCGTCGTGTCCACGAGCGGTAGCACTGCGCGTACGACGCCGTAATATGGTGTCCCCGTGGCAGCGGCGATTGAGACCACGGCGGTCGCCCCGCGACGGATCAGTGGCAGGTCGTGCTCCAGCACCGCAGCTTCCACGACGAGCGAACCAAGGTCGACGACGGTGGCGATCCTGTCTCCGGGTGAGAGACCCTGACCCACCACGGCGGCTACCTCGTCCACCGTACCGGCGAACGGCGCCCGGATCGTCGCCCGGGCGCTGTCGAGCCGGGCGCGCTCGAGGCGAGCCTCGACCCCCTCCACCCCTGCCCGCAACCGGGCGTTCAGCCGACGCTCAACCGCCACCGGGCTCGCGTCCGCCGTGTCATCCCCGATTAGGATGTCCTTTAGACGCACCTGCGCATCGTCATACGCACCCTGGGCCTCGCGTACGGCCAAGTCGAAAGGACGCGGATCGAGACGCACCAGGACCTGTCCGCTCTGCACGCGTTCTCCAGGCCGCACCAGCACCGCTTCCACCGTCCCCTGGGCTTCTGCCTTAAGGCGCACCAGCCGCTCCGCGCGCACCTGGCCGGTTGTCCGCACCGTGAGGACAAGATCGCCGCGGCGGACGAGCGCGCCCACCACCGGCAGGGCGATGGACGTGTCTCCGGCGCCCGCTACATTCGCCTGGGTTGAATCGCCGTGAGCCGTTGCGGCCGGTGCCTTCTTGCTGCAACCAGACGACCAGCCGAGGAGAACTCCGAGGAGCAATGCCGCCGCGAATGAGGCGAAGCGCCGCATCGCCTGGGGCGAATGATCCATGGCTCGGGCCAGCTGCTTGCGATGATTGGACGGCTCACCAATGCCCGTAAGGCGGCGCGCCACCTGAAGCGGAACCCCTCGCTGGTGCAAGAGCTGCTCGCAGGCGATCGTCCGCACGGCGATAATGAAGTGCTCCGCGCGAGTGAATCCTAGCTCCGCTATGCGTCGCTTGAGAGCCGTTAGCCGCATACCGACGGCACCTGCCAGGTCTCTCGGTCGCCTGATCTCCCGCGGACGGGCACAGACCGCCCTGACCAGGTCCGTAAGCGGGCGGAGCAACGGCTCCCGGGACAGCACAAGCTCCGCAAAGTCATCAGATGGAGGGCCCTCAAGCCTCGCTGCGAGTGCCGTGGCGAGCCGCACAAACCCCTCGCTGCGTTCCGCAGTGGTGCACGTCACCACTCGCGCGTCTGCGCGCGCCAGCACATGGATGAACTCGGCGTACGGGACGCCCTTCTCGACCAACAACCACAGGTCGGCACGGCTCAACAGCCCACGCAGTGGGTCGGCGTCCGGTGAGCCGGGGAAGTCACACAGGTCGGCAACAACGGTGTCCGTGGCGGCGATGTCGCTCAGCCGAGGGAACGCTTCCCACGCGCGCACGACCGCCTCGGGCTGCAGCGCTCTGCTCAGCGCGCGCGCCAACCCCGACCGCGGACGACTGAGGACGTGCACCACGGGCCTCGAATCCACGAAGGCTAGCCTAGTTGTGGGCGACCGGTGTGACAAGGATTCGAGGGTAGGTACGAAAGTCGGACGGCCGGTACAAACTGGCCGGTGTCCAGGTCTTAGTCGGCCGCGGCCGTCAGGATCCGGGGCGCCGAGCCGTTCTCCCCGATCGCCACCGTGTGCTCGAAATGGGCGGACAGCGCCCCGTCGGCCGTCACCACCGTCCACTTGTCCGGCAGCGTGCGGATCTCGGCTCCGCCCACGTTGACCATCGGCTCGATCGCGATCGTCATCCCCGGCACGAGGCGGGGCCCCCGCTTCGGCTTGCCGTAGTTGGGCACCTGGGGTTCTTCGTGGAAGCTCGCCCCGATGCCGTGCCCCACCATCTCCCGCACCACCGAATACCCCGCGTCTTCGGCTACCTGCTGCACCGCATGCCCGATATCGCCCACGTGGTTTCCGGCTCGCGCCTGCGCGATGCCCGCCGCCAAGGCGGCTTGCGTCACCTCGAGCAGGCGCGTGGTCTCGCGGGCGACGGGCCCTACCGGGAACGTCGCGGCGCCGTCGGCGTGCAGGCCCTCGAGCTGGACGCCGACGTCGATGCTGATAACGTCCCCCTCCCGGAGTGCGCGTTTGGCCGACGGGATCCCGTGGACCACTTCCTGGTTGATCGACGTGCACAGGGTGGCGGGAAAGTCGTACAGCCCCTTGAACGAGGGGCGGGCGCCGGGATGGCTGCGGATGAACTCCTCCGCCACACGATCCAGCTCCTTGGTGGAGACGCCGGGTCGCACCGTGCGCCCCACCAGCGCGAGCGTGTCGGCGACGATGCGGCCGGCGGCCGCCATCGTCTCGATCTCCCGCGCCGACTTGATGGTGATCATCGCCCCAGAATTCGCTTGATCTCCAGGGCGATGTCGTCGATCGTGCCCAGACCGGGCACGCGATGCACGATGCCGTGTTGGGCAAAGTAGGCGATGAGCGGGGCCGTCTCCTGCCGGTACACGAGCAGCCGGGTCCGGACCGTTTCCGGCGTGTCGTCGGAGCGGCCTTCCTGCACGGCGCGCCCGTGCAGCCGGCGCACCAGCTCGTCCTCCGGGACGTCGAGCAGCAGCACGTGGTTGAGCCGCTGGCCGCGGAGGCCCAGGGTCTTGTCCACCAGCTCCGCCTGGGCGGCGGTGCGCGGGAACCCGTCGAACACGGCGCCCTGCTGGGCCTCGGGCTTCGCCAGCTCCGTCCTGATCAGCTTGAGGATCACCGAATCCGGGACCAGTTTCCCGGCGTCGTAGAAGCGTTTCGCTTCCTTGCCGAGCGTCGACCCCGTCTTCATGGCGGAGCGCAGGATGTCGCCGGTCGCGATCTTGGGGATCCCGAGGCGCCGCGATAGAACCAGTCCCTGAGTGCCCTTGCCCGAGCCTGGCGCGCCAAGCAGCAGGATGTACACGGTGGGTCGCTAGCGGGGCCGGCCGCGGAACTTGATCCGGCCTTCCTTCATGAACCCGTCGTAGTGGCGCAGCAGCAGGTGCTGCTGCACCTGCTGGACGGTATCGAGTGCGACGCCGACCACGATCAGCAGCGCGGTCCCGCCGAAGCCGAACGGCATGTTCAGGATGTTGCTGACCAGAACCGGCAGCAGCGCTACGAGCGTGAGGAAGATCGAGCCCGGCAGGGTGATGCGCGACAGGACTTCGTCGATATAGTCCGCGGTGGCCGCCCCCGGCTTCACTCCGGGGATGAACCCGCCCTGCTTCTTGAGGTTCTCCGCCAGGTCGACGGGATTGAAGATGATGGCTGTGTAGAAATACGCGAAGAACACGATCAACAGCGCCATCGTGATCAGATACGCCGGCGAGGTGGTCGTGAAGTAGTTCGCCAGATTCTTCAGCACGGGGACGTTGGTGAACGTGGCGAACGTCGCGGGCAGCACGATGATCGACTGTGCGAACACGATGGGCATCACGCCCGAGGTGTTGATGCGCAACGGAATGAACGTCTTGCGCCCCTCGGCGATGCGCCCCCGGCCCATCACCTTGCGCGGAATCTGAATCGGAATGCGGCGTGAGGCCACGGTGACGGCCACCGTCCCCGCCACGACCAGCACCATCATCGCCAGGATCACGAGCAGCACGCCGAACTTGATCGACCCTGCCTGCAGGGCCTCGATCGTGCGGCCAGCCATGGGCCAGATCTGGTCGACGATCGAGAAGAAGATCATCAGGCTCGCCCCGTTCCCCAGGCCGCGCTCGGTGATCTGCTCGCCCAGCCACATCACCAGCACACCGCCCGTCGTCAGGATGAGCGCGGTCGTGAATTCGAAACCCAGCCCGGGATGGGTCACCGCACCCGGGACCTGGATTTCCAGAAAGCTGGCATACCCGATGCCTTGCCCGACACAGATGAGCACGGTGAGGTAGCGGGTCCACTGCGTAATGCGCTTCCGGCCCTGTTCGTCTCGTTGCAGCTTTTCGATCACCGGGAACACCGGTCCCGCCATCTGGAACACGATGCTGGCGGAGATGTAGGGCATGATGCCCAGCGCGAACACGGACGCCCGCCAGAACCCGCCGCCCGCGAACAGGTCATACAGGTTCAGCAGGGTCCCCTGCGCCGCGCCGCGCGAGTAATCGGCGATGGCCTGAATGTTCACGCCCGGCGTGGCGAGGTGCGTGCCGAGCCGGTAGATGACCAGGCACAGGAGCGTGAAGAGGATCTTCTCCTTCAGCTCCGGAACCTTGAAGAGATTCGGAATCCGCGAACCGGTCACGCGCCCGCGCCCTCGATCGTCCCGCCGGCAGCTTCGATCTTGGTCCGGGCCGAGCCCGAGACGCCGACGCCCTTCACCACGAAACCCCGCTTCACCTCACCCATGCCAAGCAGCTTGATCGGGGTATCGGGCCGGCGCACGAGCCCCGCCCCGAACAGCGTCTCGGGCGTGACTTCCGCGTCTTCGGCGAGCAACCCGAGGTGACGCACGTTGACGACCTGGGCCTCTTGTTTGAACGGGTTGGTGAAGCCGCGCTTGGGGATGCGACGGATGAGCGGCATCTGGCCGCCCTCGAAGCCCGGCCGCGTGGTGCCGCCGGCGCGCGCCTTCATGCCCTTCTGGCCGCGGCCCGACGTCTTCCCGATGCCGGAACCCGGGCCGCGTCCGACCCGCACGCGCGCGTGGGTGGACCCGCGCGGCGGGCGCAGGGTCGACAATGTCACCGCCGGCGTAGATTCGGCCGGCGCCTTGGTGCGGGGCTTCGCCGGCTTGGCAGCGCGGCGTCCCTTGGGCTTCGCTTTCGGCATCGTGAATTACCCTTTGACCGGCGTCACGCGCACGAGATGCCGCACTTGGTACAGCATCCCGCGCAGTGCCGGATGGTCGGCCTGCACCACAACGTCCTGGTGGTGCTTCAAACCCAGCGCCTCGAGCGTGCGCCGCACGCGGGCGGGCTTCCCGGAGCCGGAGCGGGTCTGCCGGATTTCCAGCTTCCCCTTGCCGACGGCCGGCAGCACCGGGTCGACCCCGCGCACCTTCTTGCGGCGCTTCCGGGTCGGCGGACTCCTAGACATGCGTCGCCTCTTGACGCGCCTTGTAATGAATCGCTTCGACCTCGACGCCGCGCTCGCGCGCCACGCGCTGCGCCGTCGTCAGACGCGACAGCCCGTTCATCGTGGCCCGCACCATGTTGTGCGGGTTGGTCGAGCCCAGGCTCTTGGTCAGGATGTCGCGCACGCCCGCGCACTCGAGCACCGCGCGCACCGGGCCGCCGGCGATTACCCCGGTGCCGCTCGCGGCGGGCTTCAAGAGCACCCGCCCGGCGCCGTGCTTGCCCACGATTTCGTGCGGGATGGTGCCGCCCGTCAGCGGCACTTCCATCATATGACGCCGCGCGGCTTCCACCGCCTTGCGGACCGCCTCACTCACCTCGTTCGCCTTGCCGGTCGCCATGCCCACCTTCCCCTGACCGTCGCCGACGGCGACGAGGGCATTGAAGCTGAAGCGCCGGCCGCCCTTCACGACTTTGGCGACACGGTTGATGGCGATCACGTTCTCGACAATGCCGTCGCTGTCGCGACCCTGTCGATCGTCGCGACGCTCACCCCCCCGCCCGCGGCCTCTGCCCCGGCCGCCGCGCCCGCCACCACCGCCGCCACCGCCGCCACCGCCACGGCGAGGATGCTCCGGCGGATGTTCCGTCGGCGCCGCGGTCTCGGTCGGCGTCGCCACCGCCGCGGGTGAAGCCTCAGGAGCGAGCGCTCCCGGTCCCTGTGGACTCGTCATTACAGTACCAACCCGCCTTTCCGGGCGCCCTCAGCCACCGCCTTCACGCGCCCGTGATACTGGTAGCCGCCGCGGTCGAAGACGACCTGGGCGATGCCCTTCTCCTTGGCCTTGGCCGCGATCAGCCGGCCCAGAGCGAAACTCTTGGCCGTCTTGCCGTTCCCGTCGACCGCGATGCCCTCGGTGCGATCGGACGCGCCCACCAGGGTGACGCCGCGGTCGTCATCCACCACTTGCGCGTAGATGTGCTTCGACGAGCGGAACACGACGAGGCGCGGACGCGCCGCCGTGCCGCGCACGCGCTTGCGGACACGCAGGTGCCGCCGGGCACGCCGGTGGGCCTGTGTCTTGATTTTTCGAATCCCTCGCATGGTTTACTTGGCCGCCTGGGCGGTCTTACCGGCCTTGCGCCGGACCTGCTCGCCCACGTAGCGGATCCCCTTCCCTTTGTATGGCTCCGGCGGGCGCACGGCGCGCAGCTCGGCCGCGACCTGCCCCACCAGCTCCTTGTCCACGCCCTCGACCTTTACCTGCACGTTGCCATCGACGCTGATCTTGATCCCCTTGGGCGCGTGATACGGCACCGGGTGCGAATAGCCGACCACGAGCTGCACGCCGAACGGCTTGATTTCCGCCTTGTAGCCCACGCCCTGAATCTCGAGCGCCTTGGCAAACCCCTTGGTCACACCCTCGACCATGTTGGCCACCAAGGTCCGGGTCAGCCCATGCAGCGCCTTGTGGCGCGGTTCGTCGGAGGGGCGCCGCACCATGATCGTGCCCGCTTCGAGCACCACGGTCAGCTCCCGATGGACCGTGCGGCTGATTTCGCCTTTGGGGCCCTTCACGGTCACGAATTGCCCCGCGATCGTCGCCGTGACGCCGGACGGCAGGGGCACCGGTCGTTTGCCGATTCGCGACATGCCGCCTCCTACCAGACCACCGCGAGCAGCTCGCCGCCCACCCGGGCGGTGCGGGCTTCGCGATCCGACATGACGCCGCGCGGTGTGCTGAGGATGGCCATCCCCAGCCCGTTCTTCACCCGCGGGATCTCGCGCGCCTTCACGTAGCGGCGGAGCCCGGGCGCGGACACCCGCTGCAGCTCGCGAATGACCGGCGCGTCGTTGTGGTATTTGAGGTAGAGCCGCAGCAAACCGAAACGCCCATCGTCCAGGACCTTGAAGTCCTGGATGTAATGGTTGTCGCGGAGCAGTCGCGCGATCTCGACCTTCAGTTTCGACACCGGCATGTCCACCCGTCGGTGCGCCGCCGTACAGGCATTGCGCACCCGGGTCAGCATGTCGGCGACGGGATCAGTCATGCTCATTCAGCCTCCCGGCCCTTACCAGCTGGCTTTGCGAACGCCGGGGATTTCCCCGCGCAGCGCCAGCTCACGGAAACAGATGCGACACAGCCCGAACTTGCGCAGCGTGGCCCGGCTGCGGCCGCACCGCTGGCAGCGGTGGTACGCTCGCACTTTGAACTTCGGGGTGCGCTTGACTCGTTCAATCCAACACTTCTTCGCCATGCCGATCTCTCCTAGTGCCGTGCCAACGGTCTTACAGCAGCCGCGGGGACCGGCGTTGCATTCCGATGCCGCTCATTGTACATCCCATCCCCCGGCGCGCCGAGCCGAGTGGGAACGGCACTAGCCCGCCGCGACGGGGGATTCGCCGCGGAACGGCATGCCCATCTCGCGCAGCAATGCGATGGCGGTATCGTCGCGGCCCGCATTGGTCACGAACGTGATATCCATCCCATGGATCTGTTCGACTTTGTCGTAGTCGATCTCCGGAAACACCATCTGCTCCTTGAGGCCCACCGAGTAGTTGCCCCGCCCGTCGAAGCTCTTGGTGGGGAGCCCACGGAAGTCGCGCATCCGCGGCACCGTCACGGTGATGAACCGGTCGAGGAACTCGTACATGCGCGCCCCCCGCAGCGTCACCGCGCAGCCGATCGCCACGCCCTCGCGCAGGTTGAAGTTGGCGATCGACTTCTTGGCGCGGGTCACCACCGGGCGCTGACCCGTGATCGCCCCCAGCTCCATCACCGCGGTCTCCAGTGCCTTCGGATTCTTCAGGGCTTCGCCCATCCCGACGTTCAGCACGATCTTCACGAGCTTCGGGATCTGGTGCGGATTGGCGAACCCGAACTGCTGCTGCAGCGCGCCCCGCACCCGCTGCTCGTAGTGCGCCCGCAACCGCGCCGGCGGCGCCGGCTCGGCCGGCGTCGTGTCAACCGCCGCCTCGGGCTTCGCCCCCTTCTGCTTGCCCTTGGGGTCTCCCCCGGGCGCCTTCGGCTTCTTCGGCTTGGTGTCCGCCATGGCTACCTCACGCGCGGGATCGGCTGACCCGATCGCACCGCGATCCGCTCCACCGTCCCGTCCTTGTCCCGCCGCCGCCGCACCCGCGTCGGCTCGCCCGATTTTGGATCGATCAGCATGACCTTGGACGCGGCGATCGGCGCGGGCATCTCGATGATCTTGCTCTCCTGCTCCGGGGTCCGGGCCTTCTGGTGCTTCTTCACGATGTTCACCCCTTCGATGGTCACCCGGAACGTCTTGGGCGAGACCTGGAGCACGCGTCCTTCCTTGCCCCGATCGTCGCCGCTGATGACCCGCACCGTGTCGCCCTTGGCGACATGCAGTTTGTGGCGCGCGGGCTCGGTGCCGCGCACCCGCCGCGACTTGCGATACACGAGCGGCTTCATGTCAGATCACCTCCGGCGCGAGCGACACGATCTTCATGAATTTCTTTTCGCGCAGCTCGCGGCCCACCGGACCGAAAATGCGGGTCGCCCGCGGCTCACCCTGATCGGTGATCAGGACTGCCGCGTTCTCGTCGAACCGGATGTAGGAGCCGTCCCGGCGCTTGGTCTCCTTGGCGGTCCGCACGATCACTGCCTTCGCCACCTCACCCTTTTTGATCTGGCCGGTGGGAATGGCGTCCTTGATCGTGACGACCACAATGTCGCCGAGTCCCGCGTAGCGCCGCTTGGACCCGCCCAATACTCGGATCACGAGCGCTCGACGCGCGCCCGAGTTGTCCGCGATCTTGAGAATCGATTCCTGCTGTACCACGGTCTCCTCCCGGCCTTACTTCGCGCGCTCGACGATCTCGACCACGCGCCAGCGCTTGGTCTTGGAGAGCGGACGCGACTCCACGATGCGGACCGTATCGCCCGCCTTGGCGCCCTGCTCGTCGTGGGCCGCGACCGTCTTGGTGCGGACCACCTGCTTGCCGTAAAACCCGTGCGCGTAGCGGCGCACCATCGCCACCGTCACGGTCTTCTGCATCTTGTCGCTCACCACCACGCCCGTGCGTGTCTTGCGACGGCCCCTCATGCCTGCCTCCGCTCGCGCAACAGGGTGGTGATCCGCGCGATGTCGCGCCGGATGGTGCGGAACTGGAGCGGATTGGGGATCGCCTCGGTCCCGGTGCGGAACCGCAGACGGAACCGCTCCTCCCGGAGCACGGCCACTTTCTGCTCCAGCTCGTCGGTCTTCAGCTGCCGCAGATCGTCGGGACGCTGCCTCGCCATTTACCGCTCCTCCCGTCTCACGAACTTCGACTGCAGCGGCAGTTTGGCCGCGGCGAGATCCAGGGCGTGGCGCGCGAGCGCCTCCTCGATGCCCTCCACTTCGAACATCACCCGGCCCGGCTTCACCACCGCCACCCACCCTTCGGGATTGCCTTTGCCCTTCCCCATCCGGGTCTCCGCCGGCTTCTTGGTGATCGGCTTGTCGGGGAAGATCCGAATCCACACCTTGCCGCCGCGCTTCATCTCGCGCGTGAGCGCGACGCGCGCGGCTTCGATCTGACGGTTCGTGATCCAACCGGGCTCGAGCGACATCAGGCCGTAGTGGCCGAACGCGACGGTGTTGCCGCGCGTGGCCAGCCCGTTGGTGTTGCCCTTGAACCGCTTGCGAAACTTGACGCGCTTAGGTGCCAGCATGGTCAGGCGCCCGTCGAATAGGTGCGGCCCGACATGTCTTCGGTCCGCTCACCCTTGAAGATCCACACCTTCACCCCGATCGTGCCGTAGGTGGTCTTCGCCGTCGACGTCGCGTAATCCACGTCGGCCCGCAGCGTGTGCAGCGGCACGCGGCCCTCATGGTAGCCCTCCACCCGCGCGATCTCGGCGCCGCCCAGGCGTCCCCCGCACTTGATCTTGATCCCCTGCGCCCCCATCCGCATCGCGCTCTGCACCGCCCGCTTCATGGCGCGGCGGAACGAAATGCGCTGCTGCAGCTGGTGCACGACGCTGTCGGCAACGAGCTGCGCCTCGAGCTCGGGACGCTTGATCTCTTCGACGTTGATGCCGACTTCCTTCCCCGTCAGCTGCGCCAGCTCATCGCGCAGCTTGTCCACCTCGGCGCCGCGCTTGCCGATCACGACCCCGGGGCGTCCGGTATGCACCGTGACCGTCACCTTGCCGGGGCGGCGCTCAATGTGGATGTCGGCGATCGCCGCGTGCGAGAGTCGCGTCTTCAGATAGCGGCGGATCAGGTCGTCTTCCTTGAGCAGCTCGGGGAAGTTGCGCCGCGCGTAATAGCGCGAGCGCCACGGCTTGACGATCCCGAGCCGGAAGCCGTAGGGATGTACTTTCTGGCCCATTTACTTGCTCCCTTTCTGCCGGGGGGAAGGCTTCGCCTTCCCAGCCTTCGCCGCCGCCTTGGCCTTCGCACGCACCGGCGCTTTGTCCGCCACCGTGGCGGGTGCCGCCGGCTTCGGCGTGGCTGCCGCCGCGGCCGCCACGTGGATCTCCACGTGGCTGGTGCGCTTCCGGATCGGTGTGGAGCGTCCCATCGCCGCCGAGGTGAAGCGCTTCAGCGTGGGCCCCTCGTTGACCACGGCGTAGTGGACCCGCAACCCGTCGACGTCGAGCGGCATGTTCTCCCGTTGCGCCCGCTGCTCGGCGTTGGCCACGGCGGACTTGAGCACTTTGTGGATCTGCTTCGCCGCGTGCTTCTTCGAAAAACGCAGGATGGCGTACGCCTCCGGCACCGCGCGGCCGCGGATCTGGTCGATCACCAGGCGCATCTTGCGCGCCGATTGGCGCACCGACCGCTGAATCGCTCGGGCGTCCATGGGCTACACCGCCGCCTTCTCCGCCGCCTTGGCCTCGGCCTCGCGTTCCGCGGCGGTCTTGGTCGTGTGGCCGCGGAACAACCGCGTGGCGGCGAACTCGCCCAGCTTGTGCCCGACCATGTTCTCGGTGATGTAGACGGGGACGAACTTGTTCCCGTTGTGCACCGCGAGCGTGTGTCCCACGAATTCGGGCGTGATCGTGCTGCGCCGCGACCAGGTCTTGAAGACCTTCTTCTCGTTCCTGTCGTTCAGCCCCTGGATCTTCTTGAGGAGCGACAGCTCCACGTAGGGGCCTTTCTTCACCGAGCGTGCCATTACTGCGTTGCCTTCCCGCGCCTGCGCCCGCGCACGATGAGTTTCGTCGACGCCTTCTTTTTATGTCGCGTCTTCTTTCCCTCGGGCTTGCCCCAGGGCGATACCGGCGGCCGGCCGCCGGACGATTTTCCTTCCCCGCCTCCCAGCGGATGATCCACCGGATTCATCGCGACGCCGCGCACGCGCGGCCGCCGCCCCAGCCAGCGGGTTTTCCCCGCCTTCCCGACCGACAGCAGCTCGTGCTCCGCGTTGCCGACCTCGCCGATCGTGGCCAGACACTCGCCACGCACCATGCGCATCTCGGTCGAGCGCAGCCGCAGCGTCACGTAGTTGCCTTCCTTGGCCACGACCTGCGCGCCCGTGCCCGCGGAGCGGCACAGCTGGCCGCCGCGGCCGATTTTCAGCTCCACGTTGTGCACCGTCGTGCCCAGCGGCACCTCGAACAGCGGTAACGCGTTGCCGGTGCGGATATCCGCCCCCGGACCGGAGACGATCCGGTCGCCCACGGCCAGTCCCTGGGGGTGCAGGATGTACCGCTTCTCGCCGTCGGCGTAGACGATGAGGGCGATGCGGCTGGTCCGGTTCGGATCGTATTCGATCGCGCTCACCGTCCCCGGCACGGCGAACTTCTCGCGCCGGAAATCGATGCGCCGGTACTGCCGCTTGTGGCCGCCACCCTGATGCCGCGTGGTGATGTGCCCCATGTTGTTGCGGCCGCCCGTGCGGCGCAGCGGCTCGACCAGTGATCTCTCCGGAGTCGACTTCGTCACCTCGGCGAAATCCGACACCGAGCGGAAGCGCGTCGCCGCGGTCACCGGCTTAAACTGTCGAATGCCCATGTCAGCCCTCGAAGACCTGGATCGTGTCGCCCTGTTTCAGGGTCACGATCGCCTTTTTCCACGCCGGCCGGCGGCCCACGTGCCGGCCATAGCTGCGCCGCTTGGCGCGTACCACCAGCGTGCGGACGTCGGTGACGGTCACGTGGAACAACGTTTGAATCGCGGCGCGAATCTGCGGCTTCGTGGCGTCGGTGTGCACGTGAAACGCGAACTCCTTGCGCGCCTGATAGGCCGCCGACGACTTCTCGGTCACCACCGGCCCCACGATGAGCTGGTGCAGATCAGGCATCGTCGCCCCCCGGCTCCGTTTCGACCCCGGTGAACGCGGTCGCCTCGACCACCACGGCGCTGGACCAGAGCACGTCGTACGCCGTCGCGTCCGCGAAGCGCCGCACCCGCACGCCCTCGATGTTGCGGCCCGAGAGATAGACGTTGTGCGCGGTCGGCGAATCGGCCGTCAGCACCAGCACCTTGCGATCGGCCAGCCCGAGTTGACCCAACAGCTCGGCCAGCGGCTTGGTCTTCGGTTTCTCGTACACCAGCGGGTCGACCACCAGCAGCGCGCCTTCGCGGGCCCGCGCATTCAGCGCCGACTTCTTGGCGATCTGCCGCACCTTTTTCGGGATGGCGAGGCGATAGTCGCGCGGATGCGGCCCGAACACGACGCCGCCATGACGCCACTGCGGCGCACGGGTCGAACCCTGGCGCGCCCGACCGGTCCCTTTCTGCCGCCACGGCTTCTGGTTGCCGCCCGAGACGAAGCTGCGGGTCTTGGTCGCGGCGGTGCCCTGGCGCTGGTTCGCGAGGTAGGTCACGATGGCGCGATGCAGCACGTCCTCGTTCACGCGCCCGTCGAAAATCGTCTCCGGCAGGACGACGGCCTTCTTCTTCGCCCCGGTCGTGGAGTAGTGCGACGCCTCAATCATGACGGCTCTTGCCTCCCTGCTTGCGCACCGTGACCAGGCCGTTCATCGGCCCCGGGACGGCGCCGCGCACGAACAACAGATTCCGATCGGCGTCCACCCGCACGACGATCAGCCCGAGCTCGGTGCAGCGGCGCGCGCCCATGTGTCCCGGCATCCGCTTGCCCTTGATGACGCGGGACGGGTCGGTCCCCGGGGCGATCGAGCCCGGCTTGCGATGCCGCGTGTTGCCGTGCGTCGCCGGCCCGCCATGGAAGTGGTAGCGGTGCACGACACCCTGGAAGCCGCGGCCCTTCGTGACGCCGGTGACCTTCACGCGCTCCCCCGCCGCGAAGATCGCCACCGTCAGCTGGTCCCCCGCCTTGGGGGGCTCGCCGGCCACGGGAAAGCTCTCCAGGACGCGCGGCACCACTTCCAGACCGGCCTGCTTGACGTGTCCCACCAACGCCTTCGCCGAGCGCTTGGGCTTCTTGGCCCCAAAGCCCAGCTGCACCCGGTCGCCGGCGACCTGGACCACCGGACAGGGCCCGGCCTCGATCACGGTGACGGGCACGTGCGTGCCTTCCGCGTTGAACAGGCGCGTCATGCCGAGTTTGCGTCCAATGAGAGCGTTCATGGTTCGAGCTTCCTCATTCAACCTTGATCTCCACATCCACCCCGGCGGGGAGATCGAGCTTCGTCAACGCATCCACCGTCTGGGAGCGCGAGTCGAGAATGTCGATCAACCGCTTGTGCGTCTTCAGCTCGAATTGCTCCCGGCTCTTCTTGTCGATGTGGGGACTGCGCAGCACCGTCCACATCTGCCGCTTGGTCGGCAGCGGAATCGGGCCGGACACCTGCGCCCCGGTCTTCTCGGCGGTGCGCACGATGTCGGCCGCCGCCTGATCGATCAGGGCGTGGTCGAAGGCTTTCAAACGAATTCGGATCTTGCTCGCCATGGAACCTCGCTATCAGCTATTTATTGATTTTCGTGACGACCCCGGCGCCCACCGTCCGCCCGCCCTCGCGGATCGCGAACCGCAGCCCCTCCTCCATCGCGATCGGCGTGATCAGCTCGATCGCCATCTTCGTGTTGTCCCCCGGCATCACCATCTCCACCCCCGCCGGCAACTCCACGTTCCCCGTCACGTCCGTCGTCCGAAAGTAAAACTGCGGCCGATACCCTTTGAAAAACGGCGTGTGCCGGCCCCCCTCTTCCTTCGTCAGCACGTACACCTCGGCGTCAAACGCCGTGTGCGGCGTGATGCTCCCCGGCTTCGCCAGGCACATCCCCCGCTCCACTTCCGTCTTCTCCACCCCCCGCAACAACAGCCCCACGTTGTCCCCCGCCTGCCCGTCATCCAGCAGCTTGCGGAACATCTCTACTCCCGTCACCACCGTCTTCTTGTCCGTCCCAAACCCCACCAACTCCACCTCGTCCTGCACCTTGACCTTGCCCCGCTCGATCCGCCCCGTCGCCACCGTCCCCCGCCCCGTGATCGAGAACACGTCCTCCACCGGCATCAGGAACGGCTTGTCCACCTCGCGCTGCGGCACCGGCACGTAGCTGTCCAGCGCCGTCAGCAGCTCCTCGATCTTCGGCACCCACGCCGCGTCCCCGGCGATCGCCTTCAACGCCGACCCCCGGATCACCGGAATCTGGTCCCCCGGGTACTCGTAGCTGCTCAGCAGCTCCCGCACCTCGAGCTCCACCAGGTCCAACAGCTCTGGGTCGTCCACCACGTCGCACTTGTTCAAAAACACGACGATAAAGGGCACGTTCACCTGCCGCGCCAGCAGGATGTGCTCCCGCGTCTGCGGCATCGGTCCGTCCACGGCGCTCACCACCAGGATCGCCCCGTCCATCTGCGCCGCGCCCGTGATCATGTTCTTCACGTAGTCGGCGTGTCCCGGGCAGTCCACGTGGGCGTAGTGCCGGTTCGGCGTCGCGTATTCCACGTGGCTCGTCGCGATCGTCAGAATCTTGGTCGGGTCGCGTCGCCCCTGGGACTCCGATGCCTTCGCCACCTGGTCATAGGAGATGTAGGTCGTGCCCCACCCCTTGTCGGCCGCCACCTTCGTCAGCGCCGCCGTCAGGGTCGTCTTCCCGTGGTCCACGTGCCCGATCGTCCCGACGTTCACGTGCGGCTTGGTACGCTCAAACTTTGCCTTGGCCATGGATTCCTCAGTGCGTTGAACATCGTAAGGAGCCGTCGTATGGTCGACAACGTATGGAACCATCGTCACTGCGTTACGCCGTTCTCCCTACGCCTCTCACTCTACGTCTCTTCCGTACGTCTTTCGTTTCGTTCTACGTCTCTTCCGTACGTCTTTTCTTCCGTCACGTCTTTCGGCGCTCAAAGCCAGAGCTCGCGAGCGGGATTGAACCGCTGACCTCGTCCTTACCAAGGACGCGCTCTACCGACTGAGCTACGCGAGCCTGCTGCAGAGCGGGCGACGGGGCTCGAACCCGCGACCCTCAGCTTGGAAGGCTGATGCTCTACCAACTGAGCTACGCCCGCGCGCCCCCGCGCGCCCCAGTGGTGGGGGAAGGATTCGAACCTTCGTAGGCCGAAGCCGGCAGATTTACAGTCTGCTCCCTTTGACCGCTCGGGCACCCCACCAGACGTGCCTGCTTCGTCCTGCTCGCTGTCTCCGCGCCTCGCTGGTCGCTCGTTCCCCCCCACTGACAACGCACCCCGCGTGGTGTCCGCCGCGGGGTGAGTTGTGCGCGCGCATGGGCGCGCGGCGCGAATCGAGTTGCGATCTCCGCTCCGGCAACGTGAGCTGACGAAGGGACTCGAACCCTTAACCTGCTGATTACAAATCAGCTGCTCTACCAGTTGAGCTACGTCAGCTGGCGATGGTCAAATTTTCCAGACTGGTAGCTTAACCGCGAAAGGCCCACAAGACAAGGGAAGCAGCCGGAAGGAGTTAGGCGCGGGGCCCGTCCGGAAACCCCAACACCCGCCGGGATTTCCTGCGCCCGGCGCGAGCGTCACCCGCCCCCGGCCCGCCGACACCGAGACGGCGGCGTTTCAACGCGCCCGCGCGCCGGCCGGCAGGTGTTCCAACAGGTATCGGGTGAGCAGCGAATAGACGTGCTGCGTGGTCCCGCGGCCCTCGCAGATGCAGTGTGAGCGGTTGGGATAGGCCATGAAGTCGAACTGCTTCCCTTGCGAGACCAGGCGGTTGACGAGCCGCTCGGATCCCTGATAGTGCACGTTGTCGTCACCCGTTCCGTGGACCAGGAGCAGGCGACCGCGCAGGCCGTCGGCAAACGTGATCGGCGACGCCAGCCGGTAGCCGTCCCCATTGTCCTGCGGGAGCCCCATGTAGCGCTCCTGGTAAATCGTATCGTACAACCGCTGGTCCGGCACCGGTGCGACCGACATCCCCACCTGGTATGCCTCGGGATAGCGGAACAGGGCCTGCAACGTGCTCGAGCCACCGCCGCTCCAACCCCAAATCGCGACGCGCGTCGCATCGAGATAGGGGCGCGCGGCGGTCAGCGCCTGCACGGCGTCCGCTTGCTCGCGGCTCGCCAGCACCCCGATGGCCCCGTACACGATCTTGCGCCAGTTCCGGCCTCGCGGCGCCGGCGTCCCACGGTTGTCCACGCTCGCGACCACGTACCCCTGATTCGCGAGCATGCGGTGCCACAGGCCCGTCGTTCCCGCCCACCGGTCGAGCACGGTCTGGCCAGCCGGTTCGCCGTAGACATGCATCAGGAGTGGGTACGTCTTGGTCGAATCGAAGTTGCGCGGCCGGATCATCCATCCGTCGAGCGTCACCCCTTCACCGACCTGCACCTTGAAAAACTCCGTGGGCCGGGTGATGAGGGTGTCCACCGCGGCGCGCAACGCGACGTTGTCCACGAGACTCCGGACAACCTGATGGGACGGCAGACGCACCAAGTCGGTCGTGGGCGGCGTGTCGAACCGGGAGACGGTGTGGATAGCCCAGCGCGCGTCGGGCGACACGACGTACGAATGCGTGCCGGGCGCTCCCGCCGGCGTCACCCGTTCCGGTTTCCCGCCGCCGCCCAGGCGGATGCGGTACAGGTAGCGTTGCGTCGCGTTGTCCGGCGAGGCCCGGTAGTACAACCACCCACCGACATGGTCCACCGCGGCGATATCGATCACGTCGAATGCGCCGGGCGTGAGGAGCACCGGTCGGCTCCCGTCGCGCCCCACGGCATACACGTGGCGCCAGCCGTCCCGCTCGCTCAGCCACAGGAACCGCGTGTTGCCCGGGAGCCACGGGATCTCCTCCACCACGTCGAGCCAGGCATTGTCGCGCTCAGTCAGGATGGGACGCGTACCGCCGGTGATGGCGTCGGCCAGGAGCACGCGGTTTGTGTTCTGCTGGCGGTTCATCCGCTGCAGTACCAGCTCCTTGGAGCCGACCCACTCCATGCGCGGCAGGTAGTTGTCGCGCAAATTGTCGGGGAGGAAGATCCAGGTCGTGACGCCGCCGTCCGCGCTCACGATGCCGGCCCGCACAGCGGAATTGGGAGTGCCTGTCTTGGGGTACTGAATCGGGATGGTGAACGGGTACAACGAGTCCGTGCTGTTGATCAGGGTGAAGGTCCGCACCTCCGTCATGTCGAAGCGCCAGTAGGCGATCTTCGTCCCGTCCGGCGACCAGCGGAAGGCGTCGCGCAGGTCGAATTCTTCTTCATAGACCCAATCGGTCATCCCGTTGACGTGGAGCGAGTCGGCATCCGCTGTGAGGCGCGTGATGGTGCCGTCGGCCACCCGCTCCGCATAGAGGTCGCCGCGGCGCACGTACGCCACGCGGTCGTTGCGGGGGGAGAACTTGGCGTACATGAGGGTCGCTTCGGCCGCGTCGGGGCCCCCGAGCTTCTTGAGCGCTCCGCTGTTGCGGTTCAGCACCCAGTAGTCGCCACGCGTGTTGCGACGCCAGACTTTGCGTGTGTTCGTGAACACGAGCAGCAGGGAATCGCCCGCGGCCCACTCGTAGTCGTCGATATCGAGCGGAGTCTGGGCGCCCCTCGGAATCAGCTGCCGGGCCGAGACGAGGACACGGCGCGCCCCGCTGGCGGTTTCATAGCGAACGATGTCGGCGGCCCCGGGCACGAGCGCCGAAGGCTCGACCGTCGTGTAGGCGACGCCGCCGCCCATCCAGCGCGCTGGCCCGAAGGACTGCGAGGAGTAATCCCGCGAGGCATACAGCCGCCGCAGCATGTCGCTGGCGTCGGCCGGCAACTGTGCCGACAGCGGCTGCAGGGTGAACGAAACGGCGATCGCCAGGGCCGACGTGAGACGACGCATGTGCGTTGTTCCTCGAGTGGCGGACGGAATCGAAGATGCGACGGGGCCACGCGGAGGGTAAGTGCGCGAGTTGCGAAATCCGGCCCGGGAGCGCAGGCTATGGAGCGCCAATCCCACGCGTCCGGCCTCTGCGGGAGCGGCAGCGGACCTCCACGAGGGAAGTCCGGGCACCCGAACGCTGCTGGAGGAGATCATGGCCCTGATTGACCGCGTGAAGCGGATGTTGCTCGCGCCGAAGGAAGAGTGGCCGGTGGTGGATGCGGAACCGGCAACGGTGGGCGGGCTCTACACGAGCTACATCATTCCGTTGGCCGCTATCGGCCCGATCGCATCGATCATCGGGTGGTCGGTATTTGGCATGCGGTTGCCGTTCCTGGGCTCCATGCGTCTGCCGATCGGCATCAGCGTGCGAAACGCCCTGGTGGTCTACGTGCTGGGACTGATCGGGGTGTTCGTGCTGGGCCTGATCATCGACGCGCTCGCCCCCACCTTCGGCGGCCAGAAGAACCAGATCCAGGCGCTCAAGGTGGCCGCGTATTCCTATACCGCGGCGTGGGTCGGAGCGGTATTCAACGTGTTTCCGACACTGGCGATCCTGGGAGCGCTGATCAGCCTGTACAGCCTGTACCTGCTGTACCTGGGACTGCCCGTGCTCATGAAGGCCCCGCAGGAAAAGGCGGTGGGTTACACGGTGGTCGTCTGTGTGGTGGCGATCGTGTTGTGGATCGTCATCGGGGTCATCGTGAGCCAGTTCGCCTGGCGGCCGGCCGCCATGGGGATCCCCGGCCTGTAGCAGCTCGGCTCAGGCCACTCGCCACGTCGTTCCGCCCGGGGTGTCTTCGATCTCCACGCCCCGGGCCTTGAGCTCCGCGCGAATCCGGTCGGCGGCGGCGAAGTCCTTCGCCCGCCGCGCCGCTGTTCGCGCGGCGATCCGCGCCTCGACCCAGGTGCGCAACTCCGCGTCGTCCGCGCGGGGCGAGGGGCAGACATCGAGAATGGTGTCGACCGCTGCCCACGCCGCGAGGACCGACGGACCGGGGCGGGCGCCCGCATCGAGCAGGCGATTGCCGTCGGTCACGAAATCGAACAGCGCCGCCAGCGCGCGCGGCGCGTTCAAGTCGTCGTCGAGCGCCGCGACGACAAGCTCCTGCATCGTCCGGGCGAGGGCTTGGAGCCGGTCGTCCTCGACCGTCGCCTCCGCGGCGCGCAACCGGTCCCGAAAGATCCCCAGCCGTCGAGACCCGTCCTTCGCCGCCGCCAGCGCGTCGTCGGTGTAGTCCAGCTCCTTGCGGTAGTGGGTCTGAAACGTGAGGAGACGGATGGCCCCGGGGTCCACGCCGTCCTCCTGCAGGTCCCGGGCGGTCAGGAAATTCCCGAACCGTTTCGACATCTTGGTGCCCCGGACGTTGAGAAACGCCCCGTGCAGCCAATAGCGGGCGAACGGCTGCCCCGTGGCGGCCTCCGACTGCGCGATCTCATCCTCGTGATGCGGGAAGATCAGGTCGATTCCGCCGCAGTGGATGTCGAGGGTCGCCACGTCGAACCGCCGCCCGATCTCGTCGAGCGACATCGCCGAGCACTCGATGTGCCACCCGGGCCGGCCCCGGCCGAACGGGGCATCCCACGCGGCTCCCACCTGCTCGTCGATCGGCTCGGCGGCCTTCCAAAGCGCGAAGTCACGCGGGTCGTCCTTGGCGTATTCGTCGCTCGCCACCCGTGCGCCGACCTTGATTTCACGACGGTCGAGCTGCGACAGGCGGCCGTAGCCGGGAAACCGGTCGATCGCGAAGTACACCGACCCGTCATCGCCCCGGTACGCAACGCCTTTCGCCAGCAGCTGCTCCACCAGTCGCACCATCGCCGGGATCGAGGTGGTGGCGCGCGGATAGACGTGCGCGGGAGTGATGCGCAGGTAATCGCGATCCTCGAAAAAAGCTTGCGTGAACGGCGCGGTATGCTCTGCCAGTGTCTTCCCCGCCGCCGCGGCCGCCTTGATGGTCCGATCGTCCACGTCGGTGAGGTTCATGACGTGGAATACCTCGTACCCCGCGGACGCGAGGGTGCGACGCAGCAGGTCTTCGAACAGGAACGAGCGGAAGTTGCCGATGTGGGCGTAGTTCCAGACGGTCGGCCCGCAGGTGTACAGCGTCACGCGCGGCGGCGTGAGCGGGACGAACGGTTCTACGCGGCGCGTCAGGGTGTTGTGCAGCGCGAGCGTCATGCGGAAACGTAGAAACCCCCGGTGGGGCCGTCAACGCGCGGTGGCCTCGTGTGGTTCGAGCATGGCTTCGTCGAGCGTCCGCAACCGCACCCGGGTGGCGCGCACCGCGAGTCGGTGGGCTCGACACAGCGCCAGCGCCGCCTCGGCCGTGCCGCGACCCAGGTCGGTTTCGAGCCCCGTAGCCGTCAGACGGAAGCCGGGTGGCGGCTCGGACGGCAGCGCGTCGAGGATCACTTCGAGGACTCGCCCGCCCAACAGGGCCGCAGCGGGCGCCGAGTGCGCCAGCCGGCCAGCGCGCAGCACGAGCACCCGGTCCACCACGCGCTCCAGGCCCACCGGATCCGATGACGAGACCAGCACGGCGGCGCCGCTGCCCGCGAGCCGCACGAGGCGGTCGCCCACATCGCGCCGGGTGATCGCGTCGAGTCCTGCGAACGGTTCGTCCAGCAGCAACACCCGGCGGCCGCCCAGCGCCGCCTGGGCGAGCAGCAGGCGCCGCGTCTCCGCGAGCGGGAGCGTCGCGGCGCGGCGTTCGCTCGCCGCTTCGAGGCCGGACAGGTCCAGCGCCTCTTGCACCAGGGCGATGCGCACTCGACCGGTCGCCTGGCACGAGGCCAGGTAGTGGAGTACCTCGCGGACCGTACACGCCGGCGGGAACGCTGCCTCGCGCGGGGCGAACCCGATCAGGCGGCGCGCTGCGACACCATGCGGCGGCTCACCGGCGATCCGGATCACCCCGGCATCCGGCTGCTCCAGTCCTGCCGCCAGTCGCAGCAAGGTCGTCTTGCCCGCTCCGTCGGCGCCGACGAGACACGCGATTTCACCGGCGCCGAGCTCGAACGACGCTTCCGCCACCGCCACGACCGGCGGCCGTCCCCACCCGCGCCGAAACGCGCGCCGCACCCCGCGCACCTGGAGCGGGATCGTCATCCCGCCCTCCGACCCAATCGCGCGGCACGCCACTCGGCGATCAGCAGGCCGATGCCCACCCACACCGCCGCATGCACTGCCGCGCCGACATCGCCCACGGCCACGCCGCGGTAGCGCCACTGTGTCGGCGTCAGCTCGAGCAGCGTCGCGACCGCCAGGCGCGCGGCGCCAGGGTCTGCGTGGCCGATCACCACTTCCGGAGGGACGCTGCCCAACAGAGCGAGATACAGGAAGCACACACCCGCGAGCGCGTTGCCGCCGGTCCAAACGAGCGCCAGTGTGGAGGCTGCGATCGCGGCGGCAATGGCGAGACCCGCGAGTGCCGCGCCCAGGCTCGCCGCGACGGCGCCGGTGGTCCAGGCCGAATGAATCGAGCAGGCCAGCACCACGAGCGCGGCGCCACCGGTGGCAGCGAGCCAGCGACCGACCGCCACCGCTCGCGGCGTCGTGGGGTGACCCAGTACCAGCACCAACGCCATGCGGTCGGCACCCGAGCCGGCGAGGTACGCGACGGCGAGCACCGCCCCGAGTGCACCGGCCGCGAGCGAGGTGCCGAGCGGGTCGGGCGCCGGCGCGTGCCGCTCGAGCCATAGCAGGGCACCCGTCAGCAGCAGCAGCCACACACCGAGCCGAGTACGGACCAGCCGAATGCGGAGCAACGGCCATTCTGCGAGGACGCGGCGGATGAAATCCACGCCGCAACGTTAGGATGGAACCAGTCTGGTTGTGGTACCGGATTGTTGCAGGGGGGATCGAAATGCTACGGTGCGAGCGCCTCCTGCAGCACCGCCTCTACCAGCGGGGCGGCGTCGAATCGTACCGGATCGGTGGTGGGGAGCCCGGTTTCGGTCTCCGCCCGATCAACCGCGCGGCGTGCCGCTGCGGCGTCCAGGTCGTAGGTGTTGAGGCAGATGCCGAGGACCTTGGCTGGAAACACCGGCGCCGCTGCCCGCTCGTAGATCTCGACCAGCTCCGCGAGCGGCGGAATCTTCACCCACGGCTCGCGCCCGTGATAGTCCCCGATGAAGTCGCGGCTGGACTGGTGGCACAGGATCAACCCGCGCGGCATCGAGCCGTGGAGCAGGCCGAGCGTAACACCCGAGTAGCCCGGATGGATGAGGCTCCCCTGCCCCTCCACCAGGATGATGTCCGCGTCCTTGGCGGCTTGCAGCACCAGCTCCTCCGCCGCCCCGGCGATGAAGTCGGCGACGACGGCGTCGACGGCCGTGCCCCACCCTTCGATGAAGATTCCGGTCTGCCCCGTCGCGACAAAGCGCGCCCGGTGACCCCGCCGCACGAGGTCGTTTCGGACCTCGAGCATCGCGGTCATCTTGCCGACGTTGCAGTCCGATCCGACAGCATGAACGACGTAGGCGTCAACATCGGCCGCCCGACCGTCGGCGATCGGGAGATTGGGTGGCGGCTTGCGGGCGTCGAGGATTCGGACGCCGCGGTCTCGGGCCAACGCCCCGAGCTCCGGGTCATCCGAAATGAAGGTGTGCAGACCGCTCCAGACCTCGAGTTTCCGCTCGATCGCCAATCGGATCCAGTCGCGCCATTCATCGGGGAGACGGCCTCCCGCCGGCGCGATGCCGATGAGCACCGCCGTGGCTCCGCTGCCGAGGGCGAGGCCGTGCGCGAAGTCTCCCACCACGGGGATCGGACCACCGAACCCCAGCACGTCCTGGACGGTCTTGCCCGCCTGGACGCGATCGAACACACCGACGATGCGCTCGGGGAAGTACCGAATGCAGGAGTTCGCGGTCTTGGATGTTTCGGGGCCGAATTGCCCATCGGCAATGACGAGGAAGCGGGGACGCGAGGACTCCGTCACGGGCGCGCCCGCGCTGCAGCGGCGCGTCGTTCGGCGGTCGTGCGGAGCACGGCGGGCCGTTCGACGGCGTCGTCGCCGTAGACCTCCCCCTGCAGGACATGGCGCACCAGCACGAGCGTCACGGCGAGGAGCGGCACGGCGACCACGAGCCCGATGGCGCCCAGTAACGTGCCCATGATCAGGACGCTCGAGATGGTGAGCACAGGCGGGAGCGCCACGTGCTGTTGCATGATGCGCGGCACCACGATGTTCGCCTCGAACACGTGCACCACGACTCCCAGCAGCAGCACGGCAACCACATGGAGCCAGTCCCCTGTGCCGAGCACGAACAGCGCCGGGACGATCGTGGAAACGAGGGTGCCGAAGAACGGCACGAGGGCGACGAGCCCGGTAAAGATCCCGAAGGCGAGCCAGTAGGGGACGCGCAGGATCCACAGGCCGAGGGCGGTCAACGCGGCGAGCACCAGCATAGCGAGCAGCTGGCCCACGACCCAGGCTCGGAGCGTGGCCCCGGCGTCGCGCAGGATGCGCACGGCCGTCTCGCGGTGGCGTGGGGGGACGAGGGCAACCATCCCGTCGCGGTACAAGACCGGCTGGCGCGCCAGATACAGCGCCATCACCAGAACGCTCGCCGCTTCGATAAAGAGCTTGCCCCCGGCCGTGACGTATGGGAAGAGCGAGCCCCGCAAGAACGTGGTGGCATCGTTGACCAAAGCGGCGACGAGCCCGGACTGCGGGTCGGCCAGCTCGGTCCGGCGCAGAACCGGATACTGGCTGGCCCAGCGGGCGACGACGTTCTGGATGTTGGTAAGCGTTTGCGGCAGTCCGCCGATCAGCGCCTGGGTCTGGTCGATCACCGGCGGTACAAGCAGCGCCGCGAGCCCCGCGAGTCCGGTGCCGGTCGCGAGGACCGCGATGGACAACCCGAGCCACCGGGCGATGCCGAAGCGGCGCTCGAGGAAGTCGGTGATGGAGGAAAAGTAGAAGGCGAGCAGGACGGCGATGAACACCAGCAGCAGGACGTCCACCACCCCAACGACGAACCAGATAGCCAGGGCCGCAATAAAGAGCGCCACGAACGTGGCGCCCGAAAGTCGAGACGGCAGTGCGGCGTCGGTCAGGGGCGGTGCTCGTCGTCGTCGACCAGCTCCGCTTCGGCCGCGCCGGTGCCGAGCTGTTTCGTTTCCGGAGGCGAGCCGGCACCGAGCAGCCCCATACGATGCTTCAGCGCCACCAGTTGCTGGTCGGCGTCCGTTTTTTCGAGCGCCTGGAACTGTTGCATCAGCGAGTCGCCAGACAGATCGTCGTTGACTTCGGCGGCCGCGATGAGTTTGCGCTCCTCGTGCTCGATCTGCTCGGACATGCGCTCGAACGTCTCGAAGGCGCTCTTGTCCGACATCGAGGACATGGTCTCCTGGATGCGCTTGTGCGCCTCGGCGCGCTTGGCCCGCGCGATGAGGATGTTCTTCTTGCGCTTAGCTTCCTCGATCTTGTCGTTCAGCTGCCGCAGCGAGAGCTTGAGCTTTTCGGTCTCTTCGCGATGTTTGACCCACGTCTCTTGCAGCTGCACCGCGCCCTGGAGGTGCTCGTTGTAGCGTAGCAGCGCCTGCTTGGCGAGATCATCCCGGCCTTCACGCACGGCGAGCTCCGCCCGTTTCTCCCACTCCTCGGCGAGCTTCTTTTCCTGCTCTGCCTGCGCCGCCAGCCGCTTCTCGTCCGCGATCGCCGAAGCAACCTGCTGCTTGGCCTTCGCCAGCTGGCTCCGCATGTCGAGGATCAGCTGGTTCAGCATTTTTTCAGGATTCTCGGCGCGCGAAATCAGGTCGTTGAGGTTCGACCGGAGCAGCGTCGAGAGGCGGTCAAAGAATCCCATGGCTAGTCCTCGAGAGTGAGTCGGACGGTCATCGCCCTGCCCCAAGCGGCGCGGCGCGCTTTTCTGCCAGCAACCGCTCGGCGAAATCGAGTCGCTCCGCGAGCTCCGACACCTGAGCGGTGAGCGTCGAAAGCCGGTCGTCCAGCTCGGTGGCCCGGCGGTCGTCCAGCGCGGCGCCGTCGAGCGGCTCGTCGTGCCACTCGCCGCCCAGCCCCTTCCAGTGTTTGCGGCGCCGTCCGCTCGTGCGGATGCGCTCGGCCAGCGCGTCCGCCACCGGGGACTGGAAGAACCACTTGGCGATCAGCGCCCACGCCACACTCGCGGCAATCGCCGGAATTACCCACGGAAACTCCATCATCTATTCGCCCGCTCCCACGCGCCGGTCGCGACTGCCCGCCAGCACCCGTTCCGTGAAATCTAAGCGCTCACCCATCTCCGACAGTTGCGTCGACAGCGACCGGACTTGCTCCTCCAGCGCCGCCACTCGCGGTTCCTCTCCCCCCGCCTCACCCGAGACGCCCCACCGACGGCGCCGCCGCAGCCGGATCCCTTCGGCGAGCGCCTCGCCGATCGGTGACTGGAAGAACCAGCGCGCCACCAACGCCACCACGACTAGCGTCGCGATGCCCCCGATCAGCGGCATGATCTGGGACACGAGAAAATTCGGGTCCACCGGCATCGGCGGGAACGGTGGAATCGGGTCCGGCGCGGGAGTCTGGGTCACGAGCATCCGGTACGCCCCCCAGACGACAGGTGTTTCATCCGGAAACTCGATTGGGCGGCGAGACGCGCTCGGCTTCCCGGGCCTTACTCAGCAACCGCTCCGTAAAATCTACCCGCTCCGCGAGTTCCGCCACCTCCTGACGTAGCGCATCCACGGTGACCGCCAGCTCCTCACCCTCCACGCCCCCCCGCTGGGGCGGAGGGACCGGGCCATGCCGCAACCGCTCGGCGAAGGCTTTTCCCAACGGGGACAGGGAAATCATCCACGCGAAGAACCCGCCTACGGCGACGATCGGTATGAGGACGGCGATCGCTCCGGCATCCATACCTCACCTCCCACCTGGCGGCGCGAGTCGCGCCGCCTCGCTCTGTTTTGCTAGCAACCGCTCAGCGAAATCCATGCGTTCCGCGAGCTCGGTCATTTCCTGGCGTACCCCCTGGAGCTCCTCCAGGATCTCGGCTTTGTCCACCGCGTCCGCTTGTGGAAGCGCCTTGTGCCGGATCCGTTCCGCAATCGCACCCACCAGCGGCCGCAACAGCAGGAACCCGCCAACGAACAGCCCCGCGAGAAGGAAAGTCTCCTCGAGATTCATGCTGGTCCTTGCGCAGAGGTCACGGCGGTCCCAGGCGCGCCGACTCGCGTTGCTTGGACAGCAACCGCTCGGTGAAGTCCACTCGCTCGGCCAACTCGCCGACCTCGTGCCGCAGCGAGCTCAACTCCCCCAGCAAGTCCTCGCGCAGGGCTTTGACCTCCTCGCCACCCACCACGCGATTCTGGCCGCGAATTCGCTCGGCCCACGCCCGACCGATGAAGAACGCAAAAAACGACAGCACCGTGCCGCCCGCGATCAGCGCCACCATCGACACCGCCATCGTGTTGTCGTCCATCGAGCCCCCTAACGGCCCTCAGCCCGACCGGTTGGCGGCCGAGCCAGCAAGCGTTCGGCAAAATCGACCCGCTCTTCGAGCTCGGCGACCCGGCGCTCGAGCGACTCGGCAGCGCGCACCCGCTCCCGCAGCACCACCACCTCGGCCGCTACCGACGGATCCGGCGTCGCACCGGCGAGCCGTTTCCGAATCGCACGAGCCAGGGCCGGCACCACCATCACAGCCAGCATCGGCACCGCGATCACTCCGATCATCACGAAGATGAACGTGAGCCCCTGTTCCATCTCCTTACCTCGGCGGCGCGAGTCGATCCACGTCGCGCTGCTTGGCGAGCATGCGCTCGGCGAAGTCCAGCCGCTCCTGGAGCTCGACGATGTCCTGTTGCAGCCGCTCGACCTGACCAGCCAACTCGTCCTGACGCGCGGGTTCGAGCTCGGCATCGTGTCGTGGCCGGAGCCGCTCCGCCGCCGCGCGGGCGATCGGGCTCAGCAGCCACATCCCCCCGCCGAGCAGCGCCGCCGCCATCAAGGCTTCCGGACCACTCATGCGCGCCTCACTCCCGAGGTGCGATCTGCGACGCGCCGCGCCCCTGCGCCAGCAACCGTTCGGCGAAGTCCAGCCGCTCGGCGAGCTCGGCGATCTCGCGACGCATGTGCTGCAGCTCCTCGGCAACCGCCTCGTGTTGCTCGGTGATTTCGGCGCGCAAATCCTCGGCTTGCGGCAGCGCGTGCTTTCCGCGGATGCGGTCCGCGAACGCCCGCCCGACCGGCGAGAACCCCAGCCCCACCAACGTGCCGCCCCCGAACAGGAAAATGATCGCGAGAACGCCTTCCACATTCATACGTCAGCGCGGCCTCCTCCGTCCAACCTAGTGGTCAGTCCCCCACCCGCAACACCTTGCGCAGGAATCGCCCCGTGTGCGAGGCGCCGGCCTTGGCCACCACCTCGGGCGACCCCGCCGCCACCAGTCGCCCGCCGCGATCGCCACCCTCGGGGCCGAGATCGATGACCCAGTCCGCGGTCTTCACCACGTCAAGATTGTGCTCGATCACGACGACGGTGTTCCCCTTGTCCACCAGGCGGTGCAGCACCTCGAGCAGCAGTCGCACGTCCTCGAAATGGAGCCCGGTCGTAGGCTCGTCGAGAATGTAGAGCGTCCGCCCGGTGTCCCGTTTCGAAAGCTCGGTTGCGAGCTTGACGCGCTGCGCCTCGCCCCCCGACAAGGTCGTCGCGGATTGGCCCAAGTGGACGTAGCCGAGCCCTACGTCGTTCAGCAGTTCCAGTTTCGAACGGATCCGCGGCTGACTCTCGAAGAACTCGAGGGCATCCGCCACCGACAAGTCGAGCACGTCCGCGATCGATTTTCCTTTGTAGCGCACCTCGAGCGTTTCCCGATTGTAGCGCCGCCCCTTGCAGACTTCGCAGGGGACGTAGACGTCGGGAAGAAAGTGCATCTCGACCTTAACGAGTCCGTCTCCCTGGCACGCCTCGCAGCGTCCGCCTTTGACGTTGAACGAAAACCGCCCCGGCCCGTAGCCGCGCATCTTGGATTCCGGGAGGTAGGTGAACAACTCCCGAATCGGGGTGAAGAGCCCCGTGTAGGTGGCCGGGTTGGAGCGCGGGGTACGGCCGATCGGGCTCTGGTCGATATCGATGACCTTGTCCACGTGGGCGAGGCCTTCGATGCGGGTGTGCGCTCCCGGCACCACTTTGGCGCGGTAGAAATGTCGCGCCAGCGCCTGATAGAGGATGTCGGTAACAAGGGTCGATTTCCCGGAGCCCGACACGCCGGTCACGGCGATGAAGAGGCCGAGGGGAAAGTCGATCGTGAGATCCTGCAGGTTGTGCTGACGCGCGCCGATCACGCGCAACGTGCGGTCGTCCGACGGCACGCGCCGATTCGGCGGAATCGGGATGCGCAGCTCACCGCGCAAGTACCGGGCGGTGAGTGAATCCCGATGCCGCAAGACGTCGTCGAGCGTCCCCGCGGCGACCACCTCGCCGCCGTGGCGGCCGGCGCGCGGGCCCAAATCGATGACCTGATCGGCGGCGCGGATCGTCTCCTCGTCGTGCTCCACCACCAGCACAGTGTTGCCGAGGTCCCGCAGTTCACGCAGCGTATCGAGCAGGCGGGCGTTGTCGCGCTGGTGTAGTCCAATGGACGGCTCGTCGAGAATGTAGAGCACGCCGACGAGTCGGCTGCCGATCTGGGTGGCGAGCCGGATGCGCTGCGCCTCTCCGCCGGACAAGGTCACCGCCGAGCGTTCGAGAGTCAGGTAGTCGAGGCCGACGTTCTTGAGAAAGCGGAGCCGGTCGGTCACTTCCTTCAGGATCGGCCGTGCAATCTCGGGGTCGAGCCCCGGTCGGCCGTTCCCCCGCAACGGCAGGGATTCGAAAAACGCCAATCCGTCCGTTACCGGCAGAGTCACGACTTCACCGATGCTCTTGCCCGCGATCAGCACCGACAGGCTTTCGGGGCGCAGCCGCCGGCCGCCACACGTGGGGCACGGCTGCTCGACCATGAATCCCTCGAGCTGTTCCCGCACGGCATCGGACGCGGTCTCGCGGTACCGCTTCTCGACGTGGCGCAACACCCCGGGCCACCCGGATTCATACGTGCCCTGCCACCGCTCGCTGTGATACTGATACGTGAAGGTCTTCCCGGGAGCGCCGTGCAGGATCGCCTTCTTCGCGGCGACGGGGAGGCGCTTCCACGGCGCGTCGAGATCGAACTTGAACGCCCGGGCGAGCGTCGGCAGGATGACCTTGCGGATGTAGCCGGAGGGCTCGCCCCACGGCAGGATCACGCCTTCGAGGATCGAGAGACTCGGGTCGCCGATCACCAGGTCGGCGTTCACTTCGCGACGCGTCCCCAAGCCGGAGCAGTCGGAGCACGCTCCGAAGGGCGAATTGAACGAGAACTGACGCGGCTCGAGCTCGGGCAGCGACAGCCCGCATTTGGGGCAGGCGTAGCGCTCCGAGAACATGGTGGACTTCGGGCCGCCGTTGGCGCTATGGCGCACGACTTCGACCACCCCGTCGGCGGCGCGCAGGGCGGTCTCGATCGAGTCGGCGAGCCGGCTGCGATCCGCGGCCCGCACGACGAGCCGGTCCACCAGCACCGCGATGTCGTGGTTCTGGCGGCGATTGAGCTTGGGAACGGCGGCGAGGTCGTACGTCTCGGCATCGACGCGCACGCGCACGAACCCTTGCTTGCGGGCGCCGTCGAATAGATCTCGGAATTCGCCCTTCCGGCCACGCACCAGTGGGGCGAGGATCTCGATCTTCGTCCCTTCGGGCCACCGCAGCACGTGGTCGGTGATCTGCGACGAGCTCTGGCGCTCGACCGGGGTGCCGTCGTTGGGACAATGGGGTGTCCCGGTGCGGGCCCACAGGAGTCGGAGGTAGTCGTAGATCTCCGTGATGGTGCCGACGGTGGATCGGGGATTCGCGCCGGCCGTCTTCTGCTCGATCGAGATGGCGGGCGACAGTCCCTCGATCGCATCTACGTCGGGTTTCTCCATCAAGCCGAGGAACTGCCGCGCGTAGGCGGAGAGCGATTCGACATAACGGCGTTGACCTTCGGCGTAGATCGTGTCGAATGCGAGCGACGATTTTCCCGAGCCCGACAGCCCGGTGAACACCGTGAGGGTGTTGCGAGGAATCTCGACGGTGATGTCTTTGAGGTTGTGTTCGCGGGCGCCGCGGACGACGAGCGACTCGCTGGGCATAGACATGGAGCCTACCCGGGACGCGGCGCGGCGGTCAATGCTCCGGTGGTTCGTGCGTTGAACGTCAGCGGATGTCGCGCGCCGCGCCGGTCCGCACCGGACCAGGCGTTCGCTCAAAACCCGCATCGCGCCTACGCTCCAAGAGGGGTGACCACGGCATTCGTTCCCGCCCCGTGGCGCCAAAGCCACACGCTTGCTCAACTCCATTTCGGACGGTACGTTAGCTGCCCCTCACATGACTCGGCAGGCGCTGGTGGTGATCACGACGCTCGGCAACGAAGCCGATGCGCGCGCGCTCGTCACCGCATTGCTGGACGATCGGCTGATCGCGTGTGGGACGTTGCTTCCCGGTGCGCGCTCCATTTACCGGTGGGAGGGGAAGACGACGGAAGAGTCGGAAGTGGTGGTGCTGCTCAAGACCGACGCCGCAAAATGGGACGCGCTGCGCGCGACGGTCGAGCGACGCCACCCCTACCAGGTTCCCGAGCTCCTGGCGCTGCCGGTGACGCACGGACTCGAGCGGTATTTGACGTGGCTCGCGAGCGAGGTAGCAGGGTGATTAACGATCAACGGCAACACGAAACACCCAAGGAGCGGGCGCGCGTCGCCGCGGAGCTCCAGGAAGAGGCCAGACAGCTGACGGAGAATGCGATGCTGACCACTCCGTCGTCGCAGACCACGCTCCCCTTGCCGTATGGGAACGGAAACGGCAACGGGCACAGGAACGGAAACGGGAAGAAGAAGAACAGCAATGGCGCCAAGCCGGAGCCAGGCAGCTCCGAGGCCGAGCGCGCGCTCGCCGCGTTCGACGTGGCGCTCGCCGAGCAACCCGCGAGCATCTCGCTGCTGCTCGATCGCGCCTCGCACCTCGGTGCGATGGGCCGATACGCCGCCGCCCGTGCCGACCTCGAGCAGGCGCTCTTGCTCGAACCCGCCAACATCACCGTGCGCACCGCCCTCGGCATCGTGTTCCTGCGCAAAGGACTGTGGGCTGACGCGGTCCCGCACCTGCGCCGCGTGGTGGAAGCCGAGGGCTGGAGCCCCACGGCGTGGTTCTACCTCGGTGAGGCGCTGAACCACGTGGACGATCTGGACGGCGCGCTGGCTGCTTACCGGCGCGCCGCCGAGATCGACCCCCACCACGCGAAGGCGCTTTATGGCCAGGGCGTCGTGCTCGATCGGCTGCGCCGTCCCGAAGACGCCACCAGCATGTACCGACGCTCCCGGGAGGTCGCCGCGCGGTGATCCGCGTGGTCGTGGACGATCTCGGGTTCCTCCCCTCCGACGCCATCGTCCGTCCAGCCACCGCGCAGCTCGAGCCGACCACCCCGGCGCTGCGCCGTCTCGAGCAGCTGGGCGGGCCTGAATTCCACCGTCAGCTGCAATTGCACAATGAGCTCGTCGTGGGCGCCGCGGTAGTCACCGGGGCCGGGGGAGACCTCCCGGCCGAATTCGTCATTCACGCGATCATTCAGAGTCGGGATGAGCCGATTTCGCGGCGCGGCGTGTCGCGCGCCTGGCGTTCGGCGCTGGAGCGGGCGCGGGAGTGGGGCTTCGCGCGCCTCACGGTCCCGCCGCTCGGGCTGGGGGCCGGCAACCTCACCCTTGAGGAGACCGCTGAGATCCTCATCTCGGTGCTGCAAGAGCAGCCAGCCGGCGTGGAGGTCCCTGCCGATATCGCCATCGTCGTGGAAACCGAGGACCAGCGCGATGTGTTTGAAGGCGTGCTGCGACGCCTGCGCGCGAGGCTCTCCTGACCCGTCGCCATTGGGCTGTCGTGATCCTCGCCGCCTGGGCGGTGTCGCTCGGGTGGCTGGTCAAGCGCGAGTACTTCCGCTCCACCGGCGCGCGGCTAGCCGAGGCCGCGCTGGCCGTGTCGCCGGGCGCGCTGTTTTACCGCCTGTCCGTGGGCGCCCATCAGCTGGGCTATAGCTCGACTACGGTGGACACGCTGGCCGACACGATCCGGGTGGTCGACGTGCTCGTGATCGACGTGCCGGCCTTGGGACGGCTTTACCGTACCGAAGGTCGGAGCGTCGCGACGCTCGACCGTGCCCTGCACCTCCGCGGGGTGACCGCGGAGGTCGATGGCGAGGACGGGCAGGTCATGCTCTCCGCAACGGTGTCGGCCGACAACGTGCTCCACCTCACCATCACGGCAGGCGGTGACTCGCAAACCACCGCGGTCCCGATTGCCCGCCCCCTCGTGCTCCCCTCGCTTCTCCCGTTGCGTCTGGCATTCGGCGGCGAGCTCCGCCTGGGACGTGACGTGACCGCGTGGTTGTTCGATCCGTTCACGCTCTCCGAGCGCACCGTCGCCGCCCGCGTCACGGCGGAGTCCACGCTGGTGGTAGCCGACAGCGCCGACTACGACTCGACTACGATGGCCTGGGTCCCGGTGCGTTTCGACACCGTCCGCGCGTTCCGGCTGGACGCCGCGGGAACGGGAGGTGGCGGGGGGGGAGCACGGTCGACGTGGATCGACCCCCAGGGCCGCGTGGTGCGCGCCACGGCCGCGCTTGGTTTCTCCATGGAACGCACGGCCTTCGAGCTGGCGTACGAGAACTTCCGGAACCGGGATACGCTGCGCCTGATACGCTCCACCGCCGCGCCGGCGACGGGCGAAGTGGTCGCGACCACCGCCATTGCGGCCGGCCTGCGGCCCGGCCCCACTCCCCTCGAGCGCCTGCGCATCCGTCTCGGCGGTGCGCTCGACGGGCTCGATCTCACCGGCAGCCGCCAGCGCCTCGCCGGTGACACGTTGATCGTGGAGCGAGAACGCGGCACCCAGCTCGTGGCGCACTATCGTCTTCCCGCGGGCAACCCCGCGCTGCGTGAATTCCTGCTCCCCGAGCCGCTCATCGAGAGCGGCGACCTGCGCATCCAGGCGCAGGCGCGCCTCATTATCGGCACCGATCGCAACCCGGCCCGGGTCGCGCCGCGGCTGGCGCACTGGACGGCAACCGAAGTGGCGGGCGAGGTGGCGGCGGCATCGCCCAGCGCGGTGCAGGTGCTGGCCCGCCGTCGCGGGGACAGCAACGAGCACACGGTGCTGTTCGTCGCGCTGGCGCGCGCCCTCGGGCTGCCGGCCCGCCCAGTGGCCGGACTCCTGTACCTGCGCGACCGCTTCTATTATCACGCATGGGCGGAGGTGTATCTCGACGACTGGGTGGCCGTCGATCCGACGTTCGATCAATTCCCTGCCGACGCCGCGCACCTGCGGTTTGTAGTCGGCGGGCTCGCCCGGCGGCTGGAGCTGGTGCAGCTGCTGGGTAGCCTCACGCTCGAGGCGCCATGATTCGACTGGAAGGGGTCACGAAGAACTACGGCAGCTTCGTCGCCGTGAATCACATCTCGCTGCACGTCCCGCGCGGGGTGCTGTATGGCTGTCTCGGACCCAACGGGGCCGGGAAAACCACCATGCTGCGCATGATCGCCGGGATCCTGCGACCCACCGACGGCCGCGTGCTCATCGGCGGCGACGACGTCCAGCAGAACCCGATCGCCGCCAAGATGCGGCTCGGCTTCATCCCCGATCGCCCCTTCGTGTACGACAAGCTCACGGGCGCGGAATTCCTGCGGTTTGTCGCGGGCCTATACGGCCAGGAAGGCGACGCGGTGGAGCGACGGGCAGCCGAGCTGTTGGACGTCTTCGAGCTCTCGAGCTGGAAGGACGAGCTGATCGAAGCCTACAGCCACGGCATGCGTCAGAAGCTCATCATCTCGAGCGCGCTGATCCACCGACCGGAGTGCATCGTGGTGGACGAGCCGATGGTGGGCCTCGATCCGAAGGGCGCGCGCCTGCTCAAGGACATCTTCCGGCAGTTCGTCGACCGGGGCGGGACGGTGCTGATGAGCACGCACACGCTGGAGGTGGCCGAAGTGATGTGTGATCAAATCGGCATCCTCCAGCACGGTCAGATCGTCGCGCATGGCACGATGGCCGAGATTCGTCGCCAGCACACGGCAGGAGAGGCGAGCCTCGAGGAGCTGTTCCTGAAGCTCACCGGTGGCCACGCCGTTCGGGATCTGGTCGAGGTGCTGGGCAAGTGAACCAGCCCTCGCTCACCCACGTCCTGCAGCCCAAGTGGCGTACCGTGCAACAGCGGCTGCGCGAGGCACGCATCCGCGGCGGCGGGGGCAAACTCGTGCTCCTGTTGCTGGTGGGCGGGGCGTTCTGGGCGGGCGTGTTCGGCGTGTTGTTCCGGATTCTCAAATACTTCCGAGGGGTCGAGGAGCTGGGCCCGCTGCTCGGTGCGAAGCTCCTCGGGGTCGCGCTACTGTCGTTCGTGTCGATCCTCATCCTCTCGAACGTCATTACGGCACTGTCGAGCTTCTTTCTGGCCAAGGACCTCGATCTCCTCGTCTCGACCCCCGTAGACTGGTTGCGGCTCTACCTCGCCAAGCTGGGCGAAACCCTGGTGCACTCGTCCTGGATGGTGGCGCTGATGACCGTGCCGATCCTGGCGGCATACGGCGTCGTGTACCGCGGCGGGCTGCTCTTCGTCCCGTTTGCGCTCGCGGTGCTGCTGCCGTTGCTCGCGCTCCCGGCCGTGTTCGGGAGCGCCCTCACATTGATTCTGGTCAACGTCTTCCCCGCGCGCCGGACCCGCGACCTGCTCTCCATCGTTGCACTGGGCGCGGCGGCAGGCGTGATCCTGCTGTTCCGCCTGATCCGTCCCGAACAGCTGGCCCGGCCCGAAGGGTTCCGCAACCTGCTCGACTTCATCGCGGTGCTGCGCACGCCTACCTCGCCGTTCTTGCCCAGCGAATGGGCCACGAAGGCGATCATGGGTTTCCTGGGTGGCGACTTCGACCCGCTGCCCCTGCTGCTCCTCTGGACCACGGCGGCCGCGTTCATCACCCTCGGCGCCCTGCTGCACCGCCAGCTGTACGCCGCGGGATTCACCAAGGCGCAGGAAGGCGCGGAGCGGTTTGTCCGCGGGGTGTTCTGGCGGCGCACGGTGGGGACCGCACTGTTTCCGCTGTCGGTGGCGAAGCGGGAGTTTGTGCTGAAGGACGTGAAGCTCTTCTTCCGCGACACGACGCAGTGGAGCCAGTTGATTCTGCTTGCCGCCCTGGTCGTGGTCTACCTCTTCAACATCAAAGCGCTGCCGTTGTTTCGCGGCGAACAGGTACCGTTGTTTACGGTCACCCTCGTGTCGTTTTTGAACCTCGGGCTCTCTGGATTCGTGCTCGCGTCGATCGCCGCGCGTTTCATTTTCCCGGCCGTGTCGCTCGAAGGGCGCCAGATGTGGCTGCTGCGCTCGAGCCCGCTCGACCTGCGTGCGCTGCTCTGGTCCAAATACTGGGTGGGGACCATCCCGCTGCTCGTGCTCGCCTTGTTGTTGACCGGGCTCACGAACATCCTCTTGAAGGCCTCGCCGTTCATGATGGTCGTAAGTCTCGCCACGATCTGCGCGTTGACGCTCGCGATCGCCGCGCTGGCGCTGGGCTTTGGCGCCCTCTACCCACAGTTCGAGACGGAGAATGCGGCGCAGATCCCGACGTCGTTTGGGGGGCTGGTGTTCATGATGACGACGATCGCGCTGCTCGCGGCGGTGATCGTCGTCCTGAGCGTGCCGGTCTCCGCGTACGTGCGCAACGCGTACGATGGGGTCCCCACGCGCGTCGACGCGATCATGGTCGCCGCGTTCGCCGCCGCCGCGGGATTGTGCGCGGCGGCCACGGTGATCCCGCTGCGCATTGGACTTCGGAGAATGGAGAGCTTCGAGTTCTGATTCCCGGGTCCCCGCTCCGCGGGCGCGGAGCGGGGGCGCGGGCGCCGACTACAGCTTGAAGTTGACCCCGCCGCCGAACTCGATCCGGTCGGCGTTGCCGATGACGATGCGCAGCTGGGCGAACGGCCGCCAGCTCACCGCTTTGAAATCCCACCCACCCAGCAGCCCGAGCCCGATCTCGGAGTTCGAGAAGCCGCTGACGCTGACATGAGTGTAGTTCAGCCCTGCGCCAACGTACAACCCGGCGTTCGTCGTGTTGAGCTTAGGCCAGTACCGCACGTCGCCGTTCAACGCCCAGACGGTGACGCTGTTCCCCGGGAAGTAGATGTCGAACGACGGGTAGATGTCGAATTGCGGCGCCACCGGGTAGGAGAACTGGGCACCGAGAAAGAGGTCGAGGTTGTTCGTGGCGAGACCGATCTGTGGGCCCAGCAGCATCTGTTTCTGTTGGGCGACGGCGGTGGTCGACAGCAGCACGCTGGCCAGGGCTACGAGCAGTAGCCGTTGGGTCAAGGATTTCACGCAGAGGCTCCTATGGAAATAAGGGTCTGAAACAAGTAAGGCCGTGGGGCCCGGGAATCAAGGCTCGTTCAGCGCAACTTGAAACTGAAGCCGCCCACCACCTGGAACGCGCTACCGTTGCCGAGAATGATCCTTCCCTCCGCGTAGGGCCCGAAGGCACGCCGGAGGGACTCCATCCCGCCCACCAGGTTCACGTTGACGTCCCCGGTAGTGCCGGTGCGCAGATAGCCGAATCCCCCACCCACGTACAGGGCTCCGACCCGGGTGGGTGGCCGGTACTTCACGTCCGCGTTGAGAGCCCAGGCGGAACCGGGACTGATCGCGTAATAGTCGAACGTCGGGTAGAGCTCGACTCGTTGCGAGATCGGCAGCGTGACCTGTGTGCCGAGGGTCAGCGCGTCCGCATCGAAGTTGTATCCGATATGCGGGCCGAGGCGCACCGGCTCGATGGGAGCGCCGCGCGTCGTCCGCCGCTGCGCCTGCAGCGCCCCGGTGAGCAGCATGCCCGCCACCAGTAACACACTCGCATGGCGCAGCACCGCGCTCACGTCATGTTCTCCTGTCGAGAAGACGTCATCCGGTTGACGCCACCGGAAACTGTCATGGCGTCCGCCCGGTCGCAAGGTCGCGTGGCGCTCACTCGGCGGAGACGCGAACGGCGGGACGCCAGTACGCCCCGCCGTTCGATTGCTCACGCCTCGGTTCCCATCGACTACTCGATGCGGAACGGGATTCCCCACTCGTTCGAGCGATAGTTGTCCGCCGTGCCGAGTTGCAACGTCGCGGCATCGAGCGCGTCGATCACGAACCGGTCACGGCCGGTGTGGCGCACGACCCAGCTGCGCTCGTATTCGCCGGTGCCATTGTCGACCATCGGCACCCGACGCCAGCCGATCCGCACCGGATCCGCGTGGCGCAAGTGCAGGAAGACGAGCGTCGCTGGCGAGAAGCTGCCGCCGGTGGTGTTCTCCACCTGCGCCACCACCCGGACCGTGTCTCCCTCGTGGAAGCGTGGGACTCTGGGCTCGACCTCGATGAGCGAGTCGGGGTTGTCCACCTGCAACAACAACGAGTCGTTCTTGAATACGGCGACGCTCGTGATCCGCACGGTGCGGCGATCCACGGCAGTGTTCTGCCAGTTGAGCAGCGTCAGCGCCACGAGTCGCCACCCGTGCGGCGCCGATCCATCGCGCACGAACACCGCGCGCTGGCGCACTCCGTCGGCGAGCGGTTTGCTCGTCGGGTTGAAGGTGTTGTCGGTCGATGTGTCCACCAGGAAAATGCCCTGGAAATCCACGCCGCGAGTAACCCACGCGGAATCGCCCTGCACGACGATGGTCCGTGTGAACACCGGACGGGGGCCTCGCGGCACGACCCGCAGGCGGCCCCAGAAACTGGGCGCGATCGCGGTATCCAGCAGGCCGACGCTCGAAAGGCTGGGCGCGGCGGGGTTTGAAGCGACGGCGCCGGGATCGCCAAAGTCCTCGTCGGTGAAACCGGTCAAGGCTTCGTAGGCCACCTGCACCTGCGCCTGGTCGGCGGAAATGGCCGTGCCGGAATCGCTACAGGCCGCTCCGGCAATGGCGGCGAACATGACGCCCGTGAGGGCGACTCGGATGGTACGCATCGGTCCAGCTCCTGTCGGTGTGTACGAGGACGGTCGAACTGCTCGAAACCGCAAGAACAGACGCCAGCGATCCCGCTGTCGTTAAGGGTGTGACCGTGGTCACGGGCGACGCGGGCATTGCGACGGGGAGGACAGAACACAATGTTGAGTCGGCAACCTCCAGGCCAGCCATGACATCGCCTACCGATTCCGCCTCCCCTCCTCCGCGAACGTCACTATTCACCGTCCGACCGGAAACCGGGATTGGGGCCGCCCAACCGGGCGTCCCGGAAGACGTAGGTCGCGAACTGGTCCGACGGCTCCTCGCCGAGGGCCCACGGGCGGAAGGCGCCCATGTGGTGATTCTCGCGATCGTGGTGGCGGTCCTGTGGGGCTCGGTCGCGCCCGCGGTCCTCGCCGTCTGGGCCGCGGTCATCGTTGTGCTCACCGTGAGCCGCGGCGCCTTGCGGCGCCAGCTGTTGCGGAGCGACCCATCCGTGCAGACGAGCCTGCGACGCATCCGCCCGTTGCTGGCGGCAACCGGCCTGGCGTGGGGCATCGGCACGGCCGTGTTCATGCAGGATATCCCGGTGCAAAAAACCGGGCTGCTGTTGGTCGTACTCAGCGGACTGACGGCGGGCGGCGTCGCTTCGCTGGCCGCCGATCTGTGGTGCTTCCGCTATTACCTCGCGGGGCTCCTGGCGCCGGTGCCCATCGGGCTGCTCGGCAGCACGATGCAAACGGATGCGGTGTTCGCCATCATCCTGGTCCTCCTGTTTGGCGCGGCGATGATCATTTTTCACCGCCGGTCCCACTTGCTACTGCAGGGCTACCTGCTGCACTCCGCGGAGTCGGAGCGAAACGAGCGGAAGGCGGTGCGGGACCGGGCCTACCTCGACGGCCTGCTGGCGAGCGCGCCGGTGGCGATCGCGGTGCTGGACGGCGAGGGTCGGATCCGGGGCACCAATCCGCAGTTCGAGCGACTCTTCGGTTACACGGCAGAGCATGCGATCGGTCGGGATCTCAGCGACCTCATTGTGCCGAAGTCCGAGCTGGCAAAGGCGGGGGTCCTGAACCAGCGCGCCCGCCGGGGAGAGACCGTCGTGGTCGAGGTGGAGCGCCGTCGCAAGGACGGCCACCTCGTCCCGGTGCGGGCCTCCGCCACCCGCGTCGAGGACATGGCTGAGAGCGACTTGTTCGTGATGTACGAGGACATCACGGATCGCCGGAAGGCGCAGGATGCGGTCACTCGGCTGGCCAACATCGTCGAGACCTCCGAGGACGCCATCATCGGGCAAACGCTCGATGGGAAGATCGTGAGCTGGAACGCCGCGGCCCAACGGATGTTCGGATACGCCCTGGGGGAGGTGCAAGGCCGGTCGATCAGCGTGCTCGCGCCCCCGGATCGCGCCGAGGAAGTCTCCCACAACCTGGACCGCATCAGGCGTGGAGAGCACATCGAGCACTTCGAGACCGTGCGCCTCCGCAAGGATGGCACGCGGATTCCCGTCTCGATGAGCATCTCGCTCACGCGGGACACCGCGGGGCAGATCAGCGGGTTCTCGGCCATCGCGCGCGATGTGAGCGAACAGGTCGCGACGCGCGAGGCCCTGCGCGTGGCGCGCGACGCCGCCGAACGCATGGCGCAGACCCGGAGCGCGTTCCTCGCCAACATGAGCCATGAGATCCGCACGCCGATGAACGCGATCCTTGGCCTCACGGAGCTCACGCTCGACACCGCGCTGGCCCCCGAGCAGCGCCATTCGCTCTCGCTCGTGCAGTCCTCGGCGGAGACACTCCTCACGCTGATCAACGACATCCTCGACTTCTCAAAAATCGAAGCGGAGCACCTGCAACTCGAGTCGATCCCGTTCGATCTCCCGCGACTCGTGGAGTCCACCATGGGGCTGCTGGCTGTGCGGGCGCGCGAGCACCGGCTCGAGCTGCTGACCGACGTGCAGCCCAACGTTCCACCGATGGTCCGCGGCGACCCCACCCGCCTGCGACAGGTGCTCACGAACCTGATCGGCAATGCCATCAAGTTCACACCCCAAGGGGAAGTGGTGGTCGGCGTCGCCCACGTCGACGGAGCCGACGGCCGCGCGCACGTACGATTCGCCGTCCGCGACACCGGAATCGGCATCCCAGCCGAGAAGCTGAGCGCCATTTTCGAGGAGTTCAGCCAGGCGGATGTCTCGACGACGCGCCAGTACGGCGGGACCGGCCTCGGACTGGCGATCGCCCAACGGTTGGTCCGGCTCATGGGCGGCGAGCTCGCGGTCACGAGCGAGGTGGGTCGCGGGACGGAGTTCTGCTTCACCATCCCGCTCGAGACGGAGATTGTTCCCCCGTTGCCCGAGGCGCCCGCCTACGGCGCCGTGCACCTCGCCGGACTCCGCGCCCTGGTAGTCGACGACAACGCGACGAACCGCCGCATCGTCCAAGACATGCTGGGGGCGGCCGGCATCCGGGTGCACGAAGCGGAGGACGGCGAAGCGGGCCTCGCCGCGATCACTGCCGCGCGCCACGACCAGGCCCCCTACGACCTCGTGGTCCTCGACGCCCAAATGCCGCGACTGGACGGCTTCGAGCTTGCCGCCGCCGTGCGACGCGATCCAACGATCGCTTCTACCCGGCTTCTCATGCTCACCTCGGCGGGCCAGCGCGGCGACGGCCAACGATGCCGCGAGCTCGGCATCCACGGATACCTCCCCAAGCCCGCGTCCCGCAGCGACCTGATCGAGGCGGTGCGCGCGGTGCTCGGGTCTCCCGCGATCGACGACTTTGTCACGCGCCACTCCATCGCTGAGTCCCGCAAACACCTGAAAATCCTCCTGGCCGAGGATAATCCGGTGAACCAGGAAGTGGCCGCCTCGATGCTCCGCAAACGCGGCCACACCGTCGACGTCGTCGCCAATGGCAGAGCCGCCGTTGAAGCGGTATCCGCCGAGCGTTACGACCTGGTGCTCATGGACATCCAAATGCCGGAGATGGACGGCTTCGAAGCGACCCAGGCGATCCGGGCCCGGCCGGACGGGGGTGCCCTCCCGATCATTGCGCTGACGGCCCACGCCCTGAGTGGTGAGCGCGAGCGCTGCCTCTCCAAGGGCATGAGCGGCTACCTCTCCAAGCCGTACAAGGCGCACGAGCTCTTCGCCGCCGTTGAGGGGTGGGGACAGGAGATTGCCGCGGGTCCCACGGCGCCGGCAGCCGCCCTGGCGGCGCCGCCGGTCGACCTGGACAATTTTCGGCAGGACATGCGCGCCGCGGGGGCGGAGGCGGCGGTCGATTCGATCCTCGACACCTTCCTGAAGACCGCCCCGGACCGGATCACCGCCGTAACGGGCGCCCTCACAGAGGGCTCGGCGCAGGAGATTGAGCGCGCCGCCCACGCGTTCAAGTCGGCGGCAGGCGCGATCGGGGCCAAGGGTCTCGCCACCTTGTTGTTACAACTCGAGGAGGCGGGAAAAGCGGGGGAGGTAGCGCAGGCCCGCGGGCTCGAAGATCGGTTCCGCAGCGAAACCGATGCGGTACTCGTGTATCTCCGGGCAGCACTGGCCACCGCGCCGCCGAGAAACTGAACGGAGCGGCTAGGCCGCGACTTTCACGCCGCAGCGGGCGCAGAAACGGGCCTCGGGCTCCAACGCCGAGCCGCAGCGCGTGCAGTACCCGGGCGCGTCGCCGAGCCGGCGCCCGCACGCCGAGCAGAAGCGCGCATCCCGTTCGGGCCGCGGGCCATCCGTGGGACACGCGACTGCGGGGCCGGACGGGCGAGTGGCGACCGGTAACGGCGTCCCGGCGTCCTCGCGCAAGGCAACCAGCGCCTCCGCCGTGTATTTCCGCTTCAACGCGTCGTAGTCGACGTCGCTCAGCTTCCCGGTGGCGCGGTCGAACTCGATTTCCTTCAGGGCGCGGAGCGCGACGGCACGGCGCGAGAAGTCGTCCTCCGGATCCTCTCCCTCATCCCGCGCGTCCGATCGCTCAGGGAGCGGGACGGGGGACAGGACCGGTCGCAACACGAAATACACGGCGAGGGCTGCCAGGGCGATGCCCAACGCCAGCTCGAGCGTCGCGCTCATGCCTCGGTACGCTGCAGCTCGTGGCGCAGCCGCTCCAGCTCGGCGCTGCTGCCGGGCGTATCGTCCGCCGGTTCCTTGGAGAGCGGAGCATGCCGGGAGCGACGGACCCAACGACGCATGACAAGCACGAGCAGCGCGCCAGCGATGAGAATCACCAGCGAGGGGAAGAAATACCCGGCGAGGTTGAAGCCCCGTTTGGGCGGCGCCATGAGGATAACCACGCCGTGCTCGCGGACGAACTCGGCGATGATCGCGTCGGCGGACGACCCGGCCGCGGCGAGCGCCAGAACCTGCTGGTGCATCTGAGGACTCACGGTACAAGTGAAGTCCGTTGTCCGGCAGGTGTACACGTCCAGACTGCAGCCGCACGTGCACTTGAGCTGCTTTTCGATCGCCTGGATCGCGGCATCGTTGTCACCGGCCGTCACGGGCTGGCGCGACCGACCGGCGCGAGCGGGGTCCCACAACTTGCCGGCCGGGGGGCCAGCGTCGACGAGGGAGTCTTGGGAGGATGGGCGGATGGGTGGATCGGCGGATAGCAGGATCCCGACCCCACCGACGAAAAACTCCCGACGCGTCCAAAGCCCGGTAGGGCCCATCCGGCTATCCGGCATCCTTTGCCACCAGCTTGACCGCATATCCGGCCTGCTCGCGGCGCACGGCGGGCGCGCCGCCGCCGGGCCACATCACGATCAGCCCGCCGAGCGCGACAATCATACCCCCGAACCAGACCCACCACACCAGCGGGTTGATCGTGAAGCGGTACACCGTTTGCTCGGTGCCGTCCACGACGCCCGCGAGCACGATGTAGAGGTCCTCGCGCAGGTCGCTCCTGATCCCGACCTCAGTCGAAGGCTGGAAGGTGGGCCGGCCAACGGCGTCGACGTGCTGCCGTTTCTCGGTGGTCATGAGACCGATGCGACGCCCGTCGCGGGCCACGGCCACTGTCGCGGCGGTTACTTGGCGGTTCAGCGCGTCGTATTGCGAGATCCCGAGATGCGTGAACGTGTACTGCCAGCCGTACGGGCTCTTCAAGGTCGCCGACTCCCCCGGCCGAAGCGTCGATTCGGTTTCGGTCTTGAAGGCCATCCCGGTGAACGAGATGAACAAGATCACGATGCCCGCGTGCACGATGTAGCCACCGTAACGACGGCGATTGCGCCCGATGAGGCGGCCGAAGGCGAGCGGCCAGCCTTCCCCATACTGGCGATGGCGGGCAACTACTCCGCGAACGAACTCCTGGCAGATCGTGGCGCTGACGAGCGCGCCCAGCGCGATCGCCATCAGCGGGTAGAACTCCCGCATCCCGGCCGCGAGCAGCGCCAGCAACGTGAGACCGCCGGTGGCGGCGGGAACGGCGAATTGGCGCCGTAGGTTCGCCCCGGACGAACGCCGCCACGCGATCAGTGGGCCGATGCCGGTGACCGCCAACAAACCGAGCCCAAGCGGGATGTTCACCTGATTGAAGAATGGCGGACCGACCGTCACCTTGGTTCCCGACACGAGCTCCGAGAGTATCGGAAACAGCGTGCCCCAGAGCACCGAGAACGCGATGCCCACGAGGAGGAGGTTGTTGAACAGGAAGCTCGCTTCGCGGCTCACCATCGATTCGAGACTCGCCTCGGCCTGCAGCAACGGCAGCCGCGTGGCGTACACCCAGAAACTCACGATCGCCGAGACGATCAGAAACACGAGGAAAAAATACCCGACATTCGACTGCGTGAACGAATGCACCGACGAGATCACGCCGGAGCGCGTGATAAAGGTCCCGAAAATCGAGAGCAGCCAGGAACCGATGATGAGTGCGAGGTTCCACTTCTTCAGCATGCCGCGCTTTTCCTGGACCATGACGGAGTGCAGGAACGCTGTCATCGTCAGCCACGGCAGAAACGACGCGTTCTCGACCGGATCCCACGCCCAGTACCCGCCCCACCCGAGCTCGACGTAGGCCCACCACATTCCAAGACAGATGCCGACCGACAGAAACAGCCACGAGAGCAGCGTCCACTTGCGGATCGCCACCAGCCAGTCGGCGTCGAGCCGCTTGGAAAGCAGCGCCGCCATGGCGAACGCGAACGGGATGGTGATCGAGATGTATCCGAGGTAGAGCATCGGGGGATGGAATACCATCCCCGGGTTCTGCAGCTGCGGGTTGAGTCCGTTGCCGTCGATCGGCGTGTACGGCAGGCGCGCGAAGGGATTCGCCTGACCGAACAGCATCACGCTGACGAAGAACACAGCGACCAGGCACGTGATGGCCCCGACGTACGGCAGATAGACGCGGTGACGCCGCGCGGTGAGGGCCTGGGCCAGCGCGCCGAAGAGCGCCAGCACCGCGGCCCAGAAAAGCAGGCTTCCCTTCTGCCCGGCGTACAACGCGGACCAGTTGTAGAAAACGGGCATGTTGCGGCTGGTGTAGGCGGCGACGTACTCGACGTTGAAATCGTGGCGGAACAGCGCGACTTCGAGCGCCACCACCGCGACGATGAGCGCTCCGCACATCGCATACACGGCGTGGCGGGAGCTCGCGATCAGGTCACCGCGTTCGCGCCTGCCGCCCAGGAATCCGGTGAGGGCGCCCCAGAGCCCGAGCAGGAACGCGACCCAGAGCGCCAGGGTGCCGAGCAGCGTCATCTACGCCTTCGGGACCGACTCGTAGCGGGAGCCGCACTTGGCCAGCACGTCGGTCGCGTGAATCACGCCGTCCTTCTGGAGCCGCCCCTCGACCACGACCTCCACACTATCCGAGAAGGTGTCCGGCGCCAGTCCGCGATACACCACCGGGTAGGTGGCGCTGCCGTCGGTGATCTGGAAACGCAGCGTCTGAGTCGCCACCTCCCGGGTCACGCTTCCCGGAACGACGTGCGCCCCGACCTTCATGCCGATGTCGTAGAACGTGGGATCCGCGGCGAGCTTCTTCGACAGCTCGCTGGGGGTGAGGAAGTACTGCCCGGTCTGCTTGATGCCCGAAGCCATCAAGTACCCGACCGAGCCGACGATGAGCACCGCCCCGATAGCGAACTTCATGCCGGCTTTCATGGCTTCATTATACCCTTTGCGATGACCATCGGGGAGGCTGGGGCGGAATCGTGAAGCCCTTATGAAGCCAAACGACACGGCCCGCGCCGCACGGGCCGTGACGGGTCAGGGCGTGCCGGTCACTGCTCCGGGTCGATCGGGGGTGGTTGGCTGGCCAGCCCAAGGCCAATGCCGCCGAGCGAGCCGTCCGGAAGGATCACGAGACGCAGCAAGACCGGCTCCGGGGCGATGGAATACACGGCCTTGCGCCAGTATTGCCGCTTGCCGTTGCGGCGCACCCAGCGCTCCTCCACCAGCTGCGTCTCCGTTCCGGCCTGCGCCGCGAACCGCATCATCTGGTCGTTCATGTCGGCCACCGAGCCCAGCCGTTGCCTGTCTTCCGGTGGGAGATGCGCGAACAGGCTGTCCGCCTGATACGAGAGAAACCAGGTGGCGTACTTCCGGGCAATGGCGATCGAGTCCGCCGGCAGCTGTTGCGGTGCGGTCGCGGGGGCAGCGGCGGGCGCAGGACTCGGTGCCGGGACCTGCGCCAAGACAGAATTGGCTGTCAGCCCGAGCAGCGCGAGCGCGGCCATGAGAGACTTGTCCACAGAGACTCCACGAGTCGAGTTGCCCGGCGTACGCGGACCGGGACCGGTTGGTTTCAGGAACCGGGATCCCGCGGTCGCGTGACATGGTCGAGGGCGAGCCTGACCGCCGCGGCGGCATCGCTCACCCGGGGGACGTCGACCGCCCCCACGAAGCGATCGTGCAACCCGACCACCGGTGTCCCGATTCGCAGCGCCAACGCAATTTCCGAAAGCGTGCCGTAGCTGCCGCCGATCGCGATGACGGCCCCGGCGGCGCGCACGATCAGTGCGTTGCGCATCTCGCCCATGCCGGTGGCGAGCGGGATGTCGATGTATCGATTCGCCTCGGCCGGATCGTTCCCGGGCAGAATGCCGATCGTGAGCCCGCTACCAGCACGCACGCCTCTCGCCACCGCTTCCATGACCCCGGTCAGTCCACCGCACAGCACGATCGCTCCAGCCTGCGCGAGACGCCGGCCGACCTCTTCGGCGACGTCGCCCTCGGCCGCGGTGCACTCACTGCCGCCGACCACCGCCACCAGCGGCTTCACGAGCCCGGAGCCTGCCCCGCCCGCCTTCACGCCACGAACGGCGGCCGCACGGCACCGCGATCGGTCAGGTACCCGGAGACGTAGCGGGCGGGCGTCACGTCGAATGCGGGGTTGAACGCGGCCACGCTGGCGGGGGCGATGGCGCGGCCAGCGATCATTCGCACTTCGTCGGCCCCGCGTTCTTCGATGGGAATCGCGTCGCCGTTGGGGACGGCCGGATCGATGGTGGACGACGGCGCGCAACAATACAACGGCACCCCGTGGTGGCGTGCAAGGACGGCGAGGGCATACGTACCGATCTTGTTGGCGAAGTCGCCGTTGGCAGCGATACGATCGGCGCCCACCAGCACGAGATCGACGCGCGCGGCGCGCATCAGGCTCGCCGCCACCGCATCGGCGATCAGCGTGCAGGGCACGCCGGCATGCGTCAGCTCCCATGCCGTGAGCCGCGCGCCCTGCAGCACCGGCCGCGTTTCATCCACAAAGACATGCACCTTGCGGCCCGCCTCGTGCGCGAGGTAAATGGGCGCGAGCGCCGTGCCGATGCCGCCGGTGGCGAGGGCGCCGGCGTTGCAGTGCGTGAGCACATTCGCCCCGTCGGGAAGCAACGCCAGGCCCGCCTCGCCGATGCTTCGGCACATGGCGCGATCTTCTTCCCAGATCAGCGTCGCTTCGGCCCGCAATCGCTCCCACACCTCGCCCACCTCGCCCCGCGTGCGCCGGGCGACGTCACTCATTCGGCGCAGCGCCCAATGGAGGTTGATGGCGGTGGGCCGCGTGGCGCCGAGCCGGCCGACCGCGTCCGTGACCCGATCGAGAAACGCGGCGCGCGGCAGCGAGCGCGCGTCGCGCAGTCCCGCCACCATCCCCATCGCCGCCGCGATGCCGATCAGCGGTGCCCCGCGGACCTGGAGACTGCGAATCGCCTCGGCCGTCGCCTCGATGGTCTCGAGGTCGCGCTGCACCAGCGCCTCGGGGAGGGCGCGCTGGTCCACGACGCGCACGGCGCCGCTTGGCGCCCAGGTGATGGCTTGTACGCTCACGGGGCGAACGTACCCCCAGTGCCCGAGCGCAGCAACTGCGCGACACGCCGCCCTTGGCCGGCAAGGAAACCGCAGGTTAGCATTGAGCCCATGATCTACGAAACTCTTTTGTTCGACATGCGCGACGGCCTCGCGTTCGTGACCGTCAACCGCCCCGACAAACTGAACGCGTTGAATGATCAGGTGATGGCCGAGCTGGCCGACGTGGCTGAGCGAATCGCCACCGAGAAGGAGATCCGAGGCGCGATCATCACCGGTGCCGGTCCCAAGGCGTTCATCGCCGGGGCGGACATCGGGGATCTGTCCCGCCAGGGACCATTCGACGGCAAGGCGCGCGCGATGCGCGGCCAGGCCGTGCTGCGACGCATCGAGACCGGCGGGAAGCCGGTGCTGGCCGCCGTGAACGGCTTCGCGCTGGGTGGCGGCTGCGAATTGGCGATGGCGTGCCACCTGCGGATCGCGAGCGAGAACGCCCGATTCGGCCAACCCGAAGTGAAGCTCGGCATCGCCCCTGGCTACGGCGGCACGCAGCGGTTGCCGCGACTCGTCGGCAAGGGCGTGGCGCTGCAGCTGATCCTGACGGGAGAGATGATCGACGCCCAGGAGGCGTACCGCATCGGCCTGGTCAACCGCGTGGTCCCGGCCCCTGACCTGCTGGCCGAATCGGAAAAGATGATGCGGGGTATCCTGGCGATGGCGCCACTCGCGGTGCGGTTGTGCATCGAGGCCGTGGACCAGGGGTTCGAGATGACACTCGATGAGGGCCTCCTGCTCGAAGCCAACCATTTCGGCCTGCTCGCGGCCACGCACGACATGAAAGAAGGCACGACCGCCTTTCTCGAAAAGCGGCCAGCCCGGTTCGAAGGGCGATGAGTCGCGCCGCCTCTCGGGTGGCGTTCCTCGTCGGTCTCGGCGCGGCTGCGGCGTTCGGCTGCCAAACCGACCGCGACCGCCCTGGGCCTCCTCGTCTCTCCATCACGCTCGACCAGGATTCGGTCCTCTCGCCCGACACCCTGACCGGGCTGGTCCGCGCGGACGATCCGGACGGGATCGATTCGATCTGGCTCTCGGTCGATTCGGCGCCGCCGCTCGGGGCTGACGGTGCGCTCGATCCCACGTTCCTCGCGACCTTCAGTGCCGGAATCCGCAATGGACACGTGCTCGGCGACCGAGTGGTGGTGCAGCTGAGCGGCCGCGATGTGGGCGGCTATCTCGGCGTGTTGGACACCTTCGTCGTCGTCCGGGGACCGTGAACGGCCGCCCCATTCCGGGTAGCTGCCAACTCCTTGTCCGGACTGCAAATCCGACGCCTGCCGAACGCAACTAAGTCTTGACCTGACAATAATTTCCGGGTATTTTGGAAGGGCTTTCCGAGGTCCACTCGAAGCCCCTCCAATGACCGAACAGAAGCCACGGCGTCGCGCCCCCATGGCAGTGGGGGAAGCCCTCCAAGGGTACCTGTCCCGCTCCGGGATCGGCCCCCGGATCGCGCAGGCGCAGGTCGTGATCGAGTGGCCGACGCTCGTGGGATCGCAGATCGCGTCGGTCACGACGCCCGAGAGCGTCTCGCCCGACGGCACGTTGTTCGTGCGAGTCGCGACGAGCGCCTGGATGAATGAATTGCAGTTGATGATGCCCGACATCATGGCCCGTATCAATGCCGGCCGCGGCGGACGCATCAAGACCATACGTTGGCTCCTCGCACGGTAACCCATGGCGAAATCGAAAAAACCCGCGGCGACCAAACAAAAGCACAACGGCAACGGCGACTACCAGGCCGACTCGATCCAGGTCCTGAAGGGACTCGAGGCCGTGCGGAAACGGCCGGCGATGTACATCGGGTCGGTATCCGGCCGCGGGCTGCACCACCTCGTCTACGAAGTGGTAGACAATTCAGTGGACGAGGCGTTGGCGGGGTACTGCACCAAGATCGACGTCACAATCCACGGGGACGATTCCGTCACCGTGGTCGACAACGGCCGCGGCATTCCGGTCGACAATCACAAGACGGAGAAAAAGCCGGGGGTCGAGGTCGCACTCACGGTACTGCACGCCGGCGGCAAGTTCGACAAGAGCACGTACAAAGTGTCGGGCGGGTTGCACGGGGTTGGCGTGTCGGTCGTCAACGCCTTGTCGAAGAAGCTCGAGGTGTGGGTGGACCGGGACGGCAAGCGCCACCATATGGCCTTCGAGCGTGGCGAAACCAAACGGAAGCTCGAAGTCTTGGGCAAGGCAAAGGGGACCGGCACCACCATCACCTTCCGGCCCGATGACGCGATCTTCACCGAAACACGTTTCGACTTCGCCACCATCGCCACCCGGCTGCGCGAGCTCGCGTTCCTGAACAAGGGCCTGCAGATCACCCTCAACGACGAGCGCAAAGGGTCGAAAAAGGAAGAGACCTACTTCTACAAGGGCGGCCTGGTCGAATTCGTGAAGTGGCTGCTGGGCAGTCGCAAGCCGCTGCATCAGAAGGTGATCGCGTTCGAGGCCCGGCGCGAAGGCGTGGAGGTCGAAGGCGCGATCCAATACGACGACGGCTACAACGAGAATACATTTTCGTTCGTCAACAACATCAACACCCACGAAGGCGGGACCCACCTCACCGGGTTCAAGTCCGCGCTGACCCGCACCATCAACGAGTGGGCGAAGAAGGACGGTCTCCTCAAGAAGGAGGAGTTCACCCTCACGGGCGACGATGTGCGCGAGGGCCTCACCGCGGTGCTCCACGTGAAGGTGAAAGATCCGCAGTTCGAGGGGCAGACCAAAACCAAGCTCGGCAATTCCGAGGTCGAGGGCATCGTCAAGAGCGTGGTGAACGAGGCGTTGGGCGACTTTCTCGACAAGACCCCGAGCGTCGCCCGGGCGATCATCGCCAAAGCGCTGAGTGCCGCCCGGGCCCGAGAAGCCGCGCGCAAGGCCCGCGAGCTGGTGCGCCGCAAGAACGCCCTCGACAGCGGGCTGCTCCCCGGCAAGCTCGCCGATTGCTCGCTCACCGACCCCAGCCTCTGCGAGATGTACTTGGTCGAGGGCGATTCAGCGGGCGGCTCGGCCAAGCAAGGGCGCGACCGCAGCTTCCAGGCCATCTTGCCGCTGCGCGGCAAGATTCTCAACGTCCAGAAGGCCCGGATCGACAAAATCCTCTCCAACGAGGAGATCCGAACTATCATCACGGCGATCGGGACGGGCGTCGGCGAAGACTTCAAGGTCGAAGAGGCGCGCTACCACAAGATCATCATCATGACCGACGCCGACGTGGACGGGGCCCACATCCGCACCCTGCTGCTCACCTTCTTCTACAAGGAAATGAAGCAGCTCATCGACGCCGGGTACATCTACATCGCCCAGCCGCCGCTGTACCGCGTCGCCAAGGGGAAGGAAGAGTTCTACGCCTACGACGAGAAGCAGCGCGACGAGTACGTTAGGCGGCTCAGCAACGGCGCCGATGGCCGGGGGAATCTGCAGATCCAGCGCTACAAGGGACTGGGCGAGATGAACCCGGACCAGCTGCGTGACACCACGATGGACCCGCCGAAGCGGACGCTGCTCAAGGTCACGATGGAGGACGCGCTCGAAGCGTCGCAGTTGTTCGAGACGCTGATGGGGGACGACGTGGAGCCGAGAAGGCGGTTCATCGAAGAGAACGCCAAGTTCGTCAAGAACCTCGACGTGTAGCCCCTCGGATGGCCTCAGTCCTCGTCGCGATCGCCGTCCTGCTGGTGCTGCTTGGCTGGTTCTTGTTCGGAGGCCGAGGCCGCGCCCCCGAACCCACCGCGCATCGCAAAGTCAAGGAGACCATCGACTACACCGAGCTCGAGCAGGCGGAGCGGGACGTGCGAGAGGCGAGCGATGAGGACAGCGTTCGCGATTGGGGTCCGGGAGCGGGAAAACCGAGGTCGCCCGAGCAGCTCTAGCCTTTGCGAGTCCCCGCGGCCGCCTCACGGCCGCTTTTTTTTGCCCCGGCGCCGAGTGGCTCCACACCATCCCGGTTGACGCGATGCGATACGAGCGGCAACGGCTTCTCCGTCAGCCGATCGCCGATCGTGATGGCAGCGGACAGCGCCTCGAAGGCCAACTCCACGCCCGCCGCGTCCTTGGCGAAGACCGAGGCAATCGGCTCCCCCGCCAGGACCTTGTCGCCGGGCTTCACCGTGATCACGAAGCCGACGCTTGGATCCACCGTGTCCTCCACGGTGGTGCGGCCGCCGCCCATCGCGACGATGGCGCGTCCAATGGGGCGCGGCTCCACGCGGGTCACGACGCCGGTCTGACGCGCCGAGTACACCTCCACCGCCTGGGCCTGCGGCATGACCGAGGGATCTTCCACTACCTTGGGGTTGCCGCCTTGGGCCTCGATCACCTGCTCGAATTTCTCCGCCGCCATCCCCGAGCTGAGCGCGTTCTCGAGCCGCTGGCGCGCCTTGGCGGGCGTTTTCTCGATCTTCGCCATCAACAGCATCTCAACGCCCAGGGCGTAGGTTACCTCCAGCAGGTCCTCGGGTCCTTCGCCGCGCAGCGCGAGGATCGCCTCCTCGGTCTCGAGGGCGTTGCCGCACGCCCGACCCAGCGGGCGGTCCATCGCCGTGAGCAACGCAACGGTGGGGCAACCCCGGTCCTCGCCCAAAGCGATCATCGTCCGCGCCAACTCGAGTCCCCGCTCCGTCTCGGGCAGGAACGCGCCACCGCCGTGCTTGACGTCGAGCACGAGGCCGGTAAGGCCTTCCGCCAGTTTTTTCGACATAATGCTGGCGGAGATGAGCGGGATCGCCGCGACGGTCCCGGTCACGTCGCGTAGCGCGTACAACCGCTTGTCGGCCGGCGCGATTTCCGGCGTCTGGCCGATGAGCACCACGCCGAGCTTCTGCAGCTGCGCCTTGGCCTCCGGGAGCGAGAGGTCGGTCCGGAATCCGGGGATCGCCTCGAGTTTGTCGAGCGTGCCGCCGGTGTGCCCCAGGCCGCGGCCCGACATCATCGGTACGGCCACGCCGCAGGCGGCGACGAGCGGAGCGAGGACGAGCGACACCTTGTCACCAACGCCGCCAGTGGAGTGCTTGTCGATGCGGGGGGTGGTCCAGCCGTCGAAGTTGAGGCGCTGGCCCGAGGCGAGCATCGCGTCGGTGAGGGCCGCGAGCTCCTGGCGCTCGAGCCCGCGCCACATCACGGCCATCAACAGCGCCGACATCTGGTAGTCGGGAATGCGCCCCGCGGTGTAGCCGGCGACGATCGCCGACCACTCCTCGGGGGTCAGGGCACCGCCATCCCGCTTGCGCTCAATCAGAGGCACGACCAGCATTGTGGCACTCCTCCCCCGCGAAGTCCTTCTATGCGCGCCTGCGTTTCGCTCCTCGCAATGCTCGTCCTGTCCAGTCCTACGACGGCGCAGTCATCCGCCGCCGAGCACCTCGCCCTTGGCGACAGTGCCCGTGCCGCGCTCGCGTCCGAACAGGCGCTGCGGCAGTACCAGGCGGCCATCGCCGCCTTCGAGCGAGCCGTCGGCTCGCGCGACCCGCGCTACGCCGAAGCGCAGTGGAAAGCCGCCCGGGAGATCTCCGACGTGGCCACGCAGCTGTTGGGCGACTCGCTCAAGCAACAGCGCGACAGCCTCTACTCGCTGGGCCGCGCCTGGGCCGAGGGGGCGCTCCGCGCCGACTCAACCGACGCCGACGCCCACTTCGCACTTGCCCTGGTGCTCGGCCGGCTGTCCCGCACCCGCGGCGGAAAGGAGCGCGTCCGCTTCGCCAAAATCATCTACGACGAGGCCCGGCGCACCGTCCAACTCGACCCGCGCCACGACGGCGCCTACCACATCCTCGGCATGTGGAACGCCGAGGTGAAGCGACTGTCGAGCATTACCCGTTTCTTCGCGAAGACGCTCTTCGGCGCGAGGTTCATGGATCGCGCCACATGGGACAGCGCCGTCGTCAACATGGAGCGCGCCGTAGAACTCAACCCCCAACACGTCTACCATCGTCTAGAGCTGGCGGGCGTCTACCTCGACCTCGCCCAGCCGTCCAAGGCTATCGAACAGCTACAGGCGATCGAGAGACTTCCCGTCGGCGATCCAATGGATCCGTACTTCCAACGTGTCGCCGCGGCCGCCCTCGGCGATCTCCTCGCCAACCGGGCCGACGACGCCAGGCAGCGGCTCCGCAGAGCCTAGCGCCGACCGCTGCGCGCCTCGCGCATCACGCGCTCGATCTCTTCCGTGGTGCGCGGCGCCCCCACGGAAAGCCACTCTCCCCCCGCGGCCGTGACGAGGACGTCGTCCTCGATGCGTACGCCGAGACTTTCGTCCGGCAGATAGACCCCCGGCTCGAGGGTGAATACCATCCCGGGGGCGAGGGGCGTGGTGTAATCCCCCACATCGTGCACGTCCATGCCGATCCAATGTCCCAGGCCGTGGATGTAGTACGTGTCGCAGGACTTGTCGCCGCACAACGTCCCCGAGTGACTACGCATGTAGGCGCGGGAGATGCTGTCCAGCGTCGCCATTCTGACTCCGGGCCGCACCGCATCGAAGGCCGCCTGTTGCGATCCGAGCACGAGGTCGTAGATCGCCTTCTGGCGTGACGTGAACCTCCCGTTCACTGGCCAGCTGCGCGTGACGTCGGCCGTGTACTGTCCGTACTCGGCCCCCGCGTCGATTACGACCATGTCGCCGTCGGTGGTGCGCCGCCGGTTGGTGTCGTAATGCAAGGTGGTGCCGTTCACTCCGCTGCCCACGATCGAAGGATAGCCCAGGCGATCGGCGCCCTCACGCCGCACCGCGCCCTCGAAGGCGGCCTCGATTTCGAATTCGTACACCCCCGGCCGGGCGGCGCGCATGGCCGCGATGTGGCCCACCACGCTGATGTTCACCGCCATGCGGAGCCGCGCGAGCTCCTCGGCATCTTTGACGAGTCGCAGCGAGTCCACGATCGGTCGGAGGTTGCGGACGTCACGGCCGTCGAACACCAGCTCGAGCACACGGCGCTCGTCCTTCGTGGTGACGTCGAGCGGCACATAGATGGGTCCACGCGCGCGGAACTGAGCGAACCGCAGCCGCCGCTCGAGCGAGTCGGTCGGCAACACGGTGGCGATACCGGTGAGTCGCGCGGCGGTGCTGTCGGGACCGAGCCGGATCCCGGTCCAGCGCTCCTGAGCCGGGTTGCGCGGCGGCAGAAACAGCACGACCTCGGTCGAGTCCGGTCCCCGCACCGTCATCAGGAGCCAGGCGTGCTGCGCCTCGAGCTCGGTGAAATAGAAGAAGGTGTTGTTCTGCCGGAAATCGTTGTCCTGGATGTAGTCCAGCTCGAGGTCGCGCTCTTGGGCGGCGGGAATCAGTACCACCCCGCGCCCGATGCGGGCCAGCAACGCCTGGCGGCGTGCCGCGGTGGCGGTGGTGTCGATGGATCGTCCCATGCCCGGGAGTTGGGACACGACGGTCCAGGAGCCAATCGGGGTCGGGGCGGAGGTCGGCATCGGCCGGGTTTGCGCCCCGAGCGTGCCGGTCGCTAGGCAAAGTACGAGGAGAGTCCGCATGGAACCGAAGCTACCGCGGCCCGGAAGGCCCGGCAACTTGACGCGCCGCGCGCGCGGTCGCCATTGTATGCGCATGACCATCTCATCGGCCCTCACCCTCGCCGAGACCGAGCGCCTGGCGTCGCGCATCGCCGAACTCGAACACGAACGGAAGCACCTGCTCGCGGTCATCGAGATTCTCAAGGAAATCTCCGGCTCGCTGCATTTCATCGACATCCTCCAGTCCATCGCCCGCAAACTCGGCGAGTCGTTCGGGTTGGATCGCTGCTCGATTTTCTTGTCCGAGCGCGGGGGCACGCACGTGCGACTGGTGGCGTCGTACGAGGACCCCACGATCCGCAATCACCTCGTGGATCTGGAGCGCTACCCCGAGTTGAAGCGCGCGATCCACCACGGCGAGACCGTGTTCATTCCCGACGCGGTCAACGATCCCACGCTGAAACACGTGAAAGCCGAGCTCACCAACCGACGGGTGAAATCGATCACCGTCGTCCCCATCAATTGGCGGGGCGTAGCGATCGGCGCGATTTTTCTGCGCGCCTTCCGGGACGGCCCGATTTTCTCGGACGCCGACGTGCGGTTCGTCCAGGTGGTCGCGTCGCTCACTGCCCAGGCGCTGCGCAACGCTCACCGGTACGAGCGCCTAGCCCAGCGCCAGGCGGAGACGGGGGAAGCGCTGCGACGCATGGAGCTCGAGCGCGTGGCGCTGCTCTCGTTCCTGCGCCGGCTGATGGACGTGTTCGGCCGCCAGGACGGCGCCTGGGGTGAAGGCCTGCTCCCCAAGGCGAGCGCCGAGGAGTTGGACCGGTTGGTGGGCGTCGCGCTGGCGGTGATCCAAGAAGAAGCCAAAGGCCAGTGACCACGCCGGCTGCGCGCGCCGCCGAGCTCCGGCGGCTGCTCGAGCGGGCGAGCCACGCGTATTACGCGCTCGACCGTCCGGAGATGTCGGACGCCGAGTACGATCGTCTGTTTCAGGAGCTCCAGGCCCTCGAGGCGCGGCACCGCGAGCTTCGCACCTCCGATTCCCCCACGCACCGCATCGGCGCCGAGCCTTCGGCGGCCTTCACAAAACACCGGCACCGCGTGCCGATGCTATCGCTCGCCAACGCCTTCGACGAGGCGCAGCTCACCGCCTGGGAAGAGCGCAACGCGCGTCTCGTCAGCGAAGTCACCCGGGAGGGCTACACGTTGGAGGTCAAGATCGACGGCGCCGCGGTGAGCCTGACGTACCAGGACGGGGTGCTCACCACCGGCGCCACGCGAGGCAACGGCGTTGAGGGAGAAGACGTGACCCCGAACCTGCGTACCGTGCTCGATCTGCCGCTGCGGCTGCACGGGAAGGGCTGGCCGCCGCTGATGGAGGTACGCGGCGAGGTATACCTCTCGAAAAGCCGATTCCTCCAAGTGAACAAGGACCGCGCCAAGGCTGGCGAGCCGTTGTTCGCCAACCCGCGCAACGCCGCGGCGGGCGCCCTGCGCCAGCTGGACCCCAGCGTCACTCGCGCCCGGGGCCTGCGCGTCTTCTGCTTTCACATCGAAGCGCCGGGCCAAAAACTGCCGTTCGACGCGCAGCACGCGTTGCTCGAGCAGCTACTTCAGTGGGGGTTTCCGGTCGAGCCGCATCACCGCCTGGTCCCGGAGCTGACCGCGACGCATCGGGAAATCGCCGCGCTCGAGCAGCTGCTCCCGACTCTCGACTACGGCGCCGACGGCGTCGTGGTGAAGGTGAACCGGCTCGCGCTGCACGCCGAGCTGGGGACCATCGGCGGCCGCGAGCCGCGCTGGGCGATCGCGCGCAAGTTCGCGCCAGAGGTCGCCGTGACAAAACTACTGGAGATCCGCGTCAACGTGGGTCGCACCGGGGCGCTGACTCCGTATGCGGTGCTCGAGCCGGTGGGCATCGGCGGCGTCACCGTGTCGACCGTCACGCTGCACAACTTCGACCAGATCCGGGCGAAAGACGTCCGGGTCGGCGACCTGGTCGAAGTGACGCGGGCAGGCGAGGTCATTCCCCAGATCCTCGGCCCGGTCTTGAAGAAGGGCGTCAGACGCAAGCCTGCCTTTCGGCCGCCTGAGCGGTGCCCGATCTGCAAATCCACAGTGGAACACCCGCGCGACGAAGTGGTGGCCTACTGCCCCAACATCTCGTGTCCCGGCCGCATTCTCGAAGGCATCGTCCACTTTGCGTCGCGTGGCGCCATGGACATTCGGGGTCTGGGCTACGAGCGGGTGCGCGCCCTGCTCGACGCCAAGCTCATCAACGACGTGGCGGATCTGTACGACCGGTCGCAGGTGCATCTGCTGCCGCTGCTCACCATCGAGGGATTCGCCCAGAAGTCGGCGCAACAGTTGCTCGACGCGATCGACGCGTCGAAGCGGCAGCCGTTGTCCACGCTGCTGTATGCCCTGGGCATCCGTCACGTCGGCGCTCAAGGGGCGAAACTGCTGGCGCGACATTTCGGCACGATGGCGAAGCTCGCGAAGGCACCGGAAGCGGCGATCGCCGAGATCCGCGGCGTGGGGCCCGCAATCGCCGAGGCGGCAGCGGGGTTCTTCGCTACGCCCGCGAATCGGAAGCTGATCGAACGCCTGGCGAAGCTCGGACTGAACATGTCCGAGCCGGTCGGAGGAACAGCGGGTTCCGGTCCGTTGGCGGGCCAGACCTACGTGATTACAGGGACGCTGCCGAGCCTCTCGCGTGACGCCGCCACCACACTGATCGAATCGGCGGGCGGTCAGGTCTCCGACAGCGTGTCGAAGCGGACCACCGCGTTGGTCGCGGGGGAGGACGCCGGATCGAAGCTTGCGAAGGCGCAAACCCTCGGCGTTCCGGTCATCGACGAGCCGGAACTGTTGCGTCGCGCGACCTCCAAGGCTTAAGTTGGCGACCGCTATGACGACCACAGGCCTCACCATCGGCCAGGGCGGCCTGCGTCAACTGCACCGCAGCCTGCAGCAACACGCGCCGGACGCCGCCATCGCCATCCTCCAGGAAACGGGTTACGCCTCCGGGGAAGGGGTCTATGAGGCATTCGCCGCCTGGCTCGTTGCCCGCAGTGGCATCGACCGCCCCGGGGATCTCGACGCCGCCCACTTCGGCGAAGTATTGTCGGAGTTTTTCCAGACGAAGGGGTGGGGCAGCCTGCACGTGGCGCCGCTCGGTGGAGCGGCGTTGGCGCTCGATTCCACTGACTGGCTCGAGGCCGAGCCGGGCACGGCGCAGATGCCGATGTGCTTCTTCTCCGCCGGCATGCTTGCGGACTTCCTGGGTCGGGTGTCGGGAGAAGCCGTCGCGGTGATGGAAGTGGAGTGTCGCAGCAAGGAAGATCCGTACTGCCGGTTTCTCTCGGCGTCCCCGGCGACGCTGCAGGAGGTGTACGAGAAGATGACGACGGGGATGACCTACAGCGAGGCGCTGGGCGCGAGCTGAGTCGCCTCGGCGGCCACGACGCTCACCGCCGCGCCACGCTCACCCCTTCCAGTCGCAGCGACGCCGCCCACCGACTTCCCATCCATCGTCCGTCGTCCCCGAACCCGCCGATCCGTTTCAGCAGCTCGTAGACGTTCCCCGCCACCGCCGCGTCCTTCACGCGGCCGGTGATCTCGCCGCGCTGCACCCGAAACGCCAGCGCGACGGGGTGACTGAAGGCGCCGCCGATGACGTTGCCCTGCCCGACGCCGATCAGATCATCCACGACCAGACCATCCGCGATGCCGTCGATCAGTCCACCCCCGAGGCGACGAACCGACGCCGGCACGCGGGCACCGGATACCCCAGACCCCACGACCAGATTCGAGTAGCCGATGCGCGGCTTTCCGAACGTTCCGCGGCTGCCGTGCCCGGTGCTCGAGGTCTTGGCGCGCGCGGCGGTTTCGAGATCGTATACGAACTGCCGCACCACACCGCGCTCCACCAGCGACACGACGCGCGAGGGCACCCCCTCGTCATCGACCGGCCGCGAGCCGGGGCGACCGGCGACGAGCGGGTCATCGGTGAGCGCAAACCGCTCATCGAACAACTGCGCTCCTTCCTTTCCGGCGAGGGGCGACACGCCCTGCAGCACCGATTTGCCGGACAACGCCTGTTCGAGCGGGAGCAGGATCGCGGCCTGTCCCGAGGGCGTGAACACCACGGGCAGCGACCCCTCCGGAGGCGCTACGACGCGCACCGCCGGCGCGAAGCGGTCTGCGATCGCATGGACCAGGGCGTCCAGCTCGGCCGGCTCCGGGAGGTCGACCCCCGCGTAGTAATCGTAGATCAGCAGGACGTCGTCCCCGGCAAAGCGGGTCAGGTCGACGCTGACCGCGACACCGGTCGCGGGGTAGGTCGCGTCCGCGCCGGCGGTGTTGGCGATGCGCGTTTCGGCGACCTCGCGCTCGATCGACACGTTGACCTGGCAGCCGTCGCGCGACACGCGCTCGACCAGCTCGTGGCCGATCGCGGTGAGTCGCTCGAGCGACGCGGCACCGGCGCGGGCGGCCTGGGTGGCCACGACGGGGAGCGGAGCCGCGGCCGGAAACACCATGTCGAGCGCCTCCCCCAGCTCGGCCGAAGCGAGCGCGCGCGCCACGAGGTCGTCCACGTCCTCGGCCGTCGTCCCCGCGATGCCGACCCGGCCGTCATGTACCACCCGGAGGTTGACGCCCGACGCTTCGGAGATGCCGCAGGCCTTGAGCCGGCCCGCCTCGAACGCTATGGACGTACGCTCGACCCGCTGCCACTGCGCGTCGGCGGCCGTGGCGTGCGCGCGCGCGGCGTCGAGCACCCGCTCGATCACGCCGGGACGTCCCCCCCGACCAACGCCTGCTCGATCCGCACGTGCGGGGCGCCTTCCGTGACGGCGAGCGGAGACTGGCCGCCTTTGCCGCATCCGCCGCCCAGCTGATTCCAGCGGAAGTCGCCGGCGATGCGCTCGATGCGGTCCAGCGTCTGGAACAGATTCCCCGCGAGCACCACGTCCTTGACGAGCTCGGCCTGCGCCCCGTCGCGAATCATGTACCCGTAGGCGGCGGTGAAGGAAAAATTCTCGAGCACCGTCTGCCCACCCCAGGCCGAGCACGCGTAGACGCCGAGCGGGATGTCCTGGATGAGGTCCGCGACCGTCCCCTGCCCGTTGCCGATGTACGTGTTGGTCATCCGAACGATCGGCGGATGGCGAAATGAGATGGCGCGAGCATTGCCAGTCGGCCGCTCGCCCAGCTTGGCCGCCGTTTCGCGCGAGTGCAGCCGGCCGACGAGGATGCCCTCGCGAATCAGCGGCGTGTCTTGAGTGGGCGTGCCCTCATCGTCGAACGGGAGCGTGCCGCGGAGGCCTGGAGCCGCCCCGTTGTCCCCGGCGTTCAGCACCGGCCGCCCAAAGCGACGCCCCAACGTCATCATCTCGCGTGCCTGCGGGTTCTCGTAGACGAAATCGGCTTCGGAGAGGTGGCCGAACGCTTCGTGGATGAAGACGCCGGCGAGCTCGTTGTCGAGGATGACAGGATACGTGCCGCCCTTCACCGTGGGGGCGTCGAGCAACGCGGCGGCGCGACGGGCCGCTTCTCGGAAACCCGCCACGTGATCGTGCACGCTGTTCCAACCGCGACGCAGGCCAATCGACTCGAGTCCCTTCTCGATCGTGCCGTCACGACGCGCGATGGCCGTCCCCGAGAGCGACACCTCCGGGCGCAGCTCGTGCAACAGCGTACCCTCGGAGTTCGCGTACCAGTATTCGGTGATCTCGTCGCGGTAGCTCGCCACCGTGTCGACCACACCTGGGACGGCGAGCATCTCGCCGTTGTATCCCTCGAGCAGGCGTTTCTTTTCGGCGAGGGGGACGCCGCGCACGTCGCCGTCCAGATCGAGGATCGCGTCGGCGACCGTCGGCGTGACCGCGGCGAGGTGGATCGGCTCGTCAAGCCGAACGGCACGGGACAGCTCGGTGGCGCGCACCACCATCGGCAGCAGCTGGTCGAGCGAGGTGAACGCCGCAGTGCCCCAGCCACACCCGCGATTCAGCGCGCGCACGAAGCCGCCCCGGTCCTCGCTCGCCGTAGCCGATTCGAGCCGCGCTCCCCGATAGCTGACGGAGGCGCTCCAGGTATGCTCGATGCGGATTTCGGTGTAGTCGGCGCGGGACGCCTTGAGCGCGGCGCGGAGCCGATCCTTCACTCCCCGAGCGCCCGCAGCTTTTCCGCGTAGTCGGGGCGCACGACGAGCTCGCCGTCGACGATGATCTCGCGGTCCCAGGGGAGAATGATGAAACTCTCGGTCTCGAGGGCGGCGAAGTCAGGCGCGTAGGGGCCGGAGCGGAAGCTCACGGCCGTCTTCACGGCGGCGGGCTTGAGCTCGCGCACCGCGGCGAGGGCGAGCTTCATCGTGTCGCCGCTATCGCAGGTTTCGTCCACGATCAGCACGCGCCGTCCGGTGACGAGCGTGGAGGGGCCGGCGATGACCGCGGGGCGCGCGCCGCTCTCCGAGCGGCCGATCGCCATCGAGGCGAAATCGCGCTGCAGGATGCTCGCTACCACCGCTCCTGGGATGACGCCCGCCTTCGCGATCCCGACCACCAGATCGGGGTCGTACTGGTGGTACACCTTGAGCGCGAGCGCGCGGCACAGCTCGCCGAAGAACGGCCAGTCCACTAGCAACACGCCGCTCGGCGACTGACGGCCGGCGCGGGCGCGGCGCGGCGCGGGCGACGAGAACGGCGGCACCGGAGGCATGCGCGGGAAGCTACATTGCAAAACGCAGAGGCCGCAAGCTATTTTCGCCACATGGGTTTCTGGCGCCGTCTCTTCGGCAGCTGGTCCGACGATCTCCAACCCCAACGCCTCGACTACCTCAACGAGGCGCTCGCCCTCGAGCGGCAGGGCGATTTCGACGCAGCCCTCACGTCCTACCGTCTCGCGCTGCGCGACGACCCAGACGACGCGCGGATCCTCCAAAACATGGCGATCGCCTTCACCAAGACCGGCCGCCTCGATGAGGCCATCCGCCACTATCGCCGGTCGCTGGACATCGACCAGGCGCTGGCCGGCGCACATTACGGACTCGCGTTCTTGCTTCTGAAGCGGGGCGACCCGGATGGCGCCACGCAGCACCTCAAAGCGTTCCTCGCCCAGCCGCCCAAGGGCCCCGACGCACAAAAGTGGATCGAGCACGCCACGGTCGCGCTGCACGACCTCGGCGCGCCGCCCGTCGCGTCCCCGCCCTTGTCGGCGGAGGCGCCCTGAGGCAGGTCGCCCGGGCGGCGCTCGGCGCCGCCTCGGCTGCGTGCGCGATCGCGGCCTGCCGGTCCCTGTCGCCGGATTTCGACGCCGTCATCGCCATCGAAGTGGTGGTCCCCGACAGCGGTCGCATCGAGGTAGGCGACACGCTCCGACCGACCGCCCGCGCCTTGAACGGCCGCGGCGACTCGGTGGCAGCGGTCTTCGTTTGGGGCGCCCTCGACACCACCCTCCTGGTGGTCGATTCCAACGCCGGCACCACGGTCGGTCGCACCGTCGGCACCGGCCGGCTGCAGGCTCGCGTGGGGAACCTGCGCTCAAACCCGATCACGATCGCGATCTTGGCCCCGCTCGACTCGATCCTGCTGGGCGGGGCTGGACGAGACACGATGACCGTCTCGACACCCGATTCACTCTCGGACAGCCTGACCGTGCTGGCATTCGGGCCCACCGGGTCGACGGCCGGCCGCCGGATCGCGTTGAGCGTCACCTTCCCCTTGTTGGCATCGAACCTCACATTGGTCCCGAGGGACACCGTGCTCACCAGCAGCTCCGGTGCCGCGGTGTTCCAGCTCCGGCTCACGGGGGTACCGCTGCCCGACTCGGCCGTGGTGGCCGCCACCGCGCGTCGCGCCGACGGGACGCTGGTCCCCGGATCCCCCGTCACTTTCGTGGTGGAGTTCCGGCCATGACCAAGGGTACGCTCACCCAGCTCTTCTTCACGAGCGTCGACCGGCATGCCGACCGGCGCCCGGCGGCGCTGCGCTCCAAAGTGGGCGGCGTGTGGCGGGCGATCACTCACAAGGAGCTGGCGCAGCGTGTCGTCGCCGCCGCCGTGGGACTGCGCGAGCTGGGCATCCGGCCGGGCGACCGTGTGTCGATACTGTCGGAGACCCGCCCCGAGTGGGCGATCGCTGACTACGCCTGCCTGTGCGCGCAGGCGGCCGACGTGCCGATCTACCCCACGCTCACAGCCAAACAGACCGAGTACATCCTTAGGGATTCCGGCGCTGTAGGCGTGTTTTGCTCGACGGCGGAGCAAGTCGCCAAGGCCCTGGAGGTCAAGAGCCAGCTCCCTGCGCTGCAGCATGTGATCGCCTTCGAGCCGGAGGCGAAGCGTCCAGGCGTGCTCACGCTCGCCGAGCTCGAAGTGCGGGGGAACGCCGCCGCGGCCAAGTACCCGCGGGCTCGTGAGGAAGCGCTCGCCGTCTCCCCCGACGCCATCGCCACCCTGATCTATACGTCGGGAACGACCGGCGAGCCCAAAGGGGTGATCCTCACCCACAACAACATCTGGTCCAACGTCCAGGCGGCGCTGCAGGTGATGGCGCTCACCGACCAGGACGAGTGCCTCGCGATGCTGCCGCTGTCGCACGTGTACGAGCGCATGGTGGACTACACGCTGATGGACGCGGGCGTCATCATCAATTACGCCGAGTCGTTCGACAAAGTCGGGCCCAACCTCCTGGAAGTCCGCCCGACGATTGTGTTGTCCGTGCCGCGGCTGTACGAAAAAGTGTATGCGCGCGTGCTCGAGAATGCCCTGTCGGGCAGTGCGCTGAAGCGCAAGATCTTCTTCTGGGCAAAACAAGCCGGAGACGACTGGGCGACGCTCGCGCTCGATCAGCGCCCGATTCCCGCCGGGCTCGCGTTCAAGCACCGGATTGCCGACAAGCTCGTCTTCTCCAAGCTGCGCGCCCGCACCGGCGGGCGGATCCGGTTCTTCATCTCGGGCAGCGCGCCGCTCTCGCCTGAAATCGCGAAGTTCTTCTTCAGCGCCGGCCTGCCGGTGCTCGAAGGATACGGACTGACCGAGACGTCGCCGGTCCTGACACTCAATCCGCTGACCCGGCCCAAGATCGGTAGTGTAGGACCCGTGGTGCCGGGCGTACAGCTCAAGATCGCCGCTGACGGCGAGGTCCTCGCCAAAGGACCCAACATCATGCGAGGGTATTACAACAAGCCGGAGGCGACGGCCGAGGCGATCGACGCCGAGGGGTGGTTCCACACCGGGGACATCGGTGAGCTGGACGCAGACGGATACTTGAAGATCACCGACCGCAAGAAGGATCTGATCAAAACCGCGGGCGGCAAGTACATCGCGCCGCAACCGATCGAGAACCAGGTCAAGCTCAACAAGTTCGTCGCCAACGCCGTGCTGCTGGGCGACAAACGCAAGTTCTCGATCATTCTCGTCGTGCCGAACTACGAAGCGCTGGAGGCGTGGGCCAAGGGGGAGGGGTTGTCGTTCGGCTCACGCCGCGAGCTGATCGCGCTTCCCGCCGTGCAAGAGAAGATGGAGGCCGAGGTCAACGCCAGACTGGGCGACTTCGCCAGATTCGAGCGGCCCAAGAAGGTCGTGCTGCTGGAGCAGGATTTCACCATCGAATCAGGCGAGCTCACGCCGACGCTCAAGGTCAAGCGGCGCGTGGTGGAGAAGAACTACCAGGAGCTGATCGACCGGACGTACATCGCCGCCGAAGCAATGGCAGCGAGCGTCGATGTCTAGGCGCCTACCGCTTTTCCCCCACCCATAGGCCCTCCCCGACGGCCAGTTGGGCAAGGCCCGTCGGCAGGGTCGGCTGTTCCGACTCAGCGACCCAACGACGGCCGTGCAGCAGGACGCGCCACCCCTCGGCGCCCCACGGCGTGTTCGCCAGCTCGGCTCCCACCACGACGCCCCGCGCCATCGATTGGCGCAACGGGATCACGCGATCGCACTCGACGAGGCTCATGATCGGCAGCTCCGCCACCTCGGGCGGGGCGTTGACGCCGACGAAGTGGATCCCGGCCATGAGACTGGCCAGTCCCACCGCGTGACGGGCCGCCGAGCCGAGCAGGACGACGTAGCCGCCGGGACCGCCGAGGTCGAGCAATGCCTGGAGCGATTGCACGTCGACGTCGGGAGCCTTGGGCGCTGGGGTACGACGGACCGCCCGGATCTGCCGCTCGCCAGTGACGACCTCGGTGAAATCCACGATGCCGTCGATGATCTCGAAGTCGCGATGGCACACGGGACATCCTACTAGGCCGAGCCTGACCGAGCGGCCGTTCATCTCGCTGGTCGAGAGCACGAGGAACTCCTCGCGGTGTTCCTCGGGACAGCGCAGCATCTCGATCAGCTCGATATGCATGAGACTATGCTATCTCGGTGCATCGGGTCGGAACTCAACCCACGTCAGCTTCCGCGGCTCGACGCGCACGCGTCGGTAGACCCGCTTCCCCTCGATTTCGACACCCAGAACATACTCCCCCGGCGGCACGTCGCTAATGGCGAAGTGCTCGTCGTAAGCGAGATCGGAATGGTTCCTCGGCCCGTAGGTCTCGATGAACGAGAACGGCGTTTCCTGCGGCTGCGGCTTGACGAGTCCATAGATTCGGGCCTGCTGAACCGGTTGGCCATCCGCATCCCACACTTGGCCTGCAATCAACCCGGTGCCGGGGAGCGGATCGATCCAGAGTTCGGGGTTGGTGTTGAAGGGCGGATAGCGAACCTCGGGGTCGACGATGAATCGCACTGAGTCCGTCGGTGCCGCATGGACTTCGAGGTGGAGATGGTCATTGGTCGCGCGACCGGTGTTGCCCACCTGGGCAATGACGTCGTCGGCCTTTACGCGTTGGCCAACCGAGACCAGGAGTTTCGAGTTGTGATAGTAGACCGAGAACAAGAAGCGCCGTTGGCCGTCGGCCGTCAGCCGTCGGCGGTGACGGATCGCGACCGTCAGCGCCCCGCGTTCGGCAGGACCGGCCCAGACGACCTCCCCGTCGCCGATCGCGTGTACCGGTGTCCCATTCGGGTTGTTGAATTCGACGCCCTGGTGCGGCTGGAAGTTGCCGCCCATGGTCGAGCCAAAGCGGTAGGTCTGGTCAATGTGGGGTTGGTCGTGCGGAGCGATGGGCCGTCGAAACCACGTGTGGCGCGGTTTCGCTGCCGTCGCGGCCTGTTGGGCGGCCTCCTGTCGGCCAATACTCTCCAGGGCCGCAGTAATGGCCCCTTCGCCATCCGACCCCTGACAGAAACGCCGGCACGACGGCGCGGCCCTTTCCACCCACGACCGGCCGCCATCGGCTGACCTGGCCATGCCGCGCAAGTGCCACACGACGAGACTGTCGCCAGGGCCCCGATACAGATGCAGCACGTATTGGCTCTTGATCCGGCCCCACACCGAATCGCGCGCCGTGGTCGCGCCGGCCGAATCGGTGACCACCCGCCAAGTAGCTCCGTCATCCCAGGTCACCTTGATCCCGTCCGCGGTGCCGATGTACACCGTGTCGCCGCGCGTGACAATCCCGTTGGGGGCGACATACTGCCATTCGGGGCCGAGCTGGCGGAATTCCCAGTTCTTCCACGTCTTGCCGCCGTCCGTCGACACGCCCCACCCGTTGCCCACGGTACCGTACCAGATCTGTCCGCGCGCTCCGAAGCCAAAAGCATGCACAAAGTCCCATGAGATCGCGTGCGCGGCCGTGTCGTCCGAAGCGCGGATGCGCTCCCATGCGGTCGCTCCCGGCCGGAGTACGAGGATGCCCTGCCCGTATGTCCCGAACCAAAGGGCGCCGTCCGGCGCCTGAGCCGTGGCGAGTACTTGCACGCCCCAACCCGTCGAATCCGGCAGTGGCGGGACCTGCTGCGCCGACAATGAGGCCGCGAGCAGCACGCTGAAAGCTGACAGCAGAACTCTGATCGCTCTATTCATCGTCGAGTCGGCATCATGCGGATTTCCGATACCATGAGCCGTTCCTCCCGCGTCACGGCGAACAACACCGCCTCCGCCACATCCTCGGGCCGCATCATGTGCTTGCGTTTGCGAAAGCCGGGTCTGTTGTCTGGATCGATCACGTTCCACATGTCCGTGTCCACCGCACCGGGGGAGACGAGCGTCGTACGCACGCCGGTTTCCGCGAGCTCGGCCGTCATCACCTCGTGCATCCCGCGCAGCCCGAACTTGCTGGCGGCGTAGGCGGAATTTCCCGGATAGGCGATGTGGTCGCTCGATGAGCCGACCGTCACAACGTGGCCGCTCCCGCGCTGCACCAGCTTCGGGAGCAGCGCCCGGACGACCAGGAACGGGCCGGTCAGGTTCACCCCGATGGTCTCGTTGAATTCGGCCGGCGTGGTCTCGGCGAGGGGTTTCACGTAGAAGACCCCGGCGCTGCACACGATGATATCCGGCACGCCGAGCTCGACTTGGATCCGCTCGGTGGCGCGCGCCACGGCGTCGGGGCTCGTGACATCGCACGGCAGCGTCGTTTCGCGATCTCCCGAGCCGTCGGTGAGCGAACGTGCGAGCCGAACGACGTGGGCACCGGCCGCGCGCAGCTCGTCCGCCACCGCGAGCCCAATGCCGCGCGACGCCCCCGTGACGACCGCGATCTTCCCCGCGAGCGGGGGCGCCGTCACGGCAGCCCGGCTCCGCCGTGCACCAGCCGCAGGAACTCGTCGCGGGTCTTGCCGTCGTCACGGAACGTCCCGCGCAACGCCGACGTGACGGTCTTCGAGTTCTGCTTCTCGACGCCGCGCATCATCATGCACAGGTGGTACGCCTCGATCACCACGCCGACGCCGAGCGGCTTCAGGACACGGCACAGGGCGTCGGCCACCTGGTCGGTGAGCCGCTCCTGCACCTGCAGCCGCCGCGCGAACACCTCGACGACCCGCGGGATCTTGGACAGCCCAACGATCCGCCCGTTCGGCAGATAGGCCACATGCGCCCGCCCGAAAAACGGCAACAGGTGGTGCTCGCACAGCGAATAGATCTCGATGTCGCGCACCAGAATCATGTTCTCGTGCTTCTCTTCGAAGACGGCGTCACCGATCACGTCCTCGACCGCCATCTGGTAGCCGCGCGTGAGCCACTGGAGCGATGCGGCGACGCGGGCGGGGGTCTGTTTCAACCCATCGCGCGCCGGGTCCTCTCCCAGCTGCTCGAGCATTTGCCGCACCAGCGTCTCGAACGATCCTTCGGCCGCTGCCGCCGGAGCGGGAGTATGCTCCTCATGAAAGCCGTGCCGGCTCGCCGACTTGATCTGGTCCCGTCCCATCGTCAGCTCCCGTCGTAGTCAACGTAATTACGCTCTGTCTCCCACAGCCGGATGCGCACCAGCGTGGCAGGCTGCACCGCGGGGGCGAGGATTCCCCAGCACACCACCGCGATGTTCTCGGCGGTCGGGTTCAGATTCGTGAACCACGGCACGTCGAGGTTCAGGTTCTTGTGGTCGAGATGCTGTACCACGCACTCCTCGACGACGCCTTTCAACCGGTTGATGTCGAAAACATACCCCGTGGCCGCATCGATCTCACCTGCGACCGACACGTCCAGGTTGTAGTTGTGCCCGTGGAAGTTCGGATTGTTACACACGCCAAACACCCGCTCGTTCTCGGCGTCGGAAAAGCGCGGGTTCCACAGCCGATGGGCGGCGTTGAAATGCACGCGTCGGGTCACGACACAGCGCGGCATGGCTTGTAGCGGCTCCCGGTCGAGAGGTATCTTGGCGCACCGTGCGACTCATAAAGCTACTCGCCACGCTCGTCCAGGCGGGAGGCTCGGCGCTGTCGGCGCTGTGGACCTTCCCTTCCATCCTGTTCTCCGCGTTCCTCGTGGCCTGGGGGGCGGAGGCAGCGCAGTTCCTGATGTCCCAGGGTCTCGCGCTCGCGATCCTCGCCTGGCTGCAGACGCTGCCAGAGTTCGCGGTCGAGGCGGTGATCGCCTGGGAAGCCGGCAAGGACCCCGAGCGCGCCCATCTGGCGATCGCGAACCTCACCGGCGCGATCCGTCTGCTGCTGGGCCTGGGCTGGCCGATGATCTATTTCGTGTTCGCGTTCTTCGGCCGTCACAAGGGGCATGGGCGACTGCCGGCGATCCGGCTGGACAACGAGCACGCAGTGGAAGTCGTGGGGCTCGTGCCGCCGCTGTTGTACTTCATCGTGATCCTGCTCAAGAAGTCGTTCGGCTGGATCGACGCCATCGTGCTGCTCGCGCTCTACGTGGCGTATCTCCTGGTGTTGCTCCGCAACCCGCCGCACGAGGTCGAGCAGCTGTCGCAAGCGCCCCGGGTGTCGCAATGGGCGTATCGGCAGAGAGGATGGCGGCAGAAGGCGGCGATCGGCGGGCTGTTCGCGGTGGGTGGCTACCTGCTCTACGTCACGGCCCATCCGTTTCTCGAGTCGATGCTGGCCGTGGCCGCGATCTTTGGCGTGAGTCAGTTCGTGCTGGTGCAGTGGGTGGCGCCGTTCCTGTCGGAATTCCCCGAGAAGGTGTCGGCATTCGCGTGGGCGCGGCGCGTCACGCATGCCCCGATGGCCCTAATGAACATGGTCTCGAGCAACATCAATCAGTGGACGGTGCTCGCCGCCATGATCCCGCTGGTGTACGGGTACTCCCACCTGCATCACCATGGTGTCTGGGCCGATTTTCACTTCGACGGATCACAACAGCTCGAGATCCTGCTCACGTTGCTGCAGACCGCGCTCGCGATGCTACTGCTCGCCAACATGGCGTTCGAGTGGTTCGACGCGAGCCTGATCTTCGTCCTGTGGCTCGCGCAGTTCCTGGTGCCGCATTGGCGCGAGGAAGTGGCGGTGGCTTACGTCATCTGGATGGTGATCCTGGTGGGACAGTACGCGTTCGGGACTAAAAAATTCCTGGCCTGGCGTTATTTCATGGAAACAGTTCGGGCGCCGCACCGGGCCAAGGGCTGAAAATGCCCAATCGGCCGGCGTCGCTTGCGCGGGCCGGCCGATCGGGTACGACAAGAACGGAGAGGATTATTTGAAGCCCGAAAGTAATGACTGGTCCCTCACCGTAGCGTCTGTCTTCCCCCTCTCGGGGGCATGACATTGGTCACAGTATCTGGGTCCACGATCGAGCTGTTGGCTCAATAATTGGGCTCCCCGTCCCCGCGTCTACGATACAAGGTTTGGGAGAAACGTCAAGCAAGAGTTGTTGAGAACCTGGTGACAAAAAACCGGACGTGACTCGCGTCACCGCAGTCGGCCACGGAGGAATTGTTCGATGAACTTGTCGCTGCTCATCGCTGTCGTGATGGTGATCGCTTGGGTGATGTTGATCATTGTGGCGCAGGTGCCCACGGGATGGGTGCACATCTGCTACGCGGCGGCGGTGTTGCTGTTCGCGCGGCGGATTCTCGTCGGAGCGCCCAAGTTCTTGTCCTGATTGGGTGGCCGACCCACCGGTGAGCCCTCTAGTCTGGCGACGACGCAACACGAGCGGTACGTTGACTCCATGGCCACCGTGAAGCGCTGGGACCCGACGACGGGCCCTCTGCAATTGTCTACCCTGCGAACGGCGCTCGAGCAGGAAGGCCTATCCACCGCATGGTGGTCGGAAGTGCCCGGAAAACGCGTCCCAGAGCACGAGCACCCCTTCCCCGAAGCGCGCTGGGTGTTGTCGGGATTCGTGCGGGTCTACATCGGCAATGACGTCGTGGATCTCGGCCCCGGCGACCGGCTCGATTTGCCCCCCGGCACCACGCACGGCTTCGAGGTGGTAGGACTGTCACCGGCGATCTTCGTGACAGGGGCGACCGAACGCACCCTCGGGGCCGCGGGGCGCGACCGCTAGGGGTCAATGTGCGCCGGCGCGGGTCTGCCTTCCTCGCCCTTCTTCTCGGCTCCAGCCTGCCGTCCAGACTGTTCGCCCAATGTCCCGATGGCTCGCCACCGCCGTGCCGTCAGCCCGCGCGTGCCGCCGCGCCCGCCCCGAACAGCGTCGCAGTGCTCTATTTCGAAAACCTGTCGCGCGACACCGCGGACGCGTACCTCGCCGATGGACTGACGGAGGAAGTGACCTCCCGCCTCGGCGACCTCACGCAGTTGCAAGTCAAAAAGCCCAATCGCAATGCGGTGCGCCGTCTCCAGGACTCCGTCGCCGACATCGCGGTGGTCGGTCGCGTGCTTCGCGTCAGCTACCTCGTGGAAGGCAGCCTCCGCCGCGAGGGGTCGCGCGTCCGCGTATCCGTGCGCCTAGTCCGTGGAGGCGACGGCTTCCAGGTCTGGGGTGCGGCCTACAATCGAACGACCGCGGACCTGCTCGCCTTGCAGGAAGAAATCGCGCGAGAGGTGGCGACCGGTATCGCCGGACGGCTGGCGCCAGCGGACCGGGCCGCGCTCGCGGGGCGCCCGACGCGCAGTCCCGCGGCCTACGAGCACTTCCTCAGGGGGAACTACTACGTTGCCCAACGCGCACCACGGTTGGCGGCCCGGGCCATCGATGAGTACGGAGCCGCGGTGCAGCTGGACCCCGGGTTCACCCGTGCGCTCGCTCGCCTCGCCTATGCCTACTGGTTGGTGTTGAATCTCGGCTGGGAGTACAAAGGTCTGCCGTCCGACAGTCTCCTGGCACGAGGGTTGAGCATTGTGCACCAGGCGCTGCAGCAAGATTCCGGATCCTCCGATTCTTGGATGGCCCGGGGATCACTGCTGGCCATTCACTACCCGCGGACCCAGGAGGGAGTGATGGCCGCGTTCGAACGGGCCCTGGTGCTCAATTCCGGGAACGCCGAAGCGCATCATCTCTATGCAGTGCAGCTGCGGTACTTGGGCGAGGACTCCGCGGCGACCGCCGAATACCATCACGCCCTCGCGATCGAGCCCGGCCGAGCGATTTCCCTACAAGGGTTGGGCTCGCTGCGTTTCTTCGTGCGCCAATACGCGGAGGCACGTCTGTGGTTTGACAGCGCGCTCGTGGTGGACCCGGGATACTATCTCGCCTACCTGCGCCGCGCCCGCGTCCGACTCCAGCTCGGCGAAACGCAGGAGGCCCGCGACGACGCGGAAACGGCAATGCGGCTCGGCGCGGGGGACGAATTGCCGGTCGCGGTGCTCGCGCTGGCCGAGGTGCGGGCGGGCGACACGCTCTCCGCGCGAGCCAGATTGGAGGGCGCGCTCCGCGACATCCCGAACCTCGAGCGCCCCGGCCCGACGGAAGCCCTTTTTGCAGCCGCGCTGGTGGCACTTGGTGACCGTGAGCGGGCCCTCGATTTCTTGGAACGGGTGCAACCGCGCGGGGCCCAGCTCACGTTTGAGCTGCGGACTCCCGAATTCGACGAGATTCGGAGCCACCCCCGGTTTCAACGACTGATGGAGGAATCGAAGCCGTGACGATGGGTGGTGCAGGACGAAGGAGTACGATGAAAGGCGGTGAGGCGGCGCTGCTCGTGCTCCTGCTGACTCTGAGTGCGACCACCCCCCTGTCCGCCCAGACCGGCTCATTCGGGAAAGCCGACTGCCCTGATCGAGTAGCCTAGATCTCCCAGTTCGAAAATAGCACGCCCTCGCTCACCGGCCGCTCAGCGTAGCCGTCCAGGTGCATCCGCAGATCAGTCCAGCGCACCTGGTAGCCGCGAGCGATCAGCGCACGGAACGCCGGGTCGAACCGGCTTTGGCAACGGACCGCCACCCGGCGCAGCCCCGCGTGGGCGGCGCTCGCCTCGACGGCCGCCAGCGCGGCTTCGAACGCCGGCGCGTCGCGCGCCACGAGTTTCAGGACGCGGAGCTCGTCGGAGATCCGCTCCGCCGCCAACGACGCCGAGTGCCAGAGGGCAAACGCGTTCAGACCGTTGGCGCCCGGCGCGAGCACCGTGTCACCCAGACCCAATTCGGCGGTGAGCTGGATCTCCCGTGTGAAGTCGTAACCGGGCGCCATCGACTCGACCAGCGCATGGGCGGCCGCGAGTGCCTCGTCGCGCGCCGGCTGGGACAGGCGGGATAGCAAGCCAGGGGCTGACCCGCCGCGGCGCCGGACCGCCAGCTCACGCGTCATGGTCAACGTGAGGTGTCCCGGCAAAAAGCCCAGGTGGGCGTAAAACCCGATGTTCTCGACGGTGCGGGGCATCGTCTCGAGGCCCAGGGTGGTGACGCCGTGGTCGAGCAGCCACTCCGTGGCCGTCCGCACGACCGTCTTGCCCACCCCCGAGCCCTGGCGATCCACCCGCACCGCCAGCGGTCCCATCCATCCTTCAGTGCCGCAACGATGCGCGACGTTGAACGCGACGAGGCGCCCATCCTCATCGCGCCACAGCATGGCGCCTTCGCCCGCGTCGCGGAGCGCGTAGCTCCAGACACGCGGGTTGAGCGGCGGCACGCGGACGCCCACGAGGCCGTCACGGCGGTAGCGGTCGGTAAATGCCTCCGCGAACAGCCGGTTCAGCGCCTCGATGTCGCGCTCGCCCGCGGGAAGCGGGCCGTCCAACCGCCGTTCAGGCAGCCACGCCCGCATCAAGCCCTCCCCCGCCCAGGGTCGCTGTTTCGTCGCGCACCACGCTCACACCGCGGGCGGCATCGTACTCCACTTTGATCACGCGGTCCAGCCCCTCGCGGATCTGGTCGATGTGCGTGATCAGGATGACCTGCGGGAACCGGTCGCCGAGCCGCCGCAGCAGGGTCAGGACGTGCTGGCGGCGCGTGTCGTCCAGCGAGCCGAACACTTCGTCCAGGACGAGCAGCGACAACGGCTGACCCGCCCGCGCGGCGATCATCTGTGACACCGCGAGGCGCAGCACCAGGTTGGCGAGATCCTCTTCGCCCCCCGAAATGACCTGCTTCGGTACGCCATCATCAACGATCGTCAGGGTGTAGTCCTCGGTGAGGTCCACTGTATCGTAGCGTCCGTCGGTCAGGTCCGCGAGGAAACTCGAGGCCAGCTCAGCGATTTCCGGGCGCATCGTGGCGTTCAGCTCGGCCCGCAGATCCGAAAACGCGCGGTCCAGCTCGTCATGCAGCCGCCGGCGGCCCTTCAGCTCGTCGATCTGGCGCTCGCGCGTCGCGCGCTCCGCGAGACGCCGCTCGGTTTCTCCCACCACTTCCTCGGCGCGCGTCAGCGTCCCCCCCGCCTCCACCGCCGCCAGCTCCGCCTCGCGCAGCACGCCGGTGGCGCGGTCGAAGCGATGCTTCGCCGCACGGAATTTTTCCTCCGAGAACCCTTCGGCCCGGATCGCCTCCGCGAGCTGCTTCGTGTGCTGCTCCCGTTGCGACAAACTCTGCTCGGCCCGTTCGGCCTCTTTGACCAGCGCAGGCGCCTGCTTCGCCCTCGCCTCGAGCACCGCCGCCTGCCGCGCCTGGGGCTCGAGCGCCGCCAGCTCCGCGCGCACCGTGTCATGCCGCGCCTGATCGTAGCCGGTGGGTCGCGCAGCAAGCTGCGCCTGGAGCTCGGCCACCCGGCGCGCGTCGGAGTCCCGCCGCGCGATCGCCCGGTTACGCTCCTCCGCCTGGGCACGCAGCTCCCCGGCGCGCGCACTGGCCTGGAGCCCTTTATCCCGCAGCGCATCGCGCGCCATTTCGGCCGCGACGACGGGCTCGGGCGGCTCGGCCAACTGCTCCACGCGCTGCTTGAAGAAGTTGCCGTTGATGGTGATGTCCTCGAGCTGGCGGTCGAGCACGCCGAGTACGGCCGCGTACTCGGCGCCGAGGGGACGCTGGCACGTGGGGCACACGCCTTCAGGTCCCAGCTCGGCGATCCTGTCGCGTTGCTCTTTCACGTCCCGCCACTGCTCGCGCAACTGTTGTCGCTTGGTCTCGGCATCTTGCCGGTCGCGCGCCCACGCCGCACGCTGTTCTTCCATTTCCCGCTCGGCGGCGAGCAACCGGTCGGCCAGCGCGCGCGCCTCCCGCTCGGCCCGCTCGAGCGCCGCGGCTGTCACCTCGAGCTCGGCGATCCGCCGGTCTCCTTGCTCGCGCGAACGCGCCAGCTCGGCGAGCTGCGCCTCATCGGCCCGCCGCGCCGCTTCCTCTCGCTGCAGCCGCTCGAGTCGCCCGAGCTCCGCTTTCAGCTTGGCGTGCGGCCGCAATTCAATGGATAGTTTTTCCAGCTCCCCGCGCGCCGCGAGGGCTTCCGCCAGCTCCTTGTCCAGACGCTGGAACTCCTGCCGCGCCCCTACGGCCGCATGCTCGGCCATCGCCCGCTCGCTGTCGAGCGAGCGGATCCGGTCGCGACGCTCCTCCCACTCCTTCCAGCGCGGCTCCTCCTTGGCAAGCGCTTCCCCGGCGGCCCGCTGCGCCGCGCGCGCCTGTTCGGCCGCCTGGCGCGCGCGCTCCAATCGACCACGCACGGTTGCCCGCTCGGTCTCGAGTTGCCCCTTGTCCGGCAGCCCCGCCTCCAACCCCTTCAGGACGTTGGCGATGTCGTTGCGCCGCTCGCGGACCCGTTCCTGCGCTACCTCGAGCCGCTCATAACCCAGGACCCGCGCGAGGAACGCCGCGCGCTCCGTCTTACCCTTCAACCCGGCCATTACCGCGAGCTCTTTCTGCCCCGTGAAGTACGTGTTGAAGAACTCGTCATGGGACATCCCCAGGACGCGCTCGAGCTTCTCGGATACCGCCTTGAGCGAGTTGGCAACGATCTGCCCGTCCTGGCGCAGCTCGGCTCCATAGAGTGTGCGCGTGACCGCGTACCCGTGCGCGCCGAGCTGGAACTCGAGCAGCACGGCCACCCGCGACCGACCCGGAGCGCCAAACCGCCGGATTGATTCCTTGTCGCCGCGCACCGCCTGCACGCCGTAGATCGCCCAGGCCATCGCTTCGAGCAGCGTCGTCTTGCCCGACCCGTTCGGACCCACGATCCCGGTGATCCCCGGGCCGAACTCGATCTCGGTCTCGGCGAATTGCCGGAAGTTCTCGAGCCGCAGCCGTTTCAGCTCCATCAGGCCGGCTCTCCGCTGCCCGCCTGCTCCACGTACTCGACACCGGTCTGCACGAATTCGTCGCGCGGCACGTCGGCGTCGAGCAGCCGGCGGGAGAGGAAGTCGCGCACCGTCTCGGTGAGCGTCTGGCGACGCGCCGGCGCCCCCAAGCCGACGAGGTAGCGCGCTTCGGGCCGGCGCAGGTCGAGTTGGAAGTGCAGCGCCCGCGCCTTGAAGGCGCGAATCGCCTGATGGTCGAGATCGTGCGCCGTGGCGCGCGCCACGTCCCACACCAGCAGACGCACTACGTTGCCGTCGATCGCCGGCTTCGCCGCGCGCACGGCTTCGGCGATCTTCTCGTCCAGCTGCTTCGCCGTGAGCCCGGCGCCATGGATCGGCTCGAGCTCGATATGTCGCCGCGCCGGCGCCACGGGGCGGAAATGCACTCGCGCCCCCGGGAGGTCCACGAGCAGATACCCTTTTCCCACGCGGCCGCGCTCCATTTCGTCCTGCAGCTGCCCCCACGGGTTCGGCGGCAGGTATTCGAGCGCACCGGCGTACCAGGCGTTGGGAAATACCTCGTGGGCGACGTGAAAATGCCCCAGCGCAACGTAGTCCCACTGCGCCGCGGCAAGGTCCTCCGGGCCCAGCAGCGCGCCGCCATACTCCATCGTGCCGCGCGCCTCGCCGAGTGCCTGAAACTGGAAATGCGTGAGCAGCACGTTGAGAGTCGGGCCGCCGCGCTCCGGCCGCAGCGCGGGACGCTCGTCACTCATGAGTGCCTGATGCGGAACCGCGAGCACCGCGCAGTCGAGCTTGGGAAACACGAGCCGACGCGGTGTGTCGATCACCACCTCAGCGCCGGCCGCTTCGTACAATCGTAGGATGCTGCCGGTCTCCACCGTGCGGGGCGTGTCGTGGGTACCGGCCAACAGGATGACCGGAGAGTCGGGAAGGCCCACCCGGATGCGTTGCAGCTGCTGGAAGAGAAACAGGATCGCGGGATTCGTGGGGCGGACGGAATGGAAGATGTCGCCCGCGAACACCACGAGATCGGGTCGCTGCTCCAGCAAATCGTCCACCGCGCGGGAGAACGCCAATGCCACGTCGGCTTCGCGCTGGTTCGCACCTTTCGGAGTCTGGCGGTCGAACTGGCGAAACCCCAGATGGAGGTCGGCGAGGTGAGCGAGTTTCATCGAGTCAGGGCCCGGCCTCCTGGAGCGTGATCGTCCCCTGCTGATCCACGCGCAGCGCCATCCCCTGCGTTCCGAAGAGGCCCCCCGTCACGTTCACCCGAATCGTCCCGCCGAGCGACGCCGTGACGGCCGCGCCGCGGGTCAGCGAGAATCGCTGTTCACCGGTCAAGGTTCCCCGCACGGCGATCGTGATCGGCTGCCCCCCCATGGTGAACCGCAACGGGTGCTCGGGGAGACTCGTCTCCGACGTGTAGTGGACGGTCGTGTCTGAACCGGTCACGAGGATCTCCCGCACCGTGAGCGTGGTCGTCGCGGTGATCGGGGCGCCGCCGGGAATCTGGCCGAACGGCAACTCCACCTGATTCGTCCAGCGATCCCCGGGCCCAACCGGCTGCTCGGGGAACGGAACGGCCGCGGCTCGGAATCCGAGCATCACCTGGTCTCCCACGATCGAGGGGAGCCGATCGAGCGCCGAGAAATCGTTGCGCACGAGGCGCAGTTGGTCGTCGAAGACGCTCGTCAGGTGCACGCCGCGCAGCCGCCGGGCCGCGTCCTCGGATGCTTCCGGACTCAGCATCGGGCTCGCGACCCGGGCCGAATCGAGCTGCGTCGTCACTGGGACGCCGCCGGCCGCGGCGGCCTCGATCGTCTGGGTGAACGCGAGCGACATGGTGTTCGCCGGAGCCGAGTCGGTGCCCACCGCATCGGGCGCGAACCGGGACGTCTGGTCGAGCACGTAGCGATAGGCCGCGCCCACCGGTGGGTGATACCGCAGCAGGATCTTGGTGGTGATGGGCGTGGGCGGCTTGTCGCTTGTGCAGGCGAGCAGCACGGCGACCATGACAACGAGCGATCGGCGACTCCAGGGCATGCGAGACATCCGGTGAAGGTCAGTAGGGTTCTTCGGCAATTGGGTTGAGCGGCGGCACCGCCGTCCGTTCGCGGGCGGCCTCCGGGGCCACGCGCCCGCCGAGCCGCCGTTTGAACAGCGCCAGGACGTCTTCCGGCCGCTCGCGCCGCACCGCGCCGATCGCGCGCCGCACGTCGTGCTCCTCCCGCCCCGCGATCAGGTCCTTAATCTGGTTGGGTCGGATGGACGGAGCGACCCGCAACAGCTGGCGCACCACGGCGTCCTCGAACGGCAAATCCGCCGCCGGCGGGAACCGCTCCACGCCGTCTCGCCCGCGCAGCACCGGCGGGCGCGGGAAGCGCACGAAGATCGGCTGGGTGAAATGCGGGTGGCGCACCATCAGCTCGCCGATCGGCAAGGTCGCGAGCTTGATCTTGGTCGCGGGCGACAGCACCTGGTAGCCGGGGGTCGCCAGCTCGTCGGAGTCCATGCGTCCGAACACCTGGGTGCCGGCATTGCCGACCACGCGGCGATGCACCTGAGAACGGAACTGCTCGGCGCCGAACAACACCAGTCCCAGGTAGCGGCCGCGCTCCGAGATGTCGAGCAGCATCTTCTTCACGTACGTCTCAGGGCCGTCGGCCGGCGCGTACTTGTTGAGCTCGTCCACGAACACTACCACGGCATCCACACCGAGGTCGCGGCGCTCGAGGTGCTCGCGCAGCTTCGAGACCACCCGGGCGAAGACCAGATCCTGCCCCAACGGATCGACGTTGGCGACATCGATCACGTACACGGTGCGGTCGGCGAATTTCCCCCACGGCAGGTCGCTCGCAGGACCGTCGTCAGTCACGAGCCCCTTGCAGCGGGTTGAGACGTTTCCAAGGCGATTGCGTACCTTGCGAATCGTCGCGATGTGATGTGTGCGCCAGATATCGCCGCGGCTCGCCATCTCCAGCCCGTCGAAAATGCCACGGAACAGGCGCTCGAGATCGGCGAACGTCTCGACCCGGTGCTGTCCGCCGAATCCATCGTCGAAGTCGCGACGCACCACCCGGTCCGACAGAAAGTCGATGAACGCGTCGGCCTTGGCATCGATGTCGTCGCGGTTGAGGAGCACCTCGGCGTAATCGAGCACTTCGGTGAGTCCCCACACCAATGGCTCCACCGCCTGCACGAGGTCGGCGTGGGTTCGCAGCGTGTTGAGGTTCACCCCGTCGGCCTTGAAGGGTGCGTAGTAGTGCACGTGCGCGAACGGCCCGGGCTCAACCCCCAGCCGCGCGTAGCGGCGACGATCCTCGTCTTCGAGCTGGCCCGCCTGGTCGAGGAACAGCAGATCGGGGCCCTTCACGTTGAAGCAAACGGCGGCGACCTTGCCGCGGTGCACCGGAAAGTGCTGGAAAATCGAGCCGAGTAGGAACTCGACGGCGCTCGTCTTGGTTGCGAGCCCGGAGACGCCGGAGATGTTCAGGTGCGCCGCTTCCGGGCCGACGAGGAAATCAGCGTCTAGGTAGACCGGCGACTCGAGCCCGCCCGACGTGTACAGTCCGACGGGAATGGCCGTCGGCTTCGCCCGATGGAGGTAGGCGTCCATGCGCAGGGCCTGGGCCACATCGGCGTCGCTCGCCATGTGCACGCGGCCGAGCGGCACCGGCTGCAACGGCTCCTCCGGGATCTGCCGCAACACGGCCGCCGTCCAGAGGCGGATCTCCTGGCGCACCGTGGGCGCCGCGGCGGCGCGGGCTGGATCGCCTTCGGCGCCGATCACGTCGTGCAGCGGCGTCGCCAGGTCGGAATAGGCGAACCCATCTGTGACGACGCCGTACACCACCCGTTCCCCGGCCCCCGGCCTCGTTCCCCCCTCCTCCACGCGGACGATCGCGCCGATCCCGATGCTCGTCTCCGTCGCCGTCCAAAAATGGAACTGGTGCGGCGTGGCGGGTTTGAGCTCTGTGGCCACGACGCGGCCGATGGGAGCCTCTCGAATCGGCTCGGGCTGCTGGATCACGTTCCGGTTCGCGGCAGTCGGGAAGCGGGCGACGCCAGTAGGTCCCGGGGGGCGCGGCTCCGCAAGTAGGTCTCCACGTCATGTATAGGATACAGCAACCGGTCAAAGCGCGCGTCCGGTGTGGCGAGCGGCGCGCGCTCGCCCAATAGCCAACCGCTCACCGTCGCCGCGCTCGCGGAGGGGCGCGCCTCGACTCGCAACAGCCCGTAGTGCAGGTTGTACCCCTCCCACGGCCAGAGGCGCAGGTACCAGGAGTCCACTTCGGTGCGCCCATGCCCGCCGCGCACGCGAAACACGCTGGTGCGATGCGACGCGGGGATGGTGAGCGCCCGTTCCAAGTGCCGGCCTTCGAGAAACTGCGCCCCGTGACTCTTGATTACGCCGAGCGCCCGGGGGTGGCGCGCGAGCTGCGCGGACACCGAGAGCTGCCCGTCCACGACGAGCCATTCTCTGCCCTCGAGGCGCTCGAGTGCCCGCTCGCCCAGCGCCTTTTCGAGCGCCAGCCGGGCGCGGTGCACTTCGCGCCGCAGCGCCTCGAGCATCTGTCCGGGTTGGATCGCCGCTTGCTCCAGCGACACGACCGTCAGGCCGAGGGCCTCGATTGCCGCGCGGCGGTCGGGGCGTAGCGCGGCGAGCGGGGCGATCACGATCTCGCGTTCCTCCCAGTCGACCGTGTGGGGCCGCCGATCCGGCCCGCGCCGGCGCACCGCTGCGGCCACGTAGGCGACGGCGATGGGGAGCACGCCGTCGTACCCCACGACCTTCCACTGTTGAATGCCATCAAGGAAAGCGACGCCGGCCGGCGGCCGGCCTGGCGCGACTGGGTGCACGCCCAGCTCCGCGTCCTCCACCAACTCGACCTCCACGCCCAGCGCGTCGTCCGGTTCGCTCGCGCGGCCGACGCTCGCGTCCGGAACAAAGGAGGCCGGGGTGACGCCCGTGGCGTAGAGCCCGGCGAGCCATTCCCGACGGCCGCTCATGCGGCGACTTTCACGCCGACGACCACCCCATCGCGGATCGGGATCACCGCCGAGACCACCCGCGCGTCGGTCGCCGCCAGACGGTTGAACGCGCGCACGCCCTCGGCCTGGGCCGATCGGTCGCTGTGGTCCACCACCGCCCCGTGGAAGAACGCGTTGTCGGAGAGGAGCAAGCCGCCCACTCGCAGCAGGCGGACGCTCTCTTGGAAATACTCCGCCATCGGCTCCTTATCGGCATCGACAAACACAGCGTCGAATCCCGGCGCGAGCGTCCGCAGCACCTTGCGGGCGTCTCCCTCGATCACCTGCACCCGCTCCGCCAGGCCCGCTTCGGCGTATGCCTGGCGGGCCAACGCGGCGTGCCGCGAATCCTTCTCGATCGTGGTCAGCCGGCCCTCGGGCGGCAGCGCACGGGCGAGCCAGATGCCGCTGTAGCCCGCGAGCGAGCCGATCTCCAGCACGGTGCGTGCGCCGACGGCGCGCAACAGCACGTGCAACAGTTTGCCTTCGTCAGGGGAGATGTGAATCGGGGGAAGATCGGCTTCGGCGTGTCGGGCGCGGACACGCGCGAGTACGGAATCTTCGACCGCGAACAGCTCCTCGATGTAGCGCTGGAGCCGCTCGTCCACCACTAGGCGGTGGCCTCGACGTTCGGGAACGGAGGAACCTCGAGCAACCACAGCCCGGCGAGGCGCGACTGCTTGTCCAGTTCGACCAACAGGTGATCCGCAACGCGCATCACGCTCACCGGCCGGATGCGTCCGACGCGAATGTGGAACACCGACTCGTCGGCGTTCTTTTCCACGGTCAGGGCGGTGTCCACCTCGACCGCCGCCACCGCAGGCTGCGAGCGCCGACTGGGAAACAGCACTCGGGCCTTCTTCGCCGCCGCCGGAGCCACGAGCGCGTCGATGGTGCGGATGTCATCCGGCCAGGTGACGACGTCGAGGCCCCGCAGCAGTCCGCCCGCAACATCGAGCAGCACGAACGACCCGTCGTTCCCCTCGAGGTCGACCGTGCCGTCCATCCCCGTCGCTTGAGGGACGCCCTTGCAGGTCGCCGAGAGGATGTCGGTCTCGGGGTCCCAGCGATAGCTCACTTTCGGAAGCTTGCCGTCGAGGGGCTCGATCTGGGCTTCGTAGTGCATGGGTCGCCGCGCCTTCCTGCATTCACTGGGGGCGGGTAATATAGCCCGGTCTCGACGAGGAGCCAGCAGATGGAGCGGCGTGAGTTTGTTTCGGTGCTCGGGGGCGCAGCGGTGGGCGGGCGGATTGGCGGATGGCCGGATGGCCGGATGGTCCATTCAACCATCCATCAAACTCCGAATCCACCTCAGGAGCCCACGCTAGGACCCGAGGTCTTCGCCCGCCGCCTCGACCGGTTACGCGCTGAACTCACCACGCGCAAGCTCGATCTGCTCGTCGCGTCGCCGAGCACCAATTTCGAGTACTTCACCGGCACCAACCCTGGACGGAGCGAACGGTTGATTCTGCTCCTGGTGCCGACCAAGGGCGATCCCGCCATCGTGTGTCCGTCGTTCGAAGTGGATCGGATTAAGGGCCGGAGCGCCATCCAGGACGTGCGCGGCTGGGAAGAGCAGGACGACCCGTGGAAGCTCGTCAAGACGGCCCTGAACGCGCTGAAGCCCGCAACCCGCGGCGGTCAGGGGGTGATCGAGGCGAGCCTCGACTACGGCTCGTGGCTGCGGCTTGCCGCCTCAGCCGGCGGCAACTGGAAATGGCAGACCGGCGCCCCTGTCACCGAACGGCTGCGGATCATCAAATATCCCGAGGAAATCGCGCTGATCCGGCGGGCCATCGAGATCACCGAAGCGTCCATCGCCGCGACATTCGCGGCACTCGCTCCCGGGGCCACCGAGCGCGAGGTGGCGCGCAAACTCTCCGATGAAATGCGCACCCGGGGATCCGGCGGCGGGGGCCTGGTGCAATTCGGCCCCTCGAGCGCGCTGCCCCACGGCGGCCCCGCTGACGCCCGGTTGGAACGGGAAACGGTGGTGCTCATCGACGCGGGCTGCCGGGTGAGCGGCTACACCTCGGACATCACCCGCACCATCTGGTACGGCGACGCGCCGTCGGACGAATTCAAGAAGGTCTACAATCTGGTGCATGATGCCCAGACCGCCGCGATGCAGCTCGGCAAACCGTTCACCGTCCGCTGCCAGGAGATGGATCGCGCGGCGCGAGCAGCGATCGAGACCGGCGGCTACGGCGAGTATTTCACACACCGACTGGGGCACGGGATGGGGATGGACGGCCACGAACCCCCCTACATGGTCGAGGGGAACGACGCGCCGCTCGAGCCCGGGATGGTGTTCACCATCGAGCCCGGGATCTACCAGACGGGCAAGTTCGGGGTCCGGATCGAGGATGACACCGTCGTTACGGAAAGCGGGATTGAACTGCTGAGCCAGCGGCCGGCGAAGCTCTAGCCGCCGAGCTTCCGGGCAAACTCGACGATCCGTTCCAGCGCCTGGGCGATGTCGGGCGTCGCCGCTGCGTAGGACAATCGCACCCAGCGGTCGTCGCCGAACGCTGCCCCCGGCACCAGCGCCACACCGGTTTCCGTAATGAGTCGTGTGCAGAACTGCGTGCCCGAGATCCCGCCGAACGAGTCGACACGGAAAAAGAAATAGAAGGCGCCGTGCGGCTCCACGAACTCCACCCCGAGCAGCTCCCGGCGAAATGCCTCCACCAGCAGGTCGCGGCGGCGGCGGAATTCGCTCACCATCCGCTGCACGTCCTGCTCTAGCCGTTCATCCCCAAACGCCGCGGCGGCGGCGTATTGCGCCATGTGGTTAGCCCCTGAGGTGGTGTGCGATTGCAGCGCCGCCATCGCCTTCGCCACCGGGCCCGGCGCGAGCGCGACGCCGACGCGCCAGCCGGTCATCGCATACGCCTTGCTGACCCCCGTCACCACCACCACCCGATCCAGCAGATCGTCCGACAGGTCGAGGAACGACGGAGCCGGACCGCTGCCGTAGTGGATGCGCCGGTAGATCTCGTCCGTGATGATCCACACGTTGCGGTCGGTGGCCCACTGCGCGATCGACCGCAGCTCGGCCATCGTGTACACCGAGCCGGTCGGGTTGCAGGGCGAGCAGATGATCAACCCCTTCGGCGCCGGGAGTATGCGCTCAAGCTCCCGCACGCTCACCTTCAGGCCCCACTCCGGGTGTCCCGTGACGAGTACCGGCCGGGCGCGCGTGAGATGCACGATCTGCGGATATGACACCCACGCGGGCGCGGGGATCGCCACCACGTCTCCCTGGCCGAACAGCGTGAAGCAGGCGTTGAAGAGCGACTGTTTGGAGCCGTTGGACACGACGATGTGGTCGGCGTTGATTGGCCGGCCCCCGGAGAGGAGGGCGAGGTGCTTCGCCGCGGCCGCTCGCAGCTCGAGGATCCCCTCGTTCGCCGCGTAGTGCGTCTTCCCTTCCTTGATCGCCCGGATGCCGGCCTCGGCGGGGATCACCGGCGTAGGGAAATCGGGCTCGCCGGCCCCGAGATCGATCACGTCCTCGCCCGCCGACTTCCGGCGCTTGGCCTCCTGCGAGATGGCGATCGTCGCGGAGGTCTCGAGGTGCTGGAGATTGGGCGACAGACCGTCGCTCATGGTCGGATGGCTCCGTACCGCTGGAGGATGGTGACCGTGGAATCGAGCGGCAACGCGCTCACGGTGCCACGATATCCCCGCACAGTCTCCGCGCGCAACAACGAATTGTAGATCGCCTCCTCCGTCGCTTCGATCGCGCCCTCGAACAGCGGCGACATGGCGTCGTTGGTGACGACTGCAACTGTGTCGGATAGGCGGTGGGGCGGATTGCCGGATGGTCCCATCCGCCCGCCCGCGACCGCTAGGGAGTCCTTTAGGGCCGATCCGGCGACCCGCCTAGTTGAGAACGCGATGACATAGTCGCCGCTGCCGTTTGTCATGCTGCTGCCTGTGCGGGCGAGCCCCGCGAGTGCCCGGCGCGCGAGACGCGCAAGCTGCCGATGGTCGAGCGGCGCGTCCGTCGCCACCACGATGATCACGCTGCCGTCGCCCAGGTCCCCTTTGAGGTAGTACCGGCCGAGGTCGCGGCCGACCGGCGCGCCGTTGATGGACAACACGCCGCCAAAATTCGTCTGGACGAGGACGCCGACGGTCCACGAGCCTAAGCGCGCCGGGAGGCGGCGACTCGCGGTGCCGATCCCGCCTTTCCACCCGAACGCCACGGTGCCCCGTCCCGCGCCCACCGACCCTTCGGCGACCGAACCGGGGACGGCCGAGCGAATCGCCGTGAGCACGTCGGTCGCGGTGACTGGACGGGCTCGAATGTCGTTCAGAAAGCCGTCGTTTGTTTCAGCCACGACGGCGTTTGCCGATCGCACGTCCGCGTTTCCCGGCAAGTCCAGCAGGTACGTGAGCACAGCGTCGGCGGCGCGGGGCACGCACAACGTGCACGTCAGCACGATCGGAGACTCGAGCTCGCCCAGCTCGTTCACTTGCGTCGAGCCGGTGAGTTTCCCAAAGCCGTTACCGACGACGATCGCCGCCGGGACCTTTTCGCGAAACACGTTGCCGTCGTGCGGCAACACCGCGGTGACCCCGGTGTTCACCGAGTCGCCCCGGGCGAGCGTCACGTGGCCGACCCGAACGCCCGCGACGTCGGTGATGGCATTGAGCGGGCCGGGTGAGAGGACCCCGACCACGAGCCCGAGGTCACGGGCGCGAGGGCGAGACTGTTGCGCCGCGGCGGCGGACCATCCCGTCACGACCAGCGCACCGGCCAGCACCCACTGAGATGCGGTCATGGTAACTACTCCCATTGCCCTTTCCACGGCTCGAAACTACCATCCTCCTTCGCAACCCGCCCTTTGACAACCGAGGATCGCGTGACTGGTGTGAGTGAAGCGCAGGCCGCGCTGGAGCGCGGCCGGGCGGTATTGGTGGTGACGCCGCCGGCGGTGGAGCAGGCGGAAGCGGTGTGGGAGCTTCTGGCGCCCCACACCCGACCCGGCGTGAGTGTCGTCGTGGTGTGCAGCGACCATGCCGCGGCGGAAGAGTGGGCTGACGCCGCCCCCCAAGGCCTCCGCGTCCATCCCGTCACGAGCCTCGGTCGCAGCGCGCGCCTCCTCAAGGCAAGCGCCGTCGATCTCCTGTCCGGAACGCCGGAAGACCTCCAGGGGCTCGCCGCCCGCTCCGCCCTGAAACTCGACACCGTGACGACCGTGGTGCTGGCCTGGCCCGAATGGCTGCAGGCGAGTGGCCGGCTTGCCGGCCTCGAGCAGTTGTTGGGAGAGCTGCGCGAGGCACGCCGCATCGTCCTCTCCTGGAATCCCACCGGGCTCGAAGACTTTCTCGAGCGCCACGCGCGTCGCCCGCACGTGGTGGGGGACTTGCCGTTGGGCGACGACGCGCGACCCCTGCCGCCCGTAGCCGCGGCGCGCTATGCCGTAGTGCCGCGGGCGCGCCGCGTCGCGGTGCGGCGCGAAGTGCTCGACGCGCTCGACCGACCCCAGGTGGCCGAGTGGCGACACGGGGCGCCGCCGCCCGAAGCGGCGGACGCGATTCTGTGCTTCGATCTTCCCTCGCGAGCCGAGCTCGCGGAGCTCGCGACGCACGGCGAACCGATCCTGCTGTTGTCCCCCTCGCAGCTGCCCTATGCCCGCTCGATCGCGGCGCCGTTGTCCGCGTTGTCACTGCCGGCGGTTCATACCCGCGCACAGTCGCGCGCCGAGGCGCTGCGCGCGGAGGCCACGACCCGCCTCGAGGCCGGCGGGCTGGAGCCGGAGCTGGGATTGCTGCAACCCCTGTTCGAACGGTACGACCCAGCCGAGGTCGCGGCAGCACTGCTCGCCGCCCATCGGCAGCTGGCACAGGCCAATCCGCCGACGGCCGAGAGCGGGTCGCCGACGGCCCCGTCTGAGGACTGGGTGCGCGTGTTCGTCGGCGTGGGCAAGAAGGATCGGGTTGGCGCGCGGGATCTCGTGGGCGCGCTCACCCGCGAAGTGGGGCTCGAGCGCGACGACATCGGACGTATCGAGGTGCGCGAAACGCATTGTCTCGTGAGCGTGACCCCGCGCGTCTCCGACCGGGCGATCGCGGGCCTGTGCCGAGTATCGCTGCGCGGTCGGCGCGTCACGGCCCACAAGGACCGCAGCGTCTGACATGGCCGGAGCACTCGGCCACCTCCGCGTCCTCGACCTCTCCCGCGTTCTCGCGGGTCCCTGGGCGAGCCAGATTCTGGCTGATTTGGGCGCCGACGTCATCAAGGTCGAGCGACCCGGCTCGGGCGACGACACACGCCACTGGGGTCCGCCCTTCCTAAAGGATGCCGGGGGCCGAGAAACCGGTGAGGCCGCGTACTACCTGAGCGCCAATCGTGGCAAGCGGTCCCTCTGCGTCGATTTCACGACTTCCGACGGTGGCGACATCGTGCGGCGCCTCGCCACCCAATCGGATGTGTTCCTCGAGAACCACAAGGTGGGCGACTTGGCGCGCCACGGTCTCGCCTATGAGGACCTCCAGGCGCTGCAGCCGCGCCTCGTCTACTGCTCGATCACCGGTTTCGGCCAGACCGGTCCGTATGCCCAGCGCGCCGGCTACGATTTCGCGATCCAGGCGCTGGGAGGCCTGATGAGCGTCACCGGCGAACGGGACGACCGCGCCGGCGGCGGCGCGCAGAAGGTGGGGGTGGCGGTGGCGGACGTGATGTCCGGCCTCTACGCCTGCATCGCCATCCTCGCGGCACTCGCTCACCGCGAGGTGGCGGGGGTGGGACAGCATATCGACCTCGCGCTGCTCGACGTGCAAGTAGCCGTACTCGCGAACGTCGCGCTCAACTACCTCGTCGGTGGAGCCGTGCCGCAACGCTGGGGCAACGCGCACGCCAACATCGCACCCTATCAGGTCGTGCCCACCGCCGACCGACCCATCGTCCTCGCCATCGGTAACGATGCGCAGTTCAGGAAGTTCTGCGAGGCGGCCGGGGCGCCGGGCCTTGCCGCCGACTCACGGTTCGCCACCAACGACGCCCGCGTGCGCCATCGCGACGAGCTCACCCGCGAGATCGAAACCGTGCTCCGTACCCGCCCGGCTGCCGCCTGGCTCGCGGCACTCGAGCCCGTCGCGGTCCCGTGCGCCCCGATCAATGATCTCGCCCAGGTGTTCTCCGACCCACAAGTGCGCCACCGGGAGATGCGGGTGGACGTACCGCATCCGTCGGGCGGTACCGTACCGCTGGTGGCGAATCCGATCCGGCTTTCAGCGACGCCACCGCGCTACGATCTGCCGCCGCCTCTGTTGGGGCAGCACACGGAGGAGATTCTGCGGGAGCAGCTTGGTTACGATGCGGCACAGATCGCCGCCCTCAAGACCGGTCGCGTGATCTGATGCCCTGAAACGCTGACGGGCCGCCCAGCGGGGCGGCCCGTATCAAGCATCGCTTCACTTCGCTCCCTACTTCTTGTTGACCGCCATCTTCAGCTGCTTGCCGGCGCGAAACGCCGGGGCGATTGTCGCCTTGATCTGAATCTCGGCGCCGGTCTTGGGATTGCGCCCCATGCGCGCGGCCCGTTTACGGGCTTCGAAATTGCCGAACCCGGTGATCTGGACCTTCACGCCCTTCTTCAGTTCGCCCGCAATGATTCCCTTATCGTCGAACAGGGACTCGATCGCGCGACCGGCATCGGCCTTGGACATCTTCGTCCGCATGGCCAGTGCCGCGATCAGCTCGGCTTTATTCACGGCGCGCTCCTTGGTAAGGTGAACGGATAAAGCCCTTGCAATCCGGCCCCTTTCACGGGGGGGCTCCCGAAAAGCCTTGAAATCTCTTGACAATATGGTGACCTACCCCGGAAATCCGCAAGATACCGGCACTTCTTGACCCCTTCCCTACCCCCGGCTAGCCTTCCCCCCGCCCACAGACCCCGATGGATGCCTCTGGAGCCCCCATGTTTCACGGTACCCGCCCCGGCTGGATCGAAGTCATCTCGGGCGTGATGTTCGCCGGCAAGTCCGAGGAGCTGATCCGGCGCGTGCGCCGGGCGGTGATCGCCCGCCGTCAGGTCCAGGTGTTCAAGTCCCATCTCGACGCGCGCTATGCGGGGCTGTACTCAGTCACCACCCACGACGGTCTTACCGTCGAGGCAGAGCCGGTGGACAGCTCCGAGCAGATCGCACGCGGCTGGCGCACGGGCACCGAGGTCGTAGCCGTGGATGAGGCGCAGTTTCTCGACGGAGGCATTGTGGCCGTGGCGAACGACCTCGCCGACCGGGGGGTCCGGGTGGTCCTCGCCGGCACCGATGTCGACTTCCGCGGCCTCCCCTTCGGACCGATGCCGTTGTTGATGTGCGCCGCGGAGGTGGTGGACAAGCTGCACGCCATCTGCGTGGTATGCGGCGGCCCGGCGAGTCGGAATCAGCGGCTGGTGGACGGTAAGCCCGCCCCTTGGGAGAGCCCGACGATCATGGTGGGGGGAATGGAGAGTTACGAGGCCCGATGCCGGCATTGCCACAAGGTGCCGAAAGCGGATGAGCATCAGACGGCCTTGTTGTGAACTGCGGCCGAGAGCGCCTTCCGTGTTGAACGTGGCTCTGACGGGCAACATCGCTGCGGGTAAGTCGACCGTCGCGGATTTCTTTCGCCAATGGGGCGCCACGGTGATCGACGCCGACGAGCTGGCGCGGGAGGCCCAGGCCCCCGGCACCGCGGTGCTCGCCGCCATCGCCAAGCGGTTCGGCGCGCAGGTGCTGCGGCGCGACGGCTCGCTCGATCGGCCCGCGCTGCGGGCCAAAGTCCTGGGGAACGAGGCTTCCCTGGCCGCGCTCAACGCGTTGGTGCACCCGGCGGTGCAGCGGCGCCGTGAAGCGCTGCTCGATGCCGCGTGGAAGCGCGGCGATCGGATCGTCGTGAGCGACATCCCGCTCCTCTTCGAGGCGCTCGATCCCGCGCAATTCGACGTGGTCGTGTTGGTGGACGCACCGGTCGCGGTTCGACGGGCGCGGTTGCGCGGGCTGCGCGGGCTCTCCAACGAGGAAGTCGATGGGCTGCTCGCGGCCCAGATGCCGGCCGACCGCAAACGGAAGAAGAGTCACTTTGTGATCGACAACGAGCGGGGCCTGGACGAGCTGCAGCGCAGCGCTCGGGCCGTCTACGACGAGCTCGAGCGGCGCGCGACAGCCAAACAACAAGCTTGACAAGGGTTTCCGCCCTCTCTAGCTTCGCCCGCGTTCGCCACTTGGACTCCGCCGAAAGCGACCGACCCGCATGTCCAACATCCCGAACGAGCTGCGCTACACGGAAGAACACGAGTACGTGAAGCCGCTCGGCGACGCGGTGCAGATTGGCGTCACCGACTACGCGCAGGGTGAGCTGGGCGATGTGGTGTTCGTGGAACTTCCCAAGCCCGGAGCGACATTCGCGAAGATGCAGGTGTTCGGGACGATTGAGGCAGTGAAAGCCGTTTCGGAGCTGTACTGTCCGATCGCGGGGACCGTGACCGAAGTGAATGGGACGCTCGAAGCCGACCCGGCGTTGGTCAACCGCGACCCCTACGGCGGGGGATGGATGATCAAGCTGAAGCTGCAAAACCCGGCCGACGTGAATGGTTTGCTGGATGCGGCCGCCTACGCGAAGCACACTGGAAAATGAAGGCATCAGTCGTCAGACTGACGACTGAGTCCTGATGCTGACGCTCACGTTCCACGGCCACGCTTGCTTCGTCATCGAAGGCGACGGCAAGCGGCTGATCGTCGATCCCTTCCTCACCGGCAACCCGAAGGCCGACGTGTCCGCCGACCGGCTGCCCCCGCTCGACGCCATTCTGCTGTCGCACGGCCACGGCGACCACCTCGGCGATGCAATTCCACTGTCGAAGCGACACCGCGCCACCATCGTCGCGACCTACGAGCTCGCCCAATTCTGCGAAGCGCGCGGCGCGACGGTGCACGCCATGCACATCGGTGGCAGCCACCGCTTCCCGTTCGGCACCGTGAAGCTCGTCCCCGCGTTTCACGGCGGCGCGGTCGAGGGTGATGACGGCTCGCACACCACCAATCCATGTGGTGTGCTGCTCACCCTCGGCGGCAAGACCGTGTACCACACCGGCGACACCGGCCTGACCATGGAGATGCAGCTGCTCGTCGGGCGCGTCGACGCGATGTGCGTGCCGATCGGAGACAACTACACGATGGGCATCGAGGACGCAGTGCGAGCAGTCGAGTTTGTACGGCCCCACACCGTGCTGCCGATGCACTACAATACGTGGGAGCTGATCGCCGCCGACCCGGAGGATTTCCGGAAACGGGTCGGCGAGCGGGCGACCGTCGTGATCCTCGAGCCCGGTGCGTCCCACACCCTTTCCTGAGCTATCGAATCCGATCCGACATGCCGATCTCCGCCGACCTCGTACAGCCCGACGTGTTCCTCCCTCGCCACCTGGGACCGCGCCCCGAAGACCAGCGGGAGATGCTGGCGCTGCTCGGCTATGACTCCCTCGATCACTTCATCGACGCGGTGGTGCCGGAGGACATTCGCCTGGGCCGCCCGCTCGCCCTCCCGCCGGGCCGCGACGAGCGCGAGGTACTCCAGGCGCTGCGGCGCATCGCCGCCAAGAACGAGACGTTCCGTTCGTACCTCGGCATGGGCTATCACGCCTGCTTCACGCCACAGGTCATTCAGCGCAACGTCCTCGAGAACCCGGGGTGGTACACCGCCTATACGCCGTACCAGGCGGAGATCGCCCAGGGACGGCTCGAGGCGCTGTTGAATTTCCAGACGATGGTCGTGGACCTGACCGGCCTGGAAGTCGCGAATGCATCGCTCTTGGACGAAGCCACGGCGGCCGCCGAGGCGATGCACGTCACGCAGGCCGTGGCGCGGCCATCGGGGCGACCGGTCTACCTAGTGGACGAGCAGTGCCACCCACAGACGATTGCGGTGGTGCGGACACGAGCGGAGGCGCGTGGCCTCGAGATCGTGGTCGGTGATCCGGACACGTTCCGGTTCGGCGGCGGCGTCATCGGCGCGCTGGTGCAGTACCCGGGCACGGACGGCCGCCTGCGCGATTTCCGCGGCCTGTGCGACCGGGCCCACGCCGAGGGCGCACTGGTCACCGCGGCGACCGACCTCCTGGCGCTCACCCTGCTCGTTCCACCCGGCGAATGGGGCGCCGACATGGCGGTCGGCAACAGCCAGCGGTTCGGGGTGCCGATGGGATATGGCGGTCCGCACGCCGCGTTTTTCGCGACGCGTGACGCGCACAAGCGTCATCTTCCGGGGCGCATCATCGGAGTTGCGAAGGACCGCGCCGGACGCCCCGGCTTGCGCATGGCGCTGCAGACCCGAGAGCAGCACATCCGGCGCGAGAAGGCGACCAGCAACATCTGCACCGCGCAGGTGCTGCTCGCCGTGATGGCCAGCATGTACGCGGTCTATCACGGGCCGGAAGGGCTGCGTCGCACGGCGGAGCGGGTGCATGCCTTCACCGGACTGCTCGCCAAGGCGCTGCAGCGCATGGACTATCGCATCGTTCACGCGGGGTTTTTCGACACTGTGTGCGTCGAGGTCGAGCCCTGGGCCCTGCCGCGCTTGCTCGAGGCCGCGTGGGCACGCAAGATCAACCTGCGGTCGATGCCACCCAACCGGATCTGCATCGCGCTGGACGAGACGGTCACCGTGAGCGACCTCGCCGACCTGGTCACGGTGTTTTCCCTGAACGAGACGCTGCCCTACCTGACGGACGAGGCCGCCGCACGAGTCGAGAGCGCGATCCCGCCTGCGTTGCGGCGCAGTTCACCGTTTTGCACCCACCCGGTGTTCCATCGATACCGCTCCGAGACCGAGATGCTGCGCTACATCAAGCGTCTCGAGGCGCGCGACCTCTCGCTCACCTCGGCGATGATCCCGCTCGGCTCGTGCACCATGAAGCTCAACGCCACCACCGAAATGGTCCCGATCTCGTGGCGCGAGTTCAACCGGCTGCACCCCTTCGCCCCGGTGACGCAGGCGCAGGGCTACCAGATGCTGTTCCGTCAGCTCGAAGACCAGATCGCCGAAATCACCGGGTTTTCGGCTGTGTCGCTCCAGCCCAACGCGGGGTCGCAGGGTGAGCTCGCCGGATTGCTCGTGATCCGCGCCTACCACCGCGCGCGCGGCGACACCACGCGCTCGACCTGCCTGATCCCGCAGTCGGCCCACGGCACGAATCCAGCGAGCGCCGTGATGGCCGGGATGCAGGTGATCGTCGTCCAGACCGATGCGGCGGGCAACATCGAGCTGGCGGACCTCAACGCCAAGGCGCAGCAGCACGCGGCCACGCTGGCCGCGTTGATGGTCACCTATCCGTCCACCCATGGGGTGTTTGAGGCGACGATCCGGGAAGTCTGCCGCATCGTCCACGCGCACGGTGGGCAGGTCTACATGGACGGCGCCAACCTGAATGCCCAGGTGGGCGTGACCCGGCCGGCCGACATCGGCGCCGACGTCTGTCATCTGAATCTGCACAAGACGTTCTGCATCCCGCACGGCGGCGGCGGCCCGGGGATGGGGCCGATCGCCGTCGCGGCGCATCTCGCCCCGTTCCTTCCCGACCATCCGGTGGTGCCGCTGGGTCACCGGCAGTCGTGCGGCACCATTTCCGCCGCGCCCTGGGGCAGCGCCGCCATCCTCCCGATCTCGTGGGCCTACATCTCTCTCATGGGACAGGAAGGCCTGGTCGAGGCAACCAAGGTCGCGATCCTCAACGCGAATTACATCGCCAAGCGGCTCGAAGGACACTACGATCTGCTCTATGCGGGCAACAACGGGCTCATCGCGCACGAGTGCATCCTGGAGACGCGGCCGTTCAAGGCGTCGGCGGGTGTGGACGTGGAGGACATCGCGAAGCGAATCATCGACTACGGCTTTCACCCGCCGACGGTCTCGTTCCCCGTCCCCGGGACGTTGATGGTCGAGCCGACCGAGAGCGAATCGCGGGAGGAGCTGGACCGCTTCTGCGATGCGCTCATCGCCATTCGGGAAGAGATCCGCGAGATCGAAACAGGCGCGGCTGACCGCGACAATAACTTATTGAAGAACGCGCCCCACCCGCTCGCCGACCTCCTCGCCGACACCTGGGATCGACCCTATTCGCGCGAGCGGGCCGCCTTCCCTTCGGAGGCCACGCGGGTGCACAAGATCTGGCCGGCCGTGAGCCGCATCGACGGGGCCTACGGAGATCGCAACCTGATGTGCGTGTGCCCGCCGGTGGAGGCGTACGCGGAGGCCTGACGCTGACGTGCACTGGCACCTCATCGTCGAGCCGCATGGCCGCACCGGCGCCGAGAACATGGCGCAAGACGAAGCACTGCTGTACGAGGCGGATCGCTCAGGCGCTGCGTTTCTCCGGTTGTACCGCTGGACACCGCCGTGCCTCTCCTTCGGGCGCAACGAGCCGGCGTGCGCCCGCTACGATCGCAGCGCCATCGAGCAACTCGGTCTCGACGTGGTCAGACGTCCGACCGGCGGTCGCGCCGTGTGGCACGAGCACGAGCTCACCTACGCCGTCGCGGCCCCGGTGGCCGCATTCGGAACGTTGCACGCGAGTTACCGCGCGATTCACGAACGGCTCGCCGCGGCGCTGCGTCGCCTCGGGGCGGCCGCGGCACTGGCCCCCGACCGCAGTGCCCAGGCACTGGACGACACGGCAGGGGCCTGCTTCGCGGCGCCGGTGGGCGGCGAAGTCGTCGTGGCCGGACGGAAGCTGGTCGGGTCCGCGCAAGTGCGACACGGCTCGGCGTTCCTGCAGCACGGCTCGATGCTGTTGGGCGGGTCTCAGGAGCGACTGCAGTCTATCAGCCGTCAGCCGTCAGCCATGAGCTCTCACGCGACGCTTTCCATAGTCCTGGGGCGTTCGGTTGGTTTCGATGAAGCGGCATCAGCGGTTGCGGCAACCTGGGGAGAGCCGCTCGCGCCAGCCACCCATCCGCCCACGACCGTCCGGGAGTCCGGGAGGAGCCACCCATCCGGCTTTCTGGACCCATCATGGACCTGGCGACGGTAGACCTGGCGCGCAGAGGGGCCGCGGTGGAATCTTAGGGCCATGCTCATCGCCCATCTACGCACGTTCGGTCGGCGGTCCGCCGTCGCCATCGTCATACTGTCACTCGGTATCGTCGCGTGCGACCGTCGCGGCGGCTGCCGCGGAGAGTACTGCGGTGCGGTCGTGATCGCTGCAATCGGGCAGACCGCGAGTCTCCTGCCGCCGGTCACAGACGAGTCACTGGACCGCGACATCCACGACCAGATCTTTTTGAAACTCGCAGACATCGGCATGGACGGCAGTACGATCAATGAAGCCGGGTTCGAGCCACAGCTCGCGCATTCGTGGGAGTGGAGCGACCCGCTCACACTCACGTTCCACCTCGATCCGCGCGCGCGCTGGCAGGACGGCCCGCCGGTCACCGCCGCCGACGTGGCTTTCACGTTCGACGCCTACGCCGACACCCTGGTCAACTCGCCGTTCGGCGCCAACCTGCGCCACATCGCCTCAGTCACCGCAACGGATTCGCTCACGGTGACGGTCCGGTTCCGCGATCGCTACGCCGAGATGCTGTACGATGCGGTGCACCATGTTCGCGTCCTGCCGGCCCACCTACTCCAATCGGTGCCGCGCGACCAATGGGGCACCACGGCGTTCGGTCGGGCACCGGTTGGCAACGGCCCATACCGCTTCGTGCGCTGGACACCAGGGGAGAGTATCGAGCTCGCCGCCGATTCGACGTTTTTCCTGGGCCGCCCGTACATCCGGCGCCTCGTGTGGCGCATCGTGGCCGACATTCCCACCGCGGTGACACAACTCGTGGCGGGCGAAGCGGACGCGCTCCAAATACTGATCACACCGACCAACATCGAGCGGGCCCGCGCGGTGGAGCGCCTGGCTTTGTACCCGTATCCAGGGACCGCGTACGGGGCCCTCGTGTTCAACCTGCGCGCCAACGGCGACTCCAAACGGCCACACCCGATTCTCGCGGACCCTGATGTGCGGCGCGCCCTGACCTTCGCCACCGACCGCGATCGCATGGTGCAGAGTGTCTTCGCCGGCGCGGCGACGGTTCCACCGGCGCCGATCTCGAAGCTCTGGGCATCGCTGTGGTTCTCCGACTTGCCCGTGCCGCCCTACGACACCGCGCAGGCGGTGCGACTCCTGGAACGGCGGGGCTGGCGTGATACCGACGGCGACGGCATCCGAGACCGTAACGGACAGAAGTTCGCCCTCCACATCGCGGTACCCACCACGAGCGCGGTTCGCATACAGTACGCGACGCTGCTGCAGGAGCAGCTTCGGATTGTCGGGGTCGAGGTGGTAACTGACGCGATGGATGGCGCCGCGCTGGGTGAGCGCACGCGCGCCGGCCAGTATGACGCGGCGCTCCTCTCGTGGGTCACCGATCCGAGCCCGTCATCCGGCCTCCCGCAACTGTGGCGCAGGGGGGGCAGCTCGAATCTCGGTCGCTACGATAATCCTGCGTTCGACCGTCAGGTGGACCAGGCCGTCACCGCCACCACGCAACAGCAGGCCGCCACCGCGTGGCGGGCGGCGTTGGGGACGCTCGCGGAGGACGCCCCGGCCATCGTCCTGTACGCCCTCGAGAACGTCGCGGCGATCGACCGCCGCATCGCCGACGTCCGGATCCGGCCCGATTCATGGGTGGCGCGCATCCGTACCTGGCGCATCCCTCCCGACCAGCTGACCGCACGGGATCGCCTGGGGCACTGAGTGACGGCGTGGCTCCTGCGGCGGCTCGCCGCCGCCCTCGCCATCATTTTCGCCGTCGTGACACTCTGCTTCGCCGCCATCCACCTCGCTCCCGGGACACCCTTCCTCCCGGGCCAGGACCGCCCGATCGATCCCGCCGTCGTCGAGCGGCTGCGGGCGCGGTTCGGGCTCGACCAGCCACTGCCGGTGCAATACGCTCGCTATCTCCGCGCCCTGGTGCGTGGGGACCTCGGTGAGTCGTTCAGCCAGCGCCGGCCCGTCGTCGACGCAATCGCCAGCGCGATCCCCAACACCCTGGTGCTCACCGGCACGGCGCTCGCGATCGACTTCTTACTGGGAGTGCTGATCGGGGTCGTCCAGGCCGCGCGCGCGCGGCGGCGGCTCGACGTGGCGCTGACCAACGCGACGTTGTTCTTCTATTCCCTCCCCACTTTCTGGCTCGGTCTCCTGCTGCTGTTGGTGTTCGGCCAGTGGCTGGACTGGTTCCCCGTCGGCGGTGTGACCGCGGTGTTGCACGACTCGATGCCGCTCGCGCTCCGGCTACTCGACCGGTTGAAACACCTCGCGCTGCCGGCGCTGACGCTGGGGTTGGTGGGCGCCGCCGGGACGGCCCGCTACCAGCGCGCGGCGCTGCTCGAAGCGCTGGGGGAGGACTACGCGCGGACCGCGCGCGCCAAGGGATTGACGGAGCCGCGGGTGCTGATGGACCATGCGCTGCGGAACGCGCTGCTGCCGATCGTCACACTGCTCGGCCTCGCATTGCCGTTTCTGCTGACGGGCGCCGTGGTCGTCGAAACGGTGTTCACCTGGCCGGGGCTCGGAAAGCTTGCCGCGGACGCGATTGCCGGCCGGGACTATCCGCTGGTCATCGCCACGACGCTGATCTCGAGCGTGTTGGTGGTGCTGGGAAGCCTGATCGCGGATCTGTTAACCGCCGCCGCGGATCCCCGCGTGCGCCTGCGCGCGTGAGCGCCTTCACATGGCTCGCGCTGCTGGCGTCGGTCCTCTGGACCGCCGCCTGCGTGGTGTGGTTGCGGCGCCGGGCGGGGCGCGCCAGGGGCGACGCCGGCCGCCGCTTCTTCCGTTACCCGATGGCGACGTCCGGGCTCGCCGTCCTCGTGTTCTTCGCGACGATCGCGCTCGCCGCACCAGTGCTCGCCCCATACCCGCCGTGGCTGCAGCTGGACATCGTCCAGCTCCAGAACCTCCCGCCCAGCTGGCTCCATCCGTTCGGCACGGATCTCTACAGCCGCGACGTGTGGAGCCGCCTGGTGTACGGCGCCCGGGTGTCACTCGGCATCGGCACGCTCGGCATGCTCGTAGCCATCACGCTCGGCGCGCTGGTGGGTGCGACCGCGGGGTACTTCCGTCGCGCGGTAGACGCTGTGCTGATGCGGCTCGTGGACGTGGGACTCGCGGTCCCGCGGATATTCGTCGTGCTCGTTGTCATCGCGCTGTGGGACCGCCTGGCGCTGCTGCCGCTCGTGCTGCTGCTCGGGTGCACCGGCTGGTTTCCCACGAGCCGCCTGGTGCGCGCGGAGGTGCTGTCGTTGCGCGAGCGTCCGTTCACCGAGGCTGCCCGCGCGCTCGGCGCCGGCCCCTGGCGCGTTATCTTTCGCCACGTCCTGCCGAACGCCGCGGCACCACTCATCGTGTCGACGGCGCTCGGCATCGGAAACATGATGCTGCTCGAAGCTGCGCTCTCCTTTTTGGGTGTCGGAGTCCAAGCGCCGCGCCCCAGCTGGGGGAACATGATCGCCGACGGCCGGGAGCAATTCGCGACCGCGCTCTGGACCTCGCTCTTCCCCGGCCTCGCCATCGCTTTCGTCGTGATGGCCCTCAACGCCGTGGGCGACGGCGCGCGTGACGCCCTCGACCCACGCCAGGAGTCCGCATGACGGAGCCGCTGCTCCGCGTCCGCGACCTGAAGACGTATTTCGTCACTGACCGCGGCGCCGGCACGGCACGGGCGGTGGACGGCGTGTCGTTCGATCTGCAACCGGGCGAAACGTTGGGGATCGTGGGGGAGTCGGGGTGCGGCAAAACTGTCACGTCGCTCTCGATCCTGCGACTCATCCCCGAGCCCCCAGGGCACATCCGGCCCGGCAGCTACATCGAGTTCGAAGGTCGGAACCTCCTCACGCTGGCGCCCAAAGAACTCCGGGCTATTCGCGGCAACCGTATCGCGATGATCTTCCAGGAGCCGATGACCTCGCTCAACCCGGTGCTGACAATCGGCGATCAGGTCGCCGAGGCGGCTATCGTGCACCAGCGACTGTCCCGACGCGCTGCCCGCGCGCGCGCCATCGAGATGCTGCAGCAGGTCGGGATTCCCGACCCAGAATCCCGGGTGGACGACTACCCGCACCAGCTCTCCGGCGGAATGCGCCAGCGCGTGATGATCGCGATGGCGCTGATCTGTCACCCACAAATCCTCATTGCCGACGAGCCGACCACCGCCCTCGACGTGACGATCCAGGCCCAGATTCTCGAGCTGCTCGCGCGGCTGCAACAGCAGCTCGGCATGGCGGTCCTGCTGATCACCCACGATCTGGGAGTGGTGGCCGGCACCGCCGACCGGGTCGTCGTGATGTACGCAGGCCAGGTCGTGGAGACGGCCCCGACGCCGGAGTTGTTCGCCCGGCCCCAGCACCCCTACACCGAAGGGTTGATGGCGTCGATCCCGCGGCTCGACCGCCCGCGCGAGCGGCTCCACAGTATTCCCGGCTCGGTCCCCGCCGCCACGGCCTGGCCCGCCGGGTGCCGCTTCCACCCGCGCTGCCCCTATGCGTGGGAGAAGTGCCGCACCGAGGAGCCCCCGCTGCTCGACACGGAGGTCGCCGGACACACCGCACGCTGCTGGCTGATCACAGAGCCCGGACGCCGCGGGGGGAGTCGATGAGCGCCGCGCTCGTCCACGTCGAGCAACTGGTCAAGCATTACCCCGGGCCCCGCACCTGGCTCGGTCTGGGCAATCCACGCGGCGTCGTGCGCGCAGTGGACGGCGTGTCGTTCTCCATCCCGGCCGGGACTACGCTCGGCCTGGTGGGCGAATCGGGTTCGGGAAAAACCACGGTCGCGCGGACGCTGCTGCGGCTCACCGAGCCCACCAGCGGGTCGTTCCGGCTCGGTGGCGAGGACGTGTTTGCGCTCGCGTCCGCACCGTTGCGGGCGCTGCGGCGACGGATCCAGATCGTGTTCCAGGACCCGTACAGCTCGCTCAACCCGCGGATGACCGTGCGGCAGACCCTGCGCGAGCCGCTCGAGATTCATCGCCTGGCAACCGGCAAGGAACGGGACGGTCGCGTCGTGGCCCTGCTCGAGGAAGTCGGCCTCGACACCGAGCTGGCAGATCGGTACCCGCACGAGCTGTCGGGAGGCCAGCGGCAGCGGGTCGGCATCGCCCGGGCATTGTCGGTCGAGCCCACGTTTCTAGTGTGCGACGAGCCGGTGTCGGCGCTCGACGTGTCGGTGCAGGCGCAGGTCTTGAACTTGCTCACCGATTTGCAGCGGCAGCGCGGGTTGACCTATCTCTTCATCGCGCACGACCTGGCGGTCGTGAAACACATCGCCGACGATGTCGCGGTGATGTACCTGGGCCGGATCGTGGAGCGAGCCGCCGCGGCGACGATCTACCAGCTGCCGCGGCATCCCTACACGCGGTCACTGCTGTCAGCGGTGCCGGTGCCGGACCCCGCGGCCCAGAAGCAGCGCATCGTGCTCCAGGGGGACGTCCCCTCACCCGCCAACCCGCCGCCGGGGTGCCCGTTCCATCCGCGCTGTCCGCATCCCAAGAAAAGCGATCGCTGCCGCACCGAGGTCCCAGCGCTGCGCGAGGTGACGCCCGGGCAGCTCGTGGCCTGTCACTTCGCTGAAACACCGATGGCCTAGGATATCATGACCGAAGTCCGTCCGCTGCTGCAGGCCGCGGTCGCCAAGCGCTACACGCTCGAGCGCGAGATCGGGCGAGGCGGCTGGGCAGTAGTGTTCCTGGCCCGTCGCTCCGACTCGAGCGAGCCGGTCGCCGTCAAGGTGCTGCGCCCTGAGTATGCGCGGTTCATCGGAGCCGAGCGGTTTCACCGAGAGATCGCGGTACTCGCCACGATGCAGCATCCCAACGTCCTGCCGCTGGTCGAATCGGGGCAAGCCGGCGCGCTGCCGTATTACGTCATGCCCTACGCCGAGGGTCAGTCGCTGCGCGACCGGCTGGCAGCCACCCCTCAGCAAGCCCTGGCGGACGTGATCGACGTGACTCGGGGCATCGCAGCGGCGCTCGACTATGCGCATGCGCACAACATCGTTCACCGTGACATCAAGCCGGATAATGTGTTGTTCCTGGGGGGGCGACCTGTCGTGGCTGACTTTGGCATCGCTCGCGCCATCGTTCAAGCCGGGGGCGAGGACCTCTCCTCAAGCGGTCTGATCCCGGGGACGCCGGAGTACATGAGTCCGGAACAGGCTCGGGGCGCTCGCGATCTCGATGGCCGCAGCGATCTGTACGCGCTCGGGTGCGTCGTATACGAGATGTTAGCCGGGGAGCCGCCGTTCAGGGCGGCGACGGCGCAAGCGTTGCTCGCCCGTCACGCGCACGACCCGCCGCGCTCGCTGCGGGTCGTGCGGCCGGACGTCCCGGAGGCGGTCGAGGCGGCGGTCCAGGCTGCGCTGGCGAAGCGGCCGGAAGAGCGGCCGGGAAGTGGGGCCGAGCTCCTGGCTCGGCTGGTAGCTGTCCCCGATACCCCGGTTCGGTGAAAGACCGAGCCGGGGCCGAGCCTAGGTTATCGGATCTCGCAACACCCCGTGGGACACTTGATCCAGTTCGTTACATCGTCCACCACCCAGCGCCAGCGCGCGGCGCCCGGGATGCCCGGGACATTGGCTCCAGTGTGGACTCTCCGTATGACACACTTGTACGCGGTGTCCGACGCTGCGGACACAATCATTGCATACCAAGCGATTCCATCCGTCTTGTCGGGTGAGCAGGAAACGCCCGATGCGCCCTTACAACCCGGCTCCGTAGCGTCGCTGGACACTGCCGTGCCGTGGCAGAAAAAAATCCGGTTGACCCCCTCCGTGAAACCGCGCTTCGTGTAATTCCCCCCCTGGATTATGGCGTTGGCCACATTCAACCATGTGTTTTGAAATGCCGACACATTGTCGATCCTATCGTTCCTCGGGTGGGGGATGATGGTCCCCCAGATGCCGGTCGGGACTTGCTTGCCGTATGCAACAGAATCAAGTCGCTGGACGTCGTTCCAGCCCTTGATATGCGAGACCCGATCGACGGCTGGATCCGACGAGGAGACGCCGTCAAATGCCAGTTCAGGCGGGGCTCTATAGGCGGGGATGCGCTTGGTCCCAGGTCCGCCGATTTCGCACCACGCTTTTCCACACTTGATGCCGATGTACTGCCGCCCCTTCGTCGAATCCCAATCCCATCGCGCGACCGGCGGGTAGTCACCCTCACCGAAGGGGTCCACCTCCACAGGCCAGACCTCCAATTCCATGCCCTCCACCTGACCTGGATCAATAGGCTTGAGACAGTCTGGCTCCGAGAATCCGAATGAAACCAGCTTGGCACGCCAGCTCATTGGATTCCACAGATAGAGGCAGCTGAAACCGGGCTCTATCCCAAGCGGGGCGTAGCTCGCGCCATAGTTGAAAATCGTGGCTGCGGGCACCGCGTAGCTGGTCGACGTGCCCCTTATCAGGGAGTCAGCTTGCTGGGCCAGAACGGAGAGACGGTAACTGGCGTAGATGGCATAAAGAGGACCGTAGGTGTCTCCTTCCACGATGAATCGTTGACAGTCGTGGAACTCAGGAATCGTGCTGATCGGCCCGGAGAGTGGGATTTCAGCAATCGCTCCCCACGTCTCTTGTTTCGCGTTCCACACCCAGGCGACCGTTGAATCGACTGGGCATTCCGGGCGTTCGCGCCACGGTGGACTGCTCAAGGATTGTTGAGTGCCTGGCGGGCAAGCGATCACGCTGAGGACGAGCCCGGAAACCAGAACACCCCTGCCCCATTGCGGCTTCATTGCCGCCTCCCTCCGTTGAAATGAATGTGCCGCCCCCCTCACCTGCGAAACTCACTCGGTGAGGTGCTTTAGGCGCTGAACAAGGGGCTTCAAGAACGGATCAGCATTGGACCACAACGACTCAACGGCCCGAGCCCAACGTGCTGCGCCGGCCCGGTCTCCAACGCGCTCGGCCAGCTCGGCACGCAATACCATTGCTCGAACAAGAACGCCGGCTCGAGGCAAATCGGTGAACGCTTCAGGCGCCATCGCCGGAATCGCGGCGAGGGCGGGATCGAGCCATGCAATCGCCTGTTGGGAGTCGCCCAACGAAGCCAACAACCAAGCCTCCGCAAACGCCGCGTCAACTGACCGTGGCGCCGCCGGCTCGCCGCGACGGAGGACACGCAGATCTTCGAACATTCGCCGCGCTGGCACTGTGTCCCCTTCCGCAAATGCCACCTGAGCGTCGAGCAGTTCATACATCCCCTTTAAACGCGGCAGCGATTGAAAGCGGTAGATCGGAAAGGCCAATGTTGCCGCCCGAGAGAGCCATTCGGCGCGCGCGGGCTCCTGGAGTGGCGCTTCCAAGAGGTTGTCGATCGTGAGCGTTACGCGCTGCTCGAGCGCGTGGAGGCTGTCCTTCGGACCGCCGAGGGCGGAGAAGACTGCCAAAGGCAAAGCGGCGTCTCCGAGGGGTGGCGGCACCCCCCGTTGAGCCACCGCAACGGGCTGCCGGCCGTAGGCGGCTGCCAGTGCAGCGTGGCCGGTTACTAACGCGATGCTTGCGAGTAGGAGTGGCTCCGGCGCCCCAGGCGGAAACGCGCGAAAAAGAGATTCCGCGAGCGCTCGGGCGATTCTCAAGCTCTGAACATCAGAGGGAACGGCGAGCTTGACGCGCATCCAAACCTCGGCGCCAGCTGTTCGAATGCGCTGCTCGGCCGTGACGGCGACGGCCCTGGCCTGTCGAAGCGTATCGAGCGCGGCAGGATTCCCGAGTAATTCCAGCGAGATCGCAAGCGCCTCCAAAGCGTCGGCGCTTCTCGGGTACTCGCTCACCCAGGCCGTTGCGATATCATGAAACAACTCCCGCTCGTGACGAACAGCCAGTCCCGTTGTCGTGGGAGTGACCAACTTCTCGATTGGATAGGGGTCGAAGGCTAGGGTGTCTCCCTGCCAAGAGGGGTACGCAGCGAATAAACCGGAGTCCGGCACCACACTCCCTGACCGGAGAGCATCACCGCTAGTCCAAAGAAGGTTGCGCACGGAGAGATATGAACTACCGGCGAGCGAGCCATGAATGGAGGGCAACAGTTGGAACGCCCGCACATACGCCTGCGTCGCCTCATGATAGCTGGAACGAAACCGCCAACCGGAGGAGCTCGTCGCATCGCGCAGGACCGCCTTGTCGTCGCTGAGGCAGGTCGCGAGCCCATACCACGCCGCGAAGTCACTTGGGTAGAGAGCCGTCGCCCGTCTCCAAATCGGGCACGCCCAGGCGACAGAGTCCCTCCCCATGGCGAGGAGAGCGCCGGACACCAGCCGATCCCTGGGGGAGAGCCGGTCTCGGAAAATCCAGGCACGTTCCGCCGCGGACCGCCACGTGGCGAGGGGAGTCCCGTTCCATGATCTGACTTGAGCCAGCCACAGCAGGGCCACGGAGAATTGCGGATCGTACCGCACCGCAAGGCTGAAACCCGAATCAGCCGCCTTCAAGTTCCAGCGGTAGATCGAATCGAGCGCCATCGCGAATGCCTGGCGCGCGGGACGTGAGGTCGTTCCCGTGGGCCGGTCCAGGCGAGCGCCAGGGCCGGCTTCGCCGAATAGCAGCCGGTCTGCAATCTGGGAGAATGCGCCACCGGTCTGCGAAAGATTCCGCCCGAGCTTCACGGTGCCCTCGTGCAGCGGGGGCCCACGCGCCGTCACACGGTATACCGCTGAATAGACTCGGAGCGAATCACCGACGCGCGACACCTGACTCAACACGTAGCGACCCGCTCCAACCCGACGCGCGATTGCTTCTGCGTCACCGCTGGTGAGTCGCGCGCCGTGCCGGGACAACTCTTCCTGCATGCTGGGCCGGTCCACAACGGTGATCCCCGTCCACTGCAGCAGCGCATCCTGCAGCAACTGATCCTCGTTGAACGAAGCCAATCCCGAGTCGCGGTCGAACGGCATGACGGCATACCGCGTCGTATCGCGTCCGGCCCCGTTTCCTGCATTCCCTGACACGAAGCCCCTAATCGCTAGGTAGATGACCAGCCCCGCGACCGCGACTCCCGCCGACCAGGCAACGCGTCGCCGCAAACCTGGCCCAGCGCGAGCCGTTGCCGACGGCTCCTCGAGCGCCCCCATGAACTCAAAGGCGGTCGCAAACCGGTCCGCCGGTACCTTCTCGAGCGCGTGCAGAATCGCGTCCTCGACGCACGTGGGCACCGACGGACGCACGCTCCGGAGCGGCGGAACCGGGTCGAATCGGTGCCGGGCCAGAACCGCTTGCGTGGTGGGGCCCGAGAACGGCGGCTCGCCGGCAAGCATCTCGTACAGCACGCACCCCAGTGCGTAAAGATCGGTGCGACCGTCGACCGGATCCTGCCCGCTCGACTGCTCGGGACTCATGTACGCCGGCGTCCCCACGGCAATGCCGCGCTCGGTCAGCTGCGTCGCATCCGTGGCGCTGATCATGCGCGCGATACCGAAGTCCGCCACCAACGCGTGTCCCTCGCCGAGCAGGACGTTCGCCGGCTTGATGTCACGGTGCACGATGCCCTGCGCGTGCGCGCAGCCGAGCGCGTCCGCAATCTCCCGACAGATCCGGAGCGCATCCTCAACCGGCAATTGCTTCTCGCGGTCCAGCCGGTCGCGCAGCGATTCGCCGGCGACATACGGCATCACGTAGTACAGCAGCCCATCGGTCGCGCCGGAATCGTGCAGCGACAGGATGTTGGGATGCTGCAGCCCCGCGGCGATTTCGATCTCGCGCAGGAATCGCTCGCGGCCGAGTAGGTCGGTGAGCTCGGGCCGTAGCACCTTGATGGCAACGGGTCGATTGAGCTTCGGGTCGCGCGCGAGATAGACGGTGGCCATGCCACCGCGACCGAGTTCACGCTCGATGACGTAACGCGCCGACAAAGCAGCGCGGACCTGGCCGAGGGATTCGACATCAGCCCTCGGCTTGACGGGGATGTTCGTAGGCGGACAAGAATACGGGCGGGAACGACCCGCAGCTACCGTGTGAAAAAGCCTGGTGCGCCGGGCCGGGACGTCACCCCCCGTGTGCGATCGTCGGTTGGACCTTGAGCACCTGCGTCTCGGCGAACAGGGCGAGCAGCCACCCCCCCGTGTAAACCCAGCCACCGATCTGCAACGCACCCTCTCGCAGGAAATCGACCAGAAAGGCGACCGCAGGCACACCGGCGCAGAGCAGCAACAACAACGGGACACGCGTGGCTTTGGTGCCGCGTCCCTGTTGCCAGGTGAAGGCTCCGCCCGTCACCACCAACGCCACCGCGGCCGCGATCAACCCGGGCCATCCTTCCCGCTTGGTGACCGCGAAGGCGAGGTAGGCGCCCGCGAGACCGAAGTACACGATCCGCAGCACCGTATGCAGCCCCTGGCCGTGCCGCTCGTGAAACGCCGCCAGCGGTGGGACCAGTGTGTGCAAGATGTAGGTGAGTGTCGCAATCACGGGGATCCCGATAAACAGGATTGTCGGCACGTCGCTCCACACGCCGCTGATCGGGCGCACGTCGCATCCGTACGGGAGGCTCAAGCCTGCCGCAAGGATCACGGCGGCGAGTTTTTTCAACATGGGTTGTCCATTCTCCCGCCTAGCTCACTCCCCCCATCATCCGCCGCACCGGCCTGATCAATGCAAACATGATCACCGCTGCGACGAGGCACACCGCGGCGACCACGCCAAACAGTACGTCGAGCGGCATCGAGCTGAAAAAGCCGGCTGTCCATCCGGCCAGCTTGTTGCCCAGCGCGTTCGACAGGAAAAACACCCCCATCATCAGGCTGACGATCCGGACCGGCGAGAGCTTGGTCACGGCGGAGAGGCCCACCGGGCTGAGACAAAGCTCGCCCACCACGGCGAGGAAATAGGAGCCCACGAGCCACAGTGGGCTCACCTTCACGCCGACGCCACTCTGCGCCAGCGACCCAGCCGGCACGAGCAGCAGAAACGCGAGACCCGCGCACAGCAAGGCGATCGCGAATTTGGCGGGGACCGATGGCTGGCGCGGACCGAGCCTGAACCAGAGCCACGCGATGATCGGCGCCAGAATGATCACGAAGCCGGCCTGCACCGAAATGTACCAGGACGACGGGAAGGCAAACCCGAGCACCACGTTGTTGGTATGGCGATCACCGAACAGATTCAACGTCGAGCCCGCCTGCTCGTAGGCGCCCCAGAAAATCGCGGCGAACACGAACAGGACGAAGATCACGACGATCCGTTTCCATTCGCCCGCGGTGAAGCCGCCTGATGGCCCGGCGGATGTCGTCGCCGGTTTGGAGCGCGACGCCAGACGCACCAGCCCTGGATCGAGCCGCTTCCGCCCGATGACGTATTGGATCAAGCCGAACACCATGCCGATCCCCGCCATCGCGAACCCGAGATGCCAATCGACCTTTTGCGCGAGGGCTCCCGCGATCAGCGGACCAAGAAAGGCGCCCAGATTGATGCCCATGTAGAAGACCGAGAATCCCGCGTCCCGACGGGTATCCCCCTCCTCGTACAGCGCGCCCACGATGGTGCTGATGTTCGGCTTGAGCAGGCCGGTGCCGATCACGATCAGCGCCAGACCGGCGTAGAAGGCGGTGAGCGACTTGAAGGCCAGCGTGAAATGGCCCAACGCGATGATGCTGCCGCCGATCAGGACGCTGCGGTACTGGCCCAGGAACCGATCCGCGATGATCCCGCCGAGAATCGGCGTGAGCCATACGCTGCCCACATAGTTGCCATACACGGTGGCGGCGGTTCGATCGTCGAAGCCCAGTCCCCCGTTCGCCACCGAAGCGGTCATGTAGAGGATGAGGAACGCTCGCATGCCATAGTAGCTGAAGCGCTCCCACATCTCCGTGAAGAAAAGGGTCGACAGGCCCCGTGGGTGGCCGAACCACCCCGCTGTCTCTGGAGTCCCCGTGGAAGGAGCGGCCATCGCTAGCGTCTCCGCCGGCGGGCGAGAATATCCTCCAACGCCACACGATCGATCTTCCCATCATTGCGCACGCGCACGTCGTAGTTCTCCCAATACATGAAATTCTCGAGTGCCTGGAGGAACGTCGCGTTGGCGGTCCCCTGCGGCGCCGCGAGCCATTTTTCCCGCTGATCCACGGGCTCGGCGAGCAGGATCGGCTCGAGCCGCCGCACGAGGTCGGGTGTGAGGGGGAGGAGATCTTCGGGACGGCTCTGGAAGAAGTACAGCTGGTGCAGCCCGTACAACCGCTGCAGCTCGCGGATCGGGTTGGTATCGTCGTACACCCGAATGTCGATGTAACGGTCGTTGGCGCCGAGGTAGCCGCCGTTGGCACGCACCACGAGCAGCGCGGCCGATTCCATCCCGCGCTTGTCGCCACCGCCGGCCTGCCCCGCCACGAGCGCCGCCATCAGCCGGTCGGCCAGCGACCCGGGTGCGCGCCCGAACGCGTCGGCCATGTTCTTCACCGTCTGGTCGCTCACCATGATGTTCGCCTGCGCCGTAAAGCCGCGCCCCACGATCATCGCCCCTTTCCCGCCGATCACGATCTGACCGTCGGCGCCGCGGGTGCGGCCGCCGGCCCAGTCAAAGCAGGAGTCTCCGGTCCAGCTCGCCGTATTGCCGTGAGCGTCGACCATCCCGACCTGGCGCTGCGAGAGGCGCTGATCGCTGCGCATCACGATGCGCATCGCCTCGGGCGCTGTCGCGCCCATCGCCATCAGGCGTAACCCATCATCGCCGTAGGCGGTATTCGCGAGTGATTGGGTGGCGACCGCGCCAACGCCCGTCTTCGCCCACGGGACGATCCCGCCCACGTTTGGGAACTTTGATTGCACCGCCACCCCGAGGTCCCCGGTCGCCGAATCGAACGCCACGATGCTGTACGTATGGACGCGTTTGGCGAGATCGGCGGGGGCGACGACGGGCTGCTGGACGAGCACCACGAGCGCCAGGAGCATCGCCTACTCCTTTTTCCCGAGTTTCTTCTTGAGCAGATCGAGCTGCTCGTCCGCCGCCCGCTCGCGGGCGGTACGATCCAGATCGGCCTTGAGGAGCTCGTCCTTGAGATCCACACCGGGGCGAGCCCCACCCATCGCTTGCAGGTCACGCCACGCGCGTTCGGTGCTCTCGCCGGCCATCGTCGCCGGCCGGTCGCGCTCGGCGGATTTCAGCTGCGTCTGCATCTCCCCGAAGTCGCGTTCGGCGAGCGCCACCTCCTCGCGTTGTGCCGCCAGTTTGCGGTCCAGCACGTCGGCACGCTCGCGGTGCCGAGCGGCAAAGCGCTCGGCGACCTGCACCGTCTCCTGGTCCTGGATCTCCGCCGCGAGCCTCCCGCGGCGCTCGGCATCTGCCAGGCGTTGGCGTTCGGCGCCCAGCTCCACCTCGGTCCGGGCCAGCGCCTCGCGCATCTCCTGCACCGCCACTTTCGCGTCCACGACCGCTTCGCGCATCTGTCGCACGAGGTCGCGCAGGTCCCCGGGCGGCGTCGCCGCCTCGAGCGCGGCGCGCAAGGCATCCCGCAAGCGCTCGAACACTTGCCCTAGCTCTTTCGGACGGTCTTGGCGAAGAAGGTCGAAAACACGGGCTCCGCGACCTTGGAACCACACTTCGGGCAGGCCGGTCGTCGGCGGGCGTGCTGGGTGATCGACATCGATTGGCTGAATCGCTTGCGACACTTGGAGCAGCGGAATTCGTAGATCGGCATGGCGCCGTTTACGTTATTCCGCGCCCGCAGGGGGGTCAAGTTGACGTGGCATCCCGCGACCGCAGATTGTGACGCCATGCCCGCGCTCCGCTACCGTTGCGTGCTGGTCGCCGCTGGACTCGTGCTGTTTGGCTGCGACGATGGCCTCACCCCCCAATCGACCTGCCCGGTCGGTTTTGTCGGCGTTTGCGGCAGCGTGACCTTTCGCGGTGTCCTGCCCGAATCGACCGATGTGGTCTACATCGTCGCGTACGCGACGTTCCCAACCAGTCAAGCCGAATTGTTCACCTTCCAGCCGCTCTCGCCGCCGCGCCTGTCCCTCGACAGCGCGTCGCGTGCCAACCCGCAACCGTATCAGCTCCCGCTGCCGAACGGCAGCTACGCCTGGGTGCTCGCGGCGTGGAAGAAGATCGGCGTCTTGTCGCTCGCGACCGCCGACAGCCTCCTGCGCGAAGCGGGATACTACCGGAATCCCGCCGACACGACTCAGCCCGGGGTCGTCGGCGTCAGCGGCGCCGGCACGGACGCGATCGATTTCGTGGTCGACTTCACGAACATGCATCCGGTGTCGTTCTACTTTCCACCATTGGCCGCTCGACCGTGAGGGTGCCAGCCGTCGCGTTGTGGGCGCTGTGCCTGGGCGCGCCGCTCGCAGGCCAGGGCGCGGCCGTCGTGTATGGCGTCGTTACCGACACCGCCGGGCGCCCGATCGCCAACGTGCGGATTGCCGTGCTCGAAGTCGGCCAGGCCGCCGTGACGGGGGCAAGCGGACGCTACCGGCTCGCAGGACTGCGCGCCGGTACCCTGACGCTGCGCGCTACGCTGATCGGGTACTATCCGGCCCAGGTGAACGTCCACGTGGCCGCCGACGATTCGATCGGCGCTGATTTTCGGCTGCACGCGAACCCCCTCACGATCAACCCCGTGGTCGTCACCGCCGCCAAGCGGTCTCAGCTGCTCGATCAGGCCGTCACCAGTGTCGCGCTCGTCACGGAGCAGCAGATCGCCCGGCGAGCGGTCAATACGATCGACGAAGCGGTGGACCGGGTCCCCGGCGTGCAGATGATCCACGGACAAGTGAACGTGCGCGGATCCTCGGGATTCGTCCTGGGCCTGGGAAGTCGTGTTCTGCTCCTGGTCGACGGCGTCCCCGCCAACCAGGGCGATCGCGGCGGCATCAACTGGGACCTTGTCCCGGTAGACCGGATCGAGCGCGTCGAGGTCGTGAAGGGCGCTGGGTCGGCGCTGTACGGCTCGTCCGCGTTCGGGGGGGTGGTCAACCTGATCACCCGGGAGCTGCCCGACGGCTTCCACGCGCGGGTGCGGGCAACCGGCGGCCTGTTTGCCGATCCTCCGCACGATGCGTGGCGCTTCCGGACCAACCACGGCACCGAGCACGGACTGGACATCGCCGGCTCGTACGGCCGGGGAGCCGTGCGCGGTGGCCTGTCGGCCGGCGCACGACATTCCGATGGCTACGTCCAGCAGGACAAGGCCGATCACTGGCAGGTCACTGGCCGGGGTGGGTGGCGTCCCGACCCGGCGACCCAACTGAGCGTGTCTGGAGCGTGGTCCAGCGACCAGTACCAGGTCGCCGAGCCGTGGTGCGGCAGAGGGAGCTGCGACGATCGTGGGCTGTCGGCGCAACCGTTCAAGATCGACACCGCGAACAACGGCAACTTCACCCGCTCAGACAAGGGCTACTTCACCGCTCTGATATCCCGGACGCCGTCCGATCGGTTGACCTGGCTGGCACGCGCTAGCTGGCTGCGCACCCATTTCACCGACGCCTTCCCGAAGCGGCAACCCCCGTTTGCCAACGCTGACTTCTCTATCGCCAACCGCTACGGCGCAGAAGGACGGCTCGAGAGCCGACCCGACACGATGCGCGTCGTCACCGTGGGCGTGGAGGTGGCGGTCGCCGATGTGTGGAGCAACATCTTTTCCGGCAACACGACGGGAGGCACCGGCCGGCACACGCAGGGCGAGTACGCCGCGTACGCCGAGGCGGAGCAGGCGCTCGGGCCGGCGCGCATCACCATCGGCGCGCGCGGCGACTTTCTTGTGGTCGATGGCGGCGGGATCACCGCGTTTGTGAGCCCGCGGGCGGGCGCGGTGTGGCCCACCGCCACGGGCAGCTGGCGCGTGTCGGTGGGACGGGCGCTCCGCGCCCCGAGCTTGGCAGAGCGGTTCGTCACGACCTACGCGCTCAGCTTTCGGGTGATCCCGAACCCGGGCCTGCGATCCGAGGAGGGGTGGTCGGCGGAGATCGGCCGGTCGTGGTCGGTGGGCAGCAGGTTGCGAGGCGATGCGGCATTGTTTTGGACCGAAGCGCGTCGCCTGATCGAGCCGGCGCTCACCCCCGCCGGCGTGATTCAGCTGCAGAACCTGCAGCGCGCCCGGTTGCCGGGGCTCGACCTCTCGGTGAGCGCGGAGCCGCTCCCGCGGCGGCTCACCACGACCCTCGCCTATCAGTACCTCGATGCGCGCGAGCTGGCTACCGACTCGTCCAAACAGCGTCCACTGTTGTTCCGACCGCGCCACCTGATGACCCTGACCGCCGACTATGTGTGGCGGTCGTTCGGCGTCGGCGCGGATTTCCGCTACGCCAGCCGCTTCGAGCGCGCCGACCCGCTCTACCCCGGCGACACCCGGCTCGCGGCCAAGGTGCTCGACCTGCGGGCCAGCTGGGTACCGGGGCCGCTGGCCGTGCATCTCAAAGTCGCCAACGCGTTGAACCATATCTACAATCTCGCCCCCCGCACCCTCGAGCCCGTGCGGGCCGCGACGCTGGCGGTCACCTACACCTATTAGGTTCGAGACATGCTCCCGATTCGATGGATCGCGGCCTCCGTCCTCGTGACGGCCGCCTGCCGCGTTGACCGCCAGCGCTCGCCCGTCTGCGGGATGGCATTGCTGGTGGGCCCGTCCCTGATCCAGCAACAGCTCAACGATGCGCGCGCAATCCTGACGGCGGTGCCGCGCGGGCTGCCCGGAGGTGGCACCCTGCCGGCGCGCATCGCCGGCGAGTCCGACACCGCCCGAGTCCACGTGGCCTACGACAGCGACCGTCTGGTGCTGCAGTTCGAAGGCTCGCGCTTCCCCGCGGTGTCGGTGGATTCGACCGGCCGGGATTCGACGGTGTTCGGCCTGCTCCTGGTGGACGATTCGACCGAAGTGGTGCAGGGCGTCCTCGTCTACGATCGGCCGCGCCCGCCGGCGGACTATCCTCGGCTCGGCACACTCGTCGGTGGCGACCGATTCGTTCCCGTGTACGGCGTGCGGCTGAACTGGGCGGGGGTCAGCAACCCGCGGTGCCCGCTCCTGGGGAACCCGTCGTCGCCATGAGCCGCCTCGTCGCCGTGAGCGCGACGCGGCGCACCGACCTCGGCCGGGAGCGCGTTGCACTCAACTCGAGCTATGTCCGCGCACTGCTTGGCGCCGGACTGACGCCCGTGCTCGTGCCCCCGCTCCTCGATCCGGTCCAGGCGGACGACGTGCTGAGCGCCGTTGCCGGTCTGGTGCTCACCGGCGGCGAAGACGTGCACCCGGCGAGCTATGGCGAGTCTCCGCACGCCCGCCTCGAAGAGACCGACCAGGCGCGCGACGCCGTTGAGCTCGCGTTGTACCGCGCCGCACGCGCCCGCAGTCTGCCGGTGCTCGCGATCTGCCGCGGCATCCAGCTGGTCAACGTTGCGGAAGGCGGCTCGCTGTACCAGGACCTGCCGAGCGAGAAGCCATCACCGGTCAATCACGTCGACCCCAAGGGCCGCCATGCCTTACGCATCGAGCCGGCATCGCTGTTGCACCGCGCGATCGGCGACCCGGTGTCCGTGAACAGTCGCCACCACCAGGCCGTGAAACAGCTCGCCACCGGGCTGCGCGCCGTCGCGTGGGCTGAGGATGGGATCATCGAGGGCGCCGAGCCGGTCGACCCCAGCGCGCCATGGCTGCTGTGCGTGCAGTGGCACCCGGAGGACGACGTCGAGGATGGGTTGTTCGAGGGGTTTGCCGGCGTGGTGGCGGGGCGGTGAATCAGGCGGCAGCGCTGCAGTTCCTGTCGGCGGAATGGGTGGACGCCTGCATGGCGGCGATCAACGCCAGCGAGACCTATCGCGTCACGTCGGCCGACTGGACCTATGGGCCCGTGGCGCTCGTGGCTGCGGCGCAACCGGCGCTGGGCCTCGAGCGCGCGCAGGGTGTCTGGATCGACCTCGACCGGGGGATTTGCCGCGCGGCACGCCTGGTGACCCCCGAACAGGCCGAGGGTGCGCCGTTCACGCTGACCAGCGACTACGCGAGCTGGAAGCAGGTGCTCCGCAAGCAGCTCAGTCCGATCGCCGGCATCCTGGAGCGCCGCATCGCGCTCAGGGGTTCCCTCGCCGTCATAGTGCGGTACGTGAAATCGGCGGAAGCGCTGGTGTCGGCGGTGGCGACGGTGCCGACCCGCTTTGTGGACGAGTAGCGCTACACGCTCCGCAGCACCCGGTCCTCCGTGCAGGAATTCGGAAACAGCACGCGATCCGAGAGTCGATTCAAGGCCTGACGCAGCGCCGGGAACCGCTCGGCGGCGAGCCGGTAGATCTCTGCGACGCCATAGCGCTCCGCGAGGGTGTGCTCCGCCGCCATCCCGAAGCCGCGGCGGCCGAGCGCGTCGTAGTAGGGAAGGTCCGGTCCCCCCCGGCGTCGCCGTCGGACCGCGATGAAGTCCGGGAACAGGCCCGCCAGCCACAGGCTGTAGTTCCCAAGGTGGACCTGGAGGTGGAAGCGCCGTTCCCCGGACTCGTTTTCCCGGGCCAGATCGTTCACAATATCGGCCAGATAGTGGTAGTTTTGGTCATCGACGGCCCGAGCGCGGGTGGCGTGGTCCTGCCGTCCAAACTCGAGCAGCAGCGCGGCGAGGTAGTCGGCGAGGGGGCGGTCGTCCAGCCTGGCGGCGAGCAGCGCGTGCCGTACCGCCACGTAGGCAAACAGCGCCGCGGAAGGCACCGCCAGGGATCGGATCGCAAGCAGGGCGTCGAGCAGCCCTGGCTCGTCGAGCAGAACGTCGGGGCCCTCTGAGGCAAGTCGACGCTCGACCCGGGCGCGACCGCCCGGAACGAGGCGGGCCAAGGCCACCACGACCAAACGGCAATCGGCACCGCTCAGACGGGCACGGACGTTCGCGAGGATCATGCGCCAAGCCTCATCGACTCCGAAACCTCCCAATCGTTCACCGCGACCCGAAGTCCTGGGGCGGCTCTCGGCGCTATCACGGGATCTCGCCGGCGCCTACCGCCCCTCGACGGTGATCGAGCGGGTGGCCGATGCGCTCACTGAACTGCTCGCCCCCGCCCGTCTCACCATTCTCGCCCTCGACGTCGATAGTAACAGGCTGCAGATCGCGTACCACCGCGGCGGTGAGCCACCGCACATCGAGGATCCCCTGTTCCAGCTGCCGCTCCGTCGCGGGCCGATGGTGTTCACCCGTCACGTCCTCGAGGAGGCCGCCCGACACGGTGTGATGGTGACCCAGGACGCCGCGGCGTGGATGGGCGCGCCGATCCAGGCCGTGGGCCGGAACATCGGTGCGGTCGCGCTCGCCTCCGAGCGCGCGGACGCCTTCGGGCCGGACGAGCTCGGCGTACTGACTGCCGTCGTCTCGCAGGCGGCCATCGCGCTCGAAAACGCTCGCTTGCTCGAGCTGCTCTCCTCCGGCAAGCGCCAGTGGGAACTGACGGTCGACGCCATCAACCAGGCGATTTGCATCGTGGACGATCAAGGTGTCGTGCGCCGCGCCAATCGCGTCTTTGCCGACCTGGTCCAGATGCCGGTCACCGCCCTTCCCGGCCGCGCCTGGTTGACGCTGCTCCCACCGGCGTGGGGGACAGTCGTGTCGCGCGCGCTCACCGAGCCGGGCGCCCATGAGATCCGGTCGGGCGAGCGGGTCTACACCGTGAGCGCCATTCACATGGAAGGCGCGGACGACGAGGCGGCCGTACTGTCGTTCGAAGATCACACTGAGAAGCGCCGGCTCCAGGATCAGTTGATACAGTCTGAGAAAATGTCGGCGATAGGTCAACTGATCTCCGGCATCGCGCACGATCTCAACAACCCGTTGGCCTCGGTGGTGGGCTTCGCCGACTTCCTCGCCGAGTCGGGCGACGTGCCCCAGGCGCTGGCCGAGCCGCTGCGCGTCATCCGCCAGGAAGCCGAGCGCGCCGCGACGATCGTCAAGAACCTGCTGTCGTTCGCTCGCCGCCAAGAAGGCGAGCGGTCCCCGCAGCCGATCCGGCCCTTGCTCGAATCGGTGCTGGGGCTGCTGAAGAACCAGATGATGGCGCTCAATGTCGAGGCCACGCTGACGGTTGAGCCCGGGATCCCCGACATCGAGATGAACCCGAATCAGATCAAGCAGGTGTTCGTCAATCTCTTGAACAACGCCGCCCAGGCGGTCGGTACCACGGGCCGGTCCGGAACCATCACCATCACGGCAAAGCGCTGGCTCGACGGCGTGGCTGTGAGCATCGCGGACGATGGGCCGGGCATTCCGGAAGAGCTGATCCCGCGCGTGTTCGAGCCGTTTTTCACTACCAAGGCCGAGGGCGAGGGCACCGGACTGGGGCTTTCCATTTGCCAGGGCATCGTCAAGGAGCACGGCGGTCGGATCACCCTCGAGTCGAGTCCCGGCGCTGGGGCGACGTTCACCGTCGAGCTGCTCTCCGGGAGCCGGCCGTCCCAGCCATCCGTGCCCATCGTCCCGGCGGCCGCGGCGGGTGCCCTGCGCATTCTCGTCGTCGACGATGAGCCGCACATCCTTCACTACATGCGGGCCACGCTGGAAAGCTGGGGTCACCACGTGGAAGTGGCGAGCGACGGCACCGAAGCGGTGGAGCGGGCACTGGTTGAGCCGTTCGACGTCATTATCTGCGACCTGCGCATGCCGCGACTCGGCGGCCGCGAGATGCATGAGAACCTCACCCGCGCGCACCCCGACATCGCTCGCAAGGTCATCTTCGCCACCGGTGACACCGTACGGGGCGACACACTGCATTTCCTCGAGACCTTGGGCCGCCCCTTCCTCCACAAGCCGTTCACGCTGACCGAGCTGCGCACCGTCTTGGGCAGCGTCGTCGTGGCCGATCCCCCTCAGTAACCGCGTGCGCGTCCTGCAGGTGGACGCAGGCCGCGAATGGCGCGGCGGGCAGAACCAGGTCCGCCTGCTGACCCGCGAATTGGCGCGTGAACCGGAGATCGAACAGCAACTCGCCACGAAGCGGAATGGCGACTTGGCGCGCCGGGCGGCCGCCGAAGCGGTGACCGTGCGGGGCGTTCGCTGGACGATTTCGCTCGACCCACGCGCCGCCTTCGGTCTGTACCGTCTGATGGGTCAATTCCGGCCGGACGTTGTCCATGCGCACGACAGCCACGCCTTGGCACTCGCCCGCTGGGCCCGTCGCTGGGTGGACTGGGAGACAGACCCTCCACCCCTGGTCGCCACGCGTCGCGTGGACTTTCACGTGCGGCGCGGCAGTGGGTGGTTCCACGCAGAGAGGGTGATCGCCGTATCCGACGCCGTGCGGCGGGTCCTTGTCGCCGACGGTATGGCCGAAACCGCCATCACCATCATCTCCGACGGCATCGATCCCGACGAAGTGCGCGCCCGTGCCGCCGCTCCGCTCGATATCCGCGCGCGGCTCGGCCTCGCGCCCGGGACGCCGCTCGCCGTGAACGTCGCGGCGCTGGTCGATCACAAGGACCAGCGCACCTTGATCCGCGCCGCGGCACACGCGCGCGCAGCCCGACCGGATCTCCGCTGGGCGATCGCGGGCGACGGTGATTTGCGTCACCAGTTGGAGCGCGAGATTGCGAAACAAGGCGTCGGCGACATCGTCCACCTTTTGGGGTATGTCATCGAAGTCGACGCGCTGATCCGGGAGGCGGACGTGTTCGTGATGTCATCCAGGGAAGAAGGGCTAGGCAGCGTCATCCTCCATGCGTTGGCGCTTGGCAAGTCGGTCGTGGCCACGGCGGCGGGCGGCATCCCCGAGGTCCTTCCGGCGACGTGTCTGGTCCCGGTCGGCGACGCCGTCGCGCTGTCCCACAAGGTCCTCGAGTCGCTGCAACGCCCGACGCCCCTGTCCCTGCCCCCGCGATTCACGTCGAGGTCCATGGCCCAGGCCACGTTGGCTCTGTACCGCTCGCTCGTCTAGATTGCAGCCCCATGATCTACGTCTGCGTACCCGTGCACGATGAGGCGAAGACCGCCGGACTCGTCCTTTGGAAGGTCCGGCAGGTGTTCACCGCATTCCGGCGCGAGTATCAATTGCTGGTCTGTGACGATGGCTCCTCCGACGGCACCGGGGATGTCCTGGCGCGCTACGATCGCGTCCTCCCAATGACCGTTGTGACGCACCGCGAGCGCCTCGGATACGCCCGGAGCCTCGAGGAGCTGTTGCGCCTCGCGCTGGACCGCACCGATCGACCCAAGCGGGATTGCGCCATCACCCTGCCGGCCGATTTCGTCTACTCGCCCGACGCGATGGACGAAATGGTGAAGCGGGTCGAATCAGGAAGCGATCTCGTCGTGGCGGAGCAGGTGAAGGAAGCGGGCGAACGACCGCATACACATCGCTGGGTGCGCCACTGGGCGCCGCGACTGCTGCGGGTCCGCGGCGTGCGTGACACGGTGTCCGGGTTCCTCGCGCTCCGTCTCATCACGCTGCGCCAAGCCCTTCGCCAGGACACCACGCGACGCCTGCTCGAGACCGATGGCTGGTGCGCCAACGCCGAACTGCTCGCCCGCCTCGTGCCGCACGCCCGTCGCGTGGACAGCGTACCCGTGACGGGGCGCTACGACCTGCGGCAACGGCCCACGCGCATGCGCCCGTGGCAGGCGCTCGTGGCTGCCTGGCGCGCCCGTCCGGTGATTCGCTCCGCTGGCGTGATGGCGGCCGTCCTCCTGGTGTTGGCGGGGCCGGTGCGCGCTCAGGACACCACGCGCGCGCCCACTGACTCCCCCGCCCCGGCTCCCGCCCCGGTTCCACCGCGCTACGCCGTGCCCTTCGCCGTCGGCGAGCGGATGGTCTATTCGGCCAAGTACGGCCCGTTCAGCGTGGGCGAAGCCACGATGGAGGTCGTGGGGCTTGATACGATACGCGGTGTGGAAACCGTACGATTCCGGTTCCACGTCAAGGGAGGCGCCCTCTGGTACCGCCTCGATCAGATGTTGGAGTCGTGGGTGGGCCGGTCCGATTTCCGCTCGCGCCGCTACATCAACTCCAGCGAAGAGCGTGGCCGGAAACGCCACAATCGCTACGAGATCTTCCCCGACTCGGGGTACTACCGCGAGGAGGGGATCGACACCGCCAAGGCCACCGTCGCCGATCCGCTGGACGACGCGGCATTCTTGTACTGGGTTCGCACGGTCCCGCTCGAGATGGGCAAGCGATACGAATACCACCGTTATTTCCGCCCCGATCGAAACCCGGTGATCATCGTGGTAGAAAAGAAGGAACGAGTGAGTGTCGCCGGGCGGAAGTTCAACGCCATCGTCGTCCGCCCGATCATCCCCAAGGGACGCGGGATTTTCGCCGAGCAAGCGGAGGCGCACATCTGGCTCTCCGATGACGAGCGTCGTCTCGTGCTCGCCCTGCAGTCGACGTTCTCGTTCGGCACGGTCACGCTGAAGCTCAAGGAGTTCTCCGCCCCGGAGCCCCAATGACCGACTACCGCGAGGCGGACTTCAGCCGGCTGAGGACCGTCCCCATCGCGCAGCGGCGTAACAAAGTCGAACCGTCCCTCCTCGCCCACCCGCCCGGTGCCGACTCGAGCTTCGCCGCATTCTGGGGATCACTGCCCGACATCCTCGCCGCGCGAGACCTCCGCTTCGTGGCAGATCAGATCACGTTGGCAGCCGGTCGGAGGGCGGTGGTGGTGATGGTGGGGGGGCACGTCATCAAGGTAGGGCTCGGCCCCCTGCTGATCGCGCTGCTCGAACGCGGGGTGATCACCCACGTCGCGATGAATGGCAGCGCGGCGATTCACGACTTTGAGCTCGCCGCCTTCGGCGGTACGAGCGAGGATGTGGTCGCGGGGCTGGGCGACGGGACCTTTGGGATGGCGGAGGAAACGGGACGGGAAATGAACGCGGCGATCGCGGCGGGCGCGCGTGACGGGCGCGGCGCCGGCGAAGCCCTCGCCGAGACACTCCGGGCGCGGACGGACCTGCCGGGACGGACGGTCTCGGTGCTGGTATCCTGCGCCGAGCGGGGCGTTCCGGTGACGGTGCACACCGCGGTCGGCGCCGAAATCATCCACCAGCACCCGACCGCGGATGGTGCGGCGATCGGTACCACGAGTCACCGCGATTTCAAGCGGCTCGCAGCGAGTCTTCCCGACCTGCAGGACGGTGGCGTGGTGCTCAACCTTGGCAGTGCCGTCGTTATGCCCGAGGTGTTCCTCAAGGCGCTGACCATCGCTCGGAATCTCCACAAGGGACAACCGAACGGGTTTACCGCCTGCGATTGCGACATGCAGCGCCACTACCGGCCCCGCGTGAACGTCGTGGAGCGGCCCACGCTCGCGGGCGGTCGCGGCGTGCAGCTCACCGGTCACCACGAAATCCTGTTGCCACTGTTGTGCTGGGGGGTGCTCGCCGCCCTCGACCGCACGCACGTGGGGTCACCGCCCACAGGGCGATGACCCCACGTACCACATCACGCTGCCGAGCGACTATGCGGTCGAGTCCCGCTTGCCCTTGATCGCCTCTTTGACCTTCTCGGCGGTGCTGGGACTGATGATGCGTAGCACCAGGTAAAGGAAGAAGCCGATCGCGGCGATCCACAGGACCCACATCGCCAGACCGAAGACCCAGCCCAGCAGGCCGAACACGAGTTTCAGGCCGAGCCAGACCAGTACCGCGAAGATCGCGAAACCGAGGATGCTCCGAAACATGCTGCCTCCCGAGTTGCCCCACAGGACAGGGCGCCTTACGCCCTGATGCCCGCGGGAGTTTCAGCGACGCAGGTCGCCGTGGTCGGTGGCGGCGTCATCGGCGCCGCCTGTGCGCGAGCCGCCGCCCAGCGGGGTCTCCGTGTCACCTTGTTCGCGCCCGGACCCGACGCGGCCGCGGCCTCCGCCGCATCGGCGGGGATGCTCGCCACTCAGATCGAGCCGCAAGACGACCGACTGCTGCCGCTCGCCGTCCACAGTCGAAGCCTGTATGAAGACCTCGCCGCTGCCCTGAAAGATACCACCGGAATCGACATCGGTTTCCGGCGCACCGGGATCGCAACCGTTGCGTTCGCCGAGCAGGAAGCCGCAGCCCTCCAGCACCGCGCAGCCGCCCAGCGTCTGAGCGGACTGCGCTGTGACTGGCTGCAGGCGGCGGAGCTGCACGAACGATGGCCGGGGATCGCGCCCGAGGCACTGGGTGCGCTGTTCGCTCCAGAAGACGGCTGCCTCGATCCCGCCGCTTTGACGGCCGCCCTGCAGACCGACGCCCGTCGGCTTGGCGCTACGGTGGTAGCGGAAGGCGTGACCCGCGTGGCAGCGACCCGCGCGAGAGTGTCGGGCGTCGTCACTACACGTTCGACCGCCCCTGCCGAGCACGTCGTGCTTGCGGCGGGAGCATGGTCGCCGCGGATTGGCGGCATCCCGCGCTCCCTGCCGATCCAGCCCGTCCGTGGCCAGCTCGTCGCCACCGCGTGGCCGGATGGAGTGCTACCGATGATCCTCTATCACGGCCACGGGTACCTGCTCCCGCGCGGCCCGGAAGCAATCCTCGGCAGCACGATGGAGTGGGTCGGGTACGACGCCCGGACCACCGCCCAAGGGGTCGCCGACGTTCGTGAAGCGGCGGAGCGCCTCTGCCCGGCGTTGGGCCCACTGTCCACGCGCCGCGCATGGGCCGGGCTGCGGCCCATCACGCCCGACGGCCGCCCCATTCTCGGCGCCGATCCGCATATGGAGGGTCTCTGGTACGCCACCGGGCACGGGCGCAACGGGATTCTGCTCGCCGCAATCACCGGAGAGATCCTCGGCGATCTTCTCGCAGCGGGCAGGACCGATGTAGATATCAGCCAGTTTACCGTCAGCCGGTTTGCTTCTGGAAAAAGCTGACGGCTGACTACTGACGGCTATGTATCGCACCTGCGCTTTCTGCAACGCATCGCTCGACGGCGACGGCGGTCCTTCGGGGCTCGGCGTCGGGCGGCGACTAGCGTTCGACGAGTGGCGCGGGCGGCTCTGGGTTGTGTGCGCCAAGTGCGCCCGTTGGAACCTCACGCCGCTGGATGACCGACTGGAGCGCATCGAGGCCGTGGCCCGGGTCGCCCGGGACGGACGCATGCTCGCGAGCACCGATCAGGTGGCGTTGGTACGTTGGGAGCGTTACGAACTGATTCGGGTGGGCAAACCGCTTCGCGTTGAGCTCGCCGGGTGGCGCTACGGCGAGCGGCTCAAAGCGCGCAGTCGAGAACGAGCGAAGGTCGTCGTGCCGCTCACACTGGCGGCGGTCGGGCTCGGCATCGCGGCGAATGTGGCAGCGGGCGGATCAATTGGATTCCTCGCCTGGAACTTCGGGAAGCTCGCCGACGGTGTGTACCTCGGGATCGTCGGCAGCCGTCGCGTGAGCCTCCTCGAGCCTTCCATGTGCGAGCACTGCGGTACGCTGCTCCAGCTCAAGGCCAAGCACGTGCAGCACGCCCGTGTCGTCCCCGATGCACGGCACGACCTCGGCGTTTTGGTGAGCTGCCCCGCATGCCACCAAGAGGGGGCGTTGCTCACCGGCCCCGACGCCCAGGCGATTCTGCGGCAAGGGCTCGCCTACCTGAACGTGCGACGCTCGAGCCGGCGTAAGGCAGACGACGCGGCGCGCGTCGTGGACGCGGTGGGAGGACCAGATCGACTGATCCGAGACATCGCCCGGCGTGAGCTGACGCTCCGCAGCCTCCGGCCCGAGCGGCAATTGGCCCTGGAGATGGCCGTGGAGGAGCAGGCGGAGGTTGAAGAGCTCGAACGCCAACGGCGCGAGGCGGAGGAGATCGCCGAGATTGCCGATGGCCCGCTGAGCACGGATGCCCAGCTGGAGGAGGAGCTGCGGCGGCTTAAGCGGCGCGCCGGCGATCAACCGTCTGGTTGAAAACTGTCTATCCGCACCATCGTTGGACCACTATCTTCTGTGCTTTCAGGGACAAATGACCCCCATGGTTGCTTCATTGGTCCAGATCGCTACCCGCACTCCTAGCCGCAAGCCGGCCTGGCTCAAGGTCAAGGCCCCCGGCGGCCCGAATTACATCGCTCTCAAGCAGATGATGCGCGACCTCAAGTTGCACACGGTGTGCGAGGAAGCGCATTGCCCCAATATCGGCGAGTGTTGGGAACACAAGGCGGCGACCTTCATGATTCTGGGATACGTCTGCACCCGGAATTGCGCCTACTGTGCCGTGGCCCACGGCACGCCCGCGCCGCTCGATCTGGATGAGCCGGTCCGGCTCGCCGACGCCGTCGCGCGGATGGACCTGCGGCACGTCGTCATCACCAGCGTGGACCGTGACGATCTCCCGAACGGCGGCGCGGAAATCTTCGCCGCGTGCATCGCTGAGATCCGGCGCCGGCTTCCCAACACGTCCATTGAGGTGTTGATCCCCGATTTCAAGGGGCGCGAGGCCGCGTTGCGGCTGGTGGTGGACGCACAGCCCGACATCCTGAATCACAACCTCGAGACGATCGATCGGATGTACCGCATTGCCCGGCCCGGCGGCCGCTACGCGCGAGCCCTCGAGCTGCTGCGCCGCGCCAAGGAGATGAGTCCTCACGCCCTCACCAAATCGGGCATCATCTGCGGGTTGGGAGAAGAATGGGACGAGCTGCTGGTCGCGATGCGGGACCTGCGGACGCAGGGCGTGGATATCATTACCCTCGGCCAGTATCTCCGCCCATCCGAGCAGCACCTCCCCATCGCGCGCTGGTACGCGCCGGACGAGTTTGCCCAGCTGAAGCGGCTCGGCCTCGAGATGGGATTCCGCCACGTGGAGTCCGGCCCCCTGGTGCGCTCGAGCTACCATGCCTGGGAACAGGTGGCGGCGGCCACCGCCACGATTCGCTAGCGAGACTGCGATGACGACAGCCACCGCCCAACCGGCAGAGGATCAGGCCCAAACCGAGCTGCAGCGACAGATGCTCCGCGAGATGCTGCTCATTCGGCGCTTCGAGGAGAAAACCGCCGAGGCGTACGCCCTCGGCAAGATCGGCGGCTTCTGCCATCTCTACATCGGTCAGGAAGCGGTCGCGGTCGGCGTGTCCGCGGCGCTGCGGGCCGACGACTATGTGATCTCCTCCTATCGCGAGCACGGCCAGGCGCTGGTCCGGGGGATCTCCGCGAACACGGTGATGGCAGAGCTATGCGGCAAGGCCACGGGATGCTCGGGCGGCAAGGGCGGCTCGATGCACTTGTTCGACGCCGCGAAGCGGTTCATGGGCGGCCACGGCATCGTGGGCGGCCACCTCCCGCTTGCCACGGGCCTCGGCTTCGCCATCAAGTATCAGGGCGGCGACCAGGTGTGCGTCTGCTTCTTCGGCGAGGCGGCGGTGAACATCGGCGCGTTCCACGAGGCGCTCAACATGGCGTCGGTATGGAAGCTGCCGGTCATCTTCCTGTGTGAGAACAACCGCTACGGCATGGGCACCGCGTTCGAGCGCGTGGCGGCGGTGACGGACGTCGTCGAGCACGCCTGTAGCTACGACATCGCCGGCGAGGTCGTGAACGGGATGGACGTGCTCGAGATGCACCATGCCGCGCAACGCGCCGTGCAGCGGGCCCGCAAGGGGGGCCACCCCACTCTGCTCGAAGTTCGCACGTATCGGTTCATGGGTCACTCGATGTCCGATCCGCTCCACGGCGTCTACCGCACCAAGGAGGAAGTCGAAGAGCAGAAGAAGAAGGACCCGATCTCCCAGTTGGCGCACCGATTGATGGAGGACGGCGTGCTCGACCAGGCCGCGATCGATGCGCTCGACGCCGAGGTGCACGCCGAGGTCGAGGCCGCGATGCAGTTCGCGGACGAGAGTCCCGACCCGGCCCCCGACGACCTCACCAGCCACGTGCTTGCGGATTAAGTCGCGATGCCCACCATCACGTATCGCGATGCCCTGAACCAGGCGCTGCGGGAAGAGATGCAGCGTGACCCGAAGGTGTTCCTCATGGGAGAGGAAGTCGGGCTGTACCAGGGCGCGTACAAAGTGAGCCGCGGTCTGCTGGAAGAGTTCGGGGCGCAGCGCGTGGTGGACACGCCGATCGCCGAGCTCGGCTTCGCCGGCGTTGGTGTGGGCGCGGCGATGGGAGGCCTGCGCCCAGTGATCGAATTCATGACCTGGAACTTCGCCGTGCTCGCGCTCGACCAGATCGTGAACTCGGCCGCCAAGATGCTCTATATGTCGGGCGGCCAAATCCCCATCCCGATCGTGTTCCGCGGACCCAACGGCGCCGCGCTGCAGCTCTCTTCACAGCATTCCCAGGCGTGGGAATCCTGGCTCGCGCACATCCCGGGACTGAAAGTCGTGGCCCCGGCGACTCCGTACGACGCGAAGGGACTCCTCAAATCGGCGATCCGGGACAACAACCCGGTGATGGTGCTCGAGGGCGAGATGCTATACAACACCAAAGGGGAGATCCCCGAGGGCGAGATCCTCGTGCCGATCGGCAAGGCGGAGGTGAAGCGTGAAGGGAAGGACGTTACGCTGATCTGCCACTCCAAGACGGTGACCGTCGCACTGAAGGCGGCCGACCAGCTCGCCCAGCAGGGCGTGGCGGCCGACGTGGTGGACCTGCGCTCGCTGCGGCCGCTGGATGAGCCCGCGATCCTCGCGTCGGTCGCCAAAACCAACCGCGCCGTCGTCGTGGAAGAAGGCTGGCCGCACTGCGGCGTGGGGGCTCAGGTCGTGGACATCATTCAGCGCGATGCGTTCGACCAGCTCGATGCGCCGGTGCTGCGCGTCACCCAGGCGGACGTCCCCATGCCCTACAACAAGCAACTCGAACGTCTGGCGAAGCCGTCTCCCGAAAAGGTCGTCGCGGCGGCGCGGCGGGTCCTGTACCTCGACTAGCCGATGGCCACCAAGGTGGTGATGGAGGCGCTCTCGCCCACGATGGAGGAAGGTCGCCTCGTCAAATGGACGAAGCGCACGGGCGACGCGGTGAAGACTGGTGAGACGCTGGCCGAGGTGGAGACTGACAAGGCCATCATGGAGCTCATCGCGCGGTCCGATGGACAGTTGTTGCAGCAGGCGGTGCCCGAGGGCGCGACGGTGCCGGTTGGGGATGTAGTCGGCTACATCGGCGCGCCAGGAGAAACGGTCGCCGCGGCCGGCGCGCCAGCCGCCACCAGCCCTGCCTCAGCCGCCGCTGCCCCAGCCCCGGCGGCACCTAGCCCCGCGCCGGCCGCAGGGGGGCCACAACCAGTCATCAGCCCCCCGCCTGCTGCCGCCCATCGCCCGGCGCCCGCGGCCGTCGCTGCGGCGGCAATCGCACCGGCCGATGTGACACGGGTCAAGGCTTCTCCGCTCGCGAAGCGTATCGCCCAGGACAAGGGTGTCGACTTGCGGCTGATCCCGGGCTCGGGGCCAGGTGGTCGCGTGGTCATGCGCGATCTCGATGCCGCAGTCCCCCTCCCTGCCTCAACGCCGGCCATGGTACCGGCCGAACCGCAAGCCGCGGCCCGCGCACCAGCGTCGATCCCGGGTGGAGCGGCCTACGTAGACGTCCCATTGACCCAGATCCGGAAGACGATCGCCAAGCGGCTCGCGACGTCGATCGGACCCATCCCCCACTTCTTCCTGACGACCGAAGTGGACATGGAGCGGGCGGCGGAAGCGCGTGAGGCGCTCAACAAACAGCTCGCCGATCAGGGCCCCCAGGCCGGCAAGATCAGCTTCAACGACATTGTCGTGAAGGCGGTGGCGTTGGCCCTCACGCGGCACCGCGCCTGCAACGCCTGGTGGCAAGACGACCACATCCGCTATTGGAACGAGGTGCACCTCGGTATGGCCGTGGCGGTCGAGGACGGCCTGATTACGCCGGTCATCCGCAACGCGGCGATGAAGTCGCTGTCCCAGATCGCCGCCGAATCGCGCGAGCTGGCCCAGCGGGCGCGCGACCGGCGGCTGAAGCCGGAGGAGTACACCGGGGCCACCTTTTCAGTCTCGAACCTGGGGATGTTCGACATCGACGAATTCACCGCCGTCATCAATCCGCCGGAGGCCGGGATCGTCGCCGTCGGTTCGATCATGCCCAAGCCGGTCGTGGTGGATGGCCAGGTGACGGTGCGCCGCCGCCTGCGTCTGACGATGAGCTGCGACCACCGGGTGATCGACGGCGCCACGGGAGCGGTCTTCCTCAGGACGCTGAAGCAGATGTTGGAGAATCCGTTGGCGATGCTCCTATGAAAGCGGAAAGGGGATTCGTTTGGCGACTCAATTCGACCTGATCGTTCTCGGCGGCGGACCGGCGGGGTATGTCTGCGCCATCCGCGCCGCACAACTGGGACTCGCGACCGCCGTCGTCGAGAAGGAAAAGCTCGGCGGGGTCTGCGTAAACATCGGCTGCATCCCCACGAAGGCCCTATTGCACTCGGCGTACCTCGCAAATGCCCTGAAAGGCGCGGCGGAATTCGGGATCCAGACGGGGGCGGTCAAGACGGACTACGGGGTCGCGATGCAACGCAGCCGCAAGGTGGCCGAGCAGAACTCGCGCGGCGTCGAATTCCTGATGAAGAAGCACAAGATCACGGTCATCAAGGGCGCGGGCGTTCTCCAGCCCGGGCGGAAAGTGAAGGTGGGCGGCGACGTCTATGAGGCGAAGAAGGCGGTGGTCATCGCCACTGGGTCGCGCGTGAAAGGCATCCCGCAGATCGGCCTGGAGCTCAACAAGACCACTGTGATTTCTTCGGACGAGGCGCTGCTCCTCGACCGGACGCCGGCGTCGCTGGCCGTGGTCGGCGCCGGAGCCGTCGGAATGGAGTTCGCCGACATCTTCAACGCCTTCGGCGCGACAGTGACGCTCATCGAGGCGCTGCCTCGCATCCTCCCTCTCGAGGACACCGACGCGTCGGCCGAATTGGCGAAGAGCTACAAGAAGCGCGGCATCACGGTGATTGCGGGCGCCAAGGTGACCAAGGCGACGGTCGGCAAGGATAAGGTGACGCTCGACGTCGAGGCCGGTGGGGCGAAGCAACAGGTCGAGACGGCGGCGGTGCTGATGGCCGCTGGCCGGGCGGTGAACGTCGAGAACATCGGCCTCAAGGAATGCGGCGTCCAGCTCACCGACCGCGGCTTCGTCAAGGTGGACCAAAACCTCCAAACCACGGCGCCGGGCTACTACGCGATCGGGGACGTCGCGGGACCGCCGATGCTGGCCCACAAGGGGAGTCGCGAAGGCGTGGTGCTGGCCGAGCGGCTCGCCGGTCGCAAGCCGCACGCGATCCGCTACGACAACGTCCCGAGCGTAACGTATTGCCACCCGGAAGTGGCGAGCATCGGCCTTACCGAGGACCAGTGCAAAGAGCAGAAGCTCGAGTACGTGGCCGGCAGGTTCCCCTTCTCCGCCAGCGGCCGGGCGCGTGGCACCGGGGAGACCGAGGGGTTCGTCAAAATCCTGCGTGACAAGCAGTACGGTGAGATTCTCGGCGCGCACATCGTAGGGGGTCATGCCTCCGAGATCATCCACGAGCTCGCCGTGGCCCGCGAGAACGAGTACACCGTAGAAGAGGTCGAGCTGGCGATCCACGCGCATCCGACGATGTCGGAGGCGGTATCCGAGGCTGCGCTCGACTCGCTCGGCCGGGTCTTGCACATCTGAGCGAGCCCCAGAAGGACCCGCTCGCTGTCGGGCTCGGCGCGCTCGCGACCGGGATCGGGCTGGGCGGTGCGGTGAGTACGCTGGCCCAGATGCTGGTGAGCCTGTTGCGCCAACACCTCGAAAACGTCGCGTATCGGGAGGCGGCACCCGACCCGTTGTTCTACGGCCTGTTCGCGACCATCGGGTTGGGCGCGTTCTTCGGGTGGCGCCGCAGCCGCGCCATCGACAACCTGTGGCAGCGCGGCGTGATCGCCGTCCTCTCAGCCATCGGTGGACTGTTGATCGGTTTTCTCGGGGCAATCGCCGATCGGTTGCTCGGTCTGCCCGGCCTCATTGTCTGGGGTGTCGCGGCAGTCGCCTTCGGAGTCGCGGGCAGTCGCTGGGCCACGCGCGCGTCCGCATGAGCGATCGTGTGCTGCAGGTCGTGCAAGCCGGACGCGTGCCGTACGCTGAGGCGCTCGATTGGCAACGTCGACTGGCGCAGGACCGAATCGCCCACCGCCTCCCACAGGACGTCCTGGTGTTGCTCGAGCATCCCGCCGTCGTCACCCTCGGCCGGACTTCGCACCAGGCCAATCTGATTCGTCCCGATGGCATCGAGGTGTTCGAAGTCGAGCGCGGCGGCGACGTCACGTTCCACGGACCCGGGCAGCTCGTCGGCTATCCGGTCCTGGACCTCGCCAACTACAAGCAGGATCTGCACTGGTATCTTCGCACCCTCGAACAGGCGCTCATCATTGCGCTGACGGGCCTTGGCATCCCCGCCGAGCGCCACGCGGGCCATACCGGCGTGTGGACGCGAGGACGCAAGATCGCAAGCATCGGGGTGCACGTGAAGCAATGGGTCACCTGGCACGGCTTCGCGCTCAACGTCACCACCGACCTCGCGCACTTCGACCGGATCGTGCCGTGCGGGATCCAGGGGGTGGTGATGACGTCTGTTGAACGGGAAGGAGGAAGAGGGATGGGGGAAGGGTCGTTGTGGGCTCAGACGGTGGCCGCGGTTGTGAGCGGCTTCGAGGAGGCGTTCACCGTCACCGCGTCACCCACCACCGTCGAGCAGCTCCGGGCAGCGGAGGCGCCGAGCCACACCGCATGACGGATCGCCTGCCTCCCGGCCAGATCCTGACGACCAAATGGCCTGTCCTCTACTACGGCCTCGTGCCGCGTGTCGACACCGCGACCTGGTCGTTCGCCGTCGACGGACTGGTGGAGCAGCCGCTGACCCTGACCTACGATGAACTGCTCGCCCTGCCGCGCACCACCGTGCGCTGTGACATCCACTGCGTCACGACGTGGAGTCGATTCGACAACACCTTTGAAGGGGTAGCGGTGCAACGCCTGCTCGAGCGCGCAACGGTGAAGCCCGCCGCGCGGTTTTGCCTCGTATCCGCCGAGCAGGGGTTCACGACGAACATCTCACTGACCGATCTCGACCGACCGGAAAACATGGTCGCCTTCAAACATGACGGCGAGTGGCTGACGCCAGAGCACGGCGGGCCGGCCCGGTTGCTCGTGCCACACCTCTACTTCTGGAAGAGCGCCAAATGGGTGCGCGGCTTCACCTTGCTCGACGAGGACGTGCCCGGTTTCTGGGAGCAGAACGGCTATCACATGCGCGGGGATCCGTGGACGGAAGAGCGATATGGAGGGCGGGGTCTTTCCCAACACGACATCAACCGGTTGAGAAACGCGAGCAAGCGAGGCGCCTAGGTCAGCAGCTCGGTCACTTCCCTCGCTACTTCGGCCTGTAACCGACTCTCCGCATCGAGCTCTCGCGTCAAATCCGCAAGCGATGCCGCAGGCGACGCCGCGCGCAAGGCGAAATCCCCGGACACGCGGCTGAGCGTCGCTGTTGCATCGAGCAACCGTTGCACCAACGCGTCCCGGCCACGCTCGCACCGTGCCAGGGCATCCAGCCACCCGGCGGACGGGTCGGCCAAGCGCTCTCGTTCCGTGTCGAACGCATCGAGGTGCAGCTCGAGCGCGGCCAGCTCACGAGCGGCCGCGCAGGCCGCGATGACCAATGGTCCGACGAGGTCGACCGCCCCGGGCATCGCACTCGCCCGACGTAGCAGGTCGATCAGCAGCCGGCGCGCCGATCCCGTGGGAAGCGCGGCGAGGGTCCGGACGGCATCCCGTTCGACATCCGCCGGCAACCCGCTGCGGGCGGCGGGCGGCGGATTCCACACCGGAGTGCGCCGCCCCAGCGCCGCGACGCTGGCGAGCCCCGCGGCCATGACGGGAGCGCTGATGAGCAACACGGGCGCCGCGGCCGCCACCCCGGCCGCGGTGCCCGCGGTCGCCACCACCCCCGCCAACGCCGCGATCGACGCCGGTACCTGCGCCCGCCAGCGATTGGTCAGCGCCTCAGTGCGCGCCGGGATACCGTGGGCATCCAGCAGCTCCATCACCCGCCCACCCGCGTTGGCCGGGACCCGCAGCAGCGGCCGCTCGCCGCCGGCCGCCGCCTCATGACCGGCCGCCCGTGCCGCGGGGATTCGCTCTCGCAACCGTTCGAGAACGGCCTCCCGCGCCGGGCCGGGGGTCGTGCGCTCGACGAACACGAGCACGTCATCGTCGCCGCTGGCCCGTCGTGCGCAACGCGGGCATACGCCCAGTCCGAACGGCTCGGTGGCACGGCAAAACACACAGGTCCCCTTCGGCGGCGGCGGGAGCAGGGCGTCCCGATTCTCCGGGATGAGCGAGGCGGCGAGCAACATCACGGAGGGGAAGCGGTCGTCTGGATCCGACGCGGTGGCGCGAGCCACGGCTGCATCGAGCCAAACGGGTACGTCCGCCCGAGGGCCGCGGGGGTGATAGCCGTTCGGCTCGGGCGTGGGCCCCGTGCGCAGCGTGGTACGCTCCGGGAGAACCCCCAGCAGCGCGAAGTACAGCGTCAACCCCAGGCCATAGCAGTCAGCGCGCGCGTCGCCGCGCGCGCCGGCTACGACCTCGGGAGCGGCGTACGCCAGGGTCCCGACGAGCCCACCGGTCTGGGTCACCGTCGCCATCCCGGCGAGCCGCGCGGAGCCGAAATCGGTGAGACGGGCCCGACCGTCGGGATCAAGGAGAATATTCTGCGGCTTGACGTCACGGTGCAGGATGCCGCGGCGGTGGGCCGCGTCGAGCGCGGCGGCCACATCCCGTCCGAGGCGCGCCGCCGCGTCGGGATCGAGCGGTCCGCGGTCGCGGATGCGCACCGCGAGATCGGGGCCGGGAACGTGCTCCATCACCACGAAGCTCCACGGCCCGTCGTCCGCGACGTCGTAGACCGTGACGATGTTGGGATGGTTCAGCTGGCGAACAGCCTGCACCTCGCGGCGCAAGCGCTCGCGGGCAAGCCGCGCGGCCGCCGGAGGGGGCACGAGCAGCTTGATCGCCACATCGGTCCCGATGCGCCGATCCCGCGCCCGGTACACGACCGAATACCCTCCGCGACCAAGCTCGCCCGCGATCTCGTAGCGATCCTGCAGGACCGTACCGGCGGCGAGATACGTGGGTTCGGCCACCGGATGTCCGGCCGGAGGACTAGCGCAGACGCGCGAGGGCGTCCCGCGCGTTGCGAGTCCAGCCGTCGTCCTGGGGGTAGAGCGACAGGAACGACTCGAGGTGCGAACGGGCAAGCGCGGTTTGACCGAGCGCGAACTCAGACATGCCGGCGTGGTACAAGGCCATGTAGTTGTCGGGCCAGTAGTCCACCACCAGCTCCATGATCGGTCCGGCGGAGCGGTCGTCACCGGCGTCGGCCACGGGGTGCGCGACGTCGAACACGATCCCGGCGGCCCGATAGCGGTCCTCTGCGCGAAGGCGGTCGATCACCTCGCGCGCGGCGGCGATTCTCCCACCGAGGGCGTAGCAGGCCGCACTGTACCCCTGCCCCTCGACAGTCGCGGGTGCGGGGTGCTCGCGCTGGAAGATCTCGACTTCCACCGCGTTGCAGAACGGCTTGATGGCGGCGAACCACTGATCGGCCGGGCCGTCGAACCGGACCATGCTTGGGGCGGTCTGCGGGGCCGGTGTCGGGGCGCGCGGCTCGTAGCGCACGACGACGGCGGCACAGACGGCGAGGTAGCCGAACCCGGCGAGGAACAGGGAGCGATGCATGGTTTGGTCAATATAGAGACGACGGAATGGGGAGGATGTGCACTTCGTCACACAGACGGAAGGCGTAGAGAGAACATCGTATGGGCAAAGACGTAGGGAGAACGGCGTAGTTTGCTACGGTTCCTCCATACGCTTTCCCCCCCTTACGATTTGCTCCTTACGCCTTTTGATTCACCGAGCAGTTCGTAGAACCGCCCAAATACCTTGATCCCGTCCCATAACTGCTTGAGATCGAGCTTTTCGTCGGGCGCGTGCAGCCGGTCGTCCGGGAGGCCGATCCCCGTCAGCAGCACGGGAGCACCCCGGGCGCCGAGGGCCGGCACGACGGGAATCGACCCTCCGGCCCGGGCGGGCACGGTCCCGCGCCCCACGACGTCACGAAACGCGCGGTCGAGCAACTTGAAGGCGGGATGGTCGATCCGAATGCGGGCGGGGTCGGCGCCGTGCAGAAAGCGAACGGTGGCGGTCACGTACGGCGGGGCGAATCGCTTCACGGCCGCGGCGAGCTGGTGTTCGACCGCCTTCATCTTCTGATTAGGCACGAGTCGCAGGCTCACCTTGGCCGTCGCCTCCGCAGGAATCACGGTCTTCGCGCCTACCCCGGTGAACCCGCCGGTGATGCCATGGATCTCGAAGGTCGGCAGGGCCCAGAGTCGCTCGAGGACGGAGTACTTCCGCAACCCCGTGAGTGCTTTCGCCTGCACGCGGCGCTTCAGGAAGTCCTTCTCCTTGAATGGCAAGCGTTTCCAGGCCGCGCGCTCGGCCGACGTCGGTGGCTTTACCGCCGCATACAGTCCCGGGATCTTGATGCGCCCGTCGGGTCCCTTCAGACGCACCAACAGGCGACACAGCTCCTCGTGCGCGTTGGGTGCCGCGCCACCGTATTCACCGGAGTGCAGATCGGATTTCGCCGTCCGCACGGTGATCTCGGCATAACACATTCCGCGCAAGCTGGTGTACACGGCCGGCCAGCCCGGCGCGACGTATGACATGTCGGCCACCAGCGCGACGTCGGCCTGCGTCCGTGCCGGCTCGCGCCGCAGCACGTCGAACAGCACTTTGCTGCCGTACTCTTCTTCGCCCTCGATCAGAAAGCGGAAATTGACGCGCGGCGCGCCCGACGCCTCGATCGCCCGCAGCAGGCAGAACACCTGCCCCTTGTCATCGGCAGCTCCACGCGCGTACAGCCGGCCATCGCGTACCGTCGGCTCGAACGGCGGTGCGGTCCATTCGTTGACCGGATCCGGCGGCTGCACGTCATAGTGGCCGTAGATGAGCAGCGAAGGCGCATTGGGAACTTCCGGGCCGACGCCCCAGACAACCGGGTGCGTGTCGCTGCCGAGAAACTGCACATCGCGGCACCCGAGGCGACGCAGGTCGCGCGCGACCCACTCCGCCGCGCGCCGGCAATCGGCGTCGTACGCCGGGAGCGTAGACACCGAAGGTATCCGGAGAAACTCCGACAAATCGCGCAGCAACCGATCCTGATCCATAGTGCGACAATCTAGTGTCGGGAGGGTGCGGCTAGCCAGCGTGCGAGCAGGGCGTACATTTGCCGCATGCGCACCACCGCATCGTACGAATTGTTCCCGGATGCGCCAAGCGAGCGAGCGATGGCGCGGGCCCGCTGGCTGGCGCGCGAGGGACGCACCGGCGATGCCGAGATCGCGTATCGCGAGGTGCTCGCGCAGCAACCCGATCTCAAGCCGTGTTGGGCGGAGTATTTCGAGCTCCTGCGCGGTCAGGGCCGCACCGATGAAGCGCTCCGCGTCGCCGAGGCCGCACAGGTGCAGTTCGCGGACTCCGCGTTCGCGCTCGCACTCACCGGCGCAGCGCTGATCGAGCTGGGGCGCTTTCGCGATGCACTGGGCGTGCTCGAGCGCGCGGTCGAGTCCGACCCCGATCTCGGGTTGGTGTGGCACGAGCTCGGGTGGGCCGCCTATCGGCTCGGGGATCGGAACCGGGCGCTCCTGGCCTTGGACCGCGCGTTCGCGCTCGACCCTCACACCGAAACGCTGAAGCTGCGTGGCCGTATATTGCGCGACGCGGGGCGGTACGAGGCGGCGGAGGTCGCGTTCGAAGGCGCGGCGCAGTCAGCCGAGCACGACGAGCAGCGCACCCTGGCCGAGCAGGAGATTCTGACGACGCGTCGTTATGCCGCGTACGCGCCGCGTAGGCCCGACGAGCTGCCCCCCGCCGAACGGTGGTTTGCGGACACAGGAGCCAGCGTGCTGGCGCCCCGGCCGGGGCCGGTCGCCCCTGGAGACGAAGCCTTGGTACGGGCGCTCGCGGAGCTCGCGGAAGATCGCGGCTGGCGTTTTGGCCAGGTGATTCCAGTTGGACCCACCCTGCCCATCTGGACCACGCTCGCCGAGCTCGTCGACACGCCCCTCGGCACCCGCACGGAGTTCGATCCCGTCGCCGTGCCGCTCCTCGCGGCGCTGCGGCCGCTATCGGTCGAAACGGGATGGGGGGAGATGGCCGCCGCCATCGCGGAGCGCGATGCGGGCCTCGTCTTCACGCTGGAGCACCCACTCGAAACCGCACCGGCAGCCGTGCTGGTCGACCTCACCGGCGTGTTGACTGAGGGTGGCATACGCGCCAGCACCATTCCCGGTGTCGCGCATGCGCTCGCCGAGGCCCTGCATCCGGCGTCCCGCCTGCACACACGCCGCCTGCAGATCGGCTGAGGCAAGACTAGGGCGGGGTTCCCCCCCGCGAATACAGCGCCCGATAGGGATCCCCATCCGGCTGCGTGAGCACTCGGACCTGGATCGCCCGGATCGTCTCGGGAACGTTGCCGTGGTGCTCCGCGTACAACTCGTCAAATAGGTTCAGGTTCTCACGGTAGATCCGCTGCGCGATCACCACGGCATTGTTGAGCGGCGCCTGGGCGAACCAGCGCCAATCGTACGTCTCGAGGCTTTGGCCCACGGATCCCGTGAGCTGGGCGCGACCCCAATCGAACAGCGTGGCGCGGGCCGCCGCGACCGCCGCCGGCGACGATGCCTCGGCGAACGCCGAATCGAGCCGGCGCGCCAGCTCCGCCCAAAAAACGTCCAGGGTGCGCTCATCGCCCCAGCGCGCCGAAGCGCGCCGGGCGTCCGCGGTATCCTGGCGCGAGAGGAAGAACGCTTCGGCGCCGCGATAACCCACGAAACTGGCGAAACTCTCGTTGAACGGGGTCTGGCTCTTCACGTACAAGGTGTTGTGAGCCAGCTCGTGAATCACCGTCGCGACGAGCTCCATGGTGTCACGGTCCAGCGCGGTGGAGAACAGCGGATCAGAGAAGTAGCCCAGCGTCGAGAAGGCACCCGCCGGTCGCAGGTAGGCGTCGTACCCCTGCGCTTCCAATTCGGCGGCCGTTTCGCGCGCCCGCGCGGCGTTGAAAAATCCCTTGTAGGGAACCACTCCAACGATCGGGTACGTCCACGTGTAGGCGCGTAAGCGGTCGCGCCGGGCGGCCGAGATTACCAGCAGCAGGGTGTCGCGCCCCACATCGACGTAAGTAGTGAAGGTCTCCCCCACCGCAAGGTGCAGGGAGTCAGCGGCGTAGGCTCGCGCTGCAAGCACGAGACGCAGCCGCTGGCGTAGCGGGGCAGACTGGGTTGAATCGGCGACGAGCCTGGAGATCGGCCGGCGCTTGAGCAGGATGCGCGCCTCCTCGAACCCCGCGCGCGCCAGGTAGCGGGCGTCGGCCGAGACCACGAGGGCGACTCCCAGCGTCAGCGGCACGCCGATGACGAATCCGGCGGCGAGGCGGCGCAGGATGCGCCCCCAGCGAGGACGGCGGCGCTGCGTTAGGGCGCCCACCGGATACCGACGCGGTGCGTCCCGCCCCCCAGCAAGGCAAAACTCTGATAGGCGTAGTCGAGGTGCAGCCGGCGCAGCTCCAGGCCGCCACCCGCCGTCCAGCGCGACGCCGCGCTCGTGGGCGACTGTGTGCCGTAGCCCAACCGTCCCACGAGACCGACGCCGCGGGTCACCACCCCGCCCTCGACGCCCGTCACGAGAAGCGCCGGGGCGCCGGCGGGCCACTGCCCTTCGATGGTGGTGAGCAAGCGGTACGTGCCTGCGGGGTCGACGTAGTTCATCGTGAACCCGGCCCGAGTGCATCGCGGCAGCCGCGCGTCCGTGCCACCCCCAAAACTACCGCCCAAATTCTGCACGCTCACGCCGAAAGCCAGAATGTCGAACACGGCGATCGCCAGACCGACGTCACCCGCCCAGGCGTCGGCCGACCAGGCACCAATCTGCTGGCGCGCATATTTGCCGGTGGCTCCCACGGCGATGAATCCACGCCGGTAGACCACCGCCGACATCGCCAGCACGTCGGTCGCCCTGAAGCTGCCGCCGGTCTGCATCCCGCGCCTCCCACCGGTGGCAGGGTCGGGAACGATGATCGGCTCGGATCCGTAGTCGAGTGCCTGCGCGCCAAACCCCCAGGCAATCCGCCCGGTGCGCAATGCCAGGGCGGCCGTGGAGTACCGGGTGCCGGCGAGGTACGGCTCATACGACGCCTCGAGCGCGAGGTGGTGAATGGCCGCAATCCCCGCGGGATTCGCGAACATCGACCCCGCGTCGCCGATCAGCGCGACGCCGGCGCCGCCGAGTCCGGCTGAACGGGTCGACCCGGGGAGGGAAGCGACCACGCTCCCTTCGGCCTGCGCGCCGAGTCCGCCCGCCAGAAGGATTCCGCAGAGCAACGACCCGGAGAGGCATCGAGCTAGACCGGTCCCCGCTCCTCCAGGCTTCACGTGCTATCTGATCCGAATGACGTTCAGTCTCGGAACCAGGGCGGCCGGCAACGCCGCGCCGCCCGGGCCGGAGAACAGCAACGTGAAGCCAGGCTGAGAGGGACCCTGCTGGGCGAGCGCGTACGCGCCGGATCCTGCCCTGAGGGTCCCGCTCAGCGAAACGGCGCTCCCGCCGCTGGCCGGCGGGGTGAGCGGGAATGGCTTGGGAAAATTGCTCGGGGACTGCGAGTTGAGCGACGCGTACGTCACCCGAAAGTCCCACGAGGTGTATTGCAGCTCCGTCGGGGCGATGAACCCAGGCAGGTCCGACACATAGTTCGCGAGCACCCAGCGCCCGGCCAGCGTGGCAAAGGGCGTGCCCGTCGCGTCCTCCACAGCCGCCCCACCCAGCAGCGACGTTTGGACGAGCGTGCGCGTGAACGCCGCGGTGGCGGCGAAGCTCGTGTCCGAGCGAAACTGGTCGGTGATGTAGCGAACGAACAGCCACACGGCACCGCGCTCGGCGAGCGATCCGATCCCGCTCGAAAACACGAGGAAGTGCGTGCTGGTGGAATCGAGGTACCGATAGGCGTTCAGTAGGTCGCCGATGACGTAGTTCGAGAAGCTTGTCTGGTCCGCCGGCAGGAAGCTCCGGCCAGCCAGCTCCTCGGCGAAATGCGACATGCCTTCGTCGAGCCAGAGGTCCTGCGGTTCCCCACTTCGCACCAGCGCGTGTTGGTTATAGCTGATCATATGCTGGAACTCGTGGACGAAGGTCACCGGGACGATCCGCTGCAGTTGGCTCGGGCTGTGCGCGCACGACAGGGTCCCGCTCGGGTCCGCCACGATGGAGTAGAACACTTCGCCATGGTTCACGCGCGGATCCGTAGCGAAGAACGGATCGATGTCGGCGCCAAAGAAAAACCCGGCGATGAAGCCCTGGGTCGTGCATTGCTGCTGGGTCACCAGCCGGTTCACGACATTGGTCATCAGCACGATGACGACGGTGTTGCCATCGATGTCCGACTCGCGGCCGAACGCGGTGGTATCGAGCGCGTACAGGCGTGAGTCGAACAGCGCACCCAGGGAATCCAGACCGGCCTGCGTGAGACCGCCGGCGGGTGCGGCGTTGTCGAGAAAAATCGCTGCGTGGCCGCTCACCGTTTTGGCCGTGGCGTTTACGGTTTGGAAGCTCGAGCAGGTGGTCGTGGCGCACACACTAAAGGACCGCACGTCCCCGACCGCCGGGGGTGGGCTCGTGGCTCGCGCGGATCCCGGCGCGCCGGAACGCGGAGCCGGGGGCATCCCCGCCCAGTGCGAACGTTCCTGGAGGCGGAGGAAGTCGTGGAATCGCTCTGGAAGTCCCAGGCTGCCGCGCGACATCGCGGCTCCCTGCGCAGCAAGGGCGGTGTGCAGCGTATCACCGTCCAAGATGAAGGGGGCGGAGGTGCCCGGCGAGTCCGTTGCCAACTGCGCCACCAGGAGATACTCGACCGGGTTCGTCGGCGAGGTATTGCCGGTGAAGGTGAAGCAGCCCGCATTCGCCAGCGGGGGCAGCGCCTGATAGGCCCCGACAATGGGGAGGTTCACCGCCTGCCCCCCGCTGGTGCTACAAGCGGGCACCGGCACAGGCCCTGAGCCGCTACCGCCATCGCACCCTGCGACCGCGCCGAGCGCCGCGACGGTCGCCCACCGGATCCGCTTCACCCTATGACCCACCGGTGACTCCTTGCATGAGTGCCGGACGCCGGGCGAGGGCCCAGCGCATGCAGATGGGACCGACCACCGCGTGCACCGCTACCATTGCTACCACCAACCCCTCGAATGATACACCCCACTCGGGGAACGCCCGGCGTCCCGCACCCGCCAGCAACACGCCCACTCCAGCCTGCGAGATAAGGCCCAACCACCCGTTGTGCGCAAGGGCGTCCGTCACCAAGGGACTCCGCCCCGCCCACTGCCCACCCCAATAAAGGCCAACTGCCCGCAGGCCCACCAACAGCGGGACCCACGGCCAGAGACTGGGCAGACCGGACAGGTCGAAGCGGGCCCCCACCAAGGCAAACGCGACCGCGGCGAGCGCGACGCCGCGGGCGTCAAGATGGCGGCGCAACGGCTGCGCCGATTCATCGTCCCAACGAGCCAGTCCGAGTCCCGCGATCAACGCGGTCAACGTCACCTCCGCCGGCCCCAACCACTCGGTCAGGGCGGCGCCAAATGCTACCGCCACCAGGAAAATCCCCGGATCCAACCCAAGGAGGCGTCGGTAGCGACTTGCGAGCCACGCCAGGATCGCTCCCGCGACCACCGACGCACCCAGGGTGACCAGCGGTGCGCCGAACGCCATTGGGTGCACCGCTCCCGCGCTCGCGAGCGGGCGGACCAGCGCCAAGACGACGGTGAACAGCAGGACCGCCGTGATGTCACGCAACACATGGAGCCGCAGCAAGGTGTCGCCCAGCGGACCGCCGGGAGCATCGGCGAGAGTGGCCCATGCCAGACCGGGCGCTGCGGCGACGGTGAGGGCGCCGAGCACGAGCGCCACCGCCAACGCATCGCGCGACGGCTGATGCACCGTGAGCGGAAACCACGGATGGACCGAATACACGACCGCGGCGGTGAGCGCGAACGGCACGACCACGGAGGTCGTGAGGTAACGCCCCACGCCGTCCATCGGACTCGAGGACCCGCGCATCGCCAACCCGGCGCGGAGCGCGAACAGCGCGATGGCGGCATCGCTCACGAGGCGAAGCGCTTCCGCCTCGTCCGCGCGCACCAGTCCGAGCCACGCGGGTCCGAACACGATGCCGGCGGCCACGTATCCCGACACACGCGGCAGCCGCCAGCGTGCGGCCAGGTGGCCGGCGAGCTCCGCCAGCACCACGATTGCCCCGAGCGCGAGAGCTGCACGCGCCGCGAGCGGCGCCGTCGCCGTGAATCGATGTAGCAGAGCCAACGCGAGGCCGAGTAGAAGCAGCGAAACTAGCGAGCGCATGGGTGGCCCAAATTTCGGCGCGACAACGGGTTTTGACAATGCAAAACGGTGCCGGTATCTTCCGCAGCGATCCCCCGGCCCGCCCTTCCGGCCGAGGGCCTCCGACGCACCCCAGGCTGACGGCGGCGCGCCTCAGCAGCACAAGGCGACGATGGCGTTCGTTCATCTCCACACGCACAGCGAATACTCTCTCCTCGACGGCGCGAACCGGATCCCGGAGCTGCTGGACCGGGTCGTGGCCTTGGGGATGGACTCGCTCGCCATTACCGACCACGGCAACCTGCACGGCGCCTGGACCTTCTACGAGGAAGCGAAAGCGCGCAAAGTCCGGCCGATCCTCGGTTTCGAGGCATACCTCGCGTTCGGCAGCCGGCGGCTGCGCGAGAAAGTCCCCGAGGCCCCAGGTCCCTATTCGCATCTCGTGTTGCTCGCCAAGAACCGCATCGGGTACCAGAACATCGTCAAGCTCTCGTCGATCGGTTTTCTCGAGGGCTTCTACCGGCGACCCCGCATCGACCGCGAGGTCCTGGAGCGCCACAAGGACGGCGTCGTCTGCCTCGCTGCCTGCCTCAGTGGGGAGGTCGCCCTGTACCTGCGGCAAGGGAACTATGAAGCCGCCAAAGCGAGCGCCACCTACTTCGCCAGCCTGTTCGGTCCGGACGGGTTCTGGCTGGAGGTGCAGAACCACGGGATTGAGGACGAGCAGCTCGTCACCAGCGGCGTGTTCCGGTTGGCGCAGGAACTCGGCCTCCCCGTGGTGGCGACGAACGACGCGCACTACCTAATGAAAGGGGACGCCGAGGCGCACGACGTGCTCCTCGCCATCGGCACCGGCAAGGACCTCGACGACCCAAAGCGATTCCGTTTCTTCGGACAGGAGAGCTACGTCAAGTCGGAGAAGGAGATGAAGCCGCTGTTCCCGGACCACCCGGAGGTATTGTCCGAGACGGCGCGGATCGCGGGGTTGTGCGAGCTCGATTTCGAGAAGCGCTACTTCCTGCCGCAGTACCCGCGTCCCGCGGAGTTCGCGAGCGACAACGCACTCCTGGTCCACCTCGCCAATCTGGGTGCCGCCGAGCGCTACGGTGAGCCATTACCCCCTCCGGTGGCGGAACGACTCGCGTTCGAGCTGGACGTCATCTCGCGCACCGGGTACGCCGGCTACTTCCTCATCGTCTACGACCTCATCAAGGCGGCGCGCGATCGTGGCATTCCGGTGGGGCCGGGTCGCGGCTCGTCGGCCGGATCGCTCGTCGCATACGCCCTCCGGATCACCAACGTCGACCCGCTCGCGTTCGATCTCCTGTTCGAGCGGTTTCTCAACCCCGAACGGATCTCGATGCCAGACATCGACCTCGATTTCTGCTTCGAGCGCCGCGGCGAAGTGATCGAGTATGTGCGCGCACGCTACGGGCGCGAATCGGTGGGACAGATCATCACGTTCGGCACGCTGAAAGCGCGTGCCGCGTTTCGCGACGTCGCGCGCACGCTGCGCCTGGAGATCGGCGAGGTGGACCGAACCACCAAGTTCATCCCCGCCGGCCCGGCCGCGATGTGGTCGCTGGCCGAGGCGGCGGAGAAGGTGCCCGAGCTGAAGGCCATCGCCCTCCAGGACGAGCGGGTCCGCAAGGTGATCGAGCTCGGCAGCCGCATCGAGGGCCTGGCGCGTCATGCCTCGGTCCACGCCGCGGGCGTCGTGATCGCGCCGGGCCCACTCACCGACTACGTCCCGGTCTGTCTGTCGCCGAGCCAGGACGACGACGCGATCATCACCCAGTACGACATGGTGGCGCTCGAGAAGGTCGGCATGCTGAAGATCGACCTGCTCGGCTTGAAGACGCTGACGGTGATTCACGACACCGTGCAGATGGTGCAGGAACGGCACGGAGTGGCGCTCGATATGGACCACCTGCCGCTCGAGGACCCGGAGGTGTACCGGCTGCTGCGGTCGGGCCGCACCGCGGGGGTGTTCCAGTTCGAATCACCGCTCGCCACCGACTGCCTGCGACAGATGAAGTGCGACCGCTTCGACGACCTCGTCGCGACCAACGCGCTGTTGCGCCCGGGCCCGCTCGACTCGGGGATGCATCTCGTCTTCATCCGGCGGAAACGCGGGGAGGAGCAGGTGCGCTATGCGCTCGAGGCGCTGCGGGAAGTGCTCGAGCCGACGTACGGCGTGATCGTGTACCAGGAACAGGTGATGCGGATCGCCAACGTCTTGGCGGGCTACAGCCTGGCAGAAGCCGACGTGCTCCGCAAAGCGGTCGGCAAGAAAGACAAGGAGCTGCTCCAACGGGAGCTGGGCCCGTTCGTGGAGCGAGCCGTGGCGCGCGGGCACGAGCGCCGCGTGATCGAGGACATCGCCGCGCAGATCGAAACCTTCGGCCGCTACGGGTTCCCCAAGGCGCACTCGGTCGCGTACAGCATCCTCTCGTACCAGACCGCGTGGCTGAAGGCGCACTACCCGGCTGAGTTTCTCGCTGCGTTGCTCTCGAGCGAGATCGGGAATACCGACAAGGTCGTCCTCTACATCAACGCCGCACGGGAGCTGGGCCTCGAGGTGCTGCCGCCCGACGTGAACGAATCGCGCTTCAAGTTCACGGTCGTAGGCGACTCGCGGATCCGTTTCGGGCTGGGAGCCGTGAAAAACGTGGGTGAGGGCGCCATCGCGTCGATCCTCGCCGGCCGCACGGCGGAGCCCTACCGTTCGCTCGTCGGGTTGTGTGACTGCATCGATCTGCGGCTGTGCAACAAACGCGTGCTCGAGGCACTCATCGACGCCGGGGCCTGCGACTCACTCGGGGGGCACCGGGCGCAGCTCATCGCCGCCGTAGAGCACGCCTTCGGGGAGGCGCAGGTGCGCCAGCAGGAGCGTGAGTCGGGTCAGGTCGGGCTGTTCGGCGGGGACGCCCAAGTGCCGCGGCCGTCCCTCACCCTCCCCGAAGTTCCTGCCTGGAGCGAGCACGACCGTCTCACGCGCGAAAAAGCGGTGCTCGGCTTCTTCATTTCCGGGCACCCCCTCGCCAAGTACCGCGCGGAGGTGGAGCTTTTCGGGACCCGGACGACCGCGACCCTGAGTACCTGGAGCGACCAGAAGGTCACGATCGCCGCGGTCGTCACGGTGGTGAAGCGGCAGGTCTCGAAGAAGTCCGGCGCCGAGTACGCGCGGCTCGTCCTGGAGGATTTTCACGGCACCGCCGAGGCGTTGGTATTCCCGGAGGCGTGGGCGCGGCTCAACGTCGTGATCCGTCCGGATAGCGCGCTGCTCCTCACGGGCACCTTCAGCGCGCGTGATCGGGGCGAGGACGCGGCACCGTTCATCGTGGAGGTAGCGCGCCCGCTCGATGACTTGAAGACGAACGGCCAGGTCGGGCTGGCCCTGCGCTGGAACGCGTCGACTCCGCCCGACCCGGACGCCGCGCGGGCGGCGGCGGCGCTGTGCGCCGCACACCCCGGACCGGCCCCCGTGCTGGTGGAGTGGGAAGGGTCGAACGGGGGAGGTGGCGGTGGAGGCACGGTCCTGACGGCGCGGCTGCGCAGTCGCACGCTGCGGGTGGAGCCGGACGACGAGCTGCTGGGCGCGTTGCGCGGAATCCTCGGCGCGGACCGCGTTTATTTAGTGAAAGCGAGCTAGGCCGATGGCGACCTACAGCCTCGATTTCGAGCGTCCGCTGCTCGAGATCGAGAAGCAGATCGAAGAGCTGCGCAAGAACGGTGGCGAGCAGGCGGCTGACCTCGCACCATTGGAGGAGCAGCTGGGCGAGCTGCGCGCCGAGATTTACCGCAACCTGACACCGATGCAGCGCGTCCAGGTCGCGCGCCACCCCCGGCGCCCCTCTACGATCGACTACTTGCGCGCCATTTTCAGCGATTTCGTGGAGCTGCACGGCGACCGCCTGTTCCGCGACGACCCCGCGATCGTGGGTGGCTGGGCGCGACTCGATGGGGCGTCGGTGATGGTAATCGGTCACCAGAAGGGGCGGGACACGAAGGAAAACCTCAAGCGCAATTTCGGCATGGCGCACCCCGAAGGGTACCGGAAAGCCATGCGATTGATGCAGCTCGCCGAGAAGTTTCACGCTCCGGTGATCACACTGGTCGATACGCCCGGCGCCTATCCTGGCCTGGCGGCCGAGGAGCGCGGCCAGGCGGAAGCGATCGCGCGCAACCTGCTGGTGATGGCCTCGTTGCCCACGCCCATCATCACCGCGGTGATCGGCGAAGGAGGCTCCGGTGGCGCGCTCGCGATGGGACTCGCCGACCGAGTGGTGATGCTCGAGAACTCGGTCTACTCGGTGATCACCCCGGAAGGGTGCGCCGCCATCCTGTGGAAGGACGCAAGCCAGCGCGAGCGCGCCGCGGAAGCCCTGAAGCTGACCGCCCAGGACCTGCTGCGGCTCGGCGTGATCGACGAAATCATCCCTGAGCCGCCGGGCGGCGCCCATGCGGACGCCGACACGACGGCGCAGCACCTGGGGGCGTCGCTGCGGCGCCACCTGCAGGAGCTCCGCCGCTTCAAGATCGACAAGCTCTTGAAGCGCCGCGAGGAGAAGTACCTCTCAATGGGCACCCTGAGCGAGAAGTGAGATGAAGGCGGTCGTGGAAGTCCGGTTCAAGGGGAACCGGTTGGAGTATTTCAACTGGTCCGTGGCAGAACCCCTGGCGCTGGACGACCCGGTGATCGTGGAGGTGGAGCGAGGGCAGGACCTGGGTCGGGTGTCGGCGCTCGGCCCGGTCGCGCTCAAGAAGTGCGCGCGCGGCTGCGGTGGCTGCGCCGTGCCCGAGGCGGAGGCGACGGTCGCGCGGCAGGTGGTGCGTCGGGCTACGCGCGAAGACGTCCAGCAGATCGAGAAGCTGCGCGCCGACGAGGGCGAGGCGCGGCGCGCGACGCGGGACCGCGTCCGTACGCACAACCTCCCGATGAAAGTCTCCGACGCCGAGTGGCAATGGGATCGGCGCAAGCTCACGATCTATTTCACCGCCGAGCAGCGGGTCGATTTCCGCGCCCTGGTGCGCGATCTCGCGGGCGTGTTCCGGACCCGCATCGAGCTGCGTCAGATCGGCGCGCGCGACGAAGCCCGGCGCCTGTCTGGCATCGGACGGTGCGGTCGCGAATACTGCAGTGCCAGCTGGCTTCCAGAGCTGCGGCCGGTCAATCTCTCGATTGCCAAAGACCAGCACCTGTCCCTCAACCCGGCCCAGATCTCGGGCCCCTGTGGGCGCCTGCTTTGCTGCTTGCACTACGAGCACGATTTCTACGTGCAGAGCCGCAAGCGCTTTCCTAAGGAAGGGAAGCTGCTCCGCACCGCAGTCGGCCAGGAGAAGGTGCTGGCGGTGGACATTTTCCGGGACCGGGTGACGCTGCGGTCCGAGGACCAGGGCACCCGCGTCGTGCCGCTCGACCAGCTGCAGGTGGAGCTGGAGCGTGCGGCGGGCGACGCGCTGCCCGCGGGCGCCACATCCTCTCCATCCGCCCCAGACGCTCCCGGCCCCCCCGTTCCCCCCGGCTCCCCAACGACCCCGGGCTCCGGCAGCAGGCGCGGTGAGGGCCGGCGGCGACGCCGTCGCAAACGCCCACGCGACGGAGGCACCCCTCCCGGTGCCTAAGTACTATCTGACGACGGCGATCGACTATTCGAACGGCGACCCACACCTCGGCCACGCGCTCGAGAAAGTCGGAGCCGATTGCATCGCCCGGTGGCGCCGACTGCGCGGCGACGACGTGCGCTACGTCATGGGGATGGACGAGCACAGCCAATCGGTCCAGCAAGCCGCCGCCAAGGCCAACGTCTCGCCCCAGGCGTGGGCCGACCGGATGGCCGATACCTTCGCCGAGTTCTGGCGACGCCTCGACTGCAGCCACGACGATTGGATCCGCACTACCGAACCACGGCACGCCCTAGCCGTCACCGCGCTGTTGCAGCGTATCCAGGCGCGCCGCCCGGAGGATTTGTTCCTGGCGGAATACGAGGGCCTGTATTGCACCGGGTGCGAGGAGTTCAAGCAGGAATCCCAAATCGTGGATGGGCACTGTGTCGAGCACCCAACGCTCGAGCTCGTGCCGACCAAGGAACAGAACCACTTCTTTCGGCTGACCGCGTACCGCGATCGCCTGCTCGAGCTCATCAATTCCGGGGAGTTCGCCGTCGAGCCGACGATCCGCCGCAACGAGGTGTTGCGATTGCTCGAGGGAGGGTTGCAGGACATTTCGATCTCGCGGCAGCGCCAACCCTGGGGCATCCCCTTCCCCGATGACCCGCAGCAGACAGTGTACGTCTGGTTCGACGCGCTCATCAATTATCTCTCCGCCACCGGCTTTCCCGAGCCGGGGTATGAGCGGCTATGGCCGGCCGACCTGCACATCGTTGGGAAGGGGATCACGCGATTTCATTGCGTGATCTGGCCCGCGATGCTGCTCGCGGCGGACGTCCCGCTACCCCGGCGCGTGTGGGCGCACGGCTACGTGCAGTGGGGCGGCGCCAAGCTGAGCAAGACGGCGGGCACGGCGGTGAGTCTCGACGCGGCGATCGCCCGCCATGGCTCCGACGCGCTGCGCTACTTCCTGCTGCGCGAGATCGGTTTCGAAAACGACGGCAACTTCACGTGGGAGCGGTTGGACGCGCGCTACATTGCCGACCTCGCCGACACATTCGGCAACCTCGCCTCCCGCACGCTCTCGATGGTGCAGCGCTATCACGCCGGCGTGGTGCCGCGCGATGTGTGCGATTTCGCCACGCCTCTCGACGCGGACGCCCGCCGACATCTTGCGGCCTATGCGGAGGCCATGGACGCGATGGCGCTCGAGCGTGGCGCCGCCGCGCTGATCGAGTTGGCCATGCGTGCCAACCGCTACGTCGAAGAGACCGCGCCGTGGAAGCTGGCCAAGGAGGGACGCGACGCCGAGCTGAGCACCGTGCTCGCGAACTTGATCCGCACCGTCGGGCGCCTCGCCGTCCTCGCCGTGCCGTTCATGCCAGCGAAGGCGAGTCTCTTGTGGGAGGCGTTGGGCAGCGGCCGACCGCTCGCGGGTGTCCGGTATGCTGACGTGGAGGGACTCGACCCCTCCGGTTGGGTGGTGCAAAAGCCACCGCCCCTATTCCCTAAACCCGCCCCACAGGCGTAGCTACGCAAATTACCAGAAACTTTGTGAGGTGCCTCACACTCGCTCGCCGTTGACGACCACATGGGCTAGGTCTATTATTGGCTTCCCTTGAAGCCCGAAGTTCGGGCGGGAAAACGAGATGCGGCGGAGTTCGGAACCGAAATGGACCGTCATGGTGGTACCACACGGATCGGGATCCTCCCGCGCCGTGGTGGTTTCGCAGACAGTCCTGAAAGCCCTGGTCGGGATCGGGAGCGTGTTAGTGCTCCTGCTCCTCGTACTGGGCGGCGCCGCCTTGTCTCGCGGGGTCAGCATCACGCGCAGTCGCGTGTTGGAGCGCGAGAATCGGTTGCTCGCCGAAGAAATCGAACGGATGCGCGACCGCCTCACCGGACTGCACGACACGCTGTCGACATTCAGTCAACGCGCGCAAGAGCTGCGACTACTCGCGGGACTCACCCCGACCGATTCCGGCGTGCAGCGAGCGGGCATCGGCGGGCCGGCCGGCTCGTGGTCGGAGCGCGACAGCCTGTCGGCGTCGGGTCAGCAAGGCGCGCGGGCGCTTGCCGCGCGCAGCGACGTCGATGAGATGATCCGCCGCGCCAACATTCTGGTGCGGTCCGTCAACGAAGCCTACGACTCGATGTCGTCGCATCAGGCGCGTATGGCCGCCACGCCGTCCATCATGCCGACCAGAGGCTGGCTCACCAACGCGTTCGCCGCCGAGCGCGTGCACCCGATCCTGCACTTGGCGCGCCCACACGAAGGCATCGATGTCTCGGCGCCGATGGGCGCGGAGATCGAGGCGCCGGCCGCTGGCGTCGTGACCGAGGTCGGCTGGGCGGAGGGATACGGCAACACCCTCACCATTGACCACGGCTTCGGGGTGGTGACCCGCTACGCCCACTGCTCGAAGATCCTGGTGGGCCGCGGGGCGCGGGTGAAGCGCGGCCAACGCGTCGCGCTGGTAGGATCCACGGGGCTCTCCACCGGCCCGCATCTGCACTACGAGGTGTGGGTGAACGGCAGGCCGGTGAATCCGACTCGCTACGTGATGCCGGACGCGATCGTCGACTAGAACAACCTCACCGGCCGAAGTCCACCCTCGGCACCGAATCCGCTCCCGCCGTTTCCTGAAAATACGCCCGCGCCTTCGCCCCGATCACCTTCGCCGTTAGTACCTGAGGGAACCGCCGGATATAGGCGTTGTAACGGTTCACGGCATCGTTGTAATCCTGGCGCGCCACGGCGATGCGGTTCTCCGTGCCAGTCAGCTCATCCTGCAGGGCGCGGAAGTTTTCATTGGATTTGAGCTGCGGGTAATTCTCCACGATCGCGAGCAAGCGACCGAGCGGCGCGTTCAGCGCCTGGTTGGCATCGGCCATCTGCTGCGGGTCGCCGGCCTGGATGGCGCCGTTGAGTCGACTGCGCGCGTCCGCCACGGCGATGAACACGTCCCGCTCCTGTTTGGCAAAACCCTGCACCGTCGCCACGAGGTTGGGGATGAGGTCGGCGCGGCGCTGCAACTGCACCTTGATCTGCGCCAGCGCCGCGCTCACCTGCTCGTCGGTGGTCTGGATCGTGTTGTAGCCGCACCCCGTCGCCGCCAACATGAGAACGGGCACCAGCCGTCGCACGGTATGCATGGATCAGTTCACTCCCTCTCTCCTCACCCCCCGTCCCCCTCTCCGTTCCGGAGAGGGTGACACAGAGCGAGATCGGTTAGGATCGGTTCACGTAATCGGCGGTTCGAGCCACCGCCTCGAGATAGGCCCCCGCCCGCGAGTCGCTTGGCCCAAGCGCGAGCCGCGCGCGTCCCTCGACGTGCGCGACCACGTCCGCCAGGTCCGAGGCCGGGAAGCCTACGACCGCCGCCGCCGCCAGCACCAGCTCCGCCGGGGTCTCCGGGACCGGCGTGCCTGCGAGCCGCAACGTGGTGCGCAGCATCGTGAAAAAACCCGAGGCACTGGCCGCCACGATCTGGGTCAGCCGTGGCCCGTCGTCCAGCGCGCCGACGTACCCTTGCCGTAGCCGCACCAATTTTCCGACCAGCTCGTGCTCGAGCTGGCGCTGGACATCTTCGGGCCGCACCGAGATTCCCTGCCACGGATCGCGCCCGGTAACCACGCGGTTGGCGGCGCGAATGTCCTCGTATTCGATCGCGAACGCGTCCGTCGACGCGCGCCACTCCGTTTCAGAGAAGACGATCGGCGGTGGATGCCCGCCCCGCTCCCAGGCGGCGACGAGCGGCGCCAGCGCAGCGAACAGCCGCGCGTCCACCCCATCGCAGATGAGCAGGGTGTTGATCGATGCCCGCCCGGCTCCCGGGCCACCGCGCGCGGCCGAGCCATAGAGCAACAACGACACGAGGCGCCCGCCGAGCGCCGCCGACACTTGCTGACCGAACTCCTCAACCGATCTGATCACGGCCATCAGAACCGTCCTCCCGCGCCGCCACCCGAGAAGCCACCACCGCCCCCGAACCCACCGAACCCACCGCTGAACCCTCCTCCGCCCCCCCATCCGCCGAACCCCCCTCCACTCCACCAACCGCCGCGTCGGCGCCCGGGACCCGTGCGAGCGGATCGAGCGCGCGCTGTGAGAAAGACCAGGAGTATCACCATCGCAATCAGGATCACGACGGCCCCGGGCACGATGCGCGGCATCCTGGGCGCCGCGCGCCGCGCGGCCGCAGGTGGGGCTGGCGCATTCGTCAGCGACACGTGGAACTCATCGGCGAACGCCTGGGCGAGGAGCGCTACCCCGGTCTCGAGGCCCCGGCCGTAGTCTTCAGTGGCAAAATATGGTGTCATCGCGTCCCGGATGCGGCCCACGCGCGCATCGGGAAGGAACCCCTCGGCGCCTCGGCCGGTCGCGATGAAAATCCGGCCTGTTCCACGCTGGTGGTTCTTGAGCGGCACCAGCAGGACGACGACTCCCAGATTCTTGGCGGGGTCCCCGGCTTCCCCTTTCGCTCCCACACCCCATTGTCGGCCAATCTGCAGCGCGATGTCTCCTGCCTCGCGATTGCCGAGGTCCGCCAGCGTGGCGACGGCGATCTCGCCCTGCGTCTTCTCTCGTACCTCCCGGATCGTGGCCTCCATCCGGACGATGGCCGCCGAATCGATGACCCCGGCGAAGTCGTTCACGAAGCCGCGGGGGGCAGGGATAGCAATTTGGGCAAGGAGCCCCATTGCCACGCATGGGATCATGGTACCCGAAATCTAGCCTTGGCGACCCGAGCACGCGGAGGACAACCTTGACAAGGAAACCGTTGGCGGGCACCTATCATCTCGTAGGTTGGACCCTCGGTCCTAGGAATGTGAAGATGGACCTCACTCGTCTCCACTACGTTGCTACGCCTGTGTCGTTTCTGCTGCTCGTTTGGCCTGTTCACCTGGCCGCGCAGCGGCTCGGAACGGTCACCGGCTCCGTCACAGACACGACTGCGACTCCCATGGTGGAGGCTCGGATCACCGCGGTCGGCACCACGCTGGTGACCGTCACCGGCGTAGACGGTCGCTTCCACCTCGCCAACCTGCCCACGGGGTTTCAAATCCTGCAAGTGGGAATGCTCGGACACAAGACGCTGCTGCTCCCCATCCAAGTAAAGGATGGAGAGACACTGCACGTCCAAGTGAAGCTGGAGACCGAACCCGTTCCGCTGCAGCCGGTGGAAGTCACGGCGGAACCTGCGGTCGCCCCGTTGCTGCGAGGGTTTTACGAGAGACGGTCACGCGGCGGGGGGGTGTTCTTCACCCGCGAGGAAATCGAGCAAATGCGACCGAGCCTCTTCACCGACGTGCTGCGGCGCGTGCCCGGCGTGCGGCTCCAACCGGTGCGGGGACCATCGGGCAGCAGCTACCAGGCGGTCACGGGGCGTGTGTCGGGGTCGCGCGCCTGTCCGATGCTGTACTATGTGGACGGCGTCCCGTTCCCCGTGACCGGCGACATCGGCATCAACAACCTCTTTCAACCTGAGGATATTGCGGCAATCGAGGTGTACAGCGGCACCTCCCGGGTGCCGCTGCAGTTCCATTCGAGCACCGCCCATTGTGGCGTGATCGTCATCTGGACGTATTCCGGCGAACCACCGCCCGGCCGGGAACGCGAATGACGTCAGGCACTCGGAGAGCCTCGGCGCTGGTTGTCGTCGCCATCGCGGCGGCGCTCGCTATGCTCGCGTGTCGCGCCGAGGATTTCACCAAGCCACCGGCCGGCACGGTGTTCGTGGGCATCCGAGACACCTTCTTCACGCCGGAGACGGTGACCGTCATGCTCGGCAACAGCGTGCGCTGGACCAACGAGGGCGCGTTGCAGCACACCGTCGTCGCGGACAGCGTCTCGTGGCAGAGCGCCCTACTCGCTCCAACGTGGTGGTTCGAAGTGCTCTTCGACAGCGCCGGCGCGTTCACCTACCATTGTTCGGAGCACGCGGGAATGACGGGTACGGTCCTCGTTCAGTAGGTGAGCATTCCTCTACTCAGCAGGCCAAAAACGCCAACAGGGGAAGCCGAGGCTTCCCCTGTGGCGTTTTGTCCGGTGACCTAGTTCAGGTTCGGGTTGTTGTCGATCTCCGTGATCGGGAGCGGGAAGCAGGTGTTATTGCTCACCGGTGCAAAACCCGGCTTCCAGTACGTCGACCCTGGCACCGGCACCCCGATGATGTTGGCGGGATAGCGCTGGAAGTCGCCCAGACGCTTCCCCTCGAGGTAGAAGTCGAAGCCCTTCTGGGTGAAGAACTCCGTCAGCACCGAGTTCGCATCAACGGCGCCGCCATACACCGGCTGGCCGTTCGCGACACGACGCACATCGATCAGCGTCAACTGCGCCGCTGTTCCCTGCGCCTCGGCGACGATGTAGTCCGCCTCGAGCCTCGAGGCCAACCGGACCGGAATGTTGTAGTCCGTATACTTCTGCTGGATGGCATACGGCACGCCGCGGTCGCTGGCATACGCGGCGTCCTGGGGCGCGAAATCGCCCGTGGTCGCTGTGACCCGCCACGGCAGCCGAGGTTCGACGTTTTGCACGGTCGGTGCCGGCAGCTCCGGCCCGATCCGCCAAATCGGCGCCACCGCGATCGAGCCACGGTCCCGGACGTAGAACCACATCCGGTTCGCCAGCCGGAACCGCTGAGCCAGGTCATCCGTGTAGGTGAGGTTGTAGTTGAAGCCAGCCGGGACAGCGCCGGCCGCCGTGATCGCCTCGGGCAGCCGTCCGGCCTGAAGATGCGCACGGGCCATCCCCACTCGTGCGGCGTGGGCGAGCACTGTATCTGCGCCGCCGGCCCCGGTGGCGCGGGTGATGGCGAGCGTGAAGTGCGCCACCGCCGAATCGAGCATGGCCGCCGTCGTCAACTCCGGCCCGGACCGCACCGTGCCACGGCAGAACTGCTCCGCCATGAACACATAGGAGAAGCCCAGGAAGAGATTCGCCCGGGCGTAGTTGATGTTGGCGTCGGGATTGGGAAGCACGGCGTCGAGCACCAGATACGCCGAGGACGCCGACTGGGACAACGGGAACCAGACGTCCGTGTCAAGACTCCCGTTCTGAATCGTGATGTCGCGCCGCCCGAATTCGTTCCGGGTCGGGAACGTCTCGGACACGTCGGTCTCGCCCACAAACCAGGACGAATACACGATCAAATGCCCGTAGGCGGAGGCGAAGTTCTGCTGCGCCGACTTGGCGAGAAGGGTCGCGTCGGCAATTGGATCCAGCGCATCTTTGTCGATCACGTTTGGACTGTCCACCGAGAGCCAGTTCGTGCAGGCGGCAAGGACGAGGGCCCCGGCCACGATGGCGGTGCTGGCAAATCGCTTGAGGTAACGCATCGGTCGAGGCTCCTTTCAGAACGTCAAGTTGACGCGGGCAATCCAGCGCCGCACCGGCGGCTGGGTGAAGAAATCGTCCCGGTTGAAGGCGGCGCCCGCGTTGGAGACCACCTCGGGGTCGTAGCCCTCGTAGTTCGTCCAGAGGGCGAGGTTCTGACCGCCGAAGGTGACCGACGCGGTCTGGGCGCGGAACGCCCGTGCCACCGTAAACGGCAAGGTGTACGTCAGCGAGAACTCGCGGAACCGAACGAAGTCGCCGTCCTGGATGTAGGCCTCCTGGACGTCGTTCACGGTCTTGGGAACGCCGGTCGGCGTCACGAAGGCCGGCTGGCCAGGCGTCGGGTTGCCGTACCGCCGTAGCCGCTCGTGACGGCTCAGCTTCAAGGTGTCGAGCCGGTTGTCGCTCCGGACCAGCTGGGTCTCCCGGAAGAAATCCGTGAAGTTCCGGACTTTGTGACCGCGCTTGGTGTCGAGCAGCCCGTAGATCCGGAGATTCCGGAACAGGGTGAGGGTAGTCGAGAGGTTGCCTTCGAACGTCGGCAGCACATTGCCGAAGAACTCCCGGGCCTCGGTGACCGTCACCACGCCGGTGGCGTCGTCGATGTTGAGGATCCGATTCGTGACCCATGCCCCGAGCTGCATCCCTTCTTCAACCCGATTGAGCGTGCCAAACGGCGGGATGGCGCCCATGTCAGTCACTTCGTTGTGCAGCGTGTTGGCGCCGAGCCGGAGGTCCCAAGACAGCGTGGGGGTGTTGACCGGCAACGCCGTCACCGAGATCTCGAGCCCGCTGTTGACCATCGACCCGATATTCACGAACGGATTCTGGGTAAACCCGAGCGACGGCGCGAGTGGCTGCTGCAGGATCAGGTCCTTGCTGACCTTGTTGAAGTAGGTCAGCTCCACGCCGATGCGGTCGTTCATGAGTCCGAGGTCGAGCCCGGCTTCGAACTCCTCGCCCCGCTCGAACCGCAACGAGTCGTTGCCGGGGTTTTGCGGCACCGCGCCAGGCGAAACGATTGCCCCATCGAGGAACGGCGAGGGCGCGAGGGTCGTCAGGGCCGACCCCGGCCCGGGAATCCGGCCGGTCGAGCCCCAGGCCGCGCGCAGCCGGAACGTGTTCAGGAAGTCGAACTTCCAGAACGGCTCCTCGCTCGCCACCCACGACACGCCGACCTTGGGCAGGGCCACCCACTTGGACTCTTTGCCGAAGGAGGAGGCATTGTCGAACCGCATGCCGAACTGACCATAGAGCCGGTTGTTCAGGGCGACCTGCAGCTGGCTGATGAAGCCGATCCCGCGCTGCAGCTCCCAGGTCTGGCCGCCAGAGCGGAGCGAAGCCCCGGTGACGACGTTGTTGGAATTGACCGTCAGGCCCTCGCCCGTCGCGAACACCAGTTCTTCCCGGGTCTCGGAGAGCTGGAACCCGAACGAGAGGGTGGACGCGACGTTCGCCGAGAGATTGTGCTCGACATTGCCGAGGTAGCCGAGGCTGTAGCGCTCGATCCCACGACGCGCTTCCGAAATCGACCCGACGTTGACGTTGTACGAGCCACGGGTGTTCTTCGGCAGGAACCGCCGGTCCTCCTCCCGCACCCAGTCGACCCCGGCGGTGAACCGGTTGGTGAACCAGGGCCTGGGTGTCCAGTTGGCCGTAACGGTCCCGGTTGTCCGGTGGGTCTGCCGCCCGTTCTCGATCAGCGACATCGCCGCCACGTCGCGCTGCGTGCCGAACCAGCCGTTCTGCCCGGTGCCGTCCACGGTCCGCGTGCTCGGCAGCCCCAGGTGGGAGTTGCCCAACCAGCCGAAGATGTTGTTGTCGTTATCCGGCAGGTCGGTCCGCGAGCGCGTAATCCCGACGCCGGCGTCGAGTGTCAGGTTCTGCAGCGGTAACCAGTTGAAGTTGACCCGACCGGCCTTCCGGTCGAACCCGTTGTTGGGCAGCACCCCATCCTCGGCCTCGCTGTTCAACGAGGTGTAGTAGCCGTAGTTCGCGCCCCCGCCCCGCCCGCTCCAGCCAATCCCGACCGTCCGTCCGGTCCGGAAGGCGTTTTCCCGCAGCAGCGGATTGTCGCTCACCAGCGTGCCCACCGCCTGCCCGGAGCACAACAGGTTGTTGGTGTTCGCCACATTCGCCGCAGTGCAGCGGGCGTAGTTAGTGCGCGGCTCGAAGTTGCGGTCGATCGAGTTGTAGTCGAAGCTCACGCTCTGGCTGAACCGGCTGGCCCCAGGGCGGCCCCGCTTGGTCCTGATCTGGATCACCCCTGTGGAGGCGTTGGCGCCGTACATCGTCGCCGCTGCCGGCCCCTTCACCAATTGGATGGACTCGATGTCGTCCGGATCCAGATCGTTCAGGCGCTCGTAGGTCTGCCCGCCCGTAAAGAACTGCGAGCCCCCCCCGGACACCACCGCGACCCCGTCGATCACCAGCAACGGCTCATTGCTGAGCGAAATCGACGACGCGCCGCGCACCCGGATCTGGTTCGAGGTTCCCGACGACCCCGACGCGCTCGTCACCGAAACGCCAGGCAACCGGGACTGCAGCACATCCTGCACGTTCGTGATCGGGGCATTCTGCATCAGACCCGCGACATCGATGCTGGACACGGTCCCCGCCTGGGCACGCCTCTGTGCCTCGCCCACTTCGCTCGTGACAACCACCTCGTCGAGCATCACGACCGACGCGGTAAGCCGGAAATCGCTCGTGATTTCCTGGCCGGCGTCGAGCGTCACCGAGGATACGGCGGTCCGGTACCCGATCCGTCGCACCTCGATGGGGACCGTCCCGGGCTGTACGCCGGTGATCCGGTAGGCGCCACGAGAGTTGGTGACCGATTGGAGTCTGGTGTCCACGATCGTCACGCGGGCGTCCGAGATCGGCGCCCCGGAGGCAGCGTCCGTCACGGTCCCCGCGATGGTGCCTTGCTGTGCCCACCCCGTACTCGCCAATCCGACGAGCAGCGCGGCGGCCAGCAAGACGCTCAGCCTGGGATTACCAATAGTAAATCGCATGATCGGCCTTCCTCATTCTTTGAGGTTGCACGTACACCGTGATTGCAATCATTGACAGCCCGACACGCCGGTCCGAGGACCGGGTGGCCGCGCAAGGCGATAGCGCGTCGGCCTTACTGACTACATCGGCCGGGGATGATGATGTTGCGCAGGAGATGAGGAACGCAGCGAACGGAAATCTGGGTCATGTCGGCCCTCCTCGGGTGCAGGAATACCAGCTTGTCGGGGCTCAGCGCGCCATGCAGGGCGGTGCTGAGGCCGACCGACATCGATCTGATGTTGCCTATTCCTCAGGTCCTCGCATGGGCGCCCAACGGCCTGGGAGAACACCCCACGCGTGACGGATCCTCGTCCCAAAAGCCCGAACAACGGTGCTGCTCGTCATATAGTGATGCGCGTCACGCCAGTCCGCAAGGGAATAGCGGTCGGACCGTCGCCCCATCTGTCCACTGTCCGGGACGAACGCCCGATTCCGTATCCGGCCGGTTATTGTAGAGGATGCCATTCTCCCAACACCTATTCCTGCTCTCGCTGCTCGGAATGGGCTGGGTGTCCCTCCAGGCCCCGCTTACGGCCCGTACCAAGGGACGCCCGAACGCCCCGATTACCGTCTACGAAATGGCCGATTTCCAGTGCCCGGCGTGCCGCGACTTCGCGCTCTCCACGCTGCCGGCGATCGAGCGGGACTTCATCCACACCGGCAAGGTCCGCTGGGTGTTCGTCAACTTCCCGTTGACGCACATCCACAAGAACGCGGTCGCCGCCGCCCAGGTGGCGATGTGCGCCGCACGCCAGGACAAGTTCTGGGCGATGCACGACGCCCTGTACCAGCGGCAGCCACAGTGGGCGGCGCTCGACCAGGCATGGGCCGCGCTCATCGCCCTGGCGGATTCCGTGGGGGTGCGGCACGACTCGCTCGTGACGTGCCTCAACACCCGCGCGACGGTGGACGAGATCACTCGAGACGCCCAGGGATCCGCGCGCACCGGCGCGAGCGGCACACCCAGTTTCTACATCGAGGGCGGGCTGGCGGATGGGGCCATTCCCGCGGCGGCCTTCTCCCGGATTCTCGACTCGATCTACCGCGTGAAGACCGGCGCCCCGCGGTGATGGCCGATCTCCGGCCGTCGTGGTGGTACCGCATTGCGGTGGCCACCGCCGCCCGCGCGGCGCAACTCGGCGCCCGCTTCGATGAGAAGATCGCCCGCGGGCTCGCCGGACGGCACGGACTCGCCGACCGGTACGCCGCCTGGGCGGCGGCGCATCGCGACCCGGGACGCCCGCTGGTTTGGTTTCACGCCCCGTCCGTGGGAGAAGGGCTGCAGGCGAAACCGGTCCTCGAGGCGTTGCGGGCGGAGCGGCCCGAGTGGCAGCTGGCGTATTCCTTCTTCTCGCCTTCCGCCGAGCGGCTGGCCAGGGCGCTCCCGGTCGACTTCACCGACTATCTCCCGCTCGACCGCCTCCCCGATGTCCGCGTGGCCCTCGAGACGCTTGCCCCCACCGCCCTGGTCTATGCGAAGCTCGACGTCTGGCCCGAGTTGACGCTGGCAGCCGCGGCCCGGGGAACGCGGCTCGGACTCATCTCGGCGACCGTCGCGCCGCGAAGCTCACGGCTCGCCTGGCCAGTGCGGGCCTGGGCGACTCCGGCCTACGCGGCACTCGACCGGATCGGGGCGATCGGCGCCGAAGACGCCGCGCGGCTCGAGCGCCTGGGCGCACGCCGCGAAACGATCACGGTCACCGGCGACACCCGCTACGACAGTGTCGCCGAGCGGGCGGAGCGGCTCGACCGCTCGAGTGAGCCGCTGGCGGCGCTGGCGCCGGGGAATCCCGATACGTTCACGATCGTCGCCGGCTCGACCTGGCCCGCGGACGAAGCGGTGGTGCTCCCCGCGTTTGCCGAGTTCGTCACTCGTGGCGAAACGCAGTGGACGCGCCTAATACTCGCGCCGCACGAGCCCAGTGCTGCGCACCTCGCCGCCGTGGACGCGGCGGTGCAGCGTTGCGGGCTCCCGCGGCCGCTGCGCCTCTCGCAGATCGGCGCTGCCCCGCCTGGGCCCGCGACGGTGATCGTCGTGGATCGCGTGGGCGTGCTGGCGGACCTCTATGCGCTGGGTCAGGCCGCGTACGTGGGCGGCGGGTATCACCGCGCCGGCTTGCATTCCGCGCTCGAGCCGGCCGCGTTCGGCGTGCCGGTGTGCGTCGGTCCGGGCTGGTCGATGAGCCGCGACGCCGGACTCCTGCTGCAACGTGGGGCAGCCGTGGCACTGCCGGCGGATGGACGCCAGGCGCTGCTCAACCAGTGGCTCACTTGGCTGCGCGAACCGGCCGCGCGCACGCGCGCGGGTGCGGCGGCGGCAGCGGTGGTGCGAGAGGGGCGCGGCGCCGCGGCCCGGACCGCGGCATTGGTGCGGGAGTTGGTGGATCGCGACTGAATTCGGGCGACGTTAGTCCCGTTGCTGGACGACCACGCCCTCGAAGGTCACGGTACGGGGAGAAAACAGTCCGGCGGTGAGCGCCGTGACCAGCAAATCACTCCAGCGGGCGCGCACCTTGATGCGCAGCTGGGCCACGCTCGCGCCGGCCCCCACCTGTCCGGCGAGCACGTCCTCGAGGCGCGGCGCGCCCACCGTGAACGCGCCCCAGCCGAGGAACACGGGATGCCGGTTCACCCGGAACGCCGTACCCTCCACTGGGGTCTGCGCCGCGCCGGCCATGGTGACCGGCACACCGAGATGGGTCGAGTCGAAGGTCAGGGCGCAGCCGCTGGCGGCGAGGCCGAGCGCGACGGCGACCACGCATACGCAGAATCGATTCACGGGTCTCCCGGGAGACAAATGGGGCGCGCCGGACGACGGCGCGCCCCAAAAGATAGCGGCTCGGCTCAAGCTTGTGAACCGGGCCTAGAGACCGGGGACCCCTATTCCCACGTGGAGGCCCAGGCCGATGATGCTGCCTGTTTGGCCACCGCCAAAGCTCTCCGAATCATACGCGACGTGGAACCCGAGCATCCCCAATCCCAGATTGGCGCCGATCGTCCAGCCGAAGTTCCCGTCATAGCTGCCGCCCGATAATTTGCGCCAGCGATTGGTGAGCGACACATACGGCTCGATGGACAAACCGGGCGTCGGCAAGCTCACACTGACGCCGCCCCCGGCCACGAGCGTGGTCAAGTCGGCGGAGCCGCTTCCAGTCGTGCGTGCGCCGCCCGCCAGCAGGTTCACGTTGACCGGCAGCAGACTGCCGCCGATCACGCGGAACGCGGCGGTGCCACCGAGAGACGTCGCGCTGCTCGACGCGCCCTGCGGCTTGTACGACGCCACTCCGGCCGTGATGCTGAGGCTGCCAAGCCCCACGGTCCCGCGCGCCCCGAACGCGCTCCCCTTGCCGTAGTCGGCGTTCGGCTTGCCGTAATCGCCGCTGATCTCGATCCCGGTGCCGCCCTTGGGACTGTTCCAGACCGGCATTCCGAAGAACTGCGCGGCGGCCGGTACGGCCGCACCGGCGATCAGCGCCACGACGAGCATGACTCGCTTCATTGCATTCCTCCGCACGCTAGTGACGGGGGCCGGCCGAGCGCCGACCCCATCGGTGCACCTTGGCCAACGCTAGAAAGTCGGGGGCGGCGCGTCAACAGTGTGTCGGTTCAGTGCACCCACACGGCGCCGATCGACACACCCTCGACGTCGCCCAGCCCGGCGCTCAAACGCGCGTCGAAGCGGGCTGTGAATCGGAAATCGACTCCCAGGCCCAGGGCGAATTGCGTGTGGGATGGCGTGTCACCAGCCACGATGAACAACGTCGGCTGCACATAGGGCACGATGCTGACGTTGGTCTCCGTGTCGATCCGCCGGCCCAGCGACAGACCCACGGGGAGGATCAGGACCGAGCTGCCGGACACGAGTTGGGCGCCGGCGCCGAGGATCAATGCCCCGTCAAGCGGAAAATCAGTGGAATGGGTGAGCACGCGCTGGCGCGCTTCCGCGCCCAACAACAGCACCGCATCACCGGCGCCGCTCGGATTGAACATCCCGCCTTTGAAACCGATGTCGAACCGGCCGCTCGCCAGCCGGTACGCGGCCTCGAACGCGGTGCCGCCGCCGTCGGGGAAGCTCAACAGCACGCCGAACTCCGAGCCGCTGAACGCGCGGTGCGGGGCGTTGAACGTCGTCGTGCCGGTCGCCTGCGCCCCGAGACCGCGCACACCGCCCGCGAGCAGGACCAGCGAGCCCAGCAGCAATCGTCTCCGTATCATTGCACATCTCCCAGATGACGCGCCGGCGACCCCCGCCGGCGTCGTTTCGGGTTACCCGAGGGGTCCTGATCCGTTCCGGCTGCTCCGCCGATTGAGCCGCGACTGTGTGACCCCACTCACACAGCTCGTGGCGTGATGCGGTCGAACGAAGCAACGTGGCCCGCCCGGCGTCGCCGGACGGGCCACCGATCATGCTCTAGTTCTTCACACTCGGTCGCTGCTTACTTCCCCCCGAAGGAGACGCCGGCGATGATGGGGAGGAACGTGGTCGCGCTGCCCGACGTCGCGATGTTGATGTAGCGCGCTTCAACGAACAGCGCCGCCGAGCCCATCGGGAACCTGATACCGCCGCCGCCGCCGAAGCCGACCTTCGACTCCGAAGCATCGATGTTCAACGACGGAACCGTCACCTTGCCGTTGTAATAGCCGACGCCCGCCAGCACATACGGCGTCACGGACCCACCCACTTGGAACAGGTAGACTAGGCTCGCCATGCCGCCCATGATCTTGGTCTTCCCGTCAATCCCGTCATGGCTCGTCTGAGAGTATGTGCCCTCGACGCGCACGCTGACGGGCGCCGTCCCGAGCGGGAAAAGGACGCCGACACCACCAATGAACCCCATCTTGTCGAGCGTGCCGTAGTCACCCATCGGCATGAGCAGTCCGCCGCCAACGCCAAACGACACCTGTGCTTGGGCCGGCATTGCCGCCACTGCAAGCAGCACCAACGCGCAACCGAGCAGTTTCCGCATTTTCCCCCCTGAGAAGAGTGAGTCTCCTGCCACTATCACTGGTTTTCCGCCGCACGACAGTTACATACCAAGTCCGGACCCGTCAAGGACCGGGCACTCTGCAATCCACAACTACTCCGCCCGCTCAACTACTACGCGGACCGTGTCTTCCAGGACCTGAAGGAATCCTCCAGCGACCTGGAACTGGCCAGTCTCTCCTCCCGGCTTCCGAACCGTCAACACGCCCTCCCCGAGCAACGTCATGAACGGGGCGTGGTGGGGGAGGATCCCCACCAACCCGTCGAACGCCGGTGCCACCACCGATTCCGCCGCGCCATCGAAGACGGCGCGCTCGGGGGAGATGAGCGTCACGTGCATCAGGCCGCCGCCAGCTGCTTCGCCTGCGCCACGACGTCGTCGATCCCGCCAACCAGGTAGAACGCCTGCTCCGGCAGGTGGTCGAACTCTCCAGCCACCACCCGCTCGAAGGCGGCGATGGTATCCTCGAGTTTCACGTATTTGCCCTCGCGGCCGGTGAACTGCGACGCCACGAAGAACGGCTGCGACAGGAACCGCTGCACCCGCCGCGCCCGGCCGACCAGGATCTTGTCCTCCTCCGACAACTCATCCATCCCGAGGATCGCGATGATGTCCTGGAGATCCTTGTAGCGCTGCAGAATGCGCTGCACCTCGACGGCCACCTTGTAGTGCCGTTCACCCAGGTATTGCGCATCGAGGATGCGGCTCGAGGAGGCGAGCGGATCGACCGCCGGGTAGATGCCGAGCTCGACGATGGCCCGCGACAGCACCACGGTCGCGTCGAGGTGCGAGAAGGCGGTGGCCGGGGCCGGATCGGTCAGGTCGTCGGCCGGAACGTAAATCGCCTGCACCGACGTGATCGAGCCTTTGCGGGTGGAGGTGATGCGCTCCTGGAGCTCACCCATTTCAGTGGCGAGCGTCGGCTGATACCCCACCGCCGACGGCATGCGACCCAGCAGCGCCGACACTTCGGAGCCCGCCTGGGTAAACCGGAAGATGTTGTCGATGAACACCAGCACGTCCTGGCCCTCGACGTCGCGGAAGTACTCCGCGACGGTCAGGCCAGAGAGGCCGACGCGCAGGCGCGCGCCGGGCGGCTCATTCATTTGTCCGTAGATGAGCGAGCAGGATTCGAGTACGCCGCTCTCCTTCATTTCGAGGAAGAGGTCGTTGCCCTCGCGGGTGCGCTCGCCTACGCCGCAGAACACCGAGCGGCCGCCGTGGCCTAGCGCGACGTTGTGGATCAGCTCCTGAATGATGACCGTCTTGCCGACTCCGGCGCCGCCGAACAGGCCGATCTTGCCCCCCTTCACGAATGGCGCGATCAGGTCGACGACCTTGATGCCGGTTTCGAAAATCTCGGTTTTCGGCTCGAGGTCCACGAATTTCGGCGTCTCGCGATGGATCGGCCAGCGCTCGGCGTCAGCCGGGATCGGCGGCCCCTCGTCGACCGGCTCACCCAGCACATTGAGGATACGGCCCAGCGCGGCCTTGCCCACCGGCACGGTGATCGGCCCGCCCGTATCGACCGCGGCCATCCCGCGAACCACGCCGTCGGTCGTGCTCATCGCTACCGCGCGCACCTGGTTGCGGCCGATGTGCTGCTGGACCTCGGCGACGACGCGCACCGCCGTCGCGCCTCCTCCGCCCGGACGTTCCACGAGCAGTGCGTTGTACAGCTCGGGGAGGTGCTCCGGCTCGAACTCCACGTCGAGCACCGGGCCGATGACTTGGATCACCTTGCCCACGTTCCGCGGCTTCTCGGCAGCAGATTTGGTCGTCACGTTTTGACTCTTCGTCGCCATGGGAATTCCTTGAGCTGTCAGTCGTCAGTCAACAGTCGTCAGCCAGCTACAACGCTTCCGCTCCGCCCACGATCTCCGCAATCTCTTGCGTAATCTGCGCCTGTCGCGCGCGGTTGAACGTGCGTTTCAACAGGTCTAGCATATCGCCCGCCGAGTCGGTCGCGTTTTTCATCGCCGTGCGGCGCGCGCCGTGCTCGGCGGCGGCCGTCTCGACCAGCGCTCGGAATACCTGGTTGCGCACGTACAACGGCAACAACTGCTCGAGAATCGCCTCGGCGGATGGCTTGAGGATGAAAAAAGGACTGCGCCGGCCGGCGCCCGCCTCGGGCGGCGTGACGGGCAGGATGCGCAGCGTGGTCGGCGGGGTGCTCACCGCGCTATTGAATTTCGCGAACACGATCTCCACCGCATCGAGGGTCCCAGCCTCGAACTGGGCGATCAGGGGCTCGACGAGCTGGGCCGCGTGCTGCGCCGTCGGTTTGTCGCCGACGTCGATCCGGGTCGACGCGGCAACCCGCTTGGCGAACCGGAAGAAATTCACGCCCTTGCGGCCGACGAGGTGGAGGTCCACCCGCGCCCCCTGCTCTTCGAGTGTTTGGACGCGGCGGCGGGCTTCGCGAATCAGATTGGCATTGAACGCGCCGCATAGTCCACGGTTCGAGGTGACGAGCAACAGGGCCGCAGAGCGGATGATTCCCGCCTCGGGCCGGCGCAACAGCGGGAATCGCTCCGCGAATTCCGGCGCGTACAGCTCGCCCAGCACCTCCGCCAGGGCCACGGCATAGGGCCGGGCGCCGACCACGCGGTCCTGGGCGCGCTTCAGCTTGGACGTGGAGACCATCTCCATCGTCCGCGTGATTTGCCGCGTGCTCTGAACCGACTTGATGCGCCGGCGAAGCTCGCGCGCCTGAGCCATTAGCGACTGCTCAGTGTCTTGTACTCCTCGATGGCCTTGCGGAGCCGGGCGGTGAGATCGTCAGCCAGCGCCTTCTTGGTACGGATCTCGTCGCCAATCGCGCGGTGCTGGGCCGCCATGAACTCGTGGAACCCCTTTTCCCACGCCCGAATCGCCGGGACGTCCACGTCGTCGAGGAAGCCGTTGGTGACGGCGTAGATGATCATCACCTGCTGCTCGACCGGCACCGGCTGGTATTGCGGCTGCTTGAGCACTTCGACGATGCGAGCACCGCGGGAGAGCTGCCGTTGCGTCGCGGAGTCGAGCTCCGAGCCGAACTGCGCGAAGGCCTCGAGCTCGCGGTATTGCGCCAGGTCGAGCCGCAGCCGGCCGGCGACCTGCTTCATCGCCTTGATCTGCGCGTTGCCGCCCACGCGAGACACCGAAATGCCGGCGTTCACCGCGGGACGAATGTTGGAGAAAAACAGGTCGGTCTCGAGAAAGATCTGACCATCGGTGATCGAGATGACGTTGGTCGGAATGTACGCCGACACGTCGCCCGCCTGGGTCTCGATGATCGGGAGCGCCGTGAGCGACCCGCCGCCTTTTTCGTCGGAGAGCTTGGCCGCGCGTTCGAGCAGACGGCTGTGGAGATAGAAGACGTCGCCCGGATACGCCTCGCGCCCGGGCGGACGGCGCAGCACGAGCGACAGCTGGCGGTAGGCCGCCGCCTGCTTCGAGAGATCGTCGTAGATGCAGAGCGTCGCCTTCTTCTCGTCGTACATGAAATACTCGGCCATCGTACAGCCGGAGTACGGGGCGATGTACTGCATCGGCGCAGGCTCCGACGCCGACGCCACGACGACGATGGTGTAGTCCATCGCGCCGTGCTCCTTCAGTCGCTCCACGACCGCGGCGACGGTCGAGTTTTTCTGCCCGATCGCTACGTAGACGCAGACGACGCCCTGCCCCTTCTGGTTGATGATCGTGTCGACCGCAATGGCCGTCTTGCCGGTGCCACGATCTCCGATGATGAGCTCACGCTGGCCACGACCGATCGGGATCATCGAGTCGATCGCCTTGATGCCCGTCTGGAGGGGCTCCTTTACCGGCTGCCGCTGGATGATCCCCGGCGCCACGATCTCGACCTTGCGTGAGGTCGCCGACGCGATCGGGCCCAGCCCGTCCACGGGCCGCCCCAACGCGTCGACCACGCGGCCCATCAGCGCCGGCCCGACGGGCACTTCCAGCACGCGCGCGGTCCGGCGCACCTCGTCGCTTTCGCGGAGCTGCAGGTAGTCGCCGAAAATCACCGCGCCGATGTTGTCCTCTTCCAGGTTCAACGCCAGACCCGTGATCTTCTCGCCGGTCTCTGACACGTTGAACTCGAGCATCTCACCCGCCATCGCCGAGGTAAGCCCGTAAATGCGCGCGATGCCGTCCTTCACCTCGAGGACGGTCCCCACTTCGCGCACGTCGATCGCGTCCAGGTCGGCCGCCTGGATCTCCTTGAGGAGAATGTCTTTGAGCTCGCCGGGTCGTAGGATGGAGTCGGTCGCCATAGGGTCGGGGTCGAGAGATTGTGAAAAATATCACATGGAACGTCGGGCAGCAACCACGCCAAATCTAGGGGACTACACACGGGGACTACACGCGCGATCTCGTCCGGCCCTTCAGAAACGCCACCAACACGCCTCTCGGTCCGAGTCCGCGCAGCTCCTGCGGCGACACACCGGTCACCCGCCGCGCGGCTCCGGCGAGGTGGCTAGGCGATGCGTACGCCAGGATCCGCGCCACCGCCCCGACGCTGTACGCGGGGTTGCCGAGCAGGTCCGCGGCGCAGGCCGTGCGGACGAGGTCGATCACCCTTTTCAAGTTTGGCGCCCCGCCCGCGGCGAACGCGCGCGAGAGATGCTCCCGCGTCACCCGCAACGCTTGCGCCAGGTCGGCCGTCCGCGTGGGCGCAGCGACCCGGCGCCACACTTCCTCCCACGCGTCCAGTTGCAGCGCGTCGGTCAACCGGAGCAGCCGCGGCGCGTCGGCGAAGGCGCGGCGCCGCGCCGCCTGCGCGGTGCGCCGGGCGATCCACTCGCCCGCCACGGCGTGGTCCACCGGCTCGACCAGCACCCCCGCGAACCCCGCGCGTTGGCAGTCGGCCACGAGCTTCCCGTCTTCCGGACGAAACGCCGAGAAGGCGAATACGGGGATGCGCGGGAACCGGGCCGGCATCGCCAGCCAGACCTCGGGCGCCGCCTTCACGTCCACCACGACCGCGTCCACCAGTCGGGCGCCGAGCAGGCGCTCGACCGCCTGCGGCGTCCCGCAACAACGTACCGCGCCGAGACGGCGGGGATAGCCGCGCTGCAGCGCGCGCCGCGCCTCGCGGCGCGGATGGCACACGGGCACGAGCGGCGTCACGAGGCGCCATCCGGGCCGCTCACCGACGCCAGCGCGCGGACCATCTCCGCCCCGCGCCGCAGCACGCCACGCGCGTTGTCATACGAGATCGTTTCGAGCGCCTCGTCGATCGGCCGCCACGCGCACTCGGTGATCCCCTCATCTCCTTGCGGCACTGGGTCGCCGGCGCGCGACTCGAACAGGAAAAAGTGGCAGTATTTGTGGATCGTCTTGCCGCGGAAGCGGAAATACCAATCGATGACCCGGATCGGTCCATGGAGGATGAGGTCGACGAGGCCAGTCTCCTCGGTCACCTCGCGCCGCGCGGCATCGGCGGGCGGCTCTCCCACCTCGAGGTGCCCTTTGGGGAAGCCCCAGTTGCGGTAGGAGTCGCGGATGAGGAGGTAGCGGAGCTGGCCGTCGGGCCCGCGCCGAAACACGACCCCGCCGGCGCTCGTCTCGCGCTGGGCCCGTTGGGCCCGTCGCTGCACCATCGCCGCCGCCCCGTTAGAAGACGCTGAAGGTAAAGTATTTGCGCGGGTTCGCCTGGATGTCGGAGAGCAGCTGTCGCAGCTGGATCATCGTGAGCGTCGTCTCGCGATACAGTCCAGAGTCGGCGACGAGCAGCCCGAGCGTGCCGCTGCGGTTCGAGATGCGCGACATCACCGTGTCGGCCGCGACGAGGACGCGCACCAGGCTTTCCTGGTTCCGGTGCGCGGCATTGAGCAGCTCGCGCACGTCTTGCGACGTGGCGCGCACGTCCTGGCTCGCGGCCGCGGCGTTGTTGAGGATGGTCGCGAGCTGGCCCTGGTTCGTCGCCGTGTCCACCCGGCCGAGAGTGGATTCGAGGGTCGTCGCGGCGCGAGCCAGAGCGTCGGTCCCGCGGCCGAGGTTCCCACCCACGCGACCGAGCACATCGGCCTGCTCATTGGTGACCTGCACCAGGCGATCGGCAATCTGGCCGAAGTCGCGGATCGAGCGCCGTAGCTCACCCACGGCTTCGGAATCGAACGCCGTCTGGACCCGGTTCGCGACAGCGGCGATGTCCCCGGCGATGCGGCTCGCCTGCGCCGTGAGCTGACCGATGTCGGGCAGCGTCGCGCCCGGCCAGCGATTCCCGCCGGCTGCCAAGGCTTCGGCCAGGGCCTGGCGCACATTGGGGTCGTTCAGCGGCTGGTCGAGTGAGACGAGCGTCGCTGCCCACTCCCCGAACAGCGACGCCGACGCCGCGATGACGGCGGGCTTCTGGGGCACCGCGACGCCGGCGTAGATCTTGAGATCGGCCTCGACCCAGTTGCCCGAAGCGAGGCGAATCGATTCGACTCGGCCGACGCGCACGCCCCGCAGCACCACCGGGTTGCCGACGCCCATCCCGCCGACGGTGCGGAAGCGGGCCGTGTAGATCGCCTCGCTGCCACCCAGATGCGTGCCCGAGAGCCACAACGCTCCGCCCACGACCGCGGCGAAGGCGGCGATCACCATCAGCCCGACGGCAAATTCGTTCTCCCGATTCACTCGGGGCGTCCTTCGATGAACTGTCGCACCACCGGGTCGCCGGTGGCCTGGATTTCCGCCACGGTACCGACCTGCCGCACTCGACCCTCGTACAGCATGGCGATGCGGTCGCCCACGGTGTAGGCGCTCCGCATGTCGTGCGTCACGACAAGGCCGGTGACCCCCAGGTGCTCGCGCGTGCGCACCATCAACCGATCCATGACGGCGGAGGTCACGGGATCGAGCCCCGTCGTCGGCTCGTCGTACAGGATGTAGCGCGGCTTGAGGGCGATCGCCCGGGCAATCCCGACTCGCTTCCGCATGCCGCCCGACAGCTCCGCGGGAAACTGGGCATCGGTCCCGGTCAGGTCTACCAGGGCCAGCGCTTCCGCGACCCGCGCGTCGATCTCCTCGTCCGATAACCCGCGGCGCCGAAGACCCAGCGCTACGTTGTCGGCGACGGTCAACGAGTCGAACAGCGCCGCGAACTGAAACACATACCCGATGTCGCGTCGCACCGCTGTGAGCGCCGCCCGGTCGAGCGTCGAGACGGCCCGCCCGTCAACGATGACGTCCCCGGCATCGGGGTGCAACAGTCCGACCACGTGCTTCAAGGCGACGCTCTTGCCGGCGCCGGAGAAGCCGATGATGACCATCGTCTCCCCGTCCACGATGTCGAGTGTGAAGCCATCCAGGACGGTGCGCTCGTCGAACCCTTTGCGCAGGTCACGGAACTGGATCACAAGAGCACCACCGCCCAGAACGCATCCAGCACCAGGATCAGCATCGCCGAGTAGACCACGGCGCGTGTGGTGCTGCGGCCCACGCCTTCTGCGCCACCGCGCGTCCCCAGTCCCAGCCGGCAGCCCACCAGGGTAATGATGAACCCGAAGCTCGCGCTCTTGGCGAGCCCGAACCAGGTGTCCTTGAACCGGTACAGCAGTTTCAGCCCCTTCACGAACTCGGCGGTCGAGAGGTCGAGCAATCCGAGACTCGTGAGCCAGCCGGTGACGATGCCGGTCCCGATGCCCAGCGCCACCACCAGCGGCACCATGACGGTCCCGGCGAACACCCGCGGCAGGACGAGGTAGGCATGCGGGTCGTAGGCGAGGGTCTCGAGCGCGTCCACCTGCTCGGTGACCTTCATCGTTCCGAGCTCGGCGGCGAGACTCGCGCCCACCCGGCCCGAGAGGGCGAGGCCCGTGAGCACCGGGCCAAGCTCGAGCATCATCGTCTTGCCGACGACCGTGCCGACGATGTAGAGCGGGACAGTGCCGGTGAAGGTGTAGGAGGCCTGGAGGGCGAGGACGATGCCGGTGAACGCGGCGATGAATAACGCGACGGGGAGCGAGTCCACGCCGATGCGTCGCATCTGTACGATGGTGGGGCGGCCCCAGGTCGCGACGTCAGGGACGGCGCGTGCCAGGTCTCCGAGAAAATGACCGAAACGTCCCGCTGCCCGGACGGCGGCGGCGGCTCGACGGCCGATCCGTTCGATCACGGGCTGAAAGCTAGTACTGAGGAGAAAGCGGAGCAAAGACGCACAGGCGCACAGAGGTGAACAGCAAGAGTGGCCAGGGAACCCCTGGCCACCGATACCTGTCACCCGCTGTCCGTCTGCTGCGTCAGTGCGTCTAGTATTTCACGCGGCGAAGCTCGCGAGCGCCTTCCCCACGTCCCCTTCCCGCAACCGTTTCAGGGCGCGGTCGCGCAGCTGACGCACCCGCTCACGCGTCACCCCGAGCATGCCGCCGATTTCCTCGAGGGTGTGCTCCCGCCCGCCGTCGAGCCCGAAATACAGCCGCAGGACCTTGGCGTCACGGCGCTGCAGCGTGTTCAGAGCCGTCTCGATCTCGTCCGACAGGAAGCGGTCCATCGCCTGATCTTCCGTGTCGGGCAAGTCCTCGGCGATGAAGCGCTCGATCAACGAGCGGTCCCCGTCGGGATCGAGCGGCGCATCGAGCCGCACGTCGCCGGTGTTGAGCGCCGCGAGCGACTGGACCACCTCGAGCGACAACTTGGTCGCGTCGGCGATCTCTTCGGGCGTGGGCTCGCGCCGCAGCGTCTGCCGCAGATACTCCGCCGTCCGCACGATGCGCGACAGGTCGGCGGTCCGGTTCAGCGGCACGCGGACCGTGCGGCCCTGGCGCGCCAGGGCGGCGAGAATCGCCTGGCGGATCCACCACACCGCATAGGAGATGAACTTCACGCCCTGGTCAGGGTCGAACTTCCGGGCGGCCGTGAGCAGCCCGACGTTCCCCTCCCCGATCAGATCGGTGAGCGGCAACCCGCGGTTCTGGTACTTCTTGGCGACAGAGATCACGAAGCGCAGGTTGCGCTTGACGAGTTCCTGCATCGATTCCTGGTCTCCGGCGCGCACCTTCCGGGCCAGGGCGATCTCTTCCTTCTGAGTGAGCAACGGGGTCTTGCTCACCTCGTGCAGGTACTGATCGAGGATATCGCGCTCGTGCTCGTGCCCCAGCCCGGACATGAGCCCGCGCCGCCGGCCGCGCTTGCGCCCGGGCTTCGCCTTGGCCGCCGCGGCGGGCGGTGCCGCCTTGACCGGGGCGGGCTTCACCGGCTTGGCGGGCACCACGCGACCGGGCCGCTTGGCACTGGCCTTGGCCTTGGGGTTGGCCTTGGCGGAAGCGGTTTTGGTGCGGCGCCTAGACTTGGGCATGTGACACTCGATTTGATCGCCCCGTGATACCAAACACGGCGCGAAAAGTTCACAATTTCGCTTGACACCGTTAGAACGCCCCGATAAGATGCCGTGTTCCCGTCGGGGGTCTTACGGGGGCGGCTAATATAGCGGGGGCGTAGCTCAGTTGGGAGAGCGCGTGAATGGCATTCACGAGGTCAGGGGTTCGATCCCCCTCGCCTCCATTTCGTGATGACGGACGGGCTGCGGTAGAAGTCACGCCACTGGGCGGTTAGATTTGCAGCGCGCGGGAATAGCTCAGTTGGTAGAGCACAACCTTGCCAAGGTTGGGGTCGCGGGTTCGAGTCCCGTTTCCCGCTCTGACCGGAACCGCAGCACACCAACGACGCGGGGTGGAGCAGTCTGGTAGCTCGCCGGGCTCATAACCCGGAGGTCGTGGGTTCAAATCCCACCCCCGCTACTACTACTAGACGCACAGACGCAGCAGACGCCCAGACGCGCAGGGGTTCCTGAGGAGCACGCTGTGCGTCTGTTGCGTCTATCGCGTCTGTGCGTCTAGCGGTTTGGGCGGTTAGCTCAGCTGGTTAGAGCGCTACGTTGACATCGTAGAGGTCACTAGTTCGAATCTAGTACCGCCCACCATCGCGCCCATAGCTCAACTGGATAGAGCGTCTGACTACGGATCAGAAGGTTGGGGGTTCGACTCCTCCTGGGCGCATCACTGCTGGACGCCTAGACGTGCAGACGCCGAGACGCCTAGGAGTGAGCAGCCTGTAGTACCTAGGCGACTGGACGTCTTGGCGTCTGGGCGTCTAGCCTCTCGGGGCGTAGCGCAGTCCGGTTAGCGCGCCTGGTTCGGGACCAGGAGGTCGGAGGTTCAAATCCTCTCGCCCCGACTACGAAGTCTCAGGACGTTCACGTGATTACCCCACGTCTATTCATTATCTGCAGCCTCGCCCTGGGGGGTCGCACCGGCACGGCCCAGACCCCCAGCGGGCCGCACGACCACCGCGCCGAAGACGTCTGGGATCCCCGGGCGGCCTCCGGCACCAGTTGGCAGCCTGCCTCCACGCCCCCCGCGGGCATCCACGTCCGGATGGGGGCTTGGTCGGTAATGGTGCATGGACAGGTGTCGATCAACTACGCGAACAGCCCCGAACCTCGCGGGGACCGCCAGACCTACGTCACCGACCTGCTGGGTGCGGCGGCGGCCCGCCGCCTGGGGCGCGGCGTGTTCGAAGCCCGGGTCATGGCCAGCGCCGAACCCTTGATGGGGCCCCACGGATACCCGCTGCTGCTGCAGACCGGTGAAAGCGCCGACGGGCTGATTCCGCTGCGCGATCGACAACACCCACACGACGTGCTCATGGAGGTGGCCGTCGCCTACCGCCGGGCGATCGACCCGGACGTCGAACTGTTCGTCTACCTCGCTCCCGTCGGCTCCCCGGCCATTGGGCCGACGCCGTTTCTGCACCGCGCCTCGGGCCGCGACTTCCCGTCCCCGCCTATCGGGCACCACTTCGAGGACGCGACCCACATCACCTATGGGGTCATGACCGTCGGCCTGACCAGCGGCCAGGTGAAGTTGGAGGTGTCGGGCTTCAACGGTCTCGAACCGGATTCGCGGCGCTGGAACGTGGAGCAGCCGCGGCTCGATTCCCATGCGGTGCGCGTCTCCGTTGCGGCGAATGAAAATCTCGTGTTGCAAACCGGCGTCGCCGGCCTTGCTCAGCCGGAGCGCCTGCACCCACGTATTCCCTATGGAATGCTATCGGCATCCGTGACGTACAACCGACGCTGGCGCACGAGCAACTGGCAAACGACCGCGGTCTGGGCCCGGAGAAAACGACAGCGTACGGTCATTCCCATGCGGGAGGCGATCCGAACGTTTCCTCCAGCCGTGCTGAACCACTACCTCTCGCTCATCGACACAACCGGCATCCCCGTGGATTCGCTGCTGCTCCTGTTTCCGAGTCGGGTGCAGCCCGCCCTGTTGCTCGAGTCCACGCTCACGGTTGGATCATCCACGGTGTTTGCCCGCGTCGAGCGGGTCGTGAAGGACGAGCTGTTCGACCCAACCGATTTGCGCCATAGCACGCTGTTCGGCGTCGGCAAACTCGAAATCGGGCTCGCGCTCGACCTCCGGGTTGCGGGCCTGGGAACCGTGGGCGCCGGGATGGCAGTGAGCGTGCACTTCCTGCCGGCCGAGCTCCGACCGGCCTACGGCTCCGCTCCGAAGGCGTTGCAAGTGTTCACGCGTCTGCGGTTGGGGTAGCACCAGTGCGGCGACTGGAGTGTGAGGTCGTTCGCCGTTACCTTCGTTTCACTGCTTTCCTGCGCCAGTAGCTCAGCTGGATAGAGCGTCGGCCTCCGGAGCCGAAGGTCATGGGTTCGAATCCCGTCTGGCGCATTCCACATTCCCAATTCGTGCCGCAGTTTGACATAAGCTGCCCGTAATGCGATGGAGTCGGTTAAGGCGGCGAGCTGTTGCCATTACGCCACAGTTCGCGGTAGAATCCTCCTCTATTGCGTTGCACCTGACCACCAACCCCTGGCACAGAAGGTGCCGTGAGCCACCCCATGCACACTGACTCCTCGGCGATCCTGCGTGTCTTCCGCGCACCCGCCGCCGCCCGCCTGGCTCGCGCCGGGGGGCTCGCGGTGCTGTGCTTCCTGTTGTCCACCTGTAGTGGCGACCAGGTCATCGGCCCGCCGGAGGCGACCCAGTTGGGGTTCTCGGTCTCGCCCGGAACCACGGAGGCAGGCGCGACCATCGCCGCGATTGAGGTCGAGGTGCAGGATCAGGACGGGGACCCGTTCACCGACTTTGCCGGGAGCGTGACGCTCGAGATCACGACCGGAACGGGCACGAGCGGGGCCACCTTGTCGGGGACGACCACGCTGGCGTTGACGGACGGGGTCGCCACGTTCGATGACCTGAGTATCGACAAGAGCGGCACCGGATTCAGGTTGACGGCCACCACCAACGGGCTCGCGGCGGGCACCAGCGCGTCCTTTACCGTCAATGCCGGACCCCCGGCGCAACTGGCCTTCACCGCTCAGCCCACGACAGAAACGGCCGGGGCCGCCATCACCCCGGCCGTGCGTGTCACGGCGCAGGATGCCCTCGGCAACCCCGTCCCGGGCTTCACGGGAGACGTGACGGTCGTGATCACCGCCGGAACCGGGACGAGCGGAGCCGCGCTGTCGGGCACCACGACGATCACGGCAGTCGCCGGTGCCGCGACCTTCTCCGATCTGAGCATCGACAGGAGCGGCGTCGCGATCAGCGGCACGGGATACACGCTGACGGCTTCGTCCGGCGCGCTCACGGCGGCAATCAGCGACCCCTTCGACATCACCACCGGAGCCGCGGCGCTATTGGCCTTCACAGTGCAGCCGACCACCACTTCCGCCGGGGGCACCATCACTCCCTTGGTGGACGTGACGGTGCGGGATGCCGTGGGCAACACGGTCACGAGCTTCACCGGCAACGTCACGCTCGCGATCGGCGCGAACCCCGCGGGCGGCGTCCTGTCCGGAACGACGACGGAGGCCGCGGTCGCGGGCGTCGCCACCTTCGCGGATCTCAGCATCGACAAGGTGGGGAGCGGCTACACGCTGGCGGCCTCGGCCTCAGGCCTCACGGGCGCCACGAGCGCCTCCTTCGACATCGCCCCCAGCATCGCTACCGACCTCGTGTTCATCGTGCAGCCAGTGACGACCACGGCAGGGGCGGAGATTGCGCCGGCGGTGAAGGTGGAAGCACGTGACGCGTTGGGGAACGTCGCGACGGGGTTCAACGGCAATGTGATCATGGCGATCGGGACCAATCCCGCGGGCGGCGTGTTGTCCGGCGCGGCCACGGTCGCCGCGGAAGCGGGCATCGCCACGTTCTCCACCCTCAGCATCAATGCCGCGGGGAGCGGCTACACACTCTCGGCCACAGCAGCCGGCCTGCCGGCGACGGCGAGCACGGGATTCAACATCATCCCCTCCACGGCCACTCAACTGGTCTTCTCGTCGCAGCCGACGATTGCGACGGCGGGCGCGACGATGGCCGCCGTCCAGGTGGCTGCACTGGACGCTTCAGGCAACTCCGCCCCCAGCTTTGTGGGCGCGGTGACGATCGCGATCACCGCCGGGTCCGGCACCAGCGGCGCCATCCTCTCCGGCACGACGACCGTCGCCGCCGTGGGCGGGGTCGCCACGTTCGCGACCCTGAACATCGACAAGAGCGGGACCGACTACACGTTCACCGCCACGGCGGGGGGGCTGACGGCGGACACCAGCGCGTCGTTCGCGATCAACGCGGGCGCGGCGAACGTACTCGTCTTCACGGTGCCACCCAGCACGGCGACAGCGGGGGCGGCGATCACGCCCCAGGTCGAAGTGACCGCGCGAGACGCGCAGGGCAACACGGCCGTCGGCTTCACGGGCAATGTGCTCGTCGCGATCGGCACCAATCCGGCCGGCGGGGTCCTGTCCGGCACGACGACGGTGGCCGCGGTCGCCGGTGTCGCCGCCTTCACCAATCTCAGTATCAACACGGCGGGGGCCGGATACACCCTGACGGCCGCGGCGACCGGTCCGACCGGCGCCGTGAGCTCCGCTTTCGACATCACCGCCGCGCAGGCGGACCGGCTCGTGTTCACTGTGCAGCCGACGTCCGCCATCGCGGGGGCGACCATCGCCCCGGCCATCCAGGTGACGGCGCGCGATGCGCTCGGCAACACGGTGACGGCCTTCACAGCAAACGTGACGCTGACGATCACCGCGGGGAGCGGTACGGCCGGGGCCGCGTTGTCCGGGACGAAAACCGTCGCGGCCACGCTTGGCGTAGCGACGTTCTCCACCCTCAGCATCGACCTGAGCGGCACCGCCTACCAGCTGTCGGCGACGGGCACCGGTGTGGCTGGCGCCACGAGCGCGAGCTTCAACATCACCGCCGGAGCGGTGACCCAGCTCGCATTCACCATCCAACCGACGAGCGAAGTGGCGGGGACGGCGATCGCGCCGGCGATCCAGGTGACGGCACAGGACGCGCAGGGGAACACCGTGCCGACCTTCACCGGGAACATCGCCGTCACGATCGGGACGAATCCCGGAACCGGCACCCTCTCAGGCACCACCTCGGTGACGGCGGTTTTGGGGGTGGCCACGTTCTCGGACTTGTCCATCGACAAGAGCGGCACGGGCTACACACTGATCGCCGCGTCCGGCGTCCTGACCGGCGCCACGAGCGCCGCCTTCGACATCACCGCCGGCCTCGCGACCCAGCTCGTGTACACCGTACAGCCGAGTACGGCGGCGGCGGGTGTGACGATCGCGCCGGCGATCCAGCTGACGGCGCGCGACGCGCTGGGCAACACGGCGAAGGGCTTCATCGGCAACGTGACGGTCGCGATCGCCACAAACCCCGCGGCCGGCACGCTCGGCGGCACCAAAACGGTCGCCGCGGTGCTTGGAGTCGCCACGTTCTCGACCCTCACCATCGATAAGTCGGGGATCGGCTACACGCTCTCCGCCACAGCCACAGGCCTGCTGGGCGCGAGCAGCACATCGTTCGACATCGTTCCGGGCGTGGCCACGACACTCGTGTTCAGCGTGCAACCGGCCACCGTGACGACGAACGCCAACATCGCACCCGCGGTGAAGGTCACGGCGCGCGACGCGCTGGGGAACAACGCCATCGCCTTCAACGGCAACATCACCGTGAACCTCGGCTCCAACCCCGGCGGCAGCACCCTGTCGGGCACGCGTACCTTGGCCGCGGTGAACGGGACCGCCTCGTACCAAGCCCTGAGCCTCAACAACGTCGGGACGGGCTACACCCTGACGGCGACGGCCGCGGGGCTCACCGGGGCCACCAGTACGACCTTCAATGTCATCACGTCGGTCGGGACGGTGCTGTTCTTCACCGGCCAGCCGCAGAACGGGACATCGGGCGCGGCCCTGTCGCCCGCAGTCGTCGTGACGGCCCGAGACGCATCGGGCCAAACGGCGAGCAGCTTCAACGGGCCGGTGACGGTCGCGATCACGGGCGGGACAGGCGCGCCGGGGGCAGTGTTGGGCGGCACGGCCACCCTGAACGCGGTGAGTGGGGTCGCCACCTTCGCGAATCTGAGCATCGACAAGAGCGCGGTGGGCTACAAATTGACCGCGACGGCAGCCGGGCTCACCGGAGCGACCAGCGCGTTCTTTACGATCCACGCCGGCACGGCGACGCAGTTGTCGTTCACGCTGCAACCGAGCGCCGCGACGGCGGGGATCGTGATCGCGCCGCGCGTCGAAGTGACAGCGCGGGATGCGCAGGGCAATACCGCCTCGGGCTTCACGGGCGGCGTAACGGTGGCGATCGCAACCAATCCGTCGGGGGGGATCCTGTCGGGTACGGCCACGGTGCCCGCGGTTGCCGGCATCGCATCCTTCTCGACCCTGAGCATCGACCAGCCAGGCGTCGGGTACACGCTGACGGCCACGGCCGTCGGTCCGACGGGTGCAACGAGTGCGGCCTTCGACGTCAGCGCGTCGCTCGTCACTCAGCTCGTTTTCACACGGCAACCGAGCAGTGCGACGGCGGGCGCGATCATCGCGCCGTCGGTGCGGGTCACGGCGCGGAACTCCTCAGGCCAAACGGAAACCAGCTTCACGGGGAACGTGACGTTGACGATCACCGCGGGGACCGGCACGGCCGGGTCCACGCTCTCCGGAACGACCACGGTCGCCGCGGTGGCCGGCGTCGCCAACTTCGCGAGCCTCCACATCGACAACAGCGGCAGCGGCTTCCGGTTGTCGGCCACGGCCAGCGGCTTGTCGGGCGCCGTGAGCGCTCCCTTTACCATCAATGCGGGAGCGCCCACCCGCGTCACCTTCTCCGTGCAACCGGCTTCGACGACGGCGGGGGCGCTGATCCCCGGCGTGTCGGCCTCCACCGTCCAGGCGACGGTGCGCGACGTGCTGGGCAACCCGGTGAAGACGTTCACGGGTAACGTATCCGTGGCGCTGCTGACGAATCCGTCCGGCGGCGTGCTCTCCGGCACCACCACGGTGGCCGCGGTCGCCGGGATCGCGACGTTCAACAACCTGAGCATCGATCGGTCCGGCAATGGGTATCGGCTGGACGTCGCGTCAGCCGGCCTCGCCTCGGACACGAGCGACGCCATCAGCATCACAGGGGGTGCCGCGACCCAGCTGCTCTTTACCGTGCAGCCGAGCAACACGGCGGCGAACGCGACGATCGCTCCACCGATACGGGTCACCGCGCTCGATGCGCTTGGCAACGTCGCGACCGGTTTCACAGGAATCGTGACGCTGGCGATCGGGACGAACCCCAGTGGAGGCACGCTCGCGGGAACGACCGCGATTGCGGCCGCGAACGGCGTGGCCACGTTCACGCCGCTGAGCATCAACAACGCTGGGGTCGGCTACCGCTTGACCGCCTCGGCCGCCAGCGTCACGGCGGCGACCAGCGCGCTGTTCAACATCAACTGACGCACCGCGGAACCTGCTCGAGACAGCGACAGCCCGGCCAATCGGTCGGGCTGTCGCGTTTCAGAGGTCGGACTGCAGCGTCTCTGTTGCCAGCCGGCGACAATGGCGACGGATGGTAGGTCCTTCGTCGGTCAGACCCCGGGGCATACGTGGCTATCGAGCAACACTCCCGGGCAGGATTCTCCAGCTTTCGCAGCGTTTGCGCACACTTCCGCCCCGTACTCTAGACAGCGACCCCGTGGGGCGTAGTTTGTGCAGCAGCGCGGCACTGTCAGGCCAACGTCCAGGGGAGCGGTATGCGCACTGAATTGTCGGTTTCTCTTCGCGCCCTTCGGGCGCCGTTCGCCGTCCGGCTGCTGCGGGCAAGCGCCGCGATGGCGCTCACGCTATTCGTGGCCACATGCCATTCGGACAGCGGCGGCCCGTGCGTGGGCACGCTCGTCTTCACGGCGCAGCCGAGTAGCCTCACGGCCGGGGTGCCGTTCTCCGTCACGGTGCAGGTGCAAGACGCTTCCGGTAATGTGCAAAGCTGCTTCACTGACAACGTCACGCTGTCCGTCGGGACTGGGCCCACAGGCGGTTCCATCGTAGGAACGACAACCGTCGCCGCTGTCTCCGGCGTCGCCAGCTTCAACAGCCTCACCATCACAAGAAGCGGCGGATACACCCTGGCAGCGGCCGCGACCGGCCTCACCGGGGGGTCGAGCGCGGGGTTCACCACGGCCCCTGCCGCAGCGACCGCGTTGTCCGTCACCACCCAGCCGACCAACGCGACGGCCGGAGCCACTATTTCCAACGTCGTCGTCACCGTGCTCGACCAGTTCGGCAACACGGCAGGGATCGGGAACAATGTGACGGTCGCGATCACTCCCGGCACGGGCGCCGCGGGCGCCACGCTGTCGGGCACGACGGCGGTGGCGGGGGCCTCCGGCACGGCCAGCTTCTCCACGCTCTCAATCAATCGGACGGGTACGGGCTACACGCTGACGGCAACCGCCCCCAGCCTAGTCCCAGCCACTACCAGCCTTTTCAACATCAACCCCGGCGCTACCACCAAGCTCGTATTCACCGTTCAGCCCAGTAATGGCTCGGCCGGTTCGCCGATCTCGCCTGCCGTCGTTGTAAGCGCGCAGGATGCCCAGAGCAATCCGACACCGGCCTTCGTCGGCCCCGTCACAATTGCCATCGGTGCGAATCCCGGAGGCGGCGTACTGACCGGCGGCGGGCCAATCAACGCGGTGGCCGGCGTCGCGACCTTCCCGGCCCTGAGCATCAACAAGCCGGGAACGGGCTACACGCTCTCGGCGACGTCCGGGGTGCTGACACCGGCCACGAGCGCGACCTTCAACGTGGCCATTGGGCCGCTGGCGCAGCTCGTGTTCACCCAGCAGCCGACCAACGCCACCGCCGGGGTGGCGATCGCGCCCGCCGTCGTGGTGACGGCGCTGGATGCGGGGAGCAACACGGTCACCGGCTTCACGGGCAACGTGGACATGTCGATCGGGACGAACCCCGCGAGCGGCACACTGTCGGGGACCCTGACGGTCGCGGCCATCGCCGGCGTGGCGACGTTCTCGAACCTGAGCATCGACAAGGCCAGCGCGGGCTATACCCTGACGGCCACCGCCAACGCCGTGAACCGCGCGAGCGGAACTTTCAGTATCATCGCCGGGACGGCGACGCAGCTCGTCTTCACGGTGCAGCCGGTCGCCACCGCGGCCGGGGCGAGTGTCACGCCCGCCGTCGTGGTCACCGCGCGGGACGCGTTCAACAACAACGCGGCCAGCTTCGCCAACGCCGTCACGGTGGCAATCACAGGCGGCACGGGCAAGGCGGGAGCCACCCTCTCCGGCACGCTGACGAAACCAGCCGTCGCCGGTGTGGTGTCGTTCAGCGACCTGAGCATCGATAGTGTCGGCACCGGGTACACGCTGTCCGCCACGGCCACCGGTCTGGTCGGGGCCTTCGCGAGTGCGTCGTTCAACATCACGCCCAACGTGGCGACCCAGCTGGTCTTCACTGCGCAGCCCTCCAACCGGACGGCGGGCGTGGCGATCGCGCCGGCCGTCGTGGTGACGGCGCGGGACTTCAAAGGAAACACGGCCGCCGGATTCACGGGCTCCGTGACCGTCGCGATCGGCAACAACGCCGGACCGGGCGGTATCCTGTCCGGCACGCAATCGGTCAACGCAGTGGCCGGGGTGGCCACGTTCTCGACCCTCAGCATCAACAAGAGCGGCATCGGGTACACGCTGACGGCCTCGGCTACCGGCTTGACGGGGGCAACGAGCGCGGCGTTCAACATCATCGCCGGGACGGCGACCAAGGTCGCCTTCACGGTGCAGCCGGTGAACACCGCCGCCGCGCCGGCCTCGATCACGCCGGCCGTACAGGTCAGCGCGCAGGACGCCTTGAACAACACCGACCTCACCTTCAGCGGCACAATCACGGTGGCGATCGGGACCAATGCCGGGACGCCTACGCCCGGCACCCTGGGCGGCACCCTTGCCAAGCCGGCGGCGGCCGGGGTCGCCTTGTTTAGCGATCTGACCCTCGACCGGGTGGGGAACGGCTACACGCTCACCGCCAACGCCACCGGTCTCTCGGGCGCCACGAGCGCGACGTTCAACATCTTCGCGAACACGGCGACGCACCTGGTATTCACGGTGCAACCCACGAATGAAGTAGCGGGCGTGTTCATCGCGCCGGCGGTCGTGGTGAGCGCGCTCGATGCCTCGAACAACGTCGTCCCGGTCTTCACGGGTGGGATCACGGTGTCCATCTCGAATGACCCGAGCACGGGACCCGCGGCGGTTCTCTCGGGCACGACGACGGTCACCGCGATCGCGGGCGTCGCGACGTTCTCCAACCTCAGCATCGACAATTCGGGCGACGGGTACACACTGGACGCGAACGCCGGGGGCCTCACCGGCATCACGAGCGCCGCGTTCAACATTACGCCGGCGGCGGCCACGCATCTCGCCTTCAGCGCCCAGCCGAACAGCGCGGTCGCGGGCGCGGCGATCGCGCCGTCCGTCACCGTGTCGGCGCTCGACGCGTTCGACAACGTCGATACGGCCTACACGACCAACATCGCGGTGTCGATCGGGACGAACCCGCCCCCCGGAACCGGTATTCTCTCCGGCACGGCTTCGGTCCCCGCGGTCAACGGCGTGGCGACGTTCTCGACGTTGAGCATCAACCGGAGCGCCGTAGGCTATACGTTGCTCGCGACGTCGGGTACGCTGACCGTTGCGAACTCGGCGGCCTTCACCATCACCCACGCCGCGCTCAACCAGCTGGTGTTCACCGCGCAGCCGGTCAACACGGTCGCCGGGGTATTCATCTCCCCCGCCGTCGCGGTGTCGGGCCAGGATCAGTTCGGCAATACGGTCACCACTTTCGCCGCCAACGTGGACATGGCGATCGGGAACGACGCCGGGCCGGGCGGCGTCCTGTCCGGCTCCACCACGCAGACGGCGGTCGGTGGGGTCGCGTCCTTCAACAACCTGAGCATCAACAAGGCCGGGAGCGGCTATACACTATCGGCGACGACCGCCGGTCTCGCGGGCGCGTTCGCGAGCGCGGCGTTCGACATCACGGCTGGCGCGGCGTCCATGCTGACGTTCACGGTGCAACCGGGGAGCACCACGGCTGGGACTTCGATCGCCGCGATCATCGTGGCGGCGCAAGACGGGCTGGGCAACACCGTCGCGACCTTCGCCAATGACATCTCGGTCGCGATCGGGACGAATGGAGGCACGCCCACACCCGGCACGCTCTTGGGCACGACGACCATCACGGCGTCGGCCGGGCTGGCGACCTTCTCCAACCTCAGCATCAACAAGAGCGGGCCCGGTTATACCCTGTCGGCCACGTCGCCGGTGATCGCTGGCGCGTTCGTGAGCGCGGCGTTCAACATCACGGCCGGGGCCGCGACCCAGCTCGTCTTCACGACGCAGCCGAGCGCGGCGACGGCCGGACCGCCGGCTACCATCCCGACCACCGTGGTGAGCGCCCAGGACGCGCTGTTCAATACCGATCCGACCTTCACGGGCAACGTGACGATCGCTATCGGGACGAATGGCGGAAGCCCGACACCCGGCACGCTGTCCGGGACGACGACGGTGCCGAACGCGACCGCCGGCGTCGCCACGTTCGCAAATCTCAGCATCGACAAGAAGGGCCCGGGCTACACACTGGCCGCTTCCACGACGGCCGGTGGCGTGACGGGTGCCACGAGCACGGCGTTCACGATCAACGCCGGCGCCGCGACCAATTTCGTGATCAGTCAGCAGCCCAGTAACGCCGTGGCCGGGGCGTCGATCTTCCCGACCGTGACGGTCGAGGCGCGAGACGACCACGCCAACGTGGACCCGACCTTCGTGAGTCTCGTGACGTTGGAATTCGTGAACAACGCTGGGAACCCCGTGGCGGGTGTCCTGTCCAACGCTACCGCGACGGCGATCATCGGAGTGGCCACGTTCCCCACGCTCAGCGTGAACAAGGTGGGCACGGGCTACACCATTCGCGCGGCGGCGAGCGGCGGCGCGGCCGCGTCGGCCACGAGCAGCGCGTTCAACATCACGCCGGGCCTCGCGACGCACCTGGTGTTCACGCAGGAGCCGACGGCCGTGGTCACGGCGGCGGCGATCAACCCGGCGGTGCGGGTCACCGCGCTCGACGCCAACGACAACGTCGCGACCGGGTTTGCCGCCAACGTCACGATCGCCAAGGCCAGCGGGCCGGGCGGCTTCACGGGGAGCGACCTGACGCAGGCCGCGCTCTCGGGTGTCGCGAACTTCCCGAACATCAAACTGGCCCTGGCCGGCTCGTACACCCTCTCGGCATCCGCCGCGGGCGGCCTCACGAGTCCCGCCAGCAGCGCATTCCTGGTGAGTGACCCGACGGCCGTGTCGCTGTTCTTCTTCGTGCAACCGAGCACCGCGGTGGCGGGCGCCGCAATCGCGCCCGACATCCAGGTACAGGCGCGCGACGCGTCGGGCAACGTGGTGGCGGGCTTCGGTGGCAACATCACGCTGGCCGTCAAGTCCGGCACCGGAGCGCCGGGCGCGGCGCTCATCGGGACGACGACGGTGGCCGCCGGCGGGGGGACCGCCTCGTTCCCCGGCGTGCACATCGACGTCACCGGGACGAACTACAAGCTCACGGCGTCGAGCGCCGGGCTGCCGGACGCGAGCAGCGGGTTCTTCAGCATCACTCCGGGCGCGGCAGACCACCTCGAGTTCAAGGTGCAACCGTCCAACGCGACGGCCCTGGCGGCGATCACCCCGCAAGTCGAGGTGGCCGTAAAGGATCTGCTCGGTAACACCGTCACGAGCTTCACGGACCAGGTGTTCATGCAGATTATTCTGAACGGCAACACCGGTGCCCTCTCGGGAACCACGAATCCGTTCGCCGTCAACGGGGTCGCAACGTTCTCGAATCTCAGTATCGATCAACCGGGGACCGGGTACCAGCTCGAGGCGTTTGCCTCTCTACCTGCCGCTGCTGTCGTAGCGAGCAGTACGTTCGACATCACCGCTTCGGCTGCGAGCCGGCTCGTCTTCACTACGCAGCCGACCACGGCCACGGCCGGAGTGTCGATCAGTCCCGCGGTCGTGCTGACCGCGCAGGACGCCGTGGGGACCACGCTGACCGGCTTCACCGGCAACGTGACGGTATCGATTACCGCAGGCACGGGGACCAATGGAGCCACGCTTTCCGGCACGGTCACGGTGGCAGCGGTCAGCGGCGTGGCGACCTTCTCGAACCTGAGCATCGACAAGAAAGGCCTGTCATACCGGCTGTCCGCCACGGCGACCGGCCTTGCGGGCGCGACGAGCGGCACGTTCAACATCAACGGCGGCGCCGCGACGCGGCTCGACTTCAGCACCGATCCCGTGACCACGGCGGCGGGCGCACAAATCACGCCCGCGGTGGTGGTGCAGGCGCGTGACAACTTCGGGAACATCGACAACACGTTCACGGGGAACGTGGCCCTGGTCATCTCGACGAATCCGAGCGGCGGGACGCTGTCGGGGACGGCGACGGTGGCCGCCATCGCTGGTGCAGCCACGTTCAGCACCCTGAGCATCGACAAATCCGGCACTGGGTACCGGCTCACCGCCTCCTCCGGCGCACTGGCTACGGACATCAGCCAGGCATTCAGCATCAACGGTGGAACGGCGGATCACCTGGTCTTCACCGTGGCGCCGAGCGATCGGGTGGCCGGGCTCACGATTACGCCGGCCGTGAGAGTCACAGCGTTTGACGCGCTGGGGAACGTCGCGACCGGCTTCGCGGGGAACGTGACGGTCTTGATCACTTCGGGAACCGGCAACCCGACTGCGGTACTCTCCGGGACGCTGACCCAAGCGGCGGCCAGCGGGGTGGCCACATTCGCCGATCTGAGCATCAACAAATCGGCGACCGGGTACACCTTGTCGGCCACGTCCACCGTGACCGGTACCACGAGCGCCACGTTCACCATCACGCCGGCTGCGGCGATACAGCTCGGCTTCGTCGTGCAGCCGTCGAATACGACGGCGAACGCGACCATCACCCCGGCCGTGCAGGTCGCCGCGCAGGACGCGTTCGGCAACACGGTGACGACGATCAACGGCGGCGGCGTGACGCTCATCATCGGCACGAATGCCGGTGGCCCAGGCACCATCTTGACCGGTGGCGGACCTGCGGCGTTCACGAACGGCGTGGCGACGTTGGCCGGCCTGAGCATCAACAACCCGGGGAACGGCTTTACGCTCTCGGCCAGCTCGACCGGCCCGGTGCTGACAGGCGTGATCAGCAACGCGTTCAATATCACGCCATAGGGCGCGAGATCGTTTCGCGCGCATTGGGCAAGGCAGCATCGAGCAGCCCGGTCGAATCGGCCGGGTTGCTCGCGTTTTCAGGCAGGCGTTGTCAAACCGCTGGACACGCCGCGGCGTACTGCAGTAGCGGGGCGTATCTCGGGTGTTAGTTTCCGCGAGCGTTGAATGAACGAACCGCGCGAAAGGACGTGACCATGGCGGCACCGGCCGGACAGTCCAGCCTGATCGACATCGACGCCACGTATCTCCCCGTGCAGCAGATGCGGCAGATCGCCCGGGTCACCGCCCTCGAAGGGGCCACGATCACCGGAGAGGTCGATCTCGGATCGGAACATTGGGTGTACGCCCAGCACTTCCCGGGAGACCCAATCTTCCCTGGCACGCTCATCATCGAAGCGGCAGGTCAGCTCGTCGCCCTGTGGGCCTGGGCCGATGGACAGCGTGGCCGACCACGCCTCGTGAAAACGTCGGCGGAGTTCCGTGCGCCGGTAGAGATCGAGGACCCGCAGATCGTGCTCGACGCGGTTGTCCGGCGCAAGCGTCACTTGAATTTCGCGGACGTCACCGTCCGGACTCAGCGCCAGGTCGTCGCCAGCGTCAGCATGGTGCTGGCGGTGGTCCCGGCGGCCGGTGCGTGACGCGATGCGCTTCGATCACTTGCACCTCCGCCCACGACTCCCCGCCGTCGGTCGACAGCTCGGCCCGCCAGGTGAAATGGTTTTCGGAGATTCCCTCGTAGGTGAGGCGAAACAGGCTGTTCAGCGGGTATAGCCTGCCGACGCGCCCGCGCGGCCGGCGATGTTTGTACGTGATGGTCCCCCCGCGCACCACTACCCCACCCAGGTCTTCCGGCCCGAGCTCGAGCCAGGTGCCGTCCAGGGCATCGAGCCATTGGATGATCCAGGCTTTCCTGTCAGCGTTGAAGCAGCGGTAGTTTTGGCCGAGCTGCGCCACCTCGCCGGCCGGCCCGAGCTGGCGGAATTCGTCCGCGATCACGTAGCCATCGAGGATGTAGCGCGCGACCCATGTGGCCGGATAGGTGTGGAACTCGCCGTCCGGTCCCTTGACGCTCGATTCGCACCGCCACGTACCGATGAGGAAAGCGAACTGCGACAGCTCGCGGGGTGCGTTGCGGTTGGGGGTCCCGTAGTCGGGGGACGACGGGTTCATCGGTCCCCACCCTCCTTCGCCCGTGCCACGTAGACGGCCCGCGCTTCCTCGAGCAGGGCCAGCACGCGGTCCTTTTCTCTCGTGGTATTCCATCCCGCGTGCGCCTGGGTCGCGGCGGTCACCCGATCGATCCAGCGCACGAAAAACTCCGCGTCGGCACGAGACCGGACCGGCGCTCCAGCCACGGTGACGTAGACCGGGCTCGTCGAGGCGAACGGGTACAGATCGAGCACCGGCTCGCGCGGGCCGTCGCCGTAGGCGCGCAGCACCAGCCAACCGCTGCGCGGCACCGGGACGTGCACGGTGGTGTCCGCCGCGGTGCGGTCGCCGCGCAAAGGAATCGATGCCACGACCTGCCCATTCCCGATGATCTCCAGGTGATCCACCGGCACGTTGGAGCGCAGCGTGAGCCGTGCGGCCACGCGCCCCGCCGCCGCCAGCCGGACCTCCTCGCCAGGTTCCTGCCCGCCGACCGTGAACGTCAGCAACGGGCCGTTGGTGACGAACGTGCGGCCCTCCCGCAGTCCGGTCAGGAAACGATCGTGGTCAAGCGACGGTCCGCTCTTGACGTACACGCGCGCCAGCCCCACCGGGCCGCGCAGCATCGCGAAGTTCGGGAACGCGTCGCTCCCCGCTCCCGCCGGAACGCGGAAACCGCAGTTCAGCAAGCGATACCACACCTCAGACGTGATGAGGTGATTCGAAAACCCCAGCACCTCGAGGTAGTCCACCTTCCCGAGCGCCACATCCACCGGGAGCTCGGAAGACAATCCGGCCGTCGTATCGGACGGATTGGGCCGGCTGTCAAAGGGGTGGACGTAGCCGAGCAGCCCGCCTTGCGCGTGCGCGAGATCCGCGACGACGGCGTTGGGTGGATAGATGCTGGCCAGCGGCGTGTTGGCGGAGCCGGCGTAGTCGGGGAGCAGGAAGTGCTCCCGGAGGTTCAGCACTCCGGTATGATCCCAGAATCCAGTGTGAAACTCCTGCGCGTGGAACAGCTGGTACCCCGGCGTCGAGGCCGGGTCTGGACCCCCCCCTGGGCGAAAGTACGCGATGTCGGGAATCCGCTGCTCCTTGTTGACGATGAGATTCTCCACCACATGGAGATCCTCGGCGCGCGCCTGGAAGACAAGGTGCGCCGGCGTGTTGCGGTAGGACCCGCCGTAGTTCATGTGGACATGCAGGTCGCCGCTCCACCAGCCGAGGGCGGCGAGATCGGCGAGCCGATCCAACGTCACCGGCACCGTGTCGGTCGTCCCTGCATCGAGGTCCAGCTCGCGCCGCACCGGCCGGTACTCGGGTCCGCGCGTCACCGTCACCACCACCCGCCCCGCCGGCACGACGAGCTCGGCGGAGCCATCGACGTCGAAATACTGGTACGTCGTGGCCCGCACCGAGCGATCAAAAGCGAGGTCGGCATGGCGCCAAGCGTCGTCGGGAGCGTAGCCGCGGCCGTCTGCACCGGTGACGGTGACGCGCGCCGCCAGCGGCTCGCGGCGCCCGCTCGCGGCCCCGGTGACGACGAGGCGCAGCCGGGCAACGGGGCGCCGATAGCGACGCAGCGGCGCCACCACGGCCGTGCGCTTGCCGCCGGGGAGGTCGACCGTCCACAGCGACGTGTTGCCCCCCTCGTTCGACACGTAGGCGATGCGCGTGCCGTCGGGCGACCAGCGGGGCGCGGTCGCGTCAAATTCGCCGTAGGTGAGCTGGACCGGATCACCCCCGTCGGGAGTCATCAGCCAGAGCTGATGCCACTGGCGGCCGAGGTAGGAGCTGTAGACCACGCGCTTCCCGTCAGGCGACCAGTCGGGGCGCGCCTTCCACGTCGTCTCCTCGTAGCGCAGCTCGCGCGGCGGGCTTCCGATCTCGGCGTTCATCCGCCAGAACCCACCGGAGCCGTGAATGTGGCCGCGATTCGAGACGAAGATCAACTCACGCCCGTCTCGAGACCACGTGGGAGAGAGGTAATGGTCGTAGCGGCTGTAGTAGCGGCGCGGTAGACCGCTGTCGTGATCCTCGGTGAGCCGCGCGATGGTGTCCCCACCGCCCCGCAGCGTGGCGACATACACGTGCCAGCGGCCGAAATCGGCGCTCGAAACGAACGCGATGCGCCCGCCGTCCGGCGACCAGCGCGGGTCGAGGTTCACGGCGCCGTTCGCGGTCAGCGGCGCGATCACGCCACTCACGAGATCCAGGAGCTGCAGCTCGATCGTGTCGCCCACCCAGCGGGCGAAGACGATCCGGCGGCCGTCGGGAGACCAGTCGGGCTGCAGGTCGTACCCTGGTCCATCGGTGAGCTGCACCGCGACGGTGTCGCCCACTGTCTGGCGCCACAACGACCCCTGCATCGAATAGACGAGCTCCCGCCCGTCGGGCGACCACGACGCCCCACTCGGCCCGCTCGTGACTTGCGGCACGTACATCTCGAGCCAATAGTAGGTGTGCGGCAGCCTCACCTGGCGCAGCACGGTGTCACGCTGCGCGGCGAGCGGCGCACCGGCCGCGAGGGCGAGTACGGCCAGCGCCCGGACGCGTCGCATCAACGGGTCAGACGGTTGTAGCGCCGCAACACGTCGCGCAGCCGGTCGTGGGGCAACGCTGTCACCCGGAGGTCGTTGGCGCCTTTCATCGTCTCGGCGGCGACCAGTGCGTTGACGATCGACTCCTCGGTCGCCTGGACCGTCGCCTCGAACACGGCATTGATCCCCTCGTTCGGAATGAAGGTGACGTTCGGGTGGCCAGTCGGCGAGGCGGCGTTGGGGTTCGCGGTGGAAAACGCCACGAAGATGTCACCCGAGCTGTTCCCCCCTAACCCACCCATCTTCCCGATACCCAGCGTGACCCGCTTGGCCACTCGTTTGAGCTGGTGTGGCAGGAGCGGGGCGTCGGTCGCCACGACGACGATGATCGAGCCGGTCTCTTCGGGCTCCATGCCGCTCGGGCCCGGTCCAGTAGCGCAGCGGGCGGGTCGCTCTCGCTCGGTGGCGGGGCCAGTCGTGTCGAGGCACGGGGTTTGATCGGGGATCTCGGCGCCGACAGGAACGCCGGCGATCCGGAGCAGGCGGCGCGAGCCGTAATTGCATTGCACCAGGACGCCGAGCATGTAGCTCTTGTCCTCGATCGAAAACCGGCGCGACGCCGTGCCGATGCCGCCCTTGAACTGGTGACACACCATGCCTGTCCCGCCGCCCACGTTCCCTTCTGCCACGGGCCCACCGCGCGCGCTGTCCAGCGCCGCAAACGTGTGTTGCTTGGTGACATGAAATCCGTTGATGTCGTTGAGACTGCCGTCCCACGTCTCGGCGACGACCGGCAGCGACCAGTCGAAATCGAAGCCGTGCCGCACCAGCCACTCGATCACCGCGTCGTGCACCACGCCCACCGAGTGCGTGTTGGTGATCATCACCGGGCCGCCGAGGAACCCGGACTCCTCGATCCAGGTGGTGCCGGTCATCTCGCCGTTGCCGTTCAAGGTGAACCATCCGGCCATCACTGGATCGCCTGAGGTCCTGCCCCGCGGCAGAATTGCGGTGACCCCGGTCCGCACCGGCCCCTTCCCCAAGACCAGCGGCCCGCTTCCCAAGATGATCGTCGCGTGGCCGACTTCGACGCCGGGGACGTCGGTGATCCCGTTCAGCGGGCCGGGCGTGCCGTCGAACGGCACGCCCAGGTCGCGGGCGCGCGGCTTGGCTTGCCCGTAGGCCGACCCGAACGAGGTCGCTACCACGAGCAGCGTCACGATGCCAATGGGCCGGATCACGGTGCCTCCTTGCGTCGGATATGGATCGTCTTTTCCATGGACGCGTGGACCAGACCCACACGGTCAGTCCAATCGACCTGATAGAGTCGATCGATCTTTGGCTGAAGCCCCAGCAGCTCCCGGATCGCGGTTGTTTCACGCTCGTCGATCGCGAAGCGCGCGTAGAGGGTAGTCCGGCCAGGCTTCCTGAAGCGGATGGTGGCTGCCTTGTCCCAGACCACGTAGCCCGGCCCGAGCAGGTTGATCAACATGACCATGAGGTGCCCGTCCGCCGCGACATAGAGACTGCCGCCGAATATCGTGCCGACGTAGTTCCTGGTCGCCCAGTTCAGCGGCAGCTCGACCCGCACCTCGCGCCAGTCATCGGCGATGTAGGTGATCCGGCCGCCGGTGCGCCGAAACGCCGGGAACAGATAGTTGAATCTCCAGCGGGTCCACCGAGTCCTGGCCGACTCCGCCACGCGCGCTCAACCCTTCAGATAGAGTTTGCGCGGATCCAACACCTCGCGCAGCAGCTGCAGGTCGCGCGCGGTGGGTGGCGGCAGCTCGAGCAGGGTCGTGCGCGTCCGCAGCTCCCAGCCCACACCGGCGCGGACCTCCTCGGGACGCACGCCGGGGTAGAGCGCCGCAAGCACGAGCTCACCCTTCTTGGGGTCCGCCTCGAGGACGGCCTTGTCGGTGATCACCTTCACCGGTCCGGCGCCGGGGAGACCCAGCTCGCGACGCGGGATCCCGCGGCAGCGGTGCCCGGGACTCGTGAGAAAATCCACGTGCTCGGGAAAGGTACGCGGGTCGAGCTTCGCCATCACCAGTGTGCGATGAGCGTGTGCCGCGATCTCCGAGGCGCCGCCCGATCCGGGAAGCCGGACTTTCGGCCGCGCGTAATCCCCGATTACCGTGGTGTTGATGTTCCCCCAGCGGTCCACCTGCGCGCCGCCCAGAAACCCGACTTCGATGCGACCGTTCTGCAAGAACAGCTGAAACACGTCGGCCATGCCGCACACCATCAGCGATCCGGTGACGAGCGCCGGGTCGCCGATCGAGACGGGGAGCCGCGATGGCGACGCGCCGACGGCGCCGGATTCGTAAATCAGGACCAGGTTCGGGGCGTGCGTCGCGCGCGCGAGGTTGCAGGCGAGATTGGGGAGCCCGATGCCGACGAACACGACCTCGCCGTCGGCAAGCTCGCGGGCGGCCACGGCTGCCATCATCTCGTCGGGGGTGTAGGTGCTAGAACCCGTAGTTCACCCCCGCGCATACCTGGCTGCGCGCCGTGAGGCGATCGGTGAGGCCGGGATGTTTCGCCATGTAGGCCGCCCGATCCGGCACGCCATACACGTACTCTGCGAGGTAATCGGCCAGTCGCGCTGAGTCGCGCGAGATCGCTTCCCAGGCGACGTAGAAGTCGTTGTCGCGATCGTAGTAGCCGTGTGCGTATGACGGATGCGCGCCCCAGGGCTCCACCACGACCGCGGACACGGCGATGCCGGGAATCAGCGTGCGGTTCGGGTCCGCGCGGATGACCGCGGTGTCCACCAGCTCCTCCACCACGACGATGACCCGTTTGGAGGCGAACGCCGCTTCCTTCTGGACGCCGAGCAGTCCCCAGATCTGCGTGTTGCCCTCCGCGTCAGCCCGCTGGGCATGGACGATGGTGACATCGGGGTTCAGAGCGGGGACGGTGGCGAGCCGGACGCCTGTATAGGGACACGTGACGGTGCGGATGAGCGGGTTTGCCTTGGGCAGGTCGGTGCCGGCGTAGTCGCGCAGCGGCCAGAACGGCAGGCGCGCGGCACCCGCCGAGAATCGGGCCACCATGCCGAAGTGCGAGTACTCCTCGAGCTCGAGCGGGCTACCCGAGCCTTCCACGGCGCGCCGGAACGCGTGCAGCGACCCAACACCGGGATTGCCCGCCCAGGAGAAGACGAGCTTCCTGGCGCACCCGGCGGCGATCATCTGGTCATAGATCAGGTCGGGCGTGAGGCGACACAGCGTCAGGTCGCGACGGCGCTGGCGGATGATTTCGTGCCCGGCCGCGAAGCAGATGAGGTGAGTGAATCCTTCGATGACGACGGCGTCGCCGTCTCGGACGTAGCGCGCGATCGCGTCGTGCATCGAGAGGACCTTCGAGACGCTTTCAGCCATCAGCCGTCAGCCATCAGCCAATTCAACGAGACACTGGTCGATGATGGCGAGCGCCGTATCGACATCGTACTCGTCTACCACCAAAGGCGGGGCCAGGCGCAGCGAGCTCTTCCCGGCACCGAGCAGGAGCAGTCCTTTGGCGAACGCTAGCCGTTCGAGCTTCGCGACGAGCTCGGGATACGGCTCGCGCGTCGTCCGGTCCTTCACGAATTCGATCCCGATCATCAGGCCGAGGCCGCGGACTTGGCCGATCGTGCGATGCTTCTCGCCGAGGCGCTGCGCGCCGGCGAGTAGGCGCGCGCCCATGGTTCGGGCGTTGGCCATGAACTCCCCTTCGACGAGATCGAGCGTCGCAAGCGCGGCGGCGCAACATACTGGATTGCCTCCGAACGTCGAGCCGTGCGCCCCGGGCCCCCACTTCATCACCGATTCCTTGGCGATGAGCGCGCCGATCGGCATCCCGGACCCGAGCCCCTTCGCGACGGTGATGATGTCGGGCTCGACGCCCTCGTGCTCGCACGCGAACATCTTCCCGGTGCGACCCACCCCCGACTGCACTTCGTCACAGATCAATAGAATGCCGTGGCGGTCGCACAGCGCGCGCAGGTCGGGCAGGAACCCTTTGGGCGGAACGACATAGCCGCCTTCCCCCTGCACCGGCTCCACCACGATGGCCGCGACGTTCTTGGGGTCGAGGCGTCGGGCGAACAGGTCCGCTTCGATGTTGGTCACGCACGCCTGGGTGCACGCATCCTCGCCGCGGCAGAAATCGCAACGGTACGGGTAGGCGTACGGGACGTGGTACACCTCGGGGAGGAACGGTCCGAACCCCGATCGCTGAACGGCCTTGCTCGCCGTGAGCGACAACGCGCCGTAGGTGCGGCCGTGAAACGACCCGCTGAACGCGACGAACGCCGCCCGACCGGTCGAATGCCGGGCGAGCTTCATCGCTCCCTCCACGGCTTCGGCTCCGGAATTCGAGAGAAACACGCGTTTCTTGCTCCGCCCTGGCGCGAGCTTCGCCAGCCGCTCGCACAGGCGGGCGAACCCTTCGAAGTAGAAATCGGCGCCGCAGATGTGCAGGAACTTCCCGGCCGCCTCGCGCACCGCCGCGACCACCTTGGGGTGGTTGTAACCGGTGGATGTCACGGCGATCCCGGCCATGAAATCGAGAAAGCGATTGCCGTCCACGTCCTCGACCATGGCCCGGTCGCCGCCCGCGATCACGAGCGGATACTCCTTCGGATACGAGGTAGACGCCCATTGGTCGTGCTGCGCCACCACGGCCTTCGCCTTCGGACCGGGCGGCGGGACGACGATGCGGGGATAGTCGCGGGAAGCGGTCATGTCGAAATCACCGTCCGGCTCTGCTCGCGCATGAACTGCGCGACGTAATAGGGACCGCACCCACCCTTCCCGGTCGCGCCGGAGCCTTTCCAGCCACAGAACGCCTGCGCGCCGGGCCAGGCGCCGGTGGTAGCGCCGCTGCGCTTGTTGACATAGCACACCCCCGCCTGGACCTCATCGAAGAACCGGTCGATCTCGCCTTGCTTGCTCGTGAAAATGCCCGCCGTGAGCCCGTACTCGGCCCGGTTGGCCTCCGCGATCGCGGCGTCGAGGCTCGTGATTTCGCCGACCGCGAGCAGTGGCACGAACAGCTCGTTCTGAAACAGCGTGCTCTCGAGCGAGAGCCGCGCGACCGTGGGTGCCACGTAGTGGCCCCGCGCGAGCGCCCCCTCGGTGAGCCGGCGCCCACCCGTGAGGATGCTGCCTTCCGTCGTGGCCTGCGCTACCGCCTGCTCGTAGCGAGCGACGGCACGCTCGTTGATCACCGGGCCGAAGTACACGTCGCGCGCGGTGGGATCGCCGATCGCCATGGCCGCGGTCTTCTCCAGCAGCCGTTCGACGAACGGCGCGGCGACGGCGCGGTGCACGTACACGCGCGACGTGGCGCTGCACTTCTGATTCTGCAACCCGAACGCCGAGCGCATGACCCCCTCCGCGGCGGCGTCGAGATCCGCCGATTCCATCACGAGGCAGGCGTTCTTGCCGCCCAGTTCCATGAGACCCGGCTTGATCCACCCCGTGGAGATTCCGTGGTGGATGCGGAGCCCCACCGCCTTCGAGCCGGTGAACACCACGCCGTCCACCCCGGGATGCTGCCACATCGCATCGCCGATCTCCTCGCGCCGGCCGACGACAAAGTGAAATATCCCCGGCGGCAGCCCCGCGTCGCGGTAGATCTCGTAGAGCCTCAGGCCGGTCCAGGGAGCGTCCTCGGACGGCTTGTACACCACCGCGTTGCCGGCGAGCAGGGCCGCCGCGGACATTCCGGTCGACAGCGCGAGCGGAAAATTGAACGGGGCGATGCAGGCGAACACGCCATAGGGACGCAGCACATCGACGTTGTGCTCGACGGAGGTCAGCTGCGCCATCTCGCGTACGAACCCGTTCGCGTCTTCGACCTGTTGGCAGTAGTAGTCGATCAGGTCGGCCGACTCCTCGGCGTCACCCATCGCCTCGAGCCGGTTCTTGCCGACCTCGAGGCTCATCAGAGCCGCGAGCGCGAACTTGCGCTCGCGGATCAGCGCCGCTGCCTTTCGCAGGATGTCCACGCGCTGGCGCCAGGGCGTGCGGGCCCAGTCCGGCTGCGCCGCCCGCGCCTTGGTCACCGCGCGATCCACCTCCGCCGGCCGCGCCGCGGCAAAGCGGCCCAGCACCACGCTCGTGTCGATGGGGGTGACGTCCACCAACGGAGCGCCCGGCGCCCTTACCGGCTCGCCTCCGATGATGTTGGGATGCTCGCCGCCCGCGGCCGCGCGCACGCCGGCCAAGGCGGCGTCGAAGTCGCGGTGGAACACCTCCAGATCCACGTTGGCGGAGGTGTAGGTGACCTTGGTCATGCCACCCCGGCGGCGAGCGTCGAGAGCGTGCGGTCCAGGGCCGCGGCAAAGCGTGCGACGAGCTCGTCCAGCTCCTCCTCGGTCACGATGAAGGGCGGCGCCAGCATCGCGAGGTCCCCGTTGCGGCCGTCGACGTGCCCGACGTTGGGCCAGACGACGAGACCAGAGGCGAGCGCCTGCTCGGCAAAGGTCTCGGCAAAGCGCAGGGCCCGCGGCAGCGGTGCGCCGGTCTTCGTGTCGTTCACGAACTCGACGCCCGCCAACAGCCCGCGGCCGCGCACCGCACCCACGTGCGGGAGACCCACGAGCCCTGCGAGCTTCGCGTGCAGCAGATCGCCCAGCTCGGCGCATCGCTGCGCCAGCTTGCGCGCTTTCAGCGCCCGCACCGTGGCGAGCCCGGCAGCGCACGCGACCGGATGGAAGGAGAAAGTCTGGGCATGGAGCAGCGCTCCCGATCCTTCAGCCAGCACATCGACGATGCGCCGCGGGGCCGCCACCCCGGAGAGGGGAGCGTAGCCACCCGCGATGCCTTTGCCGATGGTCATGAGGTCGGGCGCCACGCCGAACCGCTCGATCGCCCACCACGTCCCGGTCCGTCCTGCGCCGCACAGCACCTCGTCCGCGATGAACAGCACCTCGTGGCGATCGCACACTTCGCGGACGACCCGGAAGTAGTCGGGTCGCGGCACCGCCGCCCCGGTAGAGGATCCGCCCACGGGCTCGGCGATGAACGCGGCGACGGTGTCGGCTCCGGCCTGGACGATGGCTTCCTCGAGCGCCGCACCGGTACAGGTAAGGCAGCTCGCATCATCCCCGCCGCACGAGCAGCGATAGCAGGGAACGGGCACGCGCACCACGTCCACGAGCCAGCTTTGGAAAACGGCCTGGTAGTGCTCGCGTGCCGACGCCGAGAGCGCCAGCAGCGTGTTGCCGTGATACGCCGGAGACAACGCGATGATCTTGTGCTTCCGCGGAGCGCCCCGTTCGACCCAGTATTGACGTGCGAGCTTCAGCGCCGCTTCTACCGCTTCAGAGCCGCTCGAGAGGAAATACAGGTGGCTCAAGTCGCCGGGGAGCGTCGGGGCTAACTCCGCCGCCAGCGCTTCAGCTGGCTCGGTCGTGAACGCGGTGCCGTTCACGTAGGCCACCTGCCGCGCCTGGTCGGCCAGCGCGTCGGCGATCTCGTGGTTTCCGTGCCCGAGCGACGCGACGAAGGCGCCCCCCACCGCGTCGAGGTACCGCTTGCCGTCGGCGTCTTCGAGCCAACAGCCTTCGCCGCGCACGATGCGCGGAAAGGACTTCGTCAGCCGACGGTAAAAGACGTGGCCTTGAGGATAGGCATGCATGGAAGGACAAATCTACTGCAGAGGCAGCCGTCAGCTATCTGATGGTTGACGGCTGACAGCTTCTTAGAACCCCACCGCCACCCCCACCCGCACCAGCGATTGCTGGATCGGCACTGGCTGGCCGCCGACTTTGCGGTCGATCCGTTGGAAGCCGTAGTCCCCCGTCAAACGGTACCGGCCGTTGACCGGTCCGGTCGAGACGAGCAGTCCGAGCTCGAACGCCAACCCCGCCGATCCCTTGCCGGTGAATTCAGCGCCGGCCAGGTAATTGCCACGCAGCGCCACCGTGGTGCCGGGGCCGATCAATTTGGAGTAGCGCACGCCGATGCGCGCCGCGCCCATTTCCTGCGCGGCGAGCTCGGGGCTGATGGTGCGGCGCAGCAGACCGATTTCGGCCGTGAAGCCGGCCGCGACATCGAACCCGACGCGGGCGTCGATCTGCGTGGCCTCGAAGCTCGTCAGCCCGCTGTTGTCGTCCCGCGGGTCGTAGCTGACCCGCGTCGCGGTGGCTTCCGCGCTGAACCGGTAGACCCGCAGCCACAGCGACAGCCCTCCGCCTGCGCCACGGTAGTGAAGATTCGACGACACCTCGCGGTAGTCACCGAGGGCGCCGTGGACGCCCAGGCTCACCGTCTGGGCGCGGGCGGTGACGCCGCCGACGAGCAGCAGTCCGCTGAGCATGATGGTGCGTCTCATCGGGTCCCCCTGGCAACCGGCACGACGGTGATCTGCACCTGGCGGCGCAGCTGGGCGTTCTGTTGCGCGATGTCGGTGTTGCGCCGGGCCAGCTGCTCCTGCAGCAGGCGGTTGTACTGGATGTTGCCCAACGCCGGACGCGGCGCCGGCTTCTTCAACGTCATGACGAATCCCGTGATCAGCGCGGCGGCCGCGACGACGCCTATCTCGCGCCCAGTGGCAGTGCCAAGGTCGCCGTTGTTGAGCGCCAGGGCGCCGGCGCCGGCGATACCGGTGTAAAGCAGCGCGATCCCCAGCGGCCGGCCGCTCTGGGGTGGGATCTCGGTCTCGGGGAGCGTGGTGTAGCCGGGCAGCGCGCTCAAGTGCGGCAAGGTGTCCACCGCGCCCACGGTGACCTGCACCTCTTGCGAGGCCGAGTGGGTATTCTGCCCGGCCCCAGTGGCCTCGACGAGGATCGTCCACCTTCCGGGCGGGACCGGATCCCCGTTCGCGAGGAGGCCAGTCCAGCGGAGGTTGAGCGTCCCGGCCACGATGCTCGAGTCGATCAGCAGGGTGTGTTGGCCGCTTACCGCCCGGGTGCGTACGCGCGCTGGAACGGTGACGGTGAAACGGATCGGGACCCCGCCGCCCTGGGTGCCGGTGACGAATCGCGTGGTGTCCACCTTGAGCTGCCGTACGACCAGCACCTGACCGAGCGCCGCGTTGAAGTACCCGGCGATGCGGGGCGACGTACGACGCGGATCGAGCTGGCGGTCGGGGTCGAGCTGAATCGCATCGCGGAAGGCCGAAATCGCGGAATCGGGCTGGCTGGTCGCGCTGAACGCGAACCCCAGCAGCTCGTAGGCCCGCGCACGCTCGGCGGCGGACAGTCGCTCTCGGAGCGCCGTCCGCGCCAGGATGATCACCTGTTGGAAATCCGGCACCTCGTACGCTCGAATCGCCCGCTGCAGCATGGCGCTCTGGACGGCCTGCTGCGCGGAGAGCGCCACGGGCCCGAACGACACGACCAGCGCGACCAGCGCGAATTGTATGCGGCGCATCGGCCTCATCCCTCCGGAACCAGTGGGTAGGTCTTACGGATCGTGTTGCCGGGATCGATCTGCACGCGTTCGGTGAGCGTCTTGTAGCCTGGGTTCTCGATGCGAATCGTGTGCGGGCCGGGCCTCACGCGGTGCCGGTCGATTGGGGTGTCGCCCACATTCACGCCGTCGATGAAGACGGTACCGAACGGGTTGGCGTTGATCGACAGGTATCCCCATTCCTCCACCGCCGGCTGCTGCACGGGCGGTGGTTGTTCCACCGGCTGTTGCTGCCGCGGCCGCGAGGGCGTCGGCCGCTGCTGTGGTGGCCGGGTCGTCTGTCGGGGCGGAGCCGCGGGTTCGATCGGCGCTGGAGTTGGCGTGACGGACGGCGTCACGGCAGGCGGCGTCGCGGTCGATTCCGGCGTGACGGCCACGCTCTGCTGGCCGGCGGGCGGCGCGGGCACCGGCGATGGTTCGATCGCGGCGGCGTTCTGCGGCGACCCTCCGCCACCACCGCCACGCATGACGACGTACCCCCCCGCACCGACGGCCGCGACGGCGACCAGGGCGAACACTCCCACCTTGGACGAGGACTTCTTCGCGGGACGCGTCTCGTGGTGCGGAGCGGTGCGTGGCCGCACCGCCGACGGCAACGGCGTGGTAGGCGCGGAGGCGCCGGAGGCGTCGCGGACGTGCTCGGTCGGTGTGTCGGCGGTGACCGGGCCGCGCGCGCCGGGAGCCTGGCGGGCGGGTTTCGGCGTCGCCTTCCCCGTGGCCGACACCGGTTGCTCCGGCCAGAGCGCCGACGCGAAGTCTTCCATGGTAGGGAAGCGCTGCGCAGGCTCCTTGGACAACGCGCGCTGGATCGGATCGGTCAGGAATTTGGGCGCGTTCTGCCGTAGCCCCGAGAGCCGCGGGGCCTCCTCGAAGATGTGTTTGTAGAGGATGGTGTGCACCGAGTCGCCGCTGAACGGCAGCGAGCCCGAGAGCAGGCGATAGCCCACGACGCCCAGGGAATACTGGTCGGCGCGTCCGTCCACCGGCTGGCCTTTGGCCTGCTCCGGAGCCATGTAGTGCGGCGTACCGATAATCATCCCCGTGCCGGTGAGCCCGGTCGCCGACTGGAGCAGCTTGCCGATGCCGAAGTCGGTGAGCATCACCTTGCCGTCGTGGTCGAACATGATGTTGGCCGGCTTCACGTCGCGATGCACCACCCCGCGCGAATGCGCGTGACCCAGCGCGCAGGCGGCCTCCCACAGGATCCGCTGGGCGTAGTCGTAGGAGATTTCCTGTTTCGAATCCAGTAAGTCCTCGAGCGACGTGCCGGAGATGAACTTCATGACGAAGTAGTTGAGGCCTTCATCGCTCTCGACCCGGTAGATCGGGATGATATTCACGTGGTCGAGCTTGGCCGCCGTCTTCGCTTCCTGCTGAAACCGTTTGATCACCTGGGGGTCGCTCGAGAAGTCGGGCGGCAGGACCTTGATCGCCACCTCCCGATCGAGCGTGAGGTCGTCGGCCAGGAACACCGCGCCCATGCCGCCCTTGCCGAGCAGCCGCTTGATCTGGTACTTGCCTTGCACGAGGCGCTGCAGCCGGTTCTGGAGGTTCTCGATCACGCTCGCGGAGCCGGCCTCGCCCCCGCCACCCGTCTGGTCGGCTCCGCAGGCGAAGCAGAACCGGCTGTTATCGGGCAACGATGCCTGACATTTGACGCACTGCGTCACCGGGGCGGCGATGGAGCCCTCCCCAACGGCATATGGAACGGCAGGTTCGCAGGCGGCACGCGTGGATCCCGGTGGGGGTCCCGGCGTGGGAGCCGGTTCACCGCTGGAGCGCGCGTCAGGCGCGGCGGCGCGCCGGGGGGGATACACCCGAAGCCCTTGACGATGCAGACCGCATACCGGGTCTGTTGCTGCGCAAAATCCACGACGGCGAGATAATAGTCATCCGGCGGCAGGTTCAGCGTCACGGAATCGTCCGAGCCCACATTCACCGAAGCGGTCATGAACGCGAAATCGCTCACCCGCATCACGTAGAGATCGATGTCGGACGGATCGATTACCCCGAACGGGCGCGCCTTGATTTGGATCGTGACGAACGTATCGCCCACGAACGCCGGCGGTTGCACACGGAAGCGGATGAAGTCCGCGTCCCCTGGGTTGTCGATGGTCAACGTCGAGTCGAACCAGAAGCCGTTCTGGCCGAACGCCGAGCGGCCGATCACGATGTGTTTCGCGGTGCGTGAGTTCGGGTTGGAATCCGGCGACTGAGTGAAGGCGCTGTCCACATCGACGCACCACAAGTCGTTCTCCTCAAAGCGATCGGGTGGCAGGCGGGATAGGTACCCGCGCACGACGGCCACCTCGTAGCGGCCCGGAGTCGAGTAGAACGAAATGAATTGCGGATTCAAGGAGATCGAGTTCTTGAAGGCCACCGTTACCTGCGGCAGCCGAATGCCGTTCGAGCCGAAGAAATTCCCGTTGCAGATCCACTGCGTGCCCGGAAAGATGATCTTCGACGTCGGGCCGACGCAGTAGAGGCCGGGGCACGTGTTGTATTCGACGGAGTCCCCGATATAGGTGAACGCCGCGACGGTATCACTGAAGACGGTGGACGTCACCACGAACGAAATCGGCTGCGTCGAGTCCGAGATGGCGAAGCGGAGCCAGTCAACCGGCAGGTTGATGCGCGGCAGGGTGAAATCCACCGGCTCGAAATACAGCGCCGGGTTGAAATACAGCGCCGGGAGACCGGCGAACGTGCGCGGCCCCCCTGCCCCGGTGGCGATCACCGGCGCCGGCGCGGCCGAGTCGGGCTCGAACAGATCGCTGTCCACCACTGCGACCGGGACAGTGTCGAAGCCAAATACACCGGGGCCGATGAAGAACGGCAACCCGCTCGACGTCGGATAGGGCACCCACCACTGCTCCGAGCTGAGACCGTCCGGGTTGCCCTGGAACGAGAAGAAATCGGGGAACAGGTCAGCGCCCAGCGTGAGGGAGAACAGCTGGTTCACCCCGACGCCATACACCGTCACCTTGTCGCCGTAGTGGACGAGACTGGGTCGTACGCTGTCGATCACGAACCGGGTCGCCACCCGGACGCTCAGCGCACCACTCGGCGCGTCCTCGTAGGCGATCGGTCGCGCTGTAAAGGCGACCGACCCCGGCGCCAGCCCGGTCACGATCGCCCAACCGGTCGGCAGGCCCTCCACGGTCGCGATCGTCGGATCGCTCGACGTCCACTGAAACCCGCTGTTGGTCACCGCGAGTGTTTCCCCTGACGCGCCGAGCCGGAAGGCAAACGCATGCACCGAGTCGCGCAGTCCCTGCCCCAGGATCCCTCGCGATTGCAGAGAATCCGAGAGCCGGACGACGACCTGGATGTCCTGGGTCTTGTCGGTGGGCACGGAACAGGCGACGACGGCCGCCGCCAGAACGGCGCCGGCGGTGATCCATCGGGCGTAGAAACGCATGACCATTCCCGTCAGCAGGTGGTCTAGCAACATAGAAGCCAACGGGTTTCCTCGCCAGCTTAGATCACAATCGCCCACGCCGTTTGAGTTCCACGTACGTATCCACGACGGCCTCGGCCGCACGGGCCGGCGGCACGTCCAGCACCAGCACGCCCGCGCGGCGCATGTGCGACAGCGCCTCCTCGCGCGCCCGCAGCAGCTCTTCCGCCGCCGCTTTGCGCCACGCGTCCCGCACCTCGGCGGGCCGCTGCGTAGCGATCGCGTCGAGCTCCGGGTTGCGCAGCGTCACGGCGAGCGGGAGGTGCCGCGGCCGTAGCGTGACGAGGTTCGCGACCAGCGCCTCCGACGCAAACCGGTCAATCACATCGGTGAACACCACCGTGAGCGCGCGCTTGCGGTTGCGCGCCGCGAGATAGCGAAACGCACCGGGGTAATCGGGCTCGACGAGGGTCGGGGTCACCTCCGACAGCACGTCGAGCACCTGCTTCAGACCGCGACGCCCGCGCTGCGGCGCCACGAAATGCCGCACGCCGTCGGCAAACACCATCACGCCGACGTTGTCATCGTGCTGTGCGGCCGCGTAGGCGAGCTCCAGCGCCGCCTGCACCACGTAGTCCATCCGCGCCGTGCCCGCGACGTCGGCGGTGAGCAGGCGCCCGGCATCGAGAACCAGCAACACGTGCTGGCGCCGTTCGGCCTCGAACTGCCGCGTGATCACCTTGCGGCGCCGCGCCGTCGCCTTCCAATCGATGTGGCGCGGATCGTCGCCTGGCACGAAGTCGCGCAGCGACTCGAACAGCCGTCCCTCGCCGAGTCGGCGCAGCGGTTGGCGTCCCTGTTCGCGGCGTCGCAGCGCCTGGGCCACCGCGGCGCGACGCCGCAGCGTGGTGAGTGCGGGATACACGCGCACCTCCCACGGCAAGGCATGCGTCGACCGGCGCAACCCCAACCCGAGCGGCCCGATGGTGTCCACCGTCAGCGCACCGCCGGTTTCGTAGCCGCGCCGCACCGGTCCCACGGCCAGCCGCTCGCGCCATTCGCCGCCCGGGGGTACGACGAGCGCGCGAGGACGCTGGAGACCACCCAATAGCTCGGGGCGCACCTCCCGCACCCGCAGGCGCGCCGCGTGGCGCGACGAGTTTCGCCAGATGTAGGTGACCTCGACGGCGTGGCCCATCGAAAACGCGGGCGGCGCGTCGCGCTCCGGCTGCACCGCGGCGGCGGCGCCGACCGCCGGTGCGCGCACCGCGTCCGCCAGGACCAGGGCCAGGAGCCCCGCATCCGCCAGCAGCATCACGTCGAGCGCCCACTCGACCCAGACGCCGAGGAGGCCGAGACCCGCCAGCGCGGCCGCGATCCACAGGAAGCGCCGCGTCGGGAGGATCACGCGGTGGGCACCTCGGTCTTGTCGAGGATCGCCTTCAAGGCCACGTCGGCGCTGACGCCTTCGAGCTCGAGCTCGGGGGCGACGTTCACGCGGTGGCGCAGCACCGCCGGGGCGAGGGCTTTGACATCATCGGGAATGACGTAGTCGCGTCCATCGAGTAGCGCCGAGGCCCGCGCCGCCTTGAGCAGCGACACGCCGGCCCGCGGGCTGGCGCCGAGGGTGAGGGAGGCGGCATCGCGCGTGGCGCGCACGATGGCCGTGATGTAGGCGGTGATCTGCGTCTCGACTCGCACGCCCTCCACCGCCCCCCGGAGGGCAGAGAGTCCCGCTCCGTCCGTCACCTTGGACACCCCGTAGGTGGCCGGCCGGTCCGCTTCGAAGCCCTCGACGTACCGAGTCAGGATCCCTTGCTCCAGTGCGGCGGCGGGGTAGCCGAACAGCACCTTCATCATGAAGCGGTCCAGCTCCGCCTCGGGCAGGGGGTAGGTGCCCTCGAACTCGATCGGGTTCTGGGTCGCGAAGACCGTGAACACGTCGGACAGGGGATGACTCACGCCGTCCACCGTGACCGTGCGCTCCTGCATCGCCTCGAGCAGCGCGGCTTGCGTCTTGGCGGGGGCCCGGTTGATCTCGTCTGCCAGCACCAGGTCCGCGAAGATCGGCCCGGGCCGGAAGGTGAAGTCGTGCGACGCAGCGAGCATCGAGACGCCGGTGATGTCCGCGGGCATGAGGTCGGGGGTGAACTGGATGCGCTGGAACCGGACGTCGAGCGCCAGCGCCAGTGTGCGGACGAGCAGGGTCTTGGCGGTCCCCGGCACGCCCTCGAGCAGGACGTGGCCGCGGGCCAGCAGGGCGACGAGCACCTCCCGAGTCGCGGCCTCCTGGCCAAGCACCACCCGGTTCAGGGCGTCTACGATGCGGCGGGCTTCGCCCGCGGACGCAATTCCTCCCACACGTCCTCCACGGCTTGGGCGACCCCGAGCACGCGCTCGGACCCGCCGGGTTTGGTCAGCATATCCTGCAAGCGGCGCGCGGCGCGACGGCCGCGCGCGCCGGGTAGGGCCAGCTCGAGCGCGCCAAGCCATTGCCGGGCGTCGCCACGCGGCAGCTGGCCGGTGCGCGACAGGCGGCGCCGCAGGCCGGACACCGTGAGCGCGACGGCGGTCTCCACCCCCGCTGCGCCTTCGAGTCCCGCGGCCAGGGCTTCGAGATGCTCGAGCGGCGAGCGGCGCCGGCGGTCGATCACCGGTCGCGGCGGGCCGAAGCGTACCGCCGTCACCACGAGCCAGACGAGCGCGACCGCCACGAGCTGCCATAGCACCCACCCGACGGGCGAGCGCGCCATCCACGCCAGCGCCGCACGCGTGAGCGAACCCTCCGCGCCATGGCCATGGTGATACTCGTCCCAGCTCACCCGGCCGCGCGTCTCCGGCACGATGAGTGGCACCAGCAGCCCGGGTACATCGGTGTCCCGCCAGGCGCGGTTGCGGAAATAGTCGTCCTCGGAAACCAACAACGCGCGACCGCCGCCCCGGTATCGCAACCGGACCACCACCGGCTCACCCTGCACCGTCGCGAGCAGCGTATCGGTCGCCACGTGGACCGTTGATTCGCACTCGCCGTCCTCGCGTATCAGGCCGCCGGCACGCCCCAGCTTGCGCAGCTCCGCGGCGCGCTTGGTGACCCCTTCCAGGGTGTCCTGCTCAATGGACTGCAGTACCCAGCTGACCCCTGGCAGCCGGGCGAGTCCCGCCGGTGCCGTCACGGCCACGCTGTCCTGCCGAGCGAGATCGGCCGAGTCCGGCGTGGCCGTGTCCCACCCCAGGCATTGGGTCATTCCGCCTGCATCGCCCACGGCCACGAGGGCGCCTCCCCCAGCGATGTACTGGGCCACGGCCTCGCGCTCGGCTGGGGCCAACCAGCGCGACGGAGCAACGACCACCAGTACGGCGGGCTGTCGTCGAACTTGCCGCCCCAGGTCGAACAGGGTCGTGCGACGCCGCTCCACCGGCACGCCGAGGCGGGCCAGCACGTCGTAGGGACCGCGACCGCCCGTCGGACCGCTGTAGTACGTCGAAACCGGCTCCTCCGCCTCGGCTGTGCGCTGGTGGCGCCGGCCCGCGAGCAGCGCCACCGTGAGCGCGAGGGCAAGCAATAGCGCGAGGCCCAGCTCAGTGCGGTGCGACATGCTGCAGCACAGTCCCGGCCGTCGCGCCGAAGTCGCGGTAGCACCGCTCGTCGCACGGCTCTGCCCCGAAGACGTGGTGGTACAGTCGCGCCACGAGCCCGGCGAGCGAGTCGCGGCCGGTTGCACCGAGACGCGCTTCGTTCACGTATTCGGCGGGCGTCTTCGACGGATGGAAAGTCACGGCGTCGGCGCGATCCAGCTCGAGCAGCAACGCCAGGAAGCGATGCGCCAATGCCTCGGTGTACCGTCCGGCGCGGGCCAGCGCCTCGGCATGCTGCAGGTGGCCCCGCGCATCGACCAGCAACGGAGCGCCCGGTGCCGACACGGGCGGACGCTCGACGGTGGATCGGTAGATGCGCCACCCGAGCCACCCGAGGTGCACGAGCAACGCCACGAGCAGCAGGACCGCCCCCCAAAACAGCAACCGGAAGCCGAGGGGATGCTCCGCGCCGAACCGATTCAGCCACTCCACCAACCGGGACCAGAGGTCGCGCAGGAGGTGCAGCGGCTGGCCGCCTGGCGCCCAGCCGTACTCAGGCCGGGCGAACACCTCCTCGACGGCGCGACGCAACGAATCGGATGGCACGGCCTGCTGCAGCAGCACGGAAATCACGCTGCACCACTCCGGCAGGCAACCATCACGCCCGGAGCGGCTCGGGCACCGCGCTCACGAGATCCCCAGCTGCTCGCCCAGCAGTTGGAGGTCGAAGCCCTCTCTCCGTACCCGGAGGTCGTAATAGGCGAGGGTGAGGATGCAAGGGATCATGGGCGCCAGCAGGATCGGCACCGCCGCCGAGACGACCGTCCAAGGCAGCAGGCCGGCGGGAACGACTTCCTTCACCAGCTCGCCCACGACCGACAGGACGATCGACGGCAGCAGGCTGGCGAGCAGGTAGCCGACGAACACGAGGCCGAACACTTTGCGCTTGGCCGCGCGGGTGAGCTCCCAGGACCGGGCGAACGAGTCGAACGCGGACGGCAGCGATTCGAGCACGACGACCGGCGTCGTCACCATGTAGCCGCTCGCGACGAACAGCACGAGCCAGCAAGTGCCGGCAAACGCCGCCAGGGTGATGAGGATCGCGATGCCGACACCCAGGACCTTGCCCAAGGCCGCACTGACGCCAATCACCACCGCACCCAGGATGAGCACCAGCATCAGGAGCAGCGATTTCCCGACGCCTACGAGAAACAGGGGGACGATCTTGCTGAAACCGAACGCGAGGGCGTCCGCGAACTTGGGTTCGCGACCGAGGTAGGAATCGGAGATGATGCGGATCGATCCGGCGGTGAGCAGCAACACCCCAAACCCGTAGACGACGGCAAACATCAAGATCCACAGCACGAACGGGACGATATCCGCCATGAGCAGGGCGGCCGCCTGTTCGGGGGTGCCCTGCAGGCCGATGAATCGAATGCGCCAGTAGAGCAAGATGGCGATCGGGAGCCACATCACCGTCAGGCTCAGCTTGAGAAACAGCCGGAAGTGGCGCCGGAACAGCGACAACGCGCCGTCCAGGATTTCCCCGAATTCCATCGGCCGCAAATCCGCCATAGGCCTCGCTCATGAGCGGGGGGTGGCGATAAGATGAGGACGTGAGCGCCCCCGCGCGAGTCCCACGCCACGCCTTCGACCTGCGCCAGCAGCACGGTGTCGAGACTCCCGAGCACGTAGTGCTGTCGTTCGAGCTCGCCGGACTCGGCACGCGCGCCGCGGCCGCGGCGATCGATCTCCTGATCTTGTTCTGCGTCTACACGGGAATGGCGCTGTTCTTCGCCGTGGCTCGTGTCGGGGCAGCATGGTCGTCCGCCCTGGGCAGCTGGGGCACGGCCATCGTCGTCCTCGTCCTGGGGCTGGGTTTCTTCCTTTACTACGCGCTGTTCGAGGCGCTGGGGGACGGCCGGACGCCGGGGAAGCGCGCGCTCGGGATCCGCGTGGTGCTCGACACGGGACGGTCCGTCACGGCGAACGCGGCGACCGTGCGGAATCTCATCCGCATCATCGATTTCCTAGTGCCGTTGGGACCGCTCCCCGGGAGCCTGTTGGTGTTCCTGCACCCCGCCAACAAGCGGCTCGGTGATCTCGCGGCCGGGACGATTGTCGTACGCGATCGGGTCGCCGCCTGGAGCTTGGCACCCGCACCGCCCCCGATGCCGACCGAGGCGCTCGAGCTTGGCCCTCCCGAACTCACCGACCAGGAGTTCCAGCTGCTCGACCGTTTCCTCGCGCGGGCCCACGAGCTCGCCCCGGCGGTGCGCAACCGGCTCACCACCGAGCTGTCACACCGATTCGAGCCGCGCATCCCCAGACGAGACGCGGACGCCGATGCGTACCTCACCACAGTGTTCGCCGACGAGCAGCAAAAGCGTCGCGGCCGCTTTGCGACCCGGGCCACGGGCTCTGCCGGGCGCACGACTGTCACCGGTGAGCGGTTCCTGGCCCGCAAACGGGACGCCTGGGAAGCGTTCCGCGCCGCCGCGCAGCAGCTCGAGAAAGGCGGGCTCGCCCGGCTTCCCGCCGCCGAGATCCCCGGGTTCGCCGCACGCTACCGCGAAGTCGCGGCGGACCTCGCCCGGGCGCGCACCTACGGCGTCGACCCGCAGGTGGTGGCGTACCTCGAGCGCCTCGTGGGGGCGGGGCACAACGCGCTGTACCAGGCGCGTGCGACACGCCGCGCACCGTTCTCCCACCATCTGTTGCACGACTTCCCGGCGGCGGTCGTCGAATCGTGGCGCTACGTGCTGGCGTCGTTCCTGCTGTTCATGGTTCCGGCCGTGATCGGCTACGTGATGTTGCGGGAACGGCCGCAGCTCGCTGAGGAGATCGTGTCGCCCGTGATGGTCAGCCGGGCGGAACAGGCGGCGGAACGACAGGCGGAGGGGGTGGGCTACGCTCGGGTGGAAAGCGGGGAGCGGCCCGTGATCGCCGCGGTGATCATCTCGAACAACATTCGCGTGTGCATCATGGCGTTCGCGGGCGGTATGCTAGCGGGAGTGTTGACGGTGTGGGCCCTGGTGTTCAACGGCCTGGCCATCGGGACTGGGTTCGGCGTGTTCGCCAACTATCACGCGGCTGGCTACCTCGCCACGTTCGTGGCCGCGCATGGCGTGCTGGAGCTGACGGCCATTTTCATCTCCGGGGGCGCGGGGTTTCGGCTCGCGCACGCCCTGATCGCCCCTGGCGACCGCACTCGCCTGGACGCTCTCGTCGTGGACGGTCGCATTGCGATGCGCATGGTCGGCGCCGTGGTGTTCCTGCTGGCCATTGCCGGGGCGATCGAAGGGCTGCTCTCCACGAGTGATGCCCCGGCGGTCCTGAAATTTGCCGTCAGCGGCGCCTCGGCGGTGCTGCTGGTGCTCTATCTGCTTAGTGGGCACGCCGCGGCCAACACCACGGCTCGATCGTAATCGTCCGCCGGAGGCGCAACCACCACCGTGATGGATGGCAAAACCGCAAGCGGTGCCGCCGGCTCACAGCCGGTCGGAGACCTCGGGCATACTAGAGCAGCGAGCGGTACAGATCGCGGAGGTGATGGTCCCGCAGGTCCCGGACCGACAACCACAGGTCCTGTTCCGAGACGGCGCAGAAGATCTCGGCCGTGGTCCGCTCGTGTTCGGTCTCCTCCGCCCCAAACAGGATCCGGCCGCGCCACACACCATCCTCGGCGCGTCGTACCGTGAGGCGAACGACGACACTTTGTCCTTCAAACCGTATGGGGGGAAGATCGTGGACGACGGATTCGCGTACGGCCGGTACTAGGGTTCGTGCCGTTTGGGCTGTCATGCCTAGCCGATCGGGCTGGTTTGCGCAAAGATATGGATTTCGGCGACTTACGCAATACTACCCTCACGTTTCAAACGGCGCCGGCGCAAAGGTCAGCAGGAACAGCACGGCCGCTACCCAGAGCAACCAACGGCGGGAGGCTGGGAACGGACGGTAGGCGTCCAACAGCGGTGGGTGATCGAGCCGCCCGCGCGACAGCACGAGGACCAGACCCGCCCACAGGTACCAGCCGATCCACCAGTGCCCCAGCCCCAGGACAACCAGCCAGAAGGCGAGCGCGGCGCGGCGGTGCAGCCGCGGCCGGGCCGCGTACAGGATGTGCCCGCCGTCGAGCTGGGCCATCGGCATCAGGTTGATCATCGTCACGAACATCCCGAGCGTGCCGGCGAAGGCGACCGGATGGAGCGACACGGCGGCGCCCCCGTGCACCAGCCAGCGGAGCGCGAGCGTGACCAGGGAGTCCCCGAGAAGAAAGCCCTCGCCCTGGACCGACAGCACCATTCCCCGCACGCCCTCATGCGCCGAAAGCGGCTCCGACAGGACCAGGCCGAAGAGCAGCACCGGCACGGCCACGACGAACCCGGCGATTGGCCCGGCTAGACCGACGTCGAACAACTGCCGTCGATCGGAGAGCACCGTACGCAGACGGATAAACGCGCCCATCGTGCCGATGAACGATGGGAACAGCGGCACTGGGATGAAGTAGGGCGGCGAGACGTCGAGCTGGTAGCGGCGCGCGGTGAAATAGTGCCCCATCTCGTGCGCCAACAGGATGGCGAGCAACGGCACCGCGAAGGGCAGCCCCGCCGTGATCGCGGGCACCACCCCTCCGACGACCGTGACCCGCCCCGTGAGCAGCCCAAAGCTGCCGTCCACGATGACGTTTCCATTGAGCACCGCGCCGCCCAGAGTGGTGGTAGCGAGCGTGAGCGCGAACAAGAGGGCGTGGAGCCACCAACGCTCCGCAGCCACCGCGCGCCGGCGGGTCAAAACCAGCCAGCGGCCGCCAGGCTCGTCGGACCAGTAGTACGTCCCTTCCCACCGCTGCAACACCTGCGCGAGGGACGTGGAGGGCCCGGCATGTGCTGGATGTATAAGCGCATCAACGACTTCCCGATCGTGCAGGACCGTCGTCCGCCACGCGATCACGTAGGGGGTCAAATCGACCGGGATGGTACGATCTTGACTAGAAGGCACGAGAACCCGTATGATAGCCGCTGCACACCGGTACGATCCCTAAGCTTCCATCGATCAACGCGTTCACGCCCCCTGCCACAGGGTTTGCCGCCCGCCGTAGCCCAATGGAGTCTCTACACACGTGGATATCGCTGAGCTGAAGAAAAAATCCGTCGCCGAACTGCATGCGATGGCCGAGACCCTCAACATTCAAAACTACTCGGGGCTCCGCAAGCAAGATCTCATTTTCCGTATCGAGCAGTCGCTGCTCGACACCGATACGGTGCTGCGCGGAGAGGGAGTCCTGGAGATCCTTCCAGAGGGCTATGGATTCCTGCGCAGCCCCGACTGGAACTATCTCTACGGCCCCGACGACATCTACGTCTCCCCAAGCCAGATCAAGCGCTTCGACCTGCGGACCGGCGATACGGTGCTGGGGCAAGTGCGCCCGCCCAAAGAGGGCGAGCGCTACCTCGCGCTGCTCAAGGTCGAAACGGTCAACGGCGAAGAGCCAGAAAAGGCCAAGCATCGCGTCGCGTTCGACAATCTCCGGCCGCGCTACCCGGAGAAGCGCATCCAGCTGGAGCGTAAGGACGGCGACCTGTCGATGCGGGTGATGGACATTCTCTGCCCCATCGGCATGGGACAACGCGGTCTGATCGTGTCGCCGCCCAAAGCGGGCAAGACCATCCTGATGCAGAAGCTCGCCAACTCCATCACCGAAAACCACCCCGACATCTATCTCATCGTGCTGCTGATCGACGAGCGGCCCGAAGAAGTGACGGACATGGAGGAAAACGTGAAGGGGGCGGAAGTGATCTCCTCCACGTTCGACGAGCCGGCCGACCGGCACGTGCAGGTGGCCGATATGGTGATCGAGAAGGCGAAACGGCTGGTGGAGCACGGGAAGGACGTCGTGATCCTGCTCGACTCGATCACGCGCCTGGGGCGCGCCCACAACGTGGTGGTGCCCCACTCCGGCAAGATCCTCTCCGGCGGCGTGGACGCGAACGCGCTCCAGAAGCCGAAGCGGTTCTTCGGCGCCGCCCGCAACATCGAGGGCGGCGGCTCGCTCACGATCGTGGCCACGGCCCTGATCGATACCGGCTCGCGGATGGACGAAGTGATTTTCGAGGAGTTTAAGGGCACGGGCAACATGGAGGTGGTGCTGGACCGGCGTATCGCCGACCGGCGCGTCTATCCCGCCATCGACGTGCAGCGCACCTCCACCCGCAAGGAAGAGCTGCTGCTCGCCAAGGAAGAGCTCAACAAGGTCTATCTGCTGCGCAACTTCCTCGCTGACATGCCGCCGGTCGAAGCGATCGAGTTCCTGCTCGAGCGGATGAAGCGCACGAAGTCGAACACGGAGTTCTTCTCCACCATGTCCCAGGGGTGACGGCCGAAGCGCCCGGACGGCTCCTCGGGGTGGACTGGGGCGAGCGCCGGATCGGTCTCGCCCTCTCCGATGAGACACAGACCATCGCCCAGCCGCTCGCCACCCTCACCCGCCGCAGTGGCAAGCGCTTCCCGATGACCCCCCTGCTCGCGCACATTGAAGCCCACAAGGTCGTCGGCATCGTCGTAGGGCTGCCGCTGGACGCGTCGGGCGCGGAAGGCCCCTCCGCGCGGGCTGCGCGCGACCTGGCCGAGGCGATCCAACGCCGCTCGAGTCGGCCCGTAGACCTGTGGGACGAGCGGTTCACCACGGCGCGGGTGCGGCAGGCGGTGCACGAGATGGGCGGAAAAACACGGGGACGCGAAGGGGATGTCGACGCGCTCGCGGCTACGCTGCTGCTGCAGCACTTCCTGGACAGCCGTCGGGGGAGCGCTGTGTGAGACGAATCATGGCCGCAGGCCTCTTGTGGGCCGGGCTCGCCGCATGCGGGGGCGCCCCATCGCCCTCCTGCCAAGCCGGCGAGACCGATTGCGTCGCGGTCACCATCCCGCGCGGCGCCACCCTGAGGACGGCCACCGACTCGCTCGCCGCCCACCACCTCGTGAACCGTCGTGGTGGGTTCATCGTCTACGCGCGGCTGCGCGGGCTGGGGAGCTCTCTCAAGAGCGGCAGTTACGCCTTCCACCGCACTGCCCACTGGCGGGAAATCGTCGACGCCTTGAAACGCGGGCGCGGCACGCTGGTGCGTTTCACCGTGCGCGAGGGGTTGATGCTGTTCGAAGTCGCCGACCAGGCGGCCCGACAACTGGGGGTGCCGCGTGACTCGTTTCGCGCCGCGGCCCAGGATCCGCTGCTGCTGCGCGACCTGGGGGTGTATGCCGTGGCCAAGACCGCCGAGGGCTATCTCTACCCCACCACCTATACCGTGCGGCCGCGCCCCGGCGCCCGCGAGCTGGTGCGGCTCATGGCCGACGAGTTCAACACGCACTGGTCCCACGTTTGGCAGGTGCGCGCCGAAGCGCTCCGCATGTCGCGCCATCAGATCGTGACGCTCGCGTCGATCATCGAGGCGGAGGTGCGCTACACACCCGACCTGCACTATGTGTCGGCGGTGTATCACAACCGGCTCAGGCGAGGGATGCTGCTGCAGGCGGACCCGACGGTCGTGTATGCGCTCGGTCGGCGCCCCCGACGGGTGTACGAAAAAACCCTGCTGACCCCTTCGCCGTACAACACGTATCTGCACCCCGGTCTTCCACCCGGCCCCATCAGCCAACCGGACAGCGCCTCGATCGACGCCGCGTTGTATCCCGCCACGGCGCCGTTTCTGTTTTTCGTCGCCCAACCCGACGGCAAGCACATCTTCTCGGTCAGCTACGCCGAGCACCTCGAGGCGATCCGGCGGGTGCAGGACATGCGTACCGCGGCGCGCGCCCCGCGGAGCGGGAGGTAGCGGTGTCCGGTCAGCGGGGCGGAACGCCCCCCACACGAGCGGCGTCGAAACTGTTCCGGATCGCCCGCGTGGCTGACTCCGGGTCCGGCGCGGCGAGGATCGCGCCGATGACCGCGAGGCCCGCGGCCCCCGCGCTCGCCAGGGATGCGGCATTCCCGGCGGTGATCCCGCCGACCGCGATGACCGGCACCCCGCCCGGCGCGAGTCGGGAGAGCGCCGCGAAGCCCGCAGCTCCGAGTGGGACCCCTGCGTCCGGTTTGTTGGCGGTGGCGAACGAAGGGCCGACGCTCCAATAGTCGGCACGCCATCCGCGCGCCCGCTCCGCTTCGGCGGGCGAGCCGACGGAGGCGCCCAGAACGAAACCCGGCGGGACGTGCAGGCGCAGCGCGTCGAGCGGCACATCGTCCTGACCCAGGTGGGCGCCGGCGGCGCCGGCGGCGAGCGCCACGTCCACGCGGTCATTGACCAGCACGGGCACGGGCAGCGCGGCCACGAGCGCGCGGGCCAGGGCCAACATGTCGCTCGGGTGGGCGTCCTTCCACCGGACTTGCACCATCGTGGCACCGCCCCGCACGGCGGCGCGACAGACGTGTACGGGATCCCGCCCCCCCACCTGGAGCAGGACGGGATCCGTGATCACCATGAGGCGCAGCTGATCCGCGAGGCGCATGGGCACTGACAAAGGTACCGCCGTCATTTCCGCGAAAGGCGCCGCGCGCTGGGCGGCCGGCCATCCCTGGATCTACCGCACCGACGTGGTGCAGGCGCCGCGCGGCGATCCTGGCATCGTCCGGGTCACCGACCGGCGGGGGGTGTTCCTCGGCCAGGCGCTGTTTTCTCCCCGCAGCGAGATCCGGTTGCGGTTGCTCGCAGCGTCCGAGGCGGCGATCGATCGCGACTGGTGGCGCGTGCGCGTCGCCGACGCGGCCGCGCGGCGCGACGGGATTCCCGCCACTGCCTGGCGCGTCGTGCATGCCGACGCCGACAGCCTGCCGTCGCTCGTCGTGGACCGGTACGGCCCATACGTGGTCGCCCAGCTCCTCTCGGCTGGACTCGAGTCCGTCCGCAACGACGTGGTGGCCGGCATCCGGGCGGCGCTCGCCCCCGACGCGATCCTGCTGCGCAACGACGCGGCGGTGCGCCGCCACGAGGGCCTGCCGCTCGAGGTCGTTGCCGTGGTTGGCGCTGTCCCCGAGGAGATCGAGGTGATCGAGCACGGGGTCCGCTACCTCGCCGCGCCGCACCACGGGCAGAAGACCGGGGCGTTTCTCGACCAGCGCGAGAATCGCGTCCTGATCGAGGCGCAGACACGTTCCGGTGGGCGCGCGCTCGACGTCTTCACCTACCATGGGTCGTTCGCGCTGCACCTCGCGCGGCGCGCCGCTTCGGTCGTCGCAGTCGACCAGAGCGCCGACGCCCTGGCGCGCGGCGCTCGCAACGCCGCCCTGAACGGGCTCGCCAACATCACCTGGCGAGAGGCCAACGCGTTCGAGTTGTTGCGCGGGCTCGAGCGGCAGCGGGAACGCTTTGACACGATCGTCCTCGACCCGCCGGCCTTCGCCAAAACACGCGCCAGCGTGGCCCGCGCCCTGGCCGGGTACAAGGAGATCAACCTGCGGGCGATGCGGTTGCTCGAGCCCGGCGGCGTGCTGTTTACCTGCTCCTGCTCCTACCACGTCCATCGCGCCGATTTCCTGGAGATGCTGGGGGACGCGAGCCGCGACAGCGGCCGCCGCCTCGAGCTGATGCGCGTCACTGGCGCGAGCAGCGATCATCCCGAGATCCTGAACATCCCTGAGACGGGGTACTTGAAGGGGGCCCTGCTGCGCGCTGTCGACTGAACCGGATGTGTACCAAGGAGTTGACTCCGGACGCCCGAGTCACAACCTTGCACCCATGCCTTTCGCCCGGCCCGAGGCGCTCGATCGGACCGCCCTCGTCCGACGAGTGCTCGTCGGTCTCTTCTTCGCCAATCTGGCCGTCGTCGTCGGAAAACTCACGGTGGGAATCGCCACAGGCTCCCTCGCCGTGTTGGGCGATGCCCTGCACTCCATCGTGGATGCACTGAACAACGTCCTCGGCTTCGTGGTCATCCGGGTCGCCTCCAAAGCGCCCGACGCGGATCACCCCTACGGCCATGGGAAGTTCGAAACCCTGGGGGCGCTGGCGATCGTCGGGTTCATGTCCATCACCTGCTTCGAGCTGGTGCGTGACGCCATCGCCCGGCTGGGCGCGGGACAAGCGCCACCCCAGCTCTCCGACACGCAACTGGCGGTGCTGGTGGGGACCCTCGGCGTGAACGTGCTGGTCGCCACATACGAAACGCGGCGCGGCCGTGAGCTGGAGAGCGACATTTTGCTGGCCGACGCGGCCCACACGCGGGCCGACGTGTTCATCACGGTCGGGGTGCTGATCGGCCTGCTGCTCGCCCGGCGCGGGCTGTGGTGGGCGGACCCCGTGCTCGCGTTGGGGATCGCCCTCTTCATCGTGCGCATCGCTTATCGCATTTTCCTGCGCGCGGTGCCGGTCCTGGTCGACGCGCGCGCGATCCCCGACACCACCATCCAGGCGCTGGCGGAAACCATCGGGGGGGTGAAACGCGCCTACGGCATCCGCTCGCGCGACGCGGCCCGCACGCGCTACGCCGAAGTGACGATCGCCGTGGACCGCAATGCCAACGTGGCCGCGGCGCACGCCATCGCGGACGAAGTGGAAGACCGACTCAAGCGCGACCTCCGACTGCACGAGGTCACCGTGCACATCGAGCCGTGCTGAACACCGTCGACCAAGGCGCCCGCACCGGTCGCGCCCGCCGGCCCGCCCGCTCGCTGCGCCAGGAGTACGAGGAGTTCCTGTTCCAGCGCATCGAGGAGTACAAGAATTCCCTGTCACGCGCCGAGCTACTCGAAATCGGGGATGAGGCGGTGCGCGAGCTCGAGGTCGCGGCCGCCGACCAGTACCTGCTCACCGAAGTGCTGCTGCTCGAGCACGTGGATCGGATCATCGGCCGACGGCTGCGACTGCCCGCCTTCCAGCGATGGTCGCGCCGACACCGCGCACTGCGGGCGGCCCAGCGGGAACCGACCCACTGGGAGCTGGACGTCGACGGCCCGTTGGTCGCCTGCGCCAAGCGCCTCGAAGCCGGTGACGCCGCCATCGTCATCGGGGCGGCCGCGTTGCCCGCCGCCCTGTTCATTGCGGCCCACGACGTCGAAGTCCTGTTGCTGGATCAGGACCTGGCCGCCGTAGAGGCAGCGGAAGGTCGAGCGGTCACCGAGCAGCTCGCCGCCCGCTTCCACGCTCTGGTGGTGCAGTTCGGAAACTGGATGCCCGACGTGCCGGTGACCGTCGCCGTGCTCCACCCCACCGCGCTCGCCGCCCTCGGCGCCGATGCCCGCGAGGCGCTGATCACCGATCTCCAAGGGCGCACACCCCCCGGGGGGGTTCACCTGTTCGTGCCGTCGCGAGGCGAAGCGGCGCCCCCGGAGGTCATCCCGATCGGCAGCGATACGCTGCTGCCGCTGTATGCGGGATGGCAGATCGAGCGGCGACCGCGCAGCCGCCGCGGCGGGTTTGCCGCTACGAAGCCGCCGCGTCAGTCCGACACGCAGGCGAACGTGTCTGAGTGACCACTCCCCTGTCTGACGGCAATACGTAACTTCTTATCCGACTCTAGATTACGCGATTGGTCGCTGTGGCAACGGTCTTGCCCTATCGAGTGGTATGACCAGTCTGCCATTAATTCTCGACGACGAACCCTTGGGCATCATTCTCCGCGCAGGCCAACGCGCATTGCGGCCGGCGAGGATCTGGGCCTATTGCTGGTGTGACGACGTCGCGGAGTCTGGGGATCATGTGCACCGGCATTTGCCGGTAGATCCGCACCCGGCCGGCATGTAACCCGGCAGTTGGGGGAGCGCAGAGCGGGGCCGGCGAGTTCGCCGGCCCCGCTTTGCGTTTCGGTGCGGCGCCGTCTACTCTTTCCGGTAACTCCATGCCGACCCTCACCATCAACGGCCGCTCGCTCACCGCCGCGGCGGACCAGACGATTCTCGAGGCCGCCCGGGCCGCGGGAATCGACATTCCGACGCTGTGCTGGTACCCGAAACTGTCGATTGTCGGCAATTGCCGCATTTGCCTCGTCTCGGTCGAGGGTCAGCCCAAGCTCTTCCCCGCCTGCGCCGCCAAAGTCGCCGACGGCATGACGGTCACGACCGAGTCGCACGCCGCCGTGGAGAACCGCAAAGGCGTGCTGCGTCTGCTGCTCGAGCGCTATCCGGCCGATCACCTCGCCAACGGTGGCCGGGCGGACCCGCGCAACGAGTTCGAGCAGTATGTCGCGCGCTACGGCGTCGATCCGACCACCGTCGCCGATCGCGACCTGTCGTTACGCGGCGGGGACGAGCGCCCCGGCGATCCGATGATCCGGCACGACATGACCACCTGCATCCTGTGCACCCGCTGTGTGCGCGCCTGCGAGGACATCCAGGTGGTCGGCGTGTTGGACGTGGGACAGCGCGGCGAGCACACGCAGATCATCGTCGGCGCGGACGGCGACCCCGACAAGGCGGGCTGCACCTGGTGCGGCGAGTGCGTTCGCGTCTGCCCCACCGGCGCCATCTTCGAGGTGATGCCACAGCAGCGCTTCCGACCGGAACAGATCCGCCGGCCCGAGCGCGTGGTGCGGTCTACCTGTCCCTATTGCGGCGTCGGCTGCCAGGTGGACCTCCACGTCGCCGACAACAGCATCGTCCGCGTGACCTCCCCCGACATCGAGCTCGATACCCCGAACCAGGGCAGCACCTGTGTGAAGGGCCGGTTCGGCTACGATTTCCCCCAGCATCGCGACCGGCTCACGGTCCCGCTCATCCGCAGGGGTTGGGTCAAGCGGGACGGCCGCTGGGCGTGGACGGGCCCCGTCGACGCCGACCGGCGCAGCGGCCCGTGGCGCACCATCGAGGACGAGGGCCAGCAATCCAAGCCCGGCACGCCGCCCCGCATGAGCGGCAAGTCGGTGCGCGAGCTGCCGCTGCTCGAGCGGATCGACATGGACATCCGCGATCGCGTGGCGACACCGGCCTCGTGGTACGAGCCGTTCCGCGAAGCGACCTGGGATGAGGTGCTCGAGCTCACGACGCAGGAGATGCTGCGGATCAAGCAGACCCACGGTCCCAACGCCCTCGCGTGCTTCTCGTCGGCCAAGTGCTCCAACGAAGAGAACTATCTGTTGATGCGGCTGTTTCGCGGAGCGATCGGCACCAACAACGTCGACCACTGCACCCGGCTGTGTCATTCGACCTCGGTGGCGGCGATGCAGCGCGCGCTCAATACCTCTGCGGCGTCCGGTTCCATGCGGGAGGTGGAGATGGCGTGCGACGTCATCTTCATCGCGGGCGCGAACACGACGGAAACGCACCCGGTGTTCGGCGCGGCGCTGAAGCGCGCCCACGAGCGCGGGGCGACGCTGATCGTGGCGGACCCCCGGAGGATCGAGCTCGCCGACCGTGCGGACATCCACTTGCAGATGCTGCCCGGCACGGACGTCGCCCTGTTTTCGGCCATGTTGGGCCACATCCTGGCCCAGGGACTCGAGAACAAACAGTTCATCGCCGAGCGCACCCACGAATTCGAGAAGGTGCGCGATGCCGTCCGCCCCTACACCCCGGAGAAGGCCGCCAAGATCACTGGCGTCTCCGCCGACAAGATTCGGCGCGCCGCCGAGATGTACGCCCGGGGCCCGAACACCAGCACGCTCTGGGCGATGGGGCTGACGCAGCACGCCAACGGGACCGACCTCGTGGCGTCGCTGCTCAATTTGATGCTGGCCTGCGGGATGATCGGGCGCTGGGGCGCCGCCATGATGCCGGTGCGCGGCCAGAACAACGTGCAGGGCGCTTCCGATGTCGGCGCGATCCCGTTCGTGTACACCGACTACCAGCCCGTGGGAGACCTCGCGGTGCGCGAGCGGTTCGCGAGCGTCTGGGGCCTCCCGCCGGAAGCGCTGTCGCTGGACAAGGGGTTGATGGTGACCGAGGTCGTGAAGCCGGAGAGCGGCGTGCGCGCCATGTACATCATGGGCGAGAACCCGATCATTTCCGATCCGGACATCGCCCACGCCGAGCTGTGGTTCCAGAACCTCGAGTTTCTGGTGGTCCAGGACCTGTTCCTGACCGAGACCGCCCGCTACGCCGACGTAGTGTTTCCGGGCGCGAGCTTCGCGGAAAAGACGGGCACCTTCGTGAACACCGAGCGGCGCATCCAGCTCTCCCACCGCGCCACCGACCCGCCGGGTCAGGCGCGGGGCGACCTCGAAATCCTGATCGACCTCTCCAGCCGGCTCGGCCTGCCCACGCCGTTCGAGGCGGCGGCCGAGGTCATGGCCGAGATCGCGCAGGTCACTCCGTCGTGGGCCGGGGTGACCTACCCACGGCTCGAAGGCGCCGGGCTCCAATATCCTATCCCGACCACCGAGCACCCGGGAACGGCGTTCCTGTTCGACGAGGGGTTCCCCACCGCGGACGGCAAAGCACGGTTCATTCCTGTCGAATACACCGACCCGGTGGAGCTGCCCGACGACGAGTTTCCGTTCGTGATGAACACCGGCCGCCAGCTGTACCACTGGCACACCGGCACCATGACCCGGCGCTCGAGTGGGCTGGACGCTCGCGAGCCTACCGCGATCGTCGAGATCCATCCCGACGATGCGGCGCGGCTCGACGTCACCGAGGGCGACCTCGTGCGGCTCACGTCGCGCCGCAACAACATGGTCACCGCGGTCCGCGTATCGGACCGCGTGGCACCCGGTCAGGTGTTCGTCCCGTTCCATTTCCGCGAGGCCGCGGCCAATCTGTTGACCAACCCGATTCTCGATCCCTACGCGAAGATGGCGGAATTGAAGATCTGCGCGGTGCGGATCGAGCCGGTGCGGGTCGCGGCGCCCATTCCCTAGGCGTTTTCCCAGACTCACGTCCCGTTCCCCAACCAGGGCGATGCAAGCGATCGTCAAGGACAAACGCGCCCCCGGCCTCACAGTCACGAGCGTCCCGAAGCCCAGCGCGGGGCCGGGCGAAGTGTTGATCGCGGTTCGCCACGCCGGCGTGTGCGGCACCGACCTCCACATCGCGGACTGGGATGCCTGGGCGCAAGGGCGGATCAAGCCGCCCATTGTGATCGGGCACGAGTTCGCCGGCGAGATCGTCGCCATCGGCGAGGCGGTCACAGGGCTCACAGTGGGACAGCTCGTCACCGCTGAGGGCCACATCGTGTGCGGTCACTGTCTGCAGTGTCGCACCGGCAACGGGCACATCTGCAAGAACACCCGGATCATCGGGGTCGACCGGGACGGGGCGTTCGGCGAGTTCATCGCCATGCCCACGACCAACGTGCTGCCGCTGCAGGGGATCCCCACCGAAATCGGCGCCATTATGGATCCAATGGGGAACGCCTTCCACACCGTACTGAGCGCCGACATCCCCGGCACCACTGTGCTAGTGGTGGGGTGCGGGCCGATCGGTTGCTTCGCGGTGGGGATCGCGCGCGCGGCGGGCGCGGCGCGCGTGATCGCTTCCGACGTCAACCCGAAGCGGCTCGAGCTCGCCAGCCAAATGGGAGCGCATGTCACCATCAACGCCGCCACAGACGACGTCGTGCAGGCCGTGGGCGCGGAAACCGGAGGCGAGGGGGCCGACGTGGTGTGCGAGATGTCAGGCGTCGCCTCGGCCTTGCACCAGGCGTTTCGCGCCGTTCGTCTGGGGGGTCGCGTGCAGCTGCTCGGCATCCCCAAGGGAGACGTCCCCGTCGATTTCGCCAACGAGATCATCTTCAAGGGGATCACGGTGTACGGGGTGATCGGGCGCAAGATGTACGAGACCTGGCACCAGATGCGCCGCTTCCTCACCGCCGGGGTGTTCGATCCCCGTCCCGTCATCACCCACCGCTTTCCGCTCGCCCGGATCGACGAGGCGCTCGCCGCGATCCGTTCGGGCGATGCGGGGAAGGTCATTCTGGAGATCGCATGAGCTTCGCAGCCAGTCTGCAGGCCGAGCTGGACCAGTTCAAGGCGGACGGCGTCTACAAGCGGCTCAACTACCTCGACTCCCCGCAGGGGGCGCGCGCCCGGATGGAAGGCCGTGGCGAGGTGGTCATCCTGTCATCCAACAACTACCTCGGCCTGTGCAACGAGCCCGAGGTCGTGGCGGCCGGGAAAGCGGCACTGGATGACTTCGGCGCGGGTACCGGCTCAGTCCGCTTTATCTGCGGCACGTTCACGATCCATCGCGAGCTCGAGGCGGCGCTGGCGCGGCTGGTAGGTTGTGAGTCCTCACTCACATACGTGAGCTGCTGGAATGCCAACGAGGGTCTCTGTCCCACCATCCTGACCGAGCAGGACATCGTCATTTCCGACCAGCTGAACCACGCCTCCATCATCGACGCCATCCGCCTCGCCAAGACGATCACCAAGTGCCAAACGGCCGTGTACCGACACTCGGACATGGCCGATTTGGAGCAGAAGTTGAAGGCGGCCAGCGGGGCCCGGCGCCGGCTGATTTTTACCGACGGCATCTTCTCGATGGAGGGCGACATCGCGAAGCTCCCGGACATCCTGGATCTCTCCCGGACCAACGACGCCATCGTGGCGGTGGACGACTCGCACGCCACCGGTGTGCTGGGAAAGACCGGCCGCGGGACGGCCGAACACTTTGGGGTCACCGGCCGGGTGGACATCATCACGTCGACCCTGGGGAAAGCCCTGGGCGGCGCCGCCGGCGGGTTCACGGCCGGCCCCCACGCGCTGACCGACTACCTCACCCAGCGGTCTCGGCCACAGCTCTTCAGCAACGCCCTGCCCCCGACCGTCGCGGCCAGCGCGCTCGGCGCCGTGCGCTTCCTCGAGGCGCACCCTGAGCGCGTGCACCACCTGCACCAAAACGCCCGCTATTTCCGGGAGCAACTCCTGGCGCTCGGGTTCAAGCCGCTCCCGGGCGAAACACCAATCGTTCCGGTGATCCTCGGCGAGACCGCGAAAGCGATTCAGATGAGCGAATTGCTGCTGGCGGAAGGGGTGTTCGTCACCGGCTTCGGGTACCCTGTGGTGCCTCAAGGACACGCCCGGGTGCGCTGCCAGTTGTCGGCCACCCACACCCGCGACGACCTCGACTTCGCGCTGCGGGCCTTCAAGACGGTTGGCAAACGACTTCAGTTGATCTAGCACACTATCGAAACATTATTCAAACATTAACGACAGTAAGATTCGGCATATCTTCGGTTTTGTTGCCGGACTTCAAGTAGTTTCACGCTTCAACCCCTTAAACGAAACTGCGGCAAAGGCCTAGCCTTGACCCCACAGGCCCGGTCCCTATTTTGTGGGTCCACGGGTGACCCCTGGGCCACCCTGCAAACCGTGGAGGATTGCAATGAAGCCGTTGTCCCGTCTTGCGCTGAGCGCGCTACTTGTGGCCCTGGTCGCCCGACCCGCGGCCGCGCAGCAGACCAGCGACCGAACCAACCGGTGGTATTGGGGCGCCCAGGCGGGCGGTTTCCTGTACCAAACCAATGCGCAGGGATACGTCTTCGACCCGATCTTCGGGGCGCACTGGCTCATTACCGGCAAGCGCACGGCGCTCTACATCGGCGGCGAGCAGGCGTTTTTCCTGTCCGACAGCCGGGCGACGGTGTCCGATCCGAATTCGGGCAGCGGCCTGCGCGACGCGACCTTTGGCCAGGTGCGTCGCCTGTTCGCGGGTGTCCTCGCCTTCCCCCTACAAAAGCGCATCGAGCCGTTCGTCGGCGGGGGCTTCGCGATCATGACGGTGCAGGACGCCCTCGTGGACTGCAGCGGCACCTCCCCCAATTCCCAGTGCGCCAACGCGAACGACCAAGCGATCGCGCAAGGCGCCGTCGATGACGCGGGCAGCAAGGGATTCGCCTGGATCATGGGCGGGGTGCAAATCAACGTCGGGAAGCTGGCGGTGTACGGCCACTATATGCTCACCTCGGCCGCCCAGGGATTCTTGATCTCGGGATCGACGCATACGATTCAGGGCGGCATCCGGTATTCCCTGGGAACCTCCAAGGAAGACGTCAACACGGCACACTGACGGCTGGGTTCGAGACTCGACTCGCAAGCGGGGGCACGGCATTCGTGCCCCCGTTTGTTTTCCCTATCGCGAGGCCCAGGGCGAGCCCTGAATCACGAAGCGCAACGGCCAGTCCACAGCGCGTGTGATCCCCACACGTGACGTGACGGCGACGGGCGGGCGTCTCCCGCGGTCGCGCAGGATCCGCACTGCCCCGCGCACGAGCGACGTGCCGTTCTGGTCCCCCGTGATGCCGAGCGCTTCGCACAGACGGGCCGGGCCGGCGCAGAGCGCGCGCTCCGCCACTTTGCCGCGACGCAGGCGCATCACCGCGAGCCCCTCGAGCGGCTCGAGCGCGCGAATCAGCACCGCGGCCGGGTAGTCCCGGCGCTCGGTGACCGCGTTGAGACACCAGTGCATGCCGTAGGTGAAGTACACGTAGGCCGTGCCGGGCGGGCCATACAACGTTTCGGTGCGCGGGGTGCGCCGCCGCCCGAAGGCATGGCAGGCCGCGTCGTGCGGGCCAACGTAGGCCTCCGTTTCTACGATGCGGCCCACGGTGCGCCGCCCGCCGACTTCACTCACGAGGAAATGCCCCAAAAGCCGACGCGCGACCTCGGCAGTGGGTCGCGCGTAGAAAACGGCGGCGAGCGGCGGGGAGGTGAGCCTCACTCCCCGCCGATCAGGCCGCGTTTGACCTTCGTCCAGAAGGAGCCACCTTCCTCCTTGGGCGCCGGCGCAGATGGCCTGGGCGGAGGCGTGGGCGAGGGGCTAGGCGCCAACGGGGGAGACACCGGCCGGGACACCATCGGCTCGCCCCGCTCCTCGCCGTTGCGCTCCCCGCGGCCTCTGCCTCCGCGGCCCCGACCGCCGCGATGACCGCGGGACGGACGGTCGCCCATGTCGGCGCCCCCCGCTCCCCCTCCCCCACCCGCTCCGCGTGGATTTTCGTGTCCCTCACGGCCCTCGCCACCTGCACGGCCGCGTCCGCCCCGGCCACCGCGGCCGCCGCGACCGCGACCGCCGCGCTCTCCTCGTTCGCGTCGCGGCCGCTCGTCATCGCGTCCAGCCCCCTGTGCCGGCGGCTCGGTCACCATCGGCGGGGTATTCCGCGGTGGCGGCTGCTCGACTCGAGAACGGAAGTTGGGATCTACCTCGACGACCCCCACCTTGGTCACACCGGGAGCGGCGGGGCGCCCACCCCTCGAACCGCGGCGAAAGCGCGCGCTGCGCACCGGCAGACCCCCGGAACTCGAGGGTTGGGAATAGGGGGGCGGCGGTGCCGAAGATGTCGGCATCGGCGGCTCCTCCTCCTCCGGCTCGCTCGTCCGCGCGACCGGCTCGCGAAGGGGGGGCGGCAACGGAGACGGCGCCGCGCTGCCTTCCTCCTGACGGACGCGGACGGCATACGTGCCCTCCTCGTCGCGCGTCAGGTCGATCAGCTCCGCGTCGTGCGCCTGCCGCAGCAGTTTCGGCATGCTGCGCGGCTCGACCCGTTTGGCGCCCTCGGGCGCGAGCTCATTCATCGCCGAACGGACCACTTCGGCGCTCACCGGCTGTTCCCCACCCATTCGACCGAGGGCCTGCTTGAGGAGGCCAAACGCGTCGCCCATGAGGGAGCTCTTGCGAGCGCGCGGCGCGGGGGCTGCCGCCTCGACTTTGGGAGCCGATGGGGTAGAGGCCACTTCGCGGCGACCCGTGGCGGGTGTCGCCGGGGCCCCTTCGGCCCGTGGCCCGAGCGCGACCTCGTACTGCCCGTTGTCGAGCAGCACCGTGCTGAGCAGACCGCGGTGCGCCGCCTCCTGCACGAACTTGCTGAAGCGGGAGAACCCCGAGTCCTTCTCTTCGAACGTCTGGTCGATCTCCTGCATGACCTGCTTGAGGCGATCGGAGCGCATCACGTCGTTGTGGGCGGTCATCTGCTTGACGGCCTCGACCACCAGCTCCCACGGATCGTGCCGCACGTGCTCGACGTCGCTCTCCTTGGTGAGCCCCGCGAGCTCGTTGTAGGAGAAGTACTCATCGCAGTTCTGGATCAGGAGGTCGGATGACGACTCCCGAATGCCCACCCCGATGACGTACTTCCCGTATTCCTTCAGCTTGATGACGAGGGAGGAGAAATCCGAGTCTCCCGAGAGCAGGATGAAGGTGCCGATCTCCGGTCGCGTGAAGACCAGCTCGAGCGCATCCACCGCGAGGCGGATGTCCGTCGCGTTCTTCTTGGTGGCGCCGTAGGCGGGCGCCCAGATCATGTCGATGGACGATGCGGTAAGCGGCGCGACGTACTGCGGATAGCGTCGCCAGTCGGCGTAGGCGCGCTGCACCGCGACCTTTCCTTTGATCAGGTCCGACGACAGCAAACGCTTCAGCTCCGTCTGAAGATCCGAACGGATCCCCATTGTGACGTTGTCGAAGTCGATGAGCAGCGCTGCGTTGGGGGCGTGGGTGGGAGGTTCTTTGTACGCTGGCCGGGCAAGATGCGCCGGCGGTTGAGTAGTCATGTGACTGTGTTTTGACTCCTGACTCTCGCTCCGTGCGCGTTTCCAGGGCCCCTCGGTTCCGATCCCGATCGACGGACGGGGGCCTCGCGCATTCGGCGGAGTCTCGAGATGTGATCGGCGACGCGATCGCGCCAAGCGCGGGTAAGTGCGTCGTCCGGTTGCTGCGCCCCGCCAACCGATTCGCGGTGGCATGGCCGCTCCCCGCTTCCTTGGGGGATGACGGACCACGTCGACCCGGGACGGTGGTAAGGTGAGTCCGGGGGGGACCGGGGGTGCGCGCAATCAGCTGACCGGCTCGAAGCACGCGGAACGAATTCCGCTTGTCGACGCCGGGGCCAACAGGGGACCCGCCGGGACCGATTCCCGGACTCCATCGGGAACCCTTGATTCTAAACGACTTGCAACAAAAAGGGAAGGTCTTGAGACTATTCCCCCAGCACCTTGATGATCACCCGCTTCTTGCGCTGCCCATCCCACTCCCCGTAAAACACCCGCTGCCAGGGACCGAAATCGAGCGCGCCCTTGGTAATCGGCACGATCACCTCGTGGCCCACGGTGAGACTGCGCAGATGGGCCGCCGCGTTGTCTTCCCCGGTCTCGTTGTGCCGGTAGCGTCCAGGATCCCACGGTGCGATGGTCTGCTCGAGCCATTTGAGTATGTCCTGCCACAGGCCGGATTCGTGATCGTTCACGAACACCGAAGCGGAGATATGCATCGCCGAGACGAGCACCATCCCCTCCTGCACCGCGCTGGCTCGCACCTGCTCGACCACCGTATCGGTGATGTCGATGATCTCTTGCCGGTTCTTTGTGTTGAACCACAAGTAGTGCGTATGGCTCTTCATGGATGGCCCTCGAAGCCCCTAGATTGCACCAAGATATGGCCCTTCCCTTTCGTCGCCGGATTTTCGTCGTCCTCGTCCTGATGGCCGCGGTCCCCACGGGACTCGCGGTGGTCGGGTGGGTGCTGACGGTGCGGACTTTTGGGCCGACGGCGGGCGCCCGCGCGTCGCTCGAGGAAGTGGCGACATCGGCGCGCGGGATGCTCGATCAAGTCGACACGACACAGCTTTCCCCCATCGCCCGCGTGGCGGTGCGCGAACACCTGGACGCCGTCTCCCGCGGGGTGAGCTTCGCCCGCCGCGCCGATCGCTACATGCGCTACTACACGGCCGGATTGGCGATCGTGGTGATCGTCCTCGGCGCCCTGGTCCTGTTCGCGGCGGTCCGGGTGGCGGGGCATCTCTCACGGCAGCTGTCGCGGCCGATCGACGAATTGGTCGGCTGGACACGCCTGATCCGCCAACACGAGCCGCTGCCGGAGGGCGAGCTGCGTGGCGCGCCGGAATTCGCCTCGTTGCGGCTGGCATTGCGCGATATGGCCGGGACCCTCGACACGGCCCGCGCCCAGGAGCTGGAAGCCGAGCGGCTGCGCGCGTTCCGGGAAGTCGCGCGGCGGGTCGCGCACGAAATTAAGAATCCGTTGACCTCGATGCGCATTGCTGTGGACCAGCTGCAGCGGACCGAGTCGCCGGCGCCGGGACGGACCGCGATGGCGATCGAAGTCCTGAGCGCCGAAACCGATCGCCTGGAACGGCTCGCCCGCGACTTTGCCGACTTCGGCCGGCTCCCGGAAGGACCGACGAGCGAGGTGGATGTGGTGGAGTTGCTGCTCGAGCTGGGTCACAGCGCGGTACCCGAAGGTGTCGACGTCCGGCTGACCACGAACGGGGGACGCCGCACAATTCAGGGTCACTACGAGCCGCTGCGACGCGCGTTCAGCAATCTGTTTCGCAATGCGGCGGAGGCGATGGGCGGCCGGGGCACGATCGACGTCGCGGTGGCCGGCGAGGGCCGCGGCATGGTGGTGACCGTCTCAGATCACGGCGCCGGCATCCCGCCCGAGCTCCGTTCTCATGTGTTCGAGCCCTACGTGACCACCAAGCCCGATGGCACCGGCCTGGGCCTGGCGCTGGTGCGCCAGACGATCGCCGCACACCAGGGAACGATCGCCGTGTCGGAAACGCCGGGGGGCGGCGCCACGTTCACGCTCGTCTTCCCCGCATGAGCCCGCGCGTCCTGTTGGTCGACGACGAGCCCAACATCCGCCGGATGGTGGCCGCGCTGCTGCAAACCGAGGGATTCGAGACGGCCGAGGCGGCGAACGGCACCGCGGCGGTGAGCGCCGCACGCGACACCCCACCCGACGCGATCATGCTCGACCTGATGATGCCCGGCGGGCCTGACGGCCTCCAGACGCTGGAGCAGCTGAAACTGCTGCTGCCCGACGTCCCAGTCGTGATGATGAGCGGCAAGGCGACCCTCGCTGACGCCGTGCGCGCCACCAAGCTCGGGGCGTTTCAGTTTCTCGAGAAGCCGCTCACGCCGGAGGGGCTCCTGGTGGCAGTGCGCAGCGCGGTGGAGCTGTCGCGGACCCGCGCCGAGAACCGCCGGCTGCACGAGGCGTTGGGCCACGCCGATCCGCTGGTCGGCGGGAGCACCGCGATGGACGAGCTGCGCGCGCTGATCGCCCGCATCGCCCCCACCGATGCCCGCGTGCTGATCACCGGCGAGTCCGGCACGGGCAAGGAGCTCGTCGCGTCGGCGATCCACCGCCAGAGCCTGCGCGCCGACCGGCCGTTCGTCACCGTGAACAGCGCGGCGATCCCCCGGGACCTGGTCGAATCGGAGATGTTCGGGCACGAGAAAGGCTCCTTCACGGGCGCCGCCGACCGCCGGCTCGGACGATTCGAGCTCGCCGATGGGGGCACGCTGTTCCTCGACGAAGTCGGGGATCTGGGGCTCGAAGCCCAGGCCAAGCTGCTCCGCGTACTCGAGACGGGGGTGATCGAGCGTCTCGGCGGGGACAAGCCCATCTCGGTGAACGTGCGCGTGCTCGCCGCGACGAACAAGGATCTCGGCCGCGCCACCCGGGAGGGGAAATTCCGCGAAGACCTCCTGTTCCGCCTCGACGTGCTGCCGGTGCACATCCTGCCGTTGCGCGAGCGGGCGGACGACGTGCCCCCGCTGGTACGCCACTTCCTGGCCCGGCAGTCGGGGCGGCTCGGGCGCACGCTGGCGGTCGACACCGGCGCCCTGCAGCTGCTGGTGGCCTACGCCTGGCCGGGCAACGTGCGCGAGCTCGCGAACCTGGTCGAGCGGCTCACGATTCTCGCCGCGGCCGACACCATCACGGCGACCGACGTCACGCGGGTGTTGCCGCTCGACAGCGTCGGGCCGCGCCCGATCGACGCCGCCACCGGGCCGGAGGCACCGCTCGCCGAGACGCTCGACCGTTACGAGCGGCAGCTGATCGCCGGCGCGCTCAGCGCCGCCAAGGGCAACGTCGCCGATGCGGCCCGGCGCCTCTCCACCGACCGCGCCAACCTCTATCGCCGGATGCGGCGCCTCGGCCTCGAGCCGCCGCGCCACCTTTCGGATTGAGTTCCACCATGCGCGCCTTTTCGCTGCTCTGCGCGGCGCTCGCCATCCTGCGACCGCTCGCCGCCCAGGACACGGCCATCGTGATCCACCCCGAGAGCGCCGGCCTGCACTTCACCCCGCCCGAGCTGCCGCGCAGCGTGACGGACGATGCCGTGCGCTTCTACAACGCCGCCACGACGACGCGACTGGTGGGCCGCGTCTACCTCCCGGCCGGCAACGCGTGGCGCGGCAACGTGGCGGTCCGCAACGGACCGGCGCTCGTGAGCGGGCGCGTCGACGGGTCGCTGCTCGTGCTCAACGGCAACGCCGTCCTCGATTCAACGGCCGAGATCGTGGGCGATCTGCTGGTGATCGGCGGCCGAGTCACGGGCCCGCGCGAGGTCGTAGCAGGTACGGTGCGCGTGTTCGAGGAGCCGCTCCCCTACCGGGTTGTCGGCGATACCCTGGTCCACGCTCCGGACCTGTGGCGACGCCTGAGCCTGTCCGCGCGCTACACCTTCACGCGCGGCGACTCGCGCTCCAGCCTGGTGCTCGCAACGGGCGGCACCTACAACCGGGTTGAAGGCCTGCCGATCATCGCCGGACCGTCCGTGGACATTGCGCTCGGCAAGGGAGGCGGCGTCCGGTTGCGCGCCGGGGTGGTGGGTGTGCTGCGCACCGCCCGTTCGATCAGCGGCGAGTGCTGCGACCTCGGCTACAACGCGCGCGTCGAGCTGCGTGTCGGGGACCGGCGCCCCATCGCGCTCGCACTGCGGGCGTTCGACCTCGTGGCCCCGGTCGAGGACTGGGGACTGCACGCGAACGAGGTGGGGTGGGAAGCGTTCCTCGTACGCCGCGACTACCGCGACTACTATCGCAACAGCGGTGTGGCCGCGCGGCTCAGCTGGCAGGTGGAGGCGCCGATCGCGCTCGGATTCGATGTGCGGCGCGAGCGCCAGGGCACCCTGCGGGCGCGCGATCCATGGACCTTGTCCCGCACCGGACGACCCTGGCGCCCCAACCCGCCGATCGACAACGGCCACTACACCACGTTCACCCCCAGCATCACGCTGGACTCGCGCAACGATCGGGACAACCTCACGTCCGGGTGGTTCCTGCGTGGGTGGCTGGACATCAGCCGCAGCAATGACGCCCGCGGCGCGACCGGCGTCCCGGCCGCGCTGCGAGACACGGTCGCGCTCGTCGGCGCCTACGAATTTGGGCGCGCGTTCCTCGACCTGCGCCGCTACAACCGGATCGGCGGAGCGAATCGCCTAAATTTCCGTCTTGTCCTCGGCGGGTGGGCGGGCGGCGACCCGCTGCCGCTGCAGCGGCGGCTGTCGATTGGCGGGCCCGAGCCGCTCCCCGGGTATGTGTTCCGCCAGAGTGCGTGCAATCAGGCCCTGTCCGCCGCCCCCGAGTTCGCCGGCGCCAACGCGGCGGCGTGCGACCGCGTGATCGCCCTGCAGGCCGAGTTCCGCGGCCACCTGTCGCTCCGCACCCGCTACAACCCCGAGACGGGCGAGGGTGAAGGGTTGGGGTACATGACGCGCTTCCTGCGAGGCCCGGACTTCGTGGTGTTCGCCGACGCGGGCCAGGGATGGCTGGTCGGCCGCGGTCCCGGCCGGGTGCCCAGCGGACAGCTCCCGAACATCGACAGCTGGATCGCCGACCTCGGCCTGGGTGTGGATTGGGGCGGGTTCGGCGTGTACGTGGCCAAGGCGGTGACGGCCGGCCAGGCACTGCAAGTCACCGCACGGCTGGAGCACCGCTTTTAGCGGTGCGTCTGCTCTTCGTAGTGCTCGGTCTCGTCGCAGCGGCGGCGCCTGGTCTCTTGTCGCAGGCCCCGGCGCTGTCGGTCACCCGCGACCAGCGTGTGGCCCGCGTCCAAACCACCGGATTGCTCGACGACGGCCGGTTTGCGGACCTGATGCGCTCGGGTTTCCCGCTGCGGTTGCATTTTCGGCTGGAGCTGTGGCGCGAGCGCTCGGGGTGGTTCGATCGCTATCTCACCGGAGTAGAATGGGACGCGGTCGCCCGGCACGATCCGCTGGCCGAAGAGTTCATTTTGATCCGCACCGGCGGCGGCATGACCCGGTACACCACCACCGAGGATCTCGCCGCCGCGCTCGCCCTCCCCTATCGCGTCGCCCTGGAGGCCAGGGGCAATGGACGCTTTTACCTGATGGCCCACCTCGACGTGACGACGCTGAACGACACCGATCTCGAGGAGTTGGCGCGCTGGTTGAAAGGAGACGTCACGCCGGCGGTGTCGGGACAGGAAAACTTCGGCCAGGCACTGGCCCACGGCGCGCAACGCGCGCTGGTACGGATCGCCGGCCTGCCCACCGTGACCCTTGAGGGGCGCACGGGGACGTTCCCGGGAGATGTTGGTAACCGCTGAGCGACGAGCGCCGCCCGCTTACATCCCTTCGAGGGTCCTCAGGACGGCCGCCCCGTAGAACAGCCGGATGTAGCGGGTTTGGATCGCCGTCAGACGCCGCACCGCCCAGGCGAGGTGCACGAAATGCGGCTCGAACGGTTGCCGCAACGGGTGCATCCCCACTTCCTCGGGCAGCAGGTTCCCCTTGCGAGTGTTGCAGCTGGAGCAGGCCGTGAGGACGTTGTTCCACGCGTTGGTGCCGCCGCGCGACAGCGGGATGAGGTGGTCGCGCGTGAGGCATTCGCGGTGTCGCAGATAGCTCTGGTGCCGGCCGCAGAACTGGCAGCGGTACTCGTCGCGGGCAAACAGGAAGGTGTTGGTGACCTGGCGACGGAAGCGACGGGGCACGTGCACGAACTTGACCAGCCGAATCACCGCGGGGCGCGGGAGCTCAAGGCGCGCGCTGCGCATCACCTCGCCCTGGTCCGCCTCGACGATCTCGGCCTTGCCGTCGATCACGAGGCGCAGGGCGCGGCGCACGGGCACCATGGTCAGGGGCTCGAACGACGCGTTGAGCGCGAGACAGCGCACAGTTTCCCCTCTCCCGGATCAAAAAACGACCGCCTCGCTCACCGTGAACGGGGCAGCCACGTATCCTACTCCGACTTCTAACGTTCGGCAAGACGGGGGGTTAGGGCGCCGATGCGCACCTGCACCGCACGGCGTGCCTGCTCGCTCCGCACCACCACGAGTGCCGTGTCCGACCCGGCCACCGTGCCCAGCACCTCAGGCCACGCCGCGGCGTCGATGGCGGCGGCGACCGCCGCGGCGCCCCCCGCGGTGGTGCGCAGGACGAGCAGCGGCCCCGCTCCGTCCGCCGACACAAGCAGCGCCGGAACCACGTGCTCGAGCGACGACCGCACCGCCGCGTTCCCGCCCGGGGGCGCCGCGTAGCGGGCCCCGCCGTCGGGAGTGGCGACCTTGCTGAGACCGATCTCGCGCAGATCGCGTGACAGGGTCGCCTGCGTGACCACGAACCCCGCATCGCGGAGCCGCTCCCGGAGACGTTCCTGGCTTTCCACTGCGTCGCGCCGGACGATTCTCAGGATGGCGGTCTGGCGCCGGGCCTTGAGGCTCATGCCCGGTGCACGATGCGGCCAGCGATCACCGTCAGCAAGGCAGAGGGGGGTGGCGGCAGGTGCTGCGGCGGCGTGAAGCGGAACACCGCGAGGTCACCGGCCTTGCCCACCTCGAGCGAGCCGATAGTGCGCTCCCAGCCGAGAGCGCGCGCGCCTTCCAACGTCAGCATGCGTAGGGCCTCTTCGGCGCCAAGCCACGCGGCCCGCGTCTCGGCCCACAGGTCGAGATCCGTAACGCTCACCACCGAGTCGGTGCCGATCCCCAACGGCACGCCCGCCTCACGCAGCGCGCCCATGGGGGCCACCCCGTGGGCGTGGGCGCGGTTGGAGCGGGGACAGTGCGCCACCGTACTGCGCGACGACTTCAGCGTCTGGATGTCGGTGGGATCGAGCTGCACGCAGTGCACCGCCAACGTGCCGGCCCGCAGCACGCCCAGCTCGCGCAGGTACTGGACCGGCGAGCAATGATGCGGCTCGACCACGATGCCCCGCGCGCGCAGCGATTCGGCGAATGGCCCTGCGCCGTAGCGCACCAGCTCGGACTCCTCCTGCGACTCCGCCAGATGCACCGCGATCGGCAACCCTTCCTGCTGGGCGAACCTGGTCACCCGCCGGTACAGCGACTCGCTCACGGTGTAGGGCGCATGGGGAGACACGCCGACGCGCCGCTGCGAGGTCGCGAGCCGCCGCAGCCGCAGGACATGGCGCTCCAACTCGGCCATGCTGGCCGTGACCTGCGCGGGATCGGGACCAAACACCTCCTGGTACACGATCCCGCGTCCACCAAAGCGCACCAGCGCTTCCATGGCGGCGCCGGTGCTCCCGGTCTCCGCGATGCAGGTCACGCCGCGGGCCCAGCAGTCGCGCAGCCCGCGCTCAGCCCCCGCGAGGAATTCTTCCGGCGTCGAGGCGTCCTTCAGCTCGCGCACCTTGCGGACCCACTGCACGAACTCCGTCTCGCCGTTCTTCCCCGCGAGGTGCGTCAGCTCGAGATGGGTGTGGGCGTTGACGAGCCCGGGGGTGAGGATGGCGTCGCGGAACTCGAGCCGTTCGGCATCGCCCGGCGCGGCCACGCGCGCGTTCGGGCCCACGGCCACGATGCGGCCGTCGCCGCCAACAAGAACGGCGCCGTCCTCGATCGGCGGCGCCGTGACCGGAAAGACCGTACCGGCGCGGATGCGGAGCATCGCTCGCCTACGGTGTGACGGGGCCGAACCCGCCGTGCACCGGACAGAGCTGCGTCGGCTGGGTCCCCGGGTAAAACCAGTCCCAGCGCCGGTCGGTCGTCGGGCAGAACGGGGTCGCGAGGTATCCCGTCCTCCAGTCCACCTCCCGAGGGATCAGGGAGTCGGGACGGGACCAATCGGCGGGACGGGGGCGACGGTCGTACACGTCGCGCATGAACGCGGTCCAGGCAGGAGCCACGATGCGGCCGCCGGCCGCGTTGTTCATGATGCGCTGCTGAAAGTCGTACCCCATCCAGATGCCGGCCACGATCTCCGACGTGAAGCCGACGTACCAGACGTCGGTGTAGTCGTCGGTCGTGCCGGTCTTGCCCCCGGACGGCAGCTGGAACCCCGCCCCGCTCACAGCGGCGGCCGCGGTGCCGCGACGCACCACGTCGCGCAGCATGTCGGTCATCAGCCAGGCGTGCGCGGGGTCCAAGACGGCCTCCCGCTGGATTGCCGGCTGCCACAGGATGTTGCCGCTCTTGTCTTCGACCCGAATCACGCCGATCGGCTGCACCCGGGTGCCGAGCGTGGCAAACGCGGTGAACGCGGGAATCAGCTCGATCGGGTACACCCCGCGCGCCCCGATGTGAATCGAGGGGACCGGCGGGATCGGCGTCGTGATACCATAACGCCGGGCTTCCCCGATGACGGTCGCTTCGCCGAGGGACATGCCCAGCTTGATGGTGGAGAGGTTGCGCGAGAGAAACAGCGACTGGCGCATGGGGATCGGCCCCAGCGTCGTCTGGTCGTAGTTCTGCGGCTGCCACAACGAGCTGTCGGGTTGCATCACCGGAAACGCGAGCGGCGTGTCGTCGAGGATTTCGGTGACCGGGTGGCCGGCGCGGATCGCGGCGGAGTAGACAAACGGCTTGAAGGTCGAGCCGGGCTGGCGCTGCGCCTGGGTGATGCGGTTGAATTTCGAGTCGCCGAAGTCCCGCCCACCGATCATGGCGAGGATGTACCCGGTGCGGGCATCCAGTGCGAGCAGTGCTCCCTGGAGGTACGGGGTGAACGGGCCGTGGTCCTCCCCCTCGCCCGCTCGCGAGGACTCGAGGTAGTTGCGGTAGGTGGTGCGCCCCTCCCAGCGGCCGTTGGTGTACACGCCGGCCTCGATCGCGTCGAGCTGTGCCGAGAGCGCGCGCTCGGCGGACTCCTGCATGTCGAGGTCGAGGGTGGTGTAGATGCGCAGCCCCTTCTCGTAGAGGGAGCGGCCGTACCGCGGCTCGAGAAACTGGGTCCGCAGCCATTCCACGAAATACGGCGCCACATCGCCGTAGTTGGTGCGGCTCGTGGTGAGGACCAGAGGGTAGGCCTTCCACAGCTCCATCTCTTCGGTGGACAGAAAGCCCTGCTGCTGCATCAGCGTCAGCACCAGGTTGCGGCGACGCACCGCGCGGTCCGGATGCAACCGTGGGTTGTAGAACGACGGGGCCTTGGGGATCGCCGCCAGGGTCGCGGCCTCGGCCACGTTCAGGTCGCGCGCCGACTTCCCGAAATACACTTGCGCCGCGGCCTCTACGCCGTGCGACCCCGCCCCCAGGTCGATCTGGTTCAGGTACATCTGCAGGATTGTGTCTTTAGCGAAGTTGTGCTCGATCTCGAGCGCAACGCGCGCCTCTTTCAGTTTGCGCGTGAGCTTCTTCTCGCGGCTGATCTGGTCGGAGAAGATGTTGCGCGCCAACTGCATCGTGATCGTAGAAAAGCCCTGGGTGTAGCTCAACGACGAGATGTTCGCCTTGAGCGATCCCAGCATGCGCCAGTAGTCGATCCCGTGGTGCCGGTAAAACCGCTTGTCTTCAGTGGCGAGGAAGGCCTGCTGTACCCAGGCGGGGATCTCGCGCAGCGGCAGGACCGTGCGGCGTTCGAGCCCCAACTCGGTAATCAGCCGGCCATCGGCGGCGTAGACCTTCGAGGTTTGCTGCGGGCCAGGGCCGGTCGTCAGGCGGGCGATGCTGGGACAGCGCTCGGCGGCGCACACGCGTGACCAGGCGCCCCAGGAGAACCCGACGCCCAGCATCGCCGCGAGCGCCGCCGCGCCGGCCATGCCCTTGCGGGTCAGCACTACCTGCCACGAGAGTCGCGGCTTGAGGAACGTGAATCGGCCCATGCACGAACAACCTAGCGGGACGCGCCGACGCTTGCCAGCGCCGACGGCCGCTCTTACGATTCGCGCGCATGTCGGGATTGCTCGGGGAACTCAAGTGGCGGGGCTTCGTGCACGACGCGACGCCCGGGCTCGACGCCCACCTGGCGCGCGGCCCGGTCACCGTCTACTGCGGCTTCGACCCGACCTCGCCGAGCCTCCAGCTCGGGAATCTCATCCCGTTGATGCTGCTCAAGCACCTGCAGCTGGGTGGCCACCGGCCCATCGTCCTGATGGGCGGCGGCACGGGGCTGATCGGCGATCCGTCGGGGAAGCGCACCGAGCGGCCGCTGCTCTCCAAGGACCAGATCCAGGAACACCTGGAGCGCCTGCGGGCCCAGATGGCCCGGTTCCTCGATTTCAACGCCGGGCGCGCCTTTCTCCTCGACAACGCGGAGTGGCTCGTCCCGGTACCGCTCGTCGAGTTCCTGCGCGACGTCGGCAAGCACTTCACCATCAACGTGATGTTGCAGAAGGAATCGGTCAAAGCGCGACTCGAGGCAGGGCTGTCGTTCACCGAGTTCAGCTACATGCTACTGCAGGCGTTCGACTTCCTGCAGTTGTTCCGCCGAAAGGGATGCACGCTCCAAGTGGGCGGCTCGGACCAGTGGGGCAACATCACAGCGGGGGTCGACCTGATCCGCCGGGTCGAGGGGGCGGAAGCCCACGCCCTGGTGGCGCCGCTCGCCACGACGGCGTCGGGCGCAAAGTTCGGCAAGACCGAGGGCGACGCGATCTACCTTGATCCGACCCTTACGTCGCCGTACAAGTTCTACCAGTACTGGTACAACACCGACGATCGGGATGTCGAATCACACCTGCGGCTCTTCACCCTGCTGCCCAAAGACGGCATTCGGGCCTTGTGTGAGGCGCACAAGAAGGATCCGGGCGCCAGGACAGCCCAGGCGAAGCTGTCGAGCGAGGTGACCGAACGGGTGCACGGCCCGGACGCCGTCGCCAACGCCACGGCGGTCAACGCGATCCTGTTCAGCGACGTCGATCCGCGCCAGGTGCCGCCCGGGACCTTCGACATGCTCGCCCAGGAGATCCCGGGCGCGTCGGTCGGCGCGGCGGACGGGATCGCCCTGATCGACGCGCTGGTCACGGTCGGATTGGCGAAATCGAAGAGCGAGGCCCGGCGTCAGATCGAGCACGGCGGCGTCTCGGTCAACCAGCAGCGGGAAAAGAGCGTGGACCGCGTGCTCGGCCCCGCCGACCGTCTGGCGGGCCGGCATGTGCTGCTGCGTAAGGGGAAGAAGGACTACGCGCTGTTGCGGGTGGGACGCTAACGATCCTTCAGGACTTCCTCCAGCACCTCCACCACCTTTTCCATCTCCCCGACCGTATTGTAGAAGTGCGGGGACAGCCGAATCGCCCCTTCCCGCAGACTGCACACGACGCTCGCCCGTTTGATGGCGTGAAACGCCTCGACCGCCTTCTCCGGCGCGATGCACACGATGGCCGAACGGTGCCGGTCGTCGCGCGGGGAGGCCACGCGCACACCGCGTGCGTCCGCCCACTTGAGGATCGGCTCGTGCAAGCTGCGCGTCACCTCGGCGATTTCCTGGATGCCGATCTCGAGCAGCAGCTCGACCGACTGCGTGAACCCGTAGAACTCCTGGAACGGCAACGTGATCATCTCGAAGCGGCGCGCGTCGGCGCGGAACGTGGGGTTGTACTCGGTGAGCCGGGAGAAATCGTCGGTGCCCTCGAACGCCATCCACCCGGTGATCGCGGGCTCGAGCGACCCGATCAGCTCCTTGCGCACGTACACGAACCCCGAGCCCCACGGAGAGAGCAGCCATTTTTGCCCGCCGCACGCCAGGATGTCCACCGGGGTCTCGCGCACGTCGAGCACCGAGTTGCCCACGCCCTGGATCCCGTCCACCACGAGATAGGTGCCGTTTGCCCGCGTGGCGGCTGAGAGCTTCTTCAAGTCCGCGCGGTAGCCGTTGGAGAACTGCACGAACGAGATCGCGAGCACCCGCACTCGGGAATCGCGCAGCGCATTGAGCAAGTAGTCCTCGTCGGGCCAGCCCTCTGGCGTGCACGGCGCGAGCTCGACCTCGACTCCGATGTTCCGCAGCATCAGCCAGGGGTAGACGTTTGCCGGGAACTCCCGGTCGGACACCAGGACCCGGTCCCCGCGCTTGAGCTTCAGCGCCCGCGCCGCGAGATGCAGCCCGAACCCCGTGTTGGTGGCGAGGGCGATCTCACCGGTGTCGGCATTGATGAGCCGGGCGGCGGCATCGCGGGCCGCCTGCAGCGCCGCGAACAGATCGCGATCGGGAAGCAAGTGGGGTGCCGTGCGCCGGGCATTGAACGCGTCGAGGATGCGCCGGGTGCGCTCGGGGATCGGACCGATCGAGGCGTTGTTCAGATAGACGGTGTCGGCCGTCCAGGGGAACTCGCTCGCCCGAAGATGGCGCAGCGACTCACGCAACGCCTTCACCTTGGTCGGGTGCAGCGTCACGTGCGTCATGCCGAACGCACTTCCAGCGCGTCGCGCAGCCCGTCGCCCAACAAATTGATCCCCAGCACCGTGAGGCCGATCGCGAGCCCGGGAACGAGACTCACCCAGGGCGCCACGCGCAGCAGATCCCGCCCATCCGCCACCATCGCGCCCCACGACGGCGTCGGGGGCTGCGCCCCCAAACCCACGAACGACAACGCCGCCTCGGCCATGATCGCGCCACCCACGCCGAGCGTCGCCGCCACGATCACCGGCGGCAGCACGCCGGGCAGGAGATGGCGCGCCAGGATACGGGAGTCGCGGGCTCCCAGGGCGCGCGCCGCCTGGACGTATTCGAGCCCCCGCAGCACGAGCACCTGCCCGCGCACCAGCCGCGCCATGCCCGCCCACCCCACGAGGCCAATCACCACGAAAACCACGGGAAGCGAGGGCGTCACCGCCGCCGCGATGGCGATGAGTAGCAGCAGCGAGGGAAAGGCGAGGGTGACGTCGGCGAGACGCATCAGCAGCGCGTCGAGCCAGCGGCCGTAGTAGCCCGCGACGAGTCCCAGAAAGAGCCCGAGCAGGATCGCCACGCTTTGGCTCACCAGGCCGACCGCGAGCGACAGTCGCGCCCCATACAACACCCGCGACAGCACGTCGCGTCCCTGGACGTCGGTCCCGAGCCAGAACCCCGGCGAGGGACTGCGCAGACTTTCATCAAGCGATCCGCGCAGGGGATCGGCGGGGGCAATCCAGGGCGCAGCTAACGCCAGAACGGTGAGAGCCGTCACCAAACCAAGCCCTGCGAGGGCCCATCGGTCGCGGGCGAGGCGATGCCAGTGGCGTGGCGCTTGCATAGGGGACATGACTACGTTACTCGGGACTCAAGCGCCAAATCAAGCGGAAGGCATGATCGAACGGTGAATCCTGGCACTCGCTTCACGCTCGTCCTGGGCGGCGGAGGCATGAAAGGGCTCGCACACGTGGGTGTGCTCCAGGCCCTGCTTGAGCGCGGCCACCGCCCGGCCAACATCATCGGCACCAGCGTCGGCTCGCTGGTGGGCGCCGCCTGGGCCGCCGGGAAGAGCATCCCCGAGCTCCGGGACATCGCCATCAACCTCAAGCGCAAAGACGTCTTCCAGATCGCACACGCCGACATGGCGTTCAAGCGCATGCGCTCCCCCGCCCTGTTTCGACGCGAGCCGCTCGAGTTGCTCATCGCCCGGCTGGTGGGAGACGTGAGCTTTGCCGACCTCGCCCTCCCCGTCATCGTGAACACGGTCGACATCAACTCAGGGATGCAGATGCTGTGGGGACTCCCGGGGCTCGACGACATTCCGGTGCGCGACGCCGTCTTCGGCTCGTGCGCGCTCCCCGGCTACCTGCCGCCGCACCAGATTCGGGGACGCTACTACAGTGACGGCGCCACGATGGACAACCTCCCGATCGTGGCCGCGCGCGCCCTCGACAGCGAGATGATTCTCGCGGTGGACGTGTCCGCGTCCGGCACCCTGCGCGAAGACACGCAGGAGGAAGGGTTCGCGGCGGTGTTCGGCCGCGCTACAGAGATCGCGATGCAGTCGCTGCTCGAGGTGCGCTTGAGATATTGGACCACGCCGGCGGTGTACTACGTGCACCCGCGGGTCGAGCACGTGTCGCTGTTCTCGTTCGATCACCTGCGGGAGGTGGTCGAGGAAGGCTATCGCGCGACCATCGAGGCGCTGGACCGGCCGGCGACGTGGCCGTCGCGTGGCGCGGAGGGCGTGTACCCCAAGCGCCGCGTGCTGGTACACGTCGAGCGCGACCGCTGCATTGGATGCGGCGCCTGCCTCGTGCAGGGGCCCCCCGGGCTGTTCGTGCTCGACAACGACCGCAAGGCGGTCGTGACCGAGCCCGAGCAGGAATGGTCGCCGGCGGGCGGCACCTTCATCCGACACTGCCCCACTTATGCGATCAGCGCGCGTCCCGTCCCGGAAAAAGCGGAGCTGCGAAAATCGGGGTAGGCCCGGTGAAGACTCACCCCGGACGCCGAAACTCCCCGTCGATCCGCATCAGATCCCTTACCACCCGATCCCAGTTGTAATACGTCTCCACGGCGCGCCGCCCCGCTGCGCCCATGCGTTTTCGCAGCGCCTCGTCCCCCAAGAGGCGAGTGATGCCCGCGGCGACGTCGGCCCGATCCTCCGGATCGACCAGGATCCCGGTTTCGCCGTCACGCACCGCGTCGGGAACGCCTCCCGAGCGCCCGCCCACCACGGCGATCCCCGAGGCCGACGCTTCGACGAGGGAGATCCCGAACCCCTCGACCAGCAGCTCGTGGTAGCGCGACGCGCCGACGTAGAGATCCACCGCGTTGTACAGAGGCGGCAAATCCTCATCCGGAACGAAGCCGAGAAACTTCACCGCGTCGCCCACCCTCAGACGGTCGGCGAGCTGCTCGAGCTGCGGTTGCCGCGGCCCTGTCCCGGCCACGACATAGCGCGCAGTCGGGTGCGCCGCGCGCACGGCCGGCAACGCCTGGATCACGGTGTCGATACCCTTGTGCCACTCGAGCCGGGCCACGGTGAGGATCCAGGGACCGCCTGAGAGACCGTACTTCCCCCGGATCGGCGTTGGATCGATGCCCGGGCGGAATTGCGTCGGCTCGGTGCCGAGCGGCACGACCTGCACGCGACGGGCAAGGTCGGAGCGGCCCAGCAGCTCGTACACGGAGCGGGCGAGTGCCGCGGTCCAGGTGCTGTTGGCGACGAGCACCGTGGCCCCGGTGACGAGCCCGCCCGCGGTCCACCGCTTGAAGCGGCTGCGACGGATCTTGGCGTCGAGCAGCAACAGCTCCGTGCCGTGGACCACGACGCCGTAGGGAATGCCGTGGCGTTTGGCGAGCCACCACGCCGGGTACCCGGCGGGCTTCAGCTCGCCGCACCACGCGAAGTCGAAGCGCCGTCCCCGTGCCAGCCGCGCGGCCCGGGCGGTCCACAGCATCAAACCGTTGATGGTGCGCAGGCGCGTGGCGCGGATCCCTACCCGATCGATGGTCTGCGGGAAGCGCGCGTCGCTCGCGGTGCTGTCAGGATAGGTGCCGGTCGATACGACCAGTGACTGCGGGGGGTAGCGCAACGCCAGCTCGCCCATCATCCGGGCGATGCCGCCGCCGTGCGGAGGGAAATTGAAGGTGAGAAGCAGTGTCGACGACAAACGGGGGAAGGGGGAGGGGGGAAGGGGCAAACTAGACCACTTGTGCTTCTATCTCCCGGAGGTCGCGGATCACGCGGTCCCAGTTGTAGTAGGTCTCCACCGCCTTGCGACCCGCCTGGCCCAGACGCCGCGCGAACAGCTGATCGCCCAGGACTCGTCCCAACGCGGCAACGACGGCGTCGGAGTTCTCGGGGTCGACCACCACACCCGTTTCACCGTCCTGCACCGCTTCGGCGAGCCCGCCGCTTTGTCCCGCAATCACCGGCAACCCGGACGCCGCCGCCTCGGCGAGCGCGACGCCGAACCCTTCGACGCGCGTGCCCTTGTCCTTGCGGGACACACCGAGGTACACCTCCGCCGCGTTGTAGAGCGCGGGGAGATCGCTGTCCGGCACCGCGCCGACGAACCGCACCGCGCTGGAGATCTTCAACTTTTGGGCGAGCTTGCGGTAGGCGTTGCGCTGCTTTCCGGCGCCGACCACCGCGTAGTGGAGATCGATGCCTTCCTTGCGCACCCGGGCTACGGCGCGCAACGCCGTGTCGATCCCCTTGTACGGCTCGAGCCGCGCCACCGTGAGCGCCCAGCGGCCGCCGTTCAGGTCGTAACGCGCTCGCACGTCGCGCGCGTCGATGCCCGGCCGGAACAAATCCGGGTCGGTGCCCAGCGGGACGACCTTCACACTCTCGGCAAGCGGGTCGAGCCCAAGCTCGCGCAGCACCTTCTGCGCCTGCTCGCGCGTCCAGTGACTGTTCGCGACCACGGCGGAAGCCGAGCGCAGCAACGCCTTGGCGGTTTTGCGAGCAAAGGGGGAGTGGTGGATGGCGTGCAGCTCCTTCAGCATGTCGCCGCCGTGTACCAGCACCCCGTAGTGCATTCCGACGCGCTCGTGCGCCCACTTGGCCGGGTAGGTACCGGGGCGGATCGAGTCGGCCCAGGCAAAGCGCGGCTTGTGCGCGCGGGCGAGACTCACCACCCGGCGCGACCAGTACAAGAGGCCCGCGAACCCGCGCAGCGAGCGCGACGAGATCGGCAGGCGGTCGATGGTCGCACCCGCGAAGTGGCCGTCCATTTCGAGCGCGTCACGGTGCTTACCGGTCGACACGAGCAGCTCGCCACGGGGATAACGCCGCGCGATCTCCCCCATCAGGCGAGCGACACCGGTCACGAGCGGCGGGAATTCGTCAGTCAACAGGAAGGTCTTGTTCATCAGGCGCGCTGTTGGAGATCCCACAACCGGGCGTACTTGAGAAACACGCTGAAGCCGGCGAGCCCGCACAGCACCATCCCGCGCCACCCTTCGAGCACACCGAGCTGCAACACGTAGGTGCGGAAGAACTGCCACGGCGGCCGCACCAGCACGTCGCCCACGCGCGCCCGCCGGCCAGCGTCCCGCAGATCCTGCGCTCCCCACTCGGCGTACTGCACCAGTTTCTTCACGTGGTGCGCCAGGTCGCGATACGGCGTGTGCTCGAGCGGATTCCGCAGCCGGCCCACGTCCGCCACGGGCTCGAGTCCCTCGTGCACCCGTTTTTCCACGAACCGGCGATCACGCTGAAACAGGCGGACTGCCCACGAATTCCCCCAGCCGGCGTGACGCATCGGCCGGCCCAGGTACACGTTGCGGCGGCGGACCGAATACGCCGCGTGCCGGGTCTGTGTGGCGACCTGGGTCAGCTCCGCGGCGAGCGGCGGGCCGATCCGTTCGTCGGCGTCGAGTGCGAACACCCAGCGGTGCTTGGCCCGTTCGATGGCGGCGTTGCGTTGCGCGGCGATCGTCACGCCAGGAACTTCGAGCACCGTCGCCCCGGCCGCACGGGCCTCCGCGACCGTCGCGTCCGTCGAGCCGCCGTCGGCCACAATCACGTCGTCCACCCACGCGAGGTGCCGCACGCACGCGGCGATCTGGTCTCCCTCGTTGAGCGTCGGGATGACGACGGTAAGCGGAGCCGGCATGTCACTCACAACACTACACCGGGTGATCCCGGTGGAGCAATCGGGGCCGGCGCTCCAACGCCTCGCGATAGACGACTTCAGTCCGCTGGGCGGTGCGTTCGAGGGTGAACTCCCGGCGCACGAGCTCCCGACCGCGGCGGGCGATGCCCAGGGCCAACTCACGCTCGCCCACGATCCGGGTCAGCGCCCGCGCCCACGCCCCGGGATCGAGCGGCGCCACCAGCAGGCCGGTGACCGCATCGGTGAGGAGATCGGGGTTCCCCCCAGCGTGCGACGCCGCGACCGGCAGCCCGAGCGCCATCGCTTCGAGCAGCGACTGGGACAGCCCTTCGATGCGCGACGGCAGCGCGGCGGCGGCGGCGAGATGATAGAAGGCGATCGGCCGCGAAACGAACGGCACGAACACCGCGCGATGCCGCGACGGCAGCGCGGCGGCGAGACCGGTCAGCTCCGCGTCCGGCTCGACCCCGACGCAGGCGAGCAGCACCGGCGGCTCGACCGCCGGCAGCGCGGCGAGCAGCACGTGCTGGTCCTTGCGGCGCGCGATCACGACGACCACTTGTCGGTCGCCGATCTCACCCAGCGCCGCCCGCGCGGCGTCGAGGTCGCCCGCGGGGAGCGGCGCGTCCATCCGCGACACGTCGACCCCGTTCGGCACGACGCGCAGCCGCGCCGTAGGGTGCCACCGACTCCCGAGCGCCCGGGCCACGGCCCCGCTCACCGCGATGGTGCGGTCGGCCGCATGGCCGACGGTGAACAGCTCGAATGGCGACGTGAGCGGCATCGTGCGGCGCGTGACGACGAACGCCTGCGGCAGCTTCCCGCGCCAGCGGAGCCACGTGAGCGCGCGGCGATCCTGCGTTGCATGACTGTTCACGACCTGAACCCGCTCGTGCGCCAGCGTCCGCGTCAGCGTGCGCGCCAGGGCTCCGAGCCGGGTGAAATCGAGCGGCACCACGGCGAGTCCCGCATCCGCGGCGAGCCGCGCGAGCAACGACTCGGCACGGCAGCCCACCAGCACGCGGTGTCCGCGTCGTGTCAGGTGTTCACTCAAACTGTGGATGGATTGTGTGGAGCCCGCGCCATCACCCTGAAACGTCAGCTGCAGGATGGTGAGGGGGATCTCGCGCATGGGACGAAGCTAGTTATACTCTGGCCCCGATGCACATCGCCGTGGTCTCGCACCATCGCCTCCCGGTCAAGGGCTACGGCGGCACCGAACGAATCGTCGTGGCGCTCGTGCGCGGACTCGCCGAATTGGGCCATCGCGTCACGCTACTCGCGCAGCCGGGCACGAAGCTCGCCGAGGCGACGGTGGTCGAGGTGCCCACGACGCGGCTGCGTGACCCCGCGCTCGACCTCGCCGCGCTGCTTCCCGACAACGTCGACGTCGCGCACGCGCACTTTCCGGTGCGCAAACTTCCCGGTGGGCCACCGTTTCTCCAAACGGTATATGGAAACCTGAAGGCGGGCGAAACCGTCCCGCCCCGATCAGTGTTCCTCTCGAACAACCACGCGTTTCGGCACGGCGCGACGAGCTTCGTGTACGCCGGACTCGACCCGAAGGAATTCACGTTTCAGGCGACCAAACACGACTACGATTTCTTCATCGGCCGGCTGCACAGCGCCAAGGGCTACCACTGGGCGATCGAGGGCGCGAAGCGCACCAACCGCCGCCTGATGCTCGCGGGCGGGTGGCGGCCGAGTTTCTCTACCAAGATCCGCTTCGTGGGTGAGGTGGACGGAAAGAAAAAGGCGGAGCTACTCTCGGGCGCCCGCTGCCTGTGGATGCCCGCGTTGTGGGACGAGCCGTTCGGACTCACGTCCATCGAAGCGTTATTTTCCGGCACGCCCGTGCTGGGCACGAAGCGCGGGGCCCTCCCCGAAGTCCTGACCACCGATGTCGGCGCCTTGAGCGACACACTGGAAGAGATGGTCGAAGCGTCGCGCACGATTGCTGCGCGCAAGCCCGAAGGCTGTCGTGCCCACGCTGAGCGGTACTTCACGCACCGCGTGATGGCGGAAGGGTACGTGCGGATGTACCAGCACCTGCGTGAAAGCGGAGCGTTACCGGTAGGCGTGGCGACGCCCTGGTCGGGCTAAACCACTCGGTAGTTCCGGAACTCGAACAGCCGCACCCCCGTCACCCGCTCGATCCAATCCGACAGATAGAACCGCACGTGCTCCGGCTTGAACTGCCGAGGACCGATCTTGCGCTCGGGGTCGATCATCCGCTCGCGCACCCACTCGAGGGCGGCGCGCGGGTGTGAGCCGGTGAACGGCTTGAGCAGCGGCAGCCACTCGAGGTAACCGCGCGCTTGCTCCTGGGCGGAGCGTTCGCGGCTCCAGGGATAGATCGTCTTCGAGATCTCGAGCTTTTCCTTGATGGCCCGCGCCGGGCGGGCCCACCCGTAGTGAAACATCACGGCGTCGGTCGAGCGGGCCCGGATCCTCCGATTCGTTGCACCCACGCGGAATCCCTGCGCCCCCTGGTAGGGACGGATGTCCCGGTTCAGGCGGATACAGCGCACTTCGCGACGGTACCAGCGACGGTTGGTCGCCACGAGATCGAAGCCGCCGTAGAAGTGGAGATACTGGACGAGCAGCCCCTCGACCCGGTCGTCGGCGTCGCACGCGGTCGTCGTGTCCTTGAGGATTCGCGCGCCGTCCTCGTGCAGCACCTCGTCGGCCTGGATATAGATCCCCCACTGCCCCCGACAGGCCGCCATCGCCTTGAGCGTCTCGTGCGAGAGCATCTCGTTTTTTTTCGAGAAGTCCCACACGCTGTCGAGGATGCGGACGCGCGGGTCCCGCAGCGACGCCACGAGGTCACGGGTGTCGTCCTCCGACTTCCCGACGTTCACCACCACTTCGTCGCACACCTCGAGCACCGAGCGAATGGCGGGGATGATGGGGAAATCGAGCTTGACGGCGTTGCGGACGATGGTGAAACCCGAGAGCATCAGGCCGTGATTCCGAACTGCAAGTTATGCAGCCGCCGGTACATGCCGTCCCGCGCCACCAGCTGGTCGTGCGTGCCGCGCTCGACGATGCGACCCTCGGCGAGCACCAGAATCTGGTCGGCGTGCTGCACGGTGGTGAGGCGGTGGGCGATGACGAACACCGTACGGTGCTGCATCAACCGGTCGATCGCCTCCTGCACGAGGCGCTCCGACTCGGTGTCGAGCGCGCTCGTCGCCTCGTCGAGGATGAGGATCGGCGGGTCGCGGAGCAGCGCGCGGGCGATGGCGATGCGCTGGCGCTGGCCGCCCGAGAGGCGGGTGCCTCGCTCCCCCAGCACCGTGTGGTAGCCCTCGGGGAGCCGCTCGATGAACTCGTCGGCGTTCGCCGCGCGCGCGGCGCCCTGCACCTGCTCCAGGGTGAAGTCGCTCCGCCCGTAGGAGATGTTCGCCAGCACGGTGTCGTTCAAGAGAATGGTCTCCTGCGACACGATGCCCATGAGCGAGCGCAACGAGGTTCGAGTGTAGCGGGTGATCGGGACACCGTCGAACTGGATTTCCCCGCTCGAGGGCTCGTAGAAGCGCGGCAAGAGGTCCACGAGCGTCGTCTTCCCCGCCCCTGATGGCCCCACGATCGCCACCACCTCACCGCGGCGCACTTCGAGATCCACGTCGCGTAGCACAGCGGCATCGTGGCCGTAGGCGAACGAGACGCCACGGTACTCGATGCGATCGGCGAAGCGGGCGGGCGTCTCCCCGGGCCGGTCCAATTCCTCCGACGGCAGGTCGAGCACCTCGAACACCCGCTCGGCCGCCGCGGTCGCGCCCGCCATGATGGCTGGGTAGTTAGAGATCGACTTGATCGGGGAATTGAGTCGCAGCGCCACGATGAGAAACGTGATCAGCTCCTCAGGGCCGAGGCCGCGTGTGGCGGAGAGCGCCAGCAGGGTGCCGTACCAGAGGATCGCCACGATCATCAGGCCGCCGAAGACCTCGCTCACCGGGCTCGTGAGGCTCGAGAACCGTTGGGCGCGCAGCACCCGCTTGCGATAGCGGTTTGCCATCTCGCGGAAGCGCGCGCCCTCGAACGCTTCCGCGACATAGGCCCGCACCAGCTTTACCGAGCCGACCAGCTCCCCTACGTGACCCGTCAGCGCGCCGCGCTCGGCCGCGACCTCACGCGCGCGGCGCCGCAGCCGCCGCACCAGCGGCCGGATCACGAACAGCAGCACCGGCGCGAAGCCGAGCGCGATCAGCGTGAGCCGCGGCGACAGGCCGAACATGATCGCCAGATAAACCAGGATCATGACACAGTTCTGGATCAGCGAAGCCAGCGCCGCGCTCACGGCGGTTTTCACCTGGTCGGCATCGTTAATCAGCCGGGCCACCGTCTGTCCCGCTTTGGTGCGCTGGAAATATCCGAGCGGCAGCGTCTGGAGATGCCGGAACAACCGCACCCGGAGGTCGCGCACCACCCCTTCCTGAATCACCACCGACCAGTAGGCGGCGGCGTACTCGGCGGCGTTCTTCAAGACCAGCGCCACAAGCAACACGATGACGACGTTGCGCAACGCCACTTCAGGAGCGCCCGTGAGAAACGGCCCCGCGATGTTGGCGAGCAGCACCTGCACCGCCGATCCGCTCGCCGCGTCGATCGCCGGCAAGTGGAACAGCGTACGGAGGAACGGGATCATGAGGACGAACGTGAAGCCATCCAGGACCGACGCCACGATAGTGAAGGCGATGGTGGCGGCGAACAACGGGGCGTACGGGCGGAGCAGCGGCAGCAGCCGAGGGCCGCGGCCCATCTACCGGGCTCTCCCCTGACCTGAACCGCGCGGGGTGAGGAGCGCCACCGGCAGGATCATTTCCTCGGGGGTGACGCCGCCGTGCAGGAACGAGCCGCGGTAGCGCGCCTGGTACTCGCGCAGCTTGGTGGGATAGACGAAGAAACGGTCGCCGGTGGCAAGCAGCAGCCGCACGCCGAGGGCGTGCGCCGGCAGTCCCCACGCCTTGAGGTCTTCCACCGCGATGGCCGCCTCGGGATCCTCCGAGCGCAGGTCCTCGCCGAACTTGAAGCGCAGGTTCGCCGTGGCGTCGCGCTTGGCAAACACCGTGGCCGGCGTCTCGCAGTGGATCGAGCCGTGGTCCGTCGTGAGCAGTACCGGCACGTTACGCCGCTCCGCTTCCTGGAGCGAGGCGAGGATCGGCGAGCGCTCGAACCAGGTGCGCGTCAGGGCCCGCAGGGCGGCCGCGTCGCGCGCCACCTCGTACAGGATCGCGCTCTCGGAGCGGCCGTGGGTGAGCAGGTCGATGAAATTGAACACCAGCGCGGTGACGCCGTCCTGGGCCAGATGCGCGGGCAGGCGCCGCAGCAGCTCGCCGCCGTCCGCGGCGGAGAACAGCTTCTCGTAGCGCACCGGGACCGGACGCCCCATGAGGTCTTCCAGCTGCTCGGCCAGGAGCTGCGGCTCGTAGGAGTTGAGGCTTTCCTCGTCGGACGGCTTGCCCCACCACTCGGGGTGGCGCGCCGCGATTTCCATCGGAAACATCCCGGAGAAGATCGCGTTGCGGGAATACGGCGTCGCGGTAGGGACGATACTGAAGTAGTGGGACTCCTCGACGTCGAACAGCGGGGTGATGAGATCGCGCAGCGCCTCCCACTGGTCGAGCCGCAGGCAGTCCACCACGATGAGTAGCGCGCGCCCAGTGCGTTGCAGCACCGGTACCAGGAATTCCGCACCCACGTCCACCGAGAGCGGCGGGCGGTCACCCTCGGGATTGGCAAGCCAGCGCGGGTAGTGCCGGCGGATGAAGTCGACGAAGTCGCGGCGCAGCCCTCCCTGCAGCGCGGCGAGCGCTTCGGAAAGCCCCGGCTCGTTGCCGGCGTCGAGCTTCACTTCCCAGCGGGTCAGCTCTACCACCAGCTCGATCCACTCGCGCCAGGCGAGGGCACCGCCGCGGCGTGCTTCCAGCTCCCGGAAGCGCGTCACGAAATCGCGCGCCAAGCGCTGTTGGCGGATGCGATCGCCTTCGATAAGCCGCGTCACGACCGAGAGGATTTGGCGGGGGTGGACCGGCTTGACGAGGTAGTCGTCCACCTCGACGCCGATCGCTTCACGCAGGGTCGAGGCATCTTCGCTCTGGGTGACCATCACCACCGGCATCGCGGGATCGATAGCGCGGATCTCCGAGAGCAGCTCGAGCCCGCGGCGGCCGGGCATCTGCTCGTCGAGCAACACGACGGAGTACGGCTGGCGTCGCAGCAAGGCCAGCGCGTCGTCGCCGTGCGCAGCCTGCTCGACGGCGAATCCTTGCTCTTCGAGGAATTGGCGGTGAGCGGCGAGGCCGTCCACCTCGTCATCCACCCAGAGGATGGTCTTGGGACGGGGCATCGAAGCGAAAACTAGTCCGGCTGGCGGACCCGGGCAACGCATCCGTACTTTTCGCCGCGTGTCGTGCCTCCTCCTCGTCCGCTTCAGCTCCATTGGCGACGTGCTGCTGACCACTCCGCTCGTGCGGGCCCTGCGCACCCGTCATCCCGATGCCCAACTCGTGTTCGTGACGAAGCAGACGATGGCGCCCCTCGTGGCCGACAACCCCCACCTCACGCGCGTCGAAACGCTCGCGCCGGGCGAGCCGCTCCGCGCGTTGGCGCGGCGCCTGACGGCGCTCGACCCCACGCGGGGGCTCGACTTGCATGGATCCTTGCGCAGCAGGGCGCTGCGCCTCCTCGTGCCCTGCCCCTGGCGCGGCTACTCGAAGCGCAAGCTCGCCCGCGGCATGCTCGTCTCGACCAAGATCGACCTGTACGGCCGGGTCCCACCTCCCGTGGCGGAGCGTTACTTCGAAGCGGCCAGCGGCTTGGACGTCCGGCCCGATGGTGCCCCACTGGAGTTTTTCCTCGGTGCGGCCGCGCGCGCGCGCGTCGCCCGCTGGACGGCAGAACGCGAATTGGACGACCGTCCGCTCGCGGTGCTCGCCCCCGGCGCGGCGCACTTCACGAAGCGGTGGCCCGTGGACCGGTGGATCGCGCTCGCCGAGCAGTTACGTGCGCGCGGGTACGGGATCGCGGCGGTCGGCGGGCCGGACGATCGCGCACTGGCGGAACCGCTCGCCCCCTACGCCGCAAGCGCGGTGGGCGACCTCGGCCTGCAAGAAACCGGGGCGTTGCTGGCGCGCGCGCGCATCGCGATTTCCGGCGATAGCGGAGTGATGCACATGGCGACGGGCGTGGGCACGCCGGTCGTCGCCTTGTTCGGTCCCACGGTCCAGCAGTTCGGGTTCTTTCCCTACTCGACCAAGGCCATCGTGCTCCAGCGCGATCTCGACTGCCGGCCCTGCACCACGATGGGCGGCCCGCGCTGTCCCATGGGGCATCACCGCTGCCTCAAGGACATCACGTCGGACGACGTCGCCCGTGCGGTGGAGCGGCTGGTGGCATGAGCAGTGGGACGGCGGCGGTGACGGCGAGCGAAGCCCGCCTCGTGTCGTTGATCGCCGAGGCCGAACGCGGACCGCGCCGCGACGGATTGTATGCGCTGTGGCTGGTGCTGCGTGCCGCCGAATCGGTGCTTCCGCCCCACCCGGTGAGCTTGAAAAACCACCGCCGCCGGCTCCAGGCGCTCGAGACGCGCCTCGGCGGGCTCGCGCTTCCCGCCCCGCTCAAGCGCGCCCTGGCGTCGGCGCGCGCCCACCTCGACCCGGGGACCCCCGCCGCAGCCGGGATCGCGCTCAGCGAGCTGGTCACACCGACCCGCGAGGTGCTCGGGCCCGAGGCCGGGGACGCCGTCGCGGCCGCGGTGCGGGACGCGCGCTTACATTAGAAGGGCATGAGTGTCCATCAGTTCCCGAAACGGCCGTCGCTCGAGTCGCTGGTGCAGCGCGTCGACGCGCAGCGCCCCGGCGAGCCCGCGAGCGACACCATCCCCACGGGATTCCCCTCGCTCGACAAACTGCTGGCCGGCGGCCTGCGCCGGCGCGATCTGATCGTCCTGGGCGGCGACATCGGATCGGGCAAGTCCTCGCTCGCGCTCGGCCTCGCGTTGCGCGTCGCGCAGCAGGAGCTGGGCGTCGCCTTTCTGTCGGGGGAGATGGACGAGGAGCGCCTGATGGAACGCTCCCTCGCGATCGAGGGCCGAGTCTCGGTAGACGAGCTGCGCACGGCGCAAATGGACGAGCAGTCCCGCGCGGGGCTGGGCGCGGCGGCGGTGCGGCTGCGCGGCCTGCCGCTCAACCTGCTGCCGCTCGCCGCGCCGGACCTGGAAACGACCGTCGCGCGTCTCGACCCGCTCGACCGGCTGGCGCTGGTCGTGCTGGACTACCTGCAGCTCGTCCCGCCGCCCGCCGGAACCACGGCGGGCGCGCAGGACGAAGAAATGGCCACGGTGCTGCGGCGGCTCAAGGCGCTGGCGCTGGAGCGTCAGGTGGCGCTGCTCGTCGTGGCGCAGCTGCCGCGTTTCGCGCCCGGCCGCGCCAACCACCGCCCCAACCTCGACGATTTCGGACACCTCGGCGCGGTGAAGCAACACGCCGACGTGGTGCTCGGCCTGTACCGGGAGGAGATGTACAACCCGGGCTACGGCGTGGACGGCGCTACCGAGCTGCTCGTCGCGAAGAATCGCAACGGGCCGACGGGATTCGTGGATCTCTATTTCTATCGACGGTGGATGCGGTTCGAGGACATGGTGGACCCCGACCGCTGATGTGCGGCGACGATCAGTGCAACGAATCCGGTAGTCGCAGGGAATCCGCGTCCGCTACTACAGCTCCGATGATGGTGTAGGTGGTGCCCGGCCCCCCGGTGTTGGGACGCAACGTAACCCACAAGGGGCGTTTTCCGCGCAGCGCCGTGATCGAGACCGAGCCGTCCCCACCGGTCACGTCGCTCTGCAACGCCCACCGATTCAGCCGCAGCACCTCACGAAACCAGTGCGCCACCTGCCCGATCGAGTCCGGCGTCGTCAGCGTCACCTGGGCCGCTTCCTCGCCGGCGGCCATGCCGAGTTGCAAAGAATGGGGATACACGAGGACGCCATGCAGCGCCTGCCGGACCATCTCCTGTGGATCCGGAGCGCGCCGGCGGCGTTCGCAGGCTGCGGCGAGGGCGACGGCGATGAGCAGCACGGGGAGGAATCGGCGCATGAGCGCCATATGGTACCCGTGGCGCCTGCGTTGGGTCAAGTTGTAAGTTGCATTGCGAGGATCGGACGACGCGTCGAGGTTGCCCATGGCCGGCCACAGTAAGTGGAAGCAGATCAAGCGGAAAAAGGCCGTCACCGACGCGAAGCGCGGCGCGCTGTTCACGCGACTCATCCGCGAAATCACGATCGCCGCCCGGGGCGGCGGCGGGGATCCCAACGGCAACCCGCGCCTGCGCACCGCGATCGACGCCGCCAAAGCCGAAAACATGCCCTGGGACAACATCGACCGCGCCGTGAAGAAGGGCACCGGCGAGCTCGAAGGGGTGGAGTACCACGAGGTGACCTACGAGGGCTACGGCCCGGGCGGCGCCGCGATCCTGATCGAGTCCGTCACCGACAACCCGAACCGCACCGTCGCCGAGATTCGACATCAGTTCTCGCGCCACGGCGGCAACCTCGGCGCCGCGAACTCGGTCGCCTGGATGTTCGACCGCAAGGGGCAGATCGTCCTCGACGCGACGAAGGTGGACGAGGACGCGGCGATGGAAGCCGCGCTCGATGCCGGCGCGGACGACTTCACCAAGGATAGCGACACCATCCTCGTCACCACGCCGGTGCACCAGCTGCACGCCGTGCAGACCGCTCTCAAGGCGAAGCAGCTTCCCGTCCAGAGCGCCGAGATCGCGCTCTTGCCCAAGAACACAGTCAAGGTAGAGGGAGGAGACGCCAAGAAGCTGCTTGCCCTGATGGAGACGCTCGAGGAGATGGACGACGTCGCGAAGGTCTTCTCGAACTTCGACATCGACGCCGAGGCGATGGCCGAAGTCGGCGGGTGACGTGAAGGTCCTGGGGATCGACCCGGGCACCTCGGTCACCGGCTACGGGGTCGTCGAATACGACGGCAACGGGAAGCCCGGCTTTGGGCGACTCATCGAGTGTGGCGTGATCCGCTTCGCGAAAAAGAGTCTTCTCCCCCGCCGCCTCGCCGAGCTGCACGAAGGCATCGTGGACCTCATCGAGCGCCATCACCCCACCGCCCTCGCCATCGAGAACGCGTTCTATCACAAAAACGTCCACACGACCCTGGTGCTGGGGCACGCCCGCGGCGTTGTGTTGCTCGCGGCCCAACAGCACGAGCTGGACATCGCGCAGTATTCGCCCGCCACGGTGAAGAAGGCCGTCGTGGGCGTGGGCAGCGCCCCAAAGGCCCAGGTCGCGGCGATGGTCGCGCGGCTGCTGCGCCTCAAACACGCCCCGCGGCCCGCTGACGCCGCGGACGGGGTCGCGGTGGCGCTCACGCACATCATCCGCTCGTGATCGCGTCGGTCAGCGGCCGCCTCGCCGCCAAGAGCGCCGACCGCGTCATGATCCAGACGACGGGCGGCGTGGGCTACGAAGTGACCGTCCCCCTCGGCGTGATGGAGCTGCTGCCCGGCGTGGGCGAGTCCGTGACGCTCGCCACCGAGCTCGTGGTACGGGACGACGGCTGGTCGCTGTACGGCTTCCTGCAGGAATCCGAGCGGCGGCTGTTTCAGCGATTGCTCACCGTGAACGGCGTCGGCCCGCGAATCGCCGTGGCCTTCCTTTCAGCCCTCGGCGCCGAGCGCGGCGCGAAGGCGATCCAAAAGAAGGATATCGGCGCGCTGTCGAGCGTCAGCGGGATCGGCCGGAAGCTGGCCGAGCGGCTGGCGCTTGAACTCGGCGACAAGCTCGGCGAGCTTGTGAGCGGCGAGCCGGCCCCGATGACCGGTCCCGCCGAGGGCGCGCTGCGAGCGTTGGAGCGCCTTGGTTACGGCGCCGCCGAGGCCGAGCGCGCGTTGCGCCAGTCGCTCGCCGGCGATGGAGCGGTTGGCGACGCGGAGACACTGGTGCGCCGCGCCTTACAGGTACTGACGTCGCGTTAGAGGTCTGTCCCACTACGATGGTCCGCTCCCCTGCGATTCCGTTCGCGCTTGTCGCCGCAGCGTTCATCGCGTGCGTGGAAAGCACTCGCCCCACAGTTCCGCCCGATCTCACACCGCCTGCAATCAACGTTGTTTCCCCTCGCGATTCGGCCCATGATCTGGATGGTGACCGACTCGTGGACCTCGAGATCGCCTGGTCTGACTCGGCAGGTATGGTCAACCTCTCAAGCGTACGCCTGCGCGCACTCGACGGTGTGAACGGGCCAGCGGACACTGTTGGAAACCTCTTGAACGCTTGGCGAGTCGAGCGACTCGACACTGCCGGGCTGGTGGTGCACGAAACACTTGAGAACCTCCTCCATGGCGGGGACAACCGAATCGAACTCGTAGTTGCTGACACGGCAGGCAACGTGACTGTCGACACGCTCGGGTTTCAACTGCCATTCGCAACATTCCTGAAGAGCGTCCTCATCGGGTCGAGCGTGAGGGGCGTCGCTACATGCGATGACGATCACCGGGTGTATGCCGTTGGTGGATCGATCGTGGCCGTGGTGGACGCCGATTCCCTCAGGCTGCTCGCGGTCGTGGACGCCGGGGCCTCCGTGAGAGAACTCCAGAAGGTGGCCTGCCTGCTAGGAGACCCGATCCTCTACGCCACGGGTGTCCGAGTATCGCGATTCGATCGCGTGGCGCTACAGTGGCTACCGGAGATCAGCAATTCCTTCGCGTCCCACGCAATTAGGGCTTCCCGAGCGAACCCGGCGCTGTTGTACGTCGGTGAGGACGTGGTTGTCAGCGTCGCGCTAGTGGACCGCATCGCAGTCGAACGAATCGGCTCAATTCCGCTACCACCCTATGCGTTCCCTCAACCCTACGACATCGTCTACGACCTCGCAGTGTTGCCAAACGATGCCAGAGTCTACGCGGCACGCTTTGGCGAGGATGGCGTGGTGGTCGCTGACCCAGCCACCCAGCAGTTCCTCCACAGGATTCCGATGGGAGAGGCAGTCGGCACCGTAGAAACTGGATTCGTGACTGACCTGGCCTTGAGCCCGGATGCGAGACGCCTCTTTGCCGCCGTGGGGTTGCCTTACAAGGGCATCGCGTTGATTGATACCGAACGCGACTCGGTCATCACCGCCTGGTTTTCTAGTGAGAGACCCTACGCGCTCGCCCTCAGCCCGACCGGATTGCGACTGTTCGTGGTGTCAGCCGACAATGAGGTAACAGGCGACGCAGGCCAGAACATGGTGTTCGATGTGGCGCAGGGGCAGCTGCTGGCCTTGCTCCCGAGGCCGAAGGTCCACGGCTCGTCGTTTCCTGAAGAGGACGTAGTCTTCCACCCGAACGGCAAGCTTATCTTCGTCCCCCACGCGACCAGCTTGTTCGTGTACCTGAATCGGGAATGACAGTGACCCGCCGTGGCGAGGAGCACCCACTTGTCGGTAGTTTCTTCGAGTCGCCGACGGCCATTGGAGACCAATGGAGATGAGAACCGCGGAATGGATCTGCACGCGTTGCGGATCGACCAACCGGAAGCTCGTGCCCGCGACCGTGACGCGCACGGACGACGCGTGCGTCACCTGTCACGCGAAACACCTCGTCGAGGTGGACGTGCGACCGGTTCGGTGGACGTCCCGGCCGACAGGAAAATAGGGAGCCCTGTGGCGCGCCCGGAGATCACCACCCCGGAGGTTCTCCCCGAAGAGCGGATCAGTGACGCCGCCCTCCGTCCCTCGAGCCTCGACGAATTCGTGGGCCAGGCGAAGGTCAAGGAATCGCTCCAGATCGCGATCGACGCGGCGAAGCAGCGTAAGGAGCCGCTCGACCATACGCTGTTCTTCGGGCCGCCAGGACTCGGGAAGACCACGCTCGCGCTGCTGATGGCCCGCGAGATGGGCGTGAACATCCGCACCACGTCGGGCCCGGTGCTCGAGCGCCCCGGCGATCTCGTTGGCCTGCTCACCGGTCTCAAGCCAGGCGACATCCTGTTCATCGACGAGGTGCACCGGCTGCGCCCCGCGCTGGAGGAATTCCTCTACCCGGCCATGGAGGAGTTCCGCGTGGACGTGCGCATCTCCGACGGCCCGCACGCGCAGACGATCCCCATGCAGCTCGAGCGCTTCACGTTGATCGGCGCGACCACGCGCTTCGGGCTGCTGACGCCGCCGATGCGCGCGCGTTTCGGCCTGGTGGAGCGGCTGCACTACTATCCCCCCGATGACCTGGTGCAGATCGTGCAGCGCTCGGCGGGAATCCTCGGCGTCCCGGCCGATGCCGCCGGGATCGCGGAGATCGCGCGCCGCAGTCGCGGCACCCCGCGCGTCGCGAACCGACTGTTGAAGCGGGTGCGTGACTACGCGCAGGTGCGCGCCGGCGGCACCATCAGCGCCGTCGTCGCCGCCGAGGCGCTGAAGCGACTCGATGTGGACGAGTTCGGCCTCGACGACATGGACGCCCGGATCCTGCGGTCGATCATCGAGCAATTCGAGGGCGGGCCGGTGGGACTCACCACCATCGCCGCCGCGGTGGGTGAGGACCCCGGCACGCTGGAGGAAGTGTACGAGCCGTTTCTCATGCAGCAGGGCTTTCTCGCGCGCACCCCGCGCGGCCGCTGTGCCACCGCCGCGGCGTATCGACACTTCGGCTTCCCAGCACCGCCGCGCAACCCGGAGCAGGCGACGATCTTTGACGGCTGAATGCACCACGCCTCCGACTTCGATTACGACCTCCCCCCTGACCTGATCGCCCAGGAACCACTCCCCGATCGCTCGGCCTCGCGTCTGCTGGTGCTCGACCGCACGACCGGCGACTTCACGCACCGCCGCTTCGCTGATCTCCCCGACCTCGTGGCCCCGGCCGACGTGCTCGTCCTCAACGCCTCGCGCGTGATCCCTGCGCGGTTGCGCGGCACGCGGGAGAACGACGCCTCGGCGGAGCTACTACTGGTCCGCGAGGAGACGGACGGCAGCTGGCTCGCCCTGGGCCATCCCGGCGGGAAACTCAAGCCGGGTCGCCGCGTGCGGTTCGGGCCCGCCAGCGAGATCGAGATCCTCGCGGTGCTGGGTGGCGGTCTGCGGCGCGTGCGCTTCGTAGGATCACTCGATGCGCGTGGCACCCTCGCCCGCTACGGAGAGGTGCCCCTGCCGCCCTACATCCGCCGCCCACCCACTCCGGCCGACAACGAGCGGTACCAGACGGTGTACGCGACGCACGACGGCAGCGTCGCGGCGCCGACCGCGGGGCTGCATTTCACCCCGGCCCTGCTCGACGTGCTGCGCGGGCGCGGCACGGCGCTCGCGACGCTCGACCTCCACGTCGGACCCGGGACCTTCAAGCCGGTGGAAGTCGAGGACCTCGTTGGACACCCGATGCACGGTGAGGTTTACGAGGTCAGCGACGCGGCGGCGAGGACCATCAACGATCGCCGACACGAAGGCGGCCGGGTATGGGCGGTCGGGACAACGGTCGTGCGAACACTCGAAACACTGGCTGATCAATCGGGTCGGGTCGTCCCCGGCTCCGGCGAGACGGCGCTCTTCATCTATCCCCCCTATGCCTTCCGCGTGGTGGACAAGCTGCTCACCAACTTCCACCTTCCCCGCTCTACACTCCTGATGCTCGTCTGCGCGTTCGGCGGATACGAGCCGGTGATGCGGGCGTACGCCGAGGCGATCAAGGAGCGATATCGTTTCTATTCTTATGGCGATGCGATGGCTGTGGTCTGATGTTCGAATTCACCGTCTCCGCTGAATCCGGCGCCGCCCGCGCCGGTTCCCTCACCCTGCCCCACGGCCGGGTTGAGACTCCCTGCTTCATGCCGGTCGGGACGCAAGGCACGGTGCGCGCACTGTCGCCCGCCGACTTGAAAGCGGTCGGCGCGCAGATTGTGCTCGGAAACACCTATCACCTGCACGTGCGCCCCGGCGAGGACGTCGTCGCCGAGCTCGGCGGGCTCCACCGGTTCATGGGGTGGGACCGGCCGCTGCTCACCGACTCGGGCGGGTTCCAGGTGTTCTCGCTCGAAGGGTTCCGTCGCGTCGACGACGACGGGGTGGAGTTCCAAAGTCACCTGGACGGCGCCCGACGGCGGCTCACGCCCGAGCGCGCTGTCGAGATCCAATGGACCCTCGGCGCCGACATCGCGATGGCATTCGATCATGTGGTGCCGGGCGGTGCGGATGAGGCCGTCGCCCGCGAAGCCATGGAGCGGACGCTCCACTGGCTGGACCGGTGCGCCCGCCGTCACCAGGAGCTGGCGGATGGCCGCCAGACTCTTTGGCCCATCGTCCAGGGCGGCGCCCACCAGTCGCTGCGCCGGGAAGCCCTGGACCGGGTACTGGGCGCGGGCGTTTGGACCGGCATCGCCGTAGGAGGACTCTCCGTTGGGGAGCCAAAGGCGCTGATGTACGAAACGCTGGAGACGCTCGAGCCCCGGCTCCCGGCACTCCTGCCCCGTTATCTTATGGGCGTGGGGTTTCCCGAGGATCTCGTGGAAGCGGTGGAGCGCGGCGTGGACCTGTTCGACTGCGTGGCGCCGACCCGCATGGGTCGCAACGGCGCCGCGTTCACGGCCGACGGCACGCTGAACATTCGGAACGCGGCGCACCGCGCCGACCCGCGGCCGCTCGACCCCACGTGCGACTGCGAGACGTGTACGACGTTCTCGCGCGGCTACCTGCGGCACCTGTTTGCCGCAGAAGAGCTGCTGGGCCTGCGGCTCTTGTCGCTGCACAACGTTCGCTACCTGATCCGACTCGCCGGCGACATGCGCCGGGCGATCGGCTCGGGCAACCTCAGCGCATGGGCCGCCGCGTGGCGCCAGCGCTACCTGCAACCGGAACCCGCATGACATCGTCCCTGCTCGCCGTACTCCTCGCCCCGTCCGGTCAGGGCGGCTCTGGTCTCAGCGTGCTGCTGTTCCAGGTCGCATTGATCTTCGGGATCTTCTACTTCCTCATCATCCGGCCACAGCGGCGCCAGCAGCAACGGCACAAAGAGCTGCTCGCGGCGCTACAGAAGGGTGACCAGGTCATCACCTCCGGGGGGATCGTCGGAGAAGTCCTCCATCTGAAGGAAAACGAGATCACGATCCGGAGCGGCGAGTCGAAACTCGTGGTGCTCCGCGCCAACATCGCGAACGTGGTGAACCGCGTGGAGGCGGAGAAGCCGGCGTGACCGTACGGAAGCTCCACCTGCTGGGTTCCCCGTTGCTGCGCCAGCGCGCCGAGCCGGTGGCGGCAGTGGACGACGAAGTGCGCCGCCTCGTGGACGACCTGTTCGAGACGATGTACACCGCGAAGGGCGTGGGGCTCGCCGCCAATCAGGTGGGCCTGGCGCGGCGCGTTGCGGTGGTGGACGTGGGCGAGGAGACGCCGTCGCCGCTGGTGTTGATCAATCCGAGGATCGTGCAACAGAGCGCCGACACAGACGTCGCCGAGGAAGGGTGCCTCTCGATCCCGGAGATCTTCGGCGACATCGAGCGGCCGGTGCAGGTCGTCGTCGAGGCGCTGGACCGCGAGGGACGGCCGGTGCACCTCGAGACGGACGGCTACCAAGCCCGGGCGATCCAGCACGAGATCGACCACCTGGACGGCGTCCTCTTCCTCGACCACTTGTCGGCGGTGAAGCGCGGGCTGCTGCTCGCCAAATGGAAGCGCCTGCGGAAAAAGGAGACCGGGTACATCAAGGAGGTGACGCCGCAGCCAGCAGGCGAGCTCTGATGGTCGTCGTCTTCTTCGGGACTCCCGAGTTCGCGGTGCCGTCGCTCCGCGCCCTGGTGGGTGAAGGGTTCGACGTTCGCGCGGTGATCACCCAACCCGATCGCCCGCAGGGACGCTCCCGCTCCACCCTCATCCCGCCGCCGGTAAAGATCGCCGCGCGCAGCGAGGGCCTCGAAGTCTTGCAGCCCGAGCGTGCATCCGATCCGGCCCTGCTCCAGGCCGTCAAGCACATCGCCCCCGATGTCGGGGTCGTCGTCGCGTACGGGCACATTCTCAGGTCCGAGCTGCTCCATGCCCCGCGTCGCGGGATGGTGAACGTCCACCCGTCTCTCCTCCCCGAGCTGCGCGGCGCCGCGCCGATCGAGTGGGCGCTTCTAAATGGCGACGAGACGACCGGCGTGACCATCATGCAAATGGACGAGGAGCTGGACGCGGGGCCGATCCTGCACCGCTTGCCGCATCGCATCGACCCCGGCACGACCGGCGGCGAGCTGTCGGATCACCTCGCGGAAATAGGCGCGCAGGCCCTGGTCGAGGCGCTGGCGTTGTGGGAGCGGGACGGCGTGCGACCGGTGCCGCAGGACCATACGCTCGCGACCTACGCCCCAAAGCTCACGCGCGAGATCGCGCGCATCGACTGGGCCAAGTCGGCCAACGTAATCGCGCGCCAGACGCTCGCGCTCGACCCGCGCCCCGGGGCCTGGACCGAGTTGGCTGGGCTCGAGGTGAAGCTATTCGTAGGGAGCGTGGCCGCGGGAGTCGGCCCGCCGGGCGACGTGCTCCCGGCCGATGACCGGCTGCTGATCGCGGCGGGGGCAGACGCCGTGGAGATCGCGGAGGTGCAGCCGGCCGGCAAGGCGCGCATGCCCGCCGCGGAGTGGATTCGCGGCCGCGGCGTGACCGCCGGCCGGCGCTTCGTGTGAAACCGCCGCTGCCCCGGCTACACGCTATCACGGACGAGCGCATCGCCCGGCGAGCCGACCTGGATCTGATCGTGCGGCAGTTGGCGACCGCCGGCCCGGCTCTGACGTTCCACGCACGAGGGCGCACGCTGACTGGCCTCGAGCATTACCACCTCGCTATCCGTCTATCCGCCGATCCCTCCATCCGCCCGACCGTCAACGACCGCCTCGACGTGGCCCTTGCGGTTCACGCGGGCGGTGTCCAGCTGAGCCGCGGGAGCCTCCCGCCGGCCGAGGCGCGACGGCTCAACGCCGGCTGGTGGATCGGCCGCTCGGTGCATTCGATCGACGAGGCCCGCTCCGCACTGGCCGAGGGAGCCGACTATCTTCTGGCAGGTCCCGTGTACGCGACCGCCACGCATCCAGCGGCGGTGCCGCTCGGTGTAGCACAAGTCGCCGAAATCGCCGGCATCGGGTTGCCGGTGATCGCTATCGGCGGCGTCACGGCGGAGCGCGTGCGGGACCTCCGCAAGGCGGGAGCGCACGGCGTGGCCGCGATTCGAGCACTCTGGGACGCGACCGACCCGGCCCGCGCCGCCCAGGAGATGCTGATGGCCATGGACGACACATGACCGCCACCGCGACGATCGACATCACCGTCAACGGCGAGCCACGCGGCGCGCCCGAGGGCGCCACCCTGCTCGCGCTGCTCGAGCTGCTGGGGCTCGACCCGCGCGTCGTGGTGGTCGAGCACAACCGCACGATCGTGCGCCGTCCGTCGCTGGGCACGGTGCGCATCGCCGCGGGCGACGTCATCGAGCTGGTGCACTTCGTGGGAGGCGGGTGACTATGACGACCGCCGTGGAGCTGGTGAAGGACACGCCGTTCACGATCGGCGGGCGCACGTTCCAGTCCCGCCTGATGGTCGGCACGGGGAAATACCGGAGCAACGACGAGATGGCGCGCGCGATCGAGGCGAGCGGCGCCGAAATCGTCACCGTCGCGGTGCGCCGCGTCAACCTCGACCGCACCCGGGACGAGAGCCTGCTCCACTATCTCGACCCCAAACGGTATTTCCTGCTCGCCAACACCGCCGGGTGCTACACGGCGGAGGACGCGATCCGCTACGCGCGCCTGGCGCGGGAAGCGGGATTCAACGAATTCGTGAAACTCGAGGTGATCGGCGACCAGGAGACCCTGCTCCCGGACGTCGCCGGGCTGCTCGAGGCGACGCGGGTGCTGGTGCAAGAAGGCTTCAAGGTCCTCGCGTACACCAACGAAGACCTGATCGTCGCGCTGCGGCTGGAGGAGGCCGGCGCCGCGGCGGTGATGCCGCTCGCGTCGCCGATCGGCAGCGGGCTCGGCCTGCTCAATCCGTTCAGCGTCCGCACCATCAAGCGGCGGCTCGGGGTCCCCGTGGTGGTGGACGCCGGCGTGGGAACCGCATCGGATGCGTGCCTCACGATGGAACAGGGCGTGGACGGCATCCTCATGAATACGGCGCTCGCCGCCGCTCGCGACCCGGTGGCGATGGCGCACGCGATGCGACTCGCCGTGGAGGCCGGACGGGCGGCATTTCTGGCCGGCCGCATGCCGCGGCGCGAGGTGGCCATGCCCTCCTCGCCGGCCGAAGGGATGCTGGATTAACGGCTCGACCGCCGCACGGCGCGCGGCCCTCGACATCCTGCGGGTCGTTCGCGCTGGCGCTCACTTTGCCGCGGCCCGCGACCGGGCGGTCGCGGGGTTGCCGGACCGCGACCGGCGCCTGGCCCACGAGCTGTCGGCGGGCGTGCTGCGGGGCCAACTCGCGCTAGACCGCGAGCTCGATATCGAGCGCGCCGATCCGCGTCTGCACGACATCCTGCGACTGGGCGCCTACCAGCTGCGCCGCCTGACGCGCGTGCCGGCGCACGCCGCCGTTTCCACGAGCGTGGCGCTCGCCCGCGAAGCGGTGGGGGAAGCGGCGGCGCGCTACGTGAACCAGGCGCTGCGGCGGGTCGCCCGCGACGACTCTCGATCGGGCCCCGTGGATACGCACCCGCCGTGGCTGGCGGAGCGATGGCGGCAGCGTTTCGGGCCCGAGGGAACGCACCGCCTGATGACCTGGAACGACGTGCGACCGCCGCTCACGCTGCAGCCCGCCCGATGGGATCTCGCCACGCTGCGCCGCACGCTCGTCGACGCCGGGGTCGCCGTGAGTGAGGCGCCGTTCGGCGCCGGCCTGCGTATCGGCTCCGGGCATCCCCGGGCACTCCCGGGGTACGAGGAAGGCGCCTTTCTCGTGCAGGACCCCGCGCAGGCGCTCGTCGTCCGATTCGCCGCCATCCCCGCAGGCGCCGCGGTGTACGACGCCTGCGCCGCGCCCGGCGGCAAGGCGGTGGCGCTGGCGACGGCCGGGGCTATTGTGACCGCGGGCGATGTCCGGCGAGAGCGCCTCGAGCGGCTGCATCACAGCGTGCGCCGTACCGGAGTGGCGGTGCACGGCGTGGCGGCGGATCTTCTGGCGGCGCCATTCCGCGCCGACAGCTGGGACGTGGTGCTGGTGGACGCCCCGTGCACCGCCACCGGCTCGATGGCCCATCACCCGGATGCGCGCTGGCGGCTGACGCCCGGCGCGATCGGGCGCATCGCCCAGCGCCAGGCAGCGCTGCTCGACGCCGCGGCCGGACTGGTCCGTTCGGGCGGCCTGCTGGTGTATGCGACCTGCTCCATCGAGCCGGAGGAGAACGAGCGACAAGTGGAGGAGTTCCTGCAGCGTCATCCCGCATTCGCGCGTCGGCCGGTGCCCAGCGGCGTGCCAGCCGAGCTGCTGACGAGCGCCGGCGATTTCCAGTCGCTCCCGCAACGGGACGGCGTCGACGGCGCCTATGCGGCGCGGTTGGTCCGGAGCGCCTGATGCAGTTTCGCCGCCGGATGCCCCCACTGCACGAGTGGCGCCTGCCGCGGTGGAAGCTGCCGCGCTTCGCCGATATCGAGCGGGATCAGGCGCTGCGCTGGGCGTTCTGGCTCTTCGTGGCGGGCCTGACCGGGTATCTGATCGCGGCCTTGTTCGTGTTCCCCGCGCCCCTCATCCCGCGCCACCAGGTCGTGCCACGCGTACTCGGCCTCCCCCTGACTGAGGCCCGACGCGACATCGCCGCCGCGCGCCTGGGCACCATCGACAACGGTTCCGAGCCGCACTACTCGGCGCCGATCGGGACCGTGATCTGGCAGGATCCACCCCCCGGCCTCGAGGCGCCGCCGAACCTGCGCGTGGCCCTGGTCGTGAGCGCCGGCCCGCCGCGCGTGGCGGTCCCGGATGTCGCCGGGCTGGACGTCGAGCTGGCGCGGAGCCTCATCGTCGCCGCCGGGCTGACGGTCGGCCAGGTCGAGACGGTGCAGGCCGCAGTCCCCACCGGACTCGCGATGGCGACGCGCCCGCCCGCCGCCACCACGGTCGCGCCGGGGAGCCGGGTGGCGTTGGTGGTGAGCCGCGGCGCGCCGACCATCTCGGTGCCGGACCTCATGGGCCTGTCGGCGGAGGATGCCCGGGTCCGGCTGGAAACGGCGGGCCTCGAGCTGGGCGGCGTCACGCGCCGTCGCACACCTGGGACCGCGCCGGGTACGATCATCGCCCAGCGGCCCGCCTCGGCCACCCTCGCCGCGCCCGGTACACTGGTGGAAATCGTCGTCGCGCGGAGCCCCTAGATGAGCGGCTCGATTCGGATCGCCCCCAGCATCCTCTCGGCCGACCTCCTGCGGCTCGCCGATCAGGTCCGCGCGGCGCTCGAAGGCGGCGCGGACTGGATCCACGTGGATGTAATGGACGGGCGCTTTGTGCCGAATCTGACGTTCGGGGCGTCCATGGTCGCCGCGTTGCGCCGGCTGACCGACAAGCCCATCGACGTCCACCTGATGGTGGTCGAGCCGGAGCACTACATCGAGCCGATGGCCGACGCCGGTGCGTCGGTGCTCACCTTCCACCCCGAGGCCACCGTGCACGTTCAGCGTCAACTCGCCGAAGTACGCCGGCGCGGCATGCTGGCCGGGTTGGCGCTCAACCCGGCGTCGCCGCTCTCCCTGGTGGAGGAGGTCGTCGGCGACCTCGACCTGCTCCTGTTGATGAGCGTGAACCCGGGGTTCGGCGGGCAGCGTTTCCTCCCGGTCGTGACCGAGAAGATCGGCCGCGCGCGCGCCTTGCTCACGGCCCGCCGCTCGCGCGCGTTTCTCGAAGTGGACGGCGGGATCGGTCCCGACACCATCGCCGCGGCGCACGCAGCGGGGGCGGACACCTTCGTCGCCGGACAGGCCGTGTTCGGCAGCGACGACCCGGGCCGCGCGGTAGGCGAGCTGCGACGACGCTGCGCGGTGATGGTCTGATGGACCGGCGCCGCTGGACCCTCGCCGCCGGGATCACGATGGCCGCGGTCTTCGTCGTGGCGCTCGTGATCCGCATTCTGCCGGAGATCGCGCTGATCGGTGTCGGCTCGCGCGCACCCGAGTTCAACGCCGTGGACCTGCGCACCGGCCGGCCGTCGACGTTGGCCGACTATCGCGGTCGCGTCATTCTGCTCAACGTCTGGGCGACCTGGTGCCAGCCGTGCCGCATCGAGATGCCCGCGATGGAGCGGCTGTCGCGGGCGCTCGCGGGCACCGACTTCCGGATCGTGGCGGTGAGCGTGGACGAGGACGATTCGTCGATGGTAAACGCCTTCGCGCAGGAGCTGGGGCTCACCTTCGACATCCTCCACGACCGGTCGGGGATGATCAAGCGCGACTACCAGACGACCGGGGTCCCCGAGAGCTTCGTGATCGACCGCCACGGCATAATTGTGAAAAAGGTGATCGGGGCGGCACAGTGGGACGGACCGGTGAACCAGATCCTCATCCGGCGGTTGCTCGATGACCGGTAGGCCACGTCGCGGCCTGTTCCGCAACTGGGCGCTCAAGCTGGCCGCCCTGTTCCTCGCCCTGATGCTGTATGTGGCCGTGGCGGCCCAGGAGCAGTACACGGAGCAGTTCACGATGCGGCTCGAGGTGCAAACACCCCCGGGCCGCACGATGCTCAACACGCCGCCGCCCGTCAGCGTGGTGCTGCGCGGGAAGGGTGGCGAGCTGCTCAAGCTGCGCCTGTTCCGCCAGGTGATCACACTCCAGGTCCCCGAGACGCTGAGCGTCGCAACCTGGACCACGATCATCCAGCCCGCCGACGTAGAGCTGCCCAAGGGTGCCGCGGTCGAGGTGGATCAGATCACCCCGAGCGAAGTGGTGGTGCAGCTCGATTCAGTAGGCAGCAAGGAGGTGCCGATTGTGTCGCGGGTGAGCGTCCGGCCGGACTCGGGCCAGGCGTTGGACGGCGGCCTCCAGATGGCCCCCAACGTGGCACGACTGGTGGGCCCTGACCTCCTGCTGGCGGCGATCGAATCGGTAGCCACTGTACCGACAACGCTCGACGCGGTGCACGGCCCCTTCACCCGCCTCGTGACGCTCGACACCTCACCGCTCGGCGTCGTCCGGCTCTCGCCGAAGGAAGTGCGGGTCAGCGGGACGACCACCACGGTGTTCGAGCGCGTGTTCAACTTCCTCCCGATCGAGAGCGGCGCGGGCCCTCTCACTGGGTACGAGCTGCGGCCGGCGCGCGCCGCGGTCTCGGTACGCGGCCCGGAGGCCCTGGTGCAAGCTATGACCAAGGACAGCCTCAAGGTGATCGTGCACTTGGCCGGCCCGGTCGCCGACACCGCGACGGTGCACCTCAGAGTGCTGGCGCCCCGGGGGATTATCGCCCGGGCGATCCCCGATTCGGTCTTAGTAGTACGCCGGCGAGGCGGCCGTGGCTGAGGTCGTCCTCGGGATCGAAACGTCCTGCGACGAGACCTCGGCGGCCGTGCTGGTCGGTGGATCAGGGAGGCGCCCGCCAGAGCTGGCCAGCCTCGTGATTCTCTCCCAGGACATTCATCAGGTCTTTGGCGGCGTCGTGCCCGAGTTGGCGAGCCGCGCGCACCTCGCGGCGCTGCCCGCGGTGGTCGAGCGGGCCCGTGCCGAGGCGGGCCTGGCATGGAGCGCGGTGGACGCCGTCGCGGTGACCGCCGGTCCGGGACTCGTCGGCGCGCTGCTCGTGGGGGTGGTGTACGCCAAGGCACTGGCCTACGCGGGGAATCGCGCGCTGATCGGAGTGAACCACCTCGAGGGCCATCTGTTCGCCCCCACCGTGGAGGACCCGGAGCTCGCCCCGCCGTTCGTGGCGCTGCTCGTGTCGGGCGGGCACACGTTGTTGCTGGACGTCCCCGCCTGGGGGCACTATCGCCTGCTGGGGGCGACACGCGATGACGCCGCGGGTGAAGCGTTCGATAAGGTTGCCACCCTGCTCGGCCTCGGCTTTCCCGGCGGGCCCGCCATCGAGAAGCTGGCGGCCACCGGCCAGCCCGGGCGCTTTACCTTCCCGCGTCCCATGAAAGATGAAGGCCTGGAGTTCTCGTTCTCGGGACTCAAGACCGCCGTCCTGTACGCGGTCCGTGCCAGCCCGGATCTCGCACGCGACCGCGCCGACCTGGCGCGCGGGTTCCAGGACGCGGTCCTCGACGTGCTCGTGACGAAGCTCGCGCGCGCCGTGGACGCGACGGGCCACACTACAGCCGTGCTTGGTGGCGGGGTTGCCTGCAGCCGCGCCCTCGCGGCACGGGCGGCCGAGCGGTTGGCCGGTCGGGCGCGCGTGGCCGTGGCGAGCCCGCGGCTCAATGCGGACAACGCGGCGATGATCGCGCGCGCGGGCTGGTGGCGGTTGAATCGCGGTGAGCGAAGCCCATGGTCCCTCGATGCGCGCGCGGACATGCCATTGCCCGGTCTTGAACCGTCTTCAACCACGCACCACGCACCACGGACTCTATGACCGTCTACCCGCTTGTCTTCCACGTCGGCCCGCTGTCGGTCACCGGGTTCGGCATCATGATGATGCTGGCGTTCATCTTCGCCGGCTGGGCTATGCAGCTCGAGCTGCGCCGCCGCGGACTCGACGAGGAGTTCGCCGCGGACGTCGTGATCGGCGGTGTGGTCGGGGGACTGGTCGGGGCGAAACTCTGGTACGTGGCGCTCACCGGCGAAGCGTTGTTCAGCCGGGGCGGGTTCGTGTGGTATGGCGGGTTCATCGGCGGGGTGCTGGGCGTCGTGCTGAACAGCTGGCGGCGCCGCGTCCCAATCGCGTTCACGGCGGAGCTGGTCGCGCCGGCCCTGGCACTGGGTTACGCGATTGGACGCGTGGGCTGCTTCCTGGTCGGCGACGACTACGGCGTCCCGACGAGCTTCCCGTGGGGAGTGAAATTCCCCGATGGCCTCCCACCCTCGACCGTCGCCAATCTCTCGCAGTTCCAAGTCGCCTTTCCGCCGGGCACCAGTCCGTTCGACGTGGTGGCCGTGCATCCCACCCAGGTGTACGAGACGGCGCTGATGCTGCTCGCGACGGCATGGCTGTGGAAGCACCGCGCGCACTCCCACGCTGCGGGATGGCTGTTCGGGTGCTATCTGATCGCGGCGGGGGTGGAGCGGTTCGTGATCGAGTTCTTCCGCGCCAAGGATGACCGGCTGCTCGGCGACTTCACCGTCGCGCAGCTGGCCAGCGTAGGCCTGGTGCTCATGGGGGCGTTCCTGGTTGGGAAGCTGAGCGGGCTGCCAGCCGTCAGCGGCCAGCCGTCATCTCTCACACGCAAGGAACCGGCATCACGCTGACGGCTGATGCCTGGCTGACGGTTTCAGTGTCCACACGAGGGCCACCAGGAGCAGCACGAGCAGCACTCCCTGCAGCGCGAGTGATTGCAACGTGGGATAGATCCCGAGAAACGGGACTCGCAACCACAGGAGCGCGGGAATCACCGTCGTCCCCACGACCTGCGCATCCTGCAGCTCGGCCATCCCCTTCCCCGCAAACACAAATGCCATGTAGTAGAGCAGGGCGCCGGTCACCGCGAAGAACGCCTTCATCGGCATGCGGAGACCGAGCCGCATGATCGCGATGTAGAGGAACACCAGCGCCACCGCGCCCAAGGCGGCGCCCGCGGCGACGGCCCCGGCACCGCCCGTGCCCCCGGAGGCGAGCAGTGCCTTGTAGAACAGGATCGTCTCCACCCCCTCCCGGTACACCGCGAGAAACGCCACAGACGCGAGTGCCAACGCCGATCCCGAGGACAGGGCCGACTGCATTTTGCTCTGGAGGAAGGCACTCCATTTGTCCGCTTCTATTTTGGAGAACAGCCAGTAGCTCACATAGAACAACACCACCACGGCCACGAGCATCGTAATCCCTTCGAACGCCTCACGCTGGCTAGGCCCGGCGTTGACCAGTAGCTCGAACACGACGGCCGTGACGACGCTCGCGCCGACGGCCGCCCAGGCGCCCAGGGCCACTTCGCGGCGTCGCGCCGACGCGCCGGACCTGGTGAGGAAGGTCATCAACGCAGCGATGATCAGGATCGCTTCGAACCCCTCGCGCACCAGCAGCAGGAACGACTGCAACCACAGGTGGGTCTCCGAGGTCTTGTCGGTGACCATTCGCTCCGCGTGCTCGAGGTCGCCCAGCAGGATGTGATGGATTGCCCGCAGCTCCGAAGTCGTGGCTCCACCCGCGGCGCGCTGGCGCAGCTCAGCGAACTCCCCCTCGAGCCGCGTTGCGAGTCCCGCGTTTTTCGCCCGTACTTTCGTCTCGACGCCCTCGAAAGTCACATACGCGTCGAACCCGAGCTTCGCGGAGCGGAGGGTGACGGACGAATCGAGCTGGCGTCGGACGGCGGCGAACACCGCGGCATCCGGCGAGCCGCCGTACGGCAGGGTCAAGACGTAGGCGGTGACGGCCAAACGGTCCTCCTCCGAGAGGGACTGCTCGAATTCGGGCATCGCCGTTCCCGCGACGCCGATCGTCACCCGGCGATAGACGTCGTCGAAGGAGAGCGCTCCCGCCTCCACCGGGGACGCGAGACTCGCCGGAGGCGGACCGGTGAGGCTTTTCGCTTTCGGCCCGTCGCCCCGGCCGGTTTCCCCGTGACAGAAGGCGCACTGCTCGCGGTACACGACAGCGCCGCGCGCGAGCGATGGCGGGCGGGACGGCATCGGGATCAGGGCCCCGCCGACCGCGGCGGCGATGCGGGCGGTCAGGGTCGCCACCCGTCTGTCGACCTCCCCGGGCGGCGCGACCTGGTCCAGCATGGCGCGGAGCTCGGTCAGCATGCTGTCGCCGTAGCCGCGCACGGCCAGCGGCAGGAAGGGCGCGTCAAACCGTGCCTGGTCGAGAAACAACTTCGCCTCCGCTACTTCCTGGGCGGACACGACTTGTGCTCCGCCGGGCGCCACCCCCACCGCGTATTCCTTGGCCGCAATCGTTACGGCCGCGACAATGCGGCGTGCCGCGCTCAGCGAATCGTCTGACTGTCCGGCCAAGGGGGCCGCGAGACAGACGACGGAAGTGATGGCAAGAAACGGGTTACGCGAAATGAGAATCATTCTCAAGAACGAGTTCCAGAAAACTAGGGGGGCAAACCGCAGAAGGCAACCGATACGTATTTCAGCTTTCGGTTTCCAGGACCGCCATGGCGACGGCGGCTTGATGCGTATGCGATAACGACACGATCACGCGCCGCACGCGCAGCACCGTCGCCCGCTCGGCGGCGAGCCCCGTCAGCGCGACCTCCGGCCGGCCGTCCTCGTCACGCACCACTTCGATCTCGCGCCACCCGATCCCGCGCGCGGCCGCGCTCCCCTGCAGCGCCTTGTAGACCGCTTCCTTGGCGGCGAGGCGCGCCGCGACGCTCTCGGCGGGGTCCGCTTTGGAGCGGCAGTAGCGCGCCTCGTCCGACGTGAGCAACCGGTCGAACACGTGCACGCCCTTTTCAGCGAGCATCTGACGCACCCGGGACACTTCCACCAAGTCCACCCCGACGCCGACGACGCTCATGGTCGCGTCACGAACAGCCGTCGCCGGGACACGTGGCCGTCCAGCTCAAGCACTACGAGATAGGCGCCGTTCGCCACACGGCGTGAGCCAGCCAACAGGTCCCAGGCGTACTCGGTGGACCCGGGGGCGAGCGTCGCGGACAACAGCCGCTCGCCGGTGAAGCTGTAGACGCCGACGCGCGGTGCCCCGCTCCCGACCGGCCACGAGAACACCACCTGGGCGCCGCGCACCGGATTCTCCGACACTTCGAGACTCGCGACCGGTGGCTGCGCCGCAAACAGACCTGTGGAGTCGCTCGCGAACCCGACCGCGTCCACCCACCATGTGAACCCGCTCGCCACGAAGCGCACCCGCGCCGCCGGCGCAAGTGCCACGGCCGGCACGTCCACCCGTACGGGGTACCACGCCGGCCCGTCACCCACGATCGCCATCACGTCGCTCCAGGTGGCACCGTCGTCCGCGGAGACCTGCACCAGCCCGCGAATCTCGGGAGTGAACGTCGACCCGCGGTGCTTGGTCCAGAAATGGAGCCAGAGGCGTGAGCGGCCCGACAGGTCGACCGCCGGCGACGTCAAGGTATCGTTGGTGAACGTTCCCCACGACCAGAGCCCGGCGAGCGCGTCGGACGCGCGGGTCCAACCCTCCCAACCGGTCTCACCGTCCTCGGCACCCGCCAGCGAAATCAGCTCGGCCTCGAACCCCACACCGTCCACCCGCACGGCCCGGGTGCCGTCAGTACTCAGGTCCGTGCGCCACACCGTTCGCACGGTGCCGCGCGCGAGCGAATCGGCAGTCAGCGAGCGGGTCACGACGCTTCCGTTGGCCGACCGCGCCGTGAGGGTGAACGGCACCGGGCCGGCGGACGGGAGGCTCACCCACGCTTCGGGCCAGATGGATTCCACCCGGGGCGGCGTCGGGCCCGCGCCGGCGGGGCCCACGGCCGTTGCCGGGTCGCCGGCAGCCGCGATCACGGCCAGCGCGAACGGCAGATTGTCGCGAAACACCCGCTCGACCAACGCGGAGTCATCGGGCAGCGCGAAGCCGTAGTAGAACCCGGAATCGGCGGTGCAGCAGCCGCTCGTCAGCTCGGGCGTGAGCGCGATCGTTCGGTGAGCGCGATAGGCCCACTCGGTGTACTCGCCGTTGGTTGGATACAGGTTCCAATTCGGGCCCGGGTGGTAATACGAATGGATCGTGCCCGGCACGTTGTCCTGGACGGCGGGCGCCAGATCGGTGCCCGCGAGTGCGCGGAACACCGGCAAGTCGGGCGGCAACGCCCCGGCCCGGAAGCCATATGGATGCAGCACCAGCCCGCCGAAGGTGTGGTAGGTGACCGCACTCACCGGAGGGTGGGCCGCGTGGAATGCGACGATCGCCTGCGTCTCGAGCTCGGAGGCGGGCGAGGGGCCGCGATAGGTTTCGGCCACAGCCACCGGACTCGATCCGGCGTTGTCGTAGCCCCAGAACTCAGGGTAGTTGCGGTTCAAATCCACACCGACCGAGCCGTCGGCGTTGGGTCGCCGGTTCTTCCGCCAAAAGCGATCGGTGGTGAAGGTGTATTGGTACCCGTCGGGGTTCTCAACCGGAATCACCCAGATATCGCGCGTGTCGCGCAGCGCGGGCGGGAGCGAGTCGGTGAGCCAGCGCACGAGTTGCATCGCCATTTCGGTGGACACCCATTCGCGCGCGTGGTGCGTCCCCATGAACAGTACGTTGGGTCGAGCAGGATCGTCGGCGGCGGCCCCGATCTTTACCGCAAGAATCGGGCGGCCCTCGAGCGACGCGCCGATCGAATCGACGTGGAGCAGGGTGTCGGCGGCGGCCCACGCGGCAAGCGTGGCGCGGATGCCGGTTACCGGCTTGTCGAACGACCGATACACCTGGAAGCTGTCCGCCGCCGCGCCGACGGGCGGTAGTCCTGGCGGCGGCGCCGCGACAAAGCCTCGAGCCGCGAGCAGTCGCTCCGTCTCCGGAGACGCCACGACCACCGCCTCGAGCCCGGCGATGCCGCGCCGGACCCCGGCGACCTCGAAGCCGAGGCGTGCCAGGGAGTCGAGGCCCGCAGGACCGGACACCTGCACCGCCAGGGGGCGGAGCTGGGCGGTCGCGGAGGAGTGAAGCCCCCCCCCCACACCGAGCAGCACTAGAAGTCCAAGAGCGCGGCGAGCCATGTTGGAGCCGGAAGGTACCCGCCGAGCACGAGCCCGAGCCAGATCGCGAGGCCGGCGCACGGGATCCAGACGCCGAACACCGGCGTCAGGCTGGGCCGCCAGGCGCGGATCGACTCGAGCTCGGGCGTCCAGCGCGTGCGCTCCGCCTCGACCTGCGTTTCGAGGGTCAACCACGCTGCTTCGAGCCGTCGCGCGGCCAGCTGCTGCGCCTCCTGCCAATCGGTATGGGCGGCGGGGTCGGCCGGCCACGTCTGGTGCAGCGTATGCGTCGAGCGCGTGACGGCACGCAGCGCCTCTTCGAAGCCGTCGGCCCCCGACGCGAACCGCGCGGCGATCGCCCGACGCTCGGAGCCCACCAGTGCGAGCGCTCGCTGCCGCCGCCGCGGCATCCGTACGTGTCGTGCCGCCGCCGCGATGTCCGTATCGATCGCCCCCGCCACGCGCTCGGCGGTGCGGCGCACCGCGTCGTTCCAGGCGACGCTCCAAACCTCGTGGCTCAGATGCGTGAGCGCGCGCGCCGGCGCGTCATCGGCGGCGTCGCGTCGCGCGGCGCCGGCGCCTTCGAGCACGCGCGTCGCCAGTGCCTCTCGCAGGTCTTCGAGCGGCACCCACGGCTCCACGAGTCGGCGCGGGACGATGAGCCGGCCCAGCGCCGGCGCCAGCTCGGGAACGTGGAGTTTCACGATTGGCCGCGTGTGAGCCGGGCCCGCCGTCCGGTGCGGCGCCGGTAGGCGGCGGTGAAAAACGGCAACGACTCCGACAGGAATCGCTCGCGCGATAGTCCGATGGCCGCAATGGCGCGCTCGATCGCCGCGGGCGGCCCTTCCACCTCGAGCAGGGTGTCCATGCGCGGATAGCGCTCGAGGCGCAGCGTCGCGCCCCCCAGACGGTACACTTCGACCCGGCGATCGATGGCGAGCGTGACCCGGTACCGCAACCGCGCGAGCAGCGCCCGCAGCGCGACGGCGTCGCCGACGGCGACCTCCAGCTCGGCGCGGTGCCGATACCCTCCGCGGGCGCTCGCCGGCCCTTTCCAGGCGAGCACCGCGTGGACGCGGCCGCGGCCCGATGGCTGATACGTCCGCAGCCGCAGGACCTGATCGCGGCGGATCAGCTCGCGGGCGCGATCGTAGCGGCGGTCGAGCATGCGGCCGCGGAATTCCAGCCGCGCCCCGGCGCGCCGCAGCGCGCGCCGCAACGCGGCGACGGCGGTGATGCGCGCTTTGACCTCGAGCTCGTGGTGCGGGGTCACGCGAGCAGGGCGTCGAGCACGGCCGCCGTCTCGGAGAGATCGGCGAACACGCGAGTGGCGCCCGCGGCCGACAGCGCCGCGACGTCGTAGTAGCCGGTCGCGACGGCGACGGTGCGGGCACCGATGGGGCGGCCGCACGCGATGTCATCGGGCGTGTCGCCGACGATCACCACGTCCGCGCCCGCGATAGGCTGCCCGCTCAGGGCCTCGGCGCGGCGCCGTGCGATGGCGGGGAGCTCGGGCCGGTGCGACGCGTCCGACCCGAATGCGCCGACTGCAAAGCGCGCTGGATCGATCCCCGCCGAGCGCAGTTTGAGCGCCGCGCCCCGCTCGATGTTACCGGTGAGCAGCCCCACCAGTGCCCGCCGTTCCGCTTCCGGGCGGGCGAGCGCCGCGAGCAGCTCCGCGATGCCGGCCATCACTCGGGTGGCCCGCGCCGGTCGCGCCAGCTCGGTCTCGAGCAGCGTGACGTAGCGCTCGCACACCGCGGCGATGCGCGCCGCGTCACCCGCGGCCGGATGCCCCGCCAGCCCCAGCAGCTCGCGCACGATTTGAGGATCGGTTTTGCCGTCGAAGCGGTGACCGTCGATCGGGCCCGCGGTGCCCAACTCTTCGAGCATGGCGCGCTGGATAGCGCGCCGGCCGGCCCCGTCGGTCAGGAGAATGGTCCCGTCGATGTCGAACAGGATGAGACGCAACGGCCGGGTCATCGCCGCTCCACGCGCCGCACCCCGACCAGCTGGTCCCGCAGCCGTTTCAGCCGCGGACTGTCGGCGAACAGGTCCTCACTCACCACACCACCCCGCGACAGGGTGGAATGCACCATGCGCCCGGCTCCCGCCCACAGGGCCACGTGCGACACGCGCCGCTCCTCGGCGAAGAACAAGAGGTCACCGGCGTGGTACCCCGCCCCACCGGCATCAAGGCGCACTGCTTCGCCCGTGACGAACTGCTGGTCCGTGTCGCGCGGCAGGGCCACGCCGCGCGCTGCAGAGATCGCCTGCGCGAGCCCCGAGCAATCCACTCCCCACTCGGTGCGGCCGCCCCACAGGTACGGCGCGCCGCCGAACCAGCGCAGCGCCAACTCCGGCGCCGCGATCAGTCGGGTCTCCGCGTGCAGCTCGCTTTCGACCCGGACCATCCCCGTGTAGATCCGCGCGAGCCGGCCGTCGGCCGTCTCGACCTGTCCATCGCGCCGCAACGCCAGGCGCGCACCGATCGGCAACCGCAGGCGCATGCCTTGATGCTCGAGCTCACAGCCGAGCGAGCGGGCGGTGGCCCGCGCCAGCCAATCCGCGAGCCAGTCGTTCGTGCCGATCGTCGCGTAGCCCGCGTGGGTCCAGGCCACATAGCCGTCCGCGCCGCGCACATGCAGCCAGTCGCCCCGCCGCTCCAGCAGGGCGAGCGGCTCGCCGTGCAAGGCTTCGGTCACGCGCGGCGCGCTGATGGACGGCTCGTCGAGCAGCGGCGCTACCGCGGCGGTGACGACGGCCATGCCGCCCTCGTCCACCGACGCATCGGGGAGCAAGGACACGTCCACGGCGAGCTCGGCCTGCGCGCCCACCTGCCGCAGATCGGCCAACGCTTCGCGACTCGTCGTACGACCCACCAGTCGCTCCCCGGACGCGACCACGTCGAACACCCCCAGCCGGCGGTCGGGGACCCATTTGCGGCGCAGGTCATCGAGCGCGCGCGCCAGCCGGTCGGTCACGACGCGAGCCCGGGCGTCCGCGCGGTCCCGCGAGCGAGGCGCACCGCGCGCTCCAGCGCTTCCGGCACCACCTCCGCCGCGAGCGCCTCGACCTGGAGCGGCGAGGCTGGCGGCACCGCGGCGGTGCTGGCGGCGAACACGATGTCGCCGTCGAACACGGTCCCGTAGGGCGTAATGCGTCGTGCCAAGGCATCGCTCGCGGCGCGGGCGAGGGCCTCGAGCGCGATCCTGTCGAGTGAGGCGTTGGTGGCGACGACCGCGAGCGTGGTGTTGTGCGGGCTCGCCCGACCACCCCCGAACGGCTCCCCGCCCCGGGCGAAGTATTGCTGGCCATCGAGGAACCCGCCGGAGTCATCGCGCGCGCCCGCGAGGATCGCGCCGCGCGCATCGCGCACATCGCCGACCGCATTGACGGCCACCAGCGCCCCGACCACGACGTCGCCCGCGCGCGTGGCCCACGTGCCGACGCCGCCCTTCATCGCCCGCTCGATCCCCGCCGCCTTTCCCACGGTCGCCCCGGCGCCGGCGCCCACCGAGCCTTCGGCGATATCCGCCGCCGCGGCCGCACAGGCCGCCTCCGCGTCACCCGGCCCGGGCCACACCGGAGCGGCTCCGGTATTTCCGAGGTCGAAGAGCACCGCCGTGGGGACGATCGGCACCACGACGTCGGGGCCGACGGGAAAACCGCGGCGCTGCGCCAGGAGCCACCGCATGACGCCGTCGGCGGCGCCCAGGCCATAGGCCGAGCCTCCGGTGAGGAGGATGGCGTCTACATGTCCGACGATGTGGCGCGGATCGAGTGCGTCGAGCTCACGCGTGCCGGTGGCGCGTCCGCGGCAGGCCGCCGCTGCGCGCATTCCGCCGAGCGGCGCGAGCACGACGGTGCACCCGGTGGCGCCACTCGGGTGCGTCCAGTGTCCAGCGAGGATGCCGGGAACGGCGGCGAGATTCGGTGCGGGTGCGGCCACGGTCACGGGGCGAAGATAGCCGCGCTTGCTCAGCTTGTGGAGGTCAAATAGCTTCGAGGGCGTCATGCCGGCAAACTCTCCCAGTCCCGAGCCCACGACGATCCTCGTCGTGGACGATGAATCCGGCATCCGACAAGCGTTGCAGCGCTTCCTCACCCGACTCGGGTATCGCGTGGTCCTGGCCGAGCACGGCGCTGCCGCGCTGGAGCGGATCGCCACCGACCACCCCCAGGCGATGTTGAGCGACATCCGGATGCCCAACATGACCGGCGTCGAGCTGGTGCCCAAGGCGCTGGCGGCGGAGCCCGACCTCGCCATCATCATGCTGACCGCGATCGACCAGCCGAAGACGGCGATCGAGTGTCTGCGGCTCGGCGCGTATGACTACCTGATCAAGCCGCTCGACCTGGAAGAGCTGGAAGTGTCGCTGCAGAGCGCGTTGCGCAAACGGCAGCTCGAGGTCGATCGGCGCGAGCTGGAGCGTTGGTTGGCGCGCGAGGTGGCGGAGCGGACACAGACGTTGGAGGAGCGCACCAACGCGATCGCGGAGATCGCCCTGGAAGCGCTGGCGGCGGCGCGGGAATGGCCGGGCGAGACGGACGCGACGCAACGGCTGGCGCAGGAGCTTGGCACACCGTCCGAAGAGCTGGCGCGCGACATCCAGCGGCGGCGTGCCTAGGCGCGCGACGCCGCTTTCACTTTTTCCTCGCACGCCCGGCAGCGGGTCACCCCCCGGAACATGCAAATCAGACAGATGAAGGTGCCGCAGTCAGCGCAGGGATAGCCCTCCGACGCCCGCTCCTCGTTGCCACAGGCGCGGCAGACCATCCCGTCGTGTTCTTTCAGGACCGGCTTGTCCATCCATACCTCAGAGGTCGAGGACGTACGTCCTAATCTTATTGATCAAGGTCGCGCGCGATATCCCGAGGTCCCGCGCGGCCCGCGTGCGGTTGCCGCCGTGATGCCGCAGGGCAATCTCGATCTGCTCCCGCTCGGCCGCCGCGAGGCTACGGGGACGATAGGCCTCGCGGTCCGCGCTCCCCGCGGCGCGGCGGAGACGCCACCACGCCGCCTCAGCGGCCCGCGCCACGGCCGCGGCAAGATGGTCCGGGTTCACGGGCTTGGCGACAAATTGCTCCGCGCCGACCTGGAGCGCGTGCACGCCGGCTGACCCCTCCCCCGACGCCACTACCACGACCATCGCGGCCCCTGAGGCGCGCACCCGCGCAACCAGCGTGGCGTCCACCGCGCCGGGCAGCTCGCCATCCCACACGACCGCGTCGGGCCGCGCCCGCTCGCACGCCTCGAGGCCCGCCGCTCCATCGCGCTCCCGCAGCACTCCACCCCCCGGCCCGGCGGCGAACAGCTCACAGGCCACGCGCGCCAACGCATCGTCCGCCGTGACGATCAGCACGCGTTCAGCCACGGCCGTTCATACCACCCGGCACGGTGTCCGGGTCTACGTACACCGTGAGCGCGCCCGGCACCACTCGCGCCTCGAGCGGCGTCGTACCGGTGACCTCACCGTCGAGCTGCACCGGCACCGGCGGCCCCGATTCGACCTCGATCCGCACGACGCGCCCGCGCCCGAACCAGACCTGGTCTCGCGTCGCCCGCGCGCGGCTTAACAGCAGCTCCGCGAACGCCGTCACACCCTGCCATGCGCCATTCGCGCGCAGTGCCACGACATCGAGCACGCCGTCGTCGGGGCGGATGTCGGCGTGCAGTCGCAGGAACGGTGGCATCAGGTCCGCGCAGTTGCACACCAGCACCATGGCCGCCTCTTGCCGATGCTCCATGCCGTCAATCGTGAATCGGTGCGGCGCGTTCTTCGCCGTCGACAGGCCGGTCAGCGCCTGACGGATGTAGGCCGCCCGCCGCCACCGGCGCTTGCTCGCGGCGTCGGTGCGCCCCATAAGGGCGGCATCGAATCCCGCGCCGCAACACACCGCGAAATAGTGCGGGCCGTCGGCGCGTTCGACGACACCGAGGTCGATCGCGGTCGACACCTGGAGCAGGATCGCCCGCGTCGCCGCGAGCGGACGGCGCGGCAGCCGGAGATTCCCAGCCAGCACGTTCCCGGTGCCCCCGGGCAGCAGGCCGAGTGGGATCCCGGTCCCCGCGATCGCCGCGGCGATCTGCATCGCGGTGCCGTCGCCGCCGTACGACAACAGCACGTCAAATCCCTCGGCGCGCCCGCGCTCGGCGAGCCGGCGGGCGTCACCGGGCGCCGCGGTCGCGGCCACTTCCACCGTCCACCCCGCCGCCCGCAGCGTTTCCCGCACCGCCGTCACCGCCCGTGCATCGGTGCGCGCCGCCGCGGGATTGGTGATCAGGAGCGCCCGCGTCATCTCAGTATCGACGCTCCCAGAACAGATCCCCACCGACCTGTCGCTGGGTGTTGCCCCCCGGAACCGGGGCGGTGCAGCCGCTCACCGGCTCGACGCTCGCTTCGGTGCGCCATTCCGGACTGATCCGGAACTGCAGGCTCGCGCCCAGGCGGTTGGTCACGGCGCCAGGACAGAGACTCGCCCGCACGATGAAGAACGTCTTCTGGCCCACCTGCCAGCCGGCCGCGAAGCTCGCCCCGGTCCACGGGCTGCCGGGGTCGCCGGGGCGAATCTCGACGTAGTCGAGCGGGATACCGAGATCCGAGACGACGCTGCGCTCGAGTTCGCCTGCCGCGAGGCTGGCCGCCGTCCCGAGCAACAGGGCTTTCCGGCCGGCCCCTGCCGAGCCCGGCACGTTCGCGATCTCCGAGCTGGGCTGCCCGAACATCAGGTAGGAGAGGATGTCGGTCTGCGATTCCTCCCGTCCCTCGGCGCTCAAGGTGAGCCGCGGCACGAGCAGGGTGCCGCCGATGTGGACCAGGATAGGGATGTCGTCCGTCCGGCTCGTCGTCGAGGAGGCGGTCGGGGTCACCGGGTGCACCACGTGGCGGGCGTCGATGTCCAATCCCGCGTCCAGATCCGGCGTGCCGAAGTAGCGCACGGTTCCCTGCGTTACGATGAACTCGCGCGACACCGGCCCCACGACCAGCCGATAGGTGCCGCGCGGCGCTTGCAACGTTCCCGTGAGGAGGAAATTGCGATTCACCTTGTTCACGTTGAGGCGGCCGGCGAGCTGAATGTTCGCCTCGTTGGACCGCAGCCACATGCTGTTCCCCATCGAGAGCTGCAGGTCGCTGATCCGCAGGCTGTCCAGGAACACGTTGTGAAACGAGGGGCCCAATCCCTGGCGCCGGATCAACGACGCGAGCGAGGTGTCGATCAACGCCGCCAGCGCGGGGTCCGGCGCATCGAGGTCGATCACCCGCTTGGTCACCAGGTCGGCAAAGTAGAGCACGCCACTCGTGACCGTCCCGCTCCCGGTGAGCGTGGCGCCGAACACCGGGCCGCGCAACGCCAGGCGAGCGGTGGCGGTGATGCTCAAATCACCACGGATCTCGAGTGCCTTGAAGTCGCGCGCGTTGATGTCCAGCGCGAGCACTGGACGCGTCAACCGCTCCAGGCGGACGTATCCCGACAGGTCCGCCCGGCCGCGTTCACTATGGATGGCGAGCGAGTCCACACTGAGCGTGTCACCGCTCAGCCGCAGGCGGCCCGAGATTTCGCTCCAGCGCACTCCCAAGGCGGCGATGCTGACCGCACCTGAATCGACCCGCATCGTCCCGCCGAGACGCGGGTCGTCCCACGTCCCCCGGACGGCCACGTCGGCGGTCACCCGGCCCCGGACGTCGCGCAGCGCGGTGGTGAAGGCTTCGAGCGTGGCGAGGTCCGCCGCGTCGGCGCGCGCGCGAATGGCGAGCGTATCGGAGAGCTGGCGCTTCGCCACCGGGACGAGGGCGAGATCGAGTGGCAAGTGCGCAGTGAGGGCTACGATCTCCACGCCGTTGCGCCGGAGAAACGCGGTCGCGTCGAGCCGCCGGCCGGCATAGGCGATGGTGCCGTCCAACGCCGGCGCGGCCTCGCTGTCCGGGATCACCGCGAAGCGGCCCTCGTACACCGGGTCGCGGCGCGAGCCGCGCAGCGCGAGGTCCAGCGCGACCTCGCCCTCGGCGCCCAGCGTGTCCTGCTGCAGCAGCGCGTACACCCCGACCAGCGGGAAACCTTCGATGTGGAGCCTGGCTGAGTCCGTGCGGCTCGTACCGGCGGTTGGGACCGTTCCCTCCACCTCGATGCGACCCGGACCGTTCACTCGCCGCAACCCCAGACGGCTGACTGTGAGGGTCGAGTCGTCGAAGGCCAGCTGCGCGGGTGACTCGAGGAACCAGACTCCGCCGGGCAGCCGCACCCCGAGCGAGTCGAACCCGATGACGCCCTGCCCTGCCGAGTTGCGCGCATAGCGACCACCGGCGAGGAAGCCGCTCAAGTCGCCGATACGCGAGCGTGCGAACCATCCGAGCGAGTCGATCCTGCCCCGCACCGCGGCCGCCGCGGCCCCGAACCCCTGCTGGCCGTGCGCGAGCGAGTCGGCGGAGGCTTCCAGCCAGACGATCGGTCGCGGACCCGGTTCGTACGCACCGCGCACCCGCACCGCCGGCACGCGCCAATCACCGACGGCCAGGTCGCTCCCGTTGCCGAACCCGTCCAGGGCGATCGAATCGAGCGCGCCCGATGCGCGCAGATTGAGCCGGCCCGTGCCGCCGGCCACCACGGCGCGCAGGGAGTCGTTCCACGCGCCGGTAGTCCAGGCCACGAGCGAATCGAGCGAGCCCAGGTTGTTGATGGCGAAGGTGACGAGCGTCTCGCCGCGCGCCGGTCGCCGCCAGCCGAGCGTGCCCGCGCCGTCTGTGACGACCCCCGGCTGGCGCAGCCAGAGCGTATCCACGTGCACCAGCCCGTCGGCGGCGCGGAGCATCACGACGCCGCTATCAAGCGGCGTCCCGGCCAGGCTGGACGCCGCGAGCCGCACGGCGACGCTGCCGACCGGGGCAGATTCGGACGTGTCGGCGTCCAGCGTCGCGGTGAGCGTCGCGTTGAGCGCCGAGGGGGGGGCCCCGGACACCCAGCGGTCGAGCGCGATGTCGCTGGCCGTGACCTGAAGACCGCGGGCGCCAAAACGGTCGGGGAGCAAGACCAGCGCGCCGTCTGCCTGGAGGCGCCCGCCGCCGCCCAACCGTGTGACGTCGAGCTGCGTGCCCAGCGAATCGACGCGACCCGCAAACCGCGCCACCCCGGTCACCGCCCCCCCGAGCCCGAGGCGCGGGAAGCTCCCTTGGAGCCCGGCAAACGACAGCGTGTCGAGCTGCGCGTCGACGTCGAGCGAAAGCGTGTCGCTCCTGGAGTCCGCGGCGAATCTGCCTCGCAATACGCTTGCGGGCCGCTCGCCGTCCAGGTGACGCAGCGTCCCATTGAACGTCAGGTTCGTCAGCGACCCGGTGAGCGTCCCGTTGGCCGTGAGCGTGCCATGTAGCGACGCGGCCGGGAGGAGACGCGCGACGGAGCCGAAGTCGAGCGTCGTGGTATCCACTTCGAACAGGCCGAAGGTGATCCCGGCCGGGGCGACGAGGTTCACCTGCCCGCGCCCGCGCACGCGACTCTCCGGCCACCCTGGGACGAGCGAGTCCCGAAACACCCAATCGAGGTCGAGGGTGAGGGCGTCGAGCCGGCCGTCGGCGCGGGTGTGACCCGTCAAATGCCCGTAAAACGGCAGCGTGTCCAGGAACACATGCGGCAGAGCCAGGTCGAGGTCCTTTGTGTTGATGTCGGCGCCGCGCAGCGCTACCAGTCCCGAATCGTCCGCCACGAACGCGGTGGCCCGGCCCACCGCCCACCCGCCGTGATAGGCAAGATTGAACGGGTCGAGCCGCACCTCGAGGAGTTGTTCTCCGTGAGAGCGCACCGCCACCGCGCCGCTCAGCACCGCACCATCGGGGAACCGCGGATCGATGAACCGCACGTCCGCCAACGTCACCGAGTCGGCGTCGACGTCGAGGTTGAACAACAGCGGACCCCGTGGCCAGGCCAGGCGGCCCCGCAAGGACAAGCGCGATGCCGGTAGCACCACCGTCGGAAGGTCCAGCTCGAGCGAGTCTCCATCGATCAAGACACGACCGCGCGCCTCCGTGATCTCGACCGGCGGGTCCGAGATGCGCACCGCGAGCGTCCCCAGGTCGATTCGCATGCCGCGCTGACCGGGCGCGGAGATTCGGAATGCGTCGATGTGGCCGTTGATGTCCTCGAAGCGGCGGATGCGGCGCCGTCCGTCGGACTCGAAGGCGTCGATTTCCAACAACGAGTCGTTGGGGGACGCCTCGGCCTGGAGCCGCAGCACCAGGTCGCCGTCCCTGATGTCCACGTTCTGCAACACGACGAGCGGCTTGATCCGAGGCACCGACGGTTGCCGGCCACGCGGCGCTCCGGACGGTTCGCCCAACCGCAACAGCTCCTCGATGTTGAGGCGGCCGTGGCGGTGTTGCACGATGTTGAAGTACGGCTTGTCAAGCCGGACGGACATCAGGACGATACGGCCGGCCGCGAAATCCAACAGGCTGTAGTCGAGCTCGGCGCGCGGCAGCCACGCCACGAGCGTGCTGTCCATGTCGTACAGCTTGAGGTCGGTGAGCACGAGCCCCTTGAGCAGGCTGCCCGATGCACCGCCCAGCTCGACCTGGCCGGCCACCGCGCTCTGCAGCGTCGTTTGCAGTACCCGCGCGACCAGCGCCCGCCCTGCCGGCGTCCCGACCAGGGCCGAGAGCCCACCCAGAAAGCAGGCCAACACGCCGACCAGCGTCCACAACAGCGCACCCAGCGAGCGCCGCACCATCAGAACGCCTGGCCGATGGCGAGCTGCAGCTGCAACCGCCGGAGAAAGTTGTCGGGGCGGCGCCGTTGGTAGCTCGCGCGGAATTCGCTCAACTCGCGGGTGGTGTTGTCCTGGAGCAGCAGCGTCCCCGACTCGGGGGCGTAGCCGTTGTAGGCCACGTCCACGCGCACCGGCCCGAGCGGTGTCGTGAACCGCACTCCCACGCCCGGTGTCACCCGCATCGCACGCAACGAGAACAGCTCGCTTTGCCGCTCGTATACCTGGCCGACGTCTACGAAGGCCGCGAGGCGCAGCCGGTTCGGGAACACCGGTGCGGCGACCCGAACCTCGAGGTTGCCGAGCAAGATGGAATTCCCCCCGGTCGCCACGGTGCGCACGTCCTTATAGACCGTGTCCCCGTTCTCGACAGTGAAGGAATCCGGATTGGTGATCACATAGACCCGCGGTCCCAGCTCGTTCGCGCCGTAGCCTCGCACCGAATTGGGGCCGCCCCCGTAAAAGCGCTGTTCCGGCGGCACGAACTGGGTCCGTTGCCCCGCCAGGGTAATCCGCACCGGGAGCAGCGCGCCGGCGTGAAACCGCCAGGCGAACACCCCGCGGCGACCGAAGGGGAGGTATTGGGCGATTTCCAGCTCGCCACGATTGAATTCGTAAAGGCTATCCGACCCGAGGACGCGGGACGAATGCACCAGGGTGAGCCCGAGATGACTCCCGGAACTCGGGTCAAGGGGAAAATCCTCGGTGCGCCGGGAAGCGGAAACCGTGACGGAGGCGAACGGGCGCCGCGTCCTGAGGTAGCCCTGCGTCGCCGCGTCGCACACGCTGAACACACTGCAAAACACCGCCGGGTCGGCATCGGTGCGCCCGACGGCATAGCCGTAGCTCACCCCCACCGGCACCCTGCGGCGCGCGTTGAATGTCACCCCGATGTTGCCGCCGACCTGAACCCGCGTGTAGGTATTGAGCTCGCTGCGGCGCTCGGCGAACCCCCCCACGCTGGCCGTGTGCCTCGGTGAGAGGAACACCGACTGGAACAGCGTCACCCCGACATTGTAGTTCAGCGTATCCGATTGGACATCGTGTTCGAGCGGGCGACATACATTGTTGTCGAATCCGGCATTGAGCGGGTATCCCACGCCGATTTTCGAGATACGCAGACTCAAGTCCAGGACTCGCGCGTCCCCCAGGAACCCCAACGCCGACCACCCGGACTGAAAACGGAAGCAATCTTGCGTACCGTACCCGCCGCCGAACCGAATCCGGTGGCGCGGCCCCTCGGCGACGCGCACCAGCACCCCGACGGTGGAGTCGCCCGCGGGAGGCGGCACGGTGTCGACCAGGGCCACCGTCGCCGAGCGAAACAGTCCAACGCCATACAAATCGCGCTGGCTCCGATACAGCTGGTCCTCGCGGTATTGCTCCCCCGATCGCACCGACACGGTGCGCAGCACCGTGGCCGTGTCCACACGGTCCACGCCCTCCACGATGATCTCACCTACCCGCATGTGCGGTCCGGGCACGGCCTCGTAGCGCACCTCGGCAGTGAGCGCGCCGGCGTCCGAATCGAAGTTGCGCAACACCTGCGTGTAAGGAAACCCGCGGTTGCGCAGCCACGCGGCCACCGTGTCGGCGGATGCCTGGAAGAGGAAACGATCGAACGGGTCACCCACATGCAGCGGCATGGCCCGACGCAGCGGGCGCTCATCGACGATCCCCGTCACACCCTCCACGTCCAGACGGGTGACGAGCACCGGCTCACCCTCGTAGATCCGAAACGTGACGAACACATCGCGCGCGGTGCGGCGCACCGACGTGTCGACCACGACGCGCATGAACCCGCTCTGACGGTAGAACAGGATCAGGCGGACCACATCGCGCCGGAACTCGAGCTCGTCGAAATACCGCTTCGACCCGAGCCCGATCCAGCGGACCCACCAGGCGGTAGCGAAAAAACTGGAATTCGATGTGGCGATGACCGTGCTCAGGGTATATCCGTCAATCGACTTGTTGCCGACGAAGTCCAGTCCGCGCACCACGCGCTCCGGCTCCTGCTGAGCGGCGAGTGGGCGGACGGCCGCCGCGCACAGGGCGGCGATGAGGAGGAAACGCGTGGAACGCAATTGACGGTGTATGGCGTGCTCCGTATGTTGGCCGGCCACCACCCCGACTGTCAACCTTTTCGACACCGAGTTTGATGTCCCATTTCTGGCGTTTCTCGAGGGTCATGCTGCCGGCCGCGACGGCGGCCGCGTGTGTCGCGGATCGTCCCGACGCGGGCGCCCCGCTCACCTACTACGAGAGCTATGATCCTCGCTCGTTGGACCCGGCGCTCTCGACCGACGTGCCGACCGGCGAGATGGTGACGCTCCTCTACGACGGGCTCACGCGTTTCGATCCCAACGGTACGCTCGAGGCCGCGCTCGCGGATCGGTGGACCGTCGACGCGCAGGGCCTGCGGTACGTGTTTCACCTGCGTCCCGCCGTGAAGTTCCACGACGGGTCGCCCCTCACGGCGGGAGCGGTGCGCCGGAGCTTCTTGCGGGTGCTCGATCCACGGTCCACCGGCGGCCGCGCCTGGCCGCTGCTCCCCATTGCCGGGGCTCGCGAACACGCCGCCGGAACGGCCGCCGACGTTCGGGGAATCGAGACGTTGGGCGACACGGCCGTGGCTCTGACGCTCGCCGAGCCCCTCGCCGTGTTCCCGAAATTCCTGGCGATGCCGGTGGCGTCGATCGTCCCCGCGAACCCACCGGCCGACCTCGGCGCACGGCCGGTCGGCACCGGGCCGTGGCGCTTCGCGGCATGGGCGCACGACGACGCCCTGCGGTTCGTCCGGAACCCCGACTACTGGGGTGGGGCGCCCCAGGCGGAGTCGCTCGTGGTGCGCATTATCCCCGACCAGCTCGTGCGGGCCGCCGAGCTCGAGTCGGGGCGACTCGACGTCGTCGAGGTGCCTTTCGGCGAGACTGCGCGCTGGCGCGAGCGACACCCCACCTGGCTGCGGGAGAAGCCTGCCCTGCGGGTCACGTATATCGCCCTGAACAATCGCCGCGGCGCGCTGCGGGATGCGCGGGTGCGGCAGGCGATTAACCATGCGGTGAACGTCGCCCAGATCCTCTCCACCGTGTGGAGCGGGCGTGGCATTCGCGCCCGGGGCGCGATCCCGCCGAGCCTCGCGGGTGGGGACACGACCCGACCGGCATTCGCCTACGATCCGGAGCGGGCTAAGCGGCTGCTCGCCGAAGCCGGTCACGCGAACGGACTGTCCCTCCAGCTCTGGCGCACCGCCGACAACGTGACGCTGGGCCGGGTCGCCCAGGCGGTCCAGGCTGACCTGGCACGGGTCGGCATCCGGGTGGAGCTGGTCGAGCGCGACGCCTCGAGCCAGCGCGAGGCCGCGCGGGCGGGCAACGCCGACATGGCGTTGCTCGACTGGTGGGCCGACTATCCCGACGGCGACAATTTCCTCTATCCACTATTCTCGAGCGCGAGCTTCGGGCCGGGCGGCAACTACGCCTTCACGAGCGACCGCGTCACTGATTCCTTGATCCTCCTGGCTCGGCGCACCCTGGACGACGGGGCACGCACCGCGCTGTACCGTACGATTGACGCACGAGTGTACCAGACCGCCCCATGGCTGTACTTGTGGTTCCCGGTGGATCTGTGGGCCGAGTCGCCGGCGATTACGGGCTGGGAGCTGCCGGTGATTTTCAATGGCCAGCGCTGGACCACGGTGCGTCGCGCGCCCCCCCGGTGAGTCGGTTCGTTGGGCGCCGGCTGCTGCTCCTCGTTCCGACGCTGTTCGGCGTGCTGGTGGCCGCGTTCCTGCTGCTGAACGTCGCGCCCGGGGATCCGGTACAAGGCATGGTGGGCGAGCGAGCCGATTCCGCCACGATCGCTCGGCTGCGCGCTGAGCTGCGCCTCGACGACCCGCTCCCGGTCCAGTTCTGGCACTACCTCACGGGCGTGCTGCGGGGGGATCTTGGGCGCTCGTACATCACCGGCCGACCGATCGCGCAGGACTTGATCGAACGCTTCCCCAAGACGGCACAGCTGGCGCTGGCGGCGATGAGCTTTGCCGCCGTGGCGGGCATTGCGCTGGGCGTGCTCGCGGCCGTGCGGCCGGGCGGTGCGGTCGACCGGATCGCGAGCCTCGCCGCCTACCTCGGCGTGTCGTTTCCGGTGTACTGGGTCGGGTTGCTGCTGATCCTGCTGTTCGCTGTCGCGCTGCGTTGGTTGCCGCCGTCGGGGTCGGGCGGGCTCGCCGCCCTCGTGCTCCCCGCCGTGACGCTCGGGATGCGGTCCGTGGCGGTGCTCGCGCGCATGACGCGCGGGGCGATGCGCGAAGCGTTGGCCAGCGACTATATCCGCACCGCGCGGGCCAAAGGCCTCCCCGAAATAGCGGTGGTGCTGCGCCACGGGTTGCGCACCGCCCTGATCCCGGTCATCACCGTGCTGGCGCTCGACACCGGCAACTATCTTACCGGTAGCCTGCTCACGGAATCGATCTTCGCCTGGCCGGGGCTGGGCCGGTACGTATTGACCGCCATCGAGAGACGGGATCTCCCGGCGGTGCAAGGCAGTATTCTGTTCATGTCGGTCATCTTCGTCCTCGTCAACCTCGTCGCGGACCTGCTGTATGCGAAAGCTGATCCTCGCATCGCTCACGATTAGCGCCACGCTCGGCGCCCGCGCCGTGGCGCAGACTCGCCCGGACCCCGCGCCGCGGCGGAGCGCGCTCGCCCAGCGACTCGACGCGCTGCTCGATCAGCCGCCATTCAACCGCGTGAGCTGGGGGGTGTACGTGGCCGACGAACGTGGCCGAACCCTGTACGAGCGCAACGCCGACCGGCTCTTCGTGCCGGCCAGCAACACCAAGCTGGTCGTCGGCGCCGCCGCGACGGTGCTGCTCCCCCCCGATTACCGCGTGCGCACCAGCGTGTACGTCCACGGAGTGTTGCGCGACGGAATCGTGCACGGGGACCTGGTGTTGTACGGTCGCGGCGATCCGACCTTCTCCACCCGGTGCTACGGTCTGGATACCCTCGCCCTGGGTGCCTGCGACTCGGCGTACACCGCCATCGATCGCATCGCCGACTCGATCCGCGCCCGCGGGGTCCGGCGCATCACGGGACGGATCATCGGCGACGGTTCGTACTTCGAGCCTGTCCTGGTGCTGCCCGCCTGGAACGTGTTCGACCTGAACTGGTGGTACGCGGCACCCGTCTCCGGGCTCGGCTTCAACGACAACAGCGTGGATTTCTCCATCACGCCGGGCGACGCGGTCGACCGGCCGCCCCTGATCACGTGGTCGCCACGGCTCGATCTCTTCACCTTCGAGAACCGGGCGCGCACCGTCCCGCCCGGCAGCTCCACGACCATCGGCGACAATTTCTTCCGCACTCCGGGCACGATGGACATCTGGGCGGAAGGGACGGTCGCACAGGGCCGCCGCACGTTTGTCGAGAGTTTCGCCCTGCCCGACCCGAACCGGTATGCGGCGCGGGCGCTCGCGGCTTCGCTGGAGCGCGGCGGCGTCGCGGTCGAAGGAGGCTCGATCGGCACGACCGATTCGCTCGTCACGCGAGCCGCCCGCTGCTGCGGTTCGCCGCTGTTCGAGTACCAGGGCCGACAGATCGGCGATCTCGTCTTCCCGATCCTCAACACCAGCCAGAACTGGTTCGCCGAGATGCTGGTTAAGGTCCTGGGACGGGAATTCCGGGGCGAGGGGTCGTGGGACGCGGGGCTCGACGTCGAGCGCCGGTTTCTGATCGACTCGGTCGGGATCGACTCGACGGCGTTCTCGCTTGAGGACGCATCGGGGCTCGCCGCGGGGAACCTCGTCTCGCCCCGCGCCTTCGGTCAGCTGCTCGCGTTCATGGTGCGCCATCCGCGGCGCGGGCCGTTTCTCGCCGCCCTGCCCCGCTCCGGCCAGCTCGGATCGCTACTGCGACGCTTCATTGGCACACCGCTCGAGGGCCAGGTGCGCGCCAAGACCGGCAGCATCGACCGCGTGAACACGCTGTCCGGCTACATCGAGCGGCCGGGCGGGCGCACCCTCGTGTTCAGCATCGAGGCCAACGCGCATGCGGTGTCGGGGAGAGCGATACTCGCGAGAATTGATTCAATAGTGGTGGAGATAGGAAAATCGAAATGAAAAGGCGTAAGGAGAAGACGTAGGGGGAAATAAACGTATGGAGGAGGCGTACGACACTACGGTTATTCCCTACGCCTTCCAACTCTACGACTATTCCTTACGTCGTCAGTCCGTTTGCCCGAATAGTGCCATGTTACTCGAATGCCCCGGCTCGATTTTCGCCGCGGGATTGATGAAGTGCACCGCGTGGTTCACGGCGATGCACGCCTCGGCGACCCCGGTCGCGATCAGCTTGAGCTTGCCGGGATAGGTCGTGATATCCCCGGCGGCGAAGATGCCGGGGCGGTTCGTTTCCATCGTCTGGGTGACTTTGATGTCCCCCTTCTCGATGTCGAGCCCCCACTCGGCGATGACGCCGAGGGAGGAGACAAACCCGAGCTGCGGAATCACGCTGTCCATTGGCAGCGTTTCTTCTTCTTTACTCTTGGTGTTGTGGATCGTGACGCGTTCGATCGACTCTTCGCCGTCTATCGCCTTGAGCTCCCAGAAGGTCCGCAGCGCCATTTTCCCTTCCTCGCAGAGCCGCTGCACCTGCGCGACGGTGGCGTGATGGGCGCGGAATCCGTCGCGGCGGTGGATCATGAGAATCGATGCCGCGATCCCCTGGAGGTTCACCGCCCAGTCGAAGGCCGAGTCTCCCCCGCCGACGATGAGGATGCGCTTTCCCGCAAACGCGCGCGGGTCGAGCACGCGGTCGAACAGCCCGCGGCCGAGCCAACGATCGGCCTCCTTGAGCGGTAGTTTGCGCGGCGTGAACGCCCCGATGCCCCCGGCGATCAGGAGGGTCCGGGAAGGATATGTCTCCCGGTCGGTGACGACGTCGAAGCGTGGATGGCCGTTCTCGGTCCCCTGCTGCAACCCGACCACTTTTTCGCCCAGGTGCAGCGGCGCCTGAAACTGCAGCGCCTGCTCGGCCATCCCTTTCACCAGATCCTTGGACAGGATCTTCGGAAAACCGGCGACGTCGAAGATGTACTTCTCCGGGTACAAGGCGGTTAGCTGTCCGCCGACCTGGTCGAGGTTGTCGATCAAGCGGCAGGACGCCCCGCGCATCCCGGCATAGAACGCGCCGAATAGCCCGGTCGGACCGGCGCCGATGATGGTGATATCTTTGAGGTCCTGCGGCATGGGGCGAACGTAATGGAAAGCCGTGTGTGGGGGGAGGTGCCGTGAAAGGCGCGCGTGGTGCGTGGTGGGGGCTCTGCAAGTGAAGATCTATACCAAGACTGGGGACGAGGGGGAGACCGGCCTGTTCGGCGGCGAGCGGGTGCCCAAGGATCACCGCCGGGTGGCCGCCTATGGCGACGTGGACGAGCTGAACGCCGCGATCGGGTTCGCCTTGGCACTCGAGCCCGAGGACTTCTCGCGCGCCCTGTTCCACACGGTGCAGCGGGACCTCTTCACCATCGGCGCCGAGCTCGCCACGCCCGATGTGTCGAAGCTGCGGCGTTCGCTGCCCGGCCCGGAGATCGGCGACGCCGCGGTGGCGGCGCTCGAGACGGCGATTGACACCCACCAGGCGACTCTGCCGCCGCTCAAGAACTTCATCCTCCCGGGCGGCACGCCGAAGGCCGCGGCCCTGCATCTGGCGCGAACCGTTTGCCGGCGCGCCGAGCGCAGTGTGGTGACGCTGTCCCACGACGGGCCCGTCTCCCCCGCCATCGTGAAGTACCTGAACCGGCTCTCGGATCTCCTGTTCGTGTCCGCCCGCGCGGCCAACGCGCTCGCCGGCCACAGCGACCTGCGGTGGTGACCATCCGGGTCTCGCTCGTCGAACGGCGGGACGCGTCCTACGACATCCGAATCGGCCGGGGGCTCCTGGGCGACCTGCCGGCATTGCTCGCGGCGGGGCCGGCGGCACGGTATGCGGTGATCAGCGATTCGCACGTCGGGAAGCTCTACGGGGAACAGCTGGTGGCACAGCTGCAGCGCGCCGGTGTCCGGGCCGAGCTGATCACGTTCCCGGCCGGTGAATGGAACAAGACGCGTGAGACCTGGTCCGCGTTATCGGATCGGTTGCTCGCCGCGCGCTTCGGTCGTGATAGCGCCGTGCTCGCACTGGGAGGTGGGGTGGTCGGCGACGTCGCGGGGTTCGTCGCGGCGACGTATCTGCGCGGTATTCCCTGGGTGCAGGTGCCCACCACCCTGCTCGCGATGATCGACTCGTCGGTTGGCGGCAAGACCGGTCTGGACGTGGCACAGGGCAAGAACCTGCTCGGCGCGTTCCACCAGCCGACACTCGTGGTCGCCGATCTCGACGTGTTGACCACCCTCCCGGGACCGCAGCTTGTGGCGGGCATGGCGGAAGCGATCAAACACGGGGTCATCGCGGACGCGGGCTACTGCGACCTGCTCGAGCAGGAGCAGCCGGCGATCGGGGCACGGGATTTTGCCGTGCTGGAGCGGGTGGTGACGCGGTCCGTAGAGATCAAGGCGGAGGTGGTATCGGGGGACGAGCGGGAGGCGGGGCGTCGCGCGGTGCTGAACTTCGGGCATACCGTCGGGCACGCGATCGAGGCGACGAGCGGGTATGCCCTGCTGCATGGCGAGGCGGTGGCGATCGGCATGGCGTTGGAGGCGCGCATCGCCGAGCGCAGTGGTACGGCAGAAACGGGGACCGCCGCGCGGGTCGCGGCACTGCTCGAGCGTTTCGGATTGCCGCGCGAAGCGCCGCAGGGGGCCACCGTGGACGATTTGCTCGCGACGATGGGACACGACAAAAAGGTGCGCGGCGGCGAGATTCGCCTTGCATTGCCGCGACGCGTCGGCGCCATGCATGGCGACGCGCAGCGCGGCTGGACCGTGCCTGTCTCGGAGGACTTGTTGCGGGAAGTGCTCGGCACAATGTGACAATTCTCTGCGATAGAACGACTTAGAGGGATATCACCAACCTATCAACAGATTGCCAACACGATTTCACCGTACCTCTTTCCACACAACATGTTGATAGTGGACAAATCTCGCACTCGTGAAGCAGACCAACAATTTGTGATGTGGAAAAACATCAACATTTGCACGTCGTAGGACTGATTCCTATATTGAGCCCGCTTCGGCACCGTCACCGAACATCACGCGTCCGACCAGCTTGGGAGTCCAGCGCATGGCCCGTGCGTCGACTGGAAAAGCCAAGTCTTTTTTCAAAGCCACCCCTTCCGGCGCCTTCGATCAGTACCTGCAGGACATCCAGAAACTCCCGTTGATCAAGGATCCCGCCGAAGAGCGGCGGCTCGCCCGACGGGTGCAGCGCGGCGACGAGAAAGCCGCCGAGCGCCTCGTCACGGCGAACCTGCGGTTCGTGATCTCCTACGTGAAGAAGTATCAGGGACACGGCCTCGATCTGTCGGAGCTGGTGGCGATCGGTAACGAGGGCCTACTCAAGGCCGTCAAGAAATTCGATCCCGACCAGGGCGTGAAGTTCATCTCGTACGCCGTGTGGTGGGTGCGACAGGCCGTGCTCAAGGCGCTCGCGGAGCAAACCCGCAGCGTGCGCATTCCGCTGAACCAGAACTCCCAGCTCATCCGGATGAGCCGGACGGAGACGTATCTGTCCCAGGAGCTGGGACGCGAGCCCACCGACAACGAAATCGCGATGGCGCTCGAGGACACGGTGGAGAACGTCCGCACCGCCCGTCGCATGACCGCGGCGGAGCTGTCGCTCGATGCCCCGGTGGACCGCACCGACAAGGACGCGGCCACACTGGGCGAGCGCTTCGCCGGCATCGAGGGCGGCGAGATCGAAGAGCGCACCGACGGCAAGCTGATGCGCGAGTTCATCGATCGCATCTTCCAGAAGTACCTCACCCCCCGCGAACGCAAGATCCTCTACCTCTACTACGGTCTCGAAGAAGGCAGCGAGGCGATGACGCTCGAGAAGATCGGCGCCTTGATGGGCGTCACGCGCGAGCGCATCCGGCAGATCCGCGAGCGGGCGTTCGAGAAGTTGCGGGAATCGCCCGATGGGAGAGCGCTGAAGGGGTTCTGGCGGGCGGCCTAGAAGGACTAGACGCACGAAAAGCTAGACGCGCAGACGCACAGTGGTGAATAAGAGAGGGATCGGGAAGGTGTCTCCCGATCCCTTTTTCTTGCGGGCTACGGACGCAGGTACCGCGTGGGAACCAACCGCAATTCGGAGATCACGCGCCCGTTGACCACGAGCTGTGAGACGCGACCCGACCGGCCGTGCTCATCCTGCACCGCGAAGCTGTTTCTCGAGACGCCGGCAAGCGATACCGGGAGCGGCGGGGGAGGTGGGGGCGGAGCGGAGTCGCTCTCAATGTGCAACTGCACGGTGTCTTCGATCGCGGCAGCACCGTTGCTCTCCGCGTGGAACACGACCCGGTGGTCCCCCGCCCAAAGGAAAGTGAAGATGACGGCCCAGTCCCCCTGGTCGGCCGTGTAGCTCCCCGCATCGACCGAGTCGGGAATGAGGTCGGAGGCGGTGTAGGTTCCCCAGATCCAATTGCACAACCAGTCGCTCACGGCTGGATGGAAATAGCACAACTTCGCCTGGACCCGCTGCGGCTTCAGGTAAAAGCCCCACCGAACGTACTTCTGATTCAAGACTGCGCTGTCCAGGTTGATGGGGCCGCTTTCCCCGTTGTTCAGCCCGCGGACATACGAATTCCCGACATGGGCGATGATGCCGCAGCGCAGGACGAATGGAGCGTTTTCATCGCACGTGCCGCTCCAGTAGCCCAGGGCCCGGAACTGGTCTTCGGGACTGGGTCCTGACGGAGCGCTGCAGGTGGCCGCCAGGGTCGCGGCAAGGGCGCAAACCACGACGCCCCGGTAACTCGGGAGCCTCCGAGTGAACGCATCCCAGCGCATGCCGTAGCCTAGCCGGTCCTGCCCCGGTGTCAATTCTGGTCGCGCCGCTCGTGCGAGCATCCCGCTGGTACCCGGCCCGCTTACATTCCCACCATGCCCCGTGAGCTTCCCATTTTTCCGCTCCCGTTGGTCCTTTTCCCTGGTGCCTTGCAGCCCCTCCACATCTTCGAGCCCCGCTATCGTCAGCTCCTCGCCGATTCGCTGGCTGGCGACCGGCGTTTCGGCGTTGCCTATGCCGCCGAAACGCCTGGTCGGGACCCGACGCCGCAACCGGGGGATGTCGGGTGCGTGGCCGAAATCCGGAGCACGCAGGATCTCCCCGACGGCCGCTCGAACATCATCACGCTGGGCGAGCGGCGGTTTACGCTGCTCGACTGGCTGCCAACCACCCGCCTCTACCGGCTGGCCCGGGTGGAAGAGTTTGCCGACGAGCAGGGGGACCCAGAAGAGGCGCGCGCCATCGCGGCCAGCGTCCGGCGCGACTTCGCGCGCCTGCTCGCCGCACTCGCAGTGCTGACCGATCGTCCCGAGGAGCTGCCGACCCTCCCCGATGAGCCCGAGTTGTTGTCCTTCCAGGTAGCCGCAAGCCTCGAGTTCGAGCCGCAGGCGAAGGTGGAACTGCTCCGCGTGCGCAACACCCTCGCGCGATTGCGCCACCTGGCCGCCCTGCTGGGCCCGCTCGCCGCCGATGCCGAGCGTCGCGCCACGATACGCCGACACGCCCACGGCAACGGCAAGAGCGGGATGCGCGCCGACATCGAGCGGACCGCCCCGTGACACACGCGCTGAAGCGCGCCGGACAGGACGCCAAAACCGTCGCCCGGACGGACTCCCTCGTGGTCGCGCTCGAGGCGATCGTCGGTGCCCGGCACGTCCGACGCACGACCCCCCAGCGGGTTACCTACGCGACGGACGGCCTCCCCACGCATCGTCGGGTACCGGGGCTCGTGGTCCTTCCCGGTTCGCGCGACGAGGTGATCGCGATCGTCCGCGAGCTCGCCGAGCGCGGTGTGCCGTTCGTGCCGCGCGGCGCCGGCACCGGTCTCTCGGGCGGCGCGCTTGCCGCACCCGATGCGGTCCTGCTCGTGCTCACCCGGCTCAACCGGATCCTGCAGGTGGACCCGGTGAACCGCCGGGCGGTGGTCGAGCCAGGCGTCGTGAACGTGCGCCTGTCGGCCGCGGCCGCGCCGTACGGCTTGCACTACGCGCCCGATCCGTCGAGTCAAACCGCCTGCACCATCGGCGGCAACGTCGCCGAGAACGCTGGCGGACCCCACTGCCTGAAATACGGCGTCACAAGCAACCACGTGCAGGCCCTCGAAGTGGTGCTCGCCGACGGGCGCGTGGTCGAGCTGGGCAGCCCCGGAGGCGAGCCGTGGGGACCTGACCTGGTCGGCCTATTCGTAGGGTCGGAGGGAAACTTCGGCGTGGCGACGCGCATCACCGTCCGCCTGACGCCCACACCGCGTGCGGTGCGCACGCTGCTCGCCGACTTCACCGCGCTCCGCGCCGCCGGGGCGGCCGTTTCGGCGATCATCGCGAGCGGTGTGGTGGCGGCGGCGCTCGAGATGATGGACCGTTCGTGCATCAACGCCGTTGAAGATTCGGTGTACGCCGCCGGCTACCCGCGCGACGCCGCCGCGGTGCTGCTCGTCGAGCTGGACGGACCGGTCGAGACGGCGGTCGAGACGGACGCGCGCGCGGTCGCGGCACTCCTCACCGAGTGCGGCGCGCGCGCCGTGCGCACGGCGGCCGACCCCCGGGAGCGCGAGCGGCTGTGGCAGGGGCGGAAAAAAGCGTTCGGGGCGATGGGCCGTCTCTCGCGCGACCTGGTGGTGCAGGACGCGGTGGTCCCCCGCTCCACGCTCCCCGACGTGCTCGAAGCGATCAGCGCGATCGCCGCGCGTCACCGTCTCGTCGTGAGCAACGTGTTCCACGCGGGCGATGGCAACCTGCACCCCAACATCTCCTTCGATGCGACCGATCTCGACCTCAAGGCGCGGGTGGAGATCGCCTCGGGGGAAATCATGGATGCCTGCATCGCCGCCGGTGGCACGATCACCGGCGAGCACGGTGTGGGGCTCGACAAGCTCCGCTACATGCCGCTGGTGTTCGACGCCGATACCCTGTCGGCCATGCGGGCGGTGCGCCGCGTGTTTGACCCCGAGGAGCGCGTGAACCCTGGCAAGGTCGTTCCCCTGCACGCCTGTCGGGAATGGCGCCAGGCGGTGAGGGCCAGGTGAACACCCTCCTCGACAAGGTCCGCGCGCTGCTCGGCGCCGAAGCCGTCCTCGATCCCGGCGCCGCGGGGATCGCGCCGCGCATCGCTCCCCCTACGCCGGAGGCCGTCGCCCTGTTGCTCCGCACGGCCACGGAGGAAGGATGGAAGGTGCGCGTCGAAGGCAGCGGGAGCTGGCAGCCGGCCGACACCCCGGCCGATCTGGCGCTCACCACCCGGCGGCTCGACCAGGTCGAGGCGGTGGAGCCGCAAGACCTCGTCGGCACCGCGCAAGCCGGCGTCGGGTGGGACCGGCTGCGCCAGCAACTCGCCGAACGCGGCGTATGGGTCGCTCTCGACCCCCCCGGCCTCGCCGGCCGCACCCTCGGCTCGGTTGTCGCGTGCGGCACGGCGGGCCCGTTGCGCCAGGGGCTCGGGCCAGTGCGCGACCACCTGCTCGGCGTCAGTGCCATCACCGGCGACGGGCGCCTCGTCTCGAGCGGTGGTCGCGTCGTGAAGAACGTCGCCGGCTACGACCTCACCCGCCTCCAGGCCGGCGGGTTCGGCGCCTTCGGCGTCATCGTGCGTGTGCACCTGCGGCTGCGTGCCCTGCCGCGCGCCGACCAGACGCTGGTGCTCGAGGGGCCGCGTGAAGAGCTGAGTCGCGCCGCGGACGACGTGCGCGAAACCGGTCTCCAGCCGGCCGCCCTGGAACTGCTCTCGCCGGCGCTGGCCCGGCGCGCCGGATGGGCGCTGGCCGTGCGCTGCGCCGGCTCGGCGGCCCAGGTCGAAGCCGAAGCGGCAACCCTCCGAACCACCGCGGGTGGCCGGTTCGCACGGCTCGCTCCGGAGGAGAGTCACGCCTTCTGGCAGCGCGCCGCCGAAGGCCTCACGGTCCGTCCGGTGACGCTCCGCCTCGGCGGGCTTCCGGATGCCACCGACGACCTGCTCGACATGCTGCAGCACCAGCTCGGCGACGAGTGGATCACGGCGAGCCCCGCCCTCGGGGCGATTCGTTGGAGTGGGGAAGCCACGGCCGAACGGCTGCGACGCATGCGCAAGAGCCTCGCGGCCCGGGAGGTTCCCCTGACCATCGAGCGCGCCCCCTGGGAGCTGCGGCGCACGGTGGGGCATTTCGGTGCGTATCGGGAAGGGGTCGGCCCGCTCGTCGCGGGACTCCGGCAAACCTTCGATCCCGCGGGGACGCTCGTCGTCCCGGTTGCCGCCGGCGAATGATCGCGATTCCCCGCGGCGGCTTCGCGGCGCTGGATGCGTGCGTCCACTGCGGGTTTTGTCTCCAGGCCTGCCCTACCTTCCTCGCCACCGGCGACGAAGCCGACTCCCCACGGGGCCGCATCGAGTTGATGCGCGCTCTCGAGCGCGGCGAGCTAGCTGACACCGATCCCGCGCTCGCCTACCATCTCGACCGCTGCCTCGGGTGTCGCGCCTGCGAGCCCGTTTGCCCTTCCGGAGTCGGATACGGCGCCGGGCTCGAGGCGTCCCGGGAGCGACTCGCCGCGCAGCAAGGGGTGCCGTTCATGGCGCGACTGGCGCTCGCGGCCCTCACGACTTCGGGGGTGTCGGGGCTGATCTTCTCGATCGCGCGCGCACTCCGGGCCACGGGTCTGCCGGGACTGCTGGCCGGGTGGGGGCAGTTTCGGTTCGCGATGGGAATGCTGGCGGCAACGAAGCCGGATAGGCGGATAGGCGGATGGGCGGATGGAACATCGGGTCGCCCACCATCCGCCGATCCGCCCATCCGCCGATCCGCCGCTCTTCTGTTCCGCGGCTGCGTGATGGACGGCCTCTTCCCCCACGTCCACGACTCCACGATCCGTACGCTCAGCGTCAACGGCTACACCGTGCGCGAGGTGCCCGGGCAGGTGTGCTGCGGCGCGCTGCACGCCCATGCGGGATTACACACGGCGGCGCAGGCGCTGGCGCAGGTGAATCAGATCGCGTTCGGCGACGAGGACATTCCGATCATCGTCAACAGTGCCGGATGCGGTGCGATGCTGAAGCAGTACGAGCCGCGGTTCGCGGCGCGGGTGCGGGACGTGACGGAGCTGCTCGCCGCTCGCGGTCCCACCCCGGGCGCGCCACTCCCTCTGCGGGTCGCGTACGACGCCCCCTGTCACCTGCTGCATGCGCAGCGGGTCGCCGAACCGCCGCTCGCCGTGTTGCGCGCGGTGCCGGGAATCGAGCTACGGGAGACCGCCGACTCCGCCCAGTGTTGCGGCAGTGCGGGGCTCTACAGCCTGCTCGAGCCGGAGCTGTCGCGCGCGGTGTTGGCACCGAAGCTGGCCCTGCTCCTCGAAGCGCCGCCCGACGTGCTCGCGACCGGCAACCCGGGATGCGTAATGCAGCTCGGCGCCGGGCTCCAGGCAGCGGGTGCGGCAGTGGCGGTGCGTCACCCCGTCGAGCTGCTCGACGCCTCCTACCGCGCCGCCGGGTTCTACGCATGATCGCCCCGACCGAGATCCCGCGATGACGGCTCCCCTGCTTCCAGGTCCCGCGACAGTTGCGCGACTGCCGTCCGGCCCCTGGACGGCCCCGGTCGCGCAGGCGTTGCGCGCAGGCGCGCTCGTGGCGGCAGCCGAGGTCGGAGTGCTGGAGTTGTCGGGACCGGGGGCCGTCACCTGTCTGCAGGGGCTGCTCACCAACGACCTCGAACAGCCGGGTGACGGCGCGTTCGTCTATGGCGCGCTGCTCACCCCCAAAGGCATGATCGTGGTGGACGGGTGGGCCGCCCGGACCGGCACGACGGCGCGCTTCACCGTCCCCGCAGCGGGCCGGGCGCGCGCCGCCGGTATCTTCACGCGGTCGGTGCCGCCACGCTTGGCGCGCTGCACCGACAAGACCGCCGAGACCACGGTGCTGCGTCTCGCCGGCGCCCATGCCCTTGCGATCGCTGAAGCGGCGCGGCTCCCCACGCCTACCGCCCCGGGGCGCGTCATCGTCACCACGATCGACGGAACGGCCTGCGAGATCGCGCGGGCCGGTGAGAACGGGCCGTTCGTCCTGCAAATCGCGGTGGCGCCGGGCGAGGCCGCTCGTATCGCAGCGCGGCTCGAGTCAGCCGGCGCCCTGGCCGCCGACCCGGCGGCGCTCGAGCTGGCGCGGATCGTCGCCGGCTGGCCCGGACTGACCGCCGAAATGGACGAGCGCACGCTTCCGCAGGAAGTGCGCTTCGACGCAATCGGCGGCGTGTCGTACACTAAGGGCTGCTATACAGGACAGGAAACAGTGAGCCGGCTGCACTTCCGCGGGCACACCAATCGCGAGCTGGTTGGGGTGGAATTCGATGCGGAGCCGGGACCGGAAGAGTCCCTGCCGATCGTGCTCGAGGAACGGGACGTGGGACGCGTGTCGAGCGTAGCGTGGTTGCCCGAAGGCGGTGCCTCCGCCGCGCTGTCCGGCCGCTGGATCGGCCTGGGGATGGTGCGGCGGGAAGCCGAGCTGGGCGCACGGGTGCGTGCCGGGGGCGTGGGAGCGCACATCGTGAAGCTGCCGTTCGTGCTGCCGCGCTGGGAGCCGGCGTGACCGTTCTGGTCACTGGCGGGAGCGGGCTCGTCGGCAGTCATGTGATCGAGGCGTTGCGCGCGCGCAGTGTGTCGGTGCGCGCGCTGGCTCGGCCCGCCGCCACCGCCGTCGTCGCGGCGCTCGGTGCGGAACCCGTGACGGGCGATGTGACCGATCCCGCGGCGTGGCAGCGCGCCTGTGCCGGCGGGGTCAGCGGCATCGTGCACGCGGCGGCGATCGTCCAACGGCCGGTGCCCTGGGCCACCTATGAGGCGGTCAACGTGGGTGGCACCCGGCTGGCCGTCGCGGCCGCGCGGGCCGCGGGGGGAGGGGCCCGGCTGGTGCATGTTTCCTCGGTGGCCGTGTACGGCGGCACGGCGGACTATCGCCCGGAGCGCGAGCGGCGCACTGAGGATGCGCCGTTTCGGTCGATCCCGGAGCACGACCACTATGCTCGCAGCAAACGGGAAGCGGAAGCCCTCGTGCGCGCGTTTGCCGAGGAGAGCGGCTGCACCAGCATCGCCATCCGCCCGAACGTCATCTACGGGGAGCGGGACCGGCTGTTCACGCCGCGGGTGATACGGACGATGCGCGCGCCCATCATCCCACAGATCGGCCCCGGCACGAACCACCTGTCCTGCGTGTACGCGGGAAACGTCGCCACGGCCATCGTCGCCGCCCTGGAAGCGCCGGTCTCGGGGTTTCGCGCCTACAACGTCACGTGCGATGCGCCACCGCCGCTCACCGCGCGCGAGTTCCTCGAGGCGTTCGCCGCTGCCTGCGGGGCGCGCCCTCGCTTCTTCCGCGTCCCAGCGAAGGTCGCGGGCATAGTGATGAGTCTGTGGACGGGGCCCGCGCTCGCTCGCGCCGGACTTTCGTTCATCACGGGGGAGAACCCGTACGTGACCGACCGCGCTCAGGCCGAGCTCGGTTGGACACCGCACCTGGCGTCGCGCGAGGCGATCGCGCGCACGGTGCGATGGGAGCGCGCAAACGAAAAGCCCGGGTGAACGCCCGGGCTTCGTACGACGATGCTGTGCGACGAATGACGACTAGTGTTTCGTCGTGTCCATCATCTTCATGCTGTCGGCCATCATCTTCATGCTGTCGGTCATCGTGGCCATGCTGTCGGACATCATCTTCATGCTGTCCGCCATCTGGCTATCGGCCGCCTGCTCGGCCCTTTTGCAGGCACCGAGAGCGGCGACGAGCGCCAGCGCGAGTACAAGACGCTTCATGCTTTCTCCCTTAAGTATGGTAGCGGTTGACGGGCCCACCAGCGACCGCAAAGCTAGTCCCGGGGGGCTTCGCGTCAAGGCCGAGGTATATTCCCGCACGTCATGACCGACCGCCGCACGTTTCTGGGTTGGCTCGCGGCCGGATCGGCCGCCTTCGGCCGGCCGCCCCGACCGCCGCACACACAATCGCCCGTCGTAGATGCACGACCGAGCGCACTGTACCAGCAGCCGGACGGGCGTCGCAATTTGGTGCGCATCACGGTCGCGGGACTCGCCGCGCCGGCGGCGCGCGCCCGCGTGACGGACCGACGCGGCGCGCTCGTCGGCAGCGCCGGTCTCCTCCCCTCGAGCGACGGGCTCACGCTGCAGGGCGAAGTCTGGGTCCCGCTCTCCGGGCCGGCTGATTTTCAGATCGACCTCGAGGTCGGCAAGCGGGCGGTGGGCCGGCGACGGGTGCGAATCGTCCCGCCGCGACGCTGGACGTTGTACTGGCTCTCTTCCAATCACACCGATGTCGGCTATACGGATCTTCAAGAGCGGTGTCTCGAGATCCACCGCCAAAACCTCGACGCCGCCCTGGCCCGACTCCCGGCGCACCCCAACTACCGCTGGACCGCGGAATGCGCGCTCCAGGTGTTGTCCTACGTGGAGAACCGCGGGCCGGCCGCCGCTGCGGCCCTGCTCCAGGCGATTCGCGACGCAAAGGTCGGGTTTCACGCCCTGTTCGCGAACGAGCTGACCGGACTGCTGGATCACGAGACCGCGGCCCGCATGGTCTGGCCGGCAGGTCTGTTAGCGCGGGAGCGTGGCCTCACCTACGTCACCGCGCAGATTACCGACGTGCCCGGCCAGACACTCACGTTCCCGATGCTGCTCGCGGCGAGTGGGGTACGCTATCTCGCGAGCGGCCCGAATCCCGACCGCGCGCTGCCGCTGCTCCCCCGTGCCGACGCCGTCGCGCACGGTCTCACGGGGGACTGGACGGCCTACCCGCAGGTCTACTGGTGGGAAGGCCCCGACGGCAGCCGCGTGCTGCATTGGCGCAGCTTTCACTACGGCGACGGACTGCGCTTTGGCTTCGATCGCGGCGCGGACGACATGGCGCATCGGCTGTCGGATTGGCTGCTCGGCAACCCCGTGTTTCAGTCGCCGACCTGGCCCTACGACATCGCCCTGCTATATGGCGCGCAGTGGGACAACGCGCCGATGGACGAGACCCTGATCGCGAACGCCGAAGAGTTCGCGCGTCGCTACACGTTCCCGCGGATCGTGCCGAGCCGCGCCGAGGACTTCTTCCGCGAGCTGGAGCGACGCTACGGATCCCAGATCCCCGTGCGCCGTGGCGACACGGGGCTGTATTGGGAGGACGGCGCCGCCTCCACCGCCGCCGAGCTGGCGCGGTTCCGCGCCGCGCAGCTGGCCGCGCGCGCCGCGGAGCTGGTGGCGTTGTGGGACGAGCGCGTCGAAGCCCCGGATCCAGCCCGTGCCGATCGGATCCGCGCGCGCGCCGAGGAACGGCGCCACATGTGGCGCGACCTGCTCCTGTTCGGCGAGCATACCTGGGGCGCGGCCGAAAGCGTCCGCACGCCTGACGCGCGCCAGACCGTCGAGCAATGGGCCTACAAGCGACGCTTCGTCGAGGGGGCCGAGGCGGCCGCGCGGAGCCAGCTCGCGGAGGGGTTGCTGCGCATCGGCCGCGGCACGGACATCGGGCCAGGACGGATCGTGTTCAACGCCGCCAATTGGTCGCGCACCGACGTCGCGCGCGTCCCGGGCGGCGCCGGCACGAGTCTCGAACATGGCGGCCAGACGTGCCCTGCCGTGGATCTGCCGAACGGGGACGCTCTCGTGCTGTTCCGCGACGTCCCAGCGCTCGGTTACCTCGCGCTCAAGACGAAGCCTCGCGCTCCCGCCCCACCGGTCGATGGCGGCGAGTCGCTCGAGGCGGCCGCTGGGGGGTTCCGCGTGCAGCTCGACCCGGCCACCGGCGCGGTCGCGTCGTTCACGGGTCCGGATGGCAAGGAGCGCGTGAAGCCATCGCCCTGGTCTGGGTTGAACCAGCTGCTGCACGTCTCGGGCGGCGACAATTCGGCGCTGTGGACGAACGTCGACCGCAGCTCGCTGCGTACGCCGCCCACGCTGGACGTCGCGGGCGCGGCCCGCGTGACGTCGCGGCTGTGGCGACTCCCGGGGATCGGAGTGCGGCTCGACGCCACGCGCACGCTGCGCGGCTCGAGTGGCGTGACGTCGAGCGTGACGCTGTACGACAATCTGCCCTGGATCGACGTCGAGAACCGCTTCACCAAGATCGCGACGCTCGAGAAAGAGGCGCTATACGTGGCGTTCCCGTTCGCGTTCACCCAGCCGACCGTCGAAGTGGAGGTGCCACTCGGCCGGATGACCGTCGAACAGGATCAACAGCCCGGCAGCTGTCGTGACTGGTATTGCCACGCCCACTGGGTGTGGCTGCACGAGGGCCAAGACGGCGTGCTGTGGAGCGCGCCCGACGCGCCGCTGTTCACCTGCAACGACATCTTCCGCGGCGTGTGGCGCCGGACCATCGCGCCGGACGGTACCCTGTTCTCCTACGCCATGCACAACTACTGGCACACGAACTACGCCGCCCGCCAAGGCGGCGAGGCCGTGCTGCGCTACCGTCTCTCGCTGCTCGCGCCGGGGGATGCCGCCGAGCCGGTGCGCCGCGGCTGGGCGGCATGCGATCCGCTGTACCTGAGCCCGCCCTACGCCAACACGGCGCCCGGGCCGCTGATCGGCCGCGACGCCACCCTGTTCATTCCCGACCGCGACGTCCTCGTGGTCGGCGCAAAGCCGGCGGACGACGGTGAGGGCGCGGTGGTGAAGCTGCTCGACGTGCGGGGCATGGCGCGGTCGGTGGGCGTGTGGCCCGCGGGATACGCCTTCAATTTGGCGCGGCGCACCAACCTCGTGGAGATGAACGGCGACGCGCTGCCCGTCGGGGGAGACCGCCGCGCGAACGTGGACATCAAGGCGTGGGGTGTCGCCGCCGCGCGGCTCTTTACACCGCGAGAGACCGCGGGTTAACGTCCGGCTATGACCGCCACGAAGCCGATGACCCTGGGTGAGCTGCAGCAGACCGAATGGGGTGCGCCCGCCCGTGTGGCGCGCACCGTGAAGGATGAACTGCGCGAAAACCTGATCTGTCTGCTGGAAAACGGTGCGCCGCTATTCGCCGGTATCGTGGGCTACGAGGACAGCGTCGTCCCGCAGCTCGTCAACGCGATCCTGTCACGGCACAATTTCATCCTGCTGGGCCTGCGCGGCCAGGCGAAAAGCCGCATCCTGCGGCAGTTGGTGAGTCTGCTCGACGAGGAGATCCCGATCCTCGCCGGCAGTGAGGTCAACGACAACCCCTTCACGCCGATCTCCAAATACGGCCGGGAGCTCGTGGCCGAGCACGGCCACCGCGCGCCGATCGCCTGGCTGCCGCGCGACGCGCGCTTCGTGGAGAAGCTCGCCACCCCCGACGTCACCATCGCCGATATCATCGGCGACGTGGATCCGATTAAGGCGGCGCGGGGCGGGCACCTGCTGTCCGACGAGCTGACGATGCACTTCGGCCTGTTGCCGCGGGCCAACCGTGGAATCTTCGCGATCAACGAGCTGCCCGACCTCGCCGGGAAAATCCAGGTCGGCCTGTTCAACATCATGCAGGAAGGCGACGTCCAGCTCAAAGGCTACCCGGTCCGCCTGAACCTGGACGTGGCACTGGTGTTCACCGCGAATCCAGAGGACTACACCGCGCGCGGCAAGATCATCACGCCGCTCAAGGACCGGGTCGGCTCCGAGATTCTCACGCACTACCCCTACACCGTCGAGCTGGGGGCGACGATCACGCGGCAGGAGGCCTGGCTCGGCCGCGACGGACGGCCGATCCGCGTTCCCGATTTCATCGCCGAGCTGGTCGAGCGCATCGCGTTCGAGGCGCGGGCCGACAAGCGCGTCGACAAGAAGAGCGGGGTCTCGCAGCGGCTGCCGATCAGCGTGCTCGAGAACGTCGTGTCCAATGCCGAGCGGCGCGCCATCGCGACGAAAGAAAAGGCCGTCGTGCCGCGGGTGTCGGACGTGTACGCAGCGCTTCCGGCGATCACCGGGAAGCTCGAGCTCGAATACGAAGGGGAGCTGCAGGGTCCCGACGCTGTCGCCAAGGACCTGGTCAAGCGCGCCGCCGGCGCCACGTTCGAGTCCCGCGTCGGCGGGGCGAACGTGGACGACATCGTGCACTGGTTCGACGAGGGCGGCGCGCTCAAGATCTCGACGGACGAGCGCTCCGAGGCGCTGCTCAAGGGGTTCAGCGTGGTGCCCGGCTTGCTCGACCTCGTGACCCAGGTCGGGCTCGCGGGCAAGAAGGACCCGGCCCACATGGTGGCCGCCTGCGAGTTGGTGCTCGAAGGGCTGGTCGCCGAGAAACGCATCTCCCGCTCCGAGGACCTGGGCTACGTTCGGGTGCGGCCCGAGCCGAAGGGCCCGTACGGGAAGCCCGGGCCGGGGCCGAATCTGTTTACGTAGCCTTCAGCTATCGGCTTTCGGCTGTCGGCAAAGGCCGAAAGCCGATGGCCGATTGCCGACAGCGCCCTCATGGCCCCGCCGCTCATCACCATCACCCGCCAATACGCCTCAGGCGGCTCCGACATCGCCCAGCTCGTGGCGCGATCGACCGGGTGGACCGTGATCGACAACGAGTTCGTGGACGAGGTGGCGCGCCGCGCGGGGTTGCCGGCCGCCGAAGTCGCTCAGCGCGAAGAGCGGGCCCCGGGGGTGCTCGAGCGCCTCGCCCGCACGTTGGCCGTCGCCTCTCCGGAGCTCTTCATCACGGATCCGTCCGTTCCCCAGGTCGAGCGCGACGAGGCGACGATCCTGAGAATCACCGAGCGGATCATCCACGAAGCGGCGGCCGAGGGGCGCGTCGTGCTGGTGGGCCGGGGAGCGCAGGCGATCCTGGCGGAGCACCCCGACGCGCTCCACGTCTACGTCGTCGCCTCGCGACCGTGGCGCCGCAAGCTCGCCGTGGAGCGGCTGGGCGTGGATCCCGCGAAAGTCGAAAAGGTGCTCGACGACACCGACCACCATCGCGACCAGTACGTGAAGCGCTACTACGGGCGCACGCGACAGGAGCCCGCGAACTACGATCTGGTGGTGAACGCGGAGCGGCTGGGGTTTGACGGAGCGGCGGCGCTGATTGTGGCGGAGGCAAAGCGGAGGGGATGGCAGTAGCCCCGGCGGGCTACGTCGCGTTCCGCAGCTCCGGCACGCGCCACACGGCGATGGCCACCGCCAGAGCGCAGATCAATCCCCCCGCTCCGACCGCGAGCGGCGCCCCGAAACGCTCCGCGAACGCCCCCGCCTGGAACGCGCCCAGCGGCGACAACCCCACGAACACGAACGAATAGAACCCCATCACCCGGCCCCGCAGGTGATCCGGGACGAGGGTCTGCAGCATCGTGTTGGTGAGCGCGTTGTTCACGATCATGGCGCACCCGGCGAGCGCCAGCAGGGCCAGCGATAGGGCGAACGACCGGGACAGCGTGAACACCAGAATCAGCAGGCCGAACGACGCTCCCCCAACCGCCATCAGTCGACCTTTCTGGGTGATCCGGGCGCTGTTCAGCGCAATCGCGAGCGCGCCGAGCATCGCGCCGGTGCCCACCGCCGCAGTCAGGGCGCCGTAGCCGGCGGCGCCCTGGTCCAGCACGTCCCGCGCGAATACCGGCAGGAGCACGAGAAACGGGAAGCCGAAGATCGAGAGCATTGCCGTGAGCGTCACGAGCGTAGCAACGCGGCGGTCGCCCCGGACGAACGACACGATCTCGCGGAACCCCGTCCACGCCGAATCGCCGGCGGGCCGCCGCTGGAAACGGGGGAGGCGCATCGCGAGCAGACTCCCGATCACCGCGAGAAAGCTCACGCCGTTCAGGAAAAAGCACCACGCGGTGCCCACCAGGCCGATCAGGGCGCCGGCGATCGCCGGACCCACGATTCGCGCCGCGTTGAACATCGACGAGTTCAGGGCGATCGCGTTCATCAGGTCGTCCTTCCCCACCATGTCGACCAGAAACGACTGGCGGGTGGGGATGTCGAACGCGTTGACCACCCCGACGGCCGCCGCGAGGACGATCACCTGCCAGACGGTGACGACGTGGGCCCAGACGAGCGCGGCCAGGATGAACGCCTGCAGCATGAGGAGGGACTGCGTGATGATCACCGTGCGCCGCTTGTCGGTCCGGTCGGCGATCACCCCCGCGTACAGCGTGAAGGCGAGCACTCCGAGCGAGCCGAGCGCCGAGACCAGGCCGACGTAGAACGGCGAGTCGGTGAGCGTGAGCACCAGCCACCCTTGGGCGACCGACTGCATCCAGGTCCCGATCAGCGAGGTGCCCTGGCCGAAGAGAAACAGGCGGAAGTTGCGGTGGGCGAGAGCCCCGAGGCCGACCTGGCGCGCGGCTTCCGTCATGGCGGGAAAGCTCGCCCCGCGTCATCTTCGATCGCAATGACCCCGCTCGCGTTCGCCAAACTCTACGCCGTCACCGCGCCGATTCTGTTCGCCATCGATCTCGTGTGGCTGGGCGTCGTGGCCAAGGATTTCTATCGCGCGCGGCTCGGAGACTTGATGCGCCCCGACGTCCGCTGGGGCCCGGCCGTGCTCTTCTACGTGCTGTACGTCGCCGCGCTGCTGCTGTTCGCGGTGTTCCCCGCCCTGGAGCGTCAGTCCGGCGTGCGCGCCGCGGCCCTCGGCGCCGCGCTCGGGTGCATCGCGTACGCCACGTACGATCTCACCAACCTGTCCCTGGCGAGAGGGTTTCCGACGATCGTCGCGGTCGTGGACATCGCCTGGGGAACGATCCTCAGCGCCGCCGTCGCGGCGGTTTCGTACAAGCTCGCGGGTTGGGTGCTGTAGCTCAGGCCTTGCGCTGCAGCTCCCAGATCCCCATGACCCGTCCATCGGGATCCTCGAATAGCGCGAACGCGCCCATCCCCGGTACCTCCACTCGTTCCACCACAGCCTTCCCACCCGCCTGCTTCACCTTATCGAGCGCCGGACCAAGACTCGGGACGTCGATGTAGAGACACATGTTCCCCGGCCAGGGACCCTCCTTCGGCGTCATGATCCCGCCGTTGATCCCACCCTGCCCGCCTGTCTCGACGAGCCGGTATGGCATCGCGGGCATTGGTTTCACGGTCCACCCGAACGCTTTCTCGTAGAAATCCCCGAGCTGCTGCGGCTGCTTCGACCACAATTCCCAGTGGACCACCGGCTGACCCATGTGGACCTCTCGAGTGAAGGATGACGGCGTGCCATCGAGTATGCCCCAGGGCCGCCGCGCTGGCAACGGCGCGGTGGCTGGGATATCTTCCGCGTCGCCCTCGATGACGACCTAATGCCGCCCCTCGAAAAAGTTCAAGCTGCGCTCGCCGACCGTTACACGGTCGAGCGGGAGATCGGTCGTGGCGGGATGGCCACGGTGTATTTGGCCCAGGATCGCAAGCACGATCGCCAAGTCGCCGTGAAGGTGCTCCACCCCGAGCTCGCCGCGTCGCTCGGCCCCGAGCGCTTCCTGCGCGAGATCAAGGTTGCCGCTCGACTCAGCCATCCCCACATCGTATCGCTGCACGATTCTGGGCAGGCCGGTGACTTCCTCTACTACGTCATGCCCTACATCGAAGGAGAGTCGCTGCGCCAGCGACTCACGCGTGAACAACAGCTCCAGGTCGAGGATGCGCTGGAGATCACCCGTCACGTGGCGAGTGCCCTGGGTTACGCCCACGGCATCGGCGTCGTCCATCGAGACATCAAGCCCGAGAATGTGATGCTGCATCAAGGCGAGGCCGTGGTGACCGACTGCGGTATCGCCAAGGCGGTCACCTCGGCGGCCGGCGAGCATCTGACCCAGACCGGCACGTCGGTGGGCACGCCGGCGTAGGGGCGGGGCCCAACGGGAGTTCGAGATCGCCATCAGGCTCAGCCCGAAGCTGTTCGAGGCCTATTACTTCTATGGACGCTTGTGTTTCCTGCAGGGGAAGCTGGCGGATGCGCCGCGCTGGTTCGCGGAGGCAGCCCGAGTGCGCCCGGAGGACTACCAGGCCTTGTCCCTCTTGGGCACGATCTACGCGGACCTCGACCGCCCGGAGGACGCCCTGGTCGCGTTTCGACGCTCGCTTCAGGTAGTCGAGAAGCACGTCGAGATGTATCCCGACGATGCCCGGGCGTTCTACATGGGCGCGCTGGATGCGATCGCCCTGGGTCGACCCGACCAGGCGGAGACCTGGGTCGAGCGGGCGCTCGAGATCGATCCGGAAGACCCGTTGATTCTGTACAACGTCGGGTGTGTGTACGCGCGCTTGGGCAAAACCGAAGCCGCGCTCGACTGCCTCGAGCAGACCGTCGCCCACGGGGGCTCCGGTCACCGCGGGTGGATGCGCAACGACGGCGATCTCGCGTCGCTGCGCGGACATCCACGGTTCGAGACGATGCTTCAGGAAGGGTAGCGGGCCCGTCTCCCGGCGGGTTGCTTTCGGTCCCCGCAGTGCGCCACATTCAGTAGGCCATGCGCTCCACCACATACGCGAAGTACCTCCCCGAGCTCGCCGACACGATCAACCTCCAGGGCTTGCTCGATCAGCTCGCCGACTTCCTGCTGCAATCGGGGTTCGCGGGCGGCTCCTACTCACATCCCTTTTGGGGCGAGTTCGGCGGCGACGACCCCGACCGGTCGGTCGACGCGCTGCGGCAGGCGATCCTCCAGGCGCTGATGGACTCGGGGCAGCTCACGCCGGACATGTTGCAGCTGTTGCGCGGCGAGTCCACCGGCGACGCCGAGCGGGATGCCGAGCTCGAGCGCCAGCTCGCCGAGCTGCTCGACAAGATCGTCCAGCGCCTCATCGAGGAAGGCTACCTGAACGTCGCCGATGCGCCCAAGATGCCGGGTGGGCAGCAGCCGATGTTCGGGCCCGGGGGCACGGCGCGCGAGGCGGCGCAGCAGGTGCAGTTCTCGCTCACCGAAAAAGGCATCGATTTCCTCGGCTATAAGACGCTGAAGCACCTGCTGGGCAGCATCGGCAAATCGAGCTTCGGGGCGCACGAGACCGAGCACCTCGCCACCGGGATCGAGGCCGAGGCCGCGAGCAAGCGGTACGAGTTCGGCGATATGCTGAACCTCGACGTCAACGCGACGCTGTCCAGCGCGATCGAGCGCGAAGGACTCGGGGTCCCCATCAACCTCGAGTACGAAGACCTGCGCGTGCACCAGGCCGAGTACCGCTCGTCCTCGGCCACGGTGCTGATGCTCGATTGCTCGCACTCGATGATCCTGTACGGCGAGGACCGTTTCACGCCGGCCAAGAAGGTCGCCCTGGCGCTGACGCACCTGATCCGCACGCAATTCCCGGGGGACTCGCTGCGCGTCGTGCTGTTCCACGACACCGCGGAAGAGATCCCACTGGCTCGGTTGGCCCATGCACAGGTCGGTCCGTATCACACCAACACCGCCGAAGGACTGAAGCTGGCGCGCCGCATCCTGCTCGGGCAGCGTAAGGACATGCGCCAGATCATCATGATCACCGACGGGAAGCCCAGCGCGCTGACCCTGCCGGACGGACGCATCTACGTGAACTCGATGGGGCTCGATCCGCAGATCCTCCAGGCCACCTATCGGGAGGTCGCCGAGTGCCGGCGGTCTGGGATCCTGATCAACACCTTCATGTTGGCGCGCGACCGAAGCCTCGTGGAGTTCGTGAAAACCGTATCGGCGATCTGCCGCGGCAAGGCGTACTTCACCAACACGATGACCTTGGGGCAGTTCATCCTGATGGATTTCATGCGGCGGAAGACGCGGCGGGTTTCCTAACCGGCAGGCGGACCACAGTTTCAGACGCGTGCGGCCGACCACCCAACCTTGGGCCTGGGCAATGGGAGTGCGACACGAAAGATCGTTTCTAGCTGTGTGCCTGGCCTTCGGTACGGCGTCATGCGCCGGTGAGGAAGGCGCTGGCCCCAGCCCGGTGACGAACGTGGCAGTGACGCCGGCAACCGCAAAGATTGACCAGTTTGATTCCCTCCAATTCTCAGCGACAGCCAGGGACGCACAGGGCACCATCCTCACGACCTATCCCGTCGATTGGAGCACGGACGCGGGTACCAAAGCTTCCCTCTCTTCCAATGGGCTCTTGGTCGCATTCTCCCCAGGTGTGTTCACCGTGACTGCGACCGTGAGGGGAGTCACTGGAAACGCTGCCGTGACCATCGTGATACCTGTCACACAAGTCGTGCTAGACAATCACATCGTCGCTCTCATTCCCGAGGATACTTTCAGACTTCGCGTTGCACTGCATGGTCCTGGGGGAGTGCCACCGACCGACACAGCGATTACTTGGAGTACCTCGAATGCCAATCTGGCCACCGTGTCGCCCACCGGTCTGGTCACAGCAAAGCGGGGTGGTGTGGCCCAGATTCGCGCCGCTGCCGGGAACCATGCGGACTCGGCTCTCGTCACGATCGCCCCTTCGGTGGCCACTATCACGATTACCCCCGACTCGGTGCGATCTCTTATAGATACGACCGTACTCCTCATACCAACTTTGCTGGACGTGGTTGGCGACACCATTGTGCCTCGTCCTCTCATCTGGAACACCTCGAACGCCGCCCTCACGACAGTCTCCTCGAGTGGTCTTGCTCATATCATCGGCCCGGGACAGGTCACTATTACCGCCTCACGAGAGGGGATCACCGCATCGGCGAGGATCATCGGGTATCTGATTCACTTTCGGACCATCACTTCGGGATCGGCTCACGTGTGTGGATTGGGCACCGACAGCTTGGCGTATTGCTGGGGTGACGATCACTACGGCCAGTCAGGGGACAGTGTGTATTCCGCAATAAACCCCCTACCGGTGCCGGTGGTCGGTGCGCACAGGTTTGGCTCGATCACCGGAGGCGGGTTCCACAATTGTGGGATGGATGCGGCTGGGGCGGGCTGGTGTTGGGGATTCAATCCGCGAGGGCAACTCGGTGCGCCAGGCCCGGACATTCAGGTTTTTCCTCAACCGGTGAGTGGCGCGCAAGCCTTTGCAACAATCGTCGCCGGCCTATCGAGCACTTGCGCCATCGTTTCGACCGGGGCCACCGTGTGCTGGGGCGCCAATGATTTCGGGCAGCTCGGCAACGGGACTACAGATACCGCGCCGACTACGACACCCGTACTCGTCCAAGGCGGGCACACCTTCGAATCAGTTGCCGTCGGCGGTACTCATGTGTGCGCGCTTACACTCACGCATCTCGCCTATTGCTGGGGCGACAACGGGCACGGAATGCTGGGTACAGGTGACTCCATATCCATCTCGCAGCCCATAGCCGTCGCCGGAACGATTCAGTTCGCCGAGATTGGAACCGGCGTGTTTCACTCCTGCGGTCTTGACGTCAACGGCACTGCGTACTGTTGGGGGAACAACCATGAGCATCAGCTAGGAACTGGCGACACCGTGGCGAGTGGCGTCCCGGTTCAGGTCATTGGCGGGCTCTCGTTTGCGTCTCTTGCCGTAGGCTACTATCACACCTGCGGAATAGCAGTTGGCGGCGCAGCCTACTGCTGGGGACGTGGATACGAGTTCGCGCTTGGAACCGGAACTCCGGATGCCCAGAACATGCCATCGGCCGTGGTCGGGGGCTTAGTCTTCACACAGTTAGCAGCGGGGGAGCATCAAACCTGTGGCCTTACCGCTGCCAGTCTTGTGTACTGCTGGGGAAGCAACGCCGCTGGCCAAATAGGCGACGGTACGACGTCTGGTGGCTTCGTCCCGACAAGAGTAAGACGACAAGGCTAGGGATACCTGATGGCCCGAACGATCCGACTTGCCATTGTTAGTGCCTTCGCGTTCCTCGCCTGCGAGGCGCCGTTTTCCTTTCCCACGCCTGTCGCATCAGTCACCATTTCCCCGCCCACGGCGGACATCCACCAAGGCGACAGCCTGCAGCTCACTCGGCCAACGGTCTCGTGGTAGGTCTCCAAGGAGGTTCCGCCACCATCACAGCGCGTGCCGATGACGCGAACGCCGCGGCGACGATTCGTGTGACCTTCCGGGTGGCCGCCGTCACCGTGGATCAGAGGGACCTCACTCTCGTTCCCGGCGGCACGCTGCAGCTCAGCGCCACTCCCCATGACCCCGCGGGCAACGGGCTCGGCGGCCGCGCGATCGAATGGTCCAGCAGCGACCAGTTGGTGACGCGCGTTTCGCACACCGGTTCCATTGAGGCGGTGACCGAAGGTGTGGCAACGCTGACGGCGAACGTGGAGGGGGTGAGCGGAAGCATCACGGTTCGCGTCGAGCGGCTGGCTTTCGTTTCGGTGAGCGCGAGCGAGTTGCATCACACCTGCGGCCGCACAAGCGACGGACGCGTGGCCTGCTGGGGCCTCAACAACGTCGGCCAACTTGGACTCGCCGCGGTCGGTCGGAGCACGAGCCCGGTGACGGCCGCCGCCGCGCCCCGCTTCGCCGAGGTCTCGAGCGGCGCCACATTCACATGCGGCCGCACCTCCTCGGGCCAGGCATACTGTTGGGGCTCGGCCGCCCGGGGCAGACTTGGTACCGGTTCGCTCGCGAGCACGCCCCACCCGGGGCTCGTGCCGCTCATGCGTCCGCTCCTCACCCTGAGCTCGGGGTGGAACCACACCTGCGGCGTCGACATCGACGGCCGGGGCTACTGCTGGGGGGAATTCCCGCAGGTCGGGAACTACCCGAGCCCGGTCGCCCGAACACCCGTTTCCGTCCTTGGCGAGCTCACCTACGACGCGATCGCCGCGGGCGAAGGGTTCACCTGTGGCATCGCGACCGACAGCCTCGCCTATTGTTGGGGAACGAACCTCTTCTATCGACTGGGCGTCGAGAGCCTGCCGCAATCCGTCGAACCGGTGCCCGTGAACGGTGGGCTGCGCTTCACGACGATCACCATCGGCGGACTGCATGCGTGCGCTCTCACGGAAACGGGCGACGCGTACTGCTGGGGCGGGAACTTCTATGGTGAGCTCGGCGCCGGTCCAGTGACGATCGACGCGAGCGCATTCCCACAACCGGTGGCGGGTGGCCTCGCATTCAGCTCCATCGCGGCAGGCGCGCACACCTCCTGCGCGCTCACGCCGTCAGGCGTGGCCTACTGCTGGGGACAGAACGATGCGGGACAGCTCGGCGCTCCCACCACGGAGCTATGCAACGGGATCCCGTGCAGCCGCGCGCCGGTGGCCGTCTCCGGCGGCCTCCAGTTCGCGGCGCTCAGCGTCGGCGACCGGCACAGCTGCGGCGTGACCGTGGGAGCCATCGTGTACTGCTGGGGGAAGAACGACTCGGGACAACTGGGAGACGGCACCCTGACGGACCGGGCAGTCCCGACCCGCGTCGCCGGTCAACGGTAACAGGAAAACCCGCTCGGTCACCCGAGCGGCGCCAATGGCTGCACCAACTCGGCCGCCGTCTGCGCCGCCCCTCCGCTTCAGACGGGGTCCAGTGTCACCAGGAACGGACCGGATGCGCCGGTGCCGGTCAGCTCGAAGCTCAGATCGCTGAGATCGATGGTGAGTCGCGCGGTCTGGGCGTCGAGCTGCCAGCGCATGTCGATGCGCTGGTCGCCCGCGGGCAACAGCTCGAACGTCCCATCGAATGCGCGTTGGCTGTTGCGGAACGCGATCAGCGCCAGTAACTGGCGCACGACGGGCTGGGCGAGCGCCTGGGCAGCCTCGCCAGGCTTGAAGTAATGCCGGTTGATGTCGCGGCCCACTCCCGTGCGCGCCAGCAGCTCCATGTCGTTGTGCCCCGCCAGCAGGCCGACGTAGTAGACCTGAGGAACGCCCGGCACGAAGAACTGAATCGCGCGCGCGAGCAGGTACGCCCGGTCGTCTCGGCCCAGCGCGTCGTAGAAGGTGCAGTTGACCTGATACAGATCGAGATTCGACGCCGCGGCCCCAGTGGCGCGCCGGCTCTGGCCGAGACTCTTGGCGTGAATAATCTCGACTAGCCGCTCAAGCTCGTCTTGCGGCACGAGACCGGGCCGGCCGGCGCGATCGGTGGCATCGGCGCCGGCGTCGATGATGCCGATGCCGTCGTGCGTGTCGAGCACCGTGACCGCGTTGGTGGGCCGGATGCGGATCCATTGCGCCAGACAGCGTGACGACTTGAACAGGATCGCATGCAGCACCAAGGGCGGCAGAGCGAAGTCGTACACCCAGTCCACCCGCGCCGCGATCTCGATCTGGCTGCGGTAGTGCGAGTGAATCTCGACCAGCACCTCGATGCCCTGCGACTTGGCCGCGGCGGACAACTCCTCAATGAACGCGAAGGTTTCCGGCATCATGAAGCAGCTGCCGCCGGCTCGCTTGATCGCGTACCCCACCGCATCCAGTCGCACCATGCGGATGCCGTGCACGCCGAAGGTCCGTAGAATGCCGTCGAGGTACGCTCGGCCCAGCGGATGGCGCACGTCGATATCGACCTGCTGCGGGGTGAAGGTCGTCCACAAGACGCGCTGCGCGCCGCTGGCTAGCATCACACTGCTCAACGGCAGGCCGGGGCGCGGCCGATACACGGCCACGAGATCACGTTCGGTAGCGCCGCGCGGGAAGACGGCGTCGAGCGTCAGGAACAACCCGTCGTAGATCGATTGCGCGCCGGTGGCCGACCAATCACGAAACTGGGGCGAGTCGACCGACATGTGATTGACGATCACGTCGGCCATCACGTCGATGTCGCGTGTCAGCGCCTGGACATCTTTCCAATCGCCCAGCCGCGGGTCGACCCGGGTGTGGTCGATCGGATCGAAGCCCGCATCCGCGCCATCGATCGGGTGGAAGAACGGCAGCACGTGCACGCCGCCGAACACGCCGCGCAACGGGCCGGTCAGTAGCGCGTGCAAGTCCCGCAACGTGCCGCCGCTCAAGCGATCGGCGTAGGCAATCAGCTGCACCTGGTTCTTCATGACGGGCGGCGCGAGCGCTCAGCGCGTCCGCGTGTGTACGAACTTCACGAACATGGTCGCGACTGCGGCACACAGCAACAGCGCCCCGGCGAGACGGATCACGTTCTCCGGGTTGCCGCCGAGCCAGGCGCGGTAGTAGAGGGGCAGCGTGAAGATCTGAATCATCATGGGAATGACAATGAACATGTTAAAGATGCCCATATACACGCCGGTGCGCTCCGGCGGGATGCTGTTGGCCAGCATGATGTAGGGGTTGCCCATCATGCTGGCCCACGCGAGACCCACGCCGATCATCGGGATGAAGAGCATCCACCGTTCGTGGATCGTCGGGATGCTCAACATGGCGAGCCCCGCCAGCGTGAGGCAGACCGCATGCATCACCTTGGGCCCAAGGCGCTGTGCGAACGGCACCAGCGCAAACGCCCCTACGAAGGCCACCGTGTTGTAGAACCCGCCGATCTGGCCGTTGAGTAGCCCGGCGTCGCGAAAGCCCTGCGTCATCGGATCGCTGGTGCCGAACATGGTCCGCGCCAAGGACAGCACGATGTATTGCCAGTAGCAGAACATCGCGTACCACTGAAACAGTTTGACTAGGGCCAGCTGCTTCATGGTCGCGGGCATCACGCGGATGGCAGCGCCGATCTCGCGCAGTGTGTGGGACAGGCCCTTGGGCAGCTGCTTGATCGCGGCCACCTGCTCAGGCGACAGCGGCAGCTCCGGCGTCGTTCTCACGCTCCACAGAATGGAGCTGATCGAGAACACGGCACCGACGATGAACGCCGCGATCGTGATGTGGGGGATGTGGTTGGCGTTCACCACATCCTTGTTCATGCCGAACAGCACGAAGAGGGTCGGCGCCAGATAGGCGAGCGTCTGCCCCAGACCCGTGAACGCGCTCTGCGTAAGGAACCCGAGCGAACGCTGCGCGGTGTCGAGTCGATCGCTGACGAAGGCGCGGTAGGGCTCCATCGTGATGTTGTTGGCCGCGTCCAGGATCCACAGGAGGCCGGCCGCCATCCACAGCGTGGGGCTGAACGGCATGAACCAGAGCCCCAGGCTGGCCAGTACGGCGCCGATCAGGAAGTACGGTGTGCGACGCCCCCAGCGCGACAGGGTGCGATCGCTCATGGCGCCCACGATCGGTTGCACGATCAGCCCGGTCATCGGCCCCGCAAGCCACAGCAGGGGCAGCGTGGCTTCGTCGGCGCCGAGGTACTTGTAGATCGGGCTCATGTTGTTCTGCTGCAGACCGAAGCTGAACTGGATGCCGAAGAACCCGACGTTCATGTTGACGATCTGCCAGAACGACAAGTGGGGCTTGGACATTTCTCAGCCTCTGTTGGCGTGTGGCAGCAGGCCCCAGCGGCGGCGCCACTGCTCGTAGAAGTCGCGATCGTCGGTCACGGCGCCGGGCAGCGTGCACACAGCAGCCGCGAAGGCGTTGGCGCGCGCCAGCGTTTCCGTGAGCGGCCAGGCCTCGAGCTCGCCCAGCAGGACGACCGAGGAGAATGCATCGCCGGCACCCACCGTGTCCACCACGGTGGCGGCGATCCCGGAGCCCGACGCGATGCGATCCCCCGCCCCGTCGAAGGCGGCGTAGCCTTCGGCTCCGCGGGTCACGATCAGACGACGCAAGGCGAACTGCCGCATCAGGCGGGCGATCGCGTCGGGGAGCGCGGACGCCGCGCGCGCGTGGTCCACGAACCAGTCGAGTAGTTGGATTAGTTCGTCCTCGTTGACCTTCACGACGTGGGCCTCGCGCAGGGACTCCAGCGCGAGCACCTCGTTGGGCGGCGTCGCGACGGAGGTATCGCGCAAGTTCACGTCGAGGAAACGCAGGGCCGGTGTGGCGGCCAGCGCCGTCTGGATCGCCGTGCGCGAGCGTGGGCTGCGTTGGGCCAGCGTGCCGTAGTACACGATGGCCGGTCGCGCGTGCGCGACAAGGCGCCGGGTGAGAACCGTATCGAGCGCGTCCCACGCCTGATCGGGGGGATGTGAAACCGGGGTTGGCCGTCGTGGAGCGTGACCTGCACAGTGCCGGTGGGCAGGGTCGCATCGCGTTGCAGGCCGGTGCCATCCATGCCGAAGTGGTCGAATTGGCGCGCGATGGCAGCGCCGAGCTCGTCGGGGCCGATGCGCGTGATCATGAGCGGCCGGCGCCCCAGGGCGGCGAGGTTGCGCGCGACGTTGAACGGGGCGCCGCCGGGCACCGCGCCATGCGAGAATAGGTCGACGAGCGCCTCACCAATGACGACGACGTCTATTGCAGCGGGGTCGGGCTGCGGCATCGACTCCTCTCACCGATGCAGTGCTAGGACCTCAACTGGGTGCCCGCGCTCGTTCCTTCTCACCCCAGCGGCGCCAACTGCTGCACCAGATCGGCCGCCGTCTGCACCCGGTCTTCCGGTTTCTTGGCGAGCAGCCGCAGCACCAGGGCGGAAAGGGCCGGCGGCACTTCGGAGTTCAGTGACTCCGGCGGCTCGGCCTCCTGCGTGAGCAGCTTCGCCACAAGGGACATCACCGTGGCCGCCTGAAACGGCGCCTGGCCGGTGAGACACTCGTACAACACGACGCCCGCCGCGTACAGGTCGCTGCGGGCGTCGACTTGTTCGGCCATCAGCTGCTCCGGCGGCATGTACGCCGGCGTGCCGAGGACAAGCCCCGCCTCCGTCACAGAGGTCGTGCGCTCTGCCAGCCGGGCCACCCCGAAGTCCATCACCTTGAGGACGCCCGCCGCATCGAGCAGCAAGTTTTGCGGCTTGATGTCCCGGTGAATCACGCCGTGCTCGTGCGCCACCGCCAGCGAGTGCGCGAGCTGCGCGGCGATCGCCAGAGTCGAGGAGACGCCGAGCCGGCCGCGTGTATCGATCAGCTCACGCACCGTGATCCCTTCGACATACTCCATCGTCAGGTAGTACACGCCCGACCACTCCCCGAAGTCGTGCGTGCGGACGATGTTCTGGTCCGACAACCGGCGCGCGAGCCGGATCTCGTCCTTGAAACGCTCGAGCAGCGTCGCATCCGTCATGAACTCGGGCCGCAACGTCTTGATCGCCACGACTTCCTCGAGCTCGATGTCTCGCGCCCGATACACGGTGCCCATCCCGCCGCGTCCCAGGACCGACTGGATCTCGTAGCGCTGGGCCAGCCGCTCTCCCGATCGCAGGTTTCCGCCATCGACGGCGAGCGGAGACTCCTTCGTATCACGCCGCGCCTGCTCGATCTCCTGTCGCAGATCTCGCACCTGATCCCGCAGCCGCCCTTCCCGCGCCTTCATCTGCAGCACCATGCTGTCGAACACGCGCGCCAGTCGACCCAGCTCGTCCGCCCGCCGGGCTACCGGGCCGAGGGCGCCGTGCTGATACGTCCCCGCTTCCACCGCCGTCGCCGCCTCGATCACGCGGCCGACCTCGCGCAGATACTCCATTTCCTGGTCCCGCAACCGCTTTTTCTCGAGTGAAGCGTTGATGCGGGCGCGCAGCAGCACCGGGTCAAACGGCTTGTGGAGGAAGTCCTCCGCGCCGTGCTCGATGCAACGCACGATGCTCGGCATCTCGTCGAGCGCCGAGATCATGATCACCGGGATGTCCCGCAGCGCCGGATTCCCCTTGATCGCTTCCAGCACGGCGAAGCCATCGAGCTCCGGCATCAGCACGTCGAGCAGGACGAGATCGAACGGCCGCGCGGCGAGCAGCTCGAGGGCACGGCGGCCGTGTTCAGCCGTTTCCACCGCATGGCCCGAGCGTTCCAGCCGCCGGCGCAGCACGTCGCGATTCTCGGCGCCGTCGTCCACGACCAGGATCCGAGCCTGTGACATTCCTGGCGCATCCGGCAGGGGGGCCGGCGCGGGCTCCGACGTCCGCGCCACGGGGGCGACAGGCCCCGCCGCCCCGGACGGGACGAGTCGCTCGGCGGCTCCCAGAATTTTCTGGAGATCGTCGCTGAACGAGCCGTCCCGTCCATCGGCCGTACCTGGCAAGAGGGCGGTGATCGCCGCCACGATCCGTCCCCGTGGCCCACGCAACGCGTCGTACAGTTGCGCCACTTCACCCGCCCCGGCGCCGCGGGCCGCACCAAGCGTCGCGTTGATCAAATCGAGCGCCTCGCGCGCCGCGCCGAGCGTCTCTTCAAGCCCCGCCCGACGCTCCGCCAGCGCCGGGTCGGCGGCGTCTTCCAACAACATCTCCGAATATCCGATGACGTGATTGAGCGGTGTCCGCAGGTCGTGTCGAAGCTCGGCGAGCGCTTCCGGCGTCAGCGCGGCGCCCGATTCTCCCGCGCTCACTTGGGGCCGCCCAGCAGCGCTTCGATCTTCGCGAGCAACCGGGGCAGCTCGACCGGCTTGGTGTCGTAATCGTTGCACCCCGCCTCGAGCGCCTTTTCCCGGTCTCCCGCCATGGCGTGCGCCGTCAGACCGATAATCGGCACCGTCTGGGTCTCCGGCACCGCCCGCAGCTGGCGGGTCGCCTCCCAGCCGTCGATTTCAGGCAGACTCATGTCCATGAGGATGAGATCGAACCCGCCGGCCCGGGCCATCTCGACGCCCTGGCGGCCGTCCACCGCCATGCTCACCTCGTAGCCCTTGCGCTGAAGGCGACGCGAGAGCATGTCGCGGTTCATTTCATTGTCTTCGACCAGCAGAATCTTCGCCATTACCGACTCCCTTTCTCGGACGCCACGCCCGAGGCGACCAGACTCCGGACCTCGGCAAGCAGCGCCTCCGGTCCTTGGCCGCCCTTGTGGACCACCCGTTCCACTCCGCCGTTCAAGCGCCGCCGCTCCTCGTCGCTCAGGTCCTTTGCCGTGATCACCACGACGGGGACGCGCCGGTCGCCGTCGCGCTTCCGCAGCTCCTCGAGGAACTCGAAGCCGTCCATTTCGGGCATCACCAGATCGAGCAGGACGAGATCCGGCGGGTGCTCGGCGAGCTGCTCGAGCGCGATCCGGCCGTTGGCCGCTTCGAGAACGCGCCAACCACCTTTCTTGAGCTCTTGCCGCATCACGCGGCGCGCCGCCACATCGTCTTCGACGATGAGCACGGTGCGGGCCGACTCGCCCGGTGCGTACCGCCGCAGCACAGCCGCGAGCCGCGCCCGGTCGATCGGCTTGGTGAGATACTCCGCGACCCCCAGGGCGAACCCCATCGGCTTCTCGTCGACGACCGTCAGCATGACTACCGGGATCTCCGCGAGATCGGCGTCGCTCTTGAGTGCGGAAAGTACTGCCCATCCGTCCATGTCCGGCATCAGGACGTCGAGGGTTATGATGTCTGGACGGAGCTCCCGGGCCAGGCGCAGGCCGGTGGTCCCGTCCGCGGCCGTCTCGACGCGGAAGCCGTCCCGGCTCAACGACCGGCCGAGCAGATTTCGCACGCCCGGGTCGTCGTCCACGACGAGCACGGTGCCGAGCGGCTCACCGGCCGGCTGAGGCCAGCTCGCCGCTTCCTGGGCGGCCTCCTGCACGGTGACCGGAAGCCGCACGGTAAAGGTCGACCCCGATCCCGGCGTGCTTTCAACGGTGACATCACCGCCCATCATTTCGCAGAACCGCCGGCTGATCGCCAGGCCGAGTCCGGTGCCGCCGTACTTGCTCGCGGTAGACACATCGGCCTGAGCGAATGCCTGGAACAGCTTTCCCAACTGCTCGGGCGTCATCCCGATGCCGGTATCGCGCACGCGGAACACCATCTCTGCCCCAACGCGTTCGACCGCGAGCGTGATCCGTCCATGATCGGTGAATTTCGAAGCGTTGGACAGGAGGTTCAGCAACACCTGGCGCACCCGCGTGACGTCGGCGCGCATCGCGCCCAGCGACGCAGCGGCCTGCAGCTCGAACTGGTTGCCGTGTTGCTCCACCAGCGGGCGTACCGTGGTCGCGACGTCGTCGATCACCGGCCGCAGCTCGAAGGTCTCGAGGTACAACTCCATCTTGCCCGCCTCGATCTTGGAGAGATCGAGGATGTCGTTGATCACCGCGAGCAGGTGCTTACCAGCCGAATGGATCTTGCCCAGGTCGGGGATGTACCCGGGGTGGCCATCCTCCTCGGCCTGCTCCTGCAGCATTTCGCTGTAGCCGATGATGGCGTTCAGCGGCGTCCGCAGCTCGTGGCTGGTGCTCGCCAGGAACCGGCTCTTGGTCTCGTTGGCCTCTTCGGCTTCGTGGCGCGCCTGGAGCAATTCGGTGATGTCGTGATACAGCGCGATCATCCCGATCCTCTCGCCGCCCACCGTGACGGGAATGGAGAGGATTTCCACGTCCACGAACGACCCGTCCTTGCGACGCCGTCGCCCGATGCCGGAGGTGGCTCGGCCGCCCTGCACCGCCCGCTCCGTGTACGCCAGCGCCTCAACGAGCGTTCCCTCGTTCGTGACCAATCGATCGAGATTCTGACCTTTCACCTCGTCTTCCCGGTACCCGAACAGCCGCTCGAACGCCGGATTGCAGGAGGTGATGGTGTTGTCGAGGCCGAGATCGACGATGGCGACCGGGTTGTTGCGGACCAGCACCTCGACATGCTGCTGCGCGGCGGAGAACAGCCGGGCGTTCTCGATGGCGATCGCCGCTTGGGGCGCAAACATCATCAGACGCCGCAAGTCCGCCTCGCCGAACTCGCGCGATGGATCGGAGTGCACACTCGCGATGGCACCAACCAACCGGGTGCCGATCAACAGCGGCGCCGCCATCACCGACTGGATGCTCGAGCGCTCGTACTTCGCCGAGTGCTTCGCCCACTCCTGGTAGCGGGGGATCGTGAGCGGCTCGTGGGTTTGGGCCACTTGACCCATCGCCCCTTCCCCCAGTGCCATGCGGGTCCCGACCGCGTTCGTTTCCAGATTGTAACTGGAGACGATCACGAGATCCTTCCGGGACTCATCGTAGGTGGCCAGCTCCCCGCCGGTGACGCCCAGCAAGGCCACCGCTCGTTGCAACACGCGCTCCAGCACCTTCTCCAGCTCCAGCTCTCCGGAAAGGTCCTGCATCGTGTCCAGTACCGCCTCCTGCTCCTCGGCGCGCTCGCGCTCGGCGGTAAACAGCCGGGCGTTCTCGATCGCGATGGCCGCCTGGGCGGCGAACAGATTGAGCAGGCGCAAATCGCGCTGACCAAAGGTCCGGCCTGGATCCGAGTGCACGCTGGCGATCGCGCCGACCAGGCGCTCGCCGATGAGTAGCGGCGCAGCCATGACCGTCTGGATCGTGCTGCGGATGTACTGCGCCGAGCGGCTGCCCCATTCCTGGTACCGCGGAATGATCAGCGGTTCGTGCGTCTGGCCGACGTGTCCCATCGCCCCCTCGCCCAGGGCCATCCGCGTCCCGACGGCGTCGGTGCCCATGTTGTGGCTCGCCACGATGACCAGCTGCTGGGCGCGCTCGTCGAAAATGGCGAGCTCGCCGCCCGTGACGTCGAGCAGCGCCACCGCGCGCCCGAGCACGGCCTGGAGCAGCTTGTCCAGCTCCAGCTTCCCTGAGAGGTCCGCCAGGGTATCGAGCAGCGCCCGCTGCTCGGCCAGCCGCAGCCGGTCGGCCTCGAGCAGGCGCGTGCGCCCGATGGCGATGCCGGCCTGGTTGGCCGCCGCCGCGAGAATCTCGAGGTCGCCCTGCTCGAAGGCGCTACCCCCGGCACGCTGCACGACGACCTCACCGATGGCGTTCTGGTCGATGCGCAGCGGCAGCTTCAGCTCAGAGCGCGACGCGTCGCCGATGCGAAAATCGCCGTCTCGCGCGCGCAGGGTGGGTTCGAAGACGGTCGCGCCGGCGAGATACAGCCCGACGCCCTCGAAGCCGAATGCCTCATGGCGCAGGCTCTCGACGAGGCTGCGGCACACGTCGTCCTCGTTTTGGGCTTCGGCGATCCGATTGCTCAGGCCGAGCAGGGCGGACCGGAGCAGCCCGGCGCGGTCGCTCACGACGCGCCTCCGGCCACGGTGGCCGGGAGGCGGACGCTGAACGTCGAACCCTTTCCCAACTCGCTCTGCACCGTCACGTCGCCCCCCATCATCTGACTGAAGTGCTTTGTGATCGCGAGCCCGAGGCCCGTCCCGCCGTACTTGCTGGTCGTCGACGCCTCCGCCTGGGCGAACGCCTCGAACAGTCGGTCCATCTGTGCCGGCGTCATCCCGACGCCGGTGTCACTCACGCGCAGCACGACAGCCTCGCCGCCGGACACCTCGTCGCGCTCGCGCTCGATGGCCAGCGTGATCGTGCCCCGCTCGGTGAATTTGGCGGCGTTCGACAGCAGGTTGAGCAGCATCTGGCGCACCTTCGTCAGATCGGCGCGCATCGCCCCGGGTTGCGGCGCCACCTCCACCACCAGGCGGTTGGCGTTTTTCTCCACCAGCGGCCGCGCCGTGGCGACCACTTCGTCGACCAGGGTCCGGATCTCGAACGTTTCGAGGAACAACTCCATCTTCCCCGCCTCGATCTTCGACAGATCGAGGATGTCGTTGATCAGCGCCAGCAAGTGCCGGCCCGCGGTCCGGATCTTCGTCAGATCGGAGGCGAGCTCAGGCTGTCCCAGCTCCTCGACTTCTTCCTGCACCATCTCGCTGTAGCCGATGATGGCGTTGAGCGGCGTGCGCAGCTCGTGGCTCATGCTTGCCAGGAATTGGCTCTTGGCGCTGTTGGCGGCCTCGGCGTCGCGCCGGGCCAGCAGTAGCTCGGTGATGTCGTGATAGAGCGCCATCACGCCGACCCGCTCGCCGTTCACGATCACCGGCACGCCGAGCACCTCCACGTCCACCAGGTTCCCGTCCTGGCGCCGCCGGCGGCCGATGCCATGAATCGGGCGGTCCAACGCCTGGCGCGTGTACTCGACTGCCTCCCGCCGCGTGTCTTCGGTCGACACCAGCTCGTCCAAGTTGCGACCGATGGCCTCCCGTTGCGAGTATCCGAACAGTCGCTCGAACGCCGGGTTGCAGGACACCACGTTGTGGTTCGTGTCCAGTGTGACGATCGCGACCGGGCTGTTCGACACCAGTTCCTCGAAGTACTGCTTTTGGCGCTGCGCCGCGGCATAGAGTCGGGCGTTCTCGATCGCGATCGCGGCCTGGGGCGCGAACATGGTGAGTAACCGCAGGTCCTCGGGTCCGAAGATGCGGTGCGGATCCGAGTGCACCGTGGCGATGGCGCCCACCAGCCGCCGGCCGATGAGCAGCGGCGCGGCCATCACGGAGTGGACGGTCACGTCGGCGTATTTCCCCGAGCGGCCCAGCCATTCGTGATAGGACGGGATGATCAACGACTCCCGGGTCTGCGCGACGTGCCCCATCGCGCCTTCGCCCAGCGCGAGCCGCGTCCCGGTCGAGTCCTTCCCGATGTTCTCGCTCGCGACGACGACGAGCTGCTTCACCTGCTCCTCGTAGATCGCCACCTCGCCGCCGGTCACCCCCAGCAACGTGACCGCCCGATTCAGCACGGCCTGCAGTACCCGGGGCAGCTCGAGATCGGACGACAGGTCAGCCATCGTGTCCAGCAGCGCCTTGTGTTCGTCGACGCGCTGGCGCTCCTCGGCAAGCAGCCGGGCCCGGCCGATCGCGATACTGGCCTGATTCGCCGCGGCAGTGAGGATCTCGAAATCCTCCTCGCCGAAGGCGTTGGGCTCGCTGCTTTCTACGACCAACACGCCGATCGTGTTGCCGTCCACCCGCAGCGGCACATCCAGCTCCGACCCGCTGGCGAGACTGGGGAGATAGGCCGCGGCGCGGGTTACGTCCGGCGTGTAGTGGAGCGTGCCGTCCTCGAGCGCCCGCTCGCTCAAGCCCTGACCGGCATGCACGCGCCAGTGGTGCGGCGCATCCGGCCAACCCACCGACGCCTGGAGCACGCGGTCGCCCGTCGCGGCGTCGAGCAGAAACGCGCCGAGAAAGTTGTATCCCAGCGCTTCGTCGTGGAGGCCGTTGACCATCGAGCGGTACACTTCGGTTTCATCGGTGGCCGCGGCGATCGCCGTGGTGAGCCGCAGCAGCGCGGCCTGCCGCCGCGCCATGTCGTCCCGCAGTCGCTTCGGGCTCGAACGCCGCGGAGCCGCCCGCCGCGAGTCCGTCACGTGAGATGCTCCCGCACCGCCGCCGCGAGCGCCTCGAGCCCGCGTCCGCCCTTCGCCACGACCCGCTCGACCCCGCCGTTCAACCGCCGGCGGTCCTCGTCGGTCAGCTCCTTGGCCGTGATGACCACCACGGGCACCGCACGCCAGGACTCCCGGGCGCGCAGCGCCTCGAGGAATTCGAACCCGTTCATCTCCGGCATCATGAGGTCGAGCAACACCAGGTCGGGCACCCGGTCCGCGAACCGCTCCAGCGCCATCCGGCCGTGCTCCGCTTCGACCACTTCCCAGCCCTCGCTTTCCATGGCCCGTCGCAGCGCGGCGCGCGTCAGACCGTCGTCCTCGACCACGAGCACCCGCCGTGGCGCCCCCGCCCGCTCGTACTTCCGCAAAACGCGGGTGAGCCGGTCCCGGTCGATGGGCTTCGTGAGGTACTCCGAGGCGCCGAGTGCGAACGCTAGGTTTTTCTCGTCCACCACCGACAGCATCACGACCGGGATCTCCGCCGTCACCGGGTCGCCCTTCAACGCCGTCAGCACCGCCCACCCGTCCAGCCCCGGCATCACGACGTCGAGGGTGATCACGTCAGGGCGGCGGGCGCGCGCGGCCTTCAGGCCCGCCGCCCCATCCACTGCTCCGATGACGTCCAGTCCCTGTTTTTCGAGAAAGCGCGTCACCAGATCGCGCGCCGATGCATCGTCGTCGATTACCAGGACCGTCCCGGCCGCACCGGCATGCCCAGGCTTCCCCGCATCCGCGAGCGGCGCGGCCTCGACCGGACCCTCCGCCGGCAACCGCACCGTGAACGTGGATCCCACGCCAACCTCGCTGGCCACATCCACGTCACCGCCCATCAGCTGACAGAACCGGCGACTGATCGCGAGCCCCAACCCAGTGCCGCCGTACTTGGCCGCGGTCGACGCTTCGGCCTGCGAGAAGGTTTCGAACAGGCGCCCCAACTGCTCCGCCGTCATCCCGATTCCCGTGTCCCGCACCCGGAACATGACCTCGGGGCCGTCGCGTTCCACCTCCAGCGTGATGTTCCCGTGGTCAGTGAACTTGCTCGCGTTCGAGAGCAGGTTGAGCAACACCTGACGGATCCGGGTGACGTCGGAGTGCATCGTGCCGAGGTCCGCCGCGCAGTGTACCACGAGCCGGTTGGCGTTCTTTTCTACCAGCGGTCGCACCGTGCTCGCCACCTGCTCCACCACCGGGGCCACCTCGAACGTCTCGAGGTAGAGCTGCATCTTGCCGGCCTCGATCTTCGACAAATCGAGCACGTCGTTGATCAGGGCCAGCAGGTGTTTCCCCGCGGAGTGGATCTTCTGGAGATCCGGCACGGACGCGGATTCACCGCGATCGGCGGCATCTTCCTGGAGCATCTCGCTGTACCCGATGATTGCGTTCAGCGGGGTGCGCAGCTCGTGACTCATGCTCGCCAGGAACTGGCTCTTGGCGCTGTTGGCGCCCTCGGCGTCGCGCCGGGCCCGCAGCAGCTCCGTGATGTCGTGGTACAGCGCCATGAGGCCGACGCGCCGGCCGTTGACCACGACAGGCACGCCCAGGACTTCCACGTCGACGAGGCTGCCGTCCTTGCGCCGCCGTTGGCTGATGACCTGCACCGGCCGGCTGGCGAGCGCCTGCTCGGTGTAGCCGACGGCTTCCGATCGCGTCGTCTCGGTGGTGATGAAGTCATCCAGTTTCCTGCCGACTACCTCCGCCTCCTGATAGCCATACATCTTTTCGAACGCCGGGTTGCAGGAGACGACGTTGTGCTGCACGTCCAGCGTGACGATCGCCACGGGACTGTTCGACACCAGCTCCGCGAAATACTGCTTCTGCTCCTGCGCGGCGGTGAACAGGCGTGCATTCTCGATCGCGATCGCGGCCTGGGGCGCGAACAGATTCAGCAACCGGAGATCGTCGGCGCCGAAGCGGCGGGTCGGATCGCGGTCCATGAAGGCGATCGCTCCCACGAGCTGTCCGCCGATCAGGAGCGGCGCGACCATCACGCCGTGAAAATCCACCTGGGCGTACTGCGGCGAGTGACCCGCCCACTCCCGGTAGTTGTCGATGATGAGCGGCTCGCGCGTGCGCGCTACGTGTCCCATGGCCCCTTCGCCGACGGCCATCCGCGTGCCGGTCGTGTCGCGCTTGCCCACGTTGTGACTCGCGACGACCTCCAGCTCCTGCTTGGCGGCATCGTGAATCGCCAGCTCGCCATGGCTGACGTGCAGCAGGGCCACGGCGCGCTCCAGCACCGCCTGCAGCAGCGTGGACAGCTCGAGCTGCGCGGAGAGATCCGCCATCGTAGCGCCCAGCGCCTCCTGCTCGTCGGCGCGCTGTCGCTCCGCGGCGAGCAGCCGGGCCCGCCCGATGGCGATGCCCGCCTGGTTGGCGGCCGCGGTGAGGATCTCGAAGTCGTCGGCGTCGAAGGCGTGGGGGCGATTGCTTTCCACGACCAGCACGCCTACCAGCCGCTTGTTGATCATCAGCGGGATGTCCACTTCCGACCCTTCGTTGCGGGTCGGCAAGTAGCGGGTGTCGTGCGTGACTTGCGGTGTGTAGTGGAGTTGGCCGTCGAGGAGGGGGCGCTCGCTCAGTCCTTCGCCTGGACGGACCCGCAGGCCGGCCGGGGCGTCGGCCCAGCCGGAGCTTGCCACCAGCACGCGGTCGCGGGTCGCATCGTCCACGAGGAGCAGCGCCACGAAATCGTAGCCGAGGGCGTCGTCGCGCAACCCGCCGGAAACCGCGCGGCAGATGTCCGTTTCGGTTTCCGCCGCGGCGATGGCGGTGCTGAGCCGCATGAGGGCGGCGCCGCGATCACGAGCGCGCGTCTCGCCCGCTGGGATCCGGGACTTGCCCGGTGCAATTCGTTTCGAAACGGGTGTCCACCTGGAAGAGGAACGACGATGAAATATGCCCGTCGCTGGAACGGCCGCCAGAGCGATGTGCCGTTGCGCGCCTAGCGGGTAAGCCCGCCATATACCCTTTCCGGGAACAAGTCGACGACCGATGGCTGATGGCTTCTTCCTGATTAGATTGCAGCACGTGAGCGAGTTCGTCTTCGGTACCAACAACGCCGCCTTCGTGCAGGTCATGTACGAGCAGTACCTGCGCGACCCCGCCTCGGTCTCGGAAGAGTGGCGCCAGCTGTTCGACAACGGGAAGCTGGCCGAGCTGCCTGTCATCCCCACCGAGCGATCCGAGGTGGCACCCGAAAAACGGGAGGCGGCGGTCGCCGCCGCGCAGGCTCCGCCACCGGCCGCCGGCCCCGCCGCTCCGCCACCGCAGGGATTGACCCCCATCTCCGGTCCCGCCGCCCGGCTCGTGCAGAACATGACCGAGTCGCTCGCCGTGCCGACGGCGACGTCGTTCCGCGAAATCGGCGTCGACGTGCTCGACGCGCGGCGCAAGGCCCTGAACGCGCAGCTCGGCACGCGCGGCCTCAAGATCTCGTTCACGCACCTGATCGGGTACGCCATCGTTCAGACGGCGAAGCAGTTCCCGATGATGGTGCGCGCGTTCCACGAGGTGGAGGGCAAGCCGCACCGCTTCGACCCCGACGGAATCCACCTCGGCCTCGCGGTGGACGTGGAACGCAAGGATGGCAGCCGCGGGCTGGTCGTTCCGGTGCTGAAGCACGCCGAGGCCATGGACTTCACGCGGTTCCACGCGACCTACGAGTCGCTGGTGGAGAAAGCACGGACCAACCGCCTCGTCCCCGACGACTTCGCCGGTGCGACGATCACGCTGACCAACCCGGGCACGATCGGCACCGTCGCTTCCGTGCCGCGCCTCATGAAGGGGCAGGGCTCGATCATCGCCACCGGCGCGATCCGCGATCTCGCGGGCGCCAAGCTCATGACGATCACCAGCACCTACGACCACCGCATCATCCAGGGTGCGGAGTCGGGCCTGTTCTTGCGCCGCCTCGAGGCCCTGCTCCAGGGCGACGACGGGTTCTATGAGGGGGTGATCGCGAGCACGGGGCTGACAGCCGTCGGCGCTCAGCCCTCAGCCGTCAGCGCACCGGAAAAACCCGCGCACCCGGGCGCAACCGAGAGTGTGTCCGTCGAGGACCTCAAGCATGTGGCCGCCGCGATGGGGCTCGTGAAAGCGCACCGCCACTTCGGCCACATGGCGGCCCGGCTCGACCCGCTGGGCTCCGCGCCGCCCGGCGACCCGGCCCTGGAGCTCGGTCCCCTCGGCCTCACGCCGGAGGTCATGGCGCGCATCCCCGCCGAGGTGCTGCGCATCTATGTCCCCGGCGCCACGCTCGCCGAGGCGTACCCGAACCTGCACGCCACCTATTGCGGCACCATCGCATACGAGGTCGAGCACATCGCGAGCCACGAGCAACGCGTGTGGTTGCGACAGGTGGTCGAATCGGGCCTGCATCGCCGGCCGCTCACGCTCGAAGAGCGGCGCGCCCTGATGCACCGGCTCACGGCGGTCGAAACCCTGGAGCGGTTCCTGCACAAGACGTACCTCGGCCAGAAGCGCTTCTCCATCGAAGGCCTCGACACCCTCGTGCCGATGCTCGATCTCACGATCGAGCTCGCGGGCTCGGGCGGCGCGCGCGAAGTCGTGATCGGCATGGCGCACCGCGGGCGTCTCAACGTGCTGGCCCACGTCGTGAACCTGCCCTACGAGACGATCTTCGCCGAGTTTGAAGGTGGACGGCACGTTGAAGGAACGCTGACACCTGAAGGCGGCACCGGCGACGTGAAATACCACCACGGCGCCGAGGGCACCTACCAGACCGCCGCAGGCAAAGCGGTGACGGTGACGCTCGCCCCCAACCCGAGCCACCTCGAAGCGGTGAACCCCGTGGTGGAGGGTCGCGCCCGTGCCGAACAGACCACGCGGCGCGGCCAGGAGGCGCTGCACGACGGCACCGTGGCGCTGCCGGTCCTGATCCACGGCGACGCGGCATTCCCCGGTCAGGGCGTGGTAGCCGAGACGCTCAACCTGGCGCGGCTCCGGGGCTACGCCACCGGTGGCACGATCCACCTCATTGCGAACAACCAGATCGGCTTCACCACTGACCCGCGGGACGAGCGTTCGACGGATTACTCGAGCGACCTCGCCAAAGGGTTCGACGTGCCGATCATTCACGTCAACGCCGACGACGCCGAGTCATGCCTCGCGGCGGTGCGGCTCGCGATGATGTACCGGGAGAAGTTCCACGGCGACGTGGTGATCGATGTCGTGGGCTACCGGCGGCACGGCCACAACGAGGCCGACGAGCCGGCGTACACGCAACCCCTGATGTACGAGACCATCAAACGCACGCCGACCGCGCGAGAGAAATACGCGGCCCAGCTCGTCGGGGACGGTCTGGTGACCGCGGAGCAGGCCGCCGCGGAGGCGGAGGCAGCCTACCAGGAATTGGCGCAGATCCAGCAGACCCTCAAGGCGAGCCTCGCGCAGGCGAGCCAGGGTGCCGAGCCGCAGCGCATCTCTCGCATCGAGAGCCCGGAACCCGACACCGCCGTTCCCGCGGAGCTGCTGTCGACGCTGAACGCGCAGCTGCTCGCCTGGCCCGACGGGTTCACGGTGAACCCCAAGTTGAAGAAGCAGCTCGAGCGCCGCCGCGAAACGGTGGGCCCGGATGGCGGCATCGAGTGGGCGCACGCCGAGGCGCTGGCGTTCGCTTCGCTCCTCGTGCAGGGCACCCCGATCCGGCTGACCGGCCAGGATACCGAGCGCGGCACCTTCAGCCAACGCCACCTGGTGCTGCACGACGCGGTCACCGGCGCGGCCTGGACGCCGCTGCAGCAGCTTCCGGGGGCGCGCGCGCCATTCGAGCTGTACAACAGCCCGCTGTCCGAGTTCGCGTGTCTCGGTTTCGAATACGGCTATGCCGTGGCCGCACCCCAAACGCTGGTGCTGTGGGAAGCGCAATTCGGGGATTTTGCCAACGGCGCGGAGATCATCATCGACCAATTCATCATCGCCGGCCTCGCGAAGTGGGGGCAGACCTCACGGCTCACACTGCTGCTGCCGCACGGCTACGAAGGCCAGGGGCCGGAGCATTCGAGCGCGCGGCTCGAGCGCTACCTCGCGCTGGGCGCCGAAGGCAACATCCGGGTGGCGAACTGCACCACGCCGTCGCAGTACTTCCACCTGTTGCGGCGCCAGGGACGGCATCCCGACATGCGACCGCTTGTGATCATGACGCCGAAGAGCCTGCTGCGCCTGCCGGCGGCCACGTCGCGGATCGAGGACCTCACCACGGGCCGTTTCCTCGCGGTGCTCGACGATGCCGCGGCCGCCGGCCGGCAGGACCAGGTGACGCGCCTCGTGCTGTGCAGCGGGAAGGTGTACTACGACCTGCTGGCGTCTCCGGCGCGCAACGAGGCGTCGCACGTCGCGATCGGCCGCCTCGAGATGCTGTACCCGTTCCCCGCGACCGCGCTTGCCGACCTGATCGGCCGCTACCCCGGGTTGCGGGAGATCGTCTGGGTGCAGGAGGAGCCGAGCAACATGGGAGCACGCAAGTTCATCGTGCCGAAGATCCGCGACATCGCGCCCCTCGCGGTAGCGTTGCGCGACGTGGCGCGGCCCGAGCGTTCGAGTCCCGCCGAAGGATACCCGGCGGCACACCAGGCGGAGCAAGCGAGGATCGTGCGCGAAGCATTCGCGTGAGAGACCCACGATGTCCGTGACGCTGCTCGCCCTGATCCGCTACACCGTGTTCGCCGTGTTCGTGTTGGCGGTGCTCGTCGCCACGGGGTCGTGGCTGGTGCGCACCCGGCGCGTTTCGCCGTTTGGTCCTGTGGGACGGGGGCTGCGCAAGATGACCGATCCCCTACTCCGTCCTGTTGAAGGGCGGGTAGTGCGCGCCGGCGGCAGCCCGGCGCACGCGGGGTGGTGGCTCGTGATCGGCGTGGCAATTGTGGGCGTCCTCGTCGTCTCGCTTGCGCAATGGCTCGTGAACGCGTGGGACTCTCTCACCGGCGCAGCCCACGGCGGCCCGCGGGTGGTGATCGCACTCGTGGTCGAGATCGCGTTCGACCTGCTGTTTCTGGCCGTCTTCGTCCGGGCGATCGCCTCGTGGCTCAGCGCGTTCCGCTACTCGCGGTGGATGCGGCCCGTCTATTGGCTTACCGACTGGCTCGTCGAGCCGATCCGTCGCATGCTGCCGCCCACGGGCGCGTTCGATTTCAGCCCGGTCGTCGCGTTGGTCGTACTGTACGTGCTGAAGTTGTTCGCGTTGCGGGTGCTGCTCTAGCTGGCAGTCATCAGTTATCAGTCGTTAATCATCAGCGGACAGCGTGAAGACCAGCGCGAAAATCGTCCTCCACGTGGTGCCCCGGGCGCGGGTGACCGAAGTCGCGGGCCGTCACGGGGACGCGATCAGGGTCCGGCTCGCCGCACCACCAATCGATGGCGCCGCGAACGATGAACTGCGACGGTTTCTCGCCGAGCGACTCGGTGTCGCCCGCGGGAGCATTGCGATCGTTCGCGGCGCAACTAGTCGACGGAAGACGGTAACCGTGGATGGGATGACCGCTGCACGCGTCGAGCAAGCCCTGCTCCTGGACGACCCGTGAAACTCCTGAAGGCGCTCGTGAGTTTCGTCGTGGCAACCCTCGTTGGGGCGGCAGGTCACAAGCTGCTGGGGGCATTCGGGCTCGTGCTCGGCTTCGTGGTCGGCGGCATCGCCGCGTGGTGGGTGGCACGACGTCTGTCGTAGGTCTGGGACTACGACCCGGCGCTTCGTTTGAACACGCGAAACAAATACGCCAGTGACGGCAACAGGACTGCTGCGCCGATTCCCAGCGTCCCCAGGACGAGGTGCAGCGTCGCGACCGGCGCAGCCGCGTCGGCGATCGTGAGGTCGGGCGGCAGCATGTAAGGGAACTGGCTCCACGCCCAGCCCCAGAGGATCAGCGACACCTGCGCCGCCGCGGCGAACCGCGCCACGATGTAGGATCGACGCCATAACGCCACGAGTGCCGCTATCGCGAACGCCCCGGTCGCGAGCTGGAACGGCAGCGCCCAGACGGACGCGAGCAACCCGTAGCGCATCAGCGGGGCGACCGGCCGAGCGAGCAGCAATGCCAGCGCCGCGGTCACGAACACCGCGACACCAGCCCCCAGCGCTCTGGCGCGGAAGTCGTCCCGCAGCTCTGGGTCCTGCGCTTCGAGGGTCAGGTAAACGGCGGCGAGAAACGCGAAACACGCCAGCGTGAACAGCCCGACGGCGAACGCGAACGGTGTGAGCCACGGCGCGACGTAGCCGGCGAAGAATTCCACGTCCCGGGACTGCGGTTGTGTCGCGCCCGAGGCCACCGCCCCGACGGCGACGCCAAGCAGGATCGGGGTGACGAGGCTCGCGATCGCGAACACCCGACCCCAGCGGCGCTGCACCGCGTCACGATCGCCGCCGTAGCCGCGGAACGCGAACGCCGAGCCACGCAGCACGATCCCGATCAACACACCGGTGAGCGGCAGGTTCAATGCAATCGACAGGCGCTCAAAGGCCGGTGGAAAACAGGTGAACAGCAGCACGATGGCGAGGATCAGCCACACATGGTTCGCCTCCCACACCGGCCCGATGGCGTGCGCGACCAGGGCGCGCTGCGCGGCCTTGCGCGGTCCCCTGGCGAACAGGTCCCATGCGCCACCGCCGAAGTCCGCCCCGCCGAGCAACACATACGCGTGGAGCGCCAGCACGAGGACCCCGGCCACGAGCGTCGCGGCGCTCACTCGGCTCTCCCCGCGAATTCACCGGTGTGCGTCGGGCTGCGGACGATCTGCCGGTACAGGAGTACCGCCACGACCACCGCGAGAAACACGTAGATCAGCGCGAACAGTCCCGTGCGGAACGGTTGTCCTGGCATCGGAGTGACGGCATCAGCGGTGCGCAGCACTCCGTAGATGACCCATGGCTGACGGCCCAGCTCGGTCACCATCCAGCCGGCCTCGACCGCGATGAAACCCAACGGGGAGCCCAGCACCACCGCCCACAGGAATCCCCGCCGCGTGCCGAGGTCGGCCTTTTTGCGCGCGAGCCGGGCGGCCCAGATGCTGACGATGGCGAGGTACAAGCCACAGGCGACCATCGCCTGGAACGACCAGTGCACCGCGGGCACGTTGGGCCAGTCCTCGCGCGGGAACGCGTCGAGCCCCTGCACCGTTGCCCGCGGATCGTTGAACGCGAGCAGCGACAGCGCATACGGGACTTCGATGCCGAAGCGCGTGTAGCGCGCGTCCATGTCGGGCCAGCCACCGATCGTCATGGGAGCCGCCGCGCGCGTCTCGAACAACGCTTCCATCGCGGCGAGCTTTGCCGGCTGGTGCCGCGCCACGCTCCCCGCCGAGAAATGGCCGGACAGCGGCTGGAGCAACGCCGCCGGCGCGCCGACCAGGAGCGCGATGTTGAGCGCGTGGCGGTGAAACGCGGCACGGCGGCCGCGCAGCATCAGCCAGGCATGGACCCCCGCCACCGCAAACCCGGTCGCGGTGTAGGCGGCGAGCGTCATGTAGATGACCTGGTGCAGCGCCGCCGGGTTTGCGAGCGCGGCGAGCGGGCGCACGTTCACCGGCCGGCCATCCACTGGTTCGAACCCGACCGGGGTGTTCATCCACGCGTTGGCGATGACGACGAAGATGCCCGACAGCGCCCCGCTCACGGCGACCAACACGCCCGCGAGCCAGTGGGCGCGGGGTGACACCTTGTCCCAGCCGTAGAGGTAGACGCCGAGGAAGATGGCTTCGGTGAAAAACGCGAACCCCTCGAGCGAGAACGGCATCCCGATGATCGGGCCCGCGAACCGCATGAACCCGGGCCACAGGAGTCCGAGCTCGAACGACAACACCGTCCCCGACACGGCCCCGACGGCGAACAGGATGGCTGTCCCCCGCGCCCATCGCTGCGCGAGATCGAGGTGCACCGGGTCGCCCGTTTGCCGCCAGCGCCGCTCGGCCAGCACCATCATCACCGGCATCGCGATCCCCACCACCGCGAAGACGATGTGAAACGCGAGCGACATCCCCATCTGAAAGCGGGCGGCGCCGAGGTCCGACACGGTGCGTCAGCCTCCGAGCTGCGTCAGGCGGTCCTTGAGCCGTCGGGACGTCGGGAACTCCACGATCAGTGCCCGCAACACGGCACGCGCCGAGTCGGGGCGTCCCGCGGCCACCAGGGCATCCGCCGTAAGGGTGCCCGCCTGAACCCGCAGGCGCGGGTTGTTGGCCGGTAGCGTGAGCCCTTTCAGGGCCGCCAGGGCTCCTTCTGGATCCTGGCGGTCGACGATCTGCGACTCGATGCGCAACAGCAGTACCGTCGTATCGCCGGGCAGGCGCCGAGCCAGCTGCTCGATCAGGTCGGCGGCCTCCGCGGACCTGTGCCGCGCCCGATCCACCAGCGCCTGCTCGTACAGCCCCGCCACCAGCAGCCGTTCGACGTCGCTCGTATCCCCGGACCGAATCCCCACGCCACCGGCATAGGAGTAGACCAGCTCGCCCCCCTGCTGGCCCGCCTGGTACAACGCAACGCCCCCCACGAGCCCAACGATCGCCGAGCTGACCTCGGCCCAGCGGCGCACGCCCGGCCGCACGCGGATCATCACCAACCCGAGGATCTCGAGTACCGCGACGCCAAGGAAGATGTTGCGCGTACGGTGACCCCACGTTTCGTGCGTTTGAACCGCCTCGCGCACGCCGGGAATGCGCTCGACCGGACCGTGCGCGTCCATCCCGGAGCTCACGGCGAGCACCGCCGCGACGGTGCCGAGCAGCAGCAGCGTCGCGGCCGCGGGGCCCGCGAACGGCACTTTGCCCGTGAGTGAAAGCCACCGCAGGGCGATGCCGACCGCGAGCAGCGCGATTACGAAGTGAACGATTTGTGGATGGAAGGAGGCGAGATTGGGCATACGGAAAAATACACACGGACGAGGCGTGCGCCCAACGCCTTTCCGTCTCTGGAGGGTCGCGCTACATTGTCTCCCAGACAATCGGTTCGTGGCGATTTACGGCGTATTGCGGCCACGTAAAACAATCCGCTAAAAGGCCTGAGAATCTCTCCACCCACGCTCCGCGGACTCATCGACGATCATCGCGTCCACCTTTTCGACGGGGCGATGGGCACGATGCTGTACGCCAAGGGCTTCTTCCTCAACGTCTGCTACGACGAGCTCGCCCTCAAGCAACCGCAGCTGGTGCGCGAGGTGCACGAGGAGTACGTCCGCGCCGGAGCCGAAATCCTCGAAACCAACACCTTCGGCGCCAACCCGGTGAAGCTCGGCGCCCACGGGCTCGCCGACGAGACGGAGCGCATCAATCGCGTGGCGGCGGAGCTGGCACGCGCCGCGGCGGGCGACCGGGCGAGCGTCGTGGGGGCGATTGGGCCGCTCGGCCTCCGGCTCGAGCCGTTCGGTCCGACTTCACGGGACGAGGCGCGGGACCGGTTTCGCCGCCAGGTGGACGGGTTGCTCGCCGGCGGGGTGGACGGGTTCGTGCTCGAGACCTTCAGCGACGTCGAAGAGATCCACGCCGCCCTGCGCGCGGTCCGCGACGCGTGCGACCTCCCCGCGGTGACACAAATGACGATCGGCGACGATGGCCTCACCGCCTACGGCACGACGCCGGAGGATTTCGCGCACCAGTTGGCGGAGTGGGGCGCCGACGTGATCGGCGTGAACTGCTCGGTCGGTCCGGCCGGGGTGCTCGACGCGGTCGAGCGGATGGCCAAGGCCACTGACCGGCCGCTCTCGGCGCAACCCAACGCCGGGCTCCCCAAGGATGTGGGCGACCGCAAGATCTATTTGGCTTCACCGGAATACATGGCGAGCTACGCGCGTCGCATGGTCGAGGCGGGGGCGCGGTTCATCGGAGGGTGCTGCGGCACGACTCCCGAGCACATCCGCAAGATGCGCGACTACCTGGCGAGCGTCGCTCCGCGCCAACCGAGCGTCGTGGTCTCGCGCGAAGTGGTGAGCGCCACGACGGGCGGCGTCGCCGAGGTCCCGCTCGAGGAGCGGTCGCGCTGGGGCAAGAAACTCGCGGCGGGCGAGTTCGTGACCAGCGTCGAGATCGTGCCGCCCAAAGGCGTGAACGCCGAGCCGATGTTCGCCCAGTGCCGGGCCCTCAAAGCGGCGGGCGTGGACGCCGTGAATGTCCCCGACGGCCCGCGCGCCCAGAGCCGGATGGGGGTACTGCCGTCGGCGATGCTGATCGAGCGCGAGGTCGGGCTCGAGACGGTGATCCACTACTGTTGCCGCGATCGCAACCTGCTCGGCATGCTGTCCGACATCATGGGCGCCGCGGCCGCCGGGCTGCGCAATATTCTGATCATCACCGGCGACCCGCCGAAGATGGGGCCCTACCCCGACTCGACCGCGGTCTTCGACATCGACTCGATCGGGCTCACCAACCTCGTGTACCGACTGAACCACGGGCTCGACCCCGGGAACAACCCTATCGGGACACCGACGCGCTGGGTGATCGGCGTGGGGGTCAACCCGGCGGCGGTGGATCCGGACCGCGAACTGTCCCGGTTCCACTGGAAGGTGGACGCCGGGGCCGAGTTCGCGGTCACGCAACCGGTGTTCGATCCGCGGCAGCTCGAGTCCTTCTTGAAGAGAGTCGAGGACTTCCGGATCCCGATCGTCGCGGGCATCTGGCCGCTCCTCAGCCTGCGCAACGCCGAGTTCCTGGCGAACGAAGTGCCGGGGGTGTCGGTGCCCGACGAAGTGCTGGCCCGCATGCGGGCAGCGCAGGAGAAAGGCAAGGAGGCGGCGCTGGCCGAAGGGGTGCAGATCGCCCGGGAGATGTTCGCGCGGGTGCGCGGGATCGTCCAGGGCGTGCAGGTGAGCGCCCCGTTCGGGAAAGTGGAGGTTGCGCTGGAGGTGTTCGGGTAATTCGGTAGCGAGCCGCTCGTCCGTCAGGATGACTCATCCGGCCGAGCCCCCCTCCAGGGGACGGAGTGCGCGAGCCCCCCGTCGTTTCCGTGGGCTGAAACCCCCGGCTCGGCCAAATCGGGCGTCCTCAAGGACGCCGGATCATTTTGGGTTTGGCGCCTGGTGCCGGTGGTCCTGCCCTCGCAGATACCCGACGGCGCTTCGAAGCTGACCGGGCCGAACGGAGCGTAGGTCGTATCCCTGCGCCCAACGCAGCGACTCCCTAGGCGCGACGCCCTCTCGATTGGCAATCCGCGCGCTTGCACCCTTCAGCCCTGCACCAATCGCGGAACGTCGAACGCCGCCGGCAACTCGAGGATCAGGTGAATGTGGTCACGCAAGATTCCGACCTCCACTACGCGAGCTCCATGCCGCTTGGCCTCCCCAAGAAGGAACCGCCGCAATAAAACGGCTACCGGTTGATCGACCAGGGGTAGTCTTGCGAAAGTCGTCCACGTCAGATGCGCATAGATGCGTACTGGCATGAGAAGCCTCCAACGTCCTTCAGGACGTCTCCACCTGCCGAGCCGGGGCTTCAGCCCACGGACCGGGCCTCCGTGAACAAATCCCGGACGTTTGCAGGCGTACGCAGAGATCAGAAAGCTGCAGATTGGGCTCATTGGTTGCGACGAGCCTTGACTGAAGCGTCGCGGTTGGCACCTTACCCGAGGACGACTACCGTTCCGTAGGCTCGGAATGCCTCGCCGTCATTCTCAGCCCATTCGAAGGAGATCCTCGTGCGCCGATTCATGTCCGTACTCCCAGTCGCGTTCGCTCTCACGGTCCCCACTTCCTCCGCGTCCGGCCAAGGCTTCCCCCAACCCTCCGGCTTTACCGTCGAGAATCCAGTGCTGCGCCGCCTCTGGGCCCTCGGCATGGACAGCTCGAAGGCGCAGCCACTCGCCCAGGTGCTGCTCGACTCGCTCGGCCCCCGGCTCACTGCCTCGCCGTCCATGGAAGCCGCGCAGGACTGGCTGGTGCAGACCTACACAGCCTGGGGCATTACGGCGCGCAAGGAGCGATACGGCACCTGGCGCGGTTGGCGCCGCGGCACGACACACATCGACCTCGTCGCCCCGCGCGTGCGCTCACTCGAGGGGATGATGCTGGCCTGGAGCCCGGGCACGCCGAGGGGGCGGGCGGTGCGCGCGCCGGTCGTGACGCTGCCGGACGTGGCGGACAGCGCGGCGTTCGCCGCGTGGCTGCCGCACGCAAACGGGAAGTTCGTCCTCGTTTCCTTCCCCCAACCGACCTGTCGCCCTGACACGAGTTGGGAACGCTGGGCAATGCCCGCGACCGTGGATTCGATGAAGGCCCGCCGCACCGCCGCGCAGCAGGCCTGGACGCAGCGAGTCGGCCGGACGGGGTATCCCGGCGCCTTGCTGCACCGCCGCCTCGATGCCGCACAGGTGGCCGGGGTTATCGCGTCGGGCTGGTCCCAGGGATGGGGCGTGAACAAGATCTTCGGGACCACGGCCGAGCACGTGCCGGTGGTGGACGTATCGTGTGAGGATTATGGGCTGCTGTTCCGGCTGGCGGAGCAGAACCAGGGGCCGGTGGTGGAGCTCGCGGCCACGTCCGAGGCGCGCGGGGAGGTCCCGGTGTTCAACGTCGTGGCCGAGATCCGCGGGTCGGAGCGGCCCAACGAATACGTGATGCTGTCGGCGCACTTCGATTCCTGGGACGGGGGCTCGGGCGCGACCGACAACGGCACAGGCTCGATCACGATGCTCGAGGCGATGCGGATTCTGAAGCTCGCCTACCCCACCCCGCGACGCACCATCCTCGTGGGGCACTGGAGCGGCGAGGAGCAGGGTTTGAACGGCTCGAGCGCCTTCGTGCAGGATCACCCATTGATCGCCGACAGCCTGCAGGCCCTCTTCAACCAGGACAACGGCACCGGCCGGGTCGAGCGGCTGTCCTCGTCGGGCTTCACGATGGCCGCGGGCAACCTGGCGCGTTACCTGGCGCAGATCCCCGCCGACCTGACGCGCCACATCACGTTCTCATTCCCGGGCTCGCCCGGCGGCGGCGGCACCGACCACGCTTCGTTCGTCACCTGCGGCGCACCCGGATTCGGACTGGGCTCGGGGAGCTGGGAATACGGGACCTACACCTGGCACACGAACCGCGACACCTACGACAAGATCTCGTGGGACGACATCCGCAACAACGCGACGCTCACCGCGATGCTCGTCTATCTCGCCGCCGAGGACGCCGAGCGGATGCCGCGGGGCCGGCGTGACGTGTTCGCGCCGCAGGCCAACGGGCAGCCGGGGGCGTGGCCGGCGTGCCGGCAGCCACAGCGGAGCACTCCCAAGCCGTGAACGCGGACGACGTCCGGCGGCACATCCTCCGCACCCTCGACCCGCCCCGCGGCCAGGCCTGGCACGGCGGACCGACGCCGGTCGGCGCATTGCGCGGCGTGACGGCCGCGCAGGCGCGCTGGGCGCCGGGTCGTGGCCGACACAGTATCTGGGAGCTGGCCCTGCACATCGCCTATTGGAACTACGCGGTGCGGCGGCATCTCGAGCCGGACGTGCCGCGCTTTCCACGAAGCCCCGCCAATTGGCCCGCCATCCCGGCGCCACCCGATGAACGCGCCTGGACCCGCGACCGCGCCTTACTCGCGGATGAGCATCGGCGGCTGGTGCGCGCCCTCGCACGGTTCCCGCTGAGCCGTTGGAACCGGGTCCCGCCGCAGGCGAAAAAATGGACGTTCGGGGAAATGATCGTGGGAATCCTGTCACATGACGTGTATCACACGGGGCAGATGCAGCTGGTGAAGCGGCTCTACCGCGTCCGGCGCTGAGGGCCGGTCCGGGCGCGCGGGCCCACCGACGAGGTCTCCGATGAAGTGGATCACCCGCGAACATCCCAAGATCGATCGGGTCGCGTGCCCCTGGCTCATCACGCGTTTCATCGACCGCCAGGGGGAATTCCTGTTCGCCCCACCCGTCGACGTGCTGCGACTGGCGCGCGAAACGGGAGCCACACCCTACGACGTCGAAGGGGTGGAGCTGTCCCATGACGGGCCGCGCTGCAGCTTCGACGCGTTCCTCGGGAAATACGGCCTTTTAGACCCGGCCCTCCAGGAGCTCGCCGTGATCGTCCGCGGTGCAGACACCGCCCGGCTCGAGCTCGCCCCACAGTGTGCCGGCCTGCTCGCAATATCGCTCGGCTTGTCGCATAACTTCCCCGACGATCACGAGATGCTGCGTCACGGTTTCGACGTCTACGACGCGCTCTTTGCGTGGCTCAACTACCGCCGCGACGAGACCCATACCTGGAATCCGCAGAAAGGCCCGTGAACCGATGCGCCGCTCGCTCTCGCTGTTTCTGGTCGTCAGCCTCGCCCCTATGGCGGCTCGGGCGCAGCGGCCCGCCCCGTGGGACTCGGTCGCCCGGGTGCTCCAGGCGTCGCCGACCGGCACGACCGGCTACATGCAGTACGCTCTCCCGCGCCGCGACCTCACGTTGCGTGTTGGGGGCGTAACTGTCTCGCCTCGCCTTTCCCTCACCGCCTGGGCGAAGTTCAGCGGGACCGCACAGGTAGCGACGCTCATGGGGGACCTCGTCGTCACCGAGGCGGAGCTGCGAGCGGTCGAGGCCGCGATCGACTCTCAACGGCTGACCGTGACAGCGGTCTACAACCCGCTGCTCGGCGAGTCACCCCGGTTGACGTATCTGCACGTGCACGGCGAAGGGCCTCTCGTCGAGCTGGCGCGCCGGCTCGACCGGGTGATCGCGCGCACGGCCACGCCACGCGGGATGTCGCTGCCGGCGACGGCGCCGGTCACCATCGACACCGCGGCGGTGTTTCAAGCCCTCGACGCGCGCGGCAGCGCCAGCGGCAACGTGGCGCAGCTCAGCTTCATCCTCGTTTCGGCGCCGGTCAGTCTCCGCGGGGCGAGGCTCGTCCCCGGCCAAGCCTACGGCAGTCGTGTCAGCCTCCAGTCGGTGACAACCGATCGATACTTCGCGACGGGGGACCTCGCCGTATTGGGCGATCGCGTCGCCCCGGTAGTCGGTGCCCTCGCCGCGCACGGCATTGCCGCGAGCGCGGTGCACAACCGCCTGATCGGGGAAACGCCAGCGGTGTACGACATCCACTTCTGGGCCGACGGACCTCCGGCCGACGTGATGGCAGGAATCAAGGCGGCGCTCGATGCCGCGCGGAGTCCCTGAAGCATCCCTAGGCGGAGGAAATTTGTGAGGACCTCCTGCAACAACATCTGCCACAACATTCATTCGGCCCTGGAACTGGACTCCAGCGATTCTCGAGACAGATTACGCTGCCATGAGCGACACCAACGAGGTCGAGGCCGCCCCGCCGGCGACGACGGTTCCCAGGCGGTCGGTCCGCAGTGGTCCCGTGGTGCAGCCACGCTACGAGCTCACCGAAGGTTACAAGCGTCCGTTGCGCTTCAGTCTCGAGGGCAAGACGGCGATCGTCACCGGCGCCGGATTGGGGATCGGCCGCAGCATCGCCTGGATCCTCGCCGAGCACTGCGCGCGCGTGATGGTGCTGGATCTGGATGGTGGACCCGCCGAGGAGACCGCTGTCGGAATCCGCGCATCGGGTGGCGCGGCGCACGCATTTGCCTGCGACGTGACCGACGAGGCGCAGGTGCGCCGCACCTTCGACCAGATCGCCGCCGAGCACGGCGGCATCCAGCTGCTCGTCAACAACGCCGGGATTGCCCACGTGAGCACGGTCGAGACGACGACCAGCGAGGCGCTCGACCGGCTGTACCGTGTGAACGTGCGCGGCGTCTTTCTCTGCCTGCAGGCTGGCGTGCGCCATATGCTCGCCAGTGGAGGCGGCGCGATCGTCAACATGGGCTCGATCGCCTCGCTCATCGGCGAGGAGGAGCGCTTCGCCTACGGGATGTCGAAGGGGGCGGTGCTCGCGATGACCAAGTCCGTCGCGATCGACTACGTGAAGCGCAACATCCGCTGCAACTGCGTCTGCCCGTCGCGCATCCACACGCCGTTCGTAGACGGGTTCCTCGCGCGCAATTACCCTGGCCGTGAGGCGGAGATGTTCGCGAAGCTGTCGGCGTATCAGCCGATGGGCCGGATGGGCAAACCGGTGGAAGTGGCGGCGCTCGTCCTGTACCTGCTCTCCGACGAGGCGGCGTTCGTCACCGGCCAGGCCTACCCGATCGACGGCGGCGTGCTGCGCTGACGGAACAGGAGCAGGCGGTAGGACTTGTACTTCTTGAAGTTCTCCCCGTTGCGCCGCCCGCTGAAGTGCTTGTCCTCGTACCGCTGGAACGACTTCCGGAATTTCCACCGCACGAATCGCATGACCCACGGATGCCGACGCGTGATCCGAGCGAGGAGCAAGCGATAGGCGGGCTGAATCGCCTCGCGGTACGCGCCGTCGAGCAGGTCGAACGTCGGCGCGATGCCCTCGGTCATGTCGATATCCTTCACCGGCTCGAGCGGAAATCGCGCGACCGTCTCGCGGAACACCGGCAGCTGGTGGCCGCCGCCGATCGGGCTCTTCCCCTCGGCTGGGACCCGGAAAATATCCGTAATCAGAACATGGCCGCGTGGCGTGAGCAGGCTCAGCGCCTTGGCGAACGCCTGGTCCAGCGGGATGAACAACAGGCTCTCGCTGAACAAGATGAGGTCGTAGCGGCGGTCGGTCTCGAGATCCTGGAACCGGGTCTCGAAGACGGTTGCGCGGTCCCCCAGCACTGTCTTTGCGACGCCGGTGAGGAAGCCGTTGGGGGACACGCAATCGACCCGATATCCGCGCTCGAGCAGCTTGCGGGCCGTGTTCCCCGCCCCGCATCCGACGTCCAGCACGCTCTTGACGCCTTCCGGCACGTGCGCCATCAGCAACTCCGTATAGCGCGCCTGCGCCTCGGACATGTTCCGGGGCTCGACAGGCAGGCCCTCCGGCCAGTAGCCGTAGTGGAGGTCCTGCATGTTGAGGAAGTAGTGCCCGACGATGAACCCCATCGCCAGGCCAAATTCACTCGACGGCAAGTCGGCGTTGGTCGAAAGCGGCGGCCCGGGCGATACCCGCGGCTGGGTGTCCGGTAGCTGGGTGACGGCGGCCGTGATTCCCCCAAGTGTGGGCGCCCGCGTTGGGCGCATGACCGGAAAATAGCGACGCGAGCGGTCCTCCCACCAGCGCGCCTGGCGACGAGTCTTGCCGTTGAGCCGTTCCCGTTGCAGCATGGAAGGCGGGATTTCGAGCCGCGCTTCGCCGTCCTTCGAGGAGATCACCTGAGGCGCTGCAGATGGGACATCTCACGCAACTCATCGCGCACCTTGCCTGGGCCGACGACCGCGTGCTCGCCGCCCTGCGCAGCGCGACGGAGCCCGATCCGTCGTGTCTCGAGGTGTTCGCCCATGTGCTCGCGGCCGAGCACGTGTGGCTCGCCCGGCTGCAAGGCAAGTCGCCGAGCCACCCGGTGTGGCCGGCGCTCTCGTTGGAGGCATGCGCGGGACTGGTGCAGGCGAACCAGCGCGAGCTCATCACGTATGTTGCGGCGCTCGGCCCGTCCGACCTGCCGCGCAACGTCACGTACACGAACAGCGCCGGGCAGGCGTTCACTTCGAGCGTCGAGGACATCCTGTTGCACGTCTGCCTGCATGGGTCGTATCACCGCGGGCAGATCGCCTGGGCGCTGCGCCGCGGCGGCGGGGTCCCGATGCCCACCGACTACATCGCGTTCACTCGCGGCGCCGCCGCCGCCACGCGCGATACCGGCCGCCCGAGCTGAACGGCAGGCGCACCGCCGTCCCCCTAGGTAGATTCGATCCATCGGCGCGCCGCTCGAGGCGGCGGCCGAACATCCCGTCACCTGAGAGCATCGCATGGGCAAGGGCGACCAGCGCACCAAGCGTGGCAAGATCTTTCGCGGCACTCACGGCAAGACCCGCCCCAAGAACAAGAATCGCAAGCGAGACGCCGCGCGGAAGGCCGCCGCGCAGCAAAACTAGGGAGATCCGGCGATGAAGCTCCGCTGGCTGTTCGGGCTCGCTCCCGTTATCGGCGCCGCGCCCGCCGCGGGGCAAGTCTCCACCCGCTGGCCCATCCACTCGAGGGACCGACCGCAGCCCCCGGTCGTGACGCCGGCGCCGACCGACCAACCCGCCGCTCCGCCAGCCGACGCGATCGTGCTATTCGGGGGTACCGACCTCTCGCCGTGGCAAGGTGACTCCGGACAGGCCGCGCCATGGAAAGTCGAGGACGGGTACGTCGAAATCGTGGCGGGCTCGGGCGAAATCCGCACTCGTCGAGGTTTCGGAGACTGCCAGCTGCACATCGAGTGGAGGGCACCGTCGCCGACCGTGGGCGAGGGGCAGGACCGCGGCAACAGCGGTGTATTTCTCATGGGCAGGTACGAAGTGCAGGTTCTCGATTCCTACGACAATCTCACGTATCCCGATGGCCAGGCCGCCGCGCTGTATGGCCAGTACCCGCCGCTCGTCAACGCGAGCCGCCCACCGGGCCAGTGGCAAAGCTACGATATCGTGTTCCGTCGACCGCGGTTCGACTCGCAGGGGAAAGTGCTGCAACCCGCCCGCGTGACGGTGTTCCACAACGGGGTCCTGGTGCAAGACAACGTGCTGTTGAGCGGTCCGACGGCGCATCAGCGCCGCCCGCCCTATGTGGCCCATCCGGACCGGCTGCCCATCCACCTCCAGGATCACGGCAGTCCGGTTCGGTACCGGAATATCTGGATCCGAGAACTGTCGGATTCTTGAGTAATGGGAAAGCTTATCGGGGGTGGCGGCCTGATCGCGGTGGCGTTGTTCATGCTGCTCGGGTTCTTCAACGCCGGGCCGATGGGCACCGCGGTCGCCGTCTTCACGTTTCTCCTCGCCGTCGTCCTTCCGGCCGCGACGGGCGGCGCGCTGCTGCGCTCGCACTTCCGGGAGAAGGGCAACTTCGCTGAGCGACGGGAACAGCTGCGGTTGCAGACCTACGAGTCGGAAATCTTGCTGCTGGCCCAGCGCCGGGGTGGGAAGCTCACGGTCGTTGAGGTCGCCGCGGAGACCGGCCTGGACGCGCCGACCGCCGACGCGGCCCTCCAATCGCTGGCGCAGCAGGGCGTGGCGGACATCGAGGTGACCGACTCGGGTGTCCTGGTCTACGCGTTCTACGACATCCAGAAGCTCCCGGAAAAAGACTCGAGCCGGAACATCCTCGATGCCTGAGCTGGAGTCCCGCTACCCCTGCCCTGTGTGCCTCGGGACGAGGATGGTCAAGCTCAAGCCGTCCGCCGAGATCGACCTCCTGCTCGACTACTGCAACCGCTGCGGCGGAATGTGGTTCGACGACGGGGAGGTGGACCGGCTGGGCCGGTGCCGGCCCCAGGCGCTGGCCGCCCAGATCGCGCTGAGCCGCGAGGCGTATCGCATGAAGTGCCACTCGTGCCATGCGAGTCTGGAGCGGAACGCCGCCAAGTGCGCCGCGTGCGGCTGGGAGAACGTGCTGCAGTGTCCCACGTGCGGCCGCGCGCTGCAGGCGGTCGAGCGCGACGGTGTGAAACTCGATGTGTGTCGTCGTTGCCGCGGAGCGTGGTTCGACAATGGGGAGCTGGCGGCGATCTGGAATCGCCAGGTCGGGGCGCTGGCCCGCCGCCACCCGGGTCGCCTAGTGACCGCCGGCGACGTCGCCGCCAACTATTTTCTCCTCGATGCCTTCCTCATCGCTCCGGACCTCGCCTTCCACTCGGCGCTGGGCGGCGCCGCCGCAGTCGACGCGGTGGCATCGGCGGGCGGCGTCGCCGAGATCGCGGGGGGCGTCGTCGAGGGCACCGGCGAGCTGGCCGGCTCGGTGTTCGAGACGATCGCGGGTCTCATTGGAGACCTGTTCTGACGGCGCAGCAGTCGAATCGACACTTCCGTTCAATAGCTATTCATAATATATTCGTAGAGTGAGCCAAAAGCTGTACAAACGGGTGGCGTCTGGCGCGGGCCATCGGGACGGAATGCTGAGTATCGGCGCCCTGTCGGCCGCGACCGGTATCCCCGTCGAGACGATCCGTACCTGGGAACACCGCTACGGCTTCCCCAGGGCAGCGCGCAAGCCTTCGGGCCACCGGCTCTACGCGTTGTCCGCCGTCCCGCGCCTGCGTCGCGTCGTTGAGGCGATCGCGCGGGGCCATCGGGCCGCCGAGGTCGTCGCCGCCTCCGAAGCCGCACTCGAAGCCCTGCTCGGCGTCCCCATGCCGGTTGTGGCAGTACCTGCCGTCCCCACCGTCCCACTCGATCCCGCTGACGCCGATGACCTCGTCGCCGCCGCGCGGCGGTTCGACGGTGAACACCTGAAACGTACCTTCGTCCAGGACTGGGCTCGGCTGGGCCCCATACAATTCCTCGATCAGCGCGCCGCCCCATTTCTCGTCGCCGTCGGCGAAGCCTGGGCGAACGGACAGCTCCACGTGCGGCACGAGCACTTCGGCTCCGCCTGTCTGGGTGATTTCTTGCGTGCAGTGCGGCTCCCGCTCGACGAGCGCGCCCGCGGGCCGATTGTTGCCCTGGCCACGTTGCCCGGCGAGAGCCATAGCCTGGGACTCCAAATGGCTTCCGTCGTATTCGCCCTGGCCGGGTGGCGCGTCCTCTTCCTCGGCTCCGAAACCCCACCAGAGCAGATCGTCGCGCTGGCGCGAGAGGCGCCCCTTTCCGCCGTGGCGCTCAGCGTCGTGAATACGAACACCACACCGGCCGCGATGCAGCGCATTGTGGATCTGCGCCATCAGCTGCCGAGTGACGTTACGCTGCTGCTCGGCGGGGCAGCGGCGAGTCCGGCCCCCGACAAAGGGATGCTCGCGTTCCGCTGCCTCCCGGACCTGGACCACTGGGCCCGCGACCCCGCCGCCCTGCCGCCGCCGAGATGATCCTCGTCACCGGGGCCACCGGCTACATCGGTGGTCGGCTCATCCCGCGCCTTGCGGCGCGCGGTTATCCCGTGCGTGCCCTCGCCCGCGACCCGCGCCGCCTCGGTCGGCTCGCTGAACTCACGCGCGACGTGGTCAGCGCCGACCTGCTCCAGCCCGAGACGCTGCTAGCCGCCGTCGAGGGAGTAGAGACGGCCTACTACCTCGCGCATTCGATGACCACGTCCGGCGGTGACTTCGCGGCCAAGGACCGCACGGCGGCTCGCAACTTCGCCACAGCGTGCGCTGCTGCCAGTGTTCGTCGCATCATCTACCTGGGCGGCCTCGGGAACAGCAATCAGCCACTGTCGACACATTTGGCCAGCCGACAAGAAGTTGGCGCGATTCTCCGGATGGGTCCGGTGCCGGTGACGGAGCTGCGCGCCGCTATCATCGTGGGGGCCGGAAGCGCTTCCTTCGAAATCATCCGCGATCTGGTCCACCGGCTCCCCGTGATGATCACGCCGCGCTGGGTTCGCAGCCGCTGCGAGCCGATCGCGATCGCACAGGTGCTCGATTACCTCGTGGGCGTGCTCGAAGAACCCCGCACCACAGGCCAGGTCCTCGAGATCGGCGGCGGCGAGGTGCTCACGTACGAGCAGATGATGCGCGAGTGTGCTGTCGTCATGGGCCGGCGGGTTCGCATCCTGACGTTGCCGGTGCTCACACCGAGCCTTTCGGCCTACTGGCTCAACCTCGTCACGTCGGTGCCGATGAGCCTGGCACGTCCGCTGGTGGAGGGTTTGCGGAACGACGTCGTCACCACCGACCGGCGCATTCGTGACTGGATCCCGGTGCGAGACGTTCCCTATCGGGAGGCCGTGGCGACCGCTCTCGCCGAGGACGCGGCGGGCGGACTGGCGACGCGCTGGACGCTCGCCGACACGAGCCCGCCGGGCGCCGCACAACCGGGCTGGCCCGAGCCGCTCAGTGAAACCCGTACGCGCGAAACGCCCGCCCCGGCGGCCGCGGTGTTCGCGGCCGTGCAGCGGATCGGTGGGGAGACGGGGTGGTACTACGCTGACTGGCTCTGGCGGCTGCGGGGAGCCATCGACCGGACCCTGGGAGGCGTCGGCATGCGTCGCGGCCGCGCGCACCCAACGACACTCGCCATCGGGCAACCGGTCGATTTCTGGCGCGTGGCGGACTTCGTGCCGGGTCGGTTCCTGCGCCTGCGGGCGGAAATGAAACTGCCGGGTGTGGCCGAGCTCGAGTTTGCGGTGGAGGAGCAACCGAGTGGAGGGACCGTTTTACGGCAGCGCGCCCAATTCCAGCCGAGCGGTTTTTGGGGTCGCCTCTATTGGTATCTGCTCCTACCGCTCCATGCCCTCATTTTCGCCGGGATGTCCCGGCGGATCGTGGCCGCGGCCGAGCGGGCAGTCGGCTAGACAAATAGCGGCGGGTCGTCGCGCGACCCGCCGCCAGCTGCCGTGACTCGGAGTGGCTTAGAACCGGATCCGCAGACCGGCCGAAATCGGCCACACCCAAGCGTTGGTCGTGTTCAGGTCGGCTTTCTTGCTGAATGCGATGTCGCCCTGCGGTGACACCACGAGCGCGACCGACCGATTGAAGTTGTAGGCGAACTTCGCCCCGGCATTGATCGCGAAGTAGGTCTTGGAGGTAGCGCCCTGGACGTCGAAGGTAACCACCCCGGCGCCGAGGTTCACGAGCGCCTCCCAGCCCTGCTCCCGCTGCCCGGTGAACGAATAGCCGAGCTTGGCGATGTAATGGAGCGTGTTGATATCGACAGACCCGGTCGCCTTGTCCTTGTGCATCCCGTAATCGAATTCGCCCATCAAGACCCAACGGGGGGTCAGCTGGTAGCCGATCGCGCCGCCGAACATCGCACCCGTCTTGGCGACGTCGGCGATGTCGAAGGTGGGGACGACGGCACCACCTAGTCCTTCGACGAACAGCTTGGGCAGCGGGGTCTGGGCCCGGGCCGGCTGCGCCACCGCGAGGGTGACGCCGACGAGCGCGGCTAAACCAATGCGTGCAGCAGTCACGGAACTGCTCCTTGCAAAGATGAGTGAGTTATGAGTAGTTAGTGAATAGATATTGTATAGGATGGTAGGGCTCCTGTCAAGCCCGCCTCAACCCGTTGCTGCTGTTACGCTTAAACGGATAGCAGGATGACCCGCGCCGCCGGCTAACAGTAAAAACGGCCGCGCTGAGCGCGGCCGTTCGGGATAGCTCGGAGGAGTCTCGGTGCCTAAGGCACCGTCACGTCCTTGCAGAGATACACGTCCTGAATCGCATGGAACAACGCCACGCCGTCCTTGAGCGGCTTCTGGAACGTCTTGCGGCCCGAGATCAGCCCCATCCCCCCCGCGCGCTTGTTGATCACCGCCGTCATCACCGCATCGAGCAGGTCGTTCTTCCCCGCCGCGCCCCCTGAGTTGATCAGGCCGATCCGCCCCATGTAGCCGTTGGCGACCTGATAGCGGCACAGGTCGATCGGATGATCGCTCGCGAGATCGGTGTAAATCCGCTCGTCGAACTTGCCGTAGCTCGAATCGCCGATGTTCAGCGCCTTGTAGCCGCCGGTGTTCTCGGGGAGCTTCTGCTTGACGATATCGGCTTCGATCGTCACCCCCAGGTGATTGGCCTGGCCGGTGAGATCCGCCGACACATGGTAGTCCTTGTCTTTCTTGAACGCGCTGTTCCGCATGTAGCACCACAGGATGGTGGCGAGGCCGTGCCGGTGCGCTTCGGCGAAGGCCTGGCTGATCTCCACGATCTGTCGGCCGCTCTCCGCTGAGCCGAAGTAGATCGTCGCGCCAACCGCCGCGGCGCCCATGTCCACCGCCTGCTGCACCGTCCCGAACAAGATCTGGTCGAACTTGTTGGGATAGGTGAGCAGCTCGTTGTGGTTGATCTTGACGATGAACGGGATTTTGTGCGCGTAGCGGCGGGCGACAGCGCCGAGCACGCCGAACGTCGAGGCCACCGCATTGCAGCCGCCCTCAATCGCCAGCCGGACGATGCTTTCAGGATCGAAGTAATCCGGATTCTTGGCGAAGCTGGCGCCGGCGGAATGTTCGATGCCCTGGTCCACCGGGAGAATCGAGAGATAGCCCGTGCCCGCGAGGCGACCCGTACCGTACATCCGCTGGAGGTTCACGAGCACGCGCGGTGTGCGGTCGCTCGGCCCGAACGCGCGATCCACCCAATCGGGCCCGGGAAGGTGAAGGCGCTCCTTCCCGATCTTGGGGGCGCTGAACTTCAGGAAGTAGTCGGCCTTGTCGCCGAGGGTCTGTACGATGGCGTCGATCATAGGTCCTCAGAGTGAGCGGCGTTCAGCCGCCGAAGCTGTATCGGCACCGCACGGCGAGCAAGTCCCATGCTCTTCATTAGCGCCGGCGCAGGTCGGCGAGCAGCGCGTCGGCGGAGAGGGGGCGGCCAAGGAAGTCCTCCATCACCCGGAGTGACGAGCGCTCCAGGCCGAACCGGTAGATCCGCTCGCGCACAAAGCCGTACCAGGTGGTGTCGCCCAGGGCGAAGTCTCCGTGCACCGTGGTGATGCGGGCGCGCAGGTCGGCGGCGATGAACGCCCCCAGGGCGTAGTTGACGAGGTAGCCCGGCACGCTGATCAGCTGTCCGCGCATCGCCCACCACGACAGCTCGGGGTGCGGGACAACGCGCAGGTAGCGGTGCGTGAGGTCGGCCCACAGCACATTCGGATCGTGGGTCGGGTCCCGCTGCAGTCGGGCCTCGAACAGCGCCCAGCACGCGTCCATCGCCACGCCGAAGTATTTGGCGCGCTGGTTTTCCGCGAGCGGGGCGGAGTCGCCCAGGTACCGCTGTTGCCAGCCGCTCTCGTAGGCCTGGAAATCGGCGAGATCAGCGATCGCCTCCGTGAACAGGTCGGCGTCGGGCCAATCACTGAACGCGGGTCGCGTGCGAATCCCCGCGATGTGGATCCCATGGCCGATCTCGTGCAGCAACTCGCCGAGGTTGTCGAACCCGCCGACCGGATAGGATGCAAACACCCAGGGCGCTCCGGTCTGCCAGGTGCCCCGACGAAACCCGGGGCGGCCGCCGAAGGTGGTGAACGCGACCGGATCCTTCCCGGCCCGCGGCTCGAGATCATAGTGAATGCCGAGGGCCACCGGATCGGCGCCGAGCGCGCGGTAGAACCGCTCGCTCACGATCAGCAGCGAATCGCGGGGAATGCGTGAGCTGAGTCGCCGACTGGCCGCGCCCATCGCGTAGTAGAGGTCCCAAGGCTCCCGGATCGAGTCGGGGAGCATGGCGCGCCACGCCTCGAGCATCCGCTCGAGCCAGCGCTCCACGGTATCGGGGGCGAATCCGACCTCCCCCACCCGGCGAGCGAACGGCGTTACCCCACCGCCCCACTCGATCGAACGGCGGCGCAACAGCTCGCGGTATGGGCTGCCCGAGTCGTTGTCACCGTTGACGCTGCGCCACACGCGGTCGAGACCGTAGAATAGCCGCCGCCGCTTCGCGGGCTCGCCCGTGGTGCCCAACAGCCCGAGCACGGTGAGCCGGCCGAGACGCTCCCCGTCCACCACGATGTTCTGCGTCGCCTCGCCATAGCAGGCATAGAGTCGCGCTTCCAGCGAATCGGCCTCAGCGATCGAGTGGGGATCATAGTCGCACTGCGCCGAGTCGGGCGGCGCCGCGCCGGCAGGCCCAGGGATGTCGGCGAGGTCGGCGTCGAACGTCTGCCACATCACACGGAGCGCTCGGCGGTCCACACTGTCGGGGAGCGAGAGGGAGTCGATCGCGAGGCGCCGCGCCAGGTCCTGTCGCGCTTCGAGATACAGGGGATGGAGCACTGCGGTGGATTCGGAGCGGGCGCGTAACGCCGTGATGTCGAGCCGATCCTTCAACGTCCGGACCTCGGCATACAGCGACTCGGCCCGGCTCAGCGCCGTCGGCGCTGGAGTGTGGGATGGCGCGCTGGGCGCGCACCCTCCGAGCCCAAGCAGGAGCGCCGCTCGCCCAGCGGTCATGCGCATGGTGCTCCAATGTCGGCGCTGGCGCAGTCCCGCGGAAGCGGCTCAATTTACCCCGTCTGCCGTCACCTTTCCGCCGGAGAACTCCAATGAAACAACCACTCCTCGTGACGGGGGTCTTCCTGTGGGGGATTGCCGCGTGTGGCGGCGAGCCGCGCGCCCCAGACTCCGCCCAACCGCCGCAAACCCCTTCCGCGACGCCCGCCTCCGACGTCTCCCACGGCGAGGCGGCGATCGGCTCAGCCGACACCGCGCCCGTAGACCCGAACGCGCCGCCGCGCACCGCGGTCACGCTGCGCCGCGTCCGCATCGAGGTCCGTCATGCGACGATGACGATCGCGCCCGGCGTCACCTACGAAGCCTGGACGTTCGACGGCCGGGTGCCCGGCCCCGCGCTCCGTGCCACGGCCGGCGACACGATCGACTTCGTCCTGATCAACCGGTCGCCGATGCCGCACAGCATGGATTTCCACGCGGCGGAGATCGCTCCCAACCGCGCTTATGTGAACGTGGCGCCCGGCGATTCTCTGCAATACCGTTTCGTGGCCCGCGTCCCCGGCGCCTTTCTCTATCACTGCGGGACGGCCCCCGTGGCGATGCACATCGCCAACGGGATGTACGGTGCGATCATCGTCGATCCCAGGCGCCCGCGGACGCCGGCACGCGAATTTGTGTTGGTGCAAAGCGAATTTTATGCACGCAGAGGCGGGGGCCCCGACACCTCGCTCCTGGCGCTGGATTGGGGGAAACTCCTCGGCTTGGCCCCTGACCACGTGGTCTTCAACGGCCGCGCCGCCCAGTACGCCACGGCGCCCCTCTCGGTTCTGGTCGGCGATCCACTGCGCGTGTACGTCGTCAACGCCGGCCCGAACCGCACCTCCGCGTTCCATGTGGTCGGCGCGATCTTCGACCGCGTCTACCTCGACGCGTCCTCCGCTCCCACGCTGAACGGCGTGCAGACGGTGGACGTCCCAGTGGGAGGCGGCGCCATTTTCGAGGTCCGGCTGGTCGAGCCGGGGGACTATCCGTTTGTGACCCACGCGTTCGCCGACGCTACCAAGGGCGCGGTGGGCGTGTTTCGCGCGACGGAGCGGCCGTGAGCGATTCATCCCGCCGCGAATTTCTGCAAACGGCAGCCGCGCTTGGCCTCGGGGCCACGCTCGTGCGAGACCTGCCGGGACAGCAACCGGCGACCCAGGGCCCCACGTTGTTCGCCGCGCCGCCAATGGAGCGGGTGCGCATCGGGTTCGTCGGGGTGGGCGGTCAGGGCAGCGTACACGTCGACAACCTCTTGAAGATCGAAGGCGTCGAGCTCCGGGCGATCTGCGACATCGTCGACTGGAAAGTGGCGCGGGCGCAGGACGCCGTCGTCGCTGCCGACCAGCCTAGGCCCGCGGGCTACGCGCGCGGGCCGCGCGACTTCGAGCGGATGTGCGCCGAGCAGGACCTCGACCTCGTGTTCACGGCGACGCCGTGGGAATGGCACGTGCCCGTGATGCTCGCCGCGATGCAGCACGGCAAGCACGCCGTCACCGAAGTCCCCGCCGCGATGACGGTGGACGACTGTTGGCAGCTCGTGGAGGCGGCAGAAAAACTGAAGAAGCACTGTGTCATGATGGAAAACTGCTGTTACGACCGCCGCGAGATGCTGGCCCTGCACCTGGTGCGCAAGGGAATGCTGGGAGAACTGCTGCACGCCGAGTGCGGCTACCTGCACGACTTGCGGGCCACCAAGTTCGCCAAGGAGAGCGAAGGGCTGTGGCGGCGCGCCTGGTCGCAGCAGGCGGACGGCAACCTCTATCCCACCCACGGCCTCGGGCCGATCGCCCAGTGCATGGACATCAACCGCGGCAACCGGTTCGATTTCCTGGTATCCATGAGCTCGAACCACCGCGGGCTGGAGCAGTACGCGGCGCAGCATTTCATCGATGCCGACCCGCGCCGCCGCGAGCGCTACAAACTGGGCGACGTCAACCTCACGCTGATCCGCACGCTGAAGGGCCAGACCATCTTCCTGTCGCACAACACCAACAACCCGCGGCCCTACAGCCGGCTGAACCTCCTGCAGGGCACCACGGGGATCATCCAGGGGTGGCCGGACCGCATCCACATCGAGGGCCGCAGTCCGGAGCACGCCTGGGAGCCGCTCACGCGGTACTACGACGAGTTCGAGCACCCGCTGTGGAAGTCGGCGCGCGTGCAGGGCGCCACCGCCGGCCACGGCGGGATGGATTTCCTCGAGGACTGGCGCCTCATCCAATGTCTGCGGGCGGGTCTGCCGACCGACCAAACCGTGTACGACGCCGCGGCCTGGAGCGTGATCGTCGAGCTCACGATGCGCTCGGTGGCCGCCCGCGGCCGGCCCCAGGATGTACCTGATTTCACCCGCGGCAAGTGGCAGACGATCCCGCCGCTCGGGATCGTCGAGGAGTAGCCGGGTCGGCGCCGTGGTGCGATCATTGCAAGCTGCGAATCCGGAATTCGATGGCTGACCGTAGACCTCACGTCCCGGGGACCATGACCGCATGAGGCGATCGACGCCGCCGACCGTGCCGGCCAGCGGGGCTCCCGGAGCCCTCCGTGCCCCGCTCCGGAGCACGATCTCCGTGACGCTGATCGGCGTCACGGCGGCGGCCCTGCTCTATTCGGTGCAGGGAGTCGTCGCCCGCAATCAACGGATTCAAGTGCTGCTCGCCGAAATGCAGGGGGGGCTCAACCTATTGAACGCGCGCGAATGGGAAGCGCGCACCGGTGCCATCAGCCTCGATCACCAGAAGGACGTCCCCAAGAGCCAGGAGAGCGTGCGGGCGATCCTGAACGAGCTGCGGCAGCGCACCGGCACTCAGGTCCCACCGCTGGCGGTGGACAGCAGCGTCATCCAGAACCGTACCCCCCTGCAACAGGTCGAGTACGACGCCGACCGCTACCTCTCGGCCGTCGATTCCATGTTCCGGCTGCTCTCCGCCGACAAACGCCCCGAAGCGCTGGATCTCGCCCGGCTGACCGTCGACCCGGCGTTCGAGGAGCTCGCTATCTCGCTGGGCGGCGCGCGCCAGTACTATGCCACCGCGGGCGAGCGCGCGATCCGCCGGGCGAACATCGCCGCGCTGGTGGGGGTGGTGTTCGCGGTGAGTCTCATCTGGGCCCTGCTCGGACGGGCAGCCCGCCAGCGAACCGAGACTCAGGCGCTGGCGACCGAGCGCCGCACACTCGCGGCCAGCGAGGGCCGGTGGCGCGCGCTGATCCTGAACGGCGAAGACGCTATTCTGGTTGTCGACCCGACGGGCGCGATCGCGTATTCCTCGCCCAACGCCGATCGGGTACTCGGCCTCCCGCCGGATGGTGTTGGGGACTCGGTGCTCTCCGCCCTGCCGCCCGACTTGCGCCCCGCGATGCTGGTGCTATTGGAGGCGACCCAGCGGGAGCCAGGCCGCCCTCGCGTGCAGGAGATGCAGCTCGCGGGGGGCGCCGATAAGCCCCGCTTTCTCGAGGTCGTGGCGACGAACCTGCTCGCCGACCCGGCGGTGGGCGGGATCGTGCTCAACCTGCGCGACCTCACCGAGCGCCGGGCCATGGAAGAAGCGCTGCGATCGAGCCAGGAGCAACTGCTGCACGCGCAGAAGATGGAGGCGCTCGGACGTCTCGCCGGGGGCATCGCGCACGACTTCAACAACCTGATGATGGCGATCAGCGGCTACACCGAGCTTGTGCTCCAGGACCCTCAGCTATCGCCGACGTCGCGTGAGGACGTCGCGCAGATCCGTCGAGCCGTGTTCCGCGCGGCGGAATTGACCCAACAGATCCTCGCCTACAGCCGCCGCCAGATGCTCCAGCCGGTCCCGGTCAGCCTGAATCTGCTATTAGGCGAAGCGAGCGGCATGCTGCGCCGGTTGATGCCGGAGAACATTGAGCTGCGGCTGGCACTCGATCCCAAACTGCCCGACGTCCTGGTGGACCCCGGGCACATGCTGCAGGTCGTGATGAACCTCGCCGTGAACGCGCGGGACGCGATGCCCAACGGCGGCACGCTCGGCATCCGCACCGCCACCGTGGACGGGGCGGCCGCCACCGTCGAAGCCGACGCGCCCGGCCCGCGCGCGCACCTCGTCGTGTCCGACAGCGGCACCGGCATCGACCAGAAGGTGTTGCCGTTGATCTTCGACCCGTTCTTCACGACCAAGCCGCAGGGCGAGGGGTCGGGGCTTGGACTGTCCACGGTGTACGGCATCGTCAAGCAGAGCGGCGGTCACATCGACGTGCAGAGCGAGCCGAACCACGGCACCACCTTCACGATCTCCCTCCCCGCGGCGCCGCCGGTGACTCCTCGAGGCGAAATCCTCGAAGCGCAGGGTCCGCCGCGCAGCGGTGGCGAGGTGATTCTGGTGGTCGAGGACGACGACCAGGTCCGGACCGTGGTGAGCAAGGGATTGCCCCGCCTGGGTTACGAGGTGCTGGTGGTGCGGAACGCAGAGGAGGCGCTCGCCCTGGTGGACAAGCATCCGGGACGGATCGACCTGCTGCTCACCGACGTCGTGATGCCGGGTCTCTCGGGCCCGCAGCTCGCCGAGCGGCTCACCGCGCGACGGCCCGAGGTGCGCGTCGTCTTCATGTCGGGGTACCCCGAGGCGCAGGACCCCGCGCTCGGATTCGCGCTCGACGGACGGAGCTATCTGCAGAAGCCTTTCGCGCTGGCCGAGCTAGCCGAAAAGATCCGGCAGGCGCTGGACGAGTGACGCCGGGGCCCCGATAAGCATCTGGTGGCCGACTTCCCACATCAGTGGCACATTGGACCCGCTGCAACTGATGGCTGATAGATAGTTGGTCACTGACAGCCCAGGGGGCACCCATGCCTTTTCTCGCTCGTCAGACTCCGTATGACGTCTGCATCGTCGGCTCCGGCGCCGGCGGAGGGATGGCCGCCCACACGCTCACCAAAGCCGGGGCGAACGTGGCGCTAATCGAGGCGGGCCCGCTGTGGTTCGCCACCGAGAACTCGTCCATGCTCCAATGGGCGTACCAGTCGCCGCGCCGCGGCCGGGCCACCCCCGAGAGTGAGTTCGGCGAGTTCGATGCCTCGTTCGGCGGTTTCGAAATCGAAGGCGAGCCCTACACCCGGGCGCCCGGCACGAAGTTCGATTGGTGGCGCAGCCGGATGCTGGGAGGGCGGACCAACCATTGGGGCCGCATCTCGCTCCGGTTTGGACCCTACGACTTCCGCCGCAAGTCCCTGGACGGCCTGGGCGATGATTGGCCCATCAGCTACGACGATCTCAAGCCCTACTACGACCGGGTGGACCGGCTCATCGGCCTGTTCGGCTCGATGGAGAATCTCCCCAACGAGCCGAATGGCATCTTCCACCCACCCCCCAAGCCGCGCTGCTACGAGCTGCTGGTGAAGCAAGCCTCGGATCGCCTGAACATCACCTGCATTCCATCACGGCTCTCGATTATCACGCGGCCATTGAACGACCGCCCGGCGTGTCACTATTGCGGGCAGTGTTACCGGGGCTGTCGCACCAACTCGAACTTCTCCTCCCCGGCGGTGTTGCTCAAACCCGCGCTGCAAACCGGCAAGCTCACCATCATTCCCAACGCCATGGCCCGCGAAGTCCTGACCGACGCGAGTGGCCGGGCGACCGGGGTCGCCTACATCGACAAGACCACGGGGCAGGACCAGGTGGTGCGGGCGCGCATCGTCGTACTGGCGGCGAGCGCGCTCGAATCGGCGCGGCTGCTGTTCAATTCCCGCTCGTCGCGCTTCCCGCAGGGGCTGGCCAACTCGAGCGGTACAGTGGGCAAGTACATCACCGACACCACCGGTACCGACATGGGCGGGTTCATTCCCAAGCTCGTGGACGGCATCCCGCACAACGAAGACGGCGTGGGCGGCATGCACCTCTACATGCCGTGGTGGCTCGACAACAAGAAGCTCGACTTCCCACGCGGCTACCACATCGAGGTGTGGGGCGGCCGGGGCATGCCGAGCTATGGCTTCATGGGAGGGATCCAGGGATTCCCCGGTGCGGGCGGCGGCTACGGGAAGGACCTCAAACAGAAATACCGGCACTACTACGGCTCGGTAGTGGGTTTCTCAGGTCGCGGCGAGCAAATCCCGAACGACGACTGCTACTGCGAGATCGACCCGGATACGGTGGATCAGTGGGGCATTCCGGTGTTGCGGTTTCATTGGAAGTGGACCGACCACGAAATCAAGCAAGTGAAACACATGCACGACACCTTCGAAGCGCTGATCCACGAAATGGGAGGCTCCCTGATGTGGAAGAAGCCGGGGCCTGAGGACGACTACGGGATCGCGCCCGGGGGACGGATCATCCACGAGCTCGGCGGCGCACGCATGGGCAGCGATGCCAGGACCTCGGTGCTCAACCAGAATTGCCAGGCCTGGGACGTGAAGAATCTGTTCGTCGCCGACGGCGGACCGTTTGTCTCCCAAGCGGACAAGAACCCGACCTGGTCGATCATGGCCCTGTCGATGCGAACCAGCGACTACATCGCCGATCAGATGAAGCGAGGCGGACTATGACGTCGACGCTCTCCCGTCGCGAAGCCCTCGAGCTGCTCGCGGTTGCCCCGTTCGTGGGCGCTCTCCCTCTGCCTCCTGGCGCGGCGCAGCGGGGCTCACGCTTTGTCAGTGAGCTGTTGGCGGCTCCCCCCGGTCCGGCCTACGTGCCGAAGTTCTTCACCGATCACGAATGGCAGACGGTGCGCGTGCTGGTCGATCTGGTGATCCCGAAGGACGATCGTTCCGGCAGCGCCACCGACGCAGCGGTCCCGGAGTTCATGGATTTCATCCTGGTCGAGTATCCTGATGAGCAGCTGTCGATGCGCGGCGGCCTGGCCTGGCTCGACACGGAGTGTCACCGGCGCTTTGGAAAGGACTTCCTGGGCGCGGACGGCGCGCAGCGCGGCGCCGTGCTGGACGACATCGCCTGGCCCGACAAGGCACCCGCGAGCCTCCATCAGGGCGTGGTCTTCTTCAACCGGTTCCGCGACTTCACGGCGTCGGGATTCTGGTCCAGCCAGATAGGCGTCGCCGACATCCAGTACAAGGGCAACGTGTTCGTCGACTGGCAGGGCTGCCCGCCCGACCAACTTCGCAAACTCGGCGTGAGCAACGACTGACATGGCGGACAAACCACTTGGCATCGGTTTCATCGGGAGCGGGTTCAACGCCCGGTTTCACATCCAGGCGTTCCAGGCCGTGCGGGACGCCGAGGTGCTGGGCGTCTGGAGCCCGAACGCCAAGCACGCCGAAGAAGCGGCGGCGCTCGCCCGCCGGCTCGACGTCGGCGCGGCCAAACCCTACAAGTCCATCACCGCCATGCTGGAAGAGCCGGCGATCGACGCCGTCTGGGTCACCGGACCGAACTTCGCGCGGATAGAGAACTTCGAGGAAGTCACCGACGTCGTGCGGCGCGGCCGCGCGAAACTGGTGGGGATCGCCTGCGAGAAGCCGCTCGGCCGCAACGTGAGCGAGGCCACGCGGGTCAGAGAGTTAGTGACGCAAGCCGGGCTGAAGCACGGCTACCTCGAGAATCAGGTGTTCGCGCCGCAGATCGAGCACGGTCGTGCGGTTCTCTGGGCACGGGGCGCCGCGCTGACCGGGCGCCCCTACTTGGCCCGGGCCGCCGAGGAGCACGCGGGCCCGCATATGCCATGGTTCTGGCGCGGCGACCTGCAAGGCGGCGGCGTCCTGAACGACATGATGTGCCACTCGGCGCTGGTCGTGCGCCACCTGCTCACCAAGCCGGGTGAGCCGCTGTCGAGCGTGCGGCCGGCGCGCGTCACCGGCCACATCGCGAGCCTCAAGTGGAGCCAGCCGAAATACGCCGCACGGCTGACGAAGACGATGGGCAAGGAGGTGGACTACACCACGCGACCCTCTGAAGATTTCGCCAGCGTGATGATCGAGTTCGAGACCGCCGATGGGCAGCGCGTGCTCGGCGAAGCCACCACGTCCTGGAGCTTCGTGGGCGCGGGACTGAGACTGTCGGCAGAGCTGCTGGGCCCGGAGTATTCCATGGCTTGGAATACGCTCAATGCCGGACTCCAGCTGTTCTTCAGCCGTGAGGTTGTCGGCAACACCGGCGAGGACCTGGTGGAGAAGCAAAACGCCGAGATGGGCCTCATGCCGGTGGTCGTGAACGAAGCCGGGGCGTACGGCTACGAAGCCGAGAATCGGCATTTCGTCCGCGTGTTCCTCGGCAAGGCAGAGCCGATCCTGACGTTCGACGACGGCCTCGAGGTGGTGAAGGTCCTGATGACCGCCTACCAGAGCGCCGAGCAGGGGAAGACGCTGACGTTCCCGCCCGCGGGGATCGAAAGCTTCGTTCCCGCGGTCGCGAAAGGGTCCTGGAAGCCGTAGCCTACGCTCTGGCCTTTTACCGCACCCCCAGCCGCCGCAACGCCTCGATCGAAGACCGGAACTCCGGATCGAGCTGGACCGCGTGCCGGTACGCGGCGATGGCTTCGTCCCGCCGTCCCCCCGCCAGCAGGGCCTCGCCCACACTGTCGAAGGTGTTCGCCGAACCTGGATAGACACGCGTGTTCACGGCCAGCACGACGATCGCTCGATCGACGGCACCCGCTCCCAGCAGCCGGTATCCCAACGCGTTGATGTCGCCTTCCAGGTTCCGGAACCGGTTCCAGACGGCGCCTTGCCCCTCACGCAGCGCCCGCTCGGCGACCGCCGTATCGGCCGTGGCGACCGCACGTTCGACGGCATCGGCGACCGACAGCGCGCCGGCACTCGACAGGATCGCGGCGAGCGCGGGGTCCTGCCCGCGTCGGTATTCAGCCGATGTGAGGGGAGTGTAGATCAGCGGCGCGACGAACGCCCGGCGGTCGAAGGCGTCCGGGGCTTGATGGAAAACCGTCGAGATCTGGACGGTGAGATGGCTGTTCGGTAACCCAAGCGGCCGGTGGTCGCCGTACTGGCTTGTTTGCTGTCCCGTCGGCTCTCCCACGAGTGTCGCTCGGGTCCATGCTTCCAGCAGGTTGGTGAACTGCAGTCCCGCCGAGAAGGTGCGCCGGCCGATGATGACGAACAGCCGATCCGGCTGATCGAGGGCCGGTCGCCGCAGTATCTGCTGGACCGGATATCGGTTCAGCCCACCGTTCCCCCCCAGGTTCTCGCGCAGGTCGAGCACGAGCCGCGCGAACGGCGCCGTGTCGGCCAGCGCGAAGATCTGGTCCCACTCCCCCCGGTTCGTGTTCGATTGCGGCGCCGGCACGACGCCGCGCGCGTTGACGTACACGGTACGACTCTCGGGCAGATACGCCCACCAGAACAGCTGCTCCGCACGCTGTTCCCACAGCGGCGGCGCACTCTCCCGCATGCTGACCCAGCCGCTCATGTCGATCGGCTCGGACCCGTGGCCGTGCGCCTCCGCGAAGCGCCCGGAAGGTGCAACGACGATCGTGTCCACGCGGCCGTTCCGTTCCACCACCAACGGCAGGCGCTCCAGGTCGGTCACGAGCCCAAGACCATCGAGGATCTCCGGGATCGCAAGCCAGAACGGCGCCCAGGCGCGCACCCACCACTCGTTCTCGTGCGCGATGATCGTCCCCGCCGCGGCAAACGCTTCGTCCGCAGTGGCGCGACCGATGCGCAGCACCTTCGCCCCCACCATCGCGGCGTTAGCGGAATCGGCCCGGCGGACGTACACGCCGTCCTCGAAGCCGTACAGCTCCAGCGGGTAGTAGCGCCGGGTGAGTGAGGCATCGGGCTGGACGCTCGTGTGCGCGTCGCCCACCAGGGCCACGAGTTGCAACAGCTCCACCAGCATACGATTGCGGCTGAGGGTCGGGATGCGGCGATCGATGCTCGCGACGGCCGAATCCCACTGCGCCGCCGTGATCTTGATGAATGGCGCGGGGTGGCGCGCGGGAAGCTCTCGCGCGAGCACGCGTAGATCGGCCCGCCAGGCGGCAGCTTCCTGAGGTGAGAGGGTCTGGGCGGCCAGCGACGTCCAGCAGCAGACCAAGGTACACACCAATGTTCGTTTCATGGGGATTCCCTGGTGAGTTGAGGTGCCACCACTGACGGACCCGCCCCGCCCTCGGGTTTCAGCCGTGAAAGCTATCTTGTGCGCCGTGACCGACTCATGCCCCGGCCTGGACGCGGGCGAGCCCGGCTACCCACGCCGCGGCACCCCGTTCACGCGCGCCCTGGCCCACCGCGTGCTCGGCTTGGCCGGTTGGCGCGTCCAGGGCGAGCTCCCGCCCTGTCCCCGATTCATTCTGATAGTGGCGCCCCACACCTCGAATTGGGATTTCATCATTGGCGTGCTGGCCATGTTCGCCACGGGCCTGCGGGTCAGTTGGTTGGGCAAGCACACGCTATTCCACTTTCCGTTGACTCCCCTGCTCCGCTGGTTGGGCGGCGAGCCGATCGACCGATCCACTGCCCGAGGAACGGTGAGCACGGCGATCGAGTATTTTCGCACGCGACCGCAGTGGGTGCTCGCGCTGACTCCCGAAGGAACGCGGCGACCCGTGACCCAGTGGAAAACGGGATTCCATCGGATCGCCGTCGGCGCGGGGGTGCCGATCGTGCCCGTGTCGTTCGACTATCGCTCGCGCACTGTCGGCATCGGCGCGCCGGTCCAGCCGGGTCAGGACGAGGCGGCGAGTGTGGCGAAGCTTGGTGCCCTGTTCCGAAAGGAGATGGCCCGGTATCCCGCGCAGTACGTCGAACAGGGAGCAGAGCCGCGACCCGAGGCTCCGACAAAAGGAGGACGTTCATGACGTCACCACAACAGACCACCGCAAGCTCTGCCGGCCGCAAACCGCACGACGAGATCGACGCCTACGGCCTGAGCCACCCCGGGAAAGTCCGGGAGAACAACCAGGACCATTTCCTCATCGCTTCGCTCCGCAAGCAGATGCAGGTCCACCTCACGAGTCTGCCGTCGAGCGACCAGGTGAGCGGGACGGAGCGCCTCGCCTTCCTCGCCATGGTCGCCGATGGCGTCGGCGGAGGGCCCAAGGGCGAGGAAGCGAGCCGCATGGCCGCCGCCGCCATCACCCGGTACGTGACAGAGAGCATGCAGTGCTACTACAGCGCGCGAGATGAAGAGAGCCTCCCCACCGAGCTCGAGGAGGCGGCACTGCGGTGTCACATGGACCTGACGCGAAGCTCCGAGGGCAACGCCGAGCGCACGGGCATGGCCACCACCCTTACCGTGTGGCTCGGCGTGTGGCCGCGCGCGTACCTGTTACAGGTCGGCGACAGCCGCTGCTATCTCCTGCGGGACGGCAGGCTGACCCAGATCTCGCGGGACCAAACGATCGCACAGGATCTTCTCGATCAGGGCGTCATCACACGGACCGAGCTGCTCAACGCGCGCTGGTCCAATGTATTGGCGAGCGCGATCGGCGGCCCGGAGGCGGCACCGGTCGTCACCCGCCTCCAACAAGCCTGGGGCGACGCCGGGTTGTTGTGCAGTGACGGACTCACCAAGCACGTCTCCGATGAGCGGATCCGGGAGCGATTGCTCTCCATGACGTCGGCAAAACAGGCGTGCGAGTCACTGCTGCAGGACGCGCTGGACGCCGGGGGCAGCGACAACATCACGATTCTGGTCCGGCGGTCGGTTCGGAAGGATCCTGCGTAGGTCGGACGCTGGCGCGGATCAGCGCAGGAACCGCTCGGCGAGTTGTTGCAGACGCTCGTTCTGCTCCTCGCGCGCACACGCCAGGATCCGCTCGACATGCGGCCGCAACGTCGGCTCGCCCCACCGGTACCCCGTTGCCAATTCGGCGCTGTGTGAGTCGCCCACGTTCGCTCCTTCGATGAGCGCCCAGGCTGCCGCTTCGTCGTACCCCGGGTCGTCTCGCTTCGGGAGCTGGTATCTGGGCTCCGGACCCCCGGCGTCTTCGTTGACGAACGCTCTCGACATGACCGTAAGCTCATACCTTTGGCCGCGTCCCGGCAACGCCGCGCGGACCGCACGCCCTAGCCCGCACGTCGCACGCGCCCTATCTCTAACCCTTGCATGACGAACTCCCTGATTTGGCTCGGGCCGCGTTGAAGACCGCCGCAGGCCTGCTCGGGGCGCTGGCCGCCGTCTTCCTGTTGTTGTGTATTCCGCCGAGCGAGCCCGCTCTAAGCCCGGCCCCGGAACACGACCGGAGCTTTGCCTGGAGGCAGGACGCGCTGTGGCGAGCGCTCGAGGCCCGGTACGTGGAGGCGCGCGCAGCCGGTTGCGACGGAACCGCTGACCTCACGACTCGAAACATCGTGGCGTTGCAGGCCGCCGTAACGACCCTGTTCGGCACGCCGGTCGCTCCGAGCGACGCGACGCTCGATTCGCTTGAGGCCCGGTTCTTCGCCCTCGGACCCGCCGTCGCCGCGTGTCCGCGATTCCTGCAGGACTACGTCCGGCTGGCCAGCCGGATGCGCGAGGCGATCAAGTGGCAATCGCGGCCCTGGGACGTGAGCCGCGTCGAGTCCCGGGATCGGCTGTATCGAGCCCTCTATGGCGGGCGCGCGGCCGTGGAAGAAGTGATGCTGCAGCATTCCGATAGCCTGGTCGCCGGCGTGTTGCAGGCGGTGGAGCCGTCAGCGACCCCGTCCGCTGAAGTACATGGGGTGACCATCCACTCCGGTGACATTCTCGTGTCGCGCGGCGGGTATCCGACGTCGGCGTTGATCGCTCGCGGCAACGACTACCCCGGCAACTTCTCCCACATCGGCTTGGTGCACGTCGACGCCGAATCGCGCGCGGTATCGGTGATCGAGGCGCACATCGAGCAGGGGGTCGCGGTTGCCACGGCCGAACAGTATCTGGCCGACAAGAAGCTGCGGCTCATGGTGCTGCGTCCGCGCGCGGACCTTTCCCAGCTCACGCGCGACCCGATGCTGCCGCACCGCGCTGCGTCGCTGGCGCTCGAGCGGGCGCGCGCCGGACACATCCCGTACGATTTCGAGATGGACTACACCGACCCGTCACGAGTTTTCTGCTCGGAGGTGGCGTCGTGGGTCTACCGCGAGGTCGGGGTGACCCTCTGGATGGGCATCTCGACCATCTCCAAACCCGGCTTGCGCCGCTGGCTGGCGTCCTTCGGGGTGCGGCACTTCGAGACGCAGGAGCCGTCCGACTTGGAGTACGACCCCCAGCTGGTCGTCGTGGCCGAATGGCGCGACGCGGCCTCGCTGTTCAAGGATCACATCGACAACGCCGTCATCGACGCCATGCTCGAGGGCGCGGAGCGAGGCGATCGGCTCGGCTTCTCGTGGTATGCCCTGCCGGCGGCCCGTGTGGGCAAGGCGTTCAGTTGGACGCTGGAGCGAATCGGCCATACCGGCCCCGTTCCGGAAGGGATGTCGGCCGCGGCCGCGCTCCGGAACAAGGCCTTCTCGGAACACCAGCGGCGCCTCGCCCTGCTTGTGACTGAGCGGGCGGAGCGACTGACGCACGACCAGGGATACCCCCCGCCCTACTGGGCTCTGCTCGACCTGGCGCGCGAAGCCGCGCGCCCCACAATGGAACCCCCATGAACCAACGCGCGACGAAGGCCATCCAGGACTATTACCCGGACGACTTCGCCCACTGCTATGGGTGCGGCCGCCTGAACGACCACGGTCTCCAACTGAAAACGCGGTGGGAGGGGGAAGAGACCGTAGCGCGGTTCACGCCGCGTCCCGAACACATCGCTGTGCCTGGCTTCGTGTACGGGGGGTTGATCGCCTCGCTGATCGATTGTCACGCGATGGGGACGGCCGCCGCTGCCGCCGAGCGCGCCGCCGGACGGGAGATCGGAGAAGCATCGGCGCCGCGCTTCGTAACCGCCGCCCTCCGCATGGATTACCTCAAGCCCACCCCGCTGGGTCGGGAGCTCGAGATCCGCGCACGGGTGCGCGAGGCGAGCGAGCGCAAAGCGGTCGTGGCCGCCACGGTGTCGGTCGGCGATGTCATCACCGCGCGCGGGGAGGTGGTCGCCGTGCGCATGCCCACGACGATGGCCGCGCCGACCGCCTAGTCCCCGAGAGCGGGCGGCGGTTATTTCAGTGGACCCATGCCGTGGATCGCGACCGCCCGGTTCTCTCCGCCCGCGTAGGTATTGCGCCGCACGAGGAATTCTCCGGACCGACCATCGTCGAGCACCAGACGGTATTTCTGACCGGCCACCAGGTTGGTCAGGTGCGTCACCGTGATCGTCGCGTGCCACTCGACGACTCCCTCTCGCGTCGTCTCTTCGAGGGAGACCTGGACGTCCTGGGCCACGTCGGTGCCGTCGTCCTGGCGGATGGCGCAGCGGTGGAAGGGCATGTGACATCGCTCCAGGCAGAAGCCGACCGGTGATTCGCTCGTCTCAAAAGATTGCCAATGCGCGAACGTCCAGCAACGGCGCTAGATTTCATCCTCGTGACGCTCGACCCAGCCCAGGCCTATCGCATGCTCGGCCTCGCCCCCGGGGCGACGCCCGAAGAGGTGAAAACCGCCTACCGCGACCTCGCCCAGGTCTGGCACCCCGACCGCTTTCCCGACAACGAGCGCTTGCGGGAGAAGGCAGTGCGGAACCAGCAGGTGATCAACGAAGCCTACGCTGTGCTGCGGGCACTGGAACCGCCGCCCGCTCCTGCCCCCGAGGCGTCCCCCGCACTGGCCCATCCCCATCTGACCCTGGGCCAGCGGATTTCGGCGACCCTGGGCATCGGTGACGCTCGACATCCCGGTCTCTTGGGGCGGACGTTGCATGTCTTCCACCCCGATCCGAAATACCGCCGCCGCCGTCGGATTCGACATCCGCGACGGCTGATCATCGGCTTCCTGCTGCTCGCCGCGGCGGCACTCGTAACCCTGTGGTACGAAGGCATCCTCGTGTTCTGAGGCTGCCGCCGACCGTCAGTGCCCCAGCACCACCGCGAGGACAATCTCCGCCAGGATCAACACGATCACGGCAATTTCCAGTACCTCGCTCCGTACGGCCATCGATTCGGCATTGAGCATCGCGTAGGTCTGTTGGATGATCCCCAGCTTGTGGTCGATGCCGGCGCGCCAGGCGCGCTCGCGGAACAGCTCCAGCGCCGCCCCGTACACCCGCGCCAGGAAGATGTCGTCCGTGACTTTCAGCGCGTTCTCGGCCCGTTCCACGATCTCGGTCGAGTCGGCCACGAGTGTGTGCAGGCCCGCCAGCAGCGACGCGTAGCGACGACCGAACAATCCTCTGGTCCCTTTGCGCGCGCTCTCGATCCGGTCGTACATGCGCGGCAGCTCGGCGTCGAGCAGCGCGTCGTAGTAGCGCAGCTCGAGCAGCTGGGCGTTGGCGAATTCCAGGATCAGCTGGACGTCGCTCTCAGTCTCCACCGGGTCGACGACCAGCGCCGTATTCCAGGTGAGGACTGAAAGATCGTCGGCGTAGTACGAGAACCAGTGCGGCAGCAGCTCACGCCGCGCCTCGGCCGAGATTGGGCGGTCCTCGTTGAGCAGCAGGGGCACGACGTCGAGCTGACGCAGCGCACTGGCAGGGAGCGGCTTGTCGCGCGGACCGAGCAGTCGGGTGATCCGGTACACGACGTAGTCTTCGGACACCGGGGCGATGTCGGGACGACCGATCGCCGGCGCGATCCGGGTCGTGAGCAGGCGGATATGGCGGTCGAACAGCGGGCGGGCCGCGCCGGTCAGCTCGCCCGCGTTGCCGAACGCCGAGAATGCCGACCAGGTCAATGGCCCGGGGACCTCGCACCGCATCCGCAGCGAGATCACGCCGAAATCGAAGATGCGCGCCGACACGGACGCGGTGTGCCGGCGACCGCCGGCCTCGAACGCATCGGCGCCGAGCGACACCGTGATCGGCGGGTTCTTGATGCGGAGCGCCTGCGCTTCCGCCAGCCGGCGGCGCTGGAGTTTGAGGCGGAGCGCCTCGCGCTCTTGCGTCGTGGTCGCCAGAAAATCGAGGGCGCGCTCCAGCTCGATCTCGTAGCCGACGTCGTACAGGCGGTAGAGGACGACCGCCCCGACGACACGTGGCTCGGGCGCGGCCACTACTTCAGTCCCTGTAATTCCGCCACGTAGATGTCGCTTTGGCGGTCGTTGATAGTGAAGTAAAACCGCCGGCCGTCGGTTGTAAAAGAATAGGTGTTGTAGGAGGGTCTTGCGGGGTCGTCAAAGCGCACCAGCAGGTGGGGGCGGCCGCCCGTCGCGGCAAGCGCCCAGATCGACGCCCGACCCTCGCCGTCGCTTGCCTTGAAGTAGATCGTCCTGCCGTCCCGTGACCAGTCCGCGGTCGGTGGCTCCGGGCCGTTGATGGTCTCGGGAAGCTGAGTTACCCGCCGAGGCGCGCCTCCAGCGGCCGGGATGAGCCAGATCCCGTCGGTCCAGGCACTGACCAGCGTTCGCCCGTCCGAAGACCAGGGACCCAAATTCGGGTGATTCCACACTTGCCGGGGCGAGCCCCATCGGCCGCTCTGATCCTTCGAAATCACGTAAAGCCCGTCGCGCGCGCCGGGTCCGCTGAGGAAGTACGACAAGGACCGCCCGTCTGGCGACCACCTCGGGGCTCGCTCCTCCCCGGAATCGTCGGTCACTCGCTGCGGTTCGCCGACCCCGGCCGACATCACGAAGATGTCTCGGGTACCGAAGCGGAGCGCATGAAATGCCACCCAGCGGCCGTCGGATGACAGGTCGGGTTTGAAGTCATCGGCAAGGTCCGTGGTGAGCTGCTCCGGCTCCCCGCCGCCCACGGGCATCCGGTAGATGTCCGCGTTCCCAGAGCGATCGGAGTCGAAGTAGAGCCATCGCCCGTCCGGGGAGAGCGCCATGTTCTCCACCGTCTGGTTGCCGGTCGTGACCTGGGTGGCACGGTCCACCGAGACCGGCGAGCCGGTCGGGATCTGGATCGCCCACACGTTGGCGCGCGAAGCGTAGACCGAGTACGCCAGCCGTGTTCCGTCGGCGGCGAGGCTGATCGAGTGCGCGTTCAGTCCTGTTGTGATCCGCGACGGCGTTCCGGCTGGGATGCCCGAGCTCGCGAGGCGGACCGCATACACGTCCCGCGCTCCCTCGCGATCGGACACAAAGAGCATGCGGTGACTGTCGGGGGTCCATACTGGACTCACATTCAGGGCGGCATTGTCGGTGACTGGAACGGGCGCCCCGCCAACAGCCGGAACGAGCACGACGGCGGTCGGCCCCTTGTTCCCGAATTGCGCAGTGCCCACCGCGAACGCGTCGTTCCCTGAGACGAGAGCGAGCCACCGCCCGTCGGGCGACCAGGTGAGCGAGTGGGGGTCGAAGACCAATCCGACGAAGCGGGAGGGCCCGCCATCGAGCGGCGCCACGTAGATGGATTCGGGTCGTTCAACGTTGCCGAATCGCCGGGGCGACCGCACGTAGGCGACCTGCCGGCCGTCCGAGGACCACGCCGCGCAGCACGCCTGGTTCGCCAGCAGGCGAGGCGTCCCTCCGAGTGCCGGCATGACGAAGAGGTCTACGTTCGTCTCGAACAGGATCCGGGTGCCGTCGGGGGACCACAGCGGGCGCCGCTGGGGCGGCCCGGAATCGGGGACCAGCGCCACCGGCCGCCCGCCCGTTTGTCGAACGTAGACGCGCGTATCGGCGAGCGGGCCCGCGGCATAGGCGACGAACTTGCCGTCCGGCGAGATGGCGGGCTCGATCTCGAGCCCGGGCTCGAACGTCAGCTGGGTAACCTTGCCCAGCGTGAACGACTCCGGGCCGGGACGGAACATGATCACGCCCCCCGTGATCACCACGACGGCCACCGCCGCGCCGATCGCCAGCTTGACCCACCGCGATGCCCGGGCGACTGCCGCGATGGGTTGGGTGCCGGTCGGCGTCATCCCGCCGGACGGTGTCGCGAGCGGCTCGAGCTGCGCCAACAATTCGTCCGCCGTCTGCCACCGGTCCGCCGGCCGCTTCGCGAGACATTTCATCAGGACGCCGGAAAGCGCCGGCGAGACCCCTGGACGGCGCCGCTCCACCGGCTCCGGTGCCTGGGTCACGTGCGCCGCGAGCGTCTCCTGAGGCGTGAGTCCCGAAAACGGCGGTAGGCCCGTCAACAGCTCGTAGCCCAGGACGCCGACGGCGTAGAGATCCACCCGGTGATCGATATTCGGGTCCGCCGCCGCCTGTTCCGGCGCCATGTACGCCGGCGTGCCGAGCGCCACCCCGACCGATGTGAGCGTGTGCGCGCCCGTGGCTTCGCTTACCGCCTTCGCTACGCCGAAGTCGGTCACCAGCGCGTGGCGGCCCGAGAGTAGCACGTTGTCCGGCTTGATGTCGCGATGCACCACGCCGTGCGCATGAGCGTGCACCAGCGCGTCGACGACTTCGATCAACACCTTCACCGCGTCGTGCACCGGCAGCTCGCCGTGGTGCGCCAGCCGGTCGCGCAGGCTCTCCCCCTCCACGAACGGCATCACGTAGTAGTAGAACCCGTCGGCTTCACCGGAATCAAGCAACGGCAGGATGTGGGGGTGCTGCAGCTGCGCGGCGACTTCGATCTCGCGGCTGAACCGCTCGGCGCCGAGTGTGACGGCGATCTCGGCGCGCAGGACCTTGAGTGCGACCTTGCGGTGGTGCTTCAGGTCCTGCGCGAGGTAGACGATGGCCATTCCGCCGGCACCGACTTCGCGCTCGACGGTGTAGTGGCCGGCGAGGGCCGAGTTGAGACGAGCCAGGTCGGTCACGTTGCCCCTACACGTTGAACCGGATGTGCAGGATGTCTCCATCGGCGACCACGTAGTCTTTCCCCTCGATCTGTAGCCGCCCGGCGTCCTTCACCGCCTGCTCGGTTCCGTACTCCATGAACACCTTGTAGGGAATCACTTCGGCGCGAATGAATCCGCGCTCGAGATCCGAGTGAATCCGGCCCGCGGCCTGTCGGGCGTTGGCGCCGCGCCGGATCGGCCACGCCCGCACCTCATCCGGTCCCACGGTAAAGAAGGAGATGAGATCCAGCAGACCGTGCGCGGTCCGAATAAATCGAGTCAGCGCCGACTCCTTCAGTCCCAGGTCCTCCAGGAACGCGGTACGGTCGGCGGGGTCCATGGTGGCGATCTCGGCCTCCACGCTAGCCGAGAGAACGAGTCCCGCGGCGTGCAGCTCCGTAAGCCTCGCGGCCAACGGCGGAGGCATCGGCTGCGCGGCCTCCTGCTCGGCGCGATTCAACGCTACCAACAGTGGGCGATCGGTGAGCAGGCCGTAGCCCTTCAGATAGTCGCGGTTCAACGCCGCCGCGGGGAGCGAGCGGAGCGGCAGCTCGTGCTCCAGTGTGGTCTTCATGAATTCGAAGGCGGCCAGCTCGAGCGCGTCAGGCTTTTCTTTCTTCGCTCGATCGAGGCGGCGCTCCACGATATCGAGATCGGAGAGCAGGCATTCGGTGTGGAACGACTCCAAGTCGGCGGCGGGATCGGGGTCACCTTCGAGCGCCGGGTTGGGGAACGCCCGCAGCACGAGGCAGAGGACTTCCTGATCGCGAATCTGCTGCAGCGCTTTGCGCGACAGGCCCTTGTGATCGGCGCCGTGCTCGCCCGGGACGTCGCAAAACACGATCTCGGCGTACGTGGTCTTCTTGGGCGAAAAGATCTTGCTGAGCGCATCAATGCGCTCGTCCGGCACCTTGACGGTGCCGAGGCGCAGCTCTCCACCATAGCCTACGGGCACTGCGAGACCGGTCATGGTGTTGAACACGGTCGTTTTGCCGGAGCCCGCGAAGCCCACTAATCCGACTTTCATGGGCGAGAAAGATGCGACCTGGGCTATCTCAGCGGTAGCGCCTGCCGCTGGTGACTTCTCCAGCGATATTCCGCGCGTGCCCATGCTCTCCATTTCCGACGTCGCCATCGAGTTCGGCGCGACCACCCTCTTGAGCGGTGTCACGTTCAATGTGGACAGCGGCGAACGCTGGGGCATCGTGGGCAGGAACGGCGCCGGCAAGACGACCCTGTTCCGCCTAATCGATGGCAGTCTGACGCCGGCCCAAGGGAGCATTGTGCGGCAGCAGGGTCTGCGCATCGCCGTACTGGACCAAGCCCGGGTCTTCGGCGGAGCCGACACCGTGTGGGACGCGGCCGCCTCTGGCTATGGCGATCTCGTGGCGTTGGAGCATCGCATCGCCCGCGGGGCCGAGCGACTGGCCGAGCTGGGGGATCGCGTCACGCAAGCCGACCTCGAGCGCTTCGGCCGCGACCAGGAGCGTTTCGCGCACCAAGGCGGCTATCAGCTGGAAGCGCGGGTGGACGCCGTGCTGCAAGGGCTGGGATTTAACCCACATGACGCGCGCACGAGACCACTCGCCTCCTTGAGCGGTGGGGAACGCAGCCGGGTGGGACTGGCCGCCCAGCTCGCGGCACCGGTAGACCTGGTACTGCTCGACGAGCCCACCAACCACCTGGATCTCGAGACGATCGACTGGCTCAAGCGCTACCTAGCCGAGTTTGGCGAGACCCTGTTGGTCATCAGCCACGACCGCGCGTTTCTCGACGACACCGTCGATCACGTGCTTCACGTTGCCGGCCGTACGACGACCGCCTACCGGGGCGGGTACACGGCGTTCGTGACGCAGCGCGCCGAGCGGACCCTCGCGCTCGAACGACAGGTGGCCCAGCAGCGCAAGGTCATCGCCAAGGAAGAGGACTACATCCGGCGCAACATCGCCGGGCAGAACAGCGCCCAGGCGAAAGGGCGTCGCGCCCGGCTGGCCCGCCTGCCCCGCCTGTCGCCGCCGCCGGGCGAACGGGAAGCGATGAGCGTCACGTTCGCAGACGCCGAGCGCGGCGGCGACCAAGTGCTGGTGGTCGAGCGGCTGCGCGTAGCGATCGGCGAACGCACGCTCGTGCGCGACTTCTCGACCGTGGCCCGGCGCGGCGACGTGATTGCGCTAGTCGGCCCGAACGGCGCCGGCAAGTCCACGCTGCTCGCCACGCTGCTCGGCACACGCGCGGCGGCATCCGGCACGGCCCGGCTCGGCGCCGGCGTCGACGCAGAATGGTTCCGGCAGGACCTGACCCAGGTTCCCGAGGACAAGACGATCTACGAGTGCATCGCGCAGGTGCGCGGACGCTGGACCAGAGGGCACATCCAAGGGCACCTGGGTTGTTTCGGATTCTCCGGCGACGACGTGCAGCGCAACACTCGAGTCTTGTCCGGCGGTGAACGGGCGCGCGTGGCGTTGGCGTTACTCACCCTGCGACCGGCAAACTTGTTGATGCTGGACGAACCGACCAATGATCTCGACGTGGAGTCGATCGAGGCACTGGAAGATGGACTGGAGGAGTACGAGGGTTCGGTCATCGTGGTGAGCCACGACCGCGCCTTCCTGAGAGAGTTGGCGACCCGGGTGTGGGCCTTCGACGGCGAGCGGATCCAGGACTACGCCGGGACATTCGTGGAGTGGGAGCAGCAGCGGGCCGAGCAGGCTGCGACTAGCCGGAAGCAGAGGGCCCAAGGAACAGAAGAGAGCAAGACGACTCGGACCGAGGCGCGAAAGATCGCCGCTGCACGGCGCGAGACGGAGGAGTCGCGTCGCTCAGCCAAACGCGAAGCCGTTGGCCTGGAGCAGGCTGTGCACGCCGCCGAGTCTCGGATCGCCGAGTTGGAACGGGCCTTGGCGGACCCGGCGCTTTATGATGGTGGGGCCAACGGAGCGCGTGAAGCCGGACGCCTGAACGCGGATCTCACGAAGGCGCGGCGGGCGCTGGACGACGCACTGGCCCGGTGGACCGAAGCGAGCGACGCCCTCGAGGCGCAGTGATCGCTTACGCGACCAGCTCGCAGAACTTCTTCAGATCGATGTTGCCGCCGGAGACAATTGCCACGATAGGGCCCTGACCGGCCTTCCCCGTCAACGCGGCCGCGAGCGACAGCGCCCCCGCGCCTTCCGAAATGACGCGCGCCTTTTCCGCCATGAGACGCATGGCGCGCTTCGTTTCTTCCAGGGAGACCACGATGCACCCGTCGACCACCGGTCTCATGCGTTCCCACATTCGGGGGAACACGCTCTGACCGCCGGCGCCGTCGACGAACGTCGCCGTCCATTCCTTGAACACCTGCGGCGATCCCTTCTCGAACGAAAGCGCCGCGGGAGCAGCCGTCTCCGGCTCGGCGCCCCAGACCCGGATCTCCGACTTCAGTGCTTTGACGGCGCTGCCGACGCCCGTGACGAGCCCGCCCCCGCCGATGGCGGCGATGACCGCGACGGTGTCGGGCGCGTCCTCCAGGATTTCCAGCCCCATCGTCGCGTGGCCGGCGATGAAGTTGTGATCGTCGAACGGGTGCACGAACGTCCCCTCTGCCCCTGGATATGCTCGTTCCTCGAGCGCCTTCCACGCGACCTCGTACGGCACCGGAATGAGTTTCGCGCCGAGGGCTTTCATGCGTTCGAGTTTCGCAGCCGGTGCCGTCTCGATCGCCACGACGGTGCACGGCACACCTGCTCTTCTCGCCGCGTAGGCGACGCCTTGTCCCGCATTGCCCGCGCTGATCGTCCACACACCGCGCGCACGATCGGCCTGAGCCAACATCGCCACGGCGTTGGCGGCACCCCGCAGTTTGTAGGCATTGATCGGCTGCAGGTTCTCGAGCTTGAGACGGATATCCGGGTAATCCGGTCCTAGCTCCAGGCGGACCAGGGGCGTGCGCACGACGACGTCGGCGATGCGTGCACGCGCCTCCCGGACCTCGGCCAGTGCGATGCGTCGGACCGGTTCAAGCGCCTCAGGCATTGCTCTTGGTCCGGTACGCCTCGTACACCAGGGCCGCGGCCGCCACGTCCTCAACGGCGACCCCAACCGACTTGAAGAGGGTAATCTCCGCGGCGCTCCCGCGACCCGGATCGACGCCGGCGACGACCGCCCCAATCTCCGCCACCACCTCGCGCGCCGCGATGACATCACCGGATTCTTTGGTCGCCGCATCACGGGAATCGACGTAGAGGCGGGCCCGAGCCAGGACCTCGTCGTCCAGCTCGCGCCAACCCGGCCGCGTGGCTCCAATGGCGTTGACGTGCGTGCCGGGTGACAGCCAGCGGCCGATCAACACCGGCACCTGGGAGTTGACGGCCACGACCACCACGTCCGCGCCGCGCACCGCCTCCTCGGGACTCGCCGTTGCGGTCACGCCATGGTGCTCGGCGAACGACCGGGCGTTACGGGGACTCCAGACCCGGACTTCGGAAAACGGCCGGACCAGTCGCAGCGCTTCCAGGTGGCTCCGCGCCTGCACGCCCGACCCGAGAATCGCGAGCACACGTGCTTCCGCCCGGGCAAGATGCTGTGTGGCGACCGCCGATGCCGCCGCAGTCCGCATCTCGGTGATCAATCGCCCGTCCATCATAGCGAGCGGCTCGCCGGTTTCGGGCCGGAACAGCATGATCACCGCGTGATGGGTGTGGATGCCCTCGTTGTGGGGATAGAAGGTGACCAGCTTGGCGCCGAGCGCGCCGGCATACGCCGGCATGACGGCGAAGAAGCCCCGATGCGGAGCAATCGGGAGGACGGTGCGCACCGGTTGCACAACGTGGCCGGCCGAGAGTTCGGAGAGCGCCCGCGCGATGGCGGGAATGAGTTCTTCGTAATGGAGCAGCCGTTGGACGGCGCTCTCATCGAGGATGACGATGGGCGTCACCTTGGTCATGGCGGACCTAAAGATGAGGCTGCGACGACGTGAGCGCGAGGTAATCGAAGCAGGCGAACGCTCTTCGCTAGGCGCGGTGCGAAGATGCGGCTCGACAAGCACACGCGCCAGCACCGGGCCGAATCCGTGTGCGATGGCTCCGCCCGACGCAGGCGCGAGCTATGCTTCAGCGATGACGCGCGTGGCGGTGATCGGCGGCGGCGCGGCGGGGATGATGGCCGCCAGCTTCGCGGCCGCGGGCCGCGGCGAGACGCTGTTGCTCGAGCACACGCCGGACGGCGGCCGCAAGATCCTGATCAGTGGAGGCGGCCGCTGCAACATCCTCCCCGCCCACATCGACGAGACACGGTTCGTCACCGATTCCTCCCCGCATACACTGCGCAACATCCTGCGCTCGTGGCCGCTGCACGAGCAGCGCGCGTTTTTCGAGCAGGTGCTGGGGCAGCCACTCGTCGAAGAGGTCGAGTCGGCGAAGTTGTTTCCGACTTCCCAGCGGGCGCGCGACGTGCGCGACGGGCTGTTGGCCTACGCCGTCGCCCGGGGCGCGCGGTGGATGCCGTCCACCACCGTCTCGGGACTGACGCGCGCCGGCGACGGGTGGCGCATCGCGTGTACGGACGAACGGACGCTGGATGCCGACCGGGTCATCGTGGCGACCGGCGGGCTGTCGGTACCGAAGACCGGCAGCGACGGGGGCGGCCTCGCGCTGCTCGCGGCGCTCGGACACACGATCCACGAGCCGTACGCGGCGCTCACGCCGGTCACCGCCGAGACCGCACCGTTCACGGCGCTGGCGGGCGTGTCGCTCACCGTGTCGCTCGTGGCGCGCGATGCTGAGCGCAGCGCGCGGGCGCGCGGGGGGTTCCTGTTCACGCACCGGGGCTACAGCGGACCGGCGGTGCTGGACGTGTCGCACGTGCTCGTACGCTCGGGCGGCGGTGCGCGTCTCATCGCGCAGTGGGCGGCGCTGGACGTCGATGGGTGGGAGCGGGCACTGCGGCCAGACGGCGCGCGCGCGGTGGCCGGTGTGGTGCGGAGCGAAATGCCGGCGCGGCTGGCAGACCTGCTGGTCCGACGCGCCGGCGTCGACTCGGAGACGAAACTGTCGCAGCTGCGGCGCGAGGATCGCGTTCGGCTGGTGGAGGGGCTCGCGCGGTGCGAGCTGCCGTGGACCGGACACGGCGGCTACGCGAAGGCGGAAGTGACGGGCGGGGGCGTGAGCCTTGCAGAGATCGATCCGCGAACGATGGAGAGCCGGAAGCTGCCCGGGTTGTACCTGTGCGGCGAGGTACTCGACGCGTTCGGCCCAATCGGCGGTTACAACTTCCTGTGGGCCTGGGCGACGGGTCGGGCAGCGGGGCTGGGCGCGGCGCGCGAGGACTGAACGTCACCTCGTTCCGAGCCTGGCCAGCAAGGCAGCGGCTCGCGGGTCCTTCCGCAGCCTGTCGTATCGCGGGGCCTTGGGGAACTGCACGAGCCAGGCGTCATGACGAGCGGCCGCCTCGCCGAGCAGCGCCACCGCCGCCTCGTGGTCGCCCAGCTCCTCGAGCGCCGCGGCGTTGGCTCCCGTGGCCGGAATTCGGCCGCCCGATTGCGCCCGCATTGCCTCGAGCACGGCGCGCGCCTCCTGGGCGCGGCCCCCTCGGGCATAAGCGTACGCGAGCATGCCGTGGGGCTCCTCGGGACGACCCGCGGGAAGCGCCGCGACATGGCGCTCGAGCAGGGCGACGGCCTGTGCGACCTGCCCCATGGCCAGCAGGACGTTCTCCCGCTGCTGCCACGCCAACATGAACGTCGAGTCCATCTCCATGGTGGCACTGGCCGCCGAATCCGCAGCTGGGAAGCGACGCTCCATCAAATAGACCTGGGCTTCCCATTGTCGTGCGATCAGCGAGGCCGGCTCGAGCCGTCGCGCCCGCGCGATCCTTTCGTGCGCGGCTTGGAAGTCGCCCAACCGGTTGGCCAGTAGTCCGTACCAGCCCCACGCCGTGGCCACTGTGGAGTCCAGGGCAACGGCGCGGCGGAAGCTCTCCTCAGCCCGGCTTAGCTCGCCCAGCAAGCAGTATCCGTAGCCCAGTGCGGTGTACGCTTCGGGGATGGTCGAGTCCATCGCGATGGCGCGCTCGGCCGCGGCGACTGCGCGGGTCACGAGCGCCGTGGTGCTGTCCTGCAGGTACGCGGGGAGCACGGCCAGAGCCATTGCCAGCGAGGCCTGCGCGCGGGCGTACGCAGGATCCCGCTCGGCTGCGCGCTCGAACAGCGCGATCGCCTGCCGCAGAGTCCGGGCCGTTCGCCGGTTGAACAGCACCTGCCCTTGCAGGAACAGGGCGTGAGCTTCGGGGTCATTGGTTTCCGCTCTCGTCGCCGCGGCCGACGGGCGACCCAACGATCCGAGCAGGGTGGCCGCCACGGTTCGAGCGATCTCATCTTGCACCGCGAACACATTCGCCAGCGGCCGGTCGTACCTCTCGGTCCAGCGAACCGCTCCGTCCGCAGCCGAGACCAGCGTGACGTTGATCCGCACTTGGCCGTCGGCGCGCTGGACAGTGCCGGTGAGCAGCGAATTGACGCCGAGCTCCCGGGCGATGGCGCGCTCGTCGAGTCCCTTGGCCTGGAGCGCACCGGCGCTCACCCGCCCGATGACGCGCACGCCGGCCTTGGCCAGCGCCCGGGTGATTTCCTCCGAAAGCCCGATGCCGAAGTAGTCGTCGGCCTGGTCGCCGCTCAGGTTGGCGAGCGGCAGGACCGCGATGGACTTGGCGTCCGCACCGTGATTGGCAGACGTTCGGCTGGTCGCCAACCACGCCACACCAGCCATGATGACCAAACCGGCGGCGGCCGCGCCGATCAGGACCCCACGGTTTCGACTCGCGGGACTTGTGACGAGCGCGCGGGCAAATGCCCCACAGGTCGGGAACCGGTCGGCCGGTGGCTTGGCCAGCGCCCGTCCGATGGCGAGATCCATCGCCACCGGCACACTTGGCCGCGTCGCGCGCAGGCTCCTCGGCTTCTCGGTCATCAGTCGCGCGATGATGGCCTGCGCGGTCGGACCGGTGTGGGGAGGCTCACCGGTGAGCATCTCGTAGGCCACCGCGGCCAGCGCGTACTGGTCGGACCTCGCATCGAGCTCGCGGTCTCCTGCGGCCTGCTCCGGGCTCATGTAGTGCGGAGTGCCGAGCGAGAGGCCGGTCTCCGTAACCCTGGAGCCTCCCGCGTGGGCGACGGCCAGGGCGATTCCGAAATCGGCGATCACCGGCTGACCGGCCGGCAGCAGAATGTTTTCCGGCTTGAGATCGCGATGGATGACACCCTGGCCGTGGGCGTAATCCAGCGCATTGGCGAGCAGTGTGACCAGGCGAACCGTTTCATCCACCGGCAGCTGTCGCTCGCGCTCGAGCCGCGCGCGCAACATCTCGCCCTCGACATAGGGCATGACGTAGTACAGGAAGCCGTCCGCTTCCCCGGAATCGAACAGCGGCAGCAAGTTGGGGTGCTGCAGGTTGGCGGTGACCCTGATCTCGGCCAGGAACCGCCCGGCGCCGAGTACCGCGGCCAGCTCAGGCTTCAGGACCTTGACCGCGACCTTGCGGTCGTGCTTCAGGTCCTGCGCGAGATACACCGTCGCCATGCCCCCCGCGCCCAGCTCGCGCTCGATGCGGTAGCGGTCGGCGAGGCTTGCCCTGAGGCGCTCGATCGTCATGAAGCGATCTCCGCGCTTGAGAGCGCCGAAGGGGCGGCCGCGAGACGCGCCGCCGTCATTGGAAAAACCGATCGAGAGCGACAAACCCGAGTCCCGCCACCCGGCTGAACTCCTTCCGATTCAACGTGGCGAGCAGATATCCCTGGGCCAGGGCCGTGGCCCCGATGAGCAGGTCGTGCGGTCCGATCACCGTGCCCTCCCGGACCAGGTCGGCGAAGGCGGCGGAGAGCCGAGCGACGGCGTTCGAGGGATCGGTCATGGGCGGGCTAAGATGCGCCAAGGAGCTTGGCTTGGCGAGGATCGGCGTCCGTCAACGATCCCGACGCGTGTCGGCCGACGCCCGGCGCGCCAGGACGGCGAACGCCAGGAAGTATCGGCGCAGGCCCGCCGCGGCCGGCGGTGGGTGATCGGCGAGGACGCACGCGCAGAACTCCTCGCGGGCGCGGAGCACCTCGCGTCGCCGCGGTCCTCGCCAGCGCGCGTCCGCCGCGGTGAGATCGAACAGCTCGAGCGCTCGGTCGAGCGCGTGATCGCGCCGCGCAGTGTTGCGCGCGTCATGGGCCCGCAATGTGCGCTCGACCTCACTCCCGACGTGCGCCAGCTGCTCCGCGATCGGCAGCGCGCCCCACCGGGCGGCGAGGCCGGTATGACCCCCCGGTGGCGCCGTCATTCGGTCACCAGCGCTGTGACGACGCCGCGGATCGCCTCGCGGAGGCGCTCATCTTCGACGTCGCGGCTGCGGTTGCCCTGCGCGGGCCGGACGTTGATCATTGAATCGAACTCGATCCACCCGGCGTCGTGCGCGCCCGGATACAGGTTGATGCCCCACAGATCCGACTGCCGCGAGCCGTCGTCCAGCAACGTCGCCTCCTCGTCGGCGTGGAGCTCCCCGCCGATCGCCATCACGCCGCGCGCCACATCCACGACGGCCTTCACCATGTCGCCAAACTGCCCCTCGGCGAGCGCGGCGAGTTCGGCGCGCGCGAGGCCCGAACGGACGATGCGGACCGGCGGGGCGTCCATCAGCCGAGCCGGCCGGCGAAGACAGGGGTGGTGAGGCGCGAGGCGACGTCAGGCACCGAGCACCTCCAGCCCCACCGCGCGCGACGCCGTGGCGAGCGCCGTGTCGTGCGTAGCCATGGTCAGGGCGCTGTTGCGCGCGTCGCGCCAGGCAATGGCCGTGGACAAGTGAATGGCGTCCAGGGTGCCCAGCGGCGTCGGGAACGGCTCGGACGCGCGCCGCAGCACGGGACGACCCACATCCACGACTTCGACCGCCTCGAGCAGGCGGTACACCGCCGTGCGCCGCGCGGCCACGTCGTCTTCGGACAGCGATCCAAAGCGCGACAGGCGATCGAGGGTCCGGAGGCACTCGACCTCGGTGAGCGCACTCGCGACGGCCGACTCGACGCGCCGCCACTCGGCCAGTCGGTTCGGTTCGCCCAGGACAAGGCGCAAGGCGACCGACGCATCGAGGTAGACGATCATCGCGACGGCTGCCGTTCCTCGAGCAGCGCGGCCAGGCTGTCGACCGGGCGGCCGAGCGGCGGGGGCAGCGGGACGTCATGGAGCCCGCGCACCGGGTGTCGGACGGTGAGCGGCTCGCCCGCCGTCGGGTACGGCACCAACCGGGCGATAGGTGTGTCGCGGTCGCAGACCGTGATCGGATGACCACGGCGGGCGGCTCGCAGGTACGCGCTCAACCGCGCCTTGAGCTCGGCGACCTTGACGGTTTTTTCAGGTGGTTCTTTCATGGTCATAATATGGCCATATATAGTCACAATCGTCAACGACCCGAACGGGCCCGCCGCCGACGCGCCTCGATGACCAGCGGGGAGAACACGGTGTCGGCACCGGCCCAGAGCCTCAGGAACCGCTCGAGCAGCGGCACCGCTTCCGTCCCACGGCCGAGCCCCTCGAGGATCTCCGCCCGGCGGAGTAGGCTCGGACCCAGAAACACGAGCTCCCGGGTGGAGTTCTCCGCCAGCCCCGCATACCAGCCCAACGCCTCTTCGTTTCGCCCGGCAGCCCGAAGCAGCTCCCCGCGTAGAAAACGCTCGGCCGCACCGGCATAGTACGGCGAGACGAACGTCCGCTCATACCAGCCGGCGGGTTGAAAGGACTCCAGTCGCTCCAGAGCGACTGAGTCTCGATCGTTTCCAGCATCAGCGTGGGCACGCAGGCCCTCGGCGAGTTCCCGGGCCAGCGCCCCGACCGCAGGATCCGGCGCCTGGGATTGCAGCGTCATCGCGGTTCGCTCGACAGCGGCCATGTCCCGCCGTCGCGCGGCCAACAGGCCGCCGACGTAGGTGTCCACTACCGCCGAGACGCCATCATGGACACTGAAGAAGACGCTGGGTCGCGGCGCCAGCCGCGCGTTACGACTCATGACCACGGCGCCGGCGTCCGAGGGCGGGACGAACGGCAGCGCGCTGAGCCACGCGCCGGCGGCGGCCGCGTCGGGACTCCCCAATGCGTGAGCCCGGGACAGTGCCGAACGTGCGGCGGTGAGCCGTCCGCGAGCCATTTCCAGGTGGGCCAGCTCCAGCCAGCCCAGTGCCTGGACGTCACGGGGGCGTTCAGCGCTCCGCATCAGGGCGGTGACCGCGATCGCCCCGTCGAGATCCTGGGCAAAGACCGCAATGGACCAGACGATGAGCGGCATGGCATTCTCTGGGGCGCGGGCCACCTGCGCTAGCACCGCGCTTTCGGCGGCCGTGTCGCCCGTCGCAAAGGCCTGCAAGGCGCGCAGCTCCAGAGTGCGATCGCCCGCGGGGCTCAATGCGAAGAACCGTGCGGCAAGGGAGTCCAGCTCTCGGGGGTCATCCAAGCGGGCCGCGATCCGGAGCAGGTGGTAGAGCGCACCCAGGTCGCCGGGGTCGTACACCAATGCCCGGCTCAACGAGGACCAGGCTTCGGCCATGCGCAGGCCACGGAGCGGGTTCCCGTGAAACTCGATCTCGCCCAGTTGATACCAAGCCTCGGCGTCATCCGGATAGGCCGCCAGCAGACCGCGGAACATGGCCTCGCTTTTCCAGGTCTCCCCGTGGCGAAGCGCAACGACCGCCTCGAGAAAGGCGCGGTGATGCGCGGTCAGACGGTTCGCGTATCGAAGCGCCTGATTCGCCGAACGCTGCGACGCATCCGCCCAGGCCAGGCGCTCCTGAGCCATGCTCAACCGGTAGAAGGCCAGGGCAAACGTCGAATCAGCGGTGCCGGCCTCCTGGAATGCGCTGGCGGCCGCCGAGTACTGGCCCGATCGGTACGCCTGCTCGCCAGCGAGGTAGGACCGAAGCGCGGGCAGGGACGCCGTCGTTACGGCCGCGAGGCGGGCGCGCGGATCGCCGCCCAGCGCAGCCTCCGTGACCAGCTGGGCGCCGAGCCGGTCTACCAGTTCGAAGAGGGCCGTATCGGGTCCTTCCACGTTGACCACAGCCGCGGGGTGCTGCCGATCCCGTTCGAACAGAGAGGCGCTCAGCCGAATCGTTCCGCCCGCCTCGACGATCTCCCCAACCACGAAGCGCCCGGCACCGAAGTGGCCGGCGAGCTGTTGAGCACGTTCGAGATCCGGCACCGTGCCGCCCGCCGACGCGAGCAGGGCGTGGGCACTCACGGTGCGCAGACTGGCGACCCCGTCGAAGCTGGCGCCAAGCAGGTTGACGATTCCTTCCTGGAGGTAGTTCAGCTGACTCCCGCCGCGCACCGTGAACGGCATGACCGCCACGACTGACATGGCCGGGGTGGCCGTCCCGCCCTTCAACCGTTGCAAAACGGTCCAGGCGACCACGGCCAGCATCACCACACCCACCGCGAGGAAGACCACACGGCCCCGGGAGCGAGGTGGTGGGGCCACATCCCGGTCCGATGCGAGCTGCTCCGCGAAGTCCTCGGCGCGCTGCCAGCGGGCTTCTGGATCTTTGATCAACCCGCGCATGATGGCGGCCGCGACGTGGCGCGGTATCTCGGGCCGGAGATCGTCGAGCGGCGCGGGGGCTTCCGTCACCTGCGCGGCCACGGCCTGTTGCGGGCTGCGGCCGGCGAACAGGGCCCGGCCGGTGAGCATTTCGTATCCCATCGCGGCCACGGCGTACAGGTCTGCGCGATGGTCGGTCCTGGGATCCGCGACCGCCTGCTCCGGCGCCATGTACTGCGGCGTGCCAACCGCCATGCCGGCGGTCGTCAAACCACCAGCGTCATGGACCGCCTTGGCCACACCGAAATCCGCGATCAGCGCGTGACGCCCGCCCAGAAGGACGTTATCCGGCTTGATGTCCCGGTGGATGATGCCCCTGGCATGGGCATGACCGAGACCATCGAGCACCTCGCGCAGGATCGACACCACCTCGGCGGGGGGCATCGCACCCTCGCGCTCAATCCGGTCACGGAGGGATTCGCCCTCGACGAAGGGCATGACGTAGTAGAGGAAAGAGTCAGCCTCGCCGGAGTCATGGAGCGGGAGGATGTGGGGATGCTGGAGGTTCGCGGTGGTCTTGATCTCTGAGAGGAAACGCTCAGCGCCGATTACCACCGCGAGCTCGGGACGCAGCACCTTGATAGCGACCTTGCGGTCGTGTTTGAGATCCTGGGCCAGATAGACGGTGGCCATCCCGCCCTGCCCCAGCTCGCGCTCGATGCGGTAGCGGTCGGCAAGGGCTTTGGCGAGTTGCCCCGGAGATTCAGCCATGTCGCCGTGCCGGCAGTCCGACCCGTCGCATCAACGTCTGATATCGCGCCTCGCGGTGGAGCGGATACAGGTACGGGACGGCCGTGAGCACCCAGAGCAGATCCCCATCGCGCGCCTCGATAGCGCGCTCGAGCAGGGCATACATGGAGTCCTTCTCGCCAACGAGGTACGACATCACTGCCCGCTGCGCGTAGCGCGGGTCGCCATCCAGTTCGCGCAACACGCGTCGCACGCCGGCGAGGTCGTCCTTCGCCCTGTAGAGGACTGCTTCCGAGAACTGGCGTACCCAGTAGTCGCCTCCCGCCACCTCGATGGCCCGCTGGTGATAGCGCTCCGAGGCAGTAAGGTCGCCGGCGTCGCTCTCGACCATGCCGAGCAGGTCATAGGCCTCGTAGAACGAGGAGTCCACGACGATAGCGTGGCGCAACGAGGCGCGAGCGGCAGCACTGTCCCCGCTCGACCAGTACGACCAGGCGATGTCGCTGCGCCACTGTGCCGTCGTCGGCTCGAGCGCGATGAGCTCCTTCGTGGCCGCGATGGCCTCCGCAAATCGCCCCGTCTCCCACATGGTCCAGCCGTAGAGCCCCCGCGCCTCGGTCGAGCCGTTGCGCTCGAGGCCACGACGGAAGTCGTCCTCTGAGGCGGCAAAGTTCCAGTCCGCGTGCAGGTGCGCCACGCCCCGGGCGAACCACGGGTCTGCGAGTCGCTCATCGAGCGCGGCGGCCCGGGCGGCGGCGAGCTCGATCACGGCGCGCCCCGAGTCCCGTGGCGTGAGCTGGTAGAGGAGACCATACGCGTTGGCCATTGCGAGCGCCGCCCAGGCGGGGGCGATCGTCGAGTCGAGCGCAAGCGACCGAGTGAGGTACTCGACGCTGCGGGAGAACCCATCCGGGGTCCGTAGGGTCGCCTGCTGCTGTCCCAGCAGGTACTGCGTGTACGCCTTGGGGTTGACGGGTCGCGCGGGCGCGAGCGCGCGTGCCTGGTCAGGGGTGAGGCGGGCGCGCACGCCCCTGGCGATTTCGCTCGCGAAGTCGTGCTGCAGGGTGACCACGTCGGCGGCCGGACGGGAAAAGGTGCGCGCCCAGAGGCTCTCACCCGTCTTTGGGTCGGTGAGCTCCGCCGAGATCTGGACCATATCACCCGCCATTAGCACCGCGCCACTGACGATGGCATCCACCCCCAGTGCCTCGGCAATGTCGGCGGTCGGCATCGTGCTATTGCGGTAAGGGGCCACGGCGCGGTGGCCCAGTACGCGCAGCCCGGCGTCACCCAAGATGCCGATTACCTCGCGCGTCATGCCATCGGCGAAAAAGCCCTGGGTGGTGTCGCCCGTCTGGTTGTCCATCGGGAGCACGGCGATGCGCTCGAACCTCGGGCCGTCGCCCGAGTGCATGAGCCGGCCGGCGAACCAGGCAGTGGCAGCGATCGCTGCGATGGTCAACCCGGCGAGCCCCGCGCCGATCAGCCAGCGGCGCCTTCCAGGAGCGGGGCTCATGACGAGCGCACGGGCAAAGGCCCCACAGGTTGGGAACCGGTCGGCCCGTGACTTGGCCAGCGCCCGCCCAACGGCGAGATCCATCGCCGCCGGCACGCCCGGCCGGGTCGCGCGCAAGCTCCGGGGCTTCTCGGTCATCAGCCGCGCGATGATGGCCTGAGCGGTAGGGCCGGTATGGGGCGGCTCCCCGCTCACCATCTCGTAGGTCACCGCGCCCAGCGCGTACTGATCGGATTTCGCATCGAGATTGCGCTCACCCGACGCCTGCTCCGGGCTCATGTAGTGCGGCGTGCCGAGCGAGAGTCCGGTCTCGGTGACCCGTGGGCCACCGGCCTGGGCCACGGCCAGCGCGATCCCGAAGTCGGCGATCACCGGCTGGCCGGCCGGCAGCAGAATGTTTTCCGGTTTGAGGTCGCGATGGATGACACCCTGGGCGTGCGCGTAGTCGAGCGCGTTGGCAAGGAGGGCGACCAGGCGAGCCGTCTCGTCTACCGGCAGCTGTCGCTCGCGTTCGAGCCGCGCGCGCAGCGTCTCGCCCTCCACGTAGGGCATGACGTAGTACAGGAAGCCATCTGCTTCCCCGGAGTCGAACAGCGGCAGCAGGTTGGGGTGCTGCAGGTTGGCGGTGACCTTGATCTCGGCGAGGAATCGCTCGGCGCCAAGCACCGCGGCCAACTCGGGCTTGAGAACTTTCACCGCGACCTTGCGATCGTGTTTCAGGTCCTGGGCGAGGTAGACCGTCGCCATGCCGCCCTGACCGAGCTCGCGCTCGATGCGGTAGCGGTCGGACAACGCGACCGACAGGCGCGGCACGGCGTCTGTCACATTGGTTCCTCTATTTCTAGGCTAGGGGAGAAGGAAACGAACTTACCGGCCCGGACTGGGGCCGGCCAGTCGACGCTAGGCAGCCGGAGCGAGCGGATGCCGCCAGCGCAGTCTCGGGAACCGCGCGTAATCCCGGTCCGTCGTGACGAACTCACAGCCAGACTCGATGGCTAGGGCCGCCAACCAGGCGTCCGGTATGAGATTGCCCCGCGCGTCGGTCTCGCGACACAGGACGGTAAAGATCTCCCAGTGCCGCCCACCCGGGGCGACGAGCGCCGCGTTGGGCCGATCGCGAAACGCGTCGGCGAACGCGAGCGCCGGCTCGAGCGGCGTGGGAGGATGGAATACCCGCGGATGGGTGACGACGCGGAGAAAGCCGCTCAACACCTGATGCGACACGGGATACGCTTCGTCCGACGATATGAGAGACTGCACCCAGCGGCGATAGTCGGCGTGCCTCGGCGCATCCTCCCGGAACGCGTACACCAGCACGTTGACGTCAACGAGGCGCATCGCGGCTATCCATCAGGTCGAGAAGGCTGGCGCTATCGTCGAGGTCCACGCCGGGCTGGAGCCCAAGGCCCGGGAATGTGGGCAGCGGCACTGGAGCTGAGGCCGGCCCGGTCGCGCGGCGGGTCAGCGACTCCAGGGCCTCGAGACCGCGCCGCAGCACGTCCGACTTGGTGGCCTCGAGCTGCGCCGCGAGCCGGTCGAGCCGCTCCCGGTCCGGACGGTCCAGGTACACCTGCACCGGCTCGGCGACCCGATTGGCCCGTCTCTTTTTTTCATGACGTGATGTCATGACAACATGATACACATCAGCCGGCGCCGGTCAAGCCGCGGCGAGCTGTTCCATCGGCGTGCTCACGGCCGCTCCACTTCCATCACCCACACGTCGCTCTGCCGTTCTGATGCGCTGAAGTACATCCGGTCCCGGTCAAAGCCCCAACCCCCGCGAACCGTCGACATAGTCGGGTCTTCGAACACCGCCAGGAGCCGTGGCGTCCCGCCGCTGGCGGGGATGGAGAATACAGCGGACCGACCCCGAGAATCGTGTCCGCGGAAGATCAGCTGAGTACCATTCGCCGTCCAAAACGCCTGGTTGGCAGTGATACCGCGCGCGCCGTCCATCAGGATTCGCGGCGGCCCGGAATCCACCGGCACGACTCCAAGTGCCCCGCCCAGGAGCGCGCTGGAAAACGACAGTTTCCGGCCATCGGGTGACCAGCCAGGCCAGAACCCGTGATCCAGTCGCTTGACCGGGGCGCCCCAAGCGCCGTCGGTCCTCCGGACGATCCAGATGCCGCCACGGCCAGTGAACTCGTTGAAGGCCAGGGCGTCTCCATCGGGAGACCAGCTCACCAGCGCCTCCTGAAGCGGCGAATTGGTCATCCGTTGCAGCGGCCCGCCGTCGAGGGGCATGACGTAGATGTCTCGCGATCCGCCGCCGCGCCATGAGTGGAACGCGATGTCGCGGCCATCGGGCGACAGCTCCGGCGCGAAGTCGTCGCTGGGATCGGTGGTCAGGCGCTCCGGAACGCCGGTCGCCAGCGACATCCGGTAGAGATCCATGTTGCCACCAAGGTCCGAATCGTAAAGCAGCCACTTGCCGTCGCGCGAGATGCTAGCGGATTCCGTGTTCTGGTTTCCGTTGGTCACCCTGGTCGCCGTGGACCCTGAGATCGGAATGCGACCGGTGAGCGCCAAAGACCAGATATTGCTTTCGGTGGAGAGGATGGCGTAGGCGAGGCGTTTTCCATCCGCAGAAAGCGAAATGGTGTGCGCATCCAGGCCCGTGGTGAGACGCAGCGGCTTGCCGCTCGGCCGACCCGAGCTGGACAAGCGCTGGGCGTAGACGTCCCGCGGCCCGTGCCGACTGGAGATGAAATAGAGCCACCGTGCATCCGGTGACCACACCGGACTTTGATTCAGCGAAAGCGTGTCGGTTACACGCGTGACGCGGCCATCGGACACCCGGCACACGACGATGCCGCTGGGGGAGATGTTCCCGAACCCGTTGCCGACGATGAGCGCCAGCGCATTGCCGGTTCCGCAGGCAATCAGGTCTCCCCTCGGCGACCAGCTACAGGCGGTTGGCTCAAAGAAGCTCGACAGAGGCTGTGACGTCCCGTCTTCCCTCCGCACGAACAGCGAATCCCCAATCACGTAGGCAATGGTCTTCCCGTCGGGAGCATAGGCTGCCGAGACGATCGGGTTCGGACGAGGCGGCACCTCGGATCGGGCTGGGCCGCCCGCGGCGGGTGCGCTGAAGACGCCACCTCGGTCCAGGAAGAGGACCCGAGTCCCGTCCGGGGACCAACGCGGATGCGATTGGACGGCCGCGGTGTCATCGGTGAGCTGGATGCTGCGGCCGCCGGCGACCGGACGGACGTGGATCCGCATGTTGTTCATGGTGCCGCTGCTGTAGGCGACACTGCGGCCATCCGGGGAGATGGCGGGCAGGATTTCGAGACCCGGATCCCAAGTGACCTTGTGCGCCTGTCCGAATGCCACCGGAACGGTCGGCCGGACTGTCTGACGGCCAACGAGGAAGGCACCGAGTGCCATGGCGGCGCCGAACACGGCGGTCAGGCGATACCATCGGAGGTCTGGAGGTCCAAGGCCCCTGGCTTTGTCTGCTTGACGCTCGGCCGACCGGCTGCCGGTCAGGGCAGCCGAGAACTCCGCGGCCGTCCCGAACCGATCCGCGGGCAGTTTTTCCAGCGCGGTGAGAATCGCTGCTTCGGTGTCCGGCAGAATCGTGTGGCGCCGAGGGATGAGCATCCGAGGCTCGTCGGTCAACACCTTGGCGACGATGGCCTGGGCGGTCGGCCCGGTGAATGGCGGTTCACCGATCAGCATTTCGTAGGCGACCACGCCCAGCGCGTAGATGTCGCTCCGCGACGTGATGTCCCGCTCGCCCATCGCCTGCTCGGGCGACATGTATTGCGGGGTCCCGATCGACATGCCGGTTTCGGTAATGCGCGTCCCACCCGCCTTGCTGGCCGCCAGCGCGATGCCGAAGTCGGCCACGAGCGCGCTGCCGTCGTGCAGCAGGATATTCTCGGGCTTGATGTCGCGGTGGATGACACCGTGTCGGTGGGCGTAGTCGAGGGCGCTGGCGACCTCCGCGGCGATCCGGATGGCATCGCCCACCGGCAGCTGCTTCTCCCGGTCCAGCCGGTCGCGGAGCGTCTCCCCTTCGACATAGGGCATGACGTAATAGAGGAAGCTGTCTATCGCGCCGGAATCGAACAGCGGGAGGATGTGCGGATGCTGGAGGTTGGCCGTGGTCTTGATCTCGACCAGGAACCGCTCTGCCCCGATGACGGCGGCAAGCTCCGGACGCAACACCTTTACCGCGACCTTCCTGTCGTGGCGGAGATCCTGGGCGAGATAGACCGTGGCCATCCCGCCCGCGCCGAGCTCGCGCTCGATGCGGTAGCGGTCGAGGAGGGCTGCGATCAGGCGTGTCGGGTCGCTGCTCACCTGGAGATCATCTCCGCCACGAACACGTCGCTCTGACGGTCCTCGATCGCGAAAAAAAGCCGCGTCGCGTCCACCGCGAAGTCCCGGCGCGAAGACGGTCGATTCAAATCATTGAACCGGACCAGGAGGCGTGGACTTCCACCCGCGGCGTTCACGACCCAGAACGACGCCCGCCCCTGGGCATCGTGCGCCTTGTAGTACAGTGTCCGGCCGTCGGAACTCCACTCCACCCATTCGGCCGGTGGCGCCGTCGGTGAAGGATCGTACACGTGGCGCACGCTACCGCCGTCGGCCGGCACGACCATGACCGGACCGGTGAGTCGGCCTGATTCGGCCTCGATAGCAGCGATGGAGCGCCCATCCGCGGACCAGGCGTTGCCAACGGCACTCGATCTGATCAGCGTGGGAGTGGACCAACCTCCGCTGCCCTCTCTCCGCGTCGTGAACAGGCTAATCGGCCCTGCGAAATTGGAGAACGCGATCACCTGACCGTCGGGTGACCAGCGCGGGTTACTCTCCTGCCCCGGCGTCGCGGTGACGCGCTCCACGGGTCCGCCATCGAGCGGCTTGACCTCGATGTCGCGGGTTCCGGTGCGCCAGGAGTGATAGGTGATGGCGCGACCGTCGGGCGAAAGATCCCCCGCGAATTCATCTGCCGGGTCGTCGGTGAGCTGCTCGGCCGGACCGCCGTTCACCGGAATACGGTAGATGTCCGCGTTCCCGCGCAGGTCCGAATCGTACAGCAGCCAGCGGCCGTCGCGCGACACATGCATCGCTTCGATCACCTGGTTGCCGCTGGTTACTGGTACCGCGCGGTCAGCCGTGATCGGAGCGCCCGAAGGGATGGGGAGCGACCAGATGTTGGCCCGCGCCGAATACACCGCGTACGCCAGCCGCCGGCCGTCCGCCGAGAGCGAAATCGAAATCGCGCCGAGCCCTGTCGTGAGCCGGGTCAACGGGCCCTGCGACCGTCCCGACGACGACAGCGACTGGGCATACACATCGCGTGGGCCATCGCGATTGGAGATGAAGAGCAGCTGCCCGCCGTCGGGCGTCCAGACGGGACTCTGATTGAACGCTTGTGGCTCGACTAGCCGGACGGGTGCGCCGCCGCCAGCCGGGAAGAGCAAAATGGCGCTCGGTGCGAGATTGCCGAACGTGATGCCAGGCAGCACCGACCATGCGTTCAGGGCCACGCACGCGATCCATCGCCCGGCCGGCGACCAGGCGCAGGAATGCAGGTCGAAGGTCGTCGCGAGCAGGCGGGCCGGACCGCCTTCGACCGGCGCCACAAGCAGGGATTCGCCGCGGACGAACGCGATCTCGCGCCCATCCGGGGACCAGGTCGCGGTCGACACGGAGCCGGTGGCCGACGCCGGCACGACGGGTCGTGATGCGCCGCCCAGGGCCGACGCGACGGAGACACCGCCACGAGCGAGAAACAGCACGCTGTTGCCATCCGGCGACCAGCGTGGCTGTGCTTCGATGGCGGTGGAATCGTCCGTCAAGGGAAGCGTCCGGCCCCCGCCCACCGGCCGAATGAAGATCCGCATCCGGACGTTGTTTCCGGCGGCATACGCGACGACTCTCTCGTCGGGTGAGATGGCGGGTTGAATCTCGAGGCCCGGGTCGGCGGTGAGCTGCTCCGAGCGGCCGAGGGCGAAGCTCGGTGGTCCACCGCGTAGCACGCGATAGGCGCCGAAGGCCAGGACGGCAACGGCAATCGCGGCTGTTGCCCCGAACAGGACGTTGCGCCGACGCCAGGTCATCGTGGGCGGGGGGGCCGCGGCCATCGCCTGCTTGAGCGCTGTCACGAAGTCGCCCGCGCTGGGAAAGCGGTCTGCGGGTGTCTTGGCCAGCGCCTTGCCCACCGCCAGATCGACGCCTTCCGGCACGCTGTCCCGAACCACACGCAGGCGCGTCGGCCGCTCGGTCAACAGCTTGGCGATCATCGCCTGCGCCGTGGGGCCCGTCACCGGCGGCTCTCCCGCCAGCATCTCGTACAGCACCGCGCCCAGCGAATAGACATCCGAGCGCGCGTCGAGCTGACGGTCTCCCGTGGCCTGCTCCGGGCTCATGTACTGTGGGGTGCCCAACGACAACCCCGTCTCGGTGAGACGGTTGCCGCCCGCCTCCTTCACCGCGAGCGCGATGCCGAAGTCGGCCAGCATGGCCTCGCCTTCGTGGAACAGAATATTCTCCGGTTTGATGTCGCGATGGATGACGCCGTGCTGGTGCGCGTAGTCGAGCGCATTCGCGACCTGGCGCGTGATCGTCAGCGCCTCCTCGAGCCCGAGCTGTCGCTCGCGCTCGAGCTTGGCGCGCAGCGACTCGCCGCGGATGTAGGGCAGGACGTACCAGAGGAAGGTGTCCGATTCTCCGGAATCGATGAGCGTGAGGATGTGGGGATGATCGAGGCGCGCGGTGATGCGCACCTCGTTCAGGAACCGGTCGGCCCCGAGCACGGCCGCGAGCTCGGGGCGGAGCACCTTGAGGGCGACCTCGCGATCGTGCTTCACGTCGCGCGCGAGATAGACCGTGGCCATCCCACCCGCGCCGAGCTGATGCTCGATTTGGTAGCGGCCGGCGAGTGCGGCCGAGAGGCGAGAGACAGTGCTCGAAGGATCGGTCATGGACGGTCTACGAAATTAGCGCCGCAGCAGCTGCTGGGCACACATGTAGCCCGCCGTCCCGGCGATCGAACCACAGGGATACGACCCTGCGCCACAGTAGGCCAGGTTCTGCCAGGAGCCGAACTGGTAGAAGTCTCGTTCGGGGTCCGCGGCAAACTGCCGATCGAAGAAGGTCTGTCCCCCGACCAGCATGGTGTGGTCGAGGTTGCCCCCAGGGAACAGGAAGAGCTGTTGCAGGTCGCGCGGAGTCAGCAACCGGGTCCAGACACAGTCCTCCGGGTTCACCAAGTGTGCAAACAATTGGGCTTTCACGGCGGCGGCCACCTCCGGTAGCACGGCTCCCTCCCGGTCGAGCGCCAGGTTCTTGAAGAAGAGCGTCAGCCGATCGAACGCCTCGGTGAGGCCGAGCTGCCGCATCGCCGCCCCCTCGGGATAGATCTGGATGTATCCAGGCGAGTAGTCGACTTGTTCCGACGCCGGGCGCAAGGTCGCCCGCTCGAACGCCTCCAGGGACTCCACCGCAAAGATGAACCGGAACGCGGCATCGCTGTCCACCGCGGTCGTCCCCTCTTTCCACTCGACCGGTCGCTGGAACAGGAGGGTCAACTTCCCACTGCTGCCGAGGAACCGTTTGGCCTCGACCGTCGCGGTGAGCGCGCCGTCGCCCACCAACCGGGCGGCACTGAGCGGGTCGGTGGCGAGGACGAGCTGGTCGAATGAGAGTTGCCGCGTCGCGCCGGCCTGTGAATACCGCAGCGTCCCGGTGCCCGGATCCACCTGCTCCACCCTGGCGCCCAACACCACCTCGACCCCGATCTCACGATTGATGCGGTCCAGCTCTTCGGTCACCCGCCAGATCCCGTCCTTCACGAAGCCGTAGTAGCCGTCGAACACCGAGCCCGAGTCCATCACGGGCAGGGTGAAGGCCGAATAGGCCTCACGCAGCGAGACCGGGCCGCTCTCGGTCACGGTCATCGCCATGTAGATCCGGGTGCGATCGGCGGTGAAATAGTGGTGCACTAGATCCCAGGCGTTGCCTGATATCCAGAGCCGCACCAGATCATCACCCAGGCGGTCGCGCGCGGCGGCCAGGGTGGGCGGAATGCCCTTGCGGTACCCTTCCTGAAGGAAAGCCACCACCCGGGCTTCGTCGTGGCGGAATCCGGCGACGTCGCCGCGTTCTCCCCACTTGTCGCCGAGCTCTCGTTCCAACTGCTCGGGATCGCGGTGAATCCAGGCGCTGGCCTCGGGTTCCGGGAAGTACACCCGCTTGGCGTGATTGGGGACGAACGTCTCGAGCCGGGCGGCCAATCCAGTTTCGCGAAAAATGAAATCCGGCATGAGGCCAAGCACGGAAGCCCCGACCGCGTAGCGTTGGGCGCGCCCGTTCACCGTAGCCACGTCCGAGATGCACGCGCCCCCCACCCACTCGGCGCGCTCGACCAGCGTGACGGCGCAGCCGGCCCGACGGAGGTAGTGTGCCGCTACCAACCCGTTGATGCCGGCCCCGATGACCGCGACCCGCAGCGGGCTGGGCGAGGCGATCACGCGCGCAGGGTCTCTACGTCGTACAACGCAAAACTCGGGTCGGCGGTCAGAATCGCCAGCTGCTCGAGCTGCGCTTGAGCGATCAGCAGCCGGTCGAATGGATCACGATGCCGCGGCGGCAGGGTCGCGACGTGCAGCGCGTGGCGGTGGTGGACGGCGAGAGGCGTGATGCCGGTGCGCGTCATCAGGCGGGGAATGAGATCGCTCGGCGCTTCGGGCAATGTGAGCTTGCCGAGGGCGTACTTGATCGCGATTTCCCAGGCACTCGCCGCGGAGAGCAGCAGCTCGTTGTCGGTCGACACGACGAGCGCCCGACTCGACTTGGACAGCCGCTCGGGCGCCGCCAACATCCACAGCCAGACCTGCGTGTCGAGCAGGACCCTCACGCTTCGAAACGGTCCAGCACGTCCGCCGGGAGCGGAGCGTCGAAGTCGTCGGCGATGAAGATGCGACCCTGCTCGGTGCCCAATGGACGCTGGGCCACCGGCAACACGATCGGTACCAGGCGGGCCACCGGGACGCCCGCCTTGGCGATGACGACCTCTTCTCCGGCCGCTACTTGCTCGAGCAGGCGGGAAAGATGGGTTTTCGCCTCGTGAACGTTGTACGACTTGGGGGCGCGCTGTTTCATGAATGCATGTTAGCTAAGCTACATGACTTAGTCAACATGCCTTGTGGCGCCGGTACCGGTACTGGCCGGCGCCGTGAGCGCCAGCCTCATCGCAGCGAGCCGATGGGGAGCCGCCGAATCCGCTTTCCGGTTGCGGCGTAGATCGCGTTGCAGACGGCCGGTGCGATGGCCGGAAGGGCTGCTTCGCCCACGCCGCCCGGTGACGCGTCGCTCCGCACGAGGTGCACCTCCACTTGCGGCATCTGCGCGAGTCGGAGCATCTGGTAATCGTGGAAGTTGCTCTGCACGACGCGGCCGCGATCGATATCGATCTCGCCGTAGAGCGCGGCGGTCAAGCCGTAGACGATGTTGCTCTGGGTCTGCGCTTCGACCGTGTCGGGGTTGATCACGATTCCGCAATCGATGGCGCAGACCACGCGGTGCACCCGGAGCGATCCGTCCCCCGCCACTGAGACCTCCGCCACTTCCGCCACCACGGTGTCCCCGAACTGCCAGAGTGCGATCCCGCGGTGACGGCCGGCCGGCGGTGGCGAGCCCCACCCGGCACGCTCCGCGGCGCGGTCCAGCACGGCGAGCAGCCTCGGTTGCTCGACCACCAGATCCCGCCGGAAGGCGTAAGGATCCTTTCCCGCCGCGTGCGCCAGCTCGTCCACGAAGCTCTCGACGATGAACCCATTCTGCGATGGCCCCACGCCGCGCCACGGTGCGATGGGAATCCCGGGATCCTCCGTCACCCGTTCCAGACGGAAGTTGGGAATAGCGTAGATCAGCTCGTCCGCGCCACGGGTCAGCATGAACGGCGCGCCGTCGGGGCCGACCAGTTTGTGACTCCACGCCACCGGCCGACCCGCACCGTCGAGCCCGGCACGCAGGACGTTGTACGTCGCGGGGCGGAAGAAGCCATTCTGGATATCGTCCTCGCGCGTCCACACCACCTGCACGGGCCGTCCGAGCTTCCCGGCCAGCTCGACTGCCTCGGTCGGATAGTCCATTGGGCCGCCGCGCCGGCCGAAGCCGCCGCCCATGTAGGTCACGTGGACCGTCACGGCCTCGTTCGCCAGACCGAGGACCCGAGCCGCCTCGCGCTGGATGCCTTGCGGGTTCTGCGTCGGCGCCCAGATCTCCGCGCGGCCGCCGGTCACCTGGGCGGTGCAGTTCATCGGCTCCATACAGGCGTGCGCCAGATACGGCGCTTCATACACGGCATCCATCGTGCGGGCCGCGCCGCGGAGCGCGGAGTCCACGTCGCCCGTTGCGCGGACCGACTCGCCCTGACGCGTGGCCGCAGCGGCGAACGCACGCCAGATCCCCTCACTCGACCATCGCGCAGTCGCGCCTTCATCCCACTCGACGCGAAGAGCCCGCTTGCCCTGGAACGCCGCCCACGTGTTTTCCGCCACTACGGCGACACCGCGCGAGATCTGTTCCACGCGCGTCACGCCGGGCACCGCAAGCGCCGCCGCCGGGTCGAATCGCGTGGCGCGCCCGCCGAACACCGGGCAGCGCGCGACGGCGGCGAACACCATGCCGGAAACGCGCACGTCGATCCCGTACGTCGCGCGGCCGGTGACCTTGGCAAACGCGTCGACGCGCGGCACGCGAGTGCCCACGATGCGGAATTCGGAGGGCTGCTTGAGCGGCGGGTTCTCCGGAACCGGGAGCGTCGCCGCACGGTCCGTCAACTGCCCGTAGGTGAGGCACCGCCCGGTCGATACGTGCAGCACCGCCCCCCGTTCGGCGCGGCAGTCTCCACGTGGCACGCCCCAGGTGAGCGCCGCGGCCGAGATCAACATCTCCCGCCCAGCGGCGCCGGCCCGGCGCAGCGGATCCCATCCGGTCCGCACACTCTGGCTTCCCACCGTCATCTGATTCCCGTACGCGGGATCGGCGTCCGCCTGGATCACCCGCACGGTTTGCCAGTCGGCCTCGAGCTCCTCGGCCACGATCATCGGCATCGCCGTTTTCACACCCTGGCCCATCTCTGAGCGGCCGGTCCAGATGCTCACCGCACCGTCGGGGTGGACCTCGAGCCAGGCGTTGGGCTTGAAAGAGGCCACGCCCCGTGCGGGCACCGAGCGGCGGCCGATCCCGGGCAGGGCGAACGCGATGATCAACGAGGTGCCTACTGCAGCTCCGGTCTCGAGAAACTCACGGCGTGTTTGCGTCGCGCGTCGCATGCTACACCTCCCCGGCCGCGAGGTGGATGGCCCGGCGAATGCGCTGATAGGTGCCACAGCGGCAGATATTCGTCATCGAATGGTCGATCTCGGCGTCGGTGGGACGTGGGTGCTTGGCGAGCAGCGCGGCCGCGGCCATCACCTGCCCCGCCTGGCAGAACCCGCATTGCGGCACGTCTTCCGCGACCCACGCGCGTTGGACCGGGTGACTGCCGTCCGGCGACAGCCCTTCGATGGTGGTGATCGGTCGGTCGCCCACGGTGGAGATCGGGGTCATGCACGTACGCGTCGCCGCGCCGTCCAGGAGCGCGGTGCATGCGCCGCACTGCGCGATGCCGCAGCCGTATTTGGTTCCCGTCAAGCCGAGCGTATCGCGCAACACCCAGAGCAGCGGCATGTCGGCCGGGAGGTTGACGGTGTGGGACTGGCCATTAACGGCGAGTTTGAAGTTTGGCATCGCAGCCGCTCCTCGAGATGGCTACCGTGGCGCCGCGGTGATCGCCGGCGTCAGCACGATGTTGCGGTATTCGATCGGCCCGTGATCCCCTTGGAGGAAGATGGGACCCGGCGCCTGCTCATCGCCGTCCAGGGCGCCTCCGGTGATTCCGGGAATGACCTGCTCGCAAATGATGCGCCGTCCGTTGAGCACAACCGTCACGAGGCGACCCACCAGCGTAATGTCGTACGATTGCCATTGCCCCGGCTGTTTGGCGGCGTTTTCGCTGGGCGTGAGGAATCCGTATATCCCGCCCAGGCCGACGTTCGAGGGCTCAACGTCGCGAGAATCCTCGATCTGGACTTCGTACCGGCCCCGCAGGTAGATGCCGCTGTTGCCACCCGGCGGGTAGCGAAACTCTACGTGCAATTTGAAGTCGGTGAAGGTCTCGCGGGTCCTGAGATTGCCTCCGGCTTTGGTGTTGGTGAGCACGCGGTCGACCACTGTCCACTCATTGGACCCGATGGGCTCCCAGCCGGTCAGATCGACTCCATTGAAGAGCCTGATGGGACGAGCCCAGCGCGGCATCGTGCTCCGCCGGAGGGCCGGAGCCCGGCGTGCGTTCCACGCAAGGCGGTGGCCGGTGGGGTCCGTCATCCAGCCTGCTAGTCGGTCCTGCGCCAGTACGCCTTCGAACTGGAGATCGTTGTCGCCGGTATCCCACTGCGGAGGCACGGAGAATCGGAGTGTATCTCGAGCGAACTCGATTCTGGAGATTGGCCGGGCGCTGCCAGATTGCCCAACGAACCGTCCGACGAGCGTGCGGTTGCCGGACCATACTACTTCCAGCCAGGACGGGTACTCGCCGGCCGGCGTGGTGACGGCCATGTCCCACCGACCCGTGAGGGGCGGCTCGACCGGCTGCTGGGCCCCCAGGGCTCGATTCCCAATGCCAAGCCCCAGTATCACGAACACGATGATATTGGCGTGCGAGTTCACGGGAAAACCCTCCTCTTTAGTACCGCCAGCTGAGCGTGTCAGCGCCCGCCGGATGGTTGCGGCGAATCTGATCCATGATGCGCGGGATGAACATCTGGGCGTAGCGCAGCCGGCTGTACGCGTTGGGCCGTGTGTGGTCGCCGTTCCAGCAGTGCTCCGCCCGCGGTTCGTAATCCACCTCAGCGTCCGCCGGCGGCTCGGCATGTTTCAAGAAGTCCTCGACCAGGTACACGGCGTTATTGAGGAAGTAGTTGTCCGCCTCGCCCACGTAGATGTGCAGTTTGCCGCGGAGCTTTGGGCCCAGGGTCGCCCAGTCGCGCCGCAGGATCGCGCCGAGGTCGTAGTGCTCGCGCCAATAGGCAGCGACCGCATGATCGATCGTACCGGTGCGCTTGTCCCAGATCGGTGTGGGATAGCCGTCCGTCCCGACTGGACTGTACACCGCCTGCCAGATGTCCCATTGACCGCCCGAGGCGCCGTGTGTGCTGAGCACCCGCTCGAGCTGGTTCGCCTGGCCCACGGTGACGCTGATTTGTCCCAGCCAATCGCGATGTCCGGCGCGCGGCACGCGCTTCCACCGGCTCGAGAACCAGTAGGCGTTCGTGTCCTCGTAGATGTTGACGACCGTGTACTGGCGGAAGTCGATCGGGTCCGGACAGGCAATGAAGGCGCCGTTGAACTCGTCCGGATAGAACATCTGCACCGCCATCGCTTCCCAGCCGCCGGTTGAGCCGCCGTAGGTGATCCGCGCCCACCCCTGCCCGATCCCCCGGAAGCGGCGCTCGATCTCGGGAACCAGCTCCCGCATGATCGCGTCGCCGTAGGGACCGTTGTTGGCCGAGTTCACCGCGTAGGAATCGTCGTAGTACGGGGTCGGGTGCTGGATCTCCACCAGCAGGACTCGTGGGAATCCGGTCCCGGTCCAGTCCTGATGGAACTGCCACGCCGCCTGCTGCTGGATCCGGTTGTAGCCGCCGAGGTGGAACCGGACGGAAGAATCCGAAGCGAGCCCCGTATCCGGCGGCGTCTCACGCCACCCGCCGATGTTCTCGGGAAAATGCCCGTGATCGATGACGAGCGGATAGCGCGCGTCGGGATGTTCGTCGAACCCTTGCGGCAACAGGATGTGCGCCCCCAGGAACATCGGGCGACCCCAAAAGTCGCTCAGCAGTTTCGACTGGATCCGGATATGGCGTACGTACTTCGTGTCCGGCGGATCCGTGATCGGTGGAATCTCCTGATCGAGCACGAGCCGGAACATGGTGCTGCGCTTGGGATCGAAGCTGATCCAGCGGGGCCTGCTATACAGATTCCCCGGCTTGCGATTCCATTGCTGACCCTCGCCCCGGTCCGGCGGAAGCTTGATCACGTGCCCGTCGGCCCGGCGGAACGTTTCGTACCGGTTGAGCAGCCCCTGCACCCAATAGCGACCGGCCGGCACATCCCGCAGACTTTCGATCGGGTACCCTTCGGCGCGCGGATCCACGGTGGCGACGCGACCACCGGCCCACCCTTCCACGTCGCGGCCGAAGATCAACTGGGTCTCGTAGATATCCGAGATCTGCGTGCGAGGTTCGGCGGTCGAGTCGGTGGAGAGCAGTAGCAATAGGCGTCCGTCGAGCGGCGCGGCACTCTTGCTCACTGGGTACGTGACCGAGAACCGGGGCCCCTGAGCGGGCAGCGACGCGGCAACGAAGCACAGGACGCAAGCCAAGCAGGATCGACGCAAATCAGGGCACCCGCTTTGCGGAGAACACACCGTTCGGTTGACGAGACTCCAGTCCGGTGATCCTGCCCTGCGGATCCGCCGTGAACACCAGCGTGAAGCCCTGCAACCCCTTGATGTCGAACGCGGTGCGCCGGTACGGCGCCAGCTCGAACGGCGGCTGCTCGGGCACGTTCAGCACGAGCACACTGCCCTGGCGCACCACCGTGAAGGTGTCAGTCGCGAGCGCGTACCGTCCCACGAACCGCGTGATGTAGGTCGAGTCGCGCAGCTGCGCTTCGGGTTGGCGGTGGAACTGGATCGGGTCGACCTGGAGCTCGAACGGCGCCGCCAACAGCGCGATATCGCCTTTCACGTTTCCGCTGAAGCTGTACTTCATGTCCTCGAACGTCGGGTCGGACGGATTGCGCACTCCGCTGAACACATCGTAGTGCCAATGCCCGAGCGCCGTGCGAATACCGTTGAACGTGGCCACCAGGTGCCCCGAGTCAAACCCCACGGTCACCGTTCCGTACCCGGGGTCGAAGTAGTCGCCCACGTAATCGGCGAGTGGGTGCGACGGCTTCGTGTTGGGCACCCGCACCGACTGCTTCTTCTGCTCCGCCTGGCGCTGCTGGACCTCCCCCGCGGCACGTCGCGCCAGCGCCTCCGCGTTCCAGTCACGTTGGGGCGGGCCGAAGATACGATCGGCCGCGTGCAGCGAGACGAGACCGGGCAGCGCCGAGCCGTTCTGATTGGCCAATACCACGATTCCGACGCCGTCCTTGGGGTACAGCGTCACGAGCGCCGAGAAGCCGTCGATGTTCCCGCCGTGTGAGACCCGGTAATGACCGCGATAGCTCTCGAGGAACCATCCCATCCCGTAGTCCTGGGCCCCGAATTCCTTCTCGTCCGAAAGGCCCATCGGCATGTGGGGACTATGCATGTCCCGCAGCGTGGCGGCCTGAATCACACGCCGGCCGTCCACCGTCCCATCCGACAGTTGCATGCGCACCCACTTCAACATGTCGTCGACACTCGAGTTGATCGATCCCGCCGGCCCCACCGTGTTGATGTCCCGGAACGACATCTGACGAATCGTGTCGCGACGCACCTCGTAGGGGAGCGAGTAGTCCGGCGCCCGTTGCGACTCGGCCACCGAGAAATTGCTGCCGGCCATGCCGAGCGGCTGGAACACGAGCGAACGGATCGCATCCTCCCACGACGCTCCCTGGAGCACCCCGACGAGATAGCCCGCGGTGACGAACATGAGGTTGTTGTACTGGAAGGTCTCGCGCAGATCCTTGTTCGGTGGCAAGTATCGCAGCCGCCGCACCAAATCCTCGCGGCTGACGGTCCGGTTGTTATACCAGACGAGATCGTGGCGGGGGAGCCCGGAACGATGGGTGACGAGATCGCGCACCGAAAGGCGGTGCGTCACATCGGGGTCGTACATCCGGAACCAGGGAAGGTAGTCCGCGACCGGCTTGTCCCACGCGATCCTCCCCTGATCTACGAGCGTGCCGAGGGCGAATGCCGTGAACGCCTTGGAGGACGACCCGATCGCGAACAGTGTCTGGGTGGTGGTGGGCAGCTGCTTGTCGCGATCGCGGAGGCCGTGTCCCGCAGCATAGGCGATCTGACCGTCTACGATGATACCTACACCGGCCCCCACGGCGTGCCACGCGGTGAGCGCCGAATCGACCCACCGGTCGAAGCCAGCGAGCGCCTGGCGCGCGGCGACGGCGGGACTGGCCCCGGCCTGCATCGAGAACGGAAACGTCTGGCCGCTCTGGGTGAACTGGCCGGCGATCGTCTTGCCGTCCGCGGAGCCAAGGCCGCGGAAGGTGGGATCGCCCGGGACGCCCGGCATGGCGAAGCCGATGGAGTCACCGCGCACCGCAATGCGCGCCAAAAGCAGGTCCTTCGCTTTCTGAGCGGGAATCGAAATGTCACCCCGATAGACGCCGGCGGAATCGACCAAGTCGACGTCGAACGCCAGCTCCTGGCCGGGGAGCGTGATGGTGCCGGTCCAGTGGCCAGCGAAGCTGCGCGCCGGCTGCTGCGCCGCGAGCGCCGTCCCACACACGATGACGGCGAGCAGCAGACACGAGTATCGAACCGTCCGCATGAATCCTCTCGTAGTTACAGGCTCCAGCCCGCTCGATACGTCGGTTGGATGTATTCCAGCGGGACGGTCACGTTTTTCACGGCCCCCGTGGCCGGATCGATCTCGAGCGTCCTCCCCATCCGCACCGCGAGACACCCCAGCAGGGCCATCTCCGTAAACGCTCCCGCGTGGCGGTCGAACGCCGAACCCGCGGGCGCGCCGCCCTTGGCGGCCGCGATCCATTCGGCGTACACGCCCGGCGAGCGCGGATACTTCTGCGGGACGGGGTGCGCCGTGATGTCGGCCATCTTTGCCGTGTCGAGCAGGGTCGGATCGTCGGCGTAGGTGCCCGCGACCAGCTTGCCGGCGGACCCGATCCACAGCTGCCCGCCGCCCGTGTCGGGCGGCCACGGCGCCTCGTCCGCCAGTTCTGTGGGCCTGGGCGGATACACCCCGCCGTCACGCCACACGACCTTCACCTCCGGCCGACTGCCTTTCGCGGGGAACCAGTAGGTGATGCGCGACGTCGCCGGCGCCGTTTCCTTGAAGAGCGGAGTCGACTCGGGTTCGATGCGGGTCGGGTAGCCGAGGTCGAGCGTCCAGAACGCGGCGTCCATGATGTGGCACGCCATGTCCCCTAACGACCCGGTGCCGAAGTCCCACCACCCGCGCCACTTGAACGGCGCATAACCGGGATGGTACGGCCGTTCCGCCGCCGGGCCGAGCCACAGGTTCCAGTCGAGCGTCTGGGGCACGTGGTACTCTTCCAGCGGCCGGTCGATCCCCTGCGGCCACCACGGGCGATTGGTCCAGCAATGCACCTCGCGCACCATCCCGATGGCACCCGCTTCGACCCATTCGCGGATCAGGCGCGTCGACTCGTTCGCGTGCCCCTGGTTGCCCATCTGCGTCGCAACCTTGTTCTGCGTCGCCGCCTGTTTCAGCGCGCGCACCTCACCCACTGTCCGTGCCAACGGTTTCTGGATGAACGCATGCTTGCCGAGCCTCATCGCCTGGAGGCCGGCGGCGGCGTGGGTGTGGTCCGGCGTCGACACCGTGACCGCGTCGATGCTCCGGCCCTCTTTGTCGAGCATCTCGCGGAAGTCCCGGTAGCGTTTGGCCTTGGGATAGTTCTGGAAGGCGTCCAGCGCCATGGTCCAATCCACGTCGCACAGGGCGTAGATATTCTCTCCGGCGACGCCGTCGATGTCGCTGCGGCCTTTGCCGCCGCACCCAATGCACGCGATGTTCAGTTTGTCGCTGGGCGCCGTGAACCCACGCCCCAACACGTGCCTCGGCACGATGGTGAAAGCGGTGGCGACGGCTACATCGCCGACGAACGACCGTCTCGTAATCGGTTTCTTCGCCATGATCCCTCCGTTACGACTTCTCCATACGCCTTCACCCCCTACGCCCTTTTCCCTACGCCTTCGCCTTTGGCCGGAATACCACCGCAAAAATCGCCAGAATGACAAACGCGCCGATCGCCGGCACCATCCAGATGCCGCGCCAGTCATGCGTCCCGTTCGGCAACCGATAGGCATCCACCACGCGGCCGGCGACGATCGTCGCGCCGATGAAGTATCCCACGCCGTTGGTGACGAAATTCAGGAACCCCTGCGCGGCGGCCCGGATCTTCACACCGGCCTTCTCGTCGGTGTAGATCTGGCCGGCCACGAAGAAGAAGTCGTAGCACACGCCATGCAGCAGGATGCCGGCGTAGATCAGCCACATGCCGGTGCCGATATTGCCGTATCCGAACGCCAGGTAGCGCAGCCCCCAGGCCAGCATACCGACCAGCATGATCGTCTTGATGCCGAATCGCTTAAGGAAGAACGGTAAAAGCAGCATGAAGAAGATCTCGGACATCTGCCCGAACGTCTGGATGAACGCCGGATCCGGCGCGTGGATCTCGTTCAGGAACGGGTTGGCCCATGCGTAGTAGAACTGCAGCGGGATGCACAGCAAGAATGAGCCGACCACGAAGACGAAGAACGACCGATCCTTGAGCAGCTGCAGGGCATCGAGCCCCAGCGCGTCACGCACGCTGAACGGCGCTCCCGCCGCCTTGGGCGGCGTGTGGGGCAGCGCGAGCGAGAAGAGGCCGAGCGCTACCGAGGCGCCCGCGGCGAGACGCATCGGCACCGCCTGGGCGTCCGCATGCAACACCTTCCCGACAATGATGCCTGCGACGATCCACCCGATCGTGCCCAGCACCCTGATCAGGGGGAAGTCGCGCGCCGAATCCTGCACATTGTGGAAGGAAATCGAGTTCGTGAGCGACAGCGTCGGCATGTAGCACAGCGCGTACAGGATCAGCGCCGGATAGAACGTCGCGAACGTGAGTCGGGTCGACACGTACCACAGCACCGCGGCGCCCAGGAGGTGCAGCACCGCGAGCAGTTTCTCGGTGTCGAAGAACCGGTCCGCCACCATTCCGACGAAAAACGGGGACACGAGCGCGGCGATCGCCGTCGCGCCGTAGGCGAGCCCCACCTGCTGGCCGGTGAAGTGCAGCGTCTGGGTGAGATAGGTGCCCATCGTGACGAACCACGCCCCCCAGATGAAGTACTGGAGGAACATCATCGTCGACAGCTTGACGCGAGTACTCATCGCTATCTCACCTCGATGTCAATGTGCGCTGACGGCTGATGGCTGACGGTTTTTTTATGGCAACACCCGAATCTTGATGCTGCGGTACGCCACGCGGTCGCCGTGATCCTGCAGGCCGATCAAGCCCTGGGGGTTGCGCCCGTATTTGGGATGCGGGGCGAACTTGCTCCCGTGCACCCGCATCTCCCAGTCGGGACTCCACAGCTCGTATTGCAGCATCCGCACCCCATTGAGCCAGTGCTCCACGTGGCGGCCGTTCACGATGAGGCGCGCCTGATTCCACTGTCCCGCTGGTTTCACGATTCCCGCGGGCGCCGGATGGAGGCCGTAGTTGGCGCCCGCCGCGGTGAGGCGCGACTTGCCGTCTTGGTGCCGGGCGTCGTCCAGCACCTGCATCTCGGGCGCGGTCCAGTAGATCCCGTCATCGTCCTCGCTCGCCCGATAGAAGATTCCGCTGTTGCCGCCCTGGGAAATATTCCACTCGAGCGAAAGCTCGAAGTTGCGGAACTGTTGCGTGGTGACGATGTCGCCCCCACCGCCAACGCGGGAGAGCGTCCCACCCACGACGCGCCACCCCGACGGCATCGAGGTCTTCTTGTAGCCGCGCCACCCAGCGGTCGTCCGGCCATCGAACAACAGCCGCCACCCCGCCGCTCGCTCCGCGGCGCTGAGGGTGTTTGGCGGAGGGTCGACGGCCGGGGTTTGTGCCGCCGCCGCGGCCGCGGTCAAGGACAGCAGGGTGAGTGCGAGATAGCTGGAGCGGTGAGCCATACCCCTCTTCGTCTCCCGTTCAGGTCGCCGAATCGACACGGCCGCGCCAAGTTACGGCGTGACCGTCCGGCTCGCTACGCCTCTGGCATGGATCCGGAGCGTTTCGTAGGCTTCGCTCCATGCTCTATCGGGTCCTCGCCGACCTCGTCATGCTGACCCACTTCGCCTACATCGTCTTCGTGGTGGGTGGGGCGTTCCTTGTACTCCACCACCGCGCCTGGATGTGGCTGCACCTGCCCGCGGTGGCGTGGGGGATTTGGGTCGAGTTCGTCGCGAAACGCTGCCCCCTGACCCCGATCGAGAACGCGCTCCGGGAGAAGGCGGGGCAGGCCGGTTACAGTGGAGGCTTCATCGATCACTACATCACGCGGGCGGTCTACCCCGAGGGCCTGTCCCTCCAGGGGCAGGTGTTCCTCGGCGTGTGCGTGCTGGTCGTGAACGTGGCACTGTACTGGTGGGTGCTGCGGCGCGTGCGGGTGGGCGCATGAGCGAGGCCGCCGGTACGATCCGGCGGATGGACGGTGTGGCCGAGCTCGCCATCTGCGCCAAGATGATGGCGGAGTCGGAGCCGTGGCTCACGCTGCGGCGCTCGCTCGAGGCGTCGATTCGCACCCTCCAGGACCCCGACAAGGAAGTGTACGTCCTGGAAGACGACGACGAGATCCTCGGGTTCGTCGTGGTGGATCTCCGTGGACCCTTCCCGGGCTACCTTCAGACCGTCTGCGTGCGGTCTGGCGATCGGGGGGAGGGCCACGGTGAGCGGCTCATCGCGTTCGCCGAGGAACGGATCTTCCGCGACAGTCCGAACGTGTTCATGTGCGTGTCCACCTTCAACCCCGACGCCAAGCGATTGTACGAGCGATTGGGCTACACGGTCGTGGGCGAAATGCCGGACTACATCGTGCAAGGCCATGGAGAGATCCTGTTGCGCAAGACGCAAGGACCGTGGTCCGCCTACGGGCGGCGCTGACGGGAGACGCCGATGGATCTCGCCGAAATCGTCTCCTTCGCCATGGGGAACATCGAGCCGACGCCCGACCTCGCGGGCGTCCCCGCGTACCGGTGCGCTGCACACTTGAAGGACGGGTTGTACCTGCCCTGCGTCCTGCTGCGGGCGACGAACCCGCAAATCGATCTCGCCCTACGGCGCTTCGCCGAAACGGCGACCGACGAGGAGCGCAGAGAACAGGAGCGGAAAACCCTCCTGCGACGGTTGTTCGCGACCGCCGTGCCGTTCGGCCTCACGGATATCGTGAAGACCTTCGTCGCCACCGGAAACCGCGTCAACAGCTGGCATCTCGATCGCATCGAGCCGAGCCCGTTCGCGCTGCCGCCGGCGCGGCTGCAGGAAATCCAGGGCGAGACGCGCATGGGGTGGACGCAGTTCGTCGGCGTGATGATGGACGGCAAGGAGTTCCCCTTCGGGACCACGTATCACACCCACTTCTTCGAGATGCCGGCCGGTTACGCGGCGACGGACGTGGTGCGGATCATCGCGGGCGAGACAGGGACCGGGCGAACGTACCGTGAGCGACCATTTTTCGAGTGCTTCATTGACGGAGCCTGATTCATTGGCGAGTTTTCTTCCTGGTGCGAGTCGGCCTTTGCGAGGAGCGCGCGCGATGGATTGGGGGATGCAGAACCGGCTGAGTCGTATTTTCAAGGCCTCGGACGGTCACACCGTGATGCTGGCCGTGGATCACGGGTACTTCCTCGGGCCGACCCATCGCCTGGAAGAGCCGCGCAAGACGATCGCGCCGTTGCTGCCGTTCGCCGATGCCCTGATGCTGACCCGCGGCGTGCTGCGCACCTCGGTCGAGGCGACGCGCGACGTCCCCATCGTGCTCCGCGTCTCGGGCGGCTCGACCATCGTCGGCGCCGATCTCGCCAACGAGACCATCACCACGTCCATTCGCGATGCCGTGCGGCTGAATGCCAGCGCGCTCGCCCTGTCGGTGTTCATCGGCAGCGACTACGAGCACCAGACGCTCGCCAACCTCGCCCGGCTCGTCGATCGGGGCGAGGCCGCCGGCATCCCGGTGCTCGCCGTGACCGCCGTCGGCAAGGAGCTGGAAAAACGCGACGCCCGCTACCTGGCGCTGTGCTGCCGCGTCGCCGCCGAGCTGGGAGCCCACTTCGTCAAGACGTATCACTGCGATGGCTTCGAGGACGTCGTGGCCGCCTGCCCGGTGCCGGTCGTCATCGCCGGGGGACCGAAGCTCGAGACGGAGCTCGACGCGCTGCGGCTCGCCTACCGGGCCATTCAGGAGGGCGCGTCCGGCGTCGACATGGGCCGCAACGTGTGGCAGGGTGACCATCCGGTCCCGATGATGCGCGCGCTGCGCGCCGTCGTCCACGAATCCGCGAAACCCCAGGAAGCGCACGAGCTGTTCCTCGAGCTGCAGCACAGGCCCCAGTCGCAGCCCGCCTGACCCGCATGGGGCTGCCCGCCCACAATCGCGTCGCCGTGTACCACTCGAACCGCGATCTGCGGATCGAGTCCCGCGACCTCCCGGCGATCGCCGCCGGTGAGCTGCTGCTCGAGATCACGGCGAGCGGTATCTGCGGCAGCGACATCATGGAGTGGTACCGCCAACCCAAGGCGCCGACCGTACTCGGCCACGAGGTGGCGGGGCGCGTGGTCGGCGCCGGAGCGGGCGTGACGCGCTTCCGCGTGGGCGACCGCGTTATCGCCACGCATCACGTCCCCTGCCTCGAATGCCGCTACTGCCGCTCCGGCCGCGAAACCGCCTGCGAGCTGTTGCATCGCACCGCGTTCGATCCCGGGGGATTCGCGGCCTTCGTGCGCGTCCCGGCGGCGAACGTCGACAAAGGCGGCGTGCTTCCCCTCCCCGACCACGTCTCTGACGACGCCGCAAGCATGGTGGAGCCGCTCGGCTGCGTGCTCCGCGGCCAGCGCCGGGCGGGCGTCGGCCCGGGCGACACGGTGCTGATCGTTGGCGCGGGCGTCTCCGGCTGCCTCCACCTGCTCGCCGCGCGCGCACTCGGCGCGGCACACGTGTTCGTTTCCGATCCGCTTCCCGGGCGACGCCGCATCGCCCTGCGGCTCGGCGCCGACGCCGCGTTCGACACGACCCAGGCCGCCGGCGACGCGGTGCGCGCTGCCACGGGCCACGGCGCCGATCGCGTTATGGTGTGCGCCGGGGCGCTGCCGGCCGTGACCCAGGCGCTGGCGGCGGTGGACCGCGGCGGCACCGTGCTCTATTTCGCCCCGATGCAACCCGGTGCAGTGCTGCCGCTGCCGTTCAACGACGTGTTCTGGCGTCACGAAGCGACGCTCGCGAGCTCCTACGGCGCCGCCCCGGCCGACCTCGCCGCCGCCCTGGCGCTAATGGCGGAACGCCGGGTTGACGTCGCTTCGCTGGTTACGCACCGGCTGCCGCTGGCAAAGATCCAGCAAGGCTTCGACCTCATGCTCGACCCGCAGGAATCGCTCAAGATCATCATCGACCCGCGACTGGACGGATAAGGTGCCAAAATTGATCCGCGTGATGGTCGGGTTCGCGCTCGGATTCCTCCCGCGCGCCGCCCCGGCCCAGGACTCCGTCCCGCCCCGACCGGATTACGCGCCGGTCGCCCGGCTGCTCGAGCGCTTCATCGTCCATGAGATGGCCGACAAGGACCTCCCGGCCATTTCCATCGCGCTAGTCGACGATCAGCAGATCGTCTGGGCTCGCGGTTTCGGGTTCGAACGCCCACGCGATAGCGTCCCCGCGACGGCGGAGACGGTGTACCGGGTGGGTTCCGTGTCCAAGTTGTTCACCGACATCGCGGTGATGCAGCTCGTCGAACGCGGCACGCTCGACCTCGACGCCCCGCTCACCCGCTACCTGCCGGGCTTCCGGCCGAGCAATCCTTTCGGCACGCCGGTCACACTCCGGCAGCTACTGACGCACCGGTCCGGCCTCGTGCGGGAGCCACCCGTCGGGAGCTACTTCGATCCGACTCCGCCATCTCTCGACTCGGTCATCGCGAGCCTCAACCGCACCTCGCTCGTGTACGCTCCCACAACGCGCGTGAAGTACTCAAATGCCGCGATCACCGTCGTCGGCTCCGTGCTGGAACACACGCAGCAGGAGCCGTTCGCGAGCTACGTGCAACGGGCCGTCCTCGCCCCACTCGGGCTCACGCACAGTGCGTTCACCCCGACGCCCGACATCACCCGCCATCTCGCCACGGCGTACATGTGGGCGCCGGACGGTCGCCGGTTCGAGGCTCCCACCTTTGCGCTCGGCATCGGGCCCGCCGGCTCGCTCTTCGCGACCGTCGGCGACCTCGGCAAATTTCTCTCGGCGCTGTTCGCGGGAGGGCAAGGCAGGAACGGCCGCATCCTGACGCGTGCTTCGCTCGAGGAGATGTGGCGTCCGCAGTTTGCGGACTCGGGCGCCACGACGGGGTTGGGCCTCGGCTTCTTCGTCTCGAAACTCGACGGGCACCGACGCGTCGGCCATGACGGCGCCGTGTATGGCTTCGCGACCGACCTCCAGGCGCTCCCCGACGACAAGCTCGGCGTCGCGATCGCGACGACCCTCGACGTGGCCAACACGGTGATCTCCCGCATCACCAACGCCGCGCTGCGCGCGATGCTCGCGGTCAAGGCGGGACAACCCATCCCAGAACCGGTCATCACGAGCCCGCTGCCACCGGGACGGGCGCACCAGGTCGCCGGCCGCTACGTCCGCGGTGAGCGCCAGATCGAGCTGCAGCACCGCGCGGGCAAACTGCAGCTTGCCCCCGGCAGAGGAGGCGCTCCATTGATGATGCGCCAGCTCGACGACAGCCTCGCCCTCGACGATCCGCGGGACTTCGGCCTGTACCTCCGTCCCATTGCCGGCGGCATGTTGGTGCGCGGCGACAGCTTCACGTTCCGTCCGCTTCCCAAGCCCGACTCGCTGCCCGCTCGATGGGTCGGGCTCGTCGGCGAATACGGCTGGGACCACGACATCCTGTTCATCTACGAACGCCAGGGGATACTGTTCGCCCTGATCGAGTGGTTCTTCGCCTATCCATTGAAACAGGAGTCGGACAGCGTGTTCGCATTTCCGGATGACGGGCTGTACGACGGTGAGCGGCTCGTGTTCCGTCGGGACAGACGGGGCCGTGTGGCAGAGGTCGAGGCGGCGGGCGTGCGCTTTGCGCGCCGTGCCATCGGCCCCGAAGGCGGAGGACAGCTCCGCGTGACGGCGGCGCGACCCGTCCCCGACCTGCTGGTCGAGGCGCGGGCGGCCGTCCCACCGGCCGAGAGCGGGTCGTTCCGGGCGCCCGACCTGGTGGACCTCTCCGCCCTCGACTCCACTATTCGCCTCGACATCCGGTACGCCACAACCAACAACTTCCTGGGGACCGTGTTCTATCCGAGCGCCCGCGCGCTGCTCCAGCGTCCCGCGGCGGAAGCGCTGCGGCGCGCCCATCGCCACCTGCGGGAGCTGGGCTACGGCCTGCTGATCCACGACGCCTATCGGCCGTGGTACGTCACCCGGACCTTCTGGGACGCCACGCCCCCGGCGCAGCGCTGGATGGTGGCAAATCCGGCCCGCGGCTCGCGCCACAATCGCGGCTGCGCCGTGGACCTGACCCTGTACGATCTGCGCACCGGACGGCCGATCGACATGGGCGGCACCTACGACGAAACGACAGAGCGGTCGTTCCCCGACTATCCCGTCACGACCACGCTGCAGCGCTGGCACCGCGAGCTGCTGCGCCAGGTGATGGAGGACGAGGGGTTCACGCGCATCGTGGACGAGTGGTGGCACTTCGATTACCGCGACTGGCGCGAGTACCCGATTCTCAATCGCACATTCGCCGAACTCGGAAACCCGTGAGGACCGCCCTCGTCGCCGGCGGCACGGGGCTCGTCGGCGGTCACTGCCTCACCCAGCTACTCGACGAGCCGGCCTTCGATCAGGTGATCGCGATCGGACGTCGCGAGCTGCCCCGACAACACCCGAAGCTGGTGCAACGCCTCATCGACTTCGACCGCCTCGGCGCTCTTGGAGCGGAGTTTCCCGCCGCCGACGATGTGTTCTGCTGCCTCGGCACGACCATGAAACGGGCAGGCAGTCGGGAAGCCTTTCGCCAGGTGGATTTCGTCTACGTCGTGGGGCTCGCCAGCCAGGCGTTGCAGCACGGCGCCAAACAGTTCCTGCTCGTTTCAGCACTCGGGGCGAGCCCGAAGTCACCAATGTTCTACAATCAGGTGAAAGGTGAGGCCGAGGAAGCGGTGACCGCCCTGCCGTTCGTGGGTCGCTACGTGGTCCGACCGTCGCTGCTCACGGGCGATCGTCCCGAGCACCGGCCCGCGGAACGTCTCGGACTCGCCGTCGCGAGCGGCGTGTCGCTGACGCTCGTCGGGCCGCTGCGGAAGTATCGGCCAATCCAGGCGGCGACGGTCGCGAAGGCGATGGTACGGGTGGCGATCCAGGCGCCGGGCGGCGTCCGGATCTACGAGTCAGACGAGTTGGAGCGGCTGGTCGCCGACTGAATGCCGTTCCGGCCGTGGTATATTGCTCCACGATTCCCTGATTCCAGGAAACGATCATGGCGAACCCACTGCTGAACGAAAAAGCCTTCCGGCGCGTGGACCAGCTGGTGCAGACGGCCGGCGAGTCGATGACGATCGAAGGCACGATCAACAAGACGGCGTTCCTGCTGCTGCTGGTCGCGGCGACGGCGGCGTGGGTGTGGACCCGCTATTTCCAGACGCTCGACCCGGCGACGGTGATGCCGTACATGTGGGCTGGGCTCATTATCGGGCTGGTGGCGGCGCTGGTGACCATTTTCCTGCCCGCGTGGGCCCGGATCAGCGCCCCGGTGTACGCCGCCGCGCAGGGGCTCGCGCTGGGCGCGATCTCCGCGTTCTACGAGCGACAGCTGCACGGTATCGTGTTCCAGGCGGTCGGGCTGACCTTCGGAGTGCTCGCCGTGATGCTGATCGCGTACCGCACCGGCGTCATCAAGGTCACCCACCGGTTCCGGATGATCGTCGTGGCCGCGACCGGCGCGATCGCACTGCTCTACCTCGTGTCGATGGTGCTCTCGTTCTTCAACATCTCGATTCCCTTCATTCACCAGGGAGGCCCCTTCGGCATCATTTTCAGCCTGGTCGTGGTGGGGATAGCCGCGATGAACCTGGCGCTGGACTTCGACTACATCCAGCGCGGCGTGGAGCACGGGGCGCCGAAGGTCCTGGAGTGGTACGCCGCGTTCGGGGTGATGGTGACGCTGATCTGGCTGTACCTCGAGATCCTGCGGCTGCTGGCCAAGATCCGGCGGCGCTAGAACGCAATCATTCCGGCGGCAGCCGAGCCGGGGCTACCTCTTCGCCGAACCGCTTCCCCAGCGCCCGCAGATAGCTCTCTTGTGTTCCGTAGTATCCAAAAATGAACCGCGACATGAACCGGAACAACGGGTTCCCGATCCAGCCGCGCTCGGTGACGGTGAATTTGGTGCCGCTGTCCACCGGCGTGAGGTCGTAGGTCCACGTTCCGCCGAACGGCCCGTCCGCCGGCGAGTCGATCCGCGTCACCAGGCGACGCGGCGGCTCTTCCGTCTCGATGAGCAGTGCCATCTTGAAGCCGCCCACCTCTTGCTGCCACCGCTCGGTCCCGCCACCGTCCGGGCCCCGCTCGGACTTTTTCATCTCGCTCCACCACTGCGGCACGTCGCCCAGGTCGCGCACCACCTTCCAGACGCTGTCGGGGGGTTGCCGCACCGTGATGGTGACGCCGGCGACGTGTTCGCGCGGCACGAGCATGCCGATGATCGCCACGAGGGCCACGAGTCCAACGAGCGTCGCCACGGCGACGAGAACTCCCTTCATATCGCTCCTCCTTCGCACCGGGCACTCACAACGGCTTCACTGGATTCAATCTAGCCTGCGGAACGCTCAGTCGGCGTCGTCGTCCCGGAGCCGCTCGAGCTCGCGCCGGTCGCGTTTGGTGGGCCGCCCCCGCCCGTCGTAGGTGGGCGACGGGGCGATGCGCAGCTGCTGGGCCAATTTCTCGCGGGTCGCCTTCCCGGCGGGATCTTCTTCGTACAGCGTCGCGGCGGTCGCCGGCGGCCCGCGGCGATCGCTCAGCAGCCGCACCCTCAGCAAGAATTCATACGGACCCTTGCGCACCCGCAAGTGGTCGCCGACGGTGAGGGCCTTGGCGGGCTTCGCCCGGACGCCGTTGACCTCGACCTTGCCAGCGCTGATCGCCTGAGCGGCGAGGGCGCGAGTCTTAAAAAAACGGGCGGCAGTGAGCCACTTGTCTAGACGAACAGCGCTGTTGGCCATCGGCTATCGGCTATCGGCCTTAACCGCTTCAGCAGACCTGCGATCATTCGCTTTACCCCGGTGACTTCCGTGTCCACTCGAGCGTAAACAGTGCGCTCCAGATTTCCCAAGTCTGCCGCCAACAGGAGATGATACTCCAATTCGCTGGCCGAGCCCAGAGCGATCAGAAGGAATCGCCGAAACTCTTTGTCCCCACTCCGACCGCAGCCTTCGGCGATGTTTGCACAAACCGATGCCGCTGAGCGTCGGATCTGGGAAGTAAGTCCGTACAGCTCTTCTCTGGGGAATCGGCGAGTCGCCATGTACAGATCGAGGGTGAGCCGGTGAGCTCTTGCCCACACATTGAGCTTGCGAAAGGCGCGCATTTGGATCTCCGGCATGAAGGTGTTAGAGCATTGGGTCGCTTTGCCGGAAATCGGTATCAATTCATTGCACAAGGGATCGAAAGAACGCGGCCGCCGGCCCCGACGTGGATGGGCCGACAGTCGATAGCTGAGAGCGCTTCTTATGCTTTTCTCAGCCTCACACCCCCCGACCCCGTCTCGATCTGCAGCCGGCCGCGGCCATCCCCGATGCGGCCCTCGACGTGGTTCTCTTCGATTCTCCGCACGGTGACCGGGATGCTGCCAAGGTCGATGTCGCCCGAGCCGGTGTCGAGCAGCACGTCGGCGCCGTAGTCGGCCGGGAGCGTGGCGACGACCTCGCCGGAGCCGGTGTCGATATTGATCGTGCCGCCGCCCGCGAGCAGCACGAGCGTCACGTTGCCTGAACCGGTGCTGATCGTGAGGTTCTCGGCCTTGACCGCGGTGGCGTCCGCGTTGCCGGAGCCGGTGTCGATATTGAGTGACCGGACCTCCGCGCGATCCAGCGTCACATCCCCCGAGCCCGTGTCGAGCAGGATCTCGTCGCCCTGGATGCCGCTCACGGCCACGTTCCCCGAGCCGGTGTCGAGGTTCAGGCTCCCGGTCACGTCGCTCACGCGCACGTCGCCCGAGCCCGCATCCACGACGAGGGCGCCGCGGATCCTGCTCGCGGTGACGTCGGCGGCGCTGACGTCCAGCGTCAGGTCGCCGGTCACGTTGGTCGCTGTCATCTTGCCGACCGCGAGATACACGGCGACTTGTTTGCCGGGCGGCACCACGATGCGGAGGTCGGCGTAGGCCTCGGTGCCGGACCCACCGCCCCGGATGCGCACGCGGTGGCCGCGGCCGGACTCGCGGTGATTGCCATTGAAGGTGCCGTCGTCGCGCACGTCGAGCGAGGAGCTCGAGTGCCCGCCGAGGACACGATAGATGATGTCGTTGTCGGGATAGATCACACGCAGTGTCTGCCGGGCGCCGATCGGGCCCGTGGCGACCTCGAGCGTTCCGGCATCGGCGCCGCCACGGGTGACTTCGACCACCACCGCGCTCCCGGTGCCGCCCTCGACCCGAATGGTGCCCGCGAGGTTGTAAATGGCGACGTTGTCGCCGGCGATGGGGTAGCGTTGGGCGGTCTGCGCCAACGCGGCGGGCGCTACGCCGCACAGCACGGCGCCGAGAACGACCATGGTACGCATTGAGTACTCCAGTGAAAGAATGGAATCGTCTGGCCGTACGCAGCCGACGGACCGGGGTTTCGTAGACTGGATAGTCTCGGCTGACAAAGGGTTGCAACGATCGCGGCCGGCGGTCGCGGACCGCACCTCCGGACGGTAACTTCCAGCCGCTCATCGCGCCCGCACTGGAGGAAGCCCGTGGCTGACTGGCAGATCTGGATCGTGGCGGCGGCGCTGCTGCTCGCGGCGGAGATGTTCGCACCGGGGTTCTGGCTGGCGAGCATCGCCATCGGGTGTCTCGCGGCCGCGGTCGCCGGCCTTCTGCCCATTGGGCTCCTCGGCCAGACCCTCGTGTTCGCGGTGACCTCGGTCGCCAGCCTGTTCGGCCTGCGGCCGGTGCTGGTGCGACGACTTCTCCACGGCCGCGGCATGCAGATCCGCACCAACATGGACGCCCTCGCCGGCAAGGCCGGCGTCGTGACGAGGGGGTTCGACCCGGTGACGCACATCGGGCGGGTGACGATAGACGGCGAAGACTGGCGCGGGATGCTCGCGGAGGGCACGCCTGCGCTCGAGCCGGGGACGCGCGTCGTGGTGGTCCAGGTAGATGGGAGCACCCTCGTGGTCGAGAAGGAGGCCTGACCCATGGATTTCGGGCTGATCGTTGTCGGCGCGCTGGCGCTGCTCGCGATCTTCATCGTGAAGAGCACCATCATCGTGGTGCGCCAGGCGCAGACGATGGTCGTCGAACGCCTCGGCAAGTACAACCGCACCCTCTCGTCGGGGCTCAACCTCATCATGCCGTTTTTCGATCAGCCGCGGGCGATCGACTGGCACCAGATCATCAGCACCCCCGCGGGCGAGACGTTCACGCGGCGCTACCGCTCCTCGACCATCGACCTGCGCGAGACGGTGTACGTCTTCCCGCGCCAAAACGTGATCACCAAGGACAACGTGGTGGTGGAGATCGACGCGCTGATCTACTTCCAGGTCACCGACCCGGTGCGCGCCGCCTACGAGATCGCCAATCTTCCGGACGCGATCGAGAAGCTCACCCAGACCACGCTGCGCAACGTGATCGGCGAGCTGGACCTGGACCAGGTGCTCAGCTCGCGCGAACACATCAACACCAAGCTGCGGGAGATCCTCGACGACGCGACCCACAAATGGGGCGCCAAGGTAGGTCGCGTCGAGCTGAAGGACATCAACCCGCCGCACGACATTCGCGAAGCGATGGAGAAGCAGATGCGCGCCGAGCGGGACCGGCGCGCCGCGATCCTCACCGCCGAGGGCAGGAAGCAGGCGGCGATCCTCGAGGCCGAGGGCATCCGGCAGTCGGAGATCAACAAGGCCGAAGGCGACAAGCAGGCGCAGATCCTCCACGCCGAGGCGGAAGCGACGGCGCGGCTCAAGGTGGCCGAAGCCGAAGCCACCGCCATCGAGCGCATCACCCAGGCTATCAAGGGCAGCGGCGGAGACCCCGCCCGGTATCTCATCGCGATCCGCTACATCGAGGCGCTGAAGGAGATGGTGTCGGGTCAGAACAACAAGGTCGTCTACATGCCCTACGAGGCCACCGGCGTGCTGTCCTCGCTCGGCGGCATCCGCGAGATGCTGGCGGGACCGGAGCGCAAAGGTTGAGCCCCGCTCCATGACGGCGTCGGCCTTTCTCCCGCCGCTCACGACGCTCTCGGAAGAGGAGCAGATGTTCCGCGACGCGGTGCGGGACTTCGCCGAGCAGGAAGTCCGCCCGCGCGTCGCGGCGATGGAGAAAGCGGCGGCGATCGATCCCACCCTCGTTCCCAAGCTGTTCGAGCTGGGGCTCATGGGCATCGAGATCCCCGAGCAATTCGGGGGCGCTGGCGGCGGGCTGTTCATGACGGCGATCGCCGTCGAGGAGCTGTCGGCCGTGGACGCCTCGGCGGCGATCTTCGTCGACGTCCAGAACACTCTCGTCATCGAGCCGCTGCTCCAGTGGGCCAGCGACGACCAGAAATCCCGCTACCTCCCCAAGCTCGCGGCCGGCACGGTTGGCGCGTACGCCCTGTCGGAGCCCGAATCAGGGTCGGATGCCTTCGGCCTCCAGACCAAGGCGAAGCTGCAGGGAGCCGCGTGGCGGCTCGAGGGCCGCAAACTGTGGATCACCAACGGCGCCGAGGCCGGCGTCTACCTCATTTTCGCGAACAGCGACTTCGCCAAGGGCTACAAGGGGATCACCGCGTTTATCGTGGAGCGCGGCTTCAAGGGATTCAGCGTCGGCAAGAAGGAAGACAAACTCGGCATCCGCGCCTCGTCCACCACGGAGCTGATCCTCGACGGCTGCGAGGTGCCGGCGGAGAACGTTCTGGGTGAAGTCGGCAAAGGATACAAGGTCGCGATCGAGACGCTGAACACCGGCCGCATCGGTATCGGCGCGCAGATGATCGGCGTGGCGCGCGGCGCGCTCTGCGCGGCGTTGAAGTACGTGAAAGAGCGCAAACAGTTCGGCAAGCCGATCGCCGACTTTCAGGCGGTGCAGTTCCAGCTGGCCCAGGCCGCGACCGAGCTCGAGGCGGCGCGGCTCATGGTGTACAACGCGGCGCGGTTGAAGGACGCCGGGCAGGAGTACACCCAGAACGCCGCGATGGCGAAGCTATTCTCCTCGCAGGTCGCAGAGAGGGTCACGTCGGTGTGCGTGGAGCTGTTCGGCGGGTACGGCTACACCAAGGAGTATCCGGTCGAGAAGTTCTACCGCGACGCCAAGATCGGGACGATCTATGAGGGGACGAGTAACATGCAGCTCAACACAATCGCGAAGCTACTTCTGAAGTAAGCCATCAGCCGTCAGCCGTCAGCCGTCAGCCGTCAGAATCCCCGCCGCGCCAACCGCGATTAGCAAGCAATCACATATACCGTGCCGCTGACACCGGACGCGCACTGGCCCAGTCCCGTCTTGGTTTGGAACTCCCCCGTGATGGTCTTGCCCGCCGGGACCTGGATGATGAAGTAGACCTCGCCTGGCACAAGCGTCCCGGTGACCTGCAGCGTTCCGCCCTGAAGCGTCACATTATCGCTGACGTTGAGTTGGTCGTAATCCGTTCCCGGGTTCGCCCCAAGACCGGCGACATTCAGCTCCAAGGTTGTCGGGAGCGTGCTGTTGGGACCCTGGAGATACGTCCCGACCCAGTTGAGCCGTCCCCCCGGCGTGCCGTCGACGATCGTGCGCCCGTTTGTGATGAAGCTGATGTTCGGGGCGATGTCGAAAGTCCCCGAGCCTCGCATGATGCCGCCCTGCTGATTGAGGAACGACCCCGTTCCGTTCACCACGAACTTGTTTGTCCCCACGTCGATCGTGCCGGTATTACTGAACCCGGGCCGCGTGCCGGACTCCGTCACAGTCATGTCGCCGCCCGCGAGTTGGAGCAAGCCGGAGTTCACGTGGTCCGCGTCGGGTTTGTTCACGGTGAGCCCCTGGGAAACCGTGATCGTCCCCTTGTTGTCCAGTGCCGCGTTGAGGTGCCTTGCACCGCCATTGCCCGCCTGTACGTGGATCAACCGGCCACTCGCGTTTACCAGAATCCCATTCGTTACCGATAGCCCCGCCGTCGTGCCGGTGGCGTTGATCGCGGTCAGCTCGATCGTGCCGTTGTTGGTGAACCCGTCCAATATCGTCGCGGCCGCTGAGCAGCAGAACGCATCGCCCTCCACGCGTAACGTCGAGCCCGCCGCCGTGGTGAAGGCGCCGTTCACATCGGGACTGCCGCGCAACGTGAACAGCCCCTGATTGTCGAATGCCGCGTTCATTACGCCGTTCGTCATGACGATGGTCTTGCCGGCGGCGTTCGTGAAACCGCCGGGCCCATTCACGGTCGCATTGGTGAACGTGAATGTGGTCGAAGCACTCGACTGATTCTGCGTGAAGGTTGCGACCGTACTGTTCAGCGTGATGGTACCCAGCGTATGCGCCGTGCCGAAGGCGGCCGGGTTCACCGAGCCGAGAACCAAGGCGCCGCCGCTGCCGAGTGTGGGGCCGCTGTGGGTCCACGCACCACCGCTGACGGTCCAGGTCCGACCGCTGGGCAGATTGATCGTACCGGTGTTGGTAAAGCTCGGCGTCGTCCCCGACTGGTTGATCGTCAGGTCGCCGCTCGCAATGTTCATCGAACCACTGTTCTGGTGCACCGACGACGGCCGGCCCATGGTCAGTGGCTGATTGATCGTGAACGTCCCCTGGTTGTTCAAGGCGGCGTTGAGCGTCCGTGCCCCGCCGGCGCCCGTGAGCACGTTGATCGCCGCGGTGCCGATGTTCAGCAGGGTACCGTTCGTCACGCTGAGCTGCGCCGTGGTCCCCGTGGCATTGATCGCAGTCAGCTCGATCGTGCCGTTGTTCGTGAACCCGTTCAACACGGTGGCGGTGGCCGAGCAGCAGAAGGCGTCGCCTTCCACCCGCAGCGTCGAGGTGGACGTCGTGGTCAACGCGCCGTTCAGGTCCGGACTGCCGCGCAGGACGAGGAGCCCCTGGTTGGCGAGGTCCGCGTTCATCACCCCGTTCGTCATCACCAGCGTGTTGCCCAATAGATTTGTGAATTTCCCAGGGCCGTTCACCGTGGCGTTGTTGAGGCTGAACGCCGTCGCCGTCGTCTGATCGAGGGCGAAGCTCGCCACGGTGCTGTTCAGCGTGATGGACGAAAGCGTATGCGTCGTGTTGAACGCGGCCGGATTCACTGAACCGAGCACCAGGGCGCCACCGGTGGCTTGCGTTGCGCCGCCCAGGGTCGGCCCGCCGTGCGTCCAGGCGCCCCCGCTGATCGTCCAGGTCCGGCCGGTGGGCACATTGATCGTGCCAGTGTTGGTGAAGCTCGGGGTGATCCCGGACTGGTTGATGGTGAAGTCGCCGCCGGTGACGTTGATCGTGCCGCCGTTGGAGTGCACCGAAGACGCCCGGCTCATCGTCAGCGGGTGATTGATAGTCAGAGTGCCCTGATTGTTCAGCGCGGCGTTGAGGGTTCGCGCCCCTCCGTTCCCCGCCTGGATGTCGATCAGCCGCGTGCTGGCGTTCACCAGCGTCCCGTTCGTGACGGTGAGTTGCGCAGTCGTCCCCGTCGCATTGATCGCCGTCAAGATGATCGTGCCGTTGTTGATGAACCCGTTCAACACGGTAGCGGTCGCCGAGCAACAGAAGGCGTCCCCTTCCACCCGCAGCGTCGAGCCCGGGCCCGTCGTGAAGGTCCCGTTGATGTCGGGGCTGCCACGCAACAGCAGCAGCCCTTGATTGTCGAGCGCGGCGTTCATCACGCCATTGGTCATCACCAGTGTCTGGCCGGACAGGTTCGTGAAGGTTCCCGGGCCGTTCACCGTCGAGTTGGTGAGCGTGAACGCCGTGGCTCCTGTGGACTGCGACGTACTGAAGCTCGCCGTCGTGCTCGAGAGCCTGATCGCGGCGAAGGAGTGCCCGGTGTTGAAGGCAGCGGGATTCACCGAGCTCAGCTCGAGCGCTCCGGCCCCACCGAGACTTCCGGCGTTCTGCGTGAACGCCCCACCGCTGATCGTCAGGGTATCGCCCGCGAGGACGGCGATCGTCCCGGTATTAGTGAAGCTCGGGGTCGTTCCCGACTGGGTGATCGTCAGGTCGCCGCCCGCGACGTTGATCGTCCCGCTGTTGCTGTGGACGGCCGAGACGTGGTTCATCGTCAACGCCTGGACGACCGTCAGCGTCCCCTGGTTGGTCAGCACGGCATTGAGCGTACGGGCTCCGCCATTTCCGGCGAGCGAACTGATCGTCGCCCCGACGGCGTTCACGAGCGGCCCATTCGTGACGTTGAGCTGCGCCGTCGTCCCGGTCGCGTTGATCGCGGTCAGCTCGATCGCCCCGCTATTCATGAACCCGGTCGCCACCGTGACGTTGGTACTGCAGCAGAACGCGTCGCCCTCCACCCGCAGCGTCGCCCCGAACGCATTGGTCAGGGTTCCGTTGAAGTCCGTGCTCGAGCGCGCCCGGAACAGGCCCTGATTGTTCACCGGGCCGTTGAACGTAGTGTTCTGCGCCACCAGGGTCGCGCCGGGCGCGTTGCCCAGCATACCGGGGCCGTTCACGATCGCGTTCGTGAACGACAGGCCCAGGGTGTCGTTCGTGAGACTGGGGGTCAGCGTCAACGTCCCGCTCGTGAACACCAGCGCGCCCAACCCGCCGATCGCTCCACCGCCGTAGGTGAACGTCCCCCCGCTCACGAACAGGGTATCACCCGCCGCGATGGTGATCGCCCCCGCCGTGATCGCGAAGCTCGGCGTGGTCCCCGATTGACTGAGCGTGAGATCCGCCGCTAGCGCGATCGTGCCAATGTTGGAATGGACGGCCGACGCCTTGGTGAGTGTGAGCGCCTGCGCCACGGTCAGGGTCCCGCGGTTGTCGAGTTGGGCTGCCAGGGTGCGGGTACCCCCGTTCCCCACGAGCGAGCTGATCGTCGCGCCGACGGCGTTGACGAGCGGCCCATTCGTGACGTTGAGCTGCGCCGTCGTCCCGGTCGCGTTGATCGCGGTCAGCTCGATCGCTCCGCTGTTCGTGAACCCGGTCGCCACCGTGACGTTGGTACTGCAGCAGAACGCGTCGCCCTCCACCCGCAACGTCGCCCCGAACGCATTGGTGAGGGTTCCGTTGAAGTCGGTGCTCGAGCGCGCCCGGAACAGGCCCTGATTGTTCACCGGGCCGTTGAACGTCGTGTTCTGCGCCACCAGCGTCGCGCCGGGCGCGTTGCCCAGCGTACCGGGGCCGTTCACGATCGCGTTCGTAAACGACAGGCCCAGGGTGTCGTTCGTGAGACTGGGAGTCAGCGCCAACGTCCCGCTCGTGAACAACAGCGCGCCCAGGCCGCCGATTGCGCCACCGTTGTAGTTGAACGCCCCCGAAATCACGAACAGCGTATCACCCAAGGCGACGGTGATCGTCCCCGAGGTGGTGAAACTCGGCGTCGTCCCCGATTGCGAGATGGTGAGATGCGCAGCGAGTGCGATCGTGCCGCTGTTGGCATGCACCGCCGACGGCTTGGTGAGCGTCAGCGGTTGCGCCACGGTCAGCGTCCCGCGGTTGTCGAGTTGGGCCGCCAGGGTGCGGGTGCCCCCGTTCCCGGCGAGCGAGCTGATCGTCGCCCCGACGGCGTTGACCAGTGTCCCGTTCGTCACGTTCAATTGCGCCGTCGTCCCGGTTGCGTTGATGGCGGTCAGCTCGATCGCCCCGCTATTCGTGAACCCGCTCGCCACCGTGACGTTGGTACTGCAACAGAACGCGTCGCCCTCGACCCGCAGCGTCGCCCCGACCGCGTTTGCCAGCGTCCCGTTGAAGGCCGTGCTCGACCGCGCGATTACGAGGCCGGCATTCTGCACTCCGGCATTGGCCGTCGTGTTCTGCAGGCGCAGCGTCCCCTGATTCGTGACGTCACCGGCACCGTTCAGCACACCGTTCGTGAGGCTCAGTTCCGCGCCAACTCCGATCGTGGCAAGGCTGTCGACGCCGAACGTGCGGTTCGAGCCCGCGAGCGTCGGGCTGCCGCCGCCCCCCATTGTCAGGAACGCCACCGTGTCGTTGACGTCGAGCGTGACGGTGTAGGTCCCGGGCAGGTTGATGAACACCGTATCGGTTTTCCCGGGCACGCGAGCCGGCGACCAGTTGCCCGGCACGCTCCAGTTCCCGCCGGCTGGATTGTTCCAGGCGATCCCGGCCGCCACCGGCAGCACCCCGAACGGACTGCTCTCCACCGTCCCGAGCGCTGAGGCTGTTGCCACGAGGGTGTAGCCCGCCCCCGGGGCGCTAAGCGAGAGGTTGCTGAAGGTGGCGATCCCCGCGCTTGGAGTGATCGGCCCGGCTCCGCCCAGCGTTGCGCTGCCCGGGTTGGCGCCGATCGTCATCGTCACGAGGTCGGTAGCCGTCGGAACGGTGTTGCCGAACTGGTCCTGGATCGCTACCTGCACTGCCGGGGCAATAGCACCGCCCTGCGTGACGGTCGAGGGTTGGACCAGGAAGGCGAGCTGGGTCGCAGCCCCGGCGGTGACGTTGAACGTGGCGCTCGGCGCCGAATTGAGACTCACTGACGCCGCGACCAGCGTGTAGCCCGTCCCGACCTTATCAAGCGACACGCTCGCGAACGACGCCACTCCGGCCGCGGCACTCACGGTGGCCGTGCCGAGCAGCACCGCGCCCCCCGGATTGGTGCCGATCGCCAACGACACTGTTCCCGCAAAGCTCGTCGCCGTGTTCCCGAACGCATCCCGTGCGGTCACGAGCAGCGGTGGGGTGAAGTTGGCGCCGGCGTCGATCGCGGTCGGCTGGACCGTGAACGCGAGAACGGTGGCCGCGCCCGCCGTGACGCTCACCGACCCCGTACCGGTGATCGAGCTCGTGAGCACGTCGGTGGCCGTGACCGCCTGCGCCCCCTGAGTTCCTAGGGTCGCGCCACCGGTGAAGATGTGAACTCCGTTGTCACCGGTGGTGAAGGTGTAGTCGAGCGGCAGCGTGGCCTGTTGATCGGTCGACGTGAAATGGACCGTGCCGAGGTAGCCCGTCACCGTGGCGCCGGATCCATCCTGGGCGGCCACGACGATCGTGGCTGGTGTTCCCGCGGTGACCGAGGGCGGCGTGACGACGACGGCGAGCTGGGTGACGGCGCCCGCGGTGACATCGAACGTCGTGCTGGCCGCCGACGTGAGAGTCCCGGACGTCGCGACCAGCGTGTACCCCGTGCCCGCCTGGTCGAGCGTGAGGTCGGTGAATAGCGCGACGCCGGACGCGGCGGTCTTGGTCAGGGTCCCGCTGAGCACCGCTCCTCCCGGATTCGCACCGATGGCGAGCGTCACGTCGTTTGTCGCCGTCACGACCGGGTTGCCGAGCGCGTCCTCGATCGTCACCCGGACGATCGGAGTCATCACGACGCCAACCGCAACCGTCGACGGCTGGATTGTGAAGGCAACCTGCGCTGGCGCGCCCGGGGAGACGGTGAACGAGCCGCTCGCGACGTTCTGGAGCCCGGACGACGTGGCGACGAGAATGCACCCGCCGGCCCGGTCGATGCCCAGGTCCGCAAACGTGGCGTTGCCGGAAACGGCCGTCACGGTGGTCGTGCCCGAAAGGATCGCTCCAACCGCGCAGCTGCCGAACCCGAGCGTCACATCGCCGGTGAACGACGGCACGGGGTTGTTCTGCGCGTCCTGCGCCGTGACGACCACCGCCGGGGCGATAAAGGTCCCCGCCGTGACGTTGCTGGGCTGGGTGGTGAACACGAGGTGCAGCCCGGTTACGGCCACGACGTTGAACGGCGCGCTCGTCGCCGGGGTGAGGTTCCCCGACGTCGCGATCAGCGTGTAACCGGTGCCCACCTCATTGAGCGTCAAGTCGGGGAACGCCGCTACGCCCGCGATCGCCGCTTGCGTCGGCGTGCCGCCGAGGACGGACCCACCGGGATTAGCACCGATGTCGATCGTCACGTTGTCGGTCGCCGTCGTGGCCGAGTTGCCGAAGGCATCCTGAATGACGACCTGCCGTGGCGGCGTGATCGGTACGCCCTGCGTGACGGTCTGATTCCCTGGCACACTGGTGAACGCCAGCTGGGCGGGCGCTCCGGAGACGACGTCGAACAGAGTGCTCGTAGCCGGGGTCAGACTCCCGGAGCTCGCCAGGAAGCTGTAGCCCGAGGCGGCCCTGGTGATGGTGAAACCCGAGAACGTGGCAACTCCCGCCACCGCGACGACCGCCGGCGTGCCGAAGGTGATTCCCCCGGGATTCGTCGCCAGGCCGAGATTGACGGCGCCCGTGAACGAGGTCACAGGATTGTCGAACGCGTCCATCGCGGTCACCGTCACGGTGATGGGGCCGCCGGCGACGATGTTGGACGGCTGGACGCCGAACACCAGGTGGGTGGCGCCGAGCACCGTCTGGCTGCAGGACACCGATGTCAATCCCGTGGCGCCGATCGAGAACGCGGCCGGTCCCAGTGGCGGCAGCGTCGCGAGCGTCTGCGCGAGACCGTTGTCGTCCGTGACGACGAGGGGAGTCGCCACCGACCCGCCGGTCGGCGCCGTGAACTGCACCTGGACGCCCTTCACGCCGAAACCGTCGCCGGCGATGACGCGCGCCACAATGGGCTGTGGCAGCTGCGCCCCCGGCGACCCGCTCTGGCCGCAGCCGCTCACGATGTTGATCGCGATCGGCGCCGGAACGAAGGTGATCGGCGTGGATACAGAGACGTTGCTGGGCGTGCGAGCCTGGACACTGATGGTGCTGCGCGAGAACGGTGCCGTGAGCAGACCGCTCGCGTCCACCTTGGCGATCACCGTGTCGCTCGTCGTCCAGGACGCGTAAAACGTCGGCACGGGTGCGCCCTGTCCGTCCTGCGCCGTCAGGCGAAACTGCAGCGTGCCGCCCTGGGTCAGCACCGAATCCACCGGGCCGATCGACAACGTGGCGACGTTCTGTCCCGGACCGCTGTAAGTGACGGGAAGTTGCGCCGGGGGGTTCGTCGTTCCCTCGTCGAGCGACACGTCCTGCGTCCCCGAGAACAGCACCTGCGTGCCGCTCAACAGCTCGATCGTCACCCGGAACGTCTCGGGCGACGTCTGCATCGGGATGTCCGCCTCGAGCGGGAGGTCCGTCTGGTCGGGCGGGAAGAAAAAGACCTGGTTGAACACCGTGTCCGACGGCGGTCGGACGACGATGAGTCGCACGTTGTCGATTGTAAGATTGAAGAGCGCGAGGTCGGGTGACGTGGGCATCACGACCTGGACGGCGAGCGCGGCGCGGCCTCCTGGGCCGGCCGCGGGCTGGTCACAGGTCGTTAACGCGAAGGCGAAGACGAGGCTTGCGAGCGCGGCACGGAACCGCGGACGCCGAGGCCGTGTCGGCTGCATCATGGGGTCCGCCCAAAAGACGCTGCAAGAGCGGGGCCGTCAAGCGAGGAGTGTAGCGGACGCGCGACGGAACTGGCCCCGCGCGCGCCTACGGCCAGTTGATCAGGGCGGGCTCGCCTGTCGTGGTGAACCGCGCGCCCGATCCGATCGGCGTGGGGTTGACCATGTTGATCGTAAACCGCCCATTCCCCGCGACCGGATCGTTGGCCCGCAGGTGGAAGCCCGGGTTAGGCGGGGTCCCGAGGAACTGCACATTGTTGAATTGCACCGTCCCAAGGGTCCGGGTGACATCCATCTGAATCGCCGTGGCCGGGAAACTCTGGAACACCACGTTGTCGAAGAACCCGATGAAGTGCGTCAGGCTCGAGTCCACCACGAGCGGCATGTTGTCGATGACCAGGCTGTCGACGAACAGGCCCTTGGTCGTGAGGGTGTTACCGTTGCCGAAGATCCGGTTCATGGCCGCCAGCCCCGTCGACGTGCTGAAGTTCCCCAGCGCGAATACGTCGGACGCGAGCGAGACACCGCCCGCGTTGTTGTAGACGTAGAAGTCGGTGAACTGCGAGGAGCCGGCGCCCGTTCCCGGGTTGGCGAACTGCACCGTTTGAGTGCCAGTGCCAAAGAAGGCCACTAACAGGAACCCACTCGTGGCGAAGCTCTCGGGATCCCCGGATTGGGTGAAGTTCCCCAACACTTCGATCGTGCCGTTGGTCAGCTTGCCCGATTCGCTGCCGCCGCCAAAGGTGACATCGCCATCCACGAAGAGCGCCCCCCCAGCGGTCATCTGTATCGTGGCCGTGCCGGACGTGCCGAAACTGCCGGTGACGGTGACGAACGTAGACGCGCCTAGATCGAAGCTACCGGAGCCCAGCACGCTCAGGTTCCCCGAGGCCGTGACCTGATTCACTACCGTCACCGATCCGTTCACCAGGATGCTCGGCAGGTTCCCTCGCACCGTTGTCCCGGTGCCACTCAGGGCGACCGTGCCGCTCCCAAAGATGATTCCTGTGGCATCGACGTTTCCGGCCGCCGTGATCGCGAAGCCGTTCGTGTTGACCGTCACGCTGACATCGACCGTGAGGTCACGGACCGACACGTTGGTCGAAAGCACCGGGTCATTGGCTGACGAGGGGATTTGCACGTTGTCCGTGGCGCCCGGCACGCCCGACGGGTTCCAGTTCGCCGGGTCCGACCAATCCGCGCTCACTTCGCCGATCCAGACCTTCACGGCGCCGGAGGGAAGCACGTCGAACGGGTTGCTCACGAGCAGGGGCAGCCCCGACACCGATGCCCCCAACGTGTAGCCGCTGCCCGGTGAATCGAGCGTGAGATTGGAGAACACCGCGAAACCGGCGGTCGCGTTCTGGCTCGTGGTCCCGCCGAGGTTCGCCTGGCCGGGATTGTTCTGAATCGCGAGCGTGATCAAGTCGGTCGAGGTCGAGACCACATTATTGAAGCTGTCCTGCACCACCACCACCACTGCGGGGGTCATCGTCAGACCCTGTGTGACGGTAGACGGCTGCTGGATGAAGGCGAGGTGGTCCGCCACACCGGCCGACACCGTCACGAGCTGGCTCCCCGTGATCTGCGCATTCGCCAGGTCGGTCGCGACTACGAGATGGGCCCCAGGGGTCTGGAGCGTGGCGGAGTTGGGGAACGCGTGCACGCCCGCATCGCCCGCCGTGAAGGTGTAATCCGGCGGCAGCGTGGCCTGGTTGTCGGTAGCCGTGAAGCGGATCGTGCCCCGATAGCTCGGGTCGATGGCGCCGGAGAGGTCCCGCGCGGTCACGACAATCGACAGCGAATCGCCGGCCTGGACCACCGGCGGCGTGACGATGACTCCCAGGTTCGTAGCGGCGCCCGCCACCACGTTGAACGGAAGACTCGTGGCGCTCGACGTGCCGGCGGCCGCCGCCTGCAGCGTATAGGTCCCGAGCGAGTCGAGGACCAGGTTCGTGAACGTGGCGACGCCGGCGACCGCGGCGACGGTGGTCGTCCCGGTGAGCGCCGCGCCGGGCGGACCGGTGTTGATCGTGATGGTCACGTTCCCGGTGAACGTGAGCACCGTGTTGCCCACCGCATCCTGCGCGAGCACCACGACCGCCGGGGTGATGGGCGAGCCGGCCGTCGTCGTGGAGGGATGTACGATGAAGGCCAGCTGGGTCGCAACGCCGGAGACGACATTGAACGCCGCGCTCGTGGTACCCGTGAGGCTCACGGAGGAGGCGAGGAGTGTGTATCCCGTCCCCACGCTGTCGAGACTCAGGTCCGGGAACGTGGCCAGGCCGCCCACGGCGACGACGGTGGTGGTACCGGACAGAATCGCATTGCCCGGGTTGCTGCCGAGCGCGATCGTGATGTTCCCGGTGAACGTCGGCACCAAAGTCCCCTGCGCGTCTCGCGCGGCCACCACCACGGCGGGAGTGATGGTGCTGCCCACGGTCGTGGTCGTCGGCTGGGTGACGAACGCCAGCTGCGTCGCGGTTCCGAATGCGCTCTGGGAGCACGAGACCGTCCCGAGCCCGGGTGCGCCAGCCTGGAACAGCACCGCGCCCGAGGTCGAGCCCAGCGTCACCAACGTCTGTGCGAGACCGGCCGCGTCGGTCACCACCTGGGCCGTGGCCACCGACGCCCCCGCCGGCGCGGTGAAGGTCACGACAATGCCCTCCACGCCGAGCCCATCGCCCGCGATCACCTTCGCGACGATCGGCTGCGGCAGCTGGGTGAGCACGGGCCCGCTCTGCCCACAGCCGCTCACGATGCTCAGCGCCGTCGCCACCGGGGCGAAGGTGATCGGCGTGGTCGCGCTGACGTTGTTCGGCGTGCGCGCCGACACGGTGATCGTGCTGCGCGTCAGCGGCGCGACGATCCGTCCGGTCGCGTCGATTGGAACGGCCACCAGGTCGCTCGTGGTCCAGGAGAGATAGAAGTTCGTTACCGGATTGCTCTGCGCGTCGAAGGCCGAGGCGCGAAACTGGAGCGACGCGCCCTGCGTCAACACCGAGTCGAGCGGCCCGATGGTGAGGGTCGCGACGTTCTGACCGGGCCCCGAATAGGTCACGGGGACCTGGACCGGGGGGTTGTTCGATGCGGACGACACCGTCACGTCCTGCGTGCCGGTGAACAGCAGCGTGCTTCCGCTCAGCATCTGGATAGTGACCTGGAACGTCTCAGGTGACTGTTCCAGCGTGACCTCGGCGGAGAGCAGCAGGCTGTCGAGGCTCGGGAGGAACGGGAAGGTCGAGTTGAACACCGTGTCCGACGGTGGGCGTACCACGATGAGCCGGATGTTGTCGATCGCCAGGTTGAACGCGGCCAGGTCGAGCGACGACGGGAGCACGGCCTCGACAGCGAGCGCCACGCGGCGCCCGGGGCCCGCGGCGTCCCGCGCGCAGGTCGTGAGCGTGCCGGCGACCAGGAGGGCGGTGAGCGCCCGAGCGCGAGAGACGAATCGTGGAGCCATCAAGCCAATTGACTGCGCGCGGGAAGGCCCGTCAAGCCGGCGCTTGTCGCGCGCGCGCGACGCGAGCATGGCCGGTTAAGATTGTGGTATGCACACCGCCCGGCGCACCCACTCGTTCACCGAATCCGTCATCCGGGGCATGACCCGCCTCGCCAACCAGCACGGCGCGATCAACCTCGCCCAGGGGTTCCCCAATTTCCCCTGCCCCGAAGTCCTCAAGGAAGCGGCCGCCAAGGCGATCCGTGCGGATATCAACCAGTACGCCATCACCTGGGGCGCGAAACGCCTGCGCGACGCTCTCGCCCAGAAGTACGCCGACTGGTACGGGATGACGGTGAATCCCGAGACCGAGATCACGGTCACCTGCGGGGCGACCGAAGCGATGGCCTCGGCGCTGCTCGCGATCGTCGATCCCGGCGACGAGGTGATCGTGCTGGAGCCGTACTATGAGAACTACGGGCCGGACGCGATCCTGTGCGGCGCGAAGCCAGTGTACGTCCCGATCGCCCCCGGGCAGCCGCTCGATCTCGACCGCCTGCGCGCGGCGTTCTCGAAGCATACGCGCGCCATCATCGTGTGCACGCCCAACAATCCGACGGGGAAGGTGTTCACGCGCGCGGAGCTGGAGGAGATCGCCGAGTGTTGCCGGCGCCATGACAGCTACGCGGTGACCGACGAGATCTACGAGCACATCTATTACGAAGGGCAACACATCCCGATCGCCACGCTCGACGGCATGCGCGAGCGCACCATCACCGTCAGCGGCGCTTCGAAGACGTTCAGCATCACAGGGTGGCGCATCGGTACGATCGTGGCGCCCGCAGGGACGACCGATGCGATCCGCAAGGTGCACGACTTCCTCACCGTCGGCGCTCCGGCCCCGCTGCAGGAGGCCGTGGCGGTCGCGCTCGAGACGCTGGGGCGCGACTACTATGAAGGATTGGCGCGTGACTACCGCGCGCGTCGCGATCTCCTGTGCGGCGCCCTCACGGCGGCCGGTTTCCGCTGCACGCCGCCCGCCGGGGCGTACTACGTGATGACCGACTTCTCCGATCTCTCGAATTTACCCGACGACCGTTTCGCGGAGTGGTTGACCGCCGAGCACGGCGTCGCATCCGTACCGGGATCGAGTTTCTACAGCCGGCCGGAGCTGGGGAGAACGGCGGTGCGGTTCGCGTTCTGCAAGACCATGGACATGCTGGAGCAGGCGGCGCAGCGCCTTCGCGCGATCAGAAGCGGGAACGGCGGGTAAGAATCCAATCGGAACGCCCCGCCGGCGGCGTACATTCACACATACTCATGCCCGGGCTAGCGCGCGATGCTCATCAAACGTCCTGACGACATCCATTCTCACGAGATCACACCGGAGTCGCTCTACTGGAACCGCCGCCGGTTCCTCGGCGCGGCTGGAGCTGTCGCCGGGGCGACTTTGTTTCCCGGTCTCTCCCCCTCGTTCCCCCTCTCCCGCGGGGAGAGGGGGTCAGGGGGTGAGGACAACGACTCCAAATGGGAGAGGGGGCCAGGGGGTGAGAACCCCGGACATCAGGGAGCCGACAAACTGAATTCCTACGAAGACATCACGACGTACAACAACTACTACGAGTTTGGCCCCGCAAAGACCGACCCGTCGCAACACAGCGGCGGATTTCACCCGCGCCCCTGGACCGTCAGCGTCGAAGGCGAAGTGGCCAAACCCAGGACCTTCGACATTGACGACATCCTGCGGCGCTATCCCGCGGAGGAGCGCGTGTACCGGCTGCGCTGCGTCGAGGCGTGGTCGATGGTGATCCCGTGGAACGGGTTCCCCCTGTCAAAGCTGTTGCAGGACGTGGAGCCGACCTCGCAGGCGAAGTTCGTCGCGTTCACCACCGTCTATAGGCCGAGCGAGATGCCAGGCCAGAACACGAGCATCCTGCCCTGGCCCTACGTCGAGGGATTGCGGCTCGACGAGGCGATGCACCCGCTCACGATTCTCGTGACCGGTTTGTACGGCAAGCCGCTCCCCAATCAGGACGGCGCGCCGATCCGGCTCGTGGTGCCATGGAAATACGGCTTCAAGGGGATCAAGGCGATCGTGAAGATCCGGCTCACGCGCACGCCACCACCCACCACCTGGAGCCTGGCGGCACCCGATGAGTACGGCTTCTACGCCAACGTAAACCCTGAGGTCGACCACCCGCGCTGGAGCCAGAAACGAGAACGACGCCTCGGCGAGTTCTTCCGGCGGCCGACGCTGATGTTCAACGGCTACGGCGAGCAGGTCGCTTCGTTGTATGCGGGGATGAACCTGAAGGTGAACTTCTGAAGCTGTTGTCAGTCATCGGTCGTCAGTTGTCAGCGCGCCTGGTCCACGCGGCCATCGTGATCCTCGCGCTCGTGCCGCTGGCTTTGATCGTACGTGACGCCGTGACGGACCGGCTCGGTGCCAATCCGATCGAGCAGATCACGCACCGCACCGGCGATTGGACGATCCGGCTGCTGCTGGCGGCACTCGCGGTGACGCCGTTGCGCCGGCTGACCGGGTGGAATGGCCTCATCCGCTATCGCCGCACCATCGGCCTCTTGGCGTTCACGTACGTGTGCCTGCACTTCCTCACTTATCTGGTTTTAGACCAGGGGTTTCCGTTGCAGGGCTTCGCGATCGCGTATGTCGTCGAGGACATCGCCAAACGTCCCTACATCACTGTTGGGTTCACCGCGTTCCTGCTGCTGATCCCGATCGCGTGGACGTCGACCAAGGGTTGGATCCGGCGGCTCGGCAGGCGCTGGACGACGCTGCATCAACTGGTGTACGTCGCCGCGGCACTCGGCGTCCTGCACTACCTGTGGCTCATCAAGGGGGACCGCCCGACGGCTGTCTACTACGGGCTGGTCTTGGTCGTACTCCTGGTCGCCCGGGTCTGGCACCTGCGGCGGGTGGCCAGCATGCGACCCGTTCCCACACCGGCCGCGCCGGTTACGTCACTGGCGAGCCCTTCTCCAGAAGCGCGCTGACCTCTTTCCCCGCTTTCAGCAATCGATCGGTCGCTTCGCCGATTTGCAGGGCGGCGGCGAGGTCGGCGGTCAGACCCCCGACAGTTCCGGCGCCGGCGCGCAGGCGTAGCAGGCCCAGGCGGATCGTCTCGAGCGCGGCGACGGTTTCGGCCAGCCGCTGCTCGGAGGCCGCTCGCTCCGGCGCCGATTCGGCGGCCGGGCCGGGCTGCTCCAGTCGGCGCCGCATACGGTGCGCTTGCTCTTCCAGTGAGCGCACCACCCGTGGGAGGTCCGGCAGCGCGTCACGCTCACTCGACGGCAACGCTTCGAACAGGGCTAACGCCACGTGGCCGAGGGCGAGCTCGGTGGGCCGGTCACCACCGGCGATCGCCGGCAGTGGTTTCGCTCCGATCCGGGCCAACCGGAAGAGCCAGCGCCCGATCCTCCCTTTCCAAAACGCGAGCCGACGCTCTTGATCACCGACCAACCCATGGCGTGACGCCACGGCGCTGGAAAACCACCCGGCGGCGATCGCCGTTGCGCACGACAGCCCGAACAACCCGAAGACCCCGAGAATTGCCGGGTAGGGAACGATGAACGACGCCGCGGCCGAAACGGCGGCAACGGCCAACGCGCCGTACGCGAGCTTGGAAAGCCCGCGCTGCGGCGCCGCCGCGCCTCGGCCTCGGAGGAATTCCTGCTCTTCGAACCGCCGGTCGAGCTCCAGCACCAATCCACGGGTCAGGTCGTCGTGGTCGTGCCCCGCCGTGAGCAGGCGGCGGACGCGGCGCAGCTGCAACACGAGCGGGCTCACGAGCCCCGCCACCCCTAGGACCACGCCGACGCCGAGCGCCCCAAACAGGAACCCAGCGGGAGCATGGCCGGCGAACACGGCGCGCACCATACCTTCGAGAATCCAGGGGACGAGGAATGCCGATCCGATCAGCGACCCCATGATGCGGTCCTGCGTGCGACTTCGGCCCTCGCTCAGGAACGCGCGGATGGGGATCGGCAACCCGCGCCGCTCGTCGAGCGCCGCCCCTGCCGCTTCCGCGAAGTCCTCGCCTTTCTGGAACCGGCCAGCGGGCTCCTTCACGAGACAGCGCTCCACCGCCGCGACGAGTGCGCCCGGGGCGGAGGCGGTCACGAGCGGTGGAGGCGGCCGGGTCAACTGCTGCATGATCACCGCCGATACGCTGTCCCCGGTGAACGGCAAGCGACCGGTCATCGCGAGATAGCCGACGACGCCCAGTGAGTAGAGATCGCTGCGACCGTCGACCGGCTCACCCGATGCCTGCTCCGGACTCATGTACTCGGGTGTGCCGACCAGCTCACCCTCGCCGGTTCTGACGGCGGCCTGCACGCGTCGGGCGATGCCGAAGTCGGCCACGACGGCGCGGCCGGTCGCGCCCTCGAGCAAGATGTTCTCCGCCTTGACGTCGCGATGGATCACGCCCTGGGCGTGTGCGTAGGCGAGCGCCCAGGCGACCTCGCGCAGCATGCGGGCCGCCACGTCGGATGTGAGCGGGCCCGACTGCCGGACCCGTTGGGCCAGGGTCTCGCCCTCGATGTAGGCCATGACGAAGTAGACGAAGTCGCCGACCTCGTCCACCGTATAGATCGGAATGATGTTGGGGTGCGAAAGTTGCGCGGCAGTCCGCGCTTCTCCCACGAACCGCTCGCGCGGAGCCGGCTGCGCCGCGAGCCCCGGCGGCAGCAGCTTGATCGCCACGCGGCGGTCGAGCCGCACCTCCCGCGCGAGATAGACGATGCCCATCCCGCCGCGGCCCAGCTCGCGCTCGAGCGAGTAGCGGCCGGCGAGGGCCTGCTGGAACGCGACAAACAGAGGATCGACCGGAACGGTCATCGTCACAGCCCCGGCCGACCGAGCTCCTCTTCGATCTCTTTGTGTCCTTCGAGCAGTAGATCGACTTCCTTCACCGCCTCACGCGCCAGGTTCAGGTCGGTGGTGAGACTATGCACGCTGCCGGTCCCAGCGTGGAGGCGCAGCAGGTTGAGACGGATCGTCTCGAGCGCCGCGACCGCGTCCTTGAGGCGTCGCTGCACCAGATCGCGCTCCGCCTGCAGGTCCACCACCACGCGATCGCGCCGAGCCTTGATGTCGCCGGCGATCTGGCCCGACAATCGCCCTCGCTCCCCCGCCCCCTCGAGCGCCGCGTTCAGCTCTTCGAGGCGCGGCCGCATTCGTTGCGCGTCCGATTCCAGCCGCCGCACGATGTCGGGCAGGTCCTTGAGCTGCAGCCGCGTTTCCTTGGGCAGCTCCTCGAACAACCGCTCGGCGGCCATGCCGAGGGCCAGCTCCGTCGCGCGATGCGTGGTCGGGGGTGGCAGCGTTTTCTTGGAAACGAATGGCCGCGCCAGGCGGAACAACAGCCGTCCCACCGGCCCCTGCCACAACCACGACCAGATCCGGGTGTCGAGGTCGATGCGCCGGTTCAGGCGGGTGAGCCACAAAAAGCTGCTCCCCAAGGCCGAGAACATCGACCACCCGAATAGACCGGGGAGTATTCGCCCGTACAGCTCTCGCAACACGTCCCAGGGAGTCGAGAACAGGATCGCCCCCGACACAACGGCGACCGAGATACTGCCGGCCGCCAGCAGGCGCATGGCGCGCTCGTAGGTGGACGCCTCCCGGCCGTACTCGAACACCCGTTCTTCCCGCCCGTGTTCCAGATCGGTGCGGAACGCCACGCTCAAGTCCTGAGAGTTGAAGCCGGAGGCGAGCAGCCGCCGCGCGCGGCCGACGAGCATCGTGAAGGGGACGACGCTCACGGCGGCCGCGAAGGTGAGGAAAGCAAACGTGACCTGCATGCCGCGCGGCGCGATGCCCGCCGCGATACCCATTGCCATCGGCAAGGAGAGGATGTAGAGCAGCCCGCCCATGCCGCCGAGTCGGCCGCCGCGCTTCACGAAGACGCGCAGCGCGACTGGGAGCTCCTTGCGTTGCTCCAGCGCCAGCCCGAGCTGATCGGCGAGCACCGCGGCGCTCTCGGGGCGCTCGTCGCGGTCCTTCGCCAGACAACGGTCGATGGCCTGCGCCAGGCGGCGGGGTGTGCCGTCAGCCACCTCGCCGAGCGGGCGTGGCGCCTCGGTGATCTGCTTGGCCAGGACCTCGGTCGGTTTGACGCCCTGAAACGGCAGCCGTCCCGCGAGCGCGAAGTACCCGACTACGCCGAGGGCGTAAAGGTCGCTGCGCCCGTCCACCTGCTCGCCCAGCGCCTGCTCCGGGCTCATGAACTCGGGCGTGCCAATCACCTCGCCGCCGTCAAGCGCCGCCGCGCCGGATACTTGTCCGGCGATCCCGAAGTCCGCGACCAGCGCGCGGCCGCTCCCGGTCTCGAGCATGATGTTGTCGGGTTTGACGTCGCGATGGATCACGCCCTGGCCGTGGGCGTAGGCGAGCGCCCAGGCGACCTCGCGCAACACGCGCGCCGCGTCGTTCGGCGTGAGCGGGCCCCGGCGGCGCACGCGGTCGGTGAGAGTCTCGCCTTCGACGTAGGCCATCGCGAAGAACACGAACCGGTCAATCTCATCCACGACGTGGATCGGAATGATGTTGGGATGGGAGAGCTTCGCCGCCATGCGGGCTTCCCGCAGGAACCGCTCGCGCGGCCCCGGTTGGGCGGCGAGGACGGGCGGCAGGAGCTTCAGCGCGATCAGTCGGTCGAGGCGCACCTCGCGGGCGAGATACACGATTCCCATCCCGCCCCGGCCCAGCTCGCGCTCGATCGAATACCGGCCGGCCAGCGCGGATTGGAACTCGACGAACAGGCGGTCGGTGGCGGACAGCGGGGCGCTGGGTCGGTCCGGGCTGCTCATGGCTGGGTTTCTATTGTAACCCGGCCGGACCCCGATCGCCTCCTACCGCCCCGGCCCATCCAGCACCACATTGTCCCCTCACTCTAGGACCCTCACGCCGGGGACCCAATGGCCGACCACCAGCCCTACATCTCCCCCACCCAGTCCCCCGCAGAGCTGACCCCGCGCGCGGTCGCGCTGGGTGTGCTCCTGGGTCTCGTGTTCGGGGCCTCGAACGTGTACCTCGCCCTAAAGATCGGCCTCACCGTCAGCGCGTCGATCCCGATCGCCGTGCTCGCGATCACGATTTTCCGCACGCTGGGCCGGTCCACGATCCTCGAGAACAACATCGTCCAGACGACGGGCTCGGCGGCCGATTCCGTATCGGCGGGCGTGGTGTTCACGATCCCCGCGATTCTCCTGATGGGCTACGACCTCGACATCGGGCGCGTGACCATCCTGGCGATCGCCGGCGGGTTGATGGGCGTGTTGATGATGATCCCCCTGCGCCGCGCGCTGATCGTCAAGGAGCACGGCAATCTGCCCTACCCCGAGGGCACCGCGTGCGCCGAGGTGCTGATCGCGGGTGAAAAGGGCGGCGTCCACGCGAAGACCGTGTTCCAGGCGTTCGGGCTGGCCTTCGTCTACAAGTTCATGATGGTGGCGCTCAAATTGTGGCAGGAGTATCCGGGCCGCGTGTTCCGCTCGTATCAAAGCGCCGAAATGCGCGTGGAGGTCAGTCCGGAGCTGATGGGCGTCGGGTACATCATCGGGCCGCGCATCGCCGGCTATCTCTTTGCCGGTGGCTGTCTGGCGTACATCGTCCTGATGCCGGCGATCAAGCTGTTCGGCAGCTCGATGACCGAGCCGATGTACGGCACCACGAAGTTGATCCGCGACATGAGCGCCGGTGAGATCCGGGCCGCCTTCGTGTTCTACATCGGCGCCGGCGCCGTGGCGACCTCGGGGATCATCGCGCTGGTGCGATCGCTGCCCACCATCCTGGGCGCGTTTCGCGCCGGTTTCGCCGACATGAAGGCCAGTCGCGTGGGCCAGGCCGTGGCGGCGCGGCTGCGGACCGAGGACGATCTCCCGATCACTCTGACCGTCTTCGGCTCGGCCGCGCTGGCGCTGGTGCTCGCGTTCCTGCCCGGGATCGGCGTGAACATCCTGGGGGGCGCGCTCATCATTCTCTTCGGCTTCTTCTTCACCACGGTATCGTCCCGCATCTGCGGCCAGATCGGCAGTTCCGCCAATCCCATTTCCGGAATGACGATCGCCTCGCTGATCGCGATCTCCTTCATCTTCTTGCTGCTCGGCTGGACCCAGATCGACGACCGCGTGCGCGCGATCTCGATCGCCTGCGTGATCGCCGTGGCCGTCGCCAACGGCGGCAACACGTCGCAGGACTTGAAGACCGGTTTCATCATCGGGGCCACCCCGCGGCGGCAGCAAATCGCCATTCTGATCGGCGCGATCGGCTCGGCACTCGCGGTCGGCTGGACGCTCACCTTCTTGAACCGCTCGTACCAGTACGAGGTCCCGGAGCGGCGCGCCGGGTTTGTCGCCCCGGCGTCCGGCGCATCCAGCGACGGCAACGTGGTCGTGCTGGACGAAACGCAATCCAACTTCCGGATCGCGGGCGGCCAGGTGTTCGACACGGCGCAGTATCAGGTAGTCCGGATATATGCCGAGACCAACGGCGTGCCCGCCGGCAAGTATCTGGTCGACGCCGGGAGCCACGAGATTCGCTACGTCGTCGACCCGGGAATCGGCGGTCGCGTGCGCGAGTACGAAGGCCGCAACCTCCCGCGGCTTGATTCCCCCAAGGCCACACTGATGGCGTTTATCGCGGACGGGATCCTGACGCACCGTCTGCCCTGGGCTCTCGTGCTGATCGGGGTGTGCCTGGCGATCGCCATCGAGCTGATGGGGGTGGAGTCGTTGCCGGTGACCGTCGGCGTGTACCTCCCGATCACGACGTCCGCGGGCATGTTCGCGGGCGGCTTGATCCGCTGGCTGGTCGAGCGGCGCGTCCGCTCGGAGAAGCGCTCGCTCGCCGAAATAGAGTCCGGCCCGGGCGTGTTGTACGCGAGCGGCCTGATCGCGGGAGGCGCGATCTGCGGCATTGTGGTGGCCGGAATCGCTGGCGCCAAGGGCAGCGCCGAGTGGCTTGCCGAGACCGTCGGCCTGTACCACAAGTTGGGCGGGTTCGTCACCTCGAACCTGGTGTCCCTGATCATATTCGCGCTGCTCGGGTTCGGCCTGTACCGGGTGGGGCTCCGCAAGCAGTAGGATGCGGGTCGTCACCCTGCTCCCGGCCGCCACCGAGATCGTGGCGGCGCTGGGCGGGGCCATTGGCGCGCCGGGTGGAGCACACGCGACCTCGGGGCCGACGCTCGTCGGCATCTCCCACGAATGCGACGCCTTCACCGAATTCGGTCTCGTGCGGGCTCGGCAAGAGGTTGCGGGGCTTCGAGATGCGGAGGCGGTCCGGCTGCTCTCCCGGGGTGTCGAATTCCTCGACGGGAACGCCTATACTTCGCGGCCCGGCCCCCGGCTGGTAGACGCCGCCGAACGGCTTGCGGCGTTGATTCCCGGTTGATGATCGAGCCCTAGCGTTCGAGGTCCAAAACCCGTGCCCAGCTGGATTCTGGCGTCGAGTCATCTGCTGATCGCCGCGGTGCAGTATCCGGCCGTGTCCCCGCTTGTCGTCCCGCCGCCCATGCGGGAAACGCTGCGGCTCTACGCCGTGGGCGACTTGAACCTCGGCCGCACCGTGACGTGGGACTATCTCCTCAAGGGAGACACGCTCTATCCATTCCGGGCACTGCGCGACACGCTCCACGCCGCCGACATCCTGTTCGGCAACCTCGAGAGCCCGATCGCGCCGGTCGGCCACCCCTATCAAAAAACCGGAAGCCCGGTGTTCAGCGCCCCGCCCGTCGCCGCCGACGCGCTCGTGCTCGCCGGCTTCGACGTGGTCTCGAACGCCAACAATCACGCCTGGGATGCCGGGCTCGTCGGGGTGTTCGAGACGCTGCGCCAGCTCGACCGCGTCGGCCTGCCGCACGCGGGCACCGGCCGGACGCTGGCCGAGGCGCACCGGCCGGCGATCGTCGAGCGCAAGGGATGGCGCGTCGCGTTCTTCGCCCTCACGCGGGCCTACAATCCGGCGCCGGGCCGGTTCTATACGCACATCGGCTCGCGCTACATCGCCTACGCCGACACCGCCTGGCTGTATCCGGCGATCCGTCGCATCAAGGCGTCGCGGGAAGCCGACCTCGTTGTGGTCAGCATGCACGCCGGCGAGGAGTTGGCCGTCAAGCCCGACGATCGCATGCGCCTGTTCTTCCAGGGCGCTATTGCGGCCGGCGCCGATATCTGCCTCGGCCACCATCCGCACGTACTGCAGCCGGTGGAGTGGTACCGCGGCCGGCCGATCGTCTACTCGATGGGCAATTTCATCTTCCAGCAGCGCGCGCCCTGGACCGGCCTCAGTGGGGTGTTTCAGTTCACGATCGCGCCCAACGCCAGCATCGCCCTCGACCTGCTCCCGGCCCGGTCCGGCTTCCAGGCGACGCTGGCGACGGGCGCGGCCGCAGACAGTATCCGCCGCCGCGTCGGCCCCCTCGCGCCCGCCCCATCCTCGAACTTGAGCGCTCCATGACCGCCAGCTCGTCGGACTTCCTCAAGCGCCTGCTCGATTCCCCCGGCCCATCAGGGTTCGAAGCCGCGCCCGCGCGGGTGTGGCGCGAGGAAGTGCGGACGTTCGCGGACGATGTGCGCGCCGACGCGCACGGCAACTCGGTGGCGGCGGTGAACCCGAAGGGGACGCCGCGCTTGATGCTCGCAGGTCACATCGACGAGATCGGACTGCAGATTACGCATATCGACGACGAGGGCTTCTGCTATTTCGCCGGCATCGGCGGGTGGGATTCACAGGTGCTGGTAGGACAGCGGGTGGTGGTGGTGGGGCCGCAGGGCCCCGTGCTCGGCGTCATCGGGAAGAAGCCCCCACACCTCATGAAGAAGGAAGAGTTCGACAAGGTCAGCCAGATCATCGATCTGTGGATCGACATCGGCGCCGCCAACAAGGACGAAGCGCTGACCCGCGTGCACGTCGGTGATCCGGCGGTGCTCGACGCGGCGAGCCAAGACTTCCCGGGCGGCCGTATCGTGTCCCGCAGCATCGATAACCGCATCGGCGCCTACGTGGTCGCCGAAGCCCTGCGGCTGCTCGCCACAGACCGTCCACCGCACGCCGCCGTCTTCGCGGTGGCGACCACGCGCGAAGAAATCGCGTGGACCGGCGGCGGAGCGCGCACCAGCGCCGTCGGCATCGACCCGCAGGTGGCGTTAGTGGTAGACGTGACGCACTCCACCGATTGGCCCGGAGCCGACAAGAAACAGGGAGGAGACCACAAGCTGGGCGGCGGGGTGGTGTTGTCGCGCGGCTCGGCGGTGAGCACGCCGGTGTACGAGCTGCTGGTCCGCTGCGCCGACCAAGAGAAAATCCCCTACAGCATTCAGGCCGCTCCGCGCGACACCGGGACCGACGCGGACGCGATCCACAACGCGCTGCGCGGCATTCCCACCGGGCTGGTCTCGGTGCCCAACCGCTACATGCACAGCCCCAACGAAATGGTAGCCCTGACCGACGTGGAGCGCGCCGCGCGCTTGCTCGCTGCCTTCGCCCGCACCCTCAACACCAAGACCAGCTTCGTCCCGCAGTAGGCGCGCTACTTCTTCGCGTCCAGCTCGGCCAGGGCCTGCTGCGCCGCGACGCGTACCTGTTTGTCGCCATCGCCGACGAGACCCTGCAGCGTCCCGGCGGCGGCCGGGGTACCCGCGACTCGCAGGGCTTCCACTGCCGTCACGCGCAGCGCGGCCGGCTTGCGGCTGAAGAATTTCCCCGAAGGCTGTGCGATCTTGATCAGCGCCTGCACGGCGTCGGGGCTCGCGATACGACCCAGCGCGAAAATCAGCTCACGCACGACATCGGGATCCTTTTCTTCTTCCAGCGCCACGACGAGCGGCATCGCGAGTGCGCTTGCCTTGCGCCCGCCGACGCCGAGCGCCGCCTGGCGCCGGACGTCGGCTGACTTGTCCCGCAGCACGCGCCGCAGCGGCTCGGCCGCGCCACGGGTCCCGATCTTGGCGAGCGCCAGCGCCACCTGCTTGCGCACCCGCTCGTCGGTGTGGTCCAGCTGCTTAGTGAGCGCCGGGATCGCCGACTCGAGCCCCAGCTCGCCCACGATGTCCGCGACGTTGCGCACCACGAACCACTGCGGGTGGCTCAGCATGTGGATCAGCTGGTCCTGCCCTTCCTTCATCCCCACGAGCGCATTGAACACGCCGCGCCGCTCAGTGACCGTGTTGGAGGTGGCGAGCAGGTCGAGCAGCACCTCGACCCCGTCTGGGCCGGCGCGCTGCAGGACGATGCTGGCGGCGTCCTCGAGGTGGGGCACCTGGACCAGCTTGCTGAGCGCGTCGAGCATCGGGCGGGTGATCATGCGCCGCAGCGCGATGCCGTACTGGCGCCGCAGCGCCGCGTCTTCGACGCGTTGCTCGACCCGCACGACGTTGTACACGATCTGCATCGCCGGCTCGATTTTCCCCTGACGCATCGCCGCTTCGACCTGTCGGTTCAACACCGCCAGCGTCTCCCCTACATTCGCCGCCTGGGGGTCGGCCTCGAGCTGCGACAGCAGGTCGGACGCGTCCTTCGACAGCGCCTCCCGCAAGGCGAACATCGATGACGCCGCCTCGCGTGAGATCTCCGGCTGCTCGCCACCCGAAAGTTCTTCCTCCTCCTCCTGCACGACGGGCGTCACCCGCAGCGCGGGGGGAATCGACGCGCGGGGGACGATGGGCGCGATCGGGGGCGGCGGCGGCCGCGGTGGTGCCGGTACGAATGCCGGTGCGGCCGGCGCGGCGGTCGGCAGTGGCGCGGGTGGAGCCGCCGCCGACGGAGGCGGTGGGGGCGGCGGCGGGGGCGGGGGCGGGGGCAGTGGGAAAGGCGACGGTGGCGGCTCGTCCGTCACATGGCGTGAGGGAAGCTCCGGGGCCAACTCCACCGTCGCCGCCGCGCCTTCCGCCGGCGTTCCCGGCAAGCCGAGCGACGGTTCCGCGAGATTCTGCTCGACCTGCTCGACCCCCTCCGCCCCGGCGACGCGCTCCGACCGAAGGTCCTGCACCGGTTCGCCTCTCAGAACGCCAGTGGTACCGAGGTCGCGAGCCGGCGCCAGCTTTTCCGGGAGGTCGAGCGCCTGGAGCACGACCGAAACGCGATAGGCTCCGGAGGCGTGCAGGCGCGACGCGAGGTCCGAGGTGCCGCCCGGCTGGTCCGCTAGCGCCCGTAGCAGCTCGAACAGATGGGCCACCGGCGCGTCGCGCGGCACCGTCACTTCGTTCACGCCGTGCAGCAGCATGCGCTGGACCAGCGGCTGGAACTCCGGGGCGGTCACCGCTTCGCCGTTGACCTCGAGGTGCTGATTGTGGATGCGCACCCGCACGTCCGCGTCCTTCATCATCCCGACCAGGGCGCGGAACTCCCGCTTCTGATCCTCCTTCTTGGCGGGATCGCGAAACAGGTTGACGGCACGCGCCAGATGCGTGGCGAAGACGACCGGATTGACCATGAGGTGAGTGAATCTAGGACCCGCCGCTACGGGCGGCAACGTTCCGCAAGCGCGCGGGCCACATCGCGCTCCCGCAGCGGCCGTCCCGGCAGCCGCAGGGCGGCCGACAGTTCGGCGAGTGGGGGCGCCGCGAGGCCCCAGGCCGCGAGTCCGACCCCAGCGGTCAGCAGATCGGCGAGCGGCGCGTCACGGACCAGCCGGCCTCGCTCGAGCACGAGCGCCCGATCGAGCGTTTCGGCGGCGAAGCCGAGATCGTGGGTGATGACGAGCAGCGCGGCACCGGCCGCGGCGCGTGCGGCCAACGCCTGCGTCACCCGCGCGCGCGCGCGGCGATCGAGCCCCGCTGTCGGCTCGTCGAGTAGCAGCAACGCAGGCTCGAGCGCCAAAGCACCGGCCAGCGCGGCGAGCTTGCGCGCGGGCGGCGGCAAATCGTACGGGTGCTGGTCGGCGACGGCCTCGAGATCCAGCGCGGCGAGCGCGCGCGCGACGCGTGTCGCCAGCTCCGGCTCCGGAACGCCGATGGCCCGAGGCCCGAACGCAACGTCCTCGTGCACGGTGCGGGCGAAGAGCTGTTGGTCCGCGTGCTGGAACAGCGACCCGACGCGCCGCGCCAGCTCTTCGGGTCGCCGGTCGCCCGCGATCCAGTCGCCCACCCACACCGTGCCCGCCGCTGGACGCAACAGGCCGGTCACGAGGCGCATCAGCGTCGACTTCCCCGCTCCGTTGTGCCCGATCAACGCCGCCCGCGTTCCGGCCGCCAGCGCAAACGAGACGTCCGCGAGCGCGGGTCGTCCCGCGTACGCGAAGGAGACATGCTCGAGCCGCAGCGCGTCTGTCATGGCAATGGGCACGGCAGTCGGGTCAGCACGTCGGCGACGGTGAGCGGCAGCGGCGCCGGCAGCCCGGCGAGCCGCCACACACCCGCCGCACTGGTGCTCCCCGGTCCGTCCTCGGACCAGAGCGCCGCATCGCCGAGCACCACGCGCGCGGGGCCGGCGGCGCGCACGCGTCCACCCGCGAGCCACACGACGCGGTCGGCGGCACCGGGAAGCGCGTCGAGATCGCTGGTCGCGACGAGCACGGCGATGCCCTCCCGGGCGAGCGCGCGCAACAGATCCCACACGAACCGCGCGCCCGCCGGATCGAGCTCCGCCGTCGGCTCGTCGAGCAGCAGCACCTCGGGTTCCATGGCGAGGATCCCGGCGAGGATGACGCGCTGCAGCTCGCCCCCCGACAAGGTCGCCGGATCGCGGTCGCGCAGCTGGGCGACGTCAACACGCGTCAACGCACGGTCAACCGAGCTGGAAATGTGCTCGCGCGGCCACCCGAGGTTCGCGGGACCGAACGCGACTTCATCCCACACGCTCACGGCCATGCCCGACACCTGGGTCCATGGTGTGGGCAAGAGCAGCGCGCTGCGTCCGTCGCACCGCACCGCGCCGGAGAGCGTGCCACCCAGTACGCGCGGAGCGAGCCCAGCGGCCACCAACAGGAGCGTCGACGCGCCGGCGCCGACGCTCCCGATCACACCGACCACCTCTCCACCGTGCAGCTCGAGCGAGACGTCGGCCAGCGCCGGCGCGGCGGTCGCCGGGTAGTGGTACGTCACGCGCTCGAGGGCGAGCCGGGGCGTCACGCGAGTCTCCAGACGAGTGCGGCGACGCAAGCAACGAGCAGGCCCCAACGCGCGAGACGCTCGACGGGGTGATCGGGCGGCGGGGCGAGCGGCGTGCGACGCACGCCGTGCGCCAGGCCGCGCGTCTCGAGTGCGAGCGCATGCTCGTCGACCTCGTGCAGCGCCGAGAGGACGAGCGGCAGGGCGATGGCGCGCAGCGCCGCGAGCCGCACCAGCGGCCCGCCCCGGGTGCGGAGTCCGCGACAGCGCTGCGCGTCAGCGATGCGGACGGCGCGCTCGCGGAGCTTCGGGACCGCCGAGAGGGTGGCGGAGAGCAGGAAGGCGGCGGTGACCGGCCAACCTGCGGCCACCATGGCCTCCACCAGCCGCGGCGGGGGAAGCACTGCGCCGAGCCACAGGAAGCTCGCGATCATCGTTGTGAGTCGGAGACCCGTCGCCACCATTCCCGCAACGCCGTGCAACAGAAAGAGGAAGAGCCAGAACGGTGCCGCGGTAAGGATGATGGTTCGAAGCAGCCCCAGTCTCGCCCCCACGTCCCCCCTCTCCGGAACGGAGAGGGGGACAGGGGGTGAGGACCCCCCGCTTCGTTCCGGAGAGGGGGAACGAGGGAGTGAAACAGTCAGTGCCAACGCCACGGCGACGCTCCCCAGGCCACCCCACGGCGCCGGGAGAATCCAGGCGAGCGCGGGAAGGGCGATCGCGACGGCCAGCAGCGTGAACGGGTGCAGCGCCTGCACTCAACCGGCCGCGCGACCGATCGCGCGCCGCGCGAGAGGAAACCGGGCGGCGGTCCGCTGGGGAAGCGAACGCAGCACCGTGGTGACCAGGGCGAACGTCACCGCCTTGTCGGCGAAATCAGAGACGAAGCTGCCCAGGAAGCAAGCGCCGAGGTCGGACAGGCCGAGCAGTTGACCCAGTTTCGTGGTGAGGGCAACGCCGCCCGTCGTGGCGCACTGGAAGACGACGTACGAGATCGGCGTCGAAGCGAGCGCCGCGAGGACGCCGAGTGCGAGCCCCGCCGGCACCGCCGTCTTGAGAGAACGAAACCACCCAGCGCGCGCCGCCAACCAGGCGTACAGGGCGACGATCACTTGCACGACGACAAACGGCCAGAACGTCGGGTTGCGGAGACTGTTCACCAGGGAAGTGAGCGCGCCGGTCGTGATCCCGATCACCGGCCCCGCGAGCGCGGTGGCGAGGATCGTTCCGGTGGTGTCCAGGAACAACGGCAGTCCGGTGGCGTCGACCACCGCCGACAGGGCGAGGCTGATCGCGACAGCCACCGGGATGAGCGCCAGCAGGCGAACGGACACCGTACCGCTTCCGTGAAAGTCGGAGCAAAGATAGATATTGTCGTATGATCCTTACCAGCCTGCTGCTCGCGTCACGCCTCGTGGGCCAAACGCAAGACACGCTGACGCCGGCGGCGCACCGCGCGCTCGACGACCTCCGTTACCTCGCCGCCGACTCACGCGAGGGACGCGGGGTGGGTTCGCGGGGCCTCGAAGAGGCCGGGCAGTATCTCGCCGCGGCCTTCCGGAAGATCGGGCTCGCGCCGGGTGGCGCCGCCGGGTCGTACTTCCAGACCTTCACCATCGCGCCCGACGCCCCCGTCGCGATCCGCACCAACGCCGGCGGCAAGACCATCCGCAACGTCATCGGCGTGTTGCGCGGCCGCTCACGTGCGCGCCGCGGACAGGTGATTGTCGTCGGGGCCCACTACGATCATCTTGGCCCGGGCGGCTTCGGCGCGCTGGACGATCCTGACTCGACCGGCAAGGTCCACAACGGCGCCGACGATAACGCCTCTGGGACCACGGCGCTGCTCGAGGTGGCCCGGCGGCTGGTGCAGCGCCCCCTCGACCGCAGCGTGGTGTTCATCGCCTTCAGCGGCGAAGAGCTGGGCGCGCTCGGCTCGGACTACTACGTGAAGCACGCGACCGTACCGGTCGATTCGATCACCGCGATGCTCAACATGGACATGGTGGGACGATTGCGGAACGCCAAACTGATCGTCCTGGGCGCCGCCACGGCGCAGGAGTTCCCGGCGCTGCTCGATTCGCTCAATCGTGCGCCGGGCGAGCCGCGCTTCGACCTGCGCGCGTCGGGCGACGGCTGGGGGCCGAGCGATCAGGCGTCGTTCTACGCCGTGAAGCGACCGGTGCTGCACTTCTTCACCGATTTGCACGGTGACTATCACCGCTCCACCGACGACGCGGACAAGATCAACATCGTGGGACTCGAGCAGGTGGCCGACTACGTCGCCGACGTCGCCACCGCCCTGGCGGAACGGCCGGGGAAGCTCACCTTCGTGGACGCACCGCCGCATCAGGCCTCGACCGGTGGCGCCGGCTACGGCGCCTATCTCGGCACCATTCCCGACATGAGCGAGTCCCCGGGAGGCGTGCGCATCAGCGGAACACGGACGGGGAGCCCAGCCGATCGGGCCGGGATCGTGGCCGGGGACATCATCACGGCGATCGGGTCGAAGGTCGTGGCGAACCTGTACGACATGACCGACGCGCTCCGCAGCCACCAGCCGGGCGACACCGTGGTCATCGTCGTCCAGCGCGACACCACCAAACTACAGCTCACCGCCATCCTCAGCAGGCGCGGATCATGACCACCAGGACCAACAGCGATCCCCGGGGAGTGGTGCGCGCGCTCCGCGCGGCGCATCTGCACGACGCGCCACTCGCCGACCTCCTCAAGATGGCGTGCGAAAAACTCCAGGGGTGGGGCGGGCCGTACACCTCCGTGTACGCTTACATGCTGCAGGGCGATGAGCTGGTCCTCGAGGCATGCGCGGGGCGCGACACCGACCACACGCGTATCCCCGTCGGGCAGGGAGTATGCGGCACCGCGGTCGCCGAACGCGAGGACCAGAACGTGCCCGACGTCGGCGCGATCGGGAACTACCTGGCGTGCAATCTCGACACGAAGTCGGAGCTGGTCGTACTGATCCGCCGCGGCGATCACATCCTGGGACAGCTCGACGTCGACTCGGACGTGACGGCGGGGTTCGGCTCGCGCGAGCATGCGGATGTGAAACAAGTCGCCGATGCGCTGGCGGTGTTGCTGTGAGTTGGACCTCATCGTTCTTTCACGATCGCATCACTGGGGAGTGTGCAAGGTTCCCGTATTGCAGTCGGGCCAGCGAGTCCCACCGATTCGACGCGGGAGGTGCCGCATGACCAGCAATCAGCTCCTCGGACCATACTGCCAGAGTTGCAGCATGCCCCTCGGCAAGCCCGAGGACTTTGGGACTGACGCCATCGGGTATCGGGTGAACGACTACTGCCAGCATTGCTACACGAGCGGCGCGTTCACCGAACCACGAATCTCCATGCAGGAGATGATCGACAAGTGCGTCGCCGTCATGGCGCAACAGGGGATCATGCCGTCCGCGAAAGCCAGAGCCCTACTGACTGAGGTAATGCCGAAGCTGAAACGGTGGAGCACGGCTTCTCCACCCCGCCCAGTAGCTGTGGGCGTGCCGGTCCTCTAGAGACTGCCGGCTCGGGCACCGATACCGCCCCGCCGACGGCGGGGTAGGTTGGCGAGATTGGGATCGTGAGCGGGGACAACTGACCGCGGACGATGATCGACATCATCCTCAAACGTTTCGAGTCGCCGGACGAGACCCGCCCGATGATCAAGGGCCGGTTCGACATCGTCCGCCTCGGTGGCCTGACCATCGGCCGCGCGACCTACGAGCCCGGCTGGCGCTGGTCGGAGCACGTGGGACCCGGCGTCGGCGCCCAGCGCTGCACGGTGGAGCACGTCGGCCTGGTGCTCGCCGGCACGGCCGCCGTGTCGTTCGACGATGGGCGCATCGTGGAGCTGCGCGCCGGCGAGCTGTTTCACATTCCCGCCGTGCCGCATGACAGCTGGGTGGTGGGCGCCGCGCCCTACGTGTCGCTCCACTTCCTCGGCGCGGACCACTACGCCCGCTAGTGCCCCCGACCGGATTCCTCGAGGCCGCGATCGCCGAGGCGAAGCTCGGTCTGGCAGAAGGCGGCATCCCCATCGGCGCCGTCCTGGTGCACCAGGGCAAGGTCCTGGGGCGCGGCCACAACCGTCGCGTGCAGCAAGGCAGCGTCGTGCTGCACGGCGAGATGGACGCGTTGGAGCGCGCCGGCCGGCAGCGGGCCGGCGTGTACCGCGCGTCCACGCTCTACACCACGTTGTCGCCGTGCGCCATGTGCTCCGGGACAATCCTGTTGTACGGCATTCCCCATGTTGTGATCGGGGAGAACTGCACGTTTCAAGGGGAGGAAGAGCTGCTGCGCACGCGCGGCGTCAACGTGGAGGTGTTACAAGACGAGCGCTGCATCGACCTGATGACCCGGTTCATCGCGGCGCGGCCGGTGCTCTGGGCCGAGGATATCGGGGGGTGACTAGCGCCAGAAATTCAGGAACGCCGTGATGATCAGCGCGTTGGTGAAATCGATGAAGAAGGCGCCCACCATCGGCACGATGAGAAACGCCTTGGGCGACGGCCCATAGCGCTGCACCAGCGCCTCCATGTTGGCCATCGCGTTGGCGGTGGTCCCAAGCATGAAACCGCAGAACCCTCCCGACATGACCGCCGCATCGTAGTTCTTGCCCATCATGCGATAGATCGGCCAGTAGGCGAGTGCTGCGATCAACGCCACCTGGAAGAAAAGAATGACGGCCAGAGGACCCGCCAACCCCGCCAGCTCCCACAGTCGCAGGGTCATCAAGGCCAGGACCAGGAACAGCGACAGCGCCACGTTGCCGATATCGTCCACGGTGCGCTGCGACAGTTTGACGATCCCGGTCATGTCGTCGAGGTTACGAATCAGCGCGGCGACGATCAGGGCGCCGATGTACGCCGGCAGCGTGATCCCGAGCGCGCCGAACCCCTTGCTGATCCACGACCCGATCCCCATGGCGACCAGGAACGCCACCAGCGTCTTCAGGAGGCGATAGGCTTCGGGATCCTCGTGTTCAGGAACGGAATCGGTCGGTTCCGGCACCAGGCGTTCGACCGCCTCAGTCGCTGTCCCGGCCGGGCCGACACGACTCGCGCGGCGATGACCGTGGACACCGTGCCGCTCGATCAACAACGTGCCGATTGGCCCGCCCAGGAGCCCACCCGTCACGATCCCGACCATCGCGGCCGCCACGGCTACGGTGGCCGCGCCTTGCACGCCCGCCTGCTCGAACAGCGGCGCAAAGGCGAGGCCGGTTGCGGGCCCCCCCGTGAGCGTCACCGATCCCGCCAACACGCCGAGCAGCGGATGTTGGCCGAGCGGCAACGCCACCAGGATCCCCACCACGTTCTGCAGCACGGCCACGACGGTCGCGATCACCAGGAACAGCACGACCAGCGGCCCGCCCTTCTTCAGGAGGGAGAAGCTCGCCCCGAAGCCCACGCTGGTGAAAAAGGCGATCATGAGCGGCGTCTGTAGCAGCGTATCGAACTGGAACAGCGTCACGTCCCAGCGGCGGGAGATCAGCGTGATGGCGGCGACCAGCAATCCGCCCACCACCGGTGCGGGAATGTTGTAGCGCGCGAGCGGTGGAATCAGGCGCTTGATGCCGTGTCCCGCGAACAGCACGAGGCCGGCGAACGCCAGGGTTTGGATGAAATCGAGCTTCAGCAAGCTCCGTATGTACCAGCCCGTTGCGATCTTCACAAGACGCCGTGGGCGTTATCTTTCTCCTCCCGACTGCTTGGGCCCCCATGCTCGTGCACGCGAACGGCGTCGACCTGTTCACCCGGCGAATCGGAGCGGGACCCACGGTCGTCGTGCTGCACGGCGGCCCGGGCGCCCATCACGACTATCTCCTGCCCCAGTACGACCTCCTCGCCCGGGGCCGCACCCTCTTCTACTACGATCAGCGTGGCGGGGGGCAGTCACCCGTAGCGCGCGAGGTGCCCGTGGGGTGGCGCGAGCACGTCGCCGACCTCGAGGCGCTGCGCGAGCAGCTCGGAATCGAGCAGCTGGCCTTGTGCGGCTACTCCTGGGGTGGGTTGCTGGCCGTCCTTTATTTGTTGGAGCACCCGAACCGCGTCGAACGGCTCGCGTTGGTCTCGCCGGCCTCGATCACCGCGGCGTATCGCGCCGAGTTCGAGCGGCGGTTCGCCGAGCGGATGAACGCACCGGAGATCGTCCGGGCGCGCGAGGAGCTGCGGGACAGCGGGCTCCGGGAACGAGACCCGGTGGCCTATCGGCGCCGCGCGTTCGAGCTCTCGGTGGCGGGATACTTCTACCAGTTCGCGGACGCGACGCGACTCACGTCGTTCCGGGTGACGGCCCGCACCCAGGATGCGGTGTGGGCGAGCCTCGGCGAGTTCGACCTGCGGTCCAAGCTCCGCGAGCTCGCTTCCCCCTTCCCCCTTCCCCCTTCCCTCGTCTTGCATGGGACGTTCGACCCGATCCCAATCGAAGGGTCGCGCGAACTGGCGGGTCTATTGAAGGCGGAGCTGATCGAGCTGCCGGTGGGGCATTGCCCGCACGTCGAGGCAACGGAGCAGTTCGTGGCGGCGCTGGATGGGTTCCTGCCGAAAGACTAACGCACCTCGACTGGCATCGTCACGAGCAGATGCGGCTTGTTCCGCCGCTCGAACCGCAGCTCGAGCCGCAGGTTCCCCGGCCCGGCCGGCGTGAACTCGAAATCGTAGGTCTCGCCCACCGCCACCATCTGTCGCGCTGGACGCACCGTCGCCTGGTGGAGTGGCAAGTCCGCGCCGTCCTTGGCGACCGCGCGCCAGGTGACGAGCGAGGTGTCCGACAGAAGCAACACGTAGCCTGAGCCGGCCGATGGGATCATGATGATGCGCAGGCGGTGCGTCGCGCCCGCCCGCAGCACGAGCGGTGGGGGGTGCGCGCTGCCGTTCAGCAGCAGGTCTAAGGTGTCCGCGTACTCGTGCATCCCGAACAAGAGTGCGTGGTCGGTGGTGGAGTCATATGCCTGCCCCGGCGGCAGCACGATGAGCGCGCCGTACAACCCCGATTCCATCTGGCGCACATCGTCGATGTGTGTGTGATAGATGAAGGTGCCGGCCCGCGGCGGCGTGTACTCGGCGACGAACGAGTCCCCAGCGGCAATCGAGGGCACCACGTGCCCGGGTTCGCCGCTCATGCCAGGGACACCATCGTAGTAGCTCGTCAGCTCGATGCCGTGCCAGTGGATGGCCGTCGGCTCCGTCAAACGATTCACCACCGCGATGTGCACCGGGTCGCCACTCGTGAGAACGATTGGCGAGCCAGGGATGGCGATCGAATCCGGCGCCGGCGGCGTGTCGCCCTGCTGCAGCACGAAGCCGAAGCCCGGGTCCTGCCGGTAGACGTTGGGACGCGACTGCACCAGCAACCTGAGTCGCTTCGGGTCGCCCACCGTCGCGGGATAGGCCGCGCCGGGAGCGGGCCGCACGTGCAGTGCGATGACCATCCCCGACATGCGCTCCATCCCACCGGCGGGCGTGTCATGCGCCGGCGGGGACAGCGCCAGATCGGGGGCGACGTGAAACAGGACGTGACAGTGGAAGATCCAGTTGCCGGGTCGGTCCGGCGACCAGGCAGCGGTCATCGTCGCGCCGGACTGGAGCCGCTCCGTCACGGCGAGACGCCGCTGCGACGGCGCATACAGAGAATCGCGCGCGGTGGTGCCGCGACTGTCTACGCGATAGTAGAACCCGTGCAGGTGCATCGGGTGGCCCCGATCGCTCGCGTTGATCACGCGCCACCGCACCGAGTCGCCCACGCTGTAGGTGAACGATTCGGTGTACGGGAACATCTTGCCGTTGATCGTCGGAAGCTCTCGCTTCTCCCGCACTCCACCCGCGGTGAGCGAGTCGAGCCATATGCCCAGCACGAACACGTGGTCGTCGGGCTGCACACCGGCAGGATCCACGATGAAGGCGCCGTTCAACTGGCTGTCCACGGTTCTTCGATCGATGAGCGCAGCGCCTGTAGTTGTCGCCCAGTAGAAATACGTCCCAGGCGTCCCCGCCCGGAAGCGCAGCTCTCGCACTGCACCGGGTGCCAAGACCACGCTGTCCTCCGCTGCCGGTCGCGTGCCGAGCCCGTGCACCACAAGCGTCGCGCCTGGAATCGCGTTGCGCACGCTGAGGCGGATCTCAGTCCCCTCCGGCACTCGGATCAGAGGGCCGGGATTCTGGAGCGGCTTCCCCTCCTCCCCAAACGCCTGGACTTCCACCCCGACGCCCTCCTCCGCCTCGGGATGCCACAGACCGCTCCGCGCCTCCAGACGGACGGCGAGCGCGCCGTCCCGGAGCGTGCCCGCCGCGCGGCGATTGTCGTTCGCATGGATGACCGGCAGCGGGGCCGCCAACTGTCGCGCGAACAGCGCGGCGAGCGCGACGGCCAAGAGCGGATGCATGAGCACAATATCCTCGGTGGTCGATAAGAGCCGCAACCATTGTGCCGCCCGCCTCCCGTCTCTCGCCTCGTCGCGTTACGTTCCGCCGCCATGGACAAGCAGGCCGTCCGACAAGTCTTCGAGCAGATCGCCTCGTCCCTCGCCCTCAAGGGCGATAACCCGTTCCGCATCCGCGCTTTCGAAACCGCCGCCCGCGTCATCGCCGAGTATCCTGGCGACCTGGGCGAGGCAGTGCGGACCGGCGCGCTCGCCGAGACCGAGGGGATCGGCAAGGGATCGCTCGAGATTGCGCGCGAGCTGACGGTCACCGGGCGCTCGAGCTTTCTCGACGAGCTGCGCGAGCAGGTCCCGCCGGGGCTGGTCGACATGCTGCACATCCCCGGACTGGGCATCGCCAAGGTGCGAATGATCCATGAGGCGCTGCACGTCGATTCCCTTGGCGACCTGGAAGCGGCCGCCGCCGACGGTCGACTGGCCGCGCTCCCCCGCTTTGGCGCCAAGACCGCCGAAAACGTCCGCAAGGGCATTGCCTACCTGCGGCGCACGAACGAGTTCAGGTTGTTTCACCACGCCCTGGCCGAAGCCGAGGCGCTGCGGCGCGCCCTGGCCGCGCAGGAAGGCGTGGAGCGGGTCGAGATCGCGGGGAGCGTGCGCCGCCACCGCGAAACTATCCGCGACGTGGACGTCGTTGTCGTCCACGCCCCCCTGCCGGCGGCCCGGGAAGCGCTGGTCCAGCGCCTCGGCGCGACACCCGGGGTCACGGAAATCGCCGGCCAAGTGGGGACGATCACCCTGCGGTTCGACTCTGGGCTCGTCGCCGACGTGTTCCTCGCCACCCCCGCCGACTTCGGGCTCGCCTGGGTGCGCGCCACCGGGTCCGTCGAACACCTGCGACAGCTCGAGTCGCGCGGCCTCGGCTCCGGTGTTGGCTTCCCGGACGAAGTTGACCTCTATCGGGCGCTCGGTCTGCCGTGGATCCCGCCGGAGCTGCGCGAGGGGAACGGTGAAATCGAAGCCGCCGCGGCCGGAACGCTCCCCACGCTCGTCGAGCAGCGCGACCTGAAGGGTTTCCTCCACTGCCACACCAGCTACTCCGACGGCTCCACCACGATCGCCGACTGGGCCGAAGCATGCCGGCGCGCGGGGTACGAGTGGGTCGGCATCACCGACCACTCGGGCTCGGCGTCCTATGCGGGCGGACTCAAAACCAGCGACGTCCCGCGCCAGCACGCGGAGATCGACGCGCTCAACCGCGCGGCGACCGGGTTCCGGATCCTGAAGGGCGTCGAAGCCGACATCTTGGCCGACGGCACACTCGACTATGGACCCGAGGTGCTCGACCGCTTCGACTTCGTGATCGGATCGATTCATTCCAGCTTCGGCATGACCGGAGCGGAGATGACGGCGCGGGTGCTGTGCGCCATGGAGGATCCCCGCCTCACCATCCTCGGCCACCCGACGGGGCGGATGCTCCTGGCGCGAGAACCGTACGCGCTCGACCTGGAGCGCGTCCTCGCGACGGCGGTTCAGCGCGGCATCGCGGTCGAGGTGAATGCCGACCCGCACCGCCTCGATCTCGACTGGCGTTTGATCCGCCGAGCGCGGGAGCTAGGGGTCACGATCTCGATCGGCGCCGACGCGCATTCGGTGGCCGGGATGGCCAACGTGGCGGTCGGCATCGGCATCGCCCGCAAGGGATGGCTCGCGGCCCGGGACATCCTCAACTCCCGCGACGCGGACGGGTTCCTCGCGTTCGCACGCAACCGGCACCGCGCATGAAGGCGACAAGGAAAAAGCAGGCGTCGCGACGCGTCGAAACGCCCGCCGAGCGGCGCGCGCGGACGCGCAAAATCATCGCGCGGCTGCGCAAGGAGTTTCCGGATGCGCAGTGCGCGCTCGATCACACCAATCCGCTCGAGCTGCTGGTCGCCACGATCCTGTCGGCGCAGTGCACCGACGTGCGGGTCAACCTGGTCACCCCCACGCTGTTCGCGAAGTACCGCCGCGCCATCGACTACGCCGCCGCCGATCCGCTGGTGTTCCAGCGGGAGATTCAGAGCACCGGTTTCTTCCGCAACAAAACCAAGTCGATTCTTGGCATGGCGCAGGCGCTGATCGAGCATCACGACGGCGAGGTGCCCCAGACCATGCAGGAGCTTGTGGCGCTTCCCGGCGTCGGCCGCAAGACCGCGAACGTGGTGCTCGGCAATGCCTTCGGGAAGAACGAGGGCGTCGTGGTGGACACCCACGTGCAGCGCATCAGCGGCCTGCTCAAATTGACGAAGGAGAAGACGCCCGAGAAGATCGAGCGCGACCTGATGGCGCTCGTGCCGCGTGACGACTGGACGATCTTCTCGCATCTGCTCATTCTGCACGGGCGGAAAACGTGCATTGCGAGGCGGCCGAGATGCGAGCAGTGCGGGATCAACTGGTGGTGCCCGAGCTCGCGGGTGTGAGTAACTCTCAACTTTCAATGACCCCGGGGCGGTGCCCCGGGGCAAACCGAGAACACGCCGCAGGCTGCCTGGACGCACGCGGGACGGTGCGTCGTGCATTGTATTATCCGGTGACCATGGGTTTGACGGCTACGACGACAGTCCATCGTAACCGCATACCCACCCACAACCGTCAAATACGACGCACAACACACCACGCACTAAGATGACCTCGACCCTTCCACCACCGGACCGCGACGCCCTCGTCGCCACCCGCCGCGACCTCCACGCCCACCCCGAGCTCGGCTTTCAGGAGACGCGGACCAGCCTCCTCGTCGCCGAGCGGCTCGAGGCGCTCGGCTACGGTGTCCGTCCCAATGTCGCGCGGACCGGCGTCGTCGGAGTGAAAGGAAACGGCGGGCGTTGCGTGCTGCTGCGAGCCGATATGGATGCCCTGCCGGTCGAAGAGGCGAACGACGTCCCTTACCGCTCCAAGCACCCCGGCAAGATGCACGCCTGCGGACACGACGGGCACGTGGCGATCGGGCTCGAGGTGGCACGCCGGCTCGCGGCTGTGGTCCTTCCGGGAACCGTGAAGCTCGCGTTCCAGCCCGCCGAGGAGTTGAGCGGCGGCGCGGGGGCGATGATCGAGGAGGGCGTGCTCGAGCAGCCGGCCGTGGAAGCGGCGTTCGGGATCCATCTCTGGAACGAATTGCCCGTGGGGACGATCGGGGTCATGCCCGGTCCGATGATGGCGTCAGTGGACGAGTTCGAAATCACCGTCACCGGCAAGGGCGGCCACGCCGCTATGCCCCACCTCGCCATCGACCCGATCCTCGTCGCGGCACACCTCGTCACGGCGCTGCAGAGCCTCGTGTCGCGGCGGCGCGATCCGTTCGAGGAAGGGGTCGTCTCGGTCACCCAGGTACAGGCCGGTCACGCCTTCAACGTGATTCCCAAACAGGCGGTGCTGCGCGGGACGGTGCGCACCTTCGGCGGCCGCTTCTGGGACGATGCCCCGGGTTTCGTCCGGGGAACGGCGGCAGGCATCGCGGCCGCGTTCGGGGCCAGCGCGGATGTCACGTTCCGCCGCCTGACCCGACCGCTGGTGAACGACGCTGCGATGACGGATCTAATGAAGGGCGTAGCAGAAGAAATCGTAGGGAGGGAGCGTGTGAAGGATGGGATCCGGACGATGGGTGGAGAGGACATGTCCCATTTCCTTGCCAAGGTGCCGGGCTGCTTCGCCTTCGTCGGCTCGGCGCGGGCCGACGGCACGTCGTCCCCGCATCACAGCCCCACCTTCGACATCGAGGAGGAATCACTGGTGATCGGGGCGGAGCTGTTGTCGCGGACGGCGGTGAAGTTCCTGGGGGAGTAGATTTCCGGTTGCATGCCCAACCTCCTTTCCTCTGAACGTTCCGCCTACCTGAAGTCCGCCGCCCACCAGCCGGTACAATGGTTCCCCTGGGGCGAGCCAGCGTTCGCAAAGGCGAAGGCCGAGGACAAGCCGATCCTGCTCGACATCGGTGCGGTGTGGTGCCACTGGTGCCACGTGATGGACGGCGAATCGTACGAGGACCCGACGGTTGCCGCCCTCCTGAACGACAACTTCGTATGCATCAAGGTCGACCGCGACGAACGCCCTGATGTGGACGCCCGCTACCAACGCGCCGTCCAGGCGCTCGCCGGCCAGGGCGGTTGGCCGCTCACGGCGTTCCTCACGCCCGACGGCGAAGTCTTCTTCGGAGGCACCTACTTCCCGCCCGAGCAGAACCCCTTCGGGCGCCCGGGATTCGCCACGGTGTTGCGACACATCGCGCAGCTGTACCGCGACGATCGCGCCAAGGTGGCGGGTAACGCCCAAGCCATCCGCACACACCTCGCGGAATCGCTCGACGAGGCCAGGAGCGGGCCCGTTGACCCAGGGCTGCTCGAGCGCGGCGCGGCGCACATGGCGCGCCTGTACGATGTCCGCTACGCCGGCTTCGGCAGCACGCCAAAGTTTCCCCACCCCGGAGCGTGCGAGTTCCTGATCGCGCGCTGGCACGACCGGCGCGAGGAGTGGCTGCGCGAGGTCCCCGAGAAGACCCTCCTCGCCATGGCGCGAGGCGGCATCCGCGATCACGTGGGCGGCGGTTTCCACCGCTACGCAGTGGACGAACGCTGGATCGTGCCGCACTTCGAGAAAATGTCGTACGACAACTCGGAGCTGCTCAAGGCGTATTGCACGGCGTACGCGGCATTCGGCGGCCCGGAACTGCGGGCGGTGGCATCGGGGATCGTGGACTGGGTACTCGAAACGCTGTCGGAGCCGAAGCACGGCGCGTTCTACACGTCGCAGGACGCCGACGTGGGATTCGGCGACGACGGCGACTACTGGACCTGGACGCAGGACGAGGCCCGAGCCGTCCTGTCGGAGCCGGAATTCGACGTCGTACGACGCGTGCTCGACCTCGAGCCCGAGGGCGAAATGCACCACAACCTGGCGAAGAACGTCCTCTGGTGGAGACGCGACCCTTCGGGCGACGACGAGTGGCGCATCTTCAAGACCGCGCTGCGAAAGCTCAAGCGCGCCCGGGACCAGCGCCCCACGCCCTACGTCGACACTGCCACCTATGTGAACTGGAACGCGATGATGGCGTCGGCGTTCCTTCACGCGGGCGCCGCGCTCGATCGAGTCGAGTGCAACACCCTCGCCCGGCAAGTGCTCGACCGCATCTGGACGGAGTCGTGGGATGCCACCACGGGTATGGGGCATGTCCTCGGCGCCGCCGAGCCGCGCGGCATGCTCGACGACAACATTCAGAGCGCTGCCGCATTCCTCGACGCCTATGAGGCCACCGGCACCGACGAGTGGCTGGCGCGCGCGGGTGCCGTGATGCGGTACTGCGAATCGGCGCACGGGGACTCGGGCCGCGGATACTACGATCTCGCTCAGGCGCGGGGCGGGGCCGCCTATCTCGCCACGCGGGCGAAACCGGTGCAGGATGCCCCGACTCCGTCCCCGAACGGCGTCACGGCGTTGGTCCTCGCCCGCCTCTGGGCCCTCACCGATGATCCGGCGTGGCGCGCCGCCCTCGACCGCCAGCTCGGAGCGTTCGCGGGCGTCGTGGCCGACCTCGGGCTCCACGGCGCCACCCTGCTGCGCGCGATCGACTGGGCCATCAATCCCGTGACGCGCATCGAGGTGTCCGGCCCACCGGGCGACGGCCCCGCCTGCGCCATGCACCTGCTCGCCCTCCAGGCCTACCGGCCGCGCAAGGTCGTCCTGCGCCATGTCGCGGACCAGCCGACCGCCACCGTGTGCGTGGGCACCACCTGCTCGCTCCCCGTGACCACACCGGACGCGCTGCGGGAGCTGCTCGCATGAAACGGCGATTGCTCGGCCGTACCGACTTCGCGGTGAGCGAAACCGGCTTCGGCGCCTGGGCGATCGGTGGCGATCAGTTCGGCAACTCGTACGGCCCCACCGACGACGCGGAATCGATGCGCGCCGTCCGCCGTGCAGTGGAGTTGGGCTGCAATTTCTTCGACACGGCCGACGTGTACGGCCACGGGCACAGCGAGGACCTCCTCGGCGCGGCCCTGGCCGGAGTGCGCCAGCAGGTGATCATCGCGACGAAAGTCGGCGGCAACTTCTACAATCGCGACGTGCACCCGCTGCTGCGCGACCGCGTCGGCGAGGCGACCGGGGTCGCCTTCGACCGCATCCCGCCCGACGCGGCCCTGCCCGTCACCCACGACGCCAACTTCACGCCCGCCTATATCCGGTTCGCCGTGGCGATGTCGCTCGGGCGGCTGCGAACCGATTACATCGACTTGCTCCAGCTCCACAACCCGCCGCCGGCCCAGATCGCCGCGATGGAGACGTATGGCGTCCTCGAGGACCTCAAAAAAGATGGGTTGATCCGCGCCTACGGCGTGTCGGTGCACTCGCCCGACGAGGGGCTCGCGGCCATCCAGTCCACCATGCCCGACACGATCCAGTTGGTGTACAACCTGGCGCGCCGGGAGGCCGAGTCGGCGTTCTTTCCCGCCGCCCGCGCCGCGAACCTCGGGGTGATCGTGCGCGAGCCGCTCGCCAACGGCTTCCTCGCCGGACGCTACGGGCCGGACAGCACGTGGGACCAGGGCGACATCCGCGCCCGGATGCCGCAGCAATACGTGACCCAGCTGATCGCGCTCGGTCACCGGGTGCGTGAGCTTGCCGCCCGAACCGGCGCGAGTGCCGCGCAGCTGGCGCTCAAATTCGTGCTGGACAATCCGGCCGTCTCGACCGTGATTGTAGGAACGAAAACCGTGGCGCAGGCCAGCGAGAACTTCGACGTGGAGACGTGATGCCCAACAAGACCGCTGTGATTGAAACGGCGCGCGGGACCATGGAGCTCGACCTGTACGTCGACGAGGCCCCCAACACGGTCGCCAATTTCGAGAAGCTCGCCAACGCGGGATTCTACGACGGCACCAAGTTCCATCGCGTGATCCCCAATTTCATGATCCAGGGCGGCGATCCCTACTCCAAGTCCGGCAAGGGAGCGGTTGGCACCGGCGGACCCGGGTACACGATCAAGTGCGAAACCAGCACCAACACCCATAAGCACGTGGCCGGCACCCTCTCGATGGCCCATGCCGGCAAGGACACCGGGGGCAGCCAGTTCTTTATTTGCCATTCGCCACAGCGACACCTCGACGGCGTCCACACGGTATTTGGCCAGGTCGCCAAAGGCTTGGACGTCGTGAATGCGATCAAGCAAAACGACGAATTGAAGTCGGTGCGGGTCCGCTGACGATCGGCGACTCCACCGCTGACCACTCACCTTCTCGGAGCACCTCGATCATGCGGAGCTGCATCAGTATCCTCGTAACAGTCGGCGCCCTGGCCACTCCCGCGGCAGCGCAGTCCGGCGCATTCGTGACCCGCATCGGCCGCGACACCCTGGCGGTGGAGCGCTATCAACGCAGCGCCAGCCGGATCGACGGCGAGCAGGTGATCCGCGCCCCACGCACCCAGCATCGGATCTATTTCGCCACGCTCGGTGCCAACGGCGCCGTCGAGCGGTTCGAGTTGACGATTCACAACCTCTCGGGCGACGGCCCGGCCGAGCAGAAGTCCTCGATCCAATTCCAGGGTGACAGCGCGTTCGTGACGCTGGCCGACGGCAAGACGCAGCGCCTCGCGGTCCCCCCGGGCAGCGCGCCGTTTCTGCTGAATGTCTACGGTCTGGTCGAATACCTGGCCGGACGCGCGCGCGCGGCTGGGGGAGACGAATATCAGACGACCGGCGTGTCCCCGAACACGAACGCCCCCGTGGCGATGGTGCTGAAGCGCGTCGGTCAGGATTCGATGACAATCATGATGGGGCCGGTCGGCCCACTGCGGCTGCGGGTGGACCAGACAGGCCAGCTGCTCGGTGTCTCGGGCGTCGGCAGCACGATGCAGGTGTCGGTCGAGCGAGTGGCTTCCCTCGATATCGCCGCGATGGGTCCGGCGTTCGCCAACCGCCCGTTGGGCGTGCTGTCGCCGACGGATTCGGTGCAGGCCATGGTCGGCGGCGCGACGCTCTCGGTGAAGTACAGCCGGCCCGCCGTGCGCGGCCGCGTGATTTTTGGCGGCGTCGTGCCCTGGGACCAGGTGTGGCGCACTGGGGCCAACGCGGCCACGATCTTCAGCACTTCAGCCGACCTCGTGATAAGCGGGACCACGATCCCGGCCGGCAGCTACAGCCTCTGGACGATTCCGTCCAGCGCGGGGTGGAAGCTCATCATCAACAAGAACACGGGCCAATGGGGCACGAACTACGACGCCCAGCACGATCTCGCCAAATTCGACATGCAGACCGCGCCGCTCGATACGCTGGTCGAGCGCCTCACGATCGATATCGCGCCGAGCGGGCCGAGCGCCGGCTCGATCGCCCTCGCATGGGAGAAGACGCGGGCATGGGTCGCGTTTGCCAAGAAATGATGCTCAGCCATCAGCCATCAGCCGTCAGCTACGACCGAAGCTGATGTGCATTTAGACTTCGCCGTCGTCGCGGACTACGCCCTCGTCGATCAGTCCGGGAAGATCTCCGTCCTGGGCATCTTCCAGCACATCTGGGTGCAGCAGTTCCCCGCGATGCACCCGCGGCTGCACCTGGTGCTCCGATTGAAGGGCCGGCGCACCGAAATCGGAGAGCACGCGGTGCACATCCGCCTCGTGGACGACCACGGCGTCGAAATCCTCGGTGGCAGCGGCAGCGTGACCTTCGCAGAGCCGCCGGCGGGGGTCACTGAGATCGAGGCCGCGGCCATTCTCGTCTTCGACGTCCCGTTCCCCCATCACGGAGTGTACAAGTTCGCGATCATGCTCGACGGCGAGGGCGCGGCGGAGGTGCCGATCACCGTCAGCCAGATGCCCCAGCCCTCGACGTGACCGAATAGCGTTTGCGCGCCAGTCGGATCACCCCCACCCCCACACGTAGCGCGCCCGAGACCGGCTCATCCGTGCCATCGCTCGGCTCCGGCGATCGTTGGCTGCCGTTCCTGCTCGTCGCCGCCGCGCTGGCCCTCGGTTGGAACCTGGGCGGGCACCGGCTGCTCGATCCCGACGAAGGGCGCAACGCCGAAGTGGCGCGCGAAATGGCGCTCACCAACGACTACCTCGTCCCGCACCTGGACGGCTTGCCCTACCTCGACAAGCCGATCGTGTATTTCGCCGCGGCCGCCACGACGATGGAAATCTTCGGACCGACGGAGACCGCCGCGCGGCTCCCGGCGTATCTCGCCACGCTCCTGACCATTGCGCTCGTCGCGTGGTTCGCCCGGCGGCGCTGGGGCGCCAGCGCCGGGTGGGTCGCCGGGATCGCACTCGCGACGATGCCGATGGTGCTCGCCTATGCCCGCACCACGATCTTCGACAGTACGCTGGCGCTGTTCACCACCGCGGCGATTCTGTGCTTTGCCGAGAACCGGCCGGTGCTCGCCTGGGCGGCCATCGGCGCCGGGGCGCTGACCAAGGGCCCGATCGCCATTCTCATCCCGCTCGCGGCGGTACTCCCCTACGCCTGGCTCGTCGGCGAGCGTATCCGGCGCTATTTCCCGTGGCGTGGCCTGGCCGTCTTCGGGCTCGTCGCGTTGCCCTGGTTTCTGGCCGTTACCGCGCGGATCCCCACGTTTCCGCACTACGTGTTCGTGCGTGAGACGTTCGAGCGGGTGACCACACCGAGTTTCCATCGGACCGCCCCGTTCTGGTACTACCTGCCGATCCTGCCGGTCGCCGCCTTCCCATGGATCGTGCCGGTACTCGCCCGGCTCGGGGGCGGTCGCGTGAAATGGGCGTGGCACGCGCGACGCGTGAACCTCGCGGCCCGGGATCCAATCCTCCTGGCCTCTTGGGTGCTCGGACCGCTGGTTTTCTTCATGCTGAACCAATCCAAGCTGCCGCAGTACGTGCTCCCGCTGATGCCGGCGTTCGCGCTCGCCGCGGCCCGCGCCCTGACGCGCGACGGCCTGGCGACTGGATGGAAGGCGCTGGCCGGGACAGCGGTCGCCCTCGCCGTTGCGCTCTTCACGATTCCCCTGTGGCTGCCGCCGGCATCGCACCTCACCGCCGCGGAGGTCGCGGCGATTCCTCCCACGGCGCGCGCCATCGCGGTGGCGCTCCTCGCCTCGGCCACCCTCGTGGCGCTCGCGGTGCGGCGCTCGGACTTGACCCTCGCGGCCGCCGGCTACGCGGTGGTCGTCCTCAGCATCCCGTTCGTCGGCGCCGATCTGCTGCGCGCCGTAGGCGAAGATCGTTCCGCGGCGGCGCTCGCGGACGCCGTGCGCGGCCGTGCCGTGCTGGCCGTATCGGCCTACCCGCCCTCGCTGCCCTTTTACCTGCAGCGGCAAGTTCCCGTCGCCACCGCCCATGGCCGCGAGCTCACCAGCAATTTCATCGCGGACTACGCGGACGAGTTTCGCGTCGTGCCCGGATCGCCGCTGCTCCCCGCCGACGCCTGGCAATCGGTGCTGGCGGAGTGTCGTGAGCCGACGGTGTTCGTCACCCGCCCGGTGGATCGCCACGTGCGGGACGCGCTCGCGTTCCTCCCCATGCTGTTCCAGAACGGGCGCTACGTGGCGTACGGGCCGTGCACGCCATCCCCCACCCAAGTCCCCCCTCTCCGCCATGGAGAGGGGAACGGGGGGTGAGGCGGTGTGCGGGATCTTCGGCGTCGTCACCCTCGGCGACGAGCCGCTGAAACACCCGGAGTGCCTGGCGCAGATGGCCAGCTCGCTCGCGCATCGCGGTCCCGACGGTGAGCGCATCGTCGGTCACGCCCGCGCGCGTCTGGGCGCCCGTCGCCTCGCCATCATGGACCTCACCACCGGCGACCAGCCGTTTCAGAGCCCCGACGGCGCCATCTGGATGGTGTGCAACGGCGAGATCTACAACTCTCCGGCGCTGCGGCGGGTAGCCACGGGATGGGGATACCCGTTCCGCTCGACCGGCGACATCGAGAACATCGTCCCCCTGTACGAGCGATACGGCCCCGACGCCGTGTCGCGGCTCGACGGGATGTTCGGCCTCGCGGTCTGGGACGACGTGCGCGGCCGACTCGTGCTGGCGCGCGATCGCGCGGGTGAGAAGCCGCTCTTTTGGACCCGCGTGAATGGAGAGCTGCGCTTCGCGTCGGAGATCCAGGCTTTGCTCGTCTTTCCCGACCAGCCGCGCCGGCTGAACGGCACCGCCGCGGCGCTGTACGCCGCGCTGGGCTACGTCCCGGCGCCCTCCACGATGCTCGATGGAATTCACAAGCTCCCGCCTGGGCATCTCCTGGTGGCGAGCCGCGAGGGCGTCGAGCTCCGGCCCTACTGGTCCCCGCGGGAGGCCGCGAGCGCGGCATCGCCGCTGCGCGACGCCGCCCACCTGCGCGAGGTGCTGCTCGACGCGGTGCGCCGGGAGCTGATGTCCGATGTGCCGGTGGGCGTCTTCACGAGCGGCGGCCTCGATTCGTCGTTCCTCGCCGCCGCGGCGTCGCAGGTCATGGCGAGCGAGCGGATCCACACATATGCCGTGCGGTTCCCCGACCGGAACTACGACGAGAGCGCGTTCGCCGAAGCGGTGACCCACGACATCCGCACCGTGCACCACGTCGTCACCGCCGACGACGACGCGCTATCGCGCGCGTTCGCGGTCGTGACCCAAAGCCTCGCCGAACCGGTAGGCGACCCGGCCATTCTCCCCACGTACCTCCTCGCCGACGCCGCACGCGCCGACGTGAAAGTGGTCCTGTCGGGCGAAGGAGCGGACGAGCTGTTCGGCGGGTATCCCACCTACCTCGGGCACCGCCTGGCACAGGCGTACCGCTGGATTCCCCGCCCGGTTCGTTCGGCCGTGCGTTGGGCGGTCGAGCAGTGGCCGGCGTCCACGGGCAAGGTGACGCTCGAATTCATGCTCAAGCAGTTCGTCGCCGGGGTCGAACAGCCCCCGGTCGAGCGCCACCTCGCCTGGTTCGGGGCGCTCGGCCCCACGCCGCAGGCCGTGGCCATGTGCGACCGCCTGCTCCAAGGGTTCCCCGACGACCCGATCAACCGGGTGCTGTGGCTCGATTTCCTGACCTACCTTCCAGACAACCTGCTCGTAAAGGTGGACCGCGGCACCATGCTCGCCTCGATCGAAGCCCGCGCGCCGTATCTCGACCGCGAAGTGCTGGAGTTGGCCCTTCCGGCGCCGTCGCGGCTCAAGGTGCGCGGCCTCACCACCAAGGCGATATTGAAGGAAGCGGCGCGCGGCATCGTGCCGGATCGCGTGATCGACCGGAAAAAGCGCGGGCTGTCGGTGCCCGTCGCGCGGTGGCTGAACACCGGGCTGGCCGATCTCGCCAGCCGCCACTTGGCGCGGCCGCGCGTGTTCCCTCGCGCTCCCACCGCCACGCTGCTTGCCGAGCACCGTGCCGGTCGGCGCAACCACGCCCGCAAGCTCTGGCCGATCCTGATGGCCGAGCTGTGGGCGGAAAAATGGAACGTGGAGATATGAACCGCTCGGACGCCCTCGCCCTGATGGAGCAGCACACCAAGAGCCCCGCCCTGCGCCAGCACATGCTCGCGGTGGAAGCCGTGATGCGCGCGTACGCGAAGAAATACGATGGAGACGAAGCGGCGTGGGGCTTGGTGGGGCTGCTGCACGACTTCGACTACGAGACCTACCCCAATCCCGAGCACTCCCCCACCGAGGGTCACCCCGCCTGGGGCGTCCGGCTGCTGCGCGACAGCGGCTTCGCGGAGGAGCAGTGCCGCGCGATTCTGGGCCACGCAACGTATTCGGGAGTGCCGCGGGACACCGTCATGGCGAAAACCCTGTTCGCGGTGGATGAGCTGTGCGGGTTTCTCGTCGCGTGCGTGTTGGTGCGGCCATCCCGGAGTTTCGCGGATCTCGAGGTTTCTTCGGTGAAGAAGAAACTCAAGGACAAGGCGTTCGCCCGTGGCGTGAATCGCGACGACGTGCGGATCGGCGCGGAAGAGCTGGGCGTGCCGCTCGACGAGCACATCGCCTTCTGCATCACCGCGCTGCGACCCGCCGAGCAGACGCTCGGACTGGGAGCGGCGGGGGCGCCGGCCGGGTGACGTCGGCGCCGTCGCGCGCGGCGCCCGCGGTGGAGGAGCGGCGGGACGAGTTGGCACGCGCCATCGAGCGCACGGCCAGCGCCCGCGCGATCGCCGGCAACACGCTCGCCCACCATCCCGACAGCCCCGCCGCCATCGAGGCGATCATCGCCCTGATCGTCGGCGCGGCCGAGTGGATTCACTTCGAGAACTACATCATCCGCGACGACCGCACCGGGCATCGCGTCGCTGACGCGCTCGCCGAGCGCGCCCGAGCCGGCGTGCGGGTACGCATCCTTTACGACGCGCTGGGCTCGTTCGGCACCAGCTACCGCTTCTGGCGCGCCTTGCGCCGCGCCGGCGCGGAAGTGCGCGCGTTCCACCCGATCATCTCGGGAAACCCGTTCGACATCTTCATGCGCGACCACCGCAAGCTGGTGGTGGCGGACGGCGTGCGCGCGATGCTCGGCGGCCTATGCATTGGCGATGAATGGGCGGGCGAGCAGGCGCAGGGGCGCGAGGCGTGGCGCGACACCATGCTCACCGTATGCGGTCCCGCGGCGGCCGTGCTCGACACGACGTTCGCTTATGTGTGGAAGCGCACCGGCCCCCCCATCGCCGCCGACGAGCTCAATGCCGACCCCGAACCGTGCGGCGACGTCGCCGTGCAGGTCGTGGCCGGCGTGCCGTTTGAGGGGCGCATCTACCGGGCCACGCAATTGATCGCCGCCGCCGCGCGGGAGCGACTCTGGATCACCGACGCCTACCTCGTCCCGCCGGCGCCGCTCTACGCGGCCCTGCTCGAGGCGGCCCGCGCCGGCGTGGATGTGCGGCTGCTCGTTCCCAGCGCGAGCGACCTCCCCGTGATCCGCAACGCGACGCGCGCCGGTTACCGCGAACTGCTGCGGGCCGGCGTCCGCGTGTTTGAATGGCTCGGGCCCATGATCCACGCCAAGACGCTCGTCGCGGATCGCCACTGGGCCCGCGTGGGTTCGAGTAACCTCAACGTGTCCAGCCTGTTCGGGAACTTCGAGCTCGACGTCCTGACCGACGACACCGCTTCTGCCGACGAGCTGGCCGCCCAATTCCGACGCGACCTCCAGGGCAGCCGGGAAGTCGTGCTGCAACCGCGGCACCCCAGGCTGCCGGCTCGTCTCGTCGGCACGAGCCACCAGGGGGAAAGCGCCGGCGACGCCTCGTCGCCCGCGCCGCCGATTCGCGCACGTCGCCACAAACGGTCTCGTTACGAATTCGGCGCGGTGGCGGTGGTGGCGTTTCGCCGCGTCGCCGGAGGTCTGCGGCGCGCGCTCGTCGGAACCGTCGCCCTGTTCTTTCTGGTCATGGGGGTCCTGCTGCTCGTCTTCCCGCGCGTTATGGCCGGTGTGCTTGCCGCCGGGGCCTTCTGGCTGGCGGTGGGATTCGGTGTCTATGCCTTCGGAAAACGCCGGATACGCGAGCGCGACGACGGCGACTGACCCGCAACGCCCGGGAGGGCCCGCGCGTACTGCTCGGGGAGTGGACGAGCCGCAGTTGGCCGCTCGCGCCCAGGCGGGCGACCGGACGGCGTTCGGGGAATTGGTGGAACGCTACGCCGACCAGGCCCGACGCGTCGCCCGGGCCGTTCTCCAAGACTCCGACGACGCGGATGACGCCGCCCAGGACGCCTTCCTCGCCGCGCTGGTGAAGCTCAAGCAGTACGACACCACCCGGCCATTCGGGCCGTGGTTGATGCGGATCGTCGCGAATGCCGCCACCGACCGGCGGCGCCGACGCACCGTGCGTCGCGCGGAATCGCTCGACGAGGGGTACATCGGAGGCGGCCCGCAACCGGACGTGATCGCCGAGCGCGCGGTGCTGCTCGGCCGGCTGCGGAAAGCGCTCGCGGAGCTGCCGGAGCGACGCCGCCTCGCGGTGGTGTTGTTCGACGTGGAAGGCTACGCGCACGCAGAGATCGCCGAGATCCTGGGAATGCCGGAAGGAACCGTCCGTTCCGAAGTGTTTCACGCGCGGCGACACCTTCGGACGCTGCTGGCAGACTGGAGGGAGCAACCATGAAGGACTCGATGACGCCGTTCGATTCCCGTCCCGATCCGGTATTGGGAGCGGCGCTGCGTGACGCCCTCGCCCCCGAGGATGCCGCGGCGTTCGTCGCGCGCGTCCTGGTCGCGGCCAATCGCCCGGCCGCTCCGCTCGAGGTCCTGGCGGGTTGGTCGCGCCTCGGGATCGCCGCCGCGGTGCTCGTGGCGCTGTTCGCAGGGATGGCAGTCGGTCGCGATGCCGGGGCCGAGGACGCGGAGACCACGAGCCAGGATGTCGTCATCATGGCGGGAACCGAAGCGCCGGAAGCGATCACGTTGCTCGCGCCGTTCCCGGAACGTTGAGCGGACCTTGGAGCCAGGGAAAGTGAGTTAGTCGATCATGTTCAGTCGTTCCAAAGCATGGGCCGTGGCGCTCCTCGCCGCCGTTTTCGTGGCGGGCGCGGCTGGCGGGGTCGTTGCCAGTCGATCGGCGCGGCCCTTTCCTCGGATGGGCCGCGGTCCGGATGGCATGTCCGAGTATTTGGCGCAACGCCTCGAGCTGAGTCCAGCCCAGCGGGATTCGGTGCACGCCCTCATCGCCCGTCATCACGCGGACATGCAGGCGATCTGGCACACGGTGCGGCCCCGGCTCGATTCCTTGCGGGCGGTGGTGAACGAGGAGATCCGTACCCAGCTTACGCCGACCCAGCAGGAGCGCTACACGCAACTCCTGGCCGAGCTCGAGCATCAGCATGATCGGCACCGGCACAAGGACAGCACGACTCCCGGACGGGGACGGCACTGATGCGCGGCTTGATCCTGATATTGGCGTGCGCTTGCATCCAGCCTCTCGCGGCCCAGCAAGCCGATAGCGCGGCGACCACGACCGTGCAGGTAACACTCGACGAGGCGATCCGGCGGGCGCTCGACGTGCAGCCGGCGATGGTGCGAGCCGAAGGAGACCAACGCAATGCCGGCGCGGCGCGCCGGACGGCGTGGGGATCCTTCCTCCCAAAGGTCGACCTCAACGGCTTCGTCTCGAAAAACAGCGCGCAGCGGTTTGACCAAAACAGCCAACAACTCATCCCGCCGATCCCCAATTACGGCAGCTCGCTGTCCGCCAGCGTCGACCTCTTCACGGGGTTCCGGCGCCTCGCCAATCTCCGGTCCGCGTCCGCCAATGTGGATGCGGCGGACGCCGGCGCCGTCACGCAGCGCTTCCAGGTCAGGCTCCAGACCATGCAGGCGTTCTACGACGCGCTGGCACGCGAGGACCTGGTCCGGGTCGCGGAGGCGCAGGTGCAACGGGCCCGGAGGCAGCTCGACGTCTCGGTGCAGAAACTGCACGCGGGCTCGGCGACGCGCTCCGATTCTCTGCGCTCCGTCGTGGACCTCGGCAACGCACGGCTCCGGCTGCTGCAGTCGCAGGCCGATCTCGCGACCGCGCAGGCGAGCCTCGGCCGCCAAATCGGCGTGGATCAGCTGGTCCGGGCCGTACCCGACAGTATCCTTCCGCCGCTCCCCGATACCGTTGCGCTGGGAGACGGTGCGCTCGAATCCGCGCCCCAGGTGGGGCAAGCTGACGCCCAGGCGCGGGCCGCACGCGCGGGAGTCTGGTCGACCCGCGCACAGTACATCCCGACCCTCAACCTGTCCGTCGGCACCAGCCGGCAGGACACGCTCTTCGCGAACGCCCTCGTCGCCAATGAGGTGCACAACTGGCGCGTCGGCCTGACGTGGACGCTCTTCAATGGATTCGGTCGCGAGCAGACCAACATTGCGGCCTTGGTACAGCGGGACGTCGCGCAAGCCCAGGCCGCCGACACCCGTCGCCAGGTGAACGCGCAGCTCATCCAGCAGATCGCCGCCCTCGGCACGTCTTTCGCCCAGATCGGCATTGCCACCGACAACGTCGCCGCCGCCACCGAGGACGTCCGCGTCCAACAAGAGCGCTACCGCGTCGGCGCCGGGACCATCCTCGACATCCTGACCTCCCAGGCGAGCCTCACGCAGGCGCAGACCGATCTGGTGCAGGCCCGTTTCAACTACCTCCTCGCGCGGGCGCAGCTCGAGGCGCTCATCGGACGCTCTTTATGACCGCCGCCGCCTCGATGCAGTTCCGCACCGGAGACACCCCGCTTCCGGACATCGTGATCCTGACGCACCGCCTGACCCGCGAGTACGACATGGGAGGCGAGGTGGTGCGAGCGCTGCGCGGCGTGAACATCCAGATCCGGAAGAACGAGTTCGTGGCGGTTATGGGCCCGTCCGGCTCCGGCAAGTCGACACTGATGAACCTCGTCGGCTGCCTCGACACGCCGTCGGCGGGGGAATACTGGCTGAACGGCCAAAAGGTCAGCGACCTTTCCGACGACGAGCTCGCGCGGATCCGCAACAAGGAGATCGGTTTCGTCTTTCAGACGTTCAACCTCCTCCCGCGCGCCGACGCGCTCCACAACGTGGAGCTGCCGCTCATCTACGCCGGTCAGGGCGCCAAGACCCGCCGCGCCGCGGCCGCCCGTGCGCTCGAACGGTGCGGCCTGGGCGATCGCATGGATCACCGGCCCAGCGAGCTGTCCGGCGGCCAGCGCCAGCGCGTAGCGATCGCCCGGGCGCTCGTCAACAACCCCAGCATTCTCCTCGCCGACGAGCCGACCGGCAACCTCGACTCGGCCACCGGCGAGGAGATCATGAAACTGTTCGAGGAGCTGTGGGAAACCGGGCAGACGATCGTCCTGGTCACCCACGAGCACGACATCGCGGCGCACGCGCGCCGCCAGATCCACCTGCGCGACGGCATCGTCGAGCGGGACGAGACAATGGAGCGTACACCGTGACCCGACTACTTCGCGCGGCCGCCCTGACCCTGGGCTTCGCCGCCTGCAAACAGGCCCAAACGGCGCCTGTGTATGAAAAGGTTCCTGTCGAGCGGCGCAATATCGTGGTGTCGGCGTCGGCGGCCGGGGCCATCCAGCCGATCCTCACCGTGGACGTCAAGTCCAAGGCGTCGGGTGAGATCATCGGGATGCCGGTCGAAACGGGGGACGAGGTTCGCCCCGGTCAGCTGCTCGCGAGAATCGATCCGCGCATTCCGCAGGCGAATCTGGAACAGGCCCAGGCGGCGCTCCAGGTGGCGGACGCGCAGCTCCAGAACGCCCAGGCCCAGCTCGCGCGCTCCGATACGCTATTCAAGGCCCAGGCGATCACCCAGGCCGAGTACGAAACGGCAAAGCTGGGCTTCGCGCAGGCCAACGCCCAGCGCGTCAATGCTCGGACCAATCTCCAGAGCGCGAAGGACGCGATGGAGGACACCCAGGTCCGCGCGCCCCTCAAAGGCACGATCATCTCGAAGAGCGTCGAGCTCGGGACCGTGATTTCGTCCCCCACCCGGGATGTAGGCGGCGGAACGGTGCTGCTCCGCATGGCGAATCTGGACACGGTCCAGGTGGCGGCGCTCGTGGATGAAACCGACATCGGCAAGGTGCAGCCGGGCCTGCCCGTGACGATCACCGTGGACGCCTATCCCAACCGGCCGTTCAACGGCTCAGTCCTGAAAATCGAGCCCCAGGCGACGGTGAATCAGAACGTCACGCAGTTCTCGGTGCTGGTGAACATCCTCAACCCGGAGCACGTCATCAAGCCAGGGATGAACACGGAGGTCGAGATCCACGTCGGGGAGCGGCAGAACGTGCTCGCCATTCCCAACGCCGCGCTCCGCACTCAAAGCGACCTCGCCTCGGCGGCCCAGGTGCTCGGGCTCGACCCACAAGCGGTGCAGCAACAGCTGGCGGAGGCGGCGGCACCTCGCGGCGACAGCGGCAGCGCGACCATGGGCGGCGGCGTGGCCCGCCCCGATTCGAATCCGACGCAAGACGGCAAGCCGGTGCAGACTCCCGCCATGCTGACCCTGCCCGACGGCCGTCAGGTGTCGCTGCCGGCGGGGATCAGTGCGGCGCAAGTGCAGGCCGCGATGCGCAAGCGGATGTCTGGTGGCGAGCTGACGTCGGCCGAGCAGACGATGATGCGCACGGTGTTCGCCCAGATGCGCGGCGGGGCCGGCGGGGCCGGCCGGTCCGCCCGGCAGGGGGCGGGAGGTGGGAGCATGCGGAGCCGGGACTTCGGTGGCCGCTACGTCGTGTTTGTGCTGCGCGATGGCAAGCCCTTCCCGCTGTCGATCTCCACCGGCCTCACGGACCTCGACTTCAGTGAAGTGACCAACGGGCTGACGGAGCAGGATACCGTGCTCGTCCTGCCCTCGGCCTCGCTCGTGAACGCGCAGAAACAGTTCCAACAGCGCGTCCAGTCGTTCACCGGTGGCGGCATCCCCGGATTGCGCCAGCAAGCGCCGGCCGCGCCATCCACTGGAACGCAGCGCAACCCGGTGCCGAGGTAGACATGCTCGTCGACGAGACCGTTCGCGTCGCGCTGCAGGCGATCCGGGCCAACAAGCTCCGGTCGCTGCTCACCGCGCTGGGCATCATCATCGGCGTCGGCGCGGTCATCACGATGATCGCGCTCGGCACCGGAGCCCGGAAGGCGGTCGAGGCCCGCATCCAGGCGCTCGGGCCTACCCTGCTGACCATCTTCCCGGGGCAGAGCTTCATGGGTGGGGTCGCCAGCGTTAACCGCGTCAGCCTCACGGTCGATGACGACACCGCCCTCGCCCAGAGCGCCCGCTACCTCGAGGCGGTCGTCCCGGAGCTCACCCGCCAGCTCCAGGTCCAGCGCGGCAACCAGAACCTCAACGCCAACATCGTCGGCACGACGGCGAACTACCCCGCCGTGCGGAGCTACGACCTCACGGCCGGCCGGATGTTCACCACCGGGGAGGATGTGGCGCGCCGCCGCTTTGCCGTGCTCGGCTCGGCGGTGCCGGACATGTTCAACGCGAACGGCGCCGCGATGATCGGGCAGGAGATCCAAATCCGCGGCATCCCGTTCCAGATCATCGGGATCCTCTCCGAAAAGGGCTCGCAGGGGTTCAACAACCCGGACGAGCAGATCCTCATCCCGCTGCAAACGGCGCGGTTTCGCGTCATGGGGACCGACCGGCTGCGTTCGATCACCGCCAAGGTGGCAGACGCCCAGCACATGAACCTGGCGATGATCGAGATCGAGCGGGTGCTGCGGCGCCAGCACAAGATCCGGCCCGGGGGCGAGAACGACTTTCAAATCCGCAACCAGACCGACGTGCTGTCGACATTCCAGCAGACGACGCAGACGTTCGGCTTCCTGCTCGCCGGCATCGCGGCCGTGAGCCTGCTGGTGGGCGGCATCGGCATCATGAACATCATGCTGGTCTCCGTCACCGAGCGCACGCGCGAGATCGGCGTCCGCAAGGCACTCGGCGCCACGCGGAGCAACATCCTGATGCAGTTCCTGGTGGAGGCGCTGGTGCTGTGTCTCGTCGGCGGCACGGTGGGCGTGCTACTCGGCTCGCTCGGAGCGGTGGTGCTCTCGAAGTTCGCCCACTGGAACACGGCGATCTCGCCGTTTTCCATCGCGCTCGCGTTCTTCTTCAGCGCCGTGGTGGGGCTGTTCTTCGGGATCTGGCCCGCCCGGCGGGCGGCCATACTCGACCCGATCGAGGCATTGCGTTACGAATAGCGGCGCACCACGCGCCACGCGCTATAATTCAGTCGTGCTCCCCCTGCTGCTGGTACTCCAGACGATAGCGGCCCCCCCTGTCTATCGTGGCAGCGCCCGTGAGCTCAACGTCGCCATCCCACGCATCGAGACGACCGTACAGGTCGACGGCGAGCTGGACGAGCCCGTCTGGCTCCAGGCGGCGCGGCTCACCGGATTCTCGCAGTACCTCCCCGCCGACGGCCGCCCCGCCGAGGACTCGACCGAGGTGCTGGTCTGGTACGCCCCCGACGCGATTCACTTCGGCGTCCGGGCGTTCGAGGAGCACGGCACGGTGGTCCGCGCCACGCTGGCCGACCGCGACAACATCGACCGCGACGACCAGGTCCAGCTGCTGCTCGACACCTACGCCGACCATCGCCGCGCGCTGCTGTTCGGCGTGAATCCGCTCGGCGTGCAACAGGATGGTGTCCGCAGCGAGGGGCAGGACGCCGGCGCCGCGAGCGGTGCGGGCGTCGGCAGCGGGCGGTTCGACGGTGTCGTGGATATCAATCCCGATTTCGTCTACGAATCCAAAGGACACGTCACCGCGCAGGGCTTCCAGGTCGAGGTGCGCATCCCGTTCAAGAGCCTGCGCTACCAGAGCGCCGACCCGCAGAGCTGGGCGCTCCAGGTGGTGCGCATCACCCAGCATTCCGGGTACGAAGACACCTGGACGCCCGCGGTGCGCGCCAGCGCGAGCTTCCTGATCCAGTCGGGCCAGCTCGTGGGACTCACCGGGCTGCGCCGCGGCCTGGTGATGGACCTGAACCCGGAATTCACCACCAAGGTCATCGGGGAGCCGCGCGCGGCCGATTATCTGTATCGCGCCACGCCCGAGGTCGGCGGAAACCTGCGCTGGGGCATCACGCAGAACCTGGGGCTGAACGCCACCGTCCACCCCGACTTCTCGCAGGTCGAGGCCGACGTGGGCCAGGTGACCGTGAACGAGCGCTTCGCGCTGTTCTTTTCCGAAAAGCGGCCGTTCTTCCTCGAAGGACTGGAGCAGTACGACACCCAGAACCGGCTCATCTACACGCGTCGCATCGCATCCCCACTCGGTGGGGCCAAGCTCATCGGCAAACTGGGCAGCACCAACATCGCCTACCTCGCGGCCGTGGACGACCGCGCACAATCCCTCACTGGGGACCACCCGATCTACAATGTGCTCCGGCTGCGAAGCGACCTCGGCGCGAGCTCCACCGCGGGGTTCGTCTACACCGACCGGGTCGAAGGCGACGCCTACAACCGCGTGGCCGGCGTCGATGCACGGGTCATCTGGAAGAAGATCTGGTTCTCCGAAGCGCAGTTCGCCGGCTCGTGGACCCGGGACGCGGCCGGCGCGCGGTTCGCGCCGCTGTGGGACGTGACGCTGTACGACCGAACCGGCCGCTCCTACGGGAACCACGCGGAGCTGGTGGGCTTGCATCCCGATTTCACGGCGGCGAGCGGCTTCGTGCCGCGCACCGGCATCGTGACCGGTCGCTTGTTCAATCGGTTTACCTGGTACGGCAGTCCGGGGAGCCGCGTGGAGGCGGTCACGACTTTCACAGGGTTTGACCCGACCTGGAACTACCACGACTTCTTCAAAGCCAGAGGAACGATCGAAGGCGGACTCTCGAGCACCTGGATCGCCACGTTGCGCGGCGGCTGGAGTCTCAACACGAATGTCTCGACCAACCATCAGCGCTGGGACTCCGCCGAGTACGCGGGCTACTCGGTCGACCGCACCGTGGACACGATCCCATTCGTGAAGCCCAACGGCATCTACAAGCTGTTCGGGGGTAACTTCGGCTTCAACTCCCCGAACCGGGCGCTGACAGTGAGCGCCAGCATGGCGTTGGGGGCAGCGCCGATTTTCGTGGAGGCCGCCCGCGGCCGGGCGGTGGCACTGCAGGCCACGGCGAGCTGGCGGCCCACCGCCTCGCTGCGCATCGAAGCACGCTGGGCGCATCAGCGGCTCGCCCGTTCCCGCGACGGGAGCCGCTTCTCGACGGCGAACATTCCGCGCCTGAAGGTCGAGTACCAGCTCACGCGCGACATCTTCTTCCGGTATGTCGGGCAGTACGTCGCGGAAGACCGCACCGCCCTGGTGGACCCGCGCTCCGGCCAGCCGCTGGTGCTCGACTCGGCCACACAGCAGCGGATCGGTCCGGCGGGCGCGACGCGCGGCAACGATTTCCGGAACGACGTGCTGTTCTCCTATCGCCCCACGCCGGGCACCGTTCTCTTTCTGGGGTACGGGGCCTCCCTGAGCGAGCCGGATGCCTTCCAGTTTCGTGGTCTGAGGCGCACGGGCGACGGATTCTTCCTCAAGGCGAGCTACCTTTTCCGAATGTGATGTCCCTCTTCGCGACCTGGCTCGCCTTGAGCCTCGCTGGGCCGGCACCCGCCCTCCCCCGAGATTCGCTCACGTTCGCGGCCGTCACCGCAGGGGCGACGCACACGTGCGCCCTCACCACCGGGGGACGCGCATACTGCTGGGGCAGCAACACCGAGGGCGAGCTCGGCATCGGCACACGCGCCGATTCGCCGCTCCCGACGCCGGTGGAGGGCAACCTCGCATTCCTCAGTCTGGACGTGGGCATCGATTTCACCTGCGGCGTCACCACCAGCGGCGCCGTTTACTGTTGGGGACGGAACGCGACCGGCGCCCTGGGCAATGCGGCCACGCCGCGCAGCATCACGCCGGTCCCCGTCACCGGCGGGCTGCTGTTCCGCAGCGTGACCGCCGGCGGCGATCACGCCTGCGGCGTGGCGGAGGACGGCGCGGCATACTGCTGGGGCGCGAACGGCGAGGGTCAACTCGGCACCCGCGATACCCTGTCGAGCGCGCGACCACTGCCCGTGGCCGGCGAGCTGCGCTTCCTCTCCGTCACCGCTGGCGATGCCCATACGTGCGGCGTCACGGTGGACAGCCTCGCATACTGCTGGGGCACCAACCACCACGGAGAGCTCGGGGTCGGCGCGCACGGCGCGCGACTCGGCCCGCAACCCGTCGCGCACCACCGTCGCTGGGGGACGCTGAGCGCGGGCGCGCGCCACACCTGCGGCACGTCGGCCGACCGACGCCCGACCGTGTACTGTTGGGGCGACAATTTCCACGAGCAGATCAACTCGCGCCGGAATCCCATCCTCGGCGCCGCCATCCTGTGGACGCCGACATACGCGGCAGAGCCCCGGCAGGTGGTGGTCGTGAGTGCCGGCCGGTGGCACACGTGCATCGGGTACCCCCGCGCGGCACCCACCATTTCCTGCCGGGGGGCGAATTTCGACCATCAGCTCGGGCGACTCGTGCTCGGCACGTTCGTCCAGGTGAGCGCCGGGGACGCCCATACCTGCGCGGTGCGCGAAGACGGCGCCGTGTTCTGCTGGGGCCGCAACGCCGCCGGCCAGCTGGGTGACGGCACTCGGTTCAATCAGCCCCGCCCCGTGCAGATCGCCGAGCCGCTCTCTGTGCGTCACTAGCCTCTATCCTTCCTTCCGGGAGCCGGCCATTTTCCCTTCGGCATGACCGGTCCCGCCACCCTCCCCGAGCTCACCGAGCAGTTCGTCGCAGAGCGCCGCGCCAAGCAGCGGCAATTCGTCCTGACCAACACGCAGGCCCACTGGCCGCTAATCGTCGTCGCGGTGTTGTTGCTGGGCGCCGTGCGGCTGTTCGGGGGCGTGCAGGTCCCGTGGATCTTCCTCGTCGGCTTCGCCGTCACCGCCGTCGCGGCCAACCTCGGCTTGGTGCGACTCGTCCGACAGACGGCGTTTCGACCCGTGTACGTCAGCCTCACGCTCTCCGTCGGCGCCGCGATGATCTCCGCGGTGCTGTACGCCCTGGAGCGTACCGGGTATCTGCTGTATGGCGTGTACCTCATCGCCCCGCTGCAGGCCGCGCTGTTCCTGGGCCGCCGCGCCGCGTGGACCGCGGTGCTCATCAACCTCACCGGCTTCGCGATCGTCGCGGCGCTTCGGACGTCGCAGCAGGCGTGGGGCTGGTCCATCTTCATTCAAGCGGCGGTCGTCCTGACGGTCACGAGCTTTGCCCTGATCCCCACGCTCACCGACATCGCCAGCCGGCTGCGGCGGACGCGCCGACTCCTGGCCCAGGTGGAGCGCGGCGACCTCGCGGTACGGCTCAACGACCCCGCCGCCGACGAGCTGGGCTATCTCAGCGCCAGCGTGGACCAGACGACCGCGGCCGTGGCGGAAGCCGTCCGCGAGGTGCAGCAGCAGGCGCAGGACCTGTCGGACTTGGCGCGGCAGCTCGCCGCCGCGGCCGGCGACCTCGAGGCGTCGTCGCGGCAGATCGCGCAAACCACAGATCTGTTAACGGAGGGAACCGATCGGCAGCGACGCTCGATCGAGAGCGGGCGCGGCGCGAGCGACGCCGCCGCCCGCATCACGTCCGCGCTGCGCCAGCGGTTTCAGCAGGCCGAGCGGCAGGTGGGGGCGGCCGCCCAGGAAGCCCACCGCCACGGCGAGGAGATCGCGCGCGCGCGCGAGCTGTTGGAATCGTTGGTGACCCATATCGACCAGGCGAGCCGGGCCGCGGGCACGCTGGAACAGGGGTCGCGCGACATCGGCAAACTGATGGACGGGATCACCCGCATCGCGAGCCAGACGGAGCTGCTCGCCCTGAATGCGGCGATCGAGGCGGCCCGGGCCGGGAAGTTCGGCGCGGGGTTCCGCGTGGTGGCCGACGAAGTGCGCAAGCTGGCCGAGCAGGCGAGCCATGCAGTGGAGGAGATCCGCGCGCGGATGCGGCTCACCCAGGACCAAATCGGGAACGTGGTGGGAGCGTTGCGTCAGGGACGCATCGCGGCGCAGGATGCGGGCACCGTGTCCGGCGCGGCGCGCACGGCGCTCGAGGCGATCTTCACGACGCTCAACGACACGACCCAGTTCGCCACCACCTTCGTGGGCGAGACGGAGGATCAGGCGCGCCAGATCGACGTCGTCGTGCGCCGCATGAGCGAGCTCTCGACCATCGGCGATGACGCCGCCGCCGGCGCCCAACGCACCTCATCGGCCACCCGGCAGCAGATCGCCTCGCTCGGCGAGCTGGCCGAAGCCGCCGAACGGCTCGCGGCCGCCGTGGTGCGGCTTACGGCGTCGACAAAGAGATTCAGAGTGGATGGGAAAAGCAAAAACTAGAGACCGACGGCGCGACGTAAGCGCCGAGTAGCGGCATTCGCTTCCACACGAATCTCCTCCAGGTCCGCGCTTTTCAAGCGGCCCCCCTGCACCACGATGCGTCCGTCGACCACCACGTGGCGCACGTCGGCGGCGCGAGCGCTGTACACGAGACGCGAGATCAAATCGGCGCCGTCGGGCTGTGCATGCGGTCCCGCAAGATCCACGGCGACGAGGTCCGCGCGTTTGCCGGGCTCGATCGAGCCGATCTCGCTCTCGAGTCCCAGCGCGCGGGCGCCACCCAGGGTGGCCAGCTCGAGCACGCGGGCGGCGGGCAGCGCCTCGGGTCCGAGTCGCGGTTTCTGAATCAGCGCGGCGAGCCGCATCTCCTCGAAGCCGTCGAGCCGGTTGTTGCAGGGCGCCCCGTCGGCGCCGAGTGCCACGTGGCACCCGGCGGCCAGCATTTCCGGGATCGGCGCGATGCCGCTGCCGAGCTTCAAGTTGGAGCTCGGGCAGTGCACCACGTTGGTCCCGGCGCGCGCCAGCCGGCCGATCGCGTCACCATCGGCCCAGACGCAGTGCGCCAACGCGGTGCGAGGACCCGCGATGCCGACGGAGTCGAGGTAGGCGATCTCATCGTGTCCCGTGGCGCGCTTCACCAGCTCCAGCTCCACTGGCGTTTCGGCGGCGTGGGTGTGGATCACCGCGCCGGCGCGCTCGGCGAGGTCGCTCACCGCCCGGAGCAGTGGACCGGTGCAGCTCGGCACGAAGCGCGGCGCGAAGCAGTACCGGAGCCGTCCCTCCGCGGCGCCGTGCCACCGCGCGCACAGATCGGCCGCTTCGACGAGCGCCCGGTCGGTGGACTCGCGCAGCCCCGCGGGGTTCGCCTCGGCATCCATGAGACATTTCCCCGCTGTCGCCCGCAGGCCGATCGCTTCCAGCGCCTGAAACGCGGCGTCGGTGTACCGCACCGTCTCCATGTCGAGGATCGCCGTCGTGCCGCCGAGCAGCAGCTCGGCCGCGCCCAGCATCGCGGACCAGTACACACTCGCCTCGGTGTGCGCCGCCTCGAGCGGCCAGATTCGCTTGGCGAGCCAGTCTTCCAGGGCGAGATCGTCGGCCAGCCCGCGGAACAGCGTCTGGCAGAGATGGATGTGGGCCTGCACGAGGCCGGGCATCAGGATCAGCCCGGTGCAGTCGAGCTCGATCGGCTGTGCGCCGCGCGGTTCGGGTTTGTCGCGCCGCGCCGGGCGTTTCCCCGTCCGTCGCCGCACGGCGGTGATGCGCCCCTGCTCCACCACGACGTCGGCGTCGAGGATCCGGCGTTCGCCATCCAGGGTGACGACGCGGGCGCCGCTGATGAGGAGAGGCCGAGCGTTTGGGATCGTCAGCCGTCAGTCGGTGTTGATGAGCGGCGTTCCCGGTGTGCTGTCGGCATCGACCGGCAGATCGAAGTAGGCATCGAACTCGTCGAAGAGCGCGTCGGAGGAGTAGATGCCGGTGAGGATCCGCTCGGGACCACCGGGGTCGACGAGCAGATAGCCGTAGGGGAAGTCGAGTCCCGAGAGCACGATGGCGCGCCGCTCGTGGTCGGGCAGCTCGACGAACACCGTGTCCGCGTTGGTGGGGAGGAGCGCAATGCCGTTGGCCGCGAGCGTGGCGGCGACCTGCTCCGTGTAGAAGTCGAGATCGATCCCGGCGGATTGGGCTGAGTCGCGGTTGAGGGTATCGCCGGCCTGCAGCCAGAACACGACGACCGTAGGACCGGTGATGACCCGCGGGCGACGCAGCCGGATGCCGCGGTCCGAATCCCGGCGGGGATGCAACCGCGACGACAGCGAGGCCGTATCGGCGGATGCCCGCGCGACGCGCTTCGGTTTGGAGTCGCCACGGCACGCGACCGCGAGCAGGAGCAGCCAGATTCCGCGTCTCACACTGTAGAAGATAAGACAGCGGCGCGCGGGTTGCTCCGGCGGTGACCGGCGCCACACCGTAGCTGGCTGGTTGCCAAGGGCGGGCGATACATTGATTCCATGAGCGATCGCCCCCCCGTGCGCCGGCACCATTGGATCGTCCGCCTCACTCACTGGGGTACCGCCATCGTCCTCGTGGGACTGGTCACGAGCGGGCTGCAGATCTACCAGGCCTACGCGCGCTTCGGGGAGCGCGGCGGCGCCGCGTACCGGAACCTCTTCGAGGGCACGCAGTTCCCGGAGTCGATGCGGCTGGGCGGTTGGCTGGCGGGCGCGCTCAACTGGCACTTTGCCTTGATGTGGCCGCTCGTCCTGTTCGGCTTGCTGTACACCACCTATCTCGTGGCAAGCGGCGAGTGGCGCTCCCTGCTGTTCGGCCCGAAAGACATCCCCGGCGCCGTCGCGATGGCGAAATACTACCTGCGGCTGCGGAAGGACCACCCGCCCCAGGGGAAGCACAACCCGCTCCAGAAGCTCGCCTACACTTCGGTCGTGCTGCTCGGCGTGCTCGCCGTGCTCAGCGGGGTCGCGATATACAAGCCGCTGCAGTTCGCCTGGCTCACGTCGCTGTTTGGCGGCTTTCAGTTGGCGCGCTACTGGCACTTCTGGACGGTCTGGCTGTTCGTGGGGTTCAGCATCGTGCACGTGGTGCTGGTGTTCGTGGTCGACCCGTCCAGCCTGCGCGCGATGATCACCGGATGGTACCGCGGTAAGTTTCCGAGCCATGGTTAGATCCGAGAAGACGCCGAGTCGCACAGCCGCCGAGGTGAGGCCACTGCAGACGCCAGGGCTCGACCGGCGGAGCTTCTTCAGGCTCGCGGCCGGCGCGGGATCCGCGTCGCTCGTCGCGGCGTGCGGATGGGATGGCGGCGGCTTGGTACGCCCGCGTCTACTCTCGATCAGTCGCGTGAACGACTGGGTGGGCGAGAAGCTGCTCTTCTCTCCGACCCGCCTGGCACGGGAGTACAGCATCACCGAGCGCGCCCGGAGTTTGCCGAGCTACTTCATTTCCAACTCGACGCCGCTGCTGACGGATCCGGCGAGCTGGCGGCTCGTGGTGGACGGGCTGGTGCAGACGCCGCTCGCGCTGTCGCTCGACGACCTGCGGGCGATGCCGCGCACCGGTTACACGGTGAAGCATCATTGCGTGGAAGGGTGGACGGCGATCGCGTCGTGGGCCGGCGTGCCCGTGTCGGCGATCGTGGAGCGCTGCCGCCCGACGCCCGCGGCGCGATACATCATGTTCCGGAGCTTCGACGCCGACTACTCGAACGGCTGGGATATGGCGAGCGCCATGCATCCACAGACGATTCTCGCGTACGCGATGAACGACCACGAGCTGCCGCCGGCCCACGGCGCGCCGCTGCGGCTCTACTCTCCCACGAAGCTGGGCTACAAGCTGACGAAGTATTTGGTGTCGATGACGTTCATGGACAAACGGCCGGGAGGGTACTGGGAGGATCAGGGATATCCCTGGTTTGCCGGCGTCTAGGCGTCAGCCGATCGCGGCCAGGGCGTCATGCATCTCCCCCGCACTCTGGTATCGCTTTTCCTTGTCCTTCGCCATCGCCTTGAGGATTACCTGCGCCAGCCCCTCCGTCACCTCGGCGTTGAGCGCGCGCGGGTTGGGCGGGTCCTCCTCGAGATGCTTGGCGATGAGCGACCACGGGGTGTCCGCTTCGAACGGCACGCGGCCGGTGAGGCACTCGAACAGCACCACACCCGCCGAGTAGAGGTCGCTGCGCGGGTCGAGCTCCAGCCCCGAGAGCTGCTCCGGTGACATGTAGTCGGGGGTGCCGATCGCCATCCCCGCCTCGGTGAGTCCCTTTCCCTTGGGCGGGTTGGCGAGCCGCGCGATACCGAAGTCCATCACCTTCAGGAAGCCGTTGGGCTCGACGACCATGTTCTGCGGCTTGATGTCGCGGTGGATCACGCCCTGCTCGTGGGCGACCTCGAGCGCGCGACACAGCTGCTTCCCCACCGTGAGGGCAACGGGGACCGGCAGCCGGCCGCGGCTTTGGATCAGCGATTTGAGCGAGGTCCCCTCCACGTATTCCATCGTGAGGTAGTACATCCCGCCCACCTCGCCCAGGTCGTACGTCCGCACCACGTTGCGGTGGGTGATCTTGCGGGCCAGGCGGATTTCCTGCTTGAAGCGCTCCAGCGCTACCGAATCGCCGGCCAGGGTGTCCGGCCGCAGGGTCTTGATGGCGACCGCCTCCCCGAGCTCGCGGTCCAAGGCGCGATACACGACGCCCATGCCACCGGCGCCGAGGATCTCCTTCACCTCATAGCGCCCAGCGAACACCGAGCCGGGGCGCAGCACGTCGCCACCCGAGCCGAGCGACGGCCGGTCGGCGACCTCGCGAATGGCGGTCGGAGCGGCGGCTAGCGGCTGGGTGGCCGACGATCCCGCCGCCTGCATCATGTACTCCACCAGCTGCGCCTTCTCCTTTAGATCCTCCACCAGGTTGCGGAACGCCTGCGACAGCACGCCGATCTCGTCCTGGCTCGTGACCGGGATCTCGACCGAATAGTCGCCATCCTGGACCCGCCGCGTGGCCCGGGCGAGCTGCTGCACCGGGCGGGCGATCTGGCGCGCCAGGACGTAGGCCGACGCGAGCGCCAGCACGATGCCGAGCAGGATGGCCAACAGGATGGTGCGCTGCAGCGTGCGAAACGCGGCCAGCTCGGCGTCACGCGAGCGGAACGCGACAAATCCGCCGCGCAAGTCGCCGGCGGGGGAACGGATGGCGCCTGCGAGGCCGATCAGGTGCTCCTCGCCCATGCGCGCCGTCATCGTTTCGCCGGCCGAGTCGCTCGCGAGCAGGTCGGCGTGCAGCCCCTCGCGCAATGCCGGGCCAAGCTCTTCGCGCGGCAGCGTGCTCCCGATCACGTAGGGCTGGTTCAACGTGTCGAGCGCAAAGAACACGACGTCCGAGTTCGTGGCCTGGCGGATCGCGAGGGCGAGGGTGTCGTTCACCTCGTAGGTGGCGACGAGCGCCCCCTGCGCCGCCGCGTCCGCCGAGGCGCGCAGTGGCGTGCCGACGGCGATGAACAGTTTGCTTTGGACGTCGTCCAGCCATGCACCGCTCGACGCCTCCCCGGAGAGGGCGTTCGCCACCAGCGGCGCGCCCGACAGGTCGCGGTCAAACTGCTCCGGGTAGTCGGTGCGCGCGATCAGGATGCCTTCGTTGTTGGTGACGAGCACCCAGGCCGCCCCGATCAGGTCGCGGACGTCGTTCGCCTGGTCCAAGGCATCGGCCCGGTCGCCCTGCAACAGGCGTTCGCGGTACTGCGGCACGTCGGTGGCGACGGTGCTGGCTCGGCCGAGGGTGCGGGTCCGCGCCGCGAGGAAGGCCTCCACCGCCGTCCGGGTGTTGCCGAGGGCGCGGCTAATCGAGGCATCGGCGGTGCGGTTGGCCTGGAACGAGGTAACGCCAAAGGTCAGACCCAGCACCGCGGCGACGAGCAGTGCCGAGGCGACGAAGATCTTGCCGGCGAGCCCGAAGCGGACGCCTTTAGTAGCGCTCGCGTCCGGCATTCGTGGGGTAGTCTCTGCCGTGCTTGTTCTTGTGGGCCCGCACGCGGAACCCCCGCGCGTTCAGCGCGACCTCGATGTCCGACGCCCCGGCGGGTCCGACGGTGATGTCCTTCACCACCTCGGCGGACGCGCGCTCGTGCCACACGTGCAGGCGATAGGTGCCCGGCGCGACGTCGTCGATCGTGAACATGCCATCAGCGCCCGGCTGCGCGAAGTGGTGATTCGCCATGACCTGGAGCAGCGCCACCATCCGAGGGTGCACGTTGCAGAACAATCGCACGAGTCCCGGGCTCGAGAACGTCCTGGACTTCCCTTCCCCGCGCCCGTACAGGCCGAGATCGAAGCTGTTCGGCTCGGACACCGAGAAGACGTTGTGATCGAAGGGGTCGTGGTTCGGGAAGGCCACCGTGGACCCGACCGGCACGACCATTACGTGCGGCGAGAACGTCTTGTCGCTGATCGTGACGTCGAACTGCGCGGGTCGAGCGGCGGGGCCCGGGCCTTCGAGATACACCACCGCGTCGCCCAGGTCGGAGGAAGGACGGTTGTCCTTCTCGAGAATGCTGACATGGCCGTTCACCCGGCCGGCCTGGGCCGCCATGGGCGCAACGCCGCCGATCCACGAGACCAGCATCGCGACCACAACGACCCGCCGTCCACTCACTGCCGAGCCTCTCACTGCCGAACCTCGAAGTCCTTCGCGCCCGCGAGGGCGCCGTTCAGGGTGACGGTGACCTTGTAGGCGCCTACCGGCCAGGCGCTCGGCTTCGAGATGTGGAATTCCGTGTTCGCCGGACCGGTGGGGCCGATGAGCTGCGAATCCGCCGAAACCACCTGGCCCGTCTGAAACGTCCATGTCGCGACCAGGGTGGCGCTCGGCGCGCTGCCGATGGTGGCCACCGAAGCGTAGATCGTATCCCTGGTCCCGAAGGTCGTGAGCGGCTGTGCGACCGACTTGTCGGCCCCGATCTGCTTGCCCAGGGTCACCACGGTGACGGAGAGCGGAACCGCCGTGGTGGTGTCCACGGGCGGAGGCGGAGGAGTCTTCTTGCATGCGGCGGCGGCGCCCAACAGGGCGACGAACGCGAAGCGTAGATACGCGGCGCGATGGAACACGGTGACCCCCGTGACGATCAGGCTGGTGGGATTGTGAAGACCTGTCCGGGATAGATCAGGTCCGGGTTCTTGATCTTGTCCTTGTTTGCCTCGTAAATCTTGCGCCACGCCTTCGCGCTGCCGTACACCTGTTTGGCGATCTTCGACAGACTGTCGCCGGACATCACGGTGTAGGTTTGCGTGGGCGGTGTAACAGGCGGGGGCGCGGATGAAGAGCTGCCGCCCTGCACGTCCGAGAAATCGGGAAATGGGTTGTTAGGGTTGTTAGGGTTGGTCATGGACCCTCCTTGCAGGTGCGTCGTTGCCGCGTGACGCGGGCACCGGTCAAGGTGGGCCGGTTGCATTCACGCGCCGTGAGCTTACTGTAGTTTACACGATCTCGCCAGGAGTCCACGCGCATGCGCCGCATTGTGTCGCTCATCATGTTCGCCGTCCTCGCGCCGGCGCTGCTCGCGCAGAACCAACCCGCCGCGGCGACCGATTCTACCCCGCGCCGGACCGTTCAGTTCTCCGGGATGGTGCTGGTCAACGGATTCTTCACGAACGCCCGCACCAACAACAGCGACGTCCCGCAGCTCGCCGAGCAGGACACGTTGGGCGTCGCCGGCTCGGGCGGCAGCATTCGTCAGACCCGGCTCGGCGTGTTCGTGACCGACCCCGACGTCTTAGGCGGGAGCTTCACCGGGGAGCTCGATATGGACTTTTTCGGCGGTCAGCTGCCCAGCTCGGGCGGGCGGACGTTCCCGCTGCTGCGGATACGACGCGCGATCGGCACGCTGCAGTGGTCACACTTGCAATTGCTGTTCGGCCAGGAGAGCCCGCTCGTGGCGGAGCGCTCCCCTCGTTCGCTCGCGTCGGTCGGCTTCCCGGACTTCGCCGGCGCGGGGAACCTGTGGCTGTGGATTCCGCAGGCGCGGGTGAGCTTCCAGACGGGGTACTCGCTGCGCCTCGCGCTACAGGGGGCGGTGCTCGCCCCGGTGAGCGGCGCGCCGCAGTCTACGTTCGCCACCCAGCCGGATTCGGCGGAGCGCAGCAAGCGGCCGTCGCTGCAGGGGCGGCTGCGCCTGGGCTGGGGACCGGCCGACGACCCGAGCGAGATCGCCTTCGGCGGTCACATCGGCTGGCTTCGATCGGACAGCGTGGGCGGCGATTCGTTGATCGACTCGCGCGCATTCACGATCGACGCGCGCATCGCGCTCGGCTTCCTCGAGCTGATCGGTGAGGCGTACAACGGACAAGGACTCGCGGGACTGGGCGGCGGCGGGATCGGCCAGAACTTTGGCGCCGGCGGAGACGCGTTGCGCAGCCAGGGCGGCTGGGGCCAGATCAATGTCCGGCCGATGCGTGCCATCATGTTCGGCGTGGGGTGCGGCGTCGACGATCCCGACGACCGCGACGTCCCGCTGGGCGGCCGCTTGCAGAATGTCGCGTGTGAAGGGCACCTCGAGTGGCGCCCGCCAGGGCCGCTCGTGTTCGGATTCGAGTTCCGCCGCTTCTCGACGCGTTACCGGAGCGGGGACGCCCGGGCGAGCCACCTGAATCTCGCGGCGGGGTTTCGGCTTTAGTTCGCGGCTAAAGCCGCGACTCGGCTAGCGGGTCGCTTAGAGCGACGGCGAGTCGCGAGGGGCGCCCGGTCCCCGCGTTCCAGGTGAAGCAGAGCGCCACCGGGCACGTAGAAGCCCTTCTGCACGTTTTCGCCCTCGAGGGGATCGTGCTCCCCCTTCCTTCGTTCCCCGTCATTTGATTCCTTCCAGTAACCCCGACAACGAGGTCGCGATGGACACCGTCCGCAGAGTCGACTACTACTACACGACCGCACCCGACAGGCCGGGCGAGGGCGCCCGCGTGCTGGGCGTGTTCCGCGACGCCGGCGTCAACCTGCTGGCGTTCCACGCCTTCCCGAGCGCGCGCCGGACGCAGCTCGATTTCGTGCCCCAGGACGGCGCCGCGTTCGTCGCCACCGCCAAGGCCGCCAAGATCAAGCTCAGCAAGCCGAAGGCCGTCTTTCACTTCGAGGGGGACGACCGGGTCGGCGCGATGGCGGGAATCCTGGGCAAGCTCGCCGCGGCGGGAATCAACGCCACCGCCTCGGAAGCCGTCTGTACGACGAGCGGCCGGTTCGCCGGGCTGCTCTGGGTCGAGCCGCGCGACGTGAAGAAAGCGGCTCAGGCGATGGGAGCGTAAACGGCCCGCCATAGGCAGTAGGCGACGCTGGGGAGCTACAGTTCGGAAGTGCAGCGGGTGGCGCTGCGGAAGTTGGTGCAACTCGACGCAGCCACGACGCTCCAGGATCTGCGGGTGCCGCCGGCAACCGGCTCGAGCAACTCAAGGCGATCGGTTGCGGAAAGACGTGCAGGTGTGGAAGAAGGCTGGGTAGCTGAGGTCCCTGGCGTGTCAAGACTCGGCCCGGTAGCCTTACCCGATGCCCATTCCCACTGAACCGATCGGCAGCATTCCGCGGCCGCCGGAGCTCATCGATGGCATGCAGGAGTTCGCGGCCGGCCGGATCACGCAAGACAAGCTGGGATCACTGTTCGACCAGGCGACTCGCGACACCATCCAGCGCTTCGAGGCAACCGGGTCTCCGGTCATCAGCGACGGCGAGCAGACCAAGCCCAGCTTCGTCACCTATCCGATCCACGGGCTCGAGACGCTCGCGCCCGGCGGCGTCACCATCCCCTTCGCGGACGGTCACACGCGGCAGCTGCCGCTGTTGACCGCCGGTCCGTTCCGGTACCGGACGTACGCAGACCAGTTTCTCGTGGCGGCCCAGAAGCACGCCCGGGTTCCGGTCAAGCAGGCGGTCATCTCGGCTTCGGCGATGAGTCTGCTCTACCCTGCGGGCGGAATCCCGGACTACCCGAGAGATGCGTTCCTCGGAGACCTGGTGCGCGAGGCCGAGAGCGACATCCGGCGGTGTCTCAGCAAGGGCGCGTATAACGTGCAGATCGACTTCACGGAGGGCAGGTTGTCAGTGAAGCTCGATCCGACGAAGGGGTTGCTGAAGTCCTTCGTCGGTCTCATCAACCGTGTGCTGGACCGGTTCACACCCGCAGAGCGGCAGCGGATCGGCGTGCACACGTGTCCCGGCGGCGACAAGGACTCAACCCACAGCGCCGATGTGGATTACGGGGAGCTGTTGCCCAGCCTGTTCGAGCTGAACGTCGGGAATTTCTACGTCCAGCTCGCGAGCGAGCCGGACCGGGGTCGCGTGCTCCGGCTCCTGAAGCAGCTCGTCAAGCCGGACCAGAAGGTGTTCGTCGGCGTGATCGACCCGATCAATCCGCGCCTCGAGTCGCCTGAAGAGGTGCGGGATCGCGTCCTGGAAGCCGCCGAGCACATCCCGCTCACCCAGCTCGGTACGACCGACGACTGCGGGTTCGCGCCGTTCGGCGATGATACGTCTACGGCCCGCGACATGGCGTTCGAAAAAATCCGGGCCCGTGTCACCGGCACCAGACTCGCGAGCCACGCGCTCGGCGTCTAAATCACTCATCGATCGGCCCGCGATGTTTCCCGTGCCGCTGATACTGCTTCTTCGACCGGTGCACCTTGTGCGCGGGCACCTTGAGGCGGCCCTTGATCGGTGCCTTGGGGTTCGGGACGCGCACGGTGATCTTGACCTTCCCCCGTCTCCGCGTGCGACTCATCCGGCGAGCCGCTCCCGGATCTGCCGCACGTGATGCCGCGCGTGGCGCACGTGGAAGTCCATCCATTCGGACAAGGTCAGGTCGCCCACCCGGGGATGTTTGACGAACAGGTCGCGCCCCCGCGCCGGCAGTAACAGCTGGGCCAGCGCGAGATTCCGTTCCACGCCACGGCGGAAATGCGCCTCGGCCGCTGAGCGGTCGACCTGCGGCGCGGGAACCGCATCCTTCGGCGACTTGACCGGCACCGGAAACCAGCCGAGCCCCATTATCAGGAACTTGGCCACGCGCTGCTGCATAGTGAGCGGCCGTCGTATCATCGGGTCGCGCGCGCGGCGCTCCTCGAACCCGGTGGCGGTCCATTCGAGCCCCAGCGCCAGATGCTCGACGATCTGGGCCGTCGTCCATTTTCCCGGTGGGGCCTTCTGGCAGTCGGCATCGGAATGCTTGACCAGCGGCCCGAGCACGAACTCGGGCAGGTCGGCGAAATTGGTCATGGAAACCCCCTAGTCCAGAAACTGCCTTCGTAGCCGGTCCCCGTCCGCCAGAAACTGATCCAGCTCGTCCGGCTTCGGCAGCCCGCCGGAGCGCCACCACAAGAGGCGCGGGCCAGCCCCGGCAAGGTGATGCAGCAGCCGCTTGCCGCCGTCCGGCGCGGGCGCGGTCAGGAATGCGCGTCGCGCGGCCGTGAACAGCGCCCGCACCGCGGGCTCGTCGTCGCCTTGTAGCTGGTAGGACCGCGAGAACTCCGGGTCCTCGATGAAGTCGAAGTCCTTCCGCCCGAAGCGCTGCGCCAGACGGGAGAAAAAGCCCTCGGGCGCGAGGCTGAAACTGGGCAGATTCGCCTCCTCCCTCTCCCACACCAGCATCGCGAACCGATGGTGGCTGCTGTGCTTGCCGCTCCCCGTGACATAGCCGTACTCGAACGCGGTGAAAGTTCTACTGCCCACCCGACCAGCGATCGTCCCCCGCCAGCGACGGCTGTGCCCCTCCCGGAAGATCCCGAACGCCTCGGCGAGCGCGGCCTCGGCGCCGCGGCGCTCCCGCTCGAAGGTGTAACCGCGCACCAGGCAATACTGCTCGAGTTCCTCCCGCCGGCGCCGCTTCCGCACGGCGACCAGGGCGGCGATCGCTCCGACCGCCCCCACCCCGACGAGCAGCCACGGCAAAGCCGGGAGAATCACGCGCGGTCTCCAACCGGTAGGACTGACACGCGCGCGCTCCAACCAGTAGCTTGAGGGCGACCGTCCATGCCGGGATTCTAGGGGTGCACCAGGTGCGCCGCCACCTGCTCGCGGTGGCGTTGGGGATCGCGGTGCTCGCGGCCGCGATGTCGCCGCTCCCCGCGGTGCTGGACGCCGTCACCGGCGCCCCGGCCGGGAACGCGAATCTCGTGAATCCCGCCCTCTATCTGTTGGTGGCCCCGCTCTCGAACATTCTCGACGCGCTCACGTTTCTCAGTCTCGACCGCGCCAAAGCGCTGCTCGTGACCTGGGTGGTCGTCCTGGCGCTCGTTGGCGCCTTGCGCAGCGGCTCGCCGCGCCGCCGGCTCGCGCGCGCACTCGCAGGTGTCGTCTTCCTTCTGTTGCTCGCCGTCGCGGCCGTGCTGCTCCCCCGCCCCGTCCCGCGGCTCGTGACCGGGGAATCGGACGTGTCCGTCGTCGATTTCCACTCGCACACGATCGCCTCGCACGACGGCCGGTTCGGATGGACGCTGGAGAAGCTCGCACAATGGCACGCCGTTCAGGGGTTTCAGGCGGCCTACGTCACCGATCACAATCGCGCATTCGCGGGGTCGGTCACCGAGGTCATTCCGCTGCTCCCCGGCGCCGAATGGAGCGTGTACCGCCAGCATATCGTGGCGCTCGGCGCCACGACGCAGCTCGACCTCGCCCCCTATTCGGGCGACACGCCCGGGATGCTCACGCTGTTCGCGGCGCTGCACGCTCAGGGGGCGCTCGCCATCGCGTCGCTGCCCGAGTACTGGAGGAATCATCGCGTTGAGCTCGATCAGTTCGTCACGGCGGGCGTGGACGGCTTCGAAGTCGTGAACTGCTCCCCCAAAGGACTCGCCTTTCCCTCCGCCGCGCGCCGCACGGTCATCGACCTCGCCCAGCGGCACGACAAGTTCGTCACCGGCGCGAGCGACAGTCACGGGTGGGGGAAGGTCACGTGTGTCTGGAACCTCACCCGACAGGGCACGCACGGGTTCGCCGACAGCCGTGTGGTCGCCCGGCCGCTCGCGTTGCTCCAGGGCGACGGCGACCCGAAACTGGCGGGGGTGACGCAGCCGTGGCTGATGCTGCGGGCGCTCTCCTGGCCCGAGCGGATTAGCTGGCTCACCTGGATCACGCTGATCGCGGTTTACCTGCTGCCGGGCCGCAAAGGCCAGCGGCGGGGACTGGGCGTCCTGGCCCGCTCATTCGGCCGTCACCCGCCGGCCGAAGACACGAAAAAATAGAGGACCCTCGATGCTCACCGCCCGCTTCGTCCTCGTCGGCGTGCTCGGCGCCGCCGCCGTCTCCTCGGACAACCTCAAGGTGCTGCGCGTCTCGCCGCAACACACCGGCGAAGCGACCGAGGACATCACCGTCACCTTCGACCGGCCGGTGGCCGGCGGGCTCGACTCGACCGTCAATCCGCGCCTGATCTTTCGCATCACGCCCCGCGTCGCGGGTCGGCTCGAGTGGCGCGACCCGGTCACGATTCGCTTCGACCCGGCCGCGCAGCTTCCGGCGGGCGTCACGTTCACGGTTCGCATCGCCAACACCTTCGCGGCCATGGACGGCAGCCGGCTCGCCGCGCCGTACAGCTTCTCGTTCCGCGTGAAGGGCCCGCGCGTGCTCGACGCCTGGCCGGTGAACCAGTGGAATAACCCCAAATATCTCACCCCGGACACGCGCTTCTCGCTGCTCGTATCGGCGCCGGTGAACCTGGCGCTGCTGGCGCCGCTGGTCAGCGTGGACGCCCGCACGTGCGAGCCCGGCAAATCGATCCCGCTGCGCCCCGTGCGTCAGCGCCGCATCAGCACCAGGGACGAGCGCTGGCGCTATTACGGCGAATGGAACGCTGACTCGACCCGCGACCTGCGTCGCGTGGTGGAGCTGGTCCCCGCGGAGCCGCTGCCGGGGAATTGCGCGGCCGCGCTCGGCGTTCCGGAGCGGGTGGACAGCGCCACCACGACGCGTTGGTGGAACTTCCATACGTTCGGGCCGGTCGCGGTGGACAGCGTCGTGTGCGCCTACTCCAACACGAGTCGCTGCCCCGTCGGCCCCGCGCGCGTCTACTTCAGCACGCCGATCCGCGGCGCCGAGGTGTTGCGGAGCGTGCATCTGGCGCCCGGTACCGGGTTCAGCGTCAGCGATACCGGCGCCGAGTACAGCGTCTGGTCGCTCGACGCGCAGCTCACGCCCCGCACCCGCTATCTCGTCACCGTGGACAGCGGCCTCACCGACACGTTCGGCCAGCGGCTGGGGGCGCGGTTCACCCGGAGCCTCGCCACCACCGCGTACAGTCCCCAGATCCGCTACCCATTCGGGCGCATGGTGGTGGAGCGGCAGGGACCGCGCACCCTGGCGGTCGAACACGTCAACGTGGACTCGCTCGTCATCACGATGGTGGGTGTGCCCGACTCGCTCGAGCCGCGCGTGCTCGGCAACGAGGGCGCCTGGGCTGACGTCTGGGAACAGCTCAAGGACCAGGCGAGCGTGCAGACCGTGCCGGTGCGCGGTGTGCGCGACGCGCCGCGCGTCTCGGCGGTGCGCATTCCCGCCGCCAATGCCGCCCGCGCCGGCGCCGCGACACTCCAGATGATCCGCATCAGGACGACTCAGGTGGACACGACCCCTCCCTCCGAGCGCTACGTCCCCACCGCCGTCGTGCAGCTCACCGACCTCGCGATCCACGCCCGCATCGGCGCCGAGGAGGGGGCCGTATGGATCACCGGCGTGAGCGACGGGCTCCCGCGCGCCAAGGCTCGCGTCACGCTGTACGACAACAATGGAAAGGTCCGCGCGACGGCCGCGTCGGACGCGCAGGGGCTCGCCCGTCTTTCGGGCTTTGCGCGAGCCGACACCGCGCAGGCGCAGGGCGAGGAAGAAGAGGAATGCGAATATTGTGATTACTCCGGTTTCGAGGGGTACGTCGCGGCGGCGCTGGGCACCGACCGCGCCGTGGTGAGCGTGAGCCGCTACGACTCGGACCTCTCACCCTGGAATTTCAACGTGTCGGCCGCCTGGGGGCCGGATCGCCTCGAGCAGGCATCGGCGCTGTTCACCGAGCGCGGCATCTACCGGCCCGGCGAACCGGTGTTCGTCAAGGCGATCATGCGCGACGGCCCGCTCGGCAGCCTGCGGCCGCCGCGCGGCGACTCGCTGCGCTGGGTGTTCACCGACCGGGAGAACGGTACGCTGCGCGACACGACGGTGCTCCTGTCGGCGTTCGGCACAGCGGACCACTCGTTCACGCTCCCCACGGACGCGCCGCTTGGCTACTACTCGATCCGGGTTGACCGGCGCCAGGACGGCAAGTGGCGCTCCGCCGCCACTGCGAATTATCGAGTGGCCGAATACCGGCCGCCCGAGTTCCTGGTGGGCGTCACCGCCGAGCGCACGCCGCGGTTTGCCGGCGACTCGGTGCGCGCTACCGTCGAGGCGCGCTACCTGTTCGGCGCCCCGATGGCGCGCGCCGCGGTGTCGTGGTTCGCCCGGCAGCGCATGGCCAGCGGCTGGGAGTTCGAGATCCCGAACACCGAGGGCTACAGCGTGGGCGAGACCGGCTGGTGGTGGGAGGAAGAGAGCGACCAGTCGAGCGGCAGCTCCGTGTTCGCGAGCGGGACCGACACCCTGGATGCCACCGGCCATCTCACTCTCACGGCCGGCGCGCCGGCGCCGCCCAAGGGGAGAGCGGCGTGGGTCGCGATCGAGGCCACCGTCACCGATGTGAACCGCCAGACCGTGTCGGGCGCTGCCTCGGTGCTGGTCCATCCGGCGAGCATCTACGTCGCTGCCAAGCCGCAGGGTGATGAATACTTCTGGAACGCCGGAAAGCCGCGCAGCGTAAGCCTCATCGCGGTGACGCCCGACGGTGTGCGGGTTCCGGGCATCGCGATTCACGGCGCGTTGATCCGCCGCGAGTGGCATCGCGTGCGGCGCGAGCGCGACGGGTACGACGAAAGCGTCGGCGAGTGGGTAGCCGATACGGTGGACCGATGCGATGTCACGAGCGCCGATCAGCCCGCTAGCTGCCGCTTCACTCCCACCGGTGGCGGGTCCTACACCTTCCGGTTTACCGCCACCGACTCCAAGAATCGCGCGGTCACCACGAGCTTCTACCGGTGGGTGGTGGGCAAGGACTGGGTGCCGTGGAACGACGCGTCGCAATTCAAGATGGACGTCGTCCCCGACAAGACCCGCTATGCCGTGGGCGACACGGCGACGGTGCTGTTCGCGGCGCCGTTCACCGACGCCGAGGCGTGGATCACGGTCGAGCGTGAAGGGGTGATCGAGCAGCGGCGGCAGCGCATCACCTCGGGCACCACGATCCTCAAGCTGCCGATCACCGAGGCGTACGCGCCCAACGCGTTCGTGTCGATCCTCGTGGCGCGAGGCCGCAGCGCGCCACCGGCCGCGCCCGACGATCCGGGGCGCCCCACAATCCGCGTCGGCTACGCCGAGCTGCGCGTGTTGCCGGCGGTGAAGCGGCTCACGGTCGACGTCAAGGCGCTGGCGGATGAGTACCGGCCGGGCGACAGCGCCCGGGTCGATGTGCGGGTGCGCGACGTGGGCGGTGTGGGCCGGCGCAGCGAGGTGACGCTGTGGGCGGTGGACGAAGGTGTGCTGTCGCTCACCGGCTACAAGACGCCCGACCCGATCGACCTGATCTACCGGCCGCGCGGGCTCGGCATGCGGCTCGCGAGCACGCTCACCTCCGTGGCGGCCCAGATCACGGATAGCGCGAAGGGGGGCGCGCCGGGCGGCGGCGGCGGGATGGATGCCGATGGCATCATGCGCTCCCGCTTCCAGACGACCGCGTTCTTCCTCGGCTCGGTCGTGACCGACAGTAACGGGCACGCCGTGGCCACCGCGAAGCTGCCCGACAACCTGACGACGTTCCGCCTGATGGCCGTCGCCGTGACGGCAGGCGACCGCTACGGCGCGGGCGAGGCGAAGCTGCTCGTCACGCGGCCGCTCGTGGCGCGGCCGGCCTTGCCGCGGTTCGTGCGCGAGGGCGATTCCCTCCTCGCCGGCATCGTGGTGAACAGCCGGCTCGCGGGCACCCCGACCGTCACGGTCCGGGCCCAGGCGCAGGGCGCCACGCTGCTTGGAGCCGACTCGAAGACTGCGACGCTCGAGTCGGGCCGCGGCCGCGAGGTGCGGTTCAGCTTCCGCGGCGCGGCGGGTGACACGGCGCAATTTCGTTTCCGGGCGTCGAGCGGCGGTGACGCGGACGCAGTAGAGACACGTCTGCCGATTCGTCTTTCCTATCGATCGAGGGCGTTCGAGGTGGCCGGCACGCTGGTCGATTCGACCACCGCCGAGTTCGTTTTCCCCGAGGCGCTCGACCCGGCCAAGTCGAAGCTGGTGCTTTCCTACGGCGCGTCGCCGCTGGCGCTGATTCGCGGCTATCGCGAGACGCTGCGCGTCTATCCGTACTATTGCTCGGAGCAGGTGGCGAGCGTGGCATTGCCGCTGATCGCGTTGTATCGCGCGCAGCTGCAGCTGGGGGGGGGCGGCGCGCCGCTCGTGCGCGGCGATCCGAAGAAGGAAATCGCCGAGGCGGTGGCGATCCTGTCGCAGCGCCAGCGCGACGATGGTGCCATCGGGCTGTGGAGCCGCGGCGACTGGTCCACTCCCTGGCTCAGCGCGTATGCCGGGCGCACGCTGCTCGCGGCGCGCGCGGCGGGATTGCCGGTGAACGACTCGGTGATCCAGCGGCTCGCTGTGTATCTCACGAACCAGCTGCGCAACCCCGGGAAGCTCTTCGTGCCGGTGTTCCACTGGTACGACGACCAGAAGGTGTGGCTGGGCGAGCGGGTCGCCGCGGCCGATTTCCTGAGTCGGGCCGGCCAACCAGACATTCCGGCCGAAAACGACCTATTGCAGCGGGCACGATCGCTCTCCTGGGAGGATCGCGCGCTGTTGGCCGAGATGCTGGCGCGGCGGCGCGAGGTCGCGGCCGCGCGAACGCTCTTGGCGCCGGCGTGGGCGCAGATCACGGTCGAAGGTCGACGCGCCGTGCTGCCGACCGACGCGTCGGCCAAGTACTTCTATTTCTGGTCCAGCGTGCGGCCGGCGGCGCGGTTGCTCACGGCGACGTTGGCCGTGGACCCGGGGCACCGGCTCGTGGGACCGCTGGTCGAGGCGGTGGCGCAGCGCGGCCGGGCTGATCCCGGATGGTGGTGGGACACGCAGGACTACGCTTCGGCGGTCGAGGCGCTGGCGCGTTACGACACATACAGACAGAAGGCGGCGGCCCGCCCGGTGCGCGTCACGCGGGGCGCGCGGGTGCTGTTCGAGAAGGCGGCGGGCCACACGTTCAGCGACACCACGATCGCGCTGACCGGATTGCTCGGGACCCGTCCGGACGGTAAGCAGGTTCTCAACGTTTCGCTCGTCGCTCCGGGGACCGGAGCGCCCGTCTTCTATTATCTGACCGTTCGCGAGGTGCCGCAGGCGCGTCCGGTGACCCCGTTCGACGCCGGGATCAAGGTCGAGCGTTGGTACGAGCGGTACGACGCCGCGACCCCGATCACCCGCGTCGCCGAGGGAGAGCTGGTGCGAGTCAAGCTGCGCGTCACGATTCCCGTGCTGCGCAACTTCATCGTGGTGGACGACGCGCTCCCGGGCGGCCTCGAAGCGGTGGACCTGTCGTTGCGAACCGCGGGACTTCCGCCCGTCGCACAGCAGCAATCTCCGGACGAGGAGCGGCGCGAGGAAGACCAGACGACCGGTGGTTGGTACTACGGCTACTGGGAGTACGGGTGGTGGTCGCCGTGGGACCACCGCGAGCTGCGCGACGACCGGGTGGTGTACGTCGCGACCACGTTGTGGCCCGGGACGTACACGATGACCTATGTCGCCCGCGCCACGACGCCGGGGGTGTTCGTGCGGCCGCCGGTGCACGCCGAGGAGATGTACAACCCGGCGGTGAACGGGCGGAGCGACGGCGGGGTGTTCACGGTGACGGCGAAGGGGCCGTGACCGAATCCTTCGGCTAGCAGGTAGCCCTGGCGCTCTTGACGAGTTTGGCAGTCGGAGATGCGAAAAGAAGGCGCGCCGTCCTAGCAAAGAGCATGAAGCTGTCAGGCCGGGGCACGATCCTTTGGACGGCGACCGAATATCTGTGAGGAACCGAGTGGCGATTCCAGACTTCCAGTCGATGATGCTACCACTGCTTCTGATGGCGCGAGACGAGAAGGAGCACTCGCTCGCCGAAGCACGCGACCACCTCGCGTCGGTTTTCAGCGTGGCCACTGCCGAGCGTGATGAATTGCTGCCCAGCGGTCGCCAGAGTCGGTTCGACAATCGTGTTGCCTGGGCAAGATCCTACCTCGGACAAGCAGGTTTGCTTACGACACCGAAGAGAGGACATTTCAGGGTCACGGACAGAGGTCTCAAGGTTCTGGAAGGGCAGCCGTCCCGCATCGACATCGGGTTCCTCGAGCAATTCGAGGAGTTCCGAGAGTTTCGATCGGCCAGTGCCAGTCCAGCCGAACCAAAGGGCAGCTCTTCACCGCCGCCAGGGACAGCCATCACTCCCGAGGAAACATTAGAGCAGGCACACCAGAACATTCGGTTGGAGCTTGGAACGGAACTTCTGAACCGCGTCAAGTCTGCATCATCGAAGTTCTTCGAGTCCCTAGTAGTCGAACTCCTCTTGAAAATGGGTTATGGGCGCAGCCGCATCGATGCTGGGCGCGCTATCGGAGCATCAGGTGACGAGGGAATAGACGGCATCATCAGCGAGGACCGGCTTGGGCTCGAGACCATCTACATCCAGGCCAAAAAGTGGGAGGGCACGGTGGGCCGGCCGGAAATCCAGAAGTTCGTAGGCGCGCTACACGGCAAACGTGCGAGGAAGGGAGTCTTCATTACCACCGGCAGTTTTTCCGCGGACGCCAAAGACTATGTTAGTCATATAGATCCTCGAGTGGTTCTCATTGACGGCCGAGCGCTGACCGACTATATGCTCGACCTCGACATTGGCGTTTCCTCCCGCGCAACGTATGAGCTCAAGCGCATCGACTCTGACTACTTCGACGAAGAGGCATGATGCAGATGTCGCCGCTTAACAAGTGTATGCACCAGACAGCTGGGCTATGGAGCGCCCGTCGGTCCGGTGCGCGGTCCGCCCCGCGATGCTCATGATATCCCGGTGCAGGTGAAACGCAGGACGGTCGGCGGGATCGTCGACCGCAACGGTGACAGCCGCGTCCCTAAGTGAGGACAGCTGAACAGGAGAGCCTCGTGTCAGGCTATCCCACAAACACCGGCCGCGCTCTGAATGCCAAATGGAAGGTCGGGGCGCAGCACGCGCTGTTCCACAAGTTTGGCATTTGGTACATGCCGTTGACCCGGTTCCCTGGAGCGCTTTTTGACCCCCACGGGTACGTTGTGTTTTCATCAGAACAGGCCTATCGTCGGTGCCCTCAGTTGCGAATTGGCTCTCGAGTAGATGTGCCAGACGGTATCGCGAGCATTCCGGGATACAAACGAATGTCATAGGCGCCGCCGCCTACCTAGCAATTGAGCTATCGGCCCGCCGCGGCCCCACTTGTAGGAAGAAGTCTTCTTGTCTGTGGCCGCCGGAGGCCGCAGCTTATACGCGATACGTTAGGCTGCTCGCCGATCCATGTCGCCTCGGTTTTCGCCCATTCCTTGGACCACCGTTGAAGCCGAGGTGGCCCGCAGGCTGCGGCCCAAGCTGCGAACGCACCTCCGGACAGCTCACAGTGCTCACGCCGTGGTTCGCGCCGCGATCCTGATGGTGTCCGCAGCCCCTCCCGGAGCCGGCTTGAAAGCCAGAACCGTCCAGACCAGGCTCCTGGTCCGCCTGTCGAATGACCTGAGGTTGGTGGAGGTCGCGGGTCTCAGGGGGTACATCCTTCAAGCAATGACCCTTGGAGCAACCATCTATGAGCTCACGCATGCCATGGGTTTCATCGGCACTGACGAGGAGAGGGCCAGACGATGGGAAAACCATGATACCATGGAGCAATCCTTCCCAAGCACTCGCGACCGAAAGGCCGCGGTCAGAGCGACACTCCGCGCACTTGGTTTCGAAGATGCCAAGTTAGAAGAAGAGTTTGCGCAACAAGAGCGCAAATACCAGATCTTCTGCGCTGCAAAGCACGGTAATCCGCTATTCCAGCGCGACTGGGGCCGAATCAGTGAAGCGTTGATCTCCCACGGACCCTTCATCGAGACCCGAACTCCGCAACAAGTTATGCAGGTGCTATATACGACTTCGCGCCTACTGTGGTTCGCCACGGGAGTTTATGTCTTCCCTTGGTATGAGGCAGCACCCAATCGGGAGCGGGAGCGGTTCCGGCGGCACCTGCGGCGATTCGAAGAACTTCTTTGGCAGGCGAAGTTTGCGTCCCGAGGCACGAAGCCTCCACCGCGAGCAGTCTGATATCAACTTTGAACTGCAACGTTCCCCGATAGCGAGTGCGGCGTCCTGTTCTATAGTCCACGGCACTTCTCCGGGGTACGGAAGCCGAGCCGCTTCCGAGGTTGGTGATTCAGCGAGGCAGCGAGCGCGTCGCAATCGCGCCGGGCGAGGCGTGCCATCGTCCCTTTGGGGAGGTATTGGCGTAGCAAAGGCCGTTGGTGTTCACGTTGGTCCCGCGCTCACCGGCCTGGTGCGGGGTGGCGGAAGTAGAAGCGGGCGCCGGTACCGCCTCGATCGTCGTATCGCGGCGGCTGCTCCGGAACAAGATCTTCTTGTCTGTGGCCGCCGCAGACCGCAGCTTACGCGAATTCCGTTAAGCTCGCCGCTAACACGGCAACCCGCTGCTGCAACACCATTCGATAACGGCTAGGAGCCATGTTCGAACAAGTCTTCAAGAATATTGACAACGTCCTCAGGAAAGAGGCCGGTTGCACCACCGAGCTCGACTATACTGAGCAGACCTCCTGGCTCCTGTTCCTGAAATACCTCGACGGACTCGAACAGGACAAAGGCACCGAAGCCGCCCTGGAGGGGAAGAAATACACCTACATCCTCGACAAACCCTACCGCTGGGAAAGCTGGGCCGCGCCCAAGAGCAAGGACGGCAAGCTCGACCACAACACCGCCCTCACTGGCGACGACCTGCGTGATTTCGTCACTCTGAAGCTCTTTCCCTACCTGCACGGCTTCAAAGAGAAGGCCAGCGGGCCGAACACAATCGAATACAAGATCGGGGAGATCTTTGGGGAGATAAAAAACAAGATCCAGAGCGGCTACAACCTGCGCGAGATCATCGACCACATTGACGAGCTGCGCTTCCGCTCCCAATCAGAGAAGCACGAGCTTTCCCACCTCTACGAAGCCAAGATCAGAAACATGGGTAACGCTGGGCGAAACGGCGGCGAGTACTACACCCCGCGTCCGCTCATCCGCGCCATCGTTCAGGTGGTGCAGCCCAAGATCGGCGAGCGTATTTACGACGGCGCGGTCGGCTCGGCGGGCTTCCTGTGCGAGTCATTCGAGTACATGAAGGCAAAGGGCAAGCTCACCACCAAGGACCTCACGACACTCCAGACCCGGACCTTTTTCGGCAAAGAGAAGAAATCCCTCGCCTACGTCATCGGGATCATGAACATGATCCTGCACGGCATCGAGGCGCCCAACATCCTTCATACCAACACGCTCACCGAGAACGTCACGGATATCCAGGAGAGGGACCGCTTCGATGTGGTGCTGGCCAATCCGCCGTTCGGCGGCAAGGAGCGCAAGGAGGTCCAGCAGAACTTCCCCATTCGCACCGGCGAGACGGCGTTCCTGTTCCTCCAGCACTTCATCAAAATGCTCAAGGCCGGCGGGCGCGGCGGCGTGGTCATCAAGAACACCTTCCTGTCCAACACCGACAATGCTTCTGTGAGCCTGCGGAAGCTTCTGCTGGAAAGCTGCAGCCTGCACACGGTGCTCGACTGTCCCAGCGGCACGTTCCAGGGCGCGGGTGTGAAGACCGTGGTGCTGTTCTTCGAGAAAGGTGCGCCCACGCGCAAGGTCTGGTTCTACCAGCTCGACCCCGGCCGCAACCTCGGCAAGACCAATCCACTCAACGACGACGACCTCGCCGAGTTCGTGCAGCTGCAGAAGACCAAGGCGGACTCGCACAAGAGCTGGAGCGTGGACGCCAAGAGCATCGACCTGACGACATTCGACTTTCCGGTGCGGAACCCGAACGGCGGCGAGGAAGTCACCCACCGCACCCCGCAGGCGATCATGGACGAAATCGCCGCGCTGGACGCCGAGAGCGCAGTGGTGCTGACGAGCATCAAGGCGCTCTTATGAATGTGAGCTGGAAAAAGCAACCTTTCGAGGAGTGCATCGAAAGGGTGACCTACACGTCAAAGATTCAGCGGAAGGATTTCCTCGATGAGGGTGCGTATCCGGTCATTTCCCAAGAGGAGGAGTTCATCAATGGCTATTGGGACAACGAGGCAGACCTCTTCAAAGTAACGACACCAATCGTGGTATTCGGTGACCACACCAAGGTTTTGAAGTACGTCGACTTCGACTTCGTCCTAGGAGCCGACGGAGTGAAGGTGTTGCAGCCACGGGATCTACTGTTACCGAAGTTCTTCTTCTACCAGCTACAGGCGGCGAATCTGGATTCTCTTGGGTATGCCCGTCACTACAAACTGCTTAAAGAGCTGGAGATTGCCTATCCCGCTCGCCCCGAACAGCAGCGGATAGTCGGCATCCTCGACGAAGCGTTTGAGGGCATCGCCACCGCCAAAGCCAACGCCGAAAAGAACCTCCAAAACGCCCGCGCTCTCTTCGAAAGCCACCTCCAATACGTCCTCACCCTGCGCGGCGAAGGGTGGGTGGAAAAGACTGTGGACCAGATTTCCACTAACCTCGACAGCAAGCGTATTCCCATCACCAAGAGCGACCGCAAGAGCGGCAAATACCCGTACTACGGAGCTTCCGGTATCGTCGATTACGTTGCGGATTACATCTTCGATGGTGACGCGCTGGTCGTATCCGAGGACGGTGCAAACTTGCTGATGAGATCGACGCCAATCGCCTTCTCGGTGTCCGGCAAATACTGGGTAAACAATCACGCACACATACTGAAGTTTGAGAACATGGTGACCCAACGATTCGTCGAGTTCTACTTGGAGAGCATCAAGCTGGACGAATACATCAGAGGCGCTGCCCAGCCGAAGCTCACCCAAAAGGCGTTGAACTCGATTCCGATTTCGATTCCGAAGTCGGTCACAGAGCGGGCGAAGATCGTGGAGAGAATTGAACTACTTTCCGGAGAAACCCGGCGCCTTGAGTCCCTCTACGAACGTAAGCTCGCCGTGCTGGAGAAGTTGAGAAAGTCGCTGCTGGATCAAGCCTTCAGCGGGGAACTCTAGGGCACGCATGAACGAAGCCGAGACCAGAGCCGAGCACATTGATCCCGCCTTGAAGGCGGCCGGCTGGAGCGTCGTCGAGGGCAGCAAGATCCTGCGCGAGTATCCCATCACGCCGGGCCGCATCGAGGGCCTCGGCCGGCGCGCCCGGTCGCACCACGCCGACTACGTCCTGGTCTATCGCAACCGCAAGCTCGCCGTGAACGAGGCCAAAGCCTGGGACCAGCCGCTGACCCAGGGCGTCGCGCAAGCGAAGGACTACGCCACGAAGATGGCTGTGCGATTCGCGTACACCAGCAACGGCCAGGGCATCTACGGCGTCGACATGCAGACGGGCAAAGAAGGCGAGCTGTCGGCCTACCCCACCCCAGACGAGCTGTGGGCGCGGACCTTCGCCGCCGCGAATGCCTGGCGCGACCGCTTTTCCGCCGTGCCCTTCGAGGACAAGGGCGGAACATTAGGTGAACGGTATTTTCGGGACATCGCAATTGAGCGGGTGTTGGACGCCATCGCCGACGATATGCAGAGGATTCTGCTCACTCTGGCGACGGGCACGGGCAAGACCATGATTGCCTTTCAGATCGCGTGGAAGCTGTTTCAAAGCCGCTGGAACTTGAGTCGAGAACCATCGCGACGCCCGCGCATCCTGTTCCTCGCCGATCGCAACATCCTCGCCGACCAGGCGTACAACGCCTTCTCCGCGTTCCCCGAGGATGCGATGGTGCGCATCGCGCCGGAGGACATCCGCAAAAAGGGCAAGGTGCCGAAGAACGGCAGTTTGTTCTTCACCATCTTCCAGACCTTCATGAGCGGCCCACCCAAGGATGGCCAGCCGTCGCCTTACTTCGGCGAATACCCAGCGGACTTCTTCGACTTCATCGTGATCGACGAGTGCCACCGCGGCGGCGCGAACGACGAGAGCAACTGGCGCGCAATCCTCGAGTACTTCGCCCCGGCGGTGCAGCTCGGCCTCACCGCCACGCCCAAGCGCCAAGACAACATCGACACCTACGCCTACTTCGGCGAGCCGGTCTACATCTACTCGCTCAAGGAAGGCATCAACGACGGCTTCCTCACGCCATTCAAGGTGAAGCAGATTGCCACGACGCTCGACGAGTATGTGTACACGCCCGATGACCGGCTAGTCGAGGGCGAGGTGGAGAGTGGCAAACGCTACATCGAAAGTGACTTCAACAAGGTCATCGAGATCAAGGAGCGCGAAGCCCACCGCGTGAGGATCTTCATGGATCAGATCAACCAGAACGAGAAGACGCTGGTGTTCTGCGCCACGCAGGATCACGCCCTGGCCGTGCGCGACCTCATCAACCAGATGAAGACGAGCACGGAACCGAGCTACTGCCAGCGGGTCACCGCCAACGACGGTGAGCTGGGCGAGCAGCACCTGCGCGACTTTCAGGACAACGAGAAGACGATCCCAACGATCCTGACCACTTCGCAAAAGCTCTCCACCGGCGTGGACGCCCGGAACATCCGCAACATCGTCTTGATGCGCCCAATCAACACGATGATCGAGTTCAAGCAGATCATCGGACGCGGCACTCGGCTGTACGATGGCAAGGACTACTTCACGATCTACGACTTCGTGAAGGCGCACCATCATTTCAGCGATCCGGAGTGGGATGGGGAGCCGATCGCGGCTGAGCCGCCGGCTGGAGTCAGCGGACCGGGCCAACGCGACCGGGGTCCGGTCACGGGTCCGCCACCGCCGCCCTATATAGCGCCGAGCAAGATCAAGGTTCGGCTTGCGGACGGGAAGGAGCGATCCATTCAGCACATGGTGGTGACGAGCTTCTGGCACCCCGACGGCACGCCGATATCAGCGCAGCAGTTCCTGGAAATGCTCTTCGGAAAACTGCCCGAGTTCTTCAAGAGTGAGGCCGATCTGCGCGAATTGTGGAGCGCGCCTGACACCCGCGCCAAACTCCTGCAAGGACTCGCCGAGAAGGGGTTTGGCCGTGAGCAGATGGCCGAGATGCAGAAGATCATCGACGCTGAGAAAAGCGACCTCTTCGATGTGCTGGCCCATGTGGCCTACGCGCTGCCGCCGCTCACGCGCGAACAACGCGCCGCAACGGCCAAAGTGGCGATCAGTACCCACTTCAACAGCAAGCAGCAGGTCTTTCTGGCTTTCGTGCTCTCGCACTACGTGAGCGTTGGCGTGGAAGAACTCGACCAGGGCAAATTGACCCCGTTGCTCCGGCTCAAGTACCACGACTCCATCTCCGACGCGGTGGCCGATCTGGGAAAACCGGAAGAGATCGGGAGGGTGTTCGCAGGATTCCAGAAGTATCTGTATCGACAAGAGATCGCGGCATGACGGATATCTGGCGCTTTCACACATCATGTCATGCCCGATAACTCGTCAGTCATTGCGCAGGTGTGCACGACCCTTGCAGCGAACGGGCCTGACGCCGCCGCTGAAATCCTTCAGCACGAGTATCCGTTCGTTCCTTCTTCCAGCACCAAGCGTACGTACGGGCCTGCGCAAGCCGTACCCGTCTTCATGCGAGACGGTTTCATCGACCGGAACTCCGGTGCCCGACTGGTCTTTCCCCCTGTCCTCCACATCATTCACGTGTCGTGCCCGGACGCCTTCCCGCATCATCCCGCTTGGCGCACCGATGCCACCCATCCAGCCTTCAACGAGCTAGCCGCCACTATCGACCATCTCGTGCCAATCACGCTCGGTGGCGCCGACCATGAATCGAATTGGGTCACAACCTCGATGGCGCGCAACCTCGCCAAGAGCAACTTCTCGCTGGAGCAGTTGGGGTGGGAGCTGCGGCCTCCAGGATCATTTCAGATCTGGGACGGCCTGCTCCGCTGGTACATCGATTACGTCACCCCACGACCTGCCCTCAGGCGATCATCCAACATTGGGCGGTGGTTTAGGTCGGCCACGAATGCGCTTGCCAGTGGTTAGCCAGCGCATGAAGCCTTGCGCTGTTCGCGGCGGGTGGGCCATGTCCCTCTAGCGCTCGCCGTCGATAAGAGTTACAAGATCGAGTGAAGGCCCCCCCTGAGGCAGCACCGTCGTCCCGGTGCCTCACAACACAGCTCGAGCAACGCCTCGGGATGCTCGCTGCGATTCTCCCCACTTCGGAGTCCGCCATGCGAAACACCCATCTCGCGCTCGCCGCCATCGGGCTACTCGTCCTCGGATGTGACCAGTCGACATCCACGTCGCCGACCGCTGGCTCCCCGACCTTCACTTCGGGCGGCGCCGTGGCGAACCTGTCTAGGAACACCGTGGTGCACCGGGTGTCGGTCGGCGGCCCAGACGCAGACCTTTTTGGGCCAGGCGGCGACGCGAACTTCTCCCTGATCGCACTCCTGAGAGCCGACGGCAGCGCATCGGGACAGTGGACCGACCAGTTCGGGCACGGCAACGGCATTCACGCCGCCGTGGACTGCGTGAATGTGGTCGGCAACCAGGCCTGGGTGAGCGGCACCATTACCTCGGGTCGCATCGGAGACGTCGATCTTACCGGCGTGCCGGTCGGTACTCGTGTCGTGGATAATGGCACCTCCGCCAACGACCCTCCGGATCAGATCAGCTTGACGAATCCAGATCCGACTCCCTGCACGGCCGCGCCCGACTATCCCCTCTTGGACATGAAGAAGGGCCAGGTGACGGTGCGGTAGCCAGCGCCGGAGCCACCTGACAACAGAGTCACGCGTCGGCCCCCAGGCCGGCGCGTGTCGCGTCCGGGAACGCGTCGGCTGCGGGAGGCGTGCGGCCGATCAGCGTACGATCCACCCACTTGTCCAGGAGCCAAGCCGTGAGAACATACCTGATGACGACCGGACTGCTCTTTGGCTCGATCGCCGTTTTACACATCTGGCGCGTGATCGTGGAGCCGCACCTGGCGACGCACGCCTGGTACCTGCTTCTCACGCTCCTCGCGGCGGCGCTGGCGGTGTGGGCCTGGCGGCTGTTCCGCATTCAAGCGCGATCGTGAGTTTGGTGAAACCCCAACCCGCCGCGGTTCGGCTCCGTATCACCGTCCTGCAGCCCCCGGCGGGGGTCCAGTTCCGCCTGCAAGAGGGTCGCGCGGATCTCGTCGCGCCGACGCGCGTGACACGTGACGACCTTCAGTTCGAATTCACCCTGCGTCTAGGGCCCCAGCGCGGCGGCCATCCCAATTTCCTTGGTCCGGCGGCGCAGGGGCCCCCGGACGGACGGTTCGTCTACATCAACTCGGGCCGTAGCGCTGGACAGCAGGGGACGGCCTGGGATCGACGCGCCAAGATTCCGCTGCGCGGCATCACCACGGCATTGGTCAACGCGGCGCTGACGGATGGTCGGCAGGTGCTCGAAGCGCGCATCGCAGGTACGGGGCGCGATGGGGGTCCTGCCTGCGCAACAGTCCCATTGCTCGAGGGTTGGCGCCTTCGCGCCTAGATTGGGAGTCGGAGACGAAATGCCACACGGCAAGATCTGTTATCTGGAAATACCGGCGAAGACAGCCGAAGCGTCCGCGGACTTCTACAGCTCCATTTTCGGCTGGAAGGTCCGGCGACGTGGCGATGGGGAGCTGGCCTTTGATGACGCTGGTGGCGTGAGCGGGTCCTGGGTGAAGGAGAGCGATCGGACCCCTGACGAACGCACCCGGACCTATATCATGGTCGATGGCATTGCGGACACCCTCAACCGGATCCAGGCGGCAGGTGGCCGCGTCCTGACGCCGCGCACCGACATCGGCGTCGGGATGGGCGCATTTGCCGTATTCGCGGATCCGGTCGGGAACGAGTTCGGACTCTATGAGGAACCGCGGCGCTGATCCGACCCCTGGGAGGAGAATCATGAGACGGCCATTCCCTCTGCTTGTTGTCGTGCTTGCCGCAGCCCTTGGTCCGCCGGCGTTCGCGCAGGGCGCCGCGGATCGCGAGGCCGTGCGTCTCGCGGTGCTGGACTATGTCGAAGGCTTCTACGAGGGCGATTCGACGCGCCTTCTCCGGAGTGTGTGGCCCCAGGTCCGAAAGTATGGCTACTGGCGCCCACGGCCGGACACCGCCTACGCGGGCGAAGCCATGCCCTTCGCTCAATTCCTGACGTACGCCGCCGGCGTCCGAGCCGGCCGCAACCGGACGCCGGCCGGAGCGCCCAAGGAGATTGTGATCTACGACATGCAGGACCAGACCGCGAGCGCCAAGCTCACCGCCTGGTGGGGGACCGACTACCTCCTGCTCGCGAAGGAGGGCGGTCGTTGGATGATCATCGCAGTGCTTTGGCAAAGCTCGTGATCCGCAACCTCGCCAGTCTCGCCGCAGGTCTAGCTACCGCGATCCTGATCAACGCTCTCGCTGCGATCGCCTTCCGGTGGCCAGACCTGTTTTGGTCGCTGGCATGGCAGTGGGGCCTCGCCGTGAGGCTCTACGTTGCCACAGCGGTGGGCGCCTTCGTGGCAGCGAGAATCGCGCGTCACGCGCCGGTCCTTCACGCTTCCATCGCAGCGGTTCCTTCGTTGATGGTGAGCTACGCGTGGTGGCAAAGCGAGGACCAGTTGTGGTTGGTAGTGGTTATCGCGCTGTCCGGAGTCCTTGGCGTGATCACTGGCGCTGCATTCGTGAGACGCGCTCGTATACCATCCGCGCCTTGAGCCGTGGCGCCCTCGTCCTTGCCTATGCCCGCGCTCACTGAGCAGCTCGACCGTCCGCGCCGGGATCTACGGGCGACAGGTCACGGTGGGTTGGAATGGATCGTCGCCATGGAAGCGAAGAATGTGGCGTCCTTCGATAGCGATACCGCTTGGTTCGTCAATAAAGTTGTCGAGGATGTGCAGCAGCGGCTTCACGATGAACACATCGACACCACCACCGCTACCGGTCATCCCCGAGGATCTGCACTGGCGCCCGGTGGTGATGATGGGTACCTGCTATGCCGGGCCGATCGAGGACGGTGAGCGGGCGCTCCGACACTGCCTGATATAAACTTTGAAGCTGGCGCCGTGCTAGATTAGGGAATGAATCTTCTTCAGCGCGCTGCAGCTTGATCGCGATCCCGTAGGCGGCTCTGATCAAACGCTTGGACACCAATCGCTACGCCATCAAGGTCACGCCGCGTAAACCGACGAGCAAATGGTCGGACATCAACCGAAGACGCTGGAACAAACTCAAGGCCGCTGCCCTGCTCGCCCCCGCCGGCCTCGCTGCGGCTCCAACGGCGAACCGCTAGCGGCACATCCGCCGATCACGGAGCTGCCCGCCTATATTGCCAAAGCCATGAAGACGAACGGCAAAGCCTGGCAATTCCTTCCGAGTCGATCGCGCTGCTCGCGGCCGGCAAGAAGCTCGGTCTGAGATGACAACCGCCACCGCAGGATCCCCATGACGGACGACTCCAAGCTGCGCGCGCTGCAGGTATTCCTTCGCGCCTACGCGATCCTATCGCTGATCCTGTTTGGTGGTCTCATGATCGGGTTCATCGCCCGGGCACCGATTCTCGATCCTGGCGGCGCGTGGCACGTGCTGATCTGGGATCGCGTCACGGATCCCATCCCGCCGATGTTGTTCGCGGTCTACATCGTGTGGTCGATCTTCATTTATCGCGCCGCGCGCGATCCGCTCGCCCACAAGCTGTTCCTGGACTTCACGGCCTGGGCCAACCTGGCCCACGGCATCGCGATGGTGCCCCACGCGCTGCTGATGCCGGAATACCACATCAAGTTTCTCACGGACATTCCGTGGGTCCTGCTGCCCGCCATCGCGATCGCCCTCCTGCGGCCGTCGTCATCACAACGCCCGAGCTGATGCATGCGAGACGCGAGTTTCTGCTTGTAGCGACAGACCCCGCACGCTCGAGCCAAACCCAGACGTCTATTGCACCCCGCCCATCTGCTACAGACGGGGCCCGAGTAAGAACGGCGCGAGGCCGGGAAAGCACCTGCGTACCGTCAAACACCTCATGAAAAACTCACCCCTGCTTCAAGGCTCACTCGCCATCGTCCTCACCGGGCCCGACCGGCCTGGCTCGGTGAACAGACCTTGCACCAAAGAGGTCTCGGTCGCATGCGTTCAGTGCGTGCTCGGCAGCTGATCCTCCCCGGCGTCACCTTCCTCTCCTTTTGGACGGTCGCGGTCCTGGCGTGGCGGCTGTCGGGTTACCTCCAACCCTTGTTGCTGTTCGGCTACATCGGGACCGCGTTGGGTGTCGGCCTGGGACTCTACTCCACACTCCCCAAGAAGAAGAAACAGCGCGGGCGGAAACTCACGCTGGTGCTGGTGGGCGGATTGCTCCTCATCTACGTGGGGACCATCCAATCGGAAAACGTCCAGATCGAGTGGGTGTTCTTCTCCGTACTTGCCGGCCTTGGTGGAGCCGCCCTGATGCACTACCTGATCGCAAAAATCGTGGGCCCGCTGCTGTTCGGCCGGCTGTGGTGCGGATGGGCGTGCTGGACGCTGATGGTCTTGGATCTGCTGCCGTTCCAGCGCTCGCCCGGCCGGGTCCCGGGCCGCTGGGACCGGCTCCGATACGGGCACTTCGCCTTGAGCCTGGGACTCGTGCTCCTACTCTGGTTCGGGTTCGGCTACCGCGACCAGGTCCACTTCGGCAGCGCGGCCGGACTCAGGTGGATGCTCGCCGGCAATGCACTGTACTACGTCGCCGCGGTGGGCATGGCGTATGCCCTTCGAGACAACCGGGCCTTCTGCAAATACCTCTGCCCGATCCCCGTATTCCTGAAGGCCACGTCGCGCCTGTCGCTGCTGAAGATCGAAGCGGAGCGCGAGAAGTGCACGGAATGCGAAGCGTGCGTGAAGATGTGCCCGATGGACATCCAACTGCTGGACTACATCAGGAGCGGACAGCGGATCCTCTCGACCGAGTGCATGCTCTGCCAGACGTGCATCACCGTGTGCGCGGAGGACGCCCTGAAGGTGTCGTTCGGCCTGGACCTTGGCGGAAAGGAGCGCCTGCGCGAGCGCCTGCCGTCACGGAAGGCCGCATGATCGTCGTCGGCGCCTTTCTGGCGACGTCCGGTGCGCGGTTCCTGCCTCCCGTCCATAAGATTCTCCTGGCACTGCCCATTGCGCTTTCAGCCTGCCAGGATCCCGACCACTCCATCCAGTTGGTAGAGGTTCCCGTCACGGATGTCCGCGCCGCCGTGGCGTTCTACGACGGGGCCTTCGGCTGGAAGGCGTCCTATCAGGACTCCAGCTACGCCGTGCTCGATGCGGGCGACGTTTCGGTCGCAGTTGAGAAGCGGGAGCGTGGCGTCGCCGGTGGAGGCCGCCTCGTCGTCCAAGCTCGGGATCTCGAAGCGACGCTCGCCACGCTGAAGGCACGTGGCGCCGAGATCCGAAGCGGGATCGCGAGCTCGTGGAGAGGGCGCAGTTTCCGCTGCGCTGATCCCTTCGGCAACGAGTTGGTCGTGTGGTCGGATCGGGAGTCGTGACGGCGAGCACGCAAAGATTGGAGCCGCATGCCGACGTGGCCAACCAGCGCGCCGGGATCGTGACGCTGCTCGTGCTGTCAGCGGCCGCCTTGGGTGCGGCGCCGCTGCGGCTGCCGTCATCCTACTCGTGGGTCCGGCATACGATCAGCGAATCAGCCGCCCAGGGAGTCGAGGGCGCCTGGGTAGCTCGTCTCGGGCTCCTGCTAATGGGCCTGGCCGCGCTGTGGTTGAGCGGGGTGGCGGGTCGGCGTTGGGGATCCGGAGGAAAGTACCTGTTGCGTTCCTTCGGAGTGCTCATGGTCGCCGCCGCTACGTTTTCGCACAAGCCGTGGGAGGCTGCCGTCTCCTTCGATCAGACTGAAGACGTGCTGCATTCGGTCGCCGCCACCGGGATGGGATTCGCGTTTGCGATCGGCGTGGCGCTCGTGACGATACGGCGGCCAGCGCCGACATTCTTCACGCGCGCATTCGACATCACAGCCTTTGCCGCCTCGGTCCTCATTCCTCTGGGAATGTCGGCGTGGCCGCACGCAGCAGGCCTGCTGCAACGGTGCATGTTCACGATTGCCTACTTGTGGTACGGCGGCGAAGCGCTCCGCAGGCCGTGACTGAGCCTCGCGATGTTGCCGATAGTTGTGCGGGAGTCCGTGACACTCGTACCGTTGTTTACTGGCATGGGCGTCAGTAGTGCGCTGGGCGCTGCGATCGGTTCCGGATCGCTGCTGCTGGCGCGTCGCGCTCCAGCACCTGGTTCCGGTGCGGCTGTGCCAGAGATTGCCACCGGCGCGGCCTAAGCGGGCGTTGGAGGCCACCGCTGGTGCGGCGTTCGAGGGTGCGCGCGAGGCAGAGCGTCTCATCAATCTCGACGTGCGAACGCGGCAACAGTGGCGGCAGTGGCTCGCGCAGCACCACGCGTCGGGTGGCGGCACCTGGCTCGTCCGCCTCAAACAACATTTCGTGGCGGCTGGACATGAAGAAGCCCTGGTCTCAGAATGCCTCCGTAACGCACGAGCTTCCGGAGCGCGTGACCGTGCTCCGGCCGCCGCCTCAGGTGACATTCGCGCTTCAGTGCGGCCGGGCCGAGCTTGTTGCCCCGAGCAAGGTGAGCGCCACGGAGGTTTCCTTTGATCTACGGCTGCGGATCGGTGCCAAACGGCCGAACGGCCGCCCGACGCTTCTCGGTCCCGCTGCGCAGGGACCGCCGGACGCTCGGTTTCTCTATGTGAATTCCGGAAAGCGCGCCGGACAACCCGATTCCTGTTGGGATCGCCGCGCGAAGGTGCCGCTCACCGGCATCACCTGGACGTTGATTGAGGCCACGCTTGCCGTGTCGGGCGCCACGCTCGAATCGCGAATACACGGGACCGCCGGCGACGGAGGACCAGCCTGCGCAACTGTACCGATATTGGAGCCCGGGTGGCACGTTGTGCCGAAAGCAGCCACCTAACCAGATGCCCATGCCTGTGCCCGCGCTGTGGTCACTCCTCGGCCTCCTCGCCCTGCTCCCTTCCCTGGCCGTCTCGCAATCGCCCAGAACCCGGATTGTGATGCTCGGGACCGGCACGCCGATCCCCGACCCCGATCGCAGCGGACCAGCCGTCGCCATCGTGGTCGACTCGGTGGCGTACCTGTTCGACGCCGGGGCAGGTGTCGTGCGGCGCGCCGCCGCGGCCGGTCGCAACGGCGTGCAAGGGTTCGCGGCGCGCACCGCCACGGCCCAACCGGCACCGCGGTTCGAGCGCCTGTTCCTCACCCATCTGCACTCGGATCACACCCTCGGCCTGGCCGACGTGATCTTCACGCCGTGGATCCAGGGCCGAGTCGCCCCGCTCGACATCTACGGGCCGCCCGGCACGCAACGCCTCGTGCGCGGCATCCTCGATGGCAACGCGGAGGACATCGCTGAGCGGGTGGCGTCATCCGGAGGACCGTCGCCGAACGGGTGGCAGGCGATCGTGCACGAGGTTGCCGAGGGGATCGTGTTTCAGGATTCGCTGATCGTGGTGCGCGCGTTCGCGGTTCCGCACGCCGCCTGGACGTACGCGTTTGGATATCGGATCGAGACACCGGACCGTACGATCGTGATCAGCGGCGACACGCGCGCCAATCCCAAGATCGCCGCGCAGTGTCGCGGGTGCGATGTGTTGATCCACGAGGTGTACTCGGATGCCGGATTCGCGACCTTGCCGCGCCAGCGCCAGGCCTACCACGCGCAGGCGCATACGTCGGCGACGCAACTGGGCGACATCGCCACACAGGCGAAGCCCGGGCTCTTGATCCTGTATCATCAACTGTTCTTCGGCGCGTCCGAGGAGACGTTGCTCGCCGAAGTGCGATCGCGTTTTGGCGGGCGCGTGGTCTCGGCCCACGACCTCGAGGAGCACTGAGCACGCTGCGCAACGTCCCTAGAATCCACTCTTTACCATAAAACCCCCACCGTTTACGCTAAGAATGCACCCGCTTACATTAAATGCGCCTAGTGAAATCACTCACCATCGTCGCGAGGAGCAGGAATGACCGCCGCCTTACGTGACTTTCTGGAAATCCCCTACGACGAGCTCGAAGAGCGAAACCTCGCGGGGAAAAAGCAACGGATGGACCACGTCTCCCCGCAGCAGATCCAGGAAGAGCGTCTCAAATACCTTACGGACGAGAAGCGCATCAAGGCCGTCACGGTCTGCTTCACGGACCTCGAGGGCCGATTTCACATGCTGGACTACGACAAGAAATTCCTGCTCAGTGCTGTGGATAACCTGACGTTCGATGGCTCGTCCATTCGCGGCTTCTCCCGGCAGCAGGAATCCGATCTACGGCTCCGGGTGGACTGGCCCGCCTTCTACCTGCTGCCTGCGGATGTATTCGGCGCGGGCAAGGTGCTGGTGTTTGCTGAAGTGCTGGAGCGCGACGGAACGACGTACGCCGCGGACATGCGGGGACTGCTCAAGCAGTACGGCGAGAAGCTGTTCGCCAAGGACGGCACCGTGTGTTACGCCGCCAATGAGATCGAAGGGTTTCTGTTCAAGGGTCGGGACGCCGAGCGCCGCTATCACGAGACCGGTCAGTTCGAGTTCATTTCGACCGGTGGCTACTACCATTCGTTGCCGGGTGATGCGCTGCGCTTGTTCATCGACACCTCGGCCGAGGTGCAGCGCGCCATGGGGTTCGCCAACGAGAAGGACCATCCCGAGGTGGCGCCGTCACAGTTCGAGATGAACTACGGTTACTCCGAGGCGTGCATCGCCGCGGACCAGGTGCAGCTATACAAGCTGCTGTCCCGCCAGGTGGCGGCGCGCATGGACATGACGGCGTGTTTCCTGCCCAAGCCACTCACCGGCATCAACGGCAACGGCATGCACACCAACGTCTCGGTGGCGCGCAAAGGGAAGAATCTGTTTTGGGACGAGCAAGGTCAGGACCAGCTGTCCAAGGCCGGATGGGAGTTCATTCAGCGCATCCTCACCAACGGCGCCGAGATCTGCCTGCTGATGAACTCGAGCGTCAACGCCTACCGCCGGCTCGACCCGCACTTCGAGGCGCCGAATCAGATCAAGGCGTCGCCGATCGACCGCGGCTCGATGATCCGGATTCCGCTGGGCAACGAGCGGTCCAAGCGAGTGGAGGTCCGGTCGATCGCACCCGATGCCAACCCGTATCTCGCGATCTACACGATCTTCCGCACCGGCCTCGAGGGACCGATGGAGGAGGGCGATGAGACCAAGCGGAGCCGCACGCGGTTCCTCTCGGACAACATCTACGACGCCATTCGTCTCTACAAAGCGAGCCCGTTCCTGAAGGAGATGCTCGGCGAGGAAGTCCACGGCAAGTTCGCCGACCTGAAGCAGCTCCAGGCGGACCGGTGCCCCAAGGCGCTCGGCGCGGAGGTGAAGGCCGCCGAGATCCAGTTCCACCATGAGGTCACGAACCAGTACCTCTGGTCCAAGTTCTAGGCGGTGATGCAGCCAACGCTCACCACTTCCACGACCGTCCGTGGCATCCCAGTCGTCGTCCATAACACTCGGCCCGATGTATCGACCGAAGACGTGCTGCGGCGTCTCGACCAATCGATCGGTCTGATCGAGCGCTACGCGCCTCATCACTTTCGTCGACTGCGCCGCGATTTTGCTCGCATCGTGATTGAACGCTACGCGTGCCGCGGTGCGTACCTTCCCGACCAGCACACGTGCATGGTCGAGCTCACGTTCACGGTCAATCCCGACTTTACGCCATCCCAGATCGCCGCCACGATTCTCCATGAGGCGATGCACGCCCGCCTCCATCGCCTGGGGTTCCAGCTCGAGATGGCGGATCGGGCCAGACAGGAGCGATTCTGCCGCAGAGCGGAAATCGAGTTTGGACTTGCGGTGCCAGACGGAGCGCCCATTGTCGAGCGCGCGATGGCCGCGCTCCAAGGACCTGACGAAGTGGTCGCCCCCACCATTGACCCAGCCCTGGCTGCTCGGCGAGTGGCGCAGGCGGATTCCGCTGCCCTCCGCGCGCCGAACTGGCTCAAACACGTGTTTGGGCGGCATTAGGGATTTGAGGAAACGGGTGGCACTCGTGGTGCTTCTGAGAGGGGTCAACGTCGGCGGTCACAGAACCTTCCGACCGACCACTCTCGTCGAACAACTGAAGCACCTCGATGCCGTCAACATCGGCGCGGCGGGCACCTTCGTGATCCGGCGGCCAGTCACCCGGGCGCGACTCCACGCCGAATTGGCGCGCAGGCTTCCCTTTGATACCGAGATCATTATCTGCCAGGGCCGCGAGATTGCGAGACTGATATCTCAGAATCGTTTCGCGGACCAGCCTGCGCGACCCGACATCGTCCGTTTCGTGAGCGTCCTCTCCAAACGCCCCCACTCGGCGCCGTCGACACCCATGCGCTTTCCTTCCAGCGGCATGTGGCTGCTGAAAATCCTCGCGAGGGACAACCGGTTCGTCTTCGGCGTGTACCGGCGCCATATGAAGGTCATCAGTTACCTCGGCACGGTGGACCGGCTGTTTGGGGTCCCGGCCACCACGCGCAACTGGAATACCATCACCGCGATCGCCAAGGTACTGGGTAGCGGAGGGACATGAACCGAGCTCCGACTTGCCGAGGTCGTCCGGGGCGGTAGGTTCACCGCAACCGCTCCCTCCTCGCATCGAGGCATTCGTCTTGGGTCGCTACCGCATTCGCTCGCACGCTCTTGTCGTCTGTGTGCTCGTGTTGCTCACGGGCTGCGGAGGCAGCGGGTCCTCTGGCGGCGGCGCCGCGGGTAGCGGCGAGGTCGACCGCTGCGCCCTGCTCACGGATGGCGAGATCGAGGAGGCCATCGGCCCCCACGATCCCGGCTCGAGCAGCCTGTCGAACGAGTGGGCACTGCAGAGCTGCCGCTGGACGGCCACCCGCGTTCAGCCCTTGGAGGGATACCCGGACGGGTGGCGCGACGCGATCGAGGTGGCGGCGTTCGATGCGATCGCGGTCCCGTTGATTCGCCAACAGGTCCGGGGCGAACCCAAAGCCGACTTCGTCCAGGGCGCGACATACGACCACATGCATGGCGAGCTGTGGTTCGACTGTCCCCAGGGTCGATTGTGCGTGGTGAAGGCCCGTACTTTTTCCGGGGACCGACGCGAGGCAATCGCGACCGAGCTCGCCCGCCTCGTTGAAAGCCGGCTGCGCTGATCATCGACGTCTCGGAGCTGACGCGCCGATTCGGTGCCACGACGGCCCTGGACTCGGTGAGCCTGTCGCTGCCACGCGGGGCCGTCTACGGCCTCGTCGGCGCCAACGGGGCCGGAAAAACTACGCTCATCAAGCACATTCTCGGTCTCTTACGGGCGGAAAGCGGCTCGGTGCGCGTCTTTGGCCTGGACCCCGTCGCCGATCCGGTCGGCGTCCTGTCGCGGATCGGCTATCTCTCCGAAGAGAACGACCTCCCGGGCTGGATGCGCGTGGACGAGCTGATGCGCTACTCGCGCGCATTCTATCCCACTTGGGACGACGGGTACGCGGAGGAGCTGCGCCAGGCGTTCGCGCTCGACCCCACGGCGAAAATCAAGACCCTCTCCAAGGGACAGAAGGCGCGGACGGGACTGCTGATCGCGCTGGCCCATCGGCCCGAGCTGCTGGTCCTGGATGAGCCGTCGTCCGGCCTCGACCCCATCGTTCGCCGCGACATCCTCGGCGCCATCATTCGCACCATCGCCGATGAAGGGCGCACCGTGCTCTTCTCATCGCACCTGCTGGAGGAAGTGGAGCAGGTCGCCGATCATGTCACGATGATCAGCCAGGGCAGGATCGTACTGAGCGGGCGGTTGGACGCGATCAAGCAATCGCACCGCGTCGGCGAACGCGCCGCCTCGCTGAACGAGATTTTTGTCGCCCATGTCGGGACCGCCGTGACAGCCCCCCCCCAGGACGTGTAGATCCTGCGTTCCCCCGCGCTCACCATCGCCTGGGAATTTCGCCACCGGCATCGCTGGGGACTGATCGCCGTAGCCAGCTACCTGCTCGTCATCGCGACGATCAAGTTCCTGATCCTCGCCGGGCAGCCCGTCACCCTCGAGAGCGGCGAGAGTTTTGCCTTCGTGGTGGCCGTGCCCCTCACGGCGACGTTCATGTATTTCCTGGCGGTATTCAGTTTCGGCCTCACCGGTGACCTGGCCGCGCGCCAATCGATGTATCCCGCCCGCATGTTCACGCTGCCGGTGACGACCGCCGCGCTGGCGGGCTGGCCGATGCTCTTTGGCACGGCCGTCATGGCGATTCTGTGGCTGGCAATGAGGCTGGTCGGGGTGTGGCCGTCGGGAGTGGACGTGCCAGTGGTTTGGCCGGCGCTGCTGGCCTCGGCGCTGCTCGCCTGGGCGCAGGCGCTGACGTGGATGCCGTACGGTTTGCCAGGCCTTCGGGTGATCGTCACCATGCTGTGGCTCGCGGTGATAGACACCATCGTCCTCCTGGCCATCCATTTCGACGTTTCCGAGATCGTGATGGTAGCCGGCCTGGCGCCGCTCGTTCCCCTCGCATATCTCGTCGCCCGCTTTGCCGTTGCCCGCGCGCGCCGCGGCGACGTGCCCGATTGGCGGGGCCTGATCGGGGGCCTGCTCGCTCACCGCCGAAACAGCCCGGATGTCCTGCCGCGCCGGCGAGACCATTTTGCTTCGCCCGCCGGCGCTCAAGCGTGGTTCGAATGGCGGCGGCACGGCCGGTCGCTGCCGGCGTTGGTGGGTATGCTGCTGCCGTTCGAATTGGCCTTGCTGTTCATCCCGGGGAACACCCTGGCATTCGTCTTCGTCATACTGCTCGCCGTGCTGCTCACTCCGCCGCTCATGGCCGTGTTCGCGGCCGCGACGGTGGGCAATGCGAATCTGACAGCCTTCATCGGGACGCGGCCGTTGACCAGCGCCGCGCTCATCGCCGCCAAGCTGAAGGCGACGATCTGGAGCACGCTGGCCGCGTGGCTGCTGGTCGTCGTCGCCATCCCGCTGGCGCTCCACCTGTCCGATACCGGATCGATGGTGATCGAACGAGTGCGTCGGGTCAGCGAAGCCGTGGGAACGCCCCGCGCCGTCGTGACCCTGCTGCTGATCGGCTCGGGATTGATCGCCACGACATGGAAGCAGCTGGTGCAGACTCTGTACATCGGGATGACCGGCCGCGCATGGATGGTCAAAGGGAGTGTGTTTCTCACCTTGGCGTTCCTGTTCCTTCTGGGGTTAGTCGCGGAATGGATCATCGACAACGGGAGCGTGCAGGGTGCGCTATGGGATGCGTTGCCCATGATCCTTGCGATTCTGGTCGGTGTCAAAATGTCTGCCGCTGCCTGGATCGTCACACGGCTGTATCGCAGCCGTCTCCTGAGCGAGCGCACGCTGGTGACTGGGGCGGTGTGCTGGTCTGTCGTCGTGCTCGCGATTTATGGTCTACTCGTATGGCTAGTGGCCACGCCGTTCTTTCCGCGCTACTTGCTCGCACTCGTCGCGATCCTGGCCATCCCCCTGGCGCGTCTCTCCGCGGCTCCGCTGGCGCTCGACTGGAATCGGCATCGGTGACCACCATGAAGCGCAGGGGCAGTGTCATGGTCGCCGTGCTCGTGCTGATCAGCCTGCCTGCGGTCTTGGCCCTGATAGAGGCGGTGTCTTTCTACGCCGCGAATCGGCCCAACGGCGCCTTCGTGTCCTCGGGGGAGCAACGCGAGTACGTGCTCTATGTCCCAACGAGCTACGACCCCACCAAGCCAACGCCGCTCGTGATCAGCATGCACGGCGCGGGGCTGTGGGGAGCCGCGCAAAAGGAAACGAGTCAGTGGAACGAGGTCGCCGAGCGCCAAGGGTTCATTGTCGTCTACCCGTCGGGAGCCAAAGGCGCGGGGCCCAGGATCTGGCGCGTGGATCGAAGCGCCGGACTCGTGCGGGATGTCCAATTCATCTCGGAGTTGATCGACACGCTGGAGGCGGCCTACCACATCGATTCGTCGCGGATCTACGCCAACGGGCTGTCCAATGGTGGAGGCATGGCGTTCGTGCTGTCCTGCGCGCTGTCCGATCGCATCGCGGCGGTCGGGATGGTGGCGGCTGCGCAATCACTGCCGTGGAGTTGGTGTACGGACCAGCGAGCGGTGCCGATGATTGCGTTTCATGGAACGGCCGATCGGCAGGTGCTGTACACCGGCGGCAGGACGTGGATGTTCGCCGTGCGCTTTCCGGACGTTTCGACCTGGGTGGCGAATTGGGCACGCAGAAACCGGTGTGGGACGAACCCGGCCGTATCGGTGGTCGCTCGCGATGTCACTCGTCGCGAGTATCCGCATTGTGCTGACGACGCGGCCGTGGTGCTCTACACGGTCCAGGGAGGAGGCCATTCCTGGCCTGGTGGATTGCGGCTGCCGGAATGGTTCGTCGGATCCACCAGCAACGGCGTCGACGCGACGAAAGAGATGTGGACCTTCTTTCAGGCGCATCCGCTTCGCCTGAAACCTCGTATCACCGCTCCCCGTTGAAGGCTCATGAACTCGTCGCCGACCAGTGAGCGCATCCAGGCGCTGGATGTGCTCCGCGGCGTAGCGGTTGCCGGAATTCTCTTCGCCAACGTGCTGGTGTTCTTCGGCCTGTTCGCCATGCCACCGGATCGTGCCGCCGCCCTGGCGACCGCGAGTCGCGACGCCGTTGCACTGTTTCTCCACAAGGTCTTGGTCGACGGCAAGTTCTACTCCGTGTTCTCACTGCTGTTCGGCATCGGCTTCGGCTTGCAGCTCGCCCGCGGCGGCGCAGCGGCGGTACCCAGATTCAAGCGCCGGCTCCGTATCCTGCTCGCCATCGGCGCCATTCACGCGTTCCTGATCTGGGGCGGCGACATTCTGATGCTGTACGCCCTGCTCGGCTTCACGCTGCCCTGGTTCGCGCGGAAATCCAACCGCGAGCTGCTGCGGTGGACCGTGATCCTGCTCGCCATCCCGACGGCGCTCTATGTCGTGGTTCTCGCCGCGTGGACGGTCCTCGGGTCCGGCGCGGCACCGCCCACGCAGCCCGATGCCGGCGTGCCGGCGGGCATCCTGACACTCTTCGAAGCTATGGGACGAGGCGGGGTGAAGGACGCGTTCACGGGGAACCTGGTCTTCGTCGCCATCCGATGGGCCGACCTGTTTGCCACCATGCGGTTCCCGAAAGTGCTGGGCATGTTCGTGCTGGGGCTCTGGATCGTGCGCAGCGGCCTGGTGCAGTCGCCCTCCGACCACCGCGGCACGCTCGTGCGCTGGAGCCTGCTGGGCTGGGGTGTCGGCCTGCCCATGAATGTCATCGCGACCTTGGTGTTTCATCGCTGGCCGTACCTGCCGCCTTCCTTCGGAGGCTTCCTCGGCGTGGTGACGCAGGCGGTCGGCGTTCCGCTGCTGGCGCTCGGCTACGCGGCCACCGTTGCACTACTTGTCGGGGATGGCCGCCGTCTGGTCAACGTGTTCGCGCCGGTCGGCCGGATGGCGCTGACGAATTACCTGATGCATTCGATCATCTGCGTCGTGCTCTCCTACGGGTTCGGGCTGGGGCTGTGGTGGCGCATCGGCGCGGGGGCAGCGATGGCGATCGCTGTCACGATCATCGCGATGCAGATCCCGATCAGCGCGTGGTGGCTGTCGCGCTACCGCTATGGGCCGGTCGAGTGGATCTGGCGCCGGCTCACCTACGGCCAGCCGCTCGCACTGCGCGCGCCAACATGACCGAGCTCCTCGGCGTCGCACTGCTGTCCCCGCCCCTGATGCTGGCCCAAGGTCCCCAGGGTGGCGCCTTGGCGCATCGGGGAGCGGTGCGCCTGGAGGCGCCAGTATCGCTGGGGTGCCTTGTATGGACCCGCGGAGATCTTCGATGCCCAGCGCGAGCAGCTGCGCATCGAGATCGCCGGGTCGGGGAACGTGGTGACATTCGCGTTCGTGGGCGGTGGCCCGGCGCGATCGCTCGAGCTGCAGGGTGTCACGTTTCTGCGGGCACCGTGATGCCGTCGAGCCCGCTTCATCCGGGTCGCAGCACGTTCTCGATCCGCCGGTCCGGAATCAGCCAGATCAGCGCCACGGTTACGAAGATTGCCTCGGCGACCCACGGCGACCACAGGGTCGCCACGATCGCCACGACATAAAGCACCAGCGACAGCTTGCCCTTCCAGTCGCCTCCTACCGCTTCTCTTAGGATCGAGTCTGAACCTTGCGAGCGGATGATCGCTGTCTGGAGCAGGGTGTAGGCGATCGCGGCCATCAGCAGCACCACGCCGTAGAGCGCCGTGGGCACCGCGGTGAAATAGTTCTCCCCCATCCAGCCGGTGGCAAACGGAAACAACGACAGCCAGAACAACAGATGCAGATTGGCCCAGAGGATCGCACCCGTGACCGTCGTGCAGGCATGTAACATGTGATGGTGGTTGTTCCAGTAGATGCCGACATACACGAAACTCATGACGTAGCTGAGGAATACCGGCAACAGCGGCAACAGCTCCTCCAGGCTGTCGCCATGCGGCACCTTCAGCTCCAACACCATGATCGTGATGATGATCGCGATCACGCCGTCGCTGAATGCCTCCAGCCGTCCCTTGCCCATGTCCCCTCCGTTGTCGTCACCGACTCCGCTTGCGAACGATCGCCCTGGCCGGCGCCCCCTCGTGCCCCCGGACCCTCAGGGGGAGCACGATCAGGTCGTAGTCACCCGCGTGCACGGGGCGGAGGTCCAGCCCCTCCACGATAGGAATCCCGCGTCCGAGCAGAATCTGGTGTGTCCGGGGCGCCGGAGCGCCGAACTGCTCCGCCGAGATGTAATCAACGCCGACGAGCTTGACGCCGGCGTCCGCGAGGAGCTGCGCCGCGTCCGGTGCGATGTAGGCGAAGTCCCGGTGGAACTGAGTGGAGTCCATCCAACCGCGCAGCGTGCTACGCGTACGGAACAGCACGCGTGGCGCGCCACGCCAGTCGTGCCGGTTCAGTTCGGCCGAGTCGATTGCCTGTACGCTGTCGGCGATATCGATTACGCGCGCTGCACCGATCAATTGATCTAGCGTCACCTGGTCGATCGGTGCTCCCGTGGCGACAAAATGCATCGGGGCGTCGATGTGCGTCCCGCTGTGCGCGCCCATCGAGAAGACCGAGAGCGTCAGGATATCGCCTTTACTCATCTCTTTCAGAAACTCGAACTTCAGAGGCGCGTCGCCCTCGTATACCGGCGTCTTCGCTGGGTCGAGCGTCGCCGTCACATCGATCCACCCCTCCGCGCTGAGGTCCCGCGTCCCTTGTTCGCGGGGGGCGCAGGACAACAGCCCGAGCGCCACCGCAAGGCCAACTCCGCGCATATGTCCTCCTGTTAGACCACGAGGCTGAGCAATAGTGTGAAACACAGTCCTGCCACACCGATGATCGTCTCGGCGACGGTCCACGTCTTCAGCGTCTGCGGGACGGTCATGTTGAAGAACTCCTTGATGAGCCAGAACCCCGAGTCGTTCACGTGTGAGAGCACGAGCGACCCCGCCCCCGTCGCGAGCACCAACAGCTCGGCGGACGTTCCGGGCGTCGCCACCGCAATGGGGGCCACGATGCCGGCGGCCGTCGTCATCGCCACGGTCGCCGAGCCCGTGGCTACGCGGATCAGCGCCGCCACGGTCCACGCGAGCAGGAGCGGCGACGCGTGCGATCCCAGCGCCACGTCGGCAATCGCGCGCCCTACCCCGCTCTCAAGTAGCACCCTGTTGAACCCGCCGCCGGCGCCGATCACCAGGAGAATCGTGGCGGTCGGCCCGAGGCAATCGTTGGCAAACTTGAGGATCTGATCTCGCGTGAAGTGCTGCCGGTATCCCAGCGACCAGAAGGAGAAAAGCAGCGCCACGAGCAGCGAGACGATCGGGCTGCCGACAAAATCTACGCTCGCGCGGAGGGGGTTCGCCGGGTCGAGTACCACGTCGGCCGTGCTCGCGCACAACATCAGGATCACCGGGAGCAGCACCGTGAAGACCGAGATGCCGAAGCTCGGCAGATCGCGCGGCGCGCCATCTTCTCCGCCGGCGAACTGGGCGGCAATCGGGTTCTCCGCGGGGAGCGTGATGCGCGGCGCAATCCACGAGGCGAAGATCGGGCCGGCCAGCGACGCCGTCGGCAGCCCGACGAGAATCGCGTAGACGATCGTGCGCCCGACATCGGCCTCGTAGGCACCGACCGCGAGCATCGCCGCCGGATGCGGCGGCACCAGCCCATGCACCACCGACAGACCCGCCACGAGCGGAATGCCGATCTTCACGAGTGACATGCCGGTGCGACGCGCAATCGTGAACACCAGCGGGATCAGCAGCACGAACCCCACCTGAAAAAACACCGGAATGCCTACGATGAAGGCGACGAACATGATCGCCCAATGCACGCGTTTCTCGCCGAACAGCGCGATGAGCGTGGTCGCGATCCGTGTCGCGCCGCCCGACTCCGCCATCATCTTGCCCAGCATGGTGCCGAGGCCGACCACGATCGCGATGAACCCCAGCACCCCACCGACCCCGTCCTGGAACGCCTTCACGACACCGCCCAACGGCATGCCCGCGGCCAGCCCCATCGCGAGGGACACGACGATCAACACGACGAAGGGGTGCAGTTTGAAGCGCGCGATCAGCACGATCAGCGCGACCACCGCGCCGAGCGCGTAGAGCAACAGCAGGGTGTTTGGGCTCATACGGAGGCCGTGTGCGCCACGAGCTCGGCGACGATCGCATCCGGCGTCTCGCGGATATCACACACCCATGCACGCTCGTCCGGCGCCGGCTCCTCGAGAATCGAGAGCTGGCTCTCGAGCAGCGCTGGCGGCATGAAATGCCCGCGGCGGTTGGCGAGGCGCTCCGCCAGGAGCGTTCGGCTGCCCGCGAGATAGACAAAACGCACGTCTGCTTCCCCATCGGTCCGCAGCAGGTCCCGATAGCGCCGTTTGAGCGCCGAACACGAGACGACGAGACCAACGCCGGCGCGCTTGGCCTCGCGCAGTCGGGCCGCGATCGCGATCAGCCAACCGCGGCGGTCGTCGTCCGTGAGCGGAATCCCGGTCGCCATGCGCTGCACGTTCTCCGGAGGGTGCAGGCCATCACCTTCGACAAACTCGACGTCGAGCTCGCGAGCGAGCTGCGCGCCGATCAGGCTCTTGCCGGAGCCGCACACGCCCATCACCACGTAGAGCCCAGTGTGCACATGACCTTGCGGGTGTCGAGAAGTGGCCCCAATCCTATACCGCCGACAGATGCAGGGCTATCTTCGTCGCCGGCTGCGGCTCGTGGCGTCACCTTCCGGGGAGCGGGACCATGCAACTGGCGATGATCGGGTTGGGCCGCATGGGCGGCAACATGGTGCGGCGGTTGCTCCAGGGTGAGCACGAGCTGATTGTGTACGACTCGAGCGCCGATGCCGTTAAGGCGCAGGTCGGCAAGGGTGTTAAGGCCGCGAAGGACCTCGCCGACGTCGCCCGTCAGCTGGCACCGCGTCGAATCGTGTGGGTGATGGTGCCGGCCGGTGCGCCCGTCGACAGCACGATCGACCAGCTCGTCCCGCTTCTCACCAAGGGCGACATCGTCATCGACGGCGGCAACTCGAACTTCTCGGACTCGTTGCGCCGCGCGGAGGCGCTCAATGCAAAAGGGATCGAGTTCGTGGACGCCGGGACGAGCGGCGGAATCTGGGGCCTCACGCAGGGCTACTGCCTCATGATCGGTGCCTCGCCGGCGGCGTTCGAGCATTGCGAACCGATCTTTCGGACCCTCGCGCCGGAGGGCGGCTACGCCCACGTGGGCCCGCCCGGGGCCGGCCACTACGTCAAGATGGTGCACAATGGGATCGAGTACGGACTGCTCCAGGCCTACGCCGAGGGCTACGAGATCCTGCACGCCTCGCAGGATTTCACGCTCAACCTGGGCCAGATCGCGAAGCTGTGGAACCACGGCAGCGTGGTGCGCTCCTGGCTGAACGAGCTCGCGGAGCGGGCGTTCTCCCGTGACGACCAGCTGGCCGCCATCCGGGGCTACGTAGAGGACTCGGGCGAGGGGCGCTGGACGGTGGAGGAGGCGATGCGCCTCGACGTCCCGGCGCCGGTCATCACGTTGTCGCTGCTCGCGCGGTTGCGCTCCCGCCAGGAGGAGTCCTTCGGCGCCAAGGTGATCGCCGCGCTGCGCCACGAGTTCGGCGGGCATGCGGTGCAGACCAAATGACGGCGGACCTCTCCGTAAGGCACACACACGCACATGCTGCACCACTGGAGGCCAAGATGACGTTTGTAAAGGCAAGGAGCTTCGCTTGGGGCGTCGCCATGCTCGGTGCACTCGGCTCAGCGAGGTCCCTCCACGCGCAGATAGACGTCGGGACATGGGTGAGACAGGCGACGGACTCCATGCTGTCGATGACGATGACGGTCGAGGCGTGCTGCAATGGAGGCCGTCGATTGATCTACCATATTGTCATCCAGGGAACCGAGACGTTGCTCACGCTCGAGTCACGGTTCGACGGCAGTGAAGTCCCGGTCCTGATGGGCGGGAAGCCCAGCGGCCAGACCATGGCGATCTCGCGCGTGGACGCCCGTCACCTGTCCACGATTGTGAAGATGAACGGGAGGCCATTCGGCACGTCGAAGGCTACGCTCTCGGCGGACGGCAGGACGCTGACGGTCCACAATGAGTTTTCATCCTCGGTCGGAGGCCAAGCGGGTGGAAAGTCGACAGAAATCTGGGTGCGACAGTAGGTCCATGCGCATTCCCTTCTGTTGTCTGCTGACGCTGGTGCTGAGTCCCGGCGTCCTCGGCGCTCAGGGTCCGGTCGGCATCTTCGCCGCACATGCGGACGTCGGCCGAGCAAGAGGCTCGGCGTCCTACGACCCGCGGCAGCAGTCGTATCTGGTCGCGGGCTCGGGGCAGAACATGTGGGGCACTCGCGACGATTTTCATCTCGTCTGGAAACGGATGACCGGCAACTTCATCCTCTCTACCAGGGCGCGCTTCATCGGCCCTGGCGTCGAGGCGCATCGCAAAATCGGCTGGACCATTCGCCCCTCGCTCGACACCTCGAGCGCGCACGTGACCGCGGCGTTGCACGGCAACGGCCTGATGTCGCTCCAGTTCCGTCGCCAGACCGGCGGTATCACGGAGGAGGTCGTGTCGCCGGACAGTCTCCCGGATGCGGACGCGGTGATCCAGCTGGAGCGGCGCGATGGCGCCTACCTCATGTCGGTCGCGCAATTCGGCGACACACTCGTCACGCAGCAGCTCGCCAACGTTTCACTGCTAGATACGGTCTACGTCGGCCTGTTCGTGTGCGCGCACAACGACACCGTCATGGAGCGGGCCACGTTCAGCAATGTCCGCATTACGACGCCGGCCAAGCGGGACTTTGTCCCCTACGACGATTACATCGGCTCGAACCTCGAGATTCTCGACGTCGCGGCCGGGAACGCGACGATCGTGCACTCCTACCGCGGCTCGTTTCAGGCGCCCAACTGGACGCACGACGGACAGGCGCTCATCTACGCGCAGGAGGGACGCCTGTACCGCTTCGCTCTCTCCACCCGCAGCGCGGCCGCGATCAACACCGGATTCGCGACGAGCAACAACAACGACCACGTCCTGTCGTTTGACGGGCGGATGATGGGCATCAGTCATCACGCGGTGGAAGACAGCGGCGCCTCAGTCGTCTACACGCTACCGGCCACGGGCGGCACGCCCACCCGCGTGACCGCGAAAGGACCATCGTACCTGCATGGCTGGTCCCCCGATGGCCGGTGGCTGACCTACACCGGCGAGCGCGGCGGCGAGCTGGACGTCTACAAGATCCCCACGGCCGGAGGCGAGGAGATCCGCCTCACGACCGCGCCGGGACTGGACGACGGACCGGAGTACACCCCGGACGGCGCCTACATCTATTTCAACTCGTCACGCAGCGGACGGATGCAGATCTGGCGCATGCGACCCGATGGAACGGTCCAGGAGCAGATCACGAACGACGGCTTCAACAACTGGTTCCCGCACTTGTCGCCCGACGGCAAGTGGATCGCGTACCTCGCCTTTCCACCGGACGTGGCGCCGGACGACCATCCGTTCTACAAGCACGTGCTACTGCGATTGATGCCCGCTGGTGGCGGACCGGCGCGCGTCATCGCCTACCTGTATGGTGGTCAGGGAACGATCAACGTTCCGTCGTGGGCGCCGGACGGCACGCGACTGGCGTTCGTGAGCAACTCGGCGATTCCGTAGTTCACGGAACCGCGGTCACACTCCGTACCGCGGGTGCGACGTGCTCGCCGATCGCCTCGATCGCCTTCATCAGCTTCGCATGCGGCAACGAGGACGCATTCATCTGAAAGGTGATCCGGGAAATCCCGCCCAGCGCTTCGCTGTGGCGCAAGATCTTCTCGGCCACCTCATCGGGCTCCCCAATCAGCAAGGCACCCTCCGGTCCCAGCTGGGCGTCGAAGCCGGAGCGGGTGGCGGCACCCCAGCCGCGCTCCTTGGCAACACTCGCGATCGCCTTGGCGTAGCCGGGAAAGAAGTCGTCCGCGGCCTCTCGGGCCGTCGCCGCGACGTAGCCGAGCGAATGCACGCCCACCTTCAGCCGTTCCGGTGGGTGGCCGAAGCGCTCGCCCGTCTCCCGGTAGAGATCGATCAGGGGCCTGAAGCGCCGCGGCTCACCGCCGATGATCGCAACCATCAGGGGAAGTCCCAGCGCGCCCGCCCGGGCGAACGATTTCGGCGTGCCGCCGACTCCGACCCAGATGGGCAACGGGTCCTGCACCGGTCTCGGGTAGACGCCCTGACCCGTGAGGGCCGGGCGGAACTCGCCTGTCCAGTGCACCTGCTCGTTCTCCCGGATTTGCAAGAGCAAGTCGAGCTTCTCCTCGAACAGCCGATCGTAGGCTTCCAGCGGCAGGCCGAACAATGGAAACGCGTCGATGAACGAGCCACGGCCGACGACCATTTCCGCCCGGCCCTGGGACAGGAGATCGAGGGTGGCGAATTCCTGAAACACCCGCACCGGGTCCGCGGCGCTCAAGACGGTGACGGCGCTCGAGAGGCGGATCCGCCGGGTGCGTGCGGCCGCCGCGCCGAGGATCACCACCGGAGCGGAATCCAGGTACTCCCGGCGGTGGTGCTCGCCGATGCCAAAGGTGTCCAGGCCAACCTGATCCGCGTGCTCGATCTGCTCGACCAGGTCACGGAGGCGTTGCGAAGGTGCGACCGCGAGGCTGGTGTCGTCATAGGCCGCGGCGAAGCTGTCGATGCCAATCTGTATCATGACTGTTTCACTATTCTCTAGGTTGTGGTTGCTGCAACACTTGACTACTGGTACATCAATTACCAAACAAACTGCTGTTCCCACATGCCGGTTCGCCCCGAAAACGCAGAGGGAGAGGTCGCTATGAAGCGCCTGGTGACGAGTCGATGGATGGCTGCCGCGATCCTCACCGTGTCGACGTTGGGCGTCACGGTCGCCACGAGCCCGTCTCCAGCCCGGATGGCGGCCGCGGCCAAACAATTTCTCGATAGTCTCACCCCGGAGCAGCGGCAGCTTGCGACTTTCGCCTTCGGCGACTCCGAGCGCACCCACTGGCATTTCGTGCCGACGGAAATCTTTGCGCGGAACGGCCTGACCCTGAAACAGATGAGCCCGGCGCAGCAACTGCTCGCGCACGAGCTCTTGAAAGCCGGCCTGAGCCAGCGCGGCTATATGACGGCGACGCAGATCATGGAGCTCGAGGCCGTGCTCGCCGTCATCGAGGCCGCGCAACGCGCCGCCGCTACGCAGCCGCCGACAGGCAATCAGTTCGTGCGCGATCCCGAGCGCTACTTCTTCTCGATCTTCGGGACGCCCTCGTCGCGGAGCACGTGGGGCTGGCGCGTCGAGGGGCATCACATGTCGCTGCACTTCACCGTGGTCAAGGGAACGCTCGTGGCCGGAGCGCCCACATTTTTCGGGACTAATCCGGCGGAGGTTCGGGACGGGCCCAAGAAGGGGACCCGGGTGCTCGCGCTGGCAGAGGATGCGGCGCGTGCACTCCTCGAGTCGCTCGACTCCTCCCAGCGTCCGATGGCCATCATCAACACGACTGCCCCGAACGACATCGTCACGGTGGCGAACGTGAAGATCGACCCGCTGTCGCCGGTGGGGATTCCGGTGTCCGCGCTCACCAGCAGCCAGCAGGCGCTGCTGAAAACGCTGGTCGACGTGTACACCGGCTACATGGCCGACGACATCGCAGCCGACCGTCTGGGGCGGATCGAGAAGGCGGGATGGGATCACGTCGCGTTCGCCTGGGCCGGTCCATTGGAACGGGGACAGAAACACTACTACCGCGTGCAGGGACCGACATTCCTGATCGAGTACGACAACACACAGAACGACGGCAACCACATTCACTCGGTCTGGCGCGATTTCAAGGGCGACTTTGGAGCGGACCTGTTGCGCGAGCACGTCAACGGCACGCCGCACGACGATTGAAAGGGGCCCGTCCATTGGTGATGATTCAATAAGCGCCTGGCGAGATCACGTTTGTTGATGCATTGTTGCGCCTCATGTCTCCACTCCTCGCCGAGTTGTTCGGCACCGCGATCCTCGTCATGTTCGGCGACGGCGTCGTCGCCAACGTCGTGCTCAACAAGACCAAGGGAAACAACTCCGGCTGGATCGTGATCACCGCGGGCTGGGCGTTCGGGGTCACGATCGCCGTCTACTGCGTAAACAGCATCAGCGGCGCGCATCTCAATCCCGCCGTCACCATCGCGCTGGCCTCGATCGGCGCTTTCGCCTGGGCGAAGGTGCCCATGTATATCGCCGCGCAGATCGCCGGCGGATTCCTCGGCGGCGTCATCGTGTGGCTCGCCTACCTGCCCCACTGGAAAGCGACCAAAGACCCGGAGAGCAAGCTCGCCGTCTTCTCGACGGCGCCCGCGATCCGCCAGACGGGCGCCAATCTCGGCTGTGAGATCATCGGCACTTTTGCCCTCGTGCTGTCGCTCCTCGCCGTGCTGTCGCCCGGCAACTTGGTGCCGGGCTCGGACCTGGCGAAGGGCTTCGGCCCCGTACTCGTGGGCGTGATCGTGATGGCCATTGGACTCTCCCTCGGCGGCCCCACGGGCTACGCGATCAATCCCGCGCGCGACCTCGGACCGCGTATCGCCCACGCCGTGCTGCCCATCGCCGGCAAGGGCAGCTCCGACTGGGACTACGCGTGGATCCCGATCGTTGGTCCGATCGTCGGCGGGGTGCTCGGCGCCCTGGTCTATCAGCTCGCGTGGAAGGCATGAAGCACATCCTGGCCCTCGACCAGGGCACCACCAGCTCGCGGGCGATCGTGTTCGATCACGCGGGCACCATCGTGGCCGTCGCGCAGAAGGAGTTCCCCCAGATCTTCCCCAAGCCAGGCTGGGTGGAGCACGACCCGAGCGACATCTGGTCCAGCCAATCGGGGGTGGCGGCCGAGGCGCTCGCGAAAGCGAATCTCGGTGCGGCCGACGTCGCCGCCATCGGCATCACGAACCAGCGCGAAACCACCGTCGTGTGGGATCGGACCACGGGACAGCCGATCTACAACGCCATCGTCTGGCAGGACCGTCGCACCGCCCCCATGTGCGATCGCCTGCGGGCGCGGAAGCTGGATCGCGTGATCCGCAAGAAGACGGGTCTCGTGATCGACGCGTACTTTTCCGCCACGAAAGTGCAGTGGATCCTGCAAAACGTGAAGGGCGCGCGCGCCAAAGCCAAGGCGGGCGAGCTGGCGTTCGGCACCGTGGACTCGTGGCTCGTCTGGAATCTTACCGGGGGCCAGGTGCATGTGACCGACGCGAGCAACGCCTCGCGCACGATGCTGTTCGACATATCGAAGGGTGACTGGGACGACGAGCTGCTGAAGATCTTCGGTGTCCCGCGCTCCATGCTGCCGGACGCGCGCTCCTCGAGCGAGGTGTACGGCCAGACCACGCTGTTCGGCTCCCCCATTCCGATCGCCGGCATTGCCGGGGACCAGCAGGCGGCCCTCTTCGGCCAGGCGTGCACGCAGCCCGGGATGGCGAAGAACACGTACGGCACCGGCTGCTTCATGCTGATGAATACCGGCACGAAGCGGATCGCCTCGAAGCACAACCTCCTCACCACGGTGGCCTGGCGCATCGGCCGCCGCACGGAGTACGCCCTCGAGGGGAGCATCTTCATCGCGGGCGCGGTCGTGCAGTGGCTGCGAGACGGGCTCGAGTTCTTCCGGTCAGCGCCGGACGTCGAGGCCCTCGCCGCCAGCGTCCCCTCGTCCGACGGCGTTTATCTCGTGCCCGCCTTTGCCGGACTGGGCGCGCCGCACTGGGATCAATACGCGCGCGGGACGATCGTCGGCCTGACCCGCGGCACGACCAAGGCCCACATCGCCCGGGCCGCGCTCGAGGGCATCGCGCTTCAAACGATGGACGTCCTGAAGGCGATGGAGGCCGACGCGGGCATCCGCCTGAAGGAGCTGCGCGTCGACGGGGGCGCGAGCGCGAACGACCTGCTCATGACCCTGCAGGCCGATCTGCTGAACGTGCCCGTCGTGCGACCGAAGGTCGCCGAGACGACCGCACTCGGCGCCGCGTATCTCGCGGGACTCGCCGTCGGGTACTGGGAGAATCAGGCGGACATCGCGAGGCAATGGCAGGTCGACAAGCGCTTCACCCCCTCCATGAAAGCGGCGACGCGGAGCCGGATCGCCAAGGAGTGGGCGCGGGCGCTCGACCGGGCGAAGGCTTGGGAAAGCTCGGCGCGCTCCTGACCGTCATGGCCGCCTGCGCGCGGCCCGATGCACCGGCGGGCGACTGGCGGGTCACAGGAGGCGACCCCGGTAACACGCGCTATTCCTCGCTCGATCAGATCAACCGCACCAACGTCGCCCAGCTGCGGCCGGTGTGGACCTATCACACCGGCGACATGCCTCAGGGGCATTCCGAGATTCAGGCCACGGCGATCGTGGTCGACGGCGTCCTCTACGCCACGACGCCTGCGCTCGCCGTCATCGCGCTCCGCGCTGACAGCGGCACGCTACTCTGGAAGTTCGATCCCTTCACGAACCGGGCACGCGAGTCGCACGTGAACCGCGGCGTCGTCTACTGGGCGGACGGCAACGATCGACGAATCTTCTGTTCAGCGGGTCGCCGCCTCTATGCCCTCGACGCGCGGACTGGTGTAGCGATCCACACCTTCGGCGACTCGGGGTCGGTGGACCTCTCCGCGGGCTTGGGTCGCGACGTCACCGGCGCCTACCTGGTCGCGACGAGTCCCGGCGTCGTCTACCAGGACGTCCTCATCCAGGGAACGCGGGTCGGAGAAGAAGAGGGCTCAGCGCCCGGAGACGTGCGCGCGTACGACGTGCGCACGGGGAAGGTCCGCTGGACCTTTCACACCATCCCCCGCCCCGGCGAATTCGGTCACGACACCTGGCCGGCGGACGCCTGGCGGACCGCCGGGGGCGCGAACTCCTGGCCCGGCATGACGGTGGATCTCCGCCGCGGCATCGTCTACGTCCCCACCGGCTCGGCCACGCCCGACTTCTACGGGGGCGACCGCGTCGGCGCGAACCTGTTCGCGAACTCGCTCGTCGCCCTCGACGCCCTCACCGGCAAACGCCTCTGGCACTTTCAGACGGTCCATCATGACCTCTGGGATCGCGATCTCCCTGCCGCGCCCAACCTCGTTACCGTCACGAGCGGTGCGCAGCGAGTCGACGCCGTGGCGCAGATCACGAAGAGCGGATTCGTGTTCCTGTTCGATCGGGTATCGGGCAGTCCGCTCTTCCCCGTGGAGGAGCGAGCCGTGCCTGCGTCCGACTTACGCGGCGAGCAGGCGTGGCCCACGCAACCCTTCCCGACGAAGCCCGCTCCCTTCGCGCGCCAGACAATGACCGAGGCGGATGTCTCTCCGGCCGCACTGCAGCGATTTCGCACCTTGCGCCACGAAGGTCTGTTCACACCGCCAAGCCGGGAAGGCAGTGTTGTGCTCCCGGGCTTCGATGGCGGCGGTGAGTGGGGCGGCGCCGCCGTCGACGCCGAGACCGGTGTCCTCTACGTCAACGCGAGCGACGTGCCGTGGATCGCCGCGATGCGCGAACCCGCGCAGCTCCCCCCTCCGTCCGAAGTACCGCGGACCGGTGCGGGCGTGTACGCCCTGACGTGCGCCGGTTGCCACGGCGCGGATCGGCGCGGCAGAGCAGGCGCGCCGTCGCTCAGCAACATCGGTGTGCGACTCTCGGCGCAACAACTGCAGCAAGTGCTCGACTGGGGTCGCGGCTTCATGCCGTCATTCGCGAATCTCCCGCTGGACGAGAAGCGCGCTGTGATCGCGTTCCTGCTCGGCCTGCCTCCCGCGGCGGTGACGGTCACCCCGACCGATCGCCCACGGGCAAAGGCGCCATACGAGTTCGCGGGCTACGAACGCTGGAGAAATCCGGATGGATTGCCTGCGATCAAGCCGCCCTGGGGGACGCTCAGCGCGATCGATCTCAACTCGGGCGGGTACCGTTGGAACATCCCGCTGGGTGGGGAGCAGTACGGCGGACCGATCGTCACGGCCGGCGGGTTGGTGTTCATCGCCGCCACGCAAGACGCCAGGTTCCGCGCGTTCGACAAGTCGACCGGTCAGCTGCTCTGGGAGACCACGCTGCCGGCAGCCGGTTACGCGACGCCATGCACCTTTGCAGTCCGAGGGAGGCAGTACGTCGTGATAGCGGCGGGTGGAGGTAAGTTGGGTACGCCGTCCGGTGATGCGTATGTTGCCTACGCATTGGACCAGCCATGAAGAGAATCCTCTCACCCTCAAAGGAGACGCCATGCATTGGGCGTACATGCTGCTGGGGCTGACAGTGATTGCGGGACTCCCGACGACGCTAGGCACCGGGGCGGCCGAATTCCCCGTTCAGTCTCCGGCACACGTGGGCAGCTGGAGGCTCGTCTCAGCCAAGTCGGGAGGGAAGATCATCGAGTTTCCGCAGGGAATGACGATCCTCAAGCACGTCACCCCAACGCATTTCGTCTGGGTTCACTACGATCGCAATGGCCAGATCACCCAAGCCGGCGGCGGCAGCTACGTCGTCAGCGGCGAGCGCTACGACGAGACGCCGGAGTATGGTCTGGGCGAAGGCATCCAGCCGTTGCTCGGCAAACGCCAATCCTTCACCGTACGGATCGCCGAAAACCGATGGTATCAAGGTGGGAAGGAGACCACCGGGGACGTGATCGAGGAGATTTGGGAGCGGATGTGACCCGATCTGGTCGGCCATCCACGACTCGCCGAGCCACGGTCGCGAGGACCGGCCTGCGTACGACGGGCTCTTCAATGCCCGTCCTGCCCACGGTCTATAGTAACGAATCCGGCCGGCGCTACCGGCTGGACAGCTTGATCGGCAAGGGTGGGTTCGGCGAGATCTATCTCGCGACACCGACCCCGGTGGGAGCGCTCCCACCACAAGTCTGCGTCAAGATCAGCTTCCAGCTCACGGGCTGGCTCCGCGAAGCGTATTTCGCGCAACTGTTAGAGCGGCAGTCGCGTGCCCTCCGCGTGTTCGACCGATTTGTCGAGGCCGATGCGGCACGCACTCGCTACTACCTCGTCATGGAGTTTGCCGAACACGGCGACCTCGCGGCCTGGCTCGATGCTCAGGGCGGGCAGCCCGAGAAGTATGTGCGCCAGGAGATCGCCGCCATCCTCGAGACGCTGGACGTGCTGCATCGCGGCCAGGCCCTGCACCGGGATCTGACCCCGTTCAACGTCTTCGTCTGCGAGGATGAGCGCCTGAAGCTGGGGGATTTCGGTATCGCGACGCACCAGGCGAGCCGGCGCGGCGTAACCGCCGATGCATTCAACCCGCTCGGCGCCCCGACCGAGATCGCGTGGGGCAAGGTCCGCAAGTGGCAGCAGCGCGACGACATTTATCAGGTGGGCCAGCTCATCGCGATGTTGCTCCGCGGCGACGTCCACGCCCCCATGCGGAGTCGCGACGTGCGGCGGCTGCCCTGCAGCGACCACCTGAAGGAAGTGATTCACCGCTGCCTCGGCGCGCGGGAAAAGCGCTACCAGGCGGCGGGTGATTTGATTGCGGCGTTGCGGGAACGCCCCAAGGAGCAGTCGACCGGGCGGGTCGGCAGTCTCAAGGGTCGACGCCTTTCGTTCACCGGGTTCCTGCGTCGACCCCGGCGGGACGCGATTGCCGCAGCCACTCGGGCCGGGGCGAAAGTCCAGGGGAGCCCTGGACCAACCACAGACGTGCTGGTGCGCGGCCGGCCCAACGCGCTGCAGGTAGCCGGGAAAGGCGGTGGACTCAAGCTGATGGAGATCAGGCGCCTCGCCGCCAAAGGCCACCGGGTTACGATCATCGGCGAGGCGCAGTTCTGGAAGCTGGTCGCGCGGCGCAAGCCGGCGCGCAGCAGCAAGTAGGCCCGCCCTGGACACCTCTGCCCGCAGGGGTCTAATGTCTCTCATGCCCAACAGACTTCTTCCTGTACTGCCCGCGCTGTTGCTGGTCTTCGCAGCCCGGACAGCCGCCGGCCAGTCCGCCCTGCAGCTCCGCTGGGAGCTCGCATCGGACGTCTTCGAAGGCGGTGACGGCCGCTCTCAGGCGGTCTTCACCCTCACCAACCGCGACGCGAAGCCGCTCGCGCCGACCGGCTGGGCCATTTACTTCAACGCTCTCCACTCGGCGCAGGACGGAAGCGTGGGCAGCGGATTCACGATCGAGGACGTGACGGGCGACCTGCACCGTCTCGTGCCCAGTTCGGGCTTCGCGGGCCTCGCCCCCGGGGCCAGCGTCCGGATCGAGTACCTCACGGAGCTGCTCCTCAATGTCAGCTTCGCGCCGAAGGGCCCCTACATCGTCTTCGACGCCGCGAAGGACACGGGTCATCCACTCAGCGACTACGTGGCCGTCGGCTTCGAGCGCCCACCGCAGGGCGAGGGACGCAATCCGCGCGTGGTGACCCCGCAGCACCAGTTCGCGCTCGACTCCGTGATCCGGGACATCCCCGCGAGCGAGCTGCCACCGGTGTTCCCGACCCCGCTCGAGGTAACGTGGCAAGCGGGAGCGCTGCGCCTCACCACGATGCCGCCGATCGAAGCGCCCGACGCGCTCCGAAACGAGGCGGGGTTGGCGGAGGAGTACCTGCGGCCGTTCTTCGCCAATGCCCGGAAGGGCGGAAACCGGCCGCTGCGACTCGAGGTGGGCACCGTCCCCGGCCAGACCTCGCTCGAGGCCTACACGCTGGTGGTGGATCCCGCTCAGGGCATCCGCATCGTCGGCGCTTCGTCCGCGGGCGTGTTCTATGGTCTGCAGTCGCTGCGCAGCCTGATGCCGCCGTCGTCGCCCCGCGGGGGTGTCGCCGTGCCGGCGATCCGCATCGTGGACGCGCCGCGTTTCGGCTATCGCGGGTTCATGCTCGATGTCGCCCGCAACTTCCAGCCGAAGGCCGAAGTGTTGCGCATACTCGACCTCATGGCCCGCTACAAGCTCAATGTCTTCCACTTTCACCTCACGGAGGACGAGGCCTGGCGGATCGAGATCTCGAGCATCCCCGAGCTGACCTCGGTCGGCGCGCGGCGCGGTCATACGCTGGAAGCGGGCCACAATCTGCCGCCCGCCTACGGGTCCGGGCCCGCAGTGGACCGGCCGTGGGGCAGCGGCTTCTTTTCCCGCGCCGACTACATCGAGATCCTTCAATTCGCGGCGTCGCGGCACATCGAGGTGATTCCCGAAATCGAGATGCCGGGCCACGCACGCGCCGCGATCAAGGCGATGGAGTCCCGATTTCGCACGACGGGTGACCGGCAGTATCTGCTCAGTGACCCCGAAGACCGCTCGGTGTACACCTCCGCCCAGGGCTACCACGACAACGTGATGAACCCCGTGCTCGAGTCGACGTACGGGTTCATCGAGCGCGTGGTCGGCGATCTCGTGGCGATGCACCGCGAGGCGGGCGTGCCGCTGCGCCACATTCACATGGGGGGCGACGAGGTCCCGGGCGGCGTGTGGGAAGGGTCGCCGGCGGTCCAGGCGTACGTAAAGGCGCAACGACTTGCGAGCGTCGACGATCTCTGGTTCGTCTTTTACGGCCGGGTGGACCAGATCCTCAGGACCCACGACCTCACCGTCTCGGGCTGGGAAGAGATCGCCGTGCGCAAGACCCGCCGCGACGGGCGGCCGGCGGTCATCGTCAATCCGGGATTCGCCGGGCGCGGCTGGCGCGCCTACGTCTGGAACAACGTGCCCGGCTGGGGCGCTGAGGACCTCGCCTACCGTCTCGCGAACGGCGGATACGAGGTCGTGTTGAGTCCGGTGACCAACCTCTATTTCGACCTCGCCTGGAACCAGAACCCGGAGGAGACCGGGCTCGACTGGGGCGGCTACGTCGACCTGCGCAAGCCGTTCGAGTTCATCCCGTTCGACTACTACCGCAACGTCCGTCTCGATCGCGACGGAAACCCCCTGGACCCCGCGGTCTTCGTCGGCAAGGATCGGCTCACCGACTACGGTCGGGAGCATATCGTCGGCATCCAGGGCAACCTGTGGTCGGAGACGCTGACGGCCGAGGGACGGCTCGACTACATGCTGGTACCGAAGCTCTTCGGCCTCGCCGAGCGGGCGTGGGCGCCCGACCCGGACTGGGCCGGGGAGCGTGATCCCCAGAAGTCCGACTCCCTCTACCGCGAAGCCTGGTCCCGTTTCGTGAATGTGCTCGGCAAGCGCGAGCTGCCCCGCCTCGATCGGGACGTGCCGGGCCTCACCTACCGGATCCCCACACCAGGTCTCGCGGCCGAAGGCGGGATGGTGCGCTGCAGCGTGGAGCTGCCCGGCTTCACGTTGCGCTATACGACCGACGGGACCGAGCCCACCGTGCACAGCCCAGAGGTTCGCTGTCCGATCCCCTTCCGCGGGGGGACCGTCCGCGTCGCCGCGTTCAACACCACGGGCCGTAAAGGCCACACGGCTCGACTCACCGTGGAAGGCTCGATACCATGACCATGGGTGCCGAGCAGATCAAAGGCGTCCTGGCGGCCTATCGCCAAGTGATCGATGCCTCGTGGCCCAACCTGCATCCCGCGATGGCCGCGAATGCGGCGAATTGGCCGTCGGCAAGCGCCGAAACACTGGAGCGCGAGCTCCAAGGCTACCTCCAAACGACGGCGAGTCCCCCGAGCCAGGTGCGCATTTTTTGGAAGCTGCTCCCGGGATACACCTTCGGCGGCTGTAATGAACATTTTGCGCGTGACGCCGGCCTCCCGAGCGGGACTATGCTCGGGATCGACGATTTCGATCGCAGGCTCCCCTGGGTCCATCAAGCGGCCAAATACCGCGCCGACGACGAGGCCGTCGTCCGCTCCGGCCACTCGAAGCTGAACATTGTGGAGCGTCAACGCGAGGCGACGGGGAACATCACGTGGGTTCGAGTCGGGAAGGCACCGATCCGGACTCCCACCGGGGTGATTGGCGTATTGGGTGCGTATGAGGTCCTCGATGCCAAGACGGGTCAACGGTTGTTCGGCGAGCAGACGCGTGGGGGCAAGAAGGGCGCTCGCTGACACGCTAGGCTCGTTCTCGACTCGGCTGCTCCTGCGGGTCGGGATCGTCGCGGCGTCAACGGCCGCGCCGCTCACCGCCCAGACAGCCCTGCCGCGCAGTAGTCCCGAGCGGCAGGGAATCTCCTCGGCGGCCATCCTCGCGTTCGTCGAACAGGCGGACAGCGAGATCGACGCGATGCACAGCTTCATGCTGGTGCGACACGGCTCCGTGGTCGCCGAAGGGTGGTGGAGCCCGTACGACGCGACAACCCCTCACATGCTGTACTCGCTGAGCAAGAGCTTCACCTCCACCGCCGTCGGGCTCGCGATCGCGGAAGGCAAGCTCGGTCTCGACGACGAGGTGCTGAAGTTTTTCCCGGAGGACGCACCGGCCGAGCCGTCGGCCAATCTCCGGGCAATGCGGGTGCGCGACCTGCTCCGCATGAGCACGGGGCACCAAACCGAGGCCGAGCTCTGGCCCTGGTGGGACCAGCCGGCGAGCGCGACGCGGGAGGTCCCGTGGACGAAGACGGTTCTCGCGCACCCGGTCCCGTTCAAGCCGGGCGGCCATTTCCTTTACAACTCCCCAGGCACCTACCTGCTGTCGGCCATCGTGCAGCAGGTGGCCGGTGAGACCCTGCTCGAGTACCTCCGGCCGAGGCTCTTCAGGCCGCTGGGCATCGAGAACCCGATCTGGTTGCCCAACCCGCAGGGGATCACGGTGGGGGCCCTCGGACTGCTCATCCGGACGGAGGACATCGCCCGCTTCGGGCAGCTCTATCTCCAGCGTGGCGTGTGGAACGGTCGGCAGCTCATCCCGGCAGCCTGGGTCGCCGCGGCGACCGCGATGCAAACCTCGAATGGGTCCTCGCCCGAGAGCGACTGGGACCAGGGGTACGGTTACCAGTTCTGGCGGTCCCGTCACAACTCCTATCGCGGCGACGGGGCGTTCGGACAATACTGCCTCGTGCTCCCCGAGGTCGACGCCGTCGTGGTGATCACGAGCGGGGTGCGAGACATGCAGGCCGTGATGAACCTCGTGTGGGACAAGCTGCTGCCATCGATGCGGCCCACCGCGCTCCCGGAGGATGCCGCCGCCGGACGCCGGCTGGCCGCGCGGCTCGCCGGTTTGACGGTGCGGGCTCCACCCGGAAAGCCAACCGGTCCGCTGGCCGCGCGGACCTCGCGGCGATGGTATCAGTTCCCCGAAAACGACCGCGGCATCCGGGCCGTCGCGCTGGATTTGGACCCCCGGTCGCCTGCGCTCCTTGTGCGCTCCGACAGTGGAGAGACGCGAACCCCGATCGGGATCGGTTCCTGGAAGAAAAGTCGAGACGGTTTCACGAGTCGCCTGGACCGGATGCTGAGTGTGCCGGCACACCCCCTGATCGCCGCGAGCGGGGCGTGGACCGCGGACGACGTCTTCACCCTCAAACTGGCCCTCTACGAAACGCCATACGCCGCGACGCTGACGTTCCAATTCGACGGCGACCGGGTCCTGCTCGATACGGAGTACAACGTCTCCTTCGGCCCCACGAAGCTGCCCCAGCTGATCGGCCAGGCGCCGCGATGAAATGCAAACGGGCGTTCCTCGTCATCCTCTGCGGTGTGTCTGTTGCCCGCTGCGCCACGGGCTCGGCGCAGTCCCCTCCCAAACGGCCGCGCCTCGCCGCCGGCGCCGACACGAACAGCGCGCGCGCCTATTATGCCCGCGGGGTGGACCTCCTGACACAGGACGCCTGGACCGCGGCAGCGGCGTTCTACTGGGCGACCCGACTCGAGCCCGGCTGGGCCGAGGCGCTCTACGCCCAGCGTGTGGCCGGGCTCATGGCCCAGGAGCACATCCTGATGGGATACCTCGAGGGGGTGCGGTCGGTGATCGACTCCCGCCAGTCCCAGCGGCTCGATTCGCTCGAGTATCAGGCCGAGCGGCTCAATCCGTTCTTTGCCCGGGACCTCGACGAGCAGTTGTACGCCGGCTATCTCGTCGCGGCCTACAAACGGGAGCGGAGCCGAAGCGCGGAGCAGCCGCTCGATCCACGCGACGAAGCAGAGTTGAGATACTTGGTGGATTTGTACCTCCGATCGGGCACGAACCTCTCCATCCGCGCCGCGCTCGCGGCGAGCCAACGTCGCTTTTCCGAAGCGCTCGAGCTATACCGGCATCTGCTGCCGCAATACCGGTTCAAGGCACCGATCCGCACGGAGCGCGCCCGGATCTTCTATGCCTTGACCGCGTTCGACAGCGCCCGCGTGGAGCTGCAAGCGGCCCTGAGCGAGCTGCGACAACTGGACACTGTCCTGCTCAGGTCGGTGTATGTGTCCAGGGAGCTGTTGGAGCATGCGATCGGCATGACCTATGAAGCGGCTGGGGATACGGCGGCCGCGCGTGAGGCCTACGGGCGAGCGCTCCAGGAGAACCTGGCGTATTCACCCGCGCACGTCCGCCTGGCCTACCTGGACATCCTGCGGGGCGACACTGCGACGGCCTTGACGGAGTGGGACCTGGCCGTTCAGATGGCGTTGACCGAGGCGCCACCGCGCGTGGCGTACGGCATGCTGCTCGCCCGGACCGGCCGCCTTGATGACGCCGTGCTCCACCTGCGCCGCGCAGCCGACCTCGAGCCGTACTACGCAACGCCCCACTACGTCCTGGGTGTCGTGGCCGAGCTCCAAGGCAACCTCGAAGCGGCACTGGAGGGGTATCGCGCATTCCTCGCGCGGGCGAGCGCGCATGACCGGCTGCGAAGTGTCGTTGCGCAGCGGGTCGCAGACCTCACCTATTGAAGCGGAGTCCGGATCACTTTCAGGGGAGCGCAGCCATGTGGGTCGAGGTCGCCGTCGTAGCAACGGGCTTCGCGATCGGCAACATCCTCTTCGGTCACTTCGAGGAGCGCACGCCCAAGTGGCGCCGCATCCTCAAGTTCGTCATCGTCGTCGGTCTGACGATCGGACTTTCGTCCCTGGTGGGACGCCGCTGGACGTTCACGATCCTCGCGCTGCTGCTCATCGCGCCCCTCATCGTTCACGTGTGGTGGCTGCCGAAGCACGGCATCAACGGCTGGACCGGGGAGCCCAAGGACAAGTACTACGCGTTGCGGGGCTGGAAGTACCCCTAGCGGTGGAGGCGAACGGACGGTAACTCAGGTCCGGAATGCAGAGTTGCCGGGTCGCAAGAAGGGACACTATGCGTCGCCATGACGTCTGTTGGTTCGCCGTTCCGCTGTTCTGGCTGGCCGCCTGCCAAAGCGTGGACGTGCCGGCTTCGAATCCCGACCTCAACAACCCGCCCGCCGTTGCTCCACTGACCCTGACCAGACTTCGCACCGACTCGATTGCCTTCGCCCTGTACAGTGGCGTGCGCGCACCCGAGAACCTGGTCGTTCGGGATGCGGCCGCGTGGAGCGCGTTGTGGCAGAACATCCACGCCACGATCGACCCGATCCCGCCCCTGCCGGATGTCGATTTCGGCCAGGAGATGATCGTGGCCGCGGCGCTGGGCACGCGCAACAGCGGCGGCTACAACGTGCTGCTCACCCAGGCCGCCGAAGACTCCGGAGGCGTGGCGATCCAGGTGCTCGAAACCAGCCCTGGTGCTGATTGCTTCACCACCCAGGCCCTGACGCAACCGATCGATCTCGGCCGGATCGAGCGCCGCGACGGTCCGGTGCGTTTTGTCGTCACGCAGCACATCCAACGTTGTAGTCCATGATGGTGCCGTCCCACACCTACGAAGGAGTCACACCGATGCACCGTCGACTTGCCCCACCGGTCATCGCCGCCCTCGCCGGCTTCATGCTGGTGGGCTGCACCCCGGACAACACGGGACCCGTGGAGGACACGGGATCCGTACGGCTGGCCCCCGCTCCTATGATGTCGGTTGGTGCCGCAAGCAGTTCCTATTTGATCCTCGGCAAAGGCAACAAACTGCCGAAGGATCTCGCCGCCAAGGTGAGCCAGGCCGGCGGCACGCTCACCGGATCCGTGTCCGCGATCGGGGTCGCAACGGCCACGTCGAGTAGTGCGGACTTCCAGGCCAATGCCTCCGCGATCTCGGGAGTCGAGGCGGTCGCGTTGGATCAGGCGGTGCGGTGGGTCGACCCCAATGAGACCGTTATTGATGCGGGATCCGTCACGGAGGATGTCGTCGGGGGGACCGACGAGACGTTCTTCAACCTCCAGTGGGCGAACAAGGCCGTCCATGCGCCGGAGGCCCTGGCTCTCGGGGCAACAGGGGCGGGCGTACGAGTCGCCGTTCTGGACGGTGGGATTCACTCTACCCATATCGATCTTGCCGCCAACCTGGATCTCGCTCGCTCTACATCGTTTGTCCCGGGCTTCAATTTCAATCAGGACGTCGGAACGTTTTGGCATGGAACCCACGTGGCCGGGATAGTCGCATCGGCGGACAACGCAATCGGTACCATCGGCGTCGCGCCCAGTGCAACCATCATTGGAGTCAAAGTGCTGCACAACGGGAGCGGATCGTTCGGCCAGGTGATCGCGGGGATCGTGTACGCCGCCACCCCGATCAGCCAGGGCGGAGCCGGGGCCGACATCATCAACATGAGCCTCGGGGCCGGCTTCGATCGGCAGGGGCGTGACGCCGCGCACCTGGCCAACGCGCTGAGTAAGGCGACGACCTACGCCTATCAACAGGGTGTAACAGTCATCGCCTCCGCGGGAAATTCCGCTACGGACATCGATCACACGAACAACCTTATTTTCGTCCCGGCCCAGTCAACCAATGTCATTACGATATCCGCGACCGGGCCGCTCGGGTTCGCCGTGGGATACCCAAACGGGGCCACGAATTTCAGCCGACCGGCGTCCTACACCAACTTCGGCCAGTCGGCGATCGATTTCGGAGCTCCGGGTGGGGACTTCGCCCTACCAGGTAACGCCCTATGCTCGATTCCACGCATCCCTAGCGGCTCGGTCGTTACCAATTGCTGGGTGTTCGATATGGTGATCAGCCCCTGCCGTGGATCCAGTGCGAGCATTAGCAGCTACTGCTTTGCTGCCGGCACCAGCATGGCCGCCCCGGCCGTCGCCGGCGTCGCCGCGCTGATCATCGAGAAGAACGGCGGCTCTATGCACCCAGCCCAGGTCGAGGCCGCCCTGCGCCGCTCCGCGGACGACCTCGGCAAGCCCGGCAACGGCGATTTCTACGGGGCCGGATTCGTGAACGCGTTGAGGGCTGTGCAATAGATCGACCGAAGGCTAGCCCATGGAAAGGGCCCACCGAGTGGGCCCTTTCCATGACTTCCATTCCGGGGAGGCAACGATGACACTGGACATGCTGGTGATCTGGATCGTGGTGGGAGGGGTTGCCAGCCTGCTGCTCTTGGCCTTGCGTGGTCTGCGGAGGCTGTGAGCTGCTGAAGACGCCTGCCGAGGCTCGGGTCGCGTGGTCGACCCCACCCATCGTCACTGCGGGGCCGGAGCCAGCTCCGTGGAGCTGCGTGGACCTTCGCAGCTCCTTCCTCAGTTCATGAGCATCCAGTAATTGGCCATACTGATCCGCGCGACCGTCTACGCCGCCCTCTTCATCGGGTTCCTGCTGGTGTTTCTGCCTGCTCAGGTCATCGCCAGGTTTGGCATTGCGGCGCCGGCCCAATTCGGCGTCGCGCAGATCCTCGGCGCTGTGCTGGCCGCGGCTGGGGCGATTCTCGCCGTCAGCTGCATCGTGACGTTCGCCGTCATCGGCCGGGGCACTCCGGCGCCGTTCGACCCGCCACGTCGGCTCGTGGTGCGCGGGCCCTACCGGTTCGTGCGCAATCCGATGTATGTCGGCGCCGGCGCAGCCCTCCTCGGGGCGGCGCTGTACTACGAGTCGCTGCAGCTCGTGCTGTATACCGCGGGGTTTCTGCTCGTGATGGAGCTGTTCGTGCGGCTGTATGAAGAGCCGACACTCCGGAAGACGTTCGGGAGCGAATACGACGACTACTGCCGGTGCGTGGGGCGCTGGTGGCCGCGCCGGGCGGCGCTCACGGCGTGGTGAGAATGCTCCCGAGAATGCCCGTCGACGTGCAGGCGCCGTTGGCGTCGCAGTAGGTCCGTGACATGGAACGCGGCCCGCTGCTCTGCTGGGCGCCCGGACACTGCGCCAGGTTGAAGAAGGCGGGACCCCTTTCGAATCCGCCGATGCCGGTGGACATGATCCAGTAGCGAGCTGGCGCCACCGGAGTCTGGCACAGGCGTTCGATATAGGCCTTCTCGCCGTCCGTGATCTGCCGCCCGTTGATGAACACCCCGGAGGACCCGCGAGACGCGGTCGCCATCAGCGGGCCGCCGAGCGACAGCCCGGCCAGCATCTGTCCTGCGATCGGCTCACCGTCCCGCCCCCACGCACCCGAGATCGCGTCGTACCAATAGCGTCCCGGCGGGATCGCCACCGGATAGAGCTGTTGCAGCTGCCGCACCGTTTCCGCCGAAAGCGCCTGGCCGTTGACCACGATGGCCCCTTGATCGATTCGCTCGACGGTGCTCGCGTTTGCGACAACGCTCGTGCCGACGTCGGTGTTCGTTGCGGCAGTGCTCGCAACCTGGTCGACGCTGGCGCGTTCGCCCTCGGACTTCGCGCACGCCGTGACCGTGACGATCAGGACGCCGAGCAGCGAAAGGAATGCGACGCTTCGAGGCATGGTCTCGCTCCCCTGGTGGACTCCTACCCAACAATACTATAGCCTTGACTTCCGGAGGCGGCGAGACGGTGTACGTGATGCGGCGCACACGGCCGTAGCGAAGGAGGTCACTATGGATACAGGGTTCCTCGCTCTCTTGATCCCCGTGCTCGCCCTGGCGACAGGATTGATCGTGGTGCTCAAGATGCCGCGGAAGCTATTTACGCGGAGCGCCGCGCCGGAGCTGGAAGTCCGCGTCCAGGCGCTCCAGGAGGAGCTTGGCGCCCTGCGCCGCGAGCTGGGCGAGGCGAACGAGCGCCTCGATTTCGCTGAACGGCTGCTCGCCCGCGCCGAGGAGGCTCGGCGCGTCGACAAAGGAGGTTGAGATGTCCGCGCCGGCCCTCGCCCTCCTCGCCGACGATCTCGTCATGGCGGGCTCGGTGTACGTCCGTGGCGGCCCGCTCCACTGGCAGGTGGCGGGCTTACACATTGGAAACGCACCGGCCTCGGCGCCCGGACAGTGATTGGGGCGTCGCCGGGCCCGAGGCTCCCACTGCCTGCGGTGGTTGGGTGGCTTGGCGTGCTGGCCGCGCTTTCGTGCGGCGAGACCGCGGGGCCCGGTCAGGTCGAGTGCATCAACCCCACCGTCGCCGCGTCCGCCGCGGCATTCGACGGCACCGCGCGGGACGATTCCACTCCCACCCTCGATCGACTGACCATCGCACCGTGTCTCGTGGACCTGCGGGGCGGAGTGGTGACGGTCGCGTTCACACTACGCGCCCGAGCACAGTACGCGGGGATTCGCACGGCGTCGGTGTTCGGCAGCACCCCGGCCGGCGTGAGGCCGACCTGTGGAGTGACCGCACCCGCCGGCGGCACCACCCACGACGGCGCGTGGCGGTGTTCCTGGGTGCTCGACCGCTACGCGGAGCCCGGAGCGTGGCAGGTGCGTGCCACCGTGTGGGATTCGGCGGGGAACCTGGACACCGCGCTTGCATCGCTGACCGTGGTCAATGCCCTGCCGGATTCCGCGCCGCCCGCGCTGACGCAGATCGAGTACCCGGAAGAGCGAACGCCGGGCGCGAACGGCGAAACCCGGAATCTGATCGTAGGTGGGGTGGATGCGGAGTCAGGCATGTGGCGGGTGGAGATCTTCGGGTTGCAGGACGACCCACAGCTCGACTGGTCGTGTTCCTCCGAGTTCGGATTGTGGCCCACGCCCCCTACGCCACCCGACGCCTGGAGCCCGTTGCCGACCTATTCACCGCCCTGCCCGATTCCGCTCCAGGAGAGCACGACGCCGGTCATTTGGACGATCCGCGAAGTCCGGCTGTTCGACCTGCGGAACAACCGGCGCGTCTACGTCCCATCGGACCTCGAGCAGGCGGGGTTCATGACCCAGATCGACGTCACCAAGTAACCGAGTCGGCAGGGCCATGCCTCTAGCCGGCGCATGCACCGCAGCGAGGTAGGTTCTTCCGTGGCGCCGTCCGCAAAGTGAGCACGCTCGCCTGCCGGATCCTCAGCTGATCCCGACCCGCCCTTTTACGGACTCGATGAGCTTCGCCGCGTCGTAGCCGATCCCGCCCTTGAAGACGATCGTCACATTGCGGATCACCGAGCGGTCGGCAGCGAGATCACCGTTCAGCACCACCAGATCGGCGACCTTGCCCACCTCGATCGAGCCCACGCGGTCGTAGAGACCCAGAATCCTGGCGCCGTTCGCGCTCACCACCTGGACCGCCTGCGCCGGCGTGAAGCCGCCCTCGATCAGCATTTCGTAGTTCCGCTGGTCACCGTATCCCGGGAGTGCACCGCCGATCCCCGTGGGATCCACCCCGGCCGCGAGCAGGCCGCCGGCATCGAAGAATGCCTTCTCAAACGCCATAGCGTTCTGGAGCATGGAGAGCTTGAGGGGATAGTCGGGATTGGCGGCCCCCGCTGAGTCGATCTGGTGCCGGGCCCGCAGGTACGCGTCGCGGACTTCCGGCGCCATGGCGTCGAGAGTGCGTTGATCCTTCGTGGGCCGGCCCGGGAAGAACGGTTCGTACACCGCTAGCGTCGAGGTCATGGATACATGCCGGTCGACCAGGGCGCGGATGGTGGCCTGCGCGGTGGGGCTCGAGGCGCTCGCGGAGCCGGCGTCGCGCATGAGGCTCGCGGGACAGGCGTCCGGCGTCTTGGCCGGCACAAAATCGGACGCCGTGAGGAGGCCGTGCTCCAGGTTGTCGATCCCCAACCCCACCGCTTCGGTGAAGCTCACCGAGCAGAGATGGCCCGTCACCTTGAGGCCGCGGCGGTGTGCTTCCTCGATCGCCGCCTGCAGCTCGGCGCGGCGAATGTCGGTGTACGCTTTGATCCAGGTGGCGCCTTCTTCGGCCCAATAGGCGACGAACCGTCGGGCCTGCTCAGGCGAATCGATCCGGGCCATTTGGCCGGGGGCGTCGCCGCCCGTGATGTATGGGGCCGTAATGAAGATCTGGGGCCCTGGCACATTGCCGCTATCGATGGCGGCCTTCAGGTTGATGTCGGCGTAGGGCGACGTGCTGCCCGTGGTGCGGATCGTGGTGACGCCGGACGCGAGGTACAACCGCGGTGCACTGAAGTTGAGCTGGGCCCGGCGCCCGCCCGCCGCTGTGTAGAACAAGTGGTTGTGCATGCCCACGAGGCCGGGGATGACCGTATGACCGGCCAGGTCCAGCACCTGGGCCCCGGCCGGAACCCGGACCTGCCCCGCGCGCCCGACGGCAGTGATCTTCCCGTTGCTGATGACGATGGTCTGGTTGTCACGCTGAGCGGCTCCGGTGCCGTCGATCACCCGCACATTCGTCAGCGCGACCACGGCGCTGTCCACCCGTACGAAGGGTCTGACCTGCGGCGACAGGTGCGCGGGGCCCTGCGCCACGAGCGCGGTGGTGTGGGTCGCCGCCAGGAGGGCAATGATCGCGAGACGCATGGTGGAAATCTCCCGTGTAGTGCGTGTCAAGAAGCCTCGACCGGCGCCGGTCATGGCGCCACGCTGAACACCATCATCATCCCGGCCTGAATATGCTCGGCAATGTGGCAGTGCAACATCCATCGCCCGGGGTTCGACACCTCGAGGAGAATGTCCGCCGTGCCGCCCGCCGGAATCAGGACCGTGTCCTTCCACACCAAGTGCTCGTTCGGCACGCCGTTCTGCGCCACGACCAAAAAGCGCTGTCCGTGCAGGTGTATGGGGTGCTGCATCCCGTGCAGCGTGCGCCGCTCGTTGAAGAGCCGGATCTTCACCACGTCGCCGACGGCGAAGCGCCAGTCGATCGCCATGTTGCTGGTCCCGGCGGCACGGTCGACCAGCGCCCACGCCACTTCGCGCTCGGTGGCGGCCCAGTTCATCATGGGCATGGTGCCCGCCCATTCGACCGGGTGGAAGTAGGCAGAGTCGAGCATCATCAGCTGCTTCGAGAAGAACGGCAGGCGGTCCGCTTCGACCGTGAGCACGAGCTCCTTATCCGGCGGGCGATCGAAGTGCCGCCGGAACCGGGCGATATCGGCGACGACCGCGGTATCGGTGCGCAGCGAGTCGAACGCGGCGGACACGGTGGGCTCGGCCGTGGCGCCGGAGACGTGGACCACGCCGAGCGTGTCCTCCACGGTGAAGAACCGGCCGAACAGGTGATCGATCGCCTGCACGCGATTCACCAGGGCCATGTCTCCCGGCCGATTGAACCGCACGTGCAGCACGTAGCGTTCGGCGGGGGCGATCACCGCGCTCTCGGCCCAGGATTCGCGCTCGAAGTTGCCGACGTCCGATGCCACGACCTTCAGCGGCAGTCCGTCGAACGAGAGGTTGAACGTCCGCGTGCTGGAGACGTTGGTGAGGAAGAAGCGGACGACCTCGCCGCGCTGGACGCTCAGATCGTAGCCCGGCTCGCCGTTCACGAGATACACGTTCCCGAACCGCCCCATGAGCGCGTGCGTAGCGCCGTCGGCGCCGTAGGGAATCAGACCTCCGTCGCCGAGCAGGAGATCGTCCAGCATGAGGATCTCCTCGCGGTGCGCGGGACTGTAGTAGTCCGGCCGGCGCGAGCGGACCAGCAGATTGCCATACAGGCCCAGGTCTTGCTGCACGTCCTCGCGGTGGTGGGGGTGGTACCAGTAGATCCCGGCGTCCTTGAAGTGGACGACGTAGCGGAACGTTCCGCCGGGTGGGACCAGTCCTTGCGTGACGTGGGGCACGCCGTCGAATTGGTTGTCGAGTCGCACGCCGTGCCAGTGGATGGTTGAGGGCTGATCAATCCCATTGGTGAAGTTCACGACGATGGTCGTGTGCTGCGAGACCGAGACCAGCGGCCCGGGATACTGCTCGTTGAACCCATACATCACGACCGTTCGATGGCCCAGCGTGCGCCGCACGAAGCCGGCGTGAAGGTCGAGCGTGTCGCCATTGCCAAGGCGGACCAGCCGGCGCGGTTTCGCCTCCGGAATCGGCGTGCGCGGGTCGGGTGCCGGGAGGTACGGCGACACCGACGGGCGCAGCGCCATCTCGGCGGGGAGCATCGTCAGATTCGGCGGCATCGGGGGGATCGGCCAGCCGGAGGCATCGCGCGCAGCAGCGCCGTGGCTCGCGTGCGAATCCGCCGGCGTCGCGGTGACGCCCAGCGCCAGCTGCATGACGTCCGGCGGCTGCATCCGGCTGCTGGGAGACTGGCCGCGGAGCACCAGGCGGCCGCGACGTTCCTCCACTTCGGCCGATGCTTCGGCCGTGATCAGCACGATGAACTTGTTGAAGGCGAACCTGCCGAGCGGGGTCGTGCCGTTTCTCACCTCGGCCAGCTTGACCATCGGATAGAGCGTGGGCGTCGTGAGCCACGCCACATACGCCCCGTAGGGTCCCAAGGTCGCCGGCGCCGGGAGACCGCTCAGCGTCGCGCGCGCCTGGTACAGCTGCGCGCCCTCGCGGGAGACGGCGATCCCGAAGGGCGACGGCGCCTGACCCAGCTCGACCACGCCGCGCACGGTCGCGAGGCCGGGGACCGGCTCGAGGTGCAGGCAGTAGAGGTCGGCGCTGGGCCGGGCTCCGGGCTGGGGCTCCGGCGTGCAGAGCCCTTCCTGCGCCGGCGCCGCCTGAGCGAGGCCGCCGACGGCGAAGACGCAAACGGTGAAGCTTCGAAGCCTGAGCTGGCGCATGGCGGACCCGCAAGTTCTCGTGACGGCGAGCGTCCAGTCAAGGCAGCCTCGCGCGACGGTGGGTCTGGCCAAACTCCGCGGGTCTCTTAGAATGGTCTCACCGACCCACCTCAGCGGAGTGCCCAGCCTTGCGAAACGGCGCCAAATGCCCAAGCAAACCGTAGCGATCCTCACGGGCGGCGGCGACGTGCCGGGATTGAACCCCGCGATTCGCGCCATCACGATCCGTGCATTGCGTGACGGCTTTCGCGTCCTCGGCATTCGCCGCGGATGGGGCGGCCTGGTCGATTTTGACCGCCGCCCGGGTGCCGAGACCAGCGACTGCGTGATCGAGTTGACCGAAGACACGGTCAACCGGGCTGGCCGCACCGGCGGCACCTTTCTCCACTCCTCGCGTACGAACCCGACGAAGGTTCCTCACGCCGCGCTCCCAGCGCACCTGGCCGACCGATACGAAGGCCCGGTCGTGGACACAACGCCCGACGTGCTCAAGAACATCGAGCACCTCAACATCGATTCGCTCATCGCCATCGGCGGCGACGATACCCTGGGGTACGCGCAACGACTGCACCAGGAAGGCGTGAAAGTCGTCGCGATACCGAAGACCATGGACAACGATGTTCCGGGCACGGACTATTCGATCGGGTTCAGTACATGTGTGACTCGGACGATCGAGTTGACGCACCGTCTGCGAACGTCCGCGGGATCGCACGAGCGCTTCCTCGTGCTCGAGGTGTTTGGGCGATATGCCGGCTTCTCGGCGCTCCTGCCCACGATGGCCGGGGCGTCCGACCGGTGCGTGATTCCCGAGCACCCGTTCGCCATGGAACGCCTCGCCGAGCTGCTCACGGAGGATCGGCGCCGCAATCCCAGCAAGTATTCGGTGGTGCTCGTCTCGGAAGGGGCGCGACTGCTGGAGCATGACCACATGACGTTCGAAGGTCAGGCGGTGGACCAGTTCGGACACCGGAAGCTGGGCGGTATCGGAGAACTCGTATCAGAGCGGCTCAAGGACCTGTCGCCGCGGTTCAACAACGGCAGGACCATCGGTGTAGTGTTTCAACGACTGGGGTACCTCGTTCGGTCCGGTGACCCGGATGGGGTGGACTCGATCGTGGGTATGGCCTTCGGCAACCACGCCCTCGACCTGGTCCAGGCCGGACGCTTCGGTCGGCTGGTCGCGTTGCGCAAAGGGTGTTATGACAGCGTTCCGCTCGAAACCGTCACGGCGACCAGGAAAGTCGTGAACGTCGAGCAGCATTACAATGTGGATCGACTTCGGCCGATGTATCGGGCGTTCGAAGGCCTTCCGATGTTCATCATGGGGTGGAGCGATGGGCAGCGCTGAATCCGCTCACAACCGGGGAGAGAATCGTGCAGTCTCAGACCTATGACGCCATCGTGGTGGGATCGGGGATCTCCGGCGGCTGGGCCGCGAAGGAGCTGACCGAGAAGGGACTTCGCGTCCTGCTGCTCGAGCGCGGGAAGAACGTCGAGCACATCAAGGACTACGTCAATGCGACCAAGGCGCCGTGGGACTATCCCCATCGCGGCGGCCGCACCAAGGCGCTGGAGCGGGTGTACCCGGTGCTCAAGCGGGACTACCCGCTCAACGAAAAGAACCTGGACTGGTGGGCCTCAGACCAGGACTCGCCCTACACCGAAGTAAAGCGCTTCGACTGGTACCGCGGCTACCACGTGGGCGGCCGCTCGCTCATGTGGGGGCGCCAGAGTTATCGGTGGAGCGATTTCGATTTCGAGGCGAATGTGAGGGACGGGCTCGCGGTCGACTGGCCGATCCGTTACGCGGACCTCGCTCCCTGGTACGACTACGTCGAGCGGCACGCTGGCATCTCTGGGTCGCGGGAGGGGTTGCCGCAGCTCCCGGACGGTGAGTTCCAGCCGCCCATGCCGCTCAACTGCGGTGAGGAGATGATCGCCAAGCGGCTCGCGCGGCAGTTCCGCGGCCGGCGTCGCCTCATCCCGGGTCGGGTGGCGAACCTCACACAGGCGCTGCCGGGACGATCCCCCTGCCAGTACCGGAATGCCTGCTGGCTGGGATGCCCGTACGGCGCGTATTTCAGCACGCAATCCTCCACGCTGCCGGCGGCGGTCGCCACCGGCCGTCTGACGCTCAAGCCGTTTTCGATCGTCACCGAGGTCCTCTACGACCGCGACAAGAAGCGCGCTACCGGCGTCCGCGTGCTCGATGCCGTCACGGAGCAGACCACCGACTACACGGCTCGCGTCGTCTTCCTCTGTGCCTCCGCGTTGAACTCGACGTGGCTGATGATGCGATCCGCGACGGAAGTATGGCCCGAGGGACTGGGGAGCAGCTCCGGAGCGCTGGGGCACAACCTCATGGACCACCACTTCCGTTGCGGCGCGGAAGGGAAGCTCGAAGGGCTCATGGACAAGTACACCTATGGGCGGCGGCCCACGGGATTCTACATCCCGCGTTATCGGAACCTGTTCGGCGACAAGCGCGAATACCTGCGCGGGTTCGGCTACCAGGGGGGCGCGTCGCGGCAGGGGTGGTCGCGCGCGGTCGCCGAGCTGGGTGTGGGCGGCGCGTTCAAGGACTCCATGGCCCAACCGGGTCGCTGGACGATCGGCGCGACCGCATTCGGAGAGATGGTCCCCAACCCGGCGAACCGGGTCACGCTCGATGCGACCAAAAAGGACAAATGGGGGCTACCCGTACTCTCGATCGACTGCGCCACCGGCGAGAACGAGCGCCTGATGCGCCTGGACATGATGAACGACATGGCCGAGATGCTCGAGGCGACCGGGGTCAAGGAGGTGCGGACCTACGACAACCCCTACTTCCCCGGCATGGGGATCCACGAGATGGGGACGGCGCGGATGGGCCGCGATCCGAAGACGTCGGCCTTGAACGCGCACAATCAGGTGTGGGACGCGCTGAACGTCTTCGTTACTGACGGCGCCTGCATGACGTCGGCCGCGTGCGTGAATCCATCGCTCACCTATATGGCGCTCACAGCTCGCGCGGCGGACTTCGCCGTCAACGAGCTCAAGCGCCAGAACCTCTAACTCGCGCGCCCGCGGAGGGATCATGTCGACGGAAACAGAACAGGCCCACTTGATCGATCGTCGCGAGGCGATCCGCCGCGTGAGCGCGTTGCTCGGCGGCATCGCGTTCGTGGGCGGGAGCACGCTGATCACCGCGTGCGAGCGGGGGCAACCGCGCACCTCGAGCGCCGGGGCCGGAACCTTCACGACCGGGGACATTGCATTCCTCGATGAGGTGGCCGAGACCATCCTCCCTGAGACGAAAACCCCGGGCGCGAAAGCGGCCAAGGTCGGCGCGTTCATGGCGTTGATGGTCACCGAAACCTACGACGAGCGCGATCAGCAGATTTTCCGCGACGGTATGCGGAAGGTCGACGTGGCGTGCCAAACGATGCACACCACCTCGTTCATGGCCGCGAGCCCGGCGCAGCGACTGGCCCTGCTCGAGCAGCTCGATCGCGAGCAAAAAGCCCATACGGATGCCCGTGTCGGGGACGCGCCCGCTCACTACTTCCGGATGATGAAGGAGCTCACCCTGCTCGGCTACTTCACTTCTGAGATCGGCTACACGCAGGCGATGCGTTACCTCGAGTCGCCCGGGCGCTTCGATCCGTGCGTGCCGTACACACCCGGCGAGACCATCTGGGCGTCCCACGCGTAGTACAGGACGAATGGCTCCAGCAGCGATCGCCCACGTCGCCTTCGCATTCGGCTCGCTGGTACTAGGGGCCGGGATCTTCTCCCTGGCCAAGGGGACCGACCTGCATCGCGTCGTGGGTGTGTTGTACGTCCTCAGCATGTTCGGCTTGAACCTGACGGCCCTGCTCATCTACCGTCTGTTTGGCGGCTTTGGCGTATTCCATGTGCTCACGTTGATCAGCCTGGCCACGATCCTCGCCAGCTTGTTTACGGTGATGCTCCAACGTCCGCGCAAACGGTGGCTGCGCAATCACTATGCCTTCATGGGCTATTCGTACGTGGGTCTTTGGGCGGCATTCGCGACGGAGATCATGGTCCGCCTGGTGCGCTGGCCGCTCGCGGCGGCCGTCGCCCTGCCGACCGTGTTGGTCGTGGTTCTGGGCGGAGCGATCGTTCGGCTGCAGGAGCAGCGCACTATGAAGAACCTGCGGCCTGCACGTCCTGCGGCGTAACCAGCCGCGCTCCGCACCTCGAGGTTCAGCTCGTCGGGCACCGCATGGCGGGATTCCAATCCGCGAAGAGCCCGGCGGCATTTTCGCTCCAGGCCCACATGTGCAGATACCAGAGCCGTAGGTCCTCTTCGCGTTTGAGATCAAGCCCGAAGACCGTGGGCGGCACCGAGTCCCGCGGCCACAAGCGAAAGGGGATGACGTACTCGACGGCCGTCAGCGTATACCGGCCATCCGCCTGGCGCTCGTACAGAAGAAACTCCGGCCGATCCACTTCGATCCGCGCGTCCACGTAGGCACGATTGATGTGATGAAACCCCATCGCGCCGTGTTGCGAGTGCGCGATGCACTGCGTGACGTCGCGGGCGTAGCCGGCCGCCACCGCCGTGTCGAGATTGGTGAAGCGGGCGGTAGCGGCCCGCACGCGCGCCAAGGCGTCCCGGACCAGATCGTTGTCCCCGGCCGCCCGCGGCGCGCGACCGCAGGCTCCGGCCAGCATGAAGACGCCGCCGATCGTGAGACGGGTGATGGCCCGGTATGACGCTGTCACACGGTGCATACCGTCACTCCCGGTGCACCTGCCTGATCAACTCCTCGACACCGCTCAGGTACAGGATCTCGCACGGGCGATAGCCAACCACCCACTCATCGTCCTCGGCGAAGATGTGGAAGAAATCGCCGGAGTTGAGCTCGATCTCGCTCCCATCGTGGAGCAGGATCCTCGCGCGTCCGGTCAGGACCATGCCAACGTGTTCGGGCAGCTCACTGCGCGACGGAACCGGGGACGCAACGCAGTTGGACCATTTCCACCCCGGGAGATAACTCCCCTTCCCGATGGCCCGCCCGCCTACGGTAATGACTTCGAGCCTGCCCTTCTCGAACACCAGCGCCTTTTCAGGCGCGTCGAAGCGCTTGACGATCGACGTGGCATATGCGGCTGCTCGACCGGAGACATGCGCTGCCTGACGTTCAGCTCCCATGTGCACTCCACACGCACCGGACAAGAGTGATTCCACCCGGCGGGCGGCCGATGCAGTACGCGTTGCCGGGGTGAGCCAGGCGCCGCCTTCATGCTGGTCGTGGCCGGAACGGCCACGGGGCGCCCGGGGGATGGGCATAGTGGCAAGTCGTGTGGGGGGTCGTCCAGAGTTCGGGTGTCATCCTAGGTGGTACCCAGCAACGCGCTTGCCGGATCCGACCTGGATTCCCGAACCGGGGCCACGTACGCCGCGCTGCCCCGTTGGTTGCACGACGAGGAGTGATGAGCTAGTTCGCTCATAATGCCCTTTCCCGACTCCTTTTCCACAGCCAGGCTGCAGGCGGAGCGCCTCACCTCCGACCACCTCTCCGAGGTGCTGCGCATGCATCGCGACCCCGCCGCCATGGCCCACCTGGGCGGCGTTCGTGATGACGACCAGTCCGCCGCCTACCTCGCCCGCAACCTCCAGCACTGGACCGACTACGAATTTGGATTGTGGATCCTGCGCGAGCTGGGCGGAGGGGAGCCGATCGGCCGAGCAGTGCTGCGGCACATCCTCGTCGAGGGCGTCGACGAGGTGGAGGTCGGATATGGCTTCTACCCGGCGTACTGGGGCCGTGGCCTCGCAACCGAAGTCGCCACGGCCTGCCTGGCCCTGGGACGCCGGGAGCTACGTCTCGGCACGTTCGTCGCCCTGACCAGTCCGACGAACCTGGCCTCGCAACACGTGCTCACGAAGGTCGGCCTCGTGTATGAGCGGGAGTTCATTCATGAAGGCGCTCTGTCCGCTCTGTGGCGCACCAGAGCCCAAGCCATCAGCGACGACTAGCGCTTCTTGACGGGACTGTCGTCGCCTCCGATCAAGAGCCAGCGGGCGACGATCACGACTGCCAGGATCCCGAGCGCAGATCCGATCACGGTCATGTTGCCTCCTGCTCTCATCGTTCACTTGCTCACGGTGAGCGCATCAGCGGCAGCACTGACTGCATGATTGGAAGGAGGGGCGACAAATGCAATAGCCAAACGCCCATTGACGAGGTCCGTGACCGTCCCGTTACCGTCGGCCCGACCCCTCGTGAGCGCCCCCGAGCGTGTACTCGACCTCGTAGGAGTGCTTCCCGCCGGCGATGATGATCGTCATCGTGCCCGCGAGACCAGTCAGCTGGTCGGTACCCGAGTCCGGGACCACGGTCACATTCATGGTCGGGACGCCCTTCGACATGCTGCCGATATGTTGGAAGATGAAACTGCCGCGCCGGCCATTCAACGTTCCGCTCACCAGCTCCAGCGCCACGTAGCCCGCCGAACCCTCGACGGCCGTGCCGGCACCCAGCATCTGTCCCTTGCTCGAGGCTTCGAGATCTCTGCGTCCTGGTCGGTCAGCGCCACAGCCCGGCCGCGATCGCGAGCGGCACGAGGACATAGAGGACGACATCACGAACGAGATACACGACCACCACCAAGAGGACAAACCGCCAGCCGCGGTCCTTCAGCAGCCCCTTCCACCCGAGCCGCCGGCGCTCGTCGCGCAGGTTTCGAAACTGCTGCAGCAGACCCATTCCATGAAACTTGAATCAGTTGCCACTTCGCGCAAGCCGGGGGGTGCGCGCCCTTCGGGGCGCGTACGTCCTGGCCCTATCGGTTGAGCAGCACCCAGGGTTACTCTCGGGCTCGATGCCGAACCCGCGAGACATCATCACGCGCTTCTATACCGCGTTCGCCGCCCGCGACCACGACACGATGGTGCGCTGCTACGCGGCCGACGCCCATTTCACCGACCCCGTCTTCACGGATCTCCACGGCCCGTCGGTCGGCGCGATGTGGCGCATGCTGTGCGAGCGCGCCACCGATCTCCGGATCGCCTTCCGCGACGTGACCGCCACGGGAGATGCGGGAGCCGCCCACTGGGAAGCGTGGTACACCTTTTCCGGCACCGGCCGACCGGTCCATAACGTCATCGATGCCGCATTCACGTTCCGGGACGGCCTGATCGTCCGTCATGTCGACCGGTTCGATCTCTATGCCTGGGCCCGTCAGGCCCTGGGGATCCGCGGCGTACTGCTCGGCTGGTCCCCGCCGGTCCAGGCAGCCATTCGGCGCACCGCGGCACAGGCCCTGTCGAAGGCGATGCGTTGAACCCCACCGCGCGGGTCCTCCTCGCCCTGATCGCGGGGCTGGTATTCGGTGTGGCCGCGGCCGCCACGGGGAGCGGGTCGCTGCGCGCAATCGCGACCGGCGTCGAGCCGGTGGGGGCCCTGTGGACCAATGCCGTCCGCATGACGGTCATTCCCCTGGTGGTGGCGCTCATCGTCACCGGCGTCGCCGCGACCGCCGACCCCCGACGCCTCGGACGGCTCGGCGCCCGGGCGCTGCCACTCTTCTTGGGCCTGCTGCTGGCGAGCGGCGTGTTCGCGCTGCTCGTCACCCCGTTGTCACTCGACCGGCTGCACATCCCGCTGGAGGTCGCCGCCGACCTGCGCGCGAGCGCCGCGGCGTCGGCCGCCGCGGATGACGCGCGCCGGATGCCGTCGCTCGTGCAGCGTATCGTCGAGGTCGTGCCCGTCAACCCGATCAAGGCCGCGGCCGACGGCGCGCTGCTCCCGCTCGTGGTGTTCACCCTGGTGTTTGCGTTCGCCCTCACCCGCCTCGACGCCGCCCGCCGCGACCCCGTGGTGCAGCTGTTCCAGGCGGTCGCCGATGCTATGCTCGTGGTCGTCGGCTGGGTGTTGGCGCTCGCCCCGATCGGGATCTTCGCCTTGGCATCGGGCTTGGGCGCCCGCATGGGCAGCGCGGCGGCCGGCGCGCTGCTCCACTATGTAGCCACCCTCTCGGTGGTGCTGCTGGCCCTTCTACTATTGCTGTACCCGTTGAGCCGTCTGCTCAGCGGCGTCCCGCTGCGCCGCTTCGCGGCGGCTGCGGCGCCCGCCCAGGCGGTGGCGTTCAGCACGCGCTCGTCCCTCGCCGCCCTGCCCGTGATGATCACGAGCGCGCGGGAGCGGCTCGGCGCGAGCCCGGCGATCACGGGATTCGTGCTGCCGCTCGCCGTGTCGGTGTTCCGCCTCAATGTGCCGATCGCCTGGGTCGTGGGAGCGCTGTTTCTCAGCCGGCTCTACGGGGTTCCCTTGAGCGGCGCCGAGCTCGCCGGTCTGGTCGTCACGTCCACGTTGATCAGTTTCAGCGTCCCGGGGATCCCGAGCTCGAGCCTGTTCCTGATCGCGCCGGTGATCGTGGAGCTTGGCCTGCCGGCCGAGGGTGTGGGAATTCTCATCGCGGTGGACGCCGTGCCTGACATGTTCAAGACCGCCTTGAACGTCACGTCCCACCTGACGGCGGCGGCCGTCCTGAACCGCGGTGAGGAGGCCGCTGCTTGAGCGACGGGTTATGATTGAGACTGGCTTTCAGCAAGGTGAATCATGGATCGGCACGTTGTCGCTCTCTTCATCCCAATCATGGCGCTGGCGATTCCGGTGGCCGCGATCGTCATGGGCGGCCTGCTGAAGCTGCGGCGGCTGCGCGTGGAAGAGGCCAATCTCCGGATCCGCGGTGGGGATCCCGGCAGTTCCGACGAGGTCCACGCGTTGCGGAGCGACCTGGACATGCTTCAGCGTCAGCTCAGCGAGCTGAATGAACGCGTGGACTTCACTGAGCGCTTGCTGGCTCGTGGCCGCACTCCCGACTCGAGTGAGCAGATCAGGCCCCCAGGTTGAATCGACGGGACAACGCCTCGCTTGTCCGCCGCGGCCTCGAGTCATCCCCTTTCGGTTGAGCAGCGCCAAGGGTTACTCTCGGCCGAGTGGCCCGTCAGGAGGTCTTGCGCTTCCGGTAGAGCGCCCCCCACGCGCGCAATGTCTCGATGGCGGGAATCGTCGTCAGCCCGAGATTGGTAATTGCGTATTCAACGTGGGGCGGTACAACCGGATGAACCGTCCGAGTGATGAGACTAGAGCGCTCCAACTCCCTGAGATGCTGGGTGAGCATTTTGTGGGAGACCCGCTTCAGATCTCGGCGTAACTGGCTGTACCGCCAGACGCGGTCTCTGAGCCGCCACAGGATCGGCATCTTCCACTTGCCCCCGATGAGGTGCAGGGCCAGCTCCACGGGATTCTGGTACTGCTGGCCCTCGAATTCGAACTCAGGCACTGGCGCTCTCCTTTTGGTAAGTATCACCCCATAATGTGCATACTATCCCATTCGCTCTCTGTCAGATAGCCTCTCCAAGACTGCCAACCTGTCGGGAGGTCCCATGAGCGCGAACGTGAACGTCACGAACTCAGCCAAGAAGAAGAAGATCCTTCTCATTGCAGCCAACCCCTCGGTCTCGAAGACGACAGGCTGGCCCATAGGGTTCTGGTGGGCCGAGCTAACGCACCCGTACTGGGCCTTCACCGAGGCCGGCTACGACGTCGATATCCACAGCCCGAATGGCGGCGCACTCCAGGCGGACGGCTTCTCGGACCCCGAAGACCAGAGCTTATACTCCGCGCACGACATCGTGAGCCTCGGGTTCAAGAAGTCGCCCCAGCACATGGCGCTGATCGAGAACACCAAGAGCATCGATGACGTCGACGTCGCCAGGTACGACGCCGTACTCGTCACCGGCGGCCAGGCGCCGATGTACACGTTTCGGGGCAACCAGAAGCTCGCCCAGCTCGTTGCGAGGTTCTACGAGGCCGGCAAGATCACCGCTCTCGTTTGTCATGGCACATGCCTGCTCCTCGAGACCAAGCTCAGCAACGGCGACCTTCTCGTGAAGGGCAAGACCTGGACGGGATTCGCCAACAGTGAGGAGCAGTTCGCCGACAACTTCGTCGGCAAGCGCATCCAGCCGTTCTGGATCGAGGATGAAGCACGGAAACTCGAAGGCACGAACTTCATCGTCGATCAGATGTTCCGCGAGTTCGCCATGCGCGACGGCCTCCTGGTCACCGGGCAGCAACAGCTCTCCGGCGCCGCCGCGGCACGGCTCGTGATCGAAGCGCTGGGTCGCTGAGGGAGGCGCCGATGGCCACCGTGGCGATTCTCGGCGCCGGGAGCGTGGGACGTGCCCTCGGTGAGCGACTCCTCCACGCGGGGGCCGCCGTGCGCTTTGGCGTGCGAGACCCGAGCGCTTCCATCAGCACCCTGACAGGCCCGCTGGCGAGCGTTCCTGCACTTCTTCCCGCCGCCGCCGCTGACGACGCGGACATCATCCTCCTCGCCGTCCCCGCAGGCGCCGCCGTGGATGCCACCCGCTCCGCCGGTGACCTATCTCGGAAGCTCCTGCTGGACTGCACGAATCCCATACGCTGGGACGGTGGACCCGTGTGGGCGCCGCCTCCCGAAGGCTCCGTGACGCAGGCGCTAGCGTCCGTCTTTCCAGGAATCCCCGTCATGAAGGGCTTCAACCACTTCGGCGCCGAGATCCAGAGGGATCCCGACTTGGCGCACGGACCAGCCGACGCGTTCTTCGCGGGCGATGACGGTGACGCGAAGTCGTACGTCATGGACCTCGCAGCTCGTATGGGATTCCGGGCTCACGACGCAGGACCGCTGCGGAATGCTGCTCTGCTCGAGAACCTGGCCGTTCTTTGGATCCAGCTTGCCTCGGCCGGCGGTGAGGGCCGGAACTTCGGTTTCCGTATCGAGAGGCGTGCGTGACCACCAGCCGCATCGAGGCGTTGAGCGACGGCGTGTTCGCCATCGCAATGACCCTTCTCATCATCGAAATCCACGTACCTCACGTGGACACCGCAAATTCATCCGCGCTCGGCCAAGCCCTCCGACAGCTCGCACCCCAAATCGGGGCGTTTGTCGTAAGTTTCCTCATCTTAGGCACGTTCTGGATCGGTCACCACAACCACTTCGTCCACATTCGGAAGGCGAATCGCACCTTGCTTTGGCTCAACATTGGCTTCCTGTGCGCGATCGCCTTCCTGCCATTGTCCACGGCGTTTCTGGCTGCCTACTGGAGCCAGCCGCTGGCGGGAGCCGCCTATGGCATCAACCTCCTTTTCGCAGGCGCGCTCTTCTGGCTCCATTGGGCCTATGCCACGCGTGGACGCCGGCTTGTCGCAGCGGACCTTGGCGACGAGGTCATCCGCTCTGCGCGGCGACGAATCGAGACGGGCTTGGCCGTCTACCTGGCCGCGACCATCCTAGCATTCCTCTGGTTACCTTTTAGCCTCATCCTCTTCACGCTGATGCCGATCATCTATATGATTCCTGGGCGTGTGGATCGGCACCTGCAACGATAAAGCGTGAACAGCCGGGGACATTGGTAATACCGAGACCGGAGACATAGATGGCCGTCCTGCCCGCGGGCGCCGCAGTCTGTGCCGGTTGGGTGCACTACCCTCGGTCTGCAACAGATTCTCCACCCTCCCCGTATGCTGTACTATCTGTGGATCCCGAACCGATGCGGGGAAAACGGAGTCGAGTCAGATGAAGAGACCATTCCCTATTGTCAGCACAGTGGGGGCCCTGGCGGTCATCGCCGCCGCCGCATGCGCCACCGCGACCCAACAGACGACATCCCCCGCTCCCGCTGCGCCGGCTCCCGCCGACCGCGGTCGCTCCGCCTACACCGCGGCCGACGTGCACTTCATGACCGGCATGATCCATCACCATGCGCAGGCGGTCGTGATGGCCGGCTGGGCGCCAACGCACGGCGCCAGTCAGGCGGTCCGCGCCATGTGCGAGCGGATCGTCGTGGGGCAGCGCGACGAGATCGTCCTCATGGAACGCTGGCTCCGGGAACGGCACGAACCGGTACCGGACACGGGCGCGGCGCACGACAGAATGCCCGGTATGGATCACTCGACGATGATGCCCGGGATGTTGAGCCCCGAGCAGATGGCGCAGCTGGACCGCGCGCGGGGCTCCGAGTTCGACCGGCTGTTCCTGACGTTCATGATTCAGCACCACCAGGGTGCCATCACCATGGTGGATCGGCTGTTCGGCTCGCAGGGAGGGGGCGAGGAAGAGCCTGTCTTCCGGATCGCCTCCGACGTGTACGCCGATCAGACCACCGAAATCGACCGTATGCAGAAGATGCTCGCCGCCCTCCTGCTTGAAGGGCGCACCCCATCATGACTATTCACGCCGTCGTACCTTCGTACTTGTCACCTGAAAAGGAATCAGCCATGGCATTCGCACCTCAGGTCCACATCTCACTCCGCTCGCTCGGGCTCGCCATTGGATTGGTGTCCCTGGCGGCGTGCGCGTCATCGGGCGGCGGGAGCACGTCGACCGTAGCGCCCAATCGCGATCCGCGGGTCGGACTGCGCGCGGGTCTGATGGACGCCGCCGAAGCGACCTGGAATCTCCGGGTGGTTTCGAAGACGCCGCCGTCCGAGAAGTTCGTGGGCGTCACCAACTCCGATCTTTCGTTCTCCGGGAACTACGCCATACAGGGGAACTACAACGGCTTCCAGGTCTGGGACATTTCCAACCCGGCACAACCGACGTTGAAGATCGGGTATCTCTGTCCGGCGTCCCAGAGCGATGTCTCGGTCTACAAACATCTGCTCTTCGTCTCAGGCGAGGGACAAAGCGGGCGCCTCGACTGCGGCACGCAAGGCGTGCGCGACTCGGTCAGCCACGACCGGCTGCGCGGCATCCGCATCTTTGACATCACGGACATTACCAATCCCAGATACATCGGGAATGTGCAGACCTGTCGTGGGTCGCACACTCACACCGTGGTCGAAGATCCGAACGACAAGGACAACGTGTACATCTACGTGTCCGGGTCGGCCGGTGTCCGGTCGCCGAACGAGCTCCCGGGGTGCTCCAAGCTGGCGCCGGACAAGGACCCGGCCTCCGCGCTGTTCCGCATCGAGGTCATCAAGGTGCCGCTCGCCAACCCCGAGACGGCGGCCATCGTCAGCTCCCCACGGATTTTCAATGACCTGACCGAGGCGCCGTCGCACGCGGAGGCGCCGGAAGACATCGCCGCCGCCGCGCGGGCCGCCGCCGACGCGCGGGCCAAGGGCGGCTTCACGGCGAAGTTCAACGGGATGGAATACGTCCTGCCCTCTGGATTCGTCAAACCGATGCTCGACAGTATCGTCACAGCCCGGCAGGGAACCGGCGCCCCGACGGCAGCGGACAGCACCGCCCTGCGGGGATCGATTCAGGGCATCGTGGACAAGATGTTCGGCAACTCCGCTCCGAGCAACTCGGACGGCCCACGTCCCGGGCCCACCCAATGCCACGACATCACCGTCTATCCGGCGATCGGGCTCGCCGGCGGCGCTTGCGGCGGGTACGGTCTGCTGCTGGACATCCGCGACGTGGCCAACCCCAGGCGGATCGCCGCCGTGTCCGACTCGAACTTCTCCTACTGGCACTCGGCGACGTTCAACAACGACGGCACCAAGGTGCTCTTCACCGACGAGTGGGGCGGCGGCGGCGGTCCCAAGTGCCGCGTGACCGACAAGCCTGAGTGGGGAGCGGACGCGATTTTTACGCTGGTCGGCAACCGGATGGTGTTCCAGAGCTACTACAAGATGCTGGCCCCGCAGACGGCCAATGAGAACTGCGTGGCCCACAATGGATCGTTGATCCCGATCCCGGGTCGCGACATCATGGTCCAGGCCTGGTACCAGGGCGGCATCTCCGTGTTCGATTGGACCGACCCGGCGCACCCGAAGGAGATCGCGTTCCACGACCGGGGCCCGGTGGACTCCACCAAGATGGCCAGCGGCGGATCGTGGTCGTCATACTGGTACAATGGCGTCATCGTCAGCTCAGAGATCTCCCGCGGGCTCGACATTTTCGAGTTGACGCCGAGTGCGTTCGTCTCGCAGAACGAGATCGACGCCGCGAAGCTCGTGCATCTGGATTATTTCAATACGCAGGACCAGCCGAAGATCGTCTGGCCGGCGAACTTTGTGGTGGCGCGCGCCTACGTCGACCAGCTGGCCCGGTCGAACGGCCTGATGCCTGCCAGAGTGAGCGCCGTGCGGGATGAGCTCACCCGTGCCGAAGCCCTGTCCGGGCAACCACGGCGGGATGCGCTAAACCAGCTGGCTACTCAGCTGGACGGCGACGCACCGGGAGCGGCCGACCAGGCCAAGGTGCGGACGCTGGCGGGAACGGTCAGGGACCTGGCCCAGCGCTGATTTCTGGTCGTATGGTCTGGCGGCGCCCTCTGTCGGGCGCCGCCAGACTTTCATTTTCTAGTAGAGACGCAGGCCAACCGGCAGCGGAGCAGCGACGGCGTCCTCGATTCGCAGCCGCACGCGGCGCACAGCCACCGGCGTGAAGCGATCGAGCTTGCGGAAACCGATCGTCGTGCCCTGGCTGAGCTCCCGCCACGCCCCGCCGTCCGAGCCTTCCAGGACGTAGCGAGCCACCACCTGGCCGCGCTCGATGTCTTCCCGTAGATCGGCGATGCCCACCATGATCGTCCGGCCCAAGTCCACCGCACGCTCCGCGGTCCGCTCGCCGGTGAGGCGCCAGGAAAGCGACCGGCGTCCCACGAGCTCGTCCTGGAACAGCACCGCCAGGCGGCGCTGCATTCCGCCGAGTCGGGCCACGTCGGCCTCGGCCAGCACACCCGCGCGCGTCGGGGGCACATTGAGCAGCAGTTTCGAGTTCCGCCCGACCGAGGTGAAGTACAACTCCACGAGCTGGTCCTCTGTCTTGACGCGCTCGTCCTCCTCCGGGTGGTGGAACCAGCCTGGCCGGATCGAGACGTCGGTCTCGCCCGGACGCCAGACCGTGCCTGCGGGATCGCCGTGCTGCAGTGAGTGGATGACCGCGTCGCCGCTCGCACCCGGATACGGCACCGCCGCCGGATCCACTGTGGACCAGTTCGGGTCGCCCGCCTCGCCCCGCTCGTTGCCAATCCAGCGCACATCCGGCCCGGCGTCAGAGAAGATGACCGCCTCGGGCTGCAGCCGGCGCACCAGGCTCCAATAGCGGGGCCAATCGTATTCCTGGCGGCGCCCGTTGGGCCCCTCGCCGTTGGCACCGTCGAACCATACCTCGTGCACCGCCCCGTACTGAGTGAGCAGCTCGGTCAACTGAGCGCAGTACAGGTCGTTGTAGCGCGGCGAGTCGCCGTAGGACGGCTCGTGCCGATCCCACGGCGAGCAGTAAAGCCCGGCCTTCAGGCCTTCGGCGCGGCAGCCCTCGACGAACTCGCGCACCACGTCGCCGCGACCGTCGCGCCACGGGCTCCGCGCGACGGAATGCTCCGTAGTGCGGCTCGGCCAGAGGCAGAAGCCGTCGTGGTGCTTCGCCGTGAGGATGACGCCGCGGAAACCGCTCGCGCGCGCGACCCGCGTCCACTGCCGGGCGTCCAGCCCTGTGGGCGCGAAGACGCTCGGCTCCTCCCGTCCGTCGCCCCATTCGCGGTTGGTGAACGTGTTCACCCCGAAATGGACAAACAGCGCCAGCTCGTCGCGCTGCCATTCGAGCTGCGCCGGGGAAGGTATCGGCCGGCGCACCTGGCGCAGCCCGACGCCGAACGTCCGAGCCCGCGGCCCCATCACCGCCGCGGCGCAGGCGGCCAGGAACCCACGGCGCGTTGGCCCTCGCTTCGTCATCGGAGCGTCAGCTCCCCGCGAGGCGCGGGGCGAGCATCAACAGGGGGAGACCGGCGAAGGCGGCGCGGCGTCATGCGGCGGCTGAAGATACGGGCCGGCATGACGGCCGGCGAGCCACATCAATGCCCTGGTCGATGCTGGCGCCGCAGTGCCCGGAGACGAGTCCGAAGGTGACGCGCTAACCTCACCGGCGTCGCTGAACGGGTCAACTTGACCGGGTAATACCCGCGGCTCACGTTTGCGGGCCATGAGCGCGACCCCTCCCGCCGCCCTGTCGGCGCCGACCGCTTCGCCGTCTACCCGCATCGCCGCCATCGACCTGATCCGCGGCGCGGTGATGGTGCTGATGGCGATCGACCACGTCCGGGCTTATTCCGGCCTCCCAGCCGGCGGTCCCGAACCGGGGATCTTCTTCACCCGCTGGGTGACACAGTTCTGCGCTCCCGCGTTCGTTTTTCTGGCGGGGACCAGCGCGTTTCTGTATGGCCGCACCCACCGCGATCTGTCTCGCTTCCTGCTCACACGCGGAGCCTGGCTCGTGTTGCTCGAGCTGACGGTCATCCGCGTGGCGTGGACGTTCAACGTGGACTTCGGGAGCTACCTGCTGGCCGGCGTCATTTGGGTCATCGGCTGGTGCATGATCCTGATGGCAGGACTGGTGCGACTGCCGGTGGCAACGGTGGGGACGATCGGCCTCGTCGTCATCGCGGCACACAACCTTATCCCCATCCCAGGCGGCGACGGCGTCAGCGCTCTTTGGAAGATCCTGTACGTCGGGTTCTACGCCGGCCCGATTCAGCTCGGGGAGGGCGGCCCCAGCCTGGTCGTGTTGTACAGCATCGTGCCGTGGATCGGCGTCATGGCGGCAGGCTATGCCTTCGGTAGCATCCTGACCATGGAGTCGGCGCGTCGCAACCGCGTCTGCCTCGCGGTTGGCCTCGGCGCGACCGCGCTCTTCCTGCTGCTGCGCGGTTTCAACCTGTACGGCGATCCGCGCCCGTGGAGTGCCGCGGCGCAAGCACCGGGCGGCCCGCCGCCGATGACGGCATTGCTCTCGTTCCTGAACACCACCAAGTACCCGGCGTCGCTCAATTTCCTGCTGATGACGCTGGGCCCCACCATCGCGCTGATCCCATTGATGGACCGGGCGCGCGGCGCCCTGGCCCGCTGGATCACCGTCTTCGGACGGGTGCCGTTCTTCTACTATGTGCTCCACATCCCGTTGATCCACGCACTCGCGCTGGTGGTATCGATGATCCGACTGGGTGCCGTGAGCCCCTGGCTCTTCACCAATCATCCGATGGGGAATCCCCCCGCACCCGAGGGATACACCTGGAGCCTCGGGCTGCTGTACGTCGTCTGGGCGGTCGCCATCGTGCTGCTGTATTTCCCGTGTCGGTGGTTCGCCGATCTCAAAGTAAGGAGGAAGGACCGGTGGCTCAGCTATCTCTGATCAAGGCGACGCTGGTGGTCGCCGCGGTGGCGATCGGACTCCCGTTGTCCGCGCAAACCGCGGTCCAGCGCACAGAGGCGCAGTTGCGGGCAGACTTCGAAGCGCACAAGTCAGACTTCGACTATTTGTTGGGCGATTGGCAGTTCACCGCGGTGAGTCGCCAATTCGGAAACTTTCGGGGGTTCTGGAGCGCCTTCCGGCTGGGCGAGGAGGCCGATATCCTCGATGAGTATCGGGTCGTGGGGGACAGCGGCGAGACCTATTATGTGACGAATACGCTGCGCGCCTACAACGCAGTCCTCGACCGTTGGGAGCTCGTCTCGACAGAAGCGGGCACCGGGCTGCAGAATGTAGGGACAGCGCGCCGCGTGGGCACCGAGATGCGCATCGAGCAGACGTTCGGCGCGGGCACGCCAGGTCAGTCGCATTGGCGGATCCGGTACTACGACATACGGCCAGATCGCTTTTCCTGGGCGGGCGACCGGTCCACCGACACCGGCCGGACCTGGGTGACCGATTGGCTGCGCATCGAGGCTCAGCGCATCGGGCCATCGCGGGCGCTTGGGCCGCTCGCACCCGCGAGAAAGGTCGGTGGCGCATCACCCAACTGAGGAGCGTCGCGATGTCCCGACCATGGAGTCTGGTCGCAGCCCTGGCGGCGGTCGCGGCGGCCCCTGCCGGTGGTCAGTCAGTGCAGTACCGCTCGGCCGCGGGCGTCGAGTATCGTTCGCAACCCGACACGGGCGCGATTGCCCGCGCCGAGAGCGCCCTTGCGATCGATCCACGCAATGTGGAACGGATCATTCAGCTGGGCGTCGCCCAATCGGGCGCGCGCCACTACCGCGAAGCGATCGCGACGTTCACGCGCGGGCTCACGATCGCGCCGGACCACGCCCTGTTGTATCGCTGGCGCGGCCATCGCCATCTCTCGCTACGCGAGTTTGACCGTGCGATGGACGACCTCACGCGCGGCGCTCGGCTGGACAGCACCAACTACGGCATCTGGTACCACCTTGGGATCGTGCGCTACGCACGCGGCGACTTCGCCGGTGCGGTGGACGCGTTCCAACGGGCGCAGCCGCGCGCTCCCGACGCCGACGAGCTGGCCGCCTCGACGGATTGGCTCTGGATCTCCTTGTCGCGGGCGGGTCGCGCGGCGCTTGCGCAAGCGATGCTGGAGCGCCGCCCGGACTCACTGCCGACGACCAACGCGTACGCGCGTCGGCTGCAGCTGTATCGCGGCCAGATCGGCCCGGACGACGTGCTGACGACGGCCGATACGGGCGACGTCGCGGTCGCGACCCTCAGCTACGGGGTGGGCAACTGGTACGTGGTGCGGGGCGACACGACGCGTGCCCGTGGTTGGTTCGAGCGCTCGATTCGCTCGGGCGGCTGGCCGGCGTTTGGGTTCATCGTATCGGAAATCGAATTGCGGCGGCTGCGATAGCGGCCAGGATGGATCCGGACAACGCCGCTGCACTCTGGGATTCGGCGCAGCGCGCCGTAATCGCCGGTGACGTGTCCACGCTCGAGCGGTTGCTCCGCGACCACCCGACACTGTTCGCCGATGAGCACCCACCGGGCTATGTGCCCAGCGGTCCGGGACCGACGTATGCCCAGCGCGACGCGAGAGCCATCATCGCGCGGGAGCACCACTTCGAAACCTACGCCGAGTTCGCTGCGCACGTGGAGGCCCGGAGACTCGAGGACTCCCCAGTAGCGCAGTTCGAGTCGGCAGTGGAAGCCGTCATCAACGGTGACGCCGCCACGCTCGAGCGGCTGCTGCGGGAGCATCCGGAGTTGGTGCACGCGCGCTCGACACGCCAACATCGCTCTACCCTGCTGCACTACGTCGGGGCGAATGGGATCGAAGGGTTTCGCCAGAAAACTCCGAACAACGCGGTCGACATCACAAGGATCCTGCTCGACGCCGGCGCCCAAGTGAACGAGGTGGCCGACATGTACGGCGGCGGTTCGACCACGCTGGGCCTGGTCGCGACGAGCGTCCATCCCTGGCTCGCCGGCGTGCAGATGCCACTCCTCGAGTTGCTGTTGGCTCGCGGCGCCACCATCGAGGAACCGGGAGCGGGCAGCGCCGTCCATGGCTGCCTCGCCAATGGGCGCGGCGAAGCCGCCGAATTTCTGGCCGGGCGCGGCGCGCGGCTGGACCTCGCGGGCGCGGCCGGGGTGGGCCGGCTCGATCTGGTCGCGCAGATGGTCGCTACGGCGACCGTTCAGCAGCTGAAGACGGCGTTCGAGTGGGCCTGCGGGTATGGCCGCACTTCCGTCGTCGAGTTCCTGCTCCGGCATGGCGTGGCCGTGGATGCGACGCTCAGCCACAACGGACTGCTCGGCGTGCACATGGCAGCAGTTGGTGCACACGTGGATACGGTCAGGCTGCTGCTTGAACGGAAGTCCCCCGTGGACCGGAAGGAGGGGGTCTACGGTGGAACACCCCTGGGATGGGCGCTCTACGGTTGGTTCGAATCCGAAGGCCGGCGCGGCAACTACCACGAGGTCGTCCGGCTGCTCGTTGCCGCAGGTGCGCCGGTGAATCCGAAGTGGATCGACGAGCAGGACCGGGATCCCTTCGAACGGAGGGTTCACGCCGATCCCACCATGCTTGCGGCACTCCGGGGAGGGGTCCAGACGTGACCATCATGAGCGAACTGCGAGTGGCCTCTATTGACGCCGCCACCTGGCACGGGTCGTTGGCACGTGCCGAAGAGCTCCTGCACGCGCACCCGGAACTCTGGCAGAGCGACATTCACACCGCGGCGATTCTGGGCAACGATACCGCCGTGCGCCAGTTCATTACGCAGGACCCCAAACACGTGACGGCCAAGAGCCCGCCGCACGGCGGGGATGCGCTCAACTACCTGGGTCTCTCGAAGTATCTCCGCCTCGACCCAACCCGCAGCGACGCGTTCCTCCGCACGGCCTCGGCACTGTTGGACGCCGGCGCGGACCCGAATACCGGGTTCTGGACCACCGGCCAGCACCCTGAGCACGAAACGGCGCTCTACGGGGCGGCAGGTGTCGCGCATCACGCGGCGCTGACACGCCTACTCATCGAGCGAGGCGCCGACCCGAACGATGACGAGGCCGTCTACCACTCGCCTGAATCCTACGACAACGGCGCCATGCAGGTCCTGGTCGAGACCGGCAAGGTGACCGCCGAGAACCTCGTCATGATGCTGATTCGCAAGCACGACTGGCACGACTATGACGGCGCGAAGTGGCTGCTCGAGCACGGCGCCGACCCCAACCACGCGAGACAACGCGGCTGGGACCCCCTCCATCACGCCTTGGCGCGCGACAACAGCCTCGAGATGATCGCGCTGCTCCTAGATCATGGCGCCGAGACGACTGACACCCAGGACGGGGTGACGGCAGTCGCAAGGGCCGCCCGCGAAGGTCGCAGCGATGTGCTCGAGCTGTTTGAGCAACGCGGCATTCCGATCGAGCTGCAGGGCGTCGATCGGCTCATCGCCGCGTGCGCCATGGGCGACGCGGCAACGGCCCGCTCGATCGCGGAGCGGGAGCCGCACCTCGTTGCCGAGGTCAAGGCGATAGGAGGCGAGCTGCTCGCGAGATTCGCGGGCACCGACAACCCACCTGGTGTCCGGCAACTCCTCGACCTCGGCGTGGACGTCGCGGCGCCCTTCAATGAGGGCGACGGCTACTTCGGCGAGCCGAAGCACAGCCTTGCCATTCATGTCGCGGCATGGCGCGGCAGGCCCGCGGTCGTGAAACTCCTCATCGCACGCGGGTCGCCGATCGACCAGCCTGATCCCAAGGGGCGGACGGCGTTGGCGCTGGCCGTGAAGGCGTGCGTGGACTCGTACTGGACCGAACGGCGCTCGCCCGAATCGGTCCAGGCGCTGCTCGAGGCGGGCGCATCGACGAAGGGCGTCGACTTTCCATCAGGATATGACGAGGTCGACGAGCTGCTCCGAAAGCACCTGCCGAAGCCCTGAGCAGCAGTCATCTTGCCGCGATCGCCATTCCCGCCAAGATTGTCGCTGGCGCCATGTGGCTCACGCCGTTCTTTCCCTGGATCGCCCGCCTCGGGGCGTTCACCTACTACCGAATGCGCTATGACGGCGCGGCGGTGCCGCGTAACGGCCCGGTGTTGCTCGTCGCCAACCATCCCAACTCCCTCCTCGATCCGATGCTGGTCGCAGCGGCGGCACGGCGACCGGCGCGATTCCTCGCCAAGGCGCCGCTGTTCGACGACGCCAAGATCGCCTGGCTGATCCGGGCGGTCGGCGCGATCCCCGTCTATCGTCGCGCCGACGACCCCGCCCAGATGGACCGGAACGAGGAGATGTTTCGCGCGGTCCACACCGCGCTGGCCGACGGCGCCGCCGTGGGCATCTTCCCCGAGGGGTTGAGCCACGACGAGCCCGCTCTGACGCCGCTCCGAACCGGCGCCGCGCGCATCGCGCTCGGCGCGCACGCCCTCACCGGGCGTCCCTTCCCCATCGTCCCGGTGGGCCTCGTGTTCCGACAGAAGGACGTGTTCCGCTCCGACGCGCTGGTCCTGGTGGGGCAACCCGTGCCGTGGGACGACCTGGCGCCGCTGGGGGCAAATGATCAAGGCGCGGTGCGCGACCTCACCGGCCGCATCACCGAAGCGTTGCGCCAGATCACGATCAACTTGGAGAACTGGGAGGACCAGCCCTTGGTCGATTGCGCGATGCGGATCTGGGAGGCCGAGCATGGCGCTCCGCCCGATCCGGGAGTGCGGGTAGCCCGCCTCGGCGCCACCACGCGCATTCTGGCCGCGGTTCGGCTCAGCGAGGATCCCGCCGGGACGGGCCTGGCGAGGGATGTCAATGCCCATCGGCGCCGCCTGCGCCTGCTTGGGCTCCGACCCGCTCACCTCTTGTCCGACGTCGGGCTCGCCCGGAGCGCGGGATGGGCAGCGCGGCGGGTGCCGCTCGCCATGCCGCTTGCGGCGGCCGTGGCGATCGTCGGGTGGGTGCTGTTCTGGGCGCCGTATCGACTCACGGGCTTCATCGTGGAGCGGATGCGACGGCCCGCCGACCAACGTTCCAGCTACAAGTTGTTGGTCGGTATTGCGGTCTACGCCGTGTGGGTGCTCGCGTTCGCCGCCGCCGGTGCCTTCACCTTCAACGTCTGGGCGGGACTCGGCGTGCTGCTCGGCGTGCCGGCTCTCGGTATGGCAGGCCTCGTCGTCCGGGAACGGTGGCGCGGCGCGTGGGGTGACGTGCGCCGCTTTGTCCTGCTCCGCTCCAGACGAGCGCTGGTGGACACGCTGCGGGCCACGCAGCGCGACCTGGGTGTCCGGTTGGATTCGTTGTATCAGGACTTCGCCGCGCGAGGTGCCGCGTGAACGCTGCCCCATCGGCCGCTTCGACCCCTGCGGGGCCGGGCCGCGACGTTTCCAAAGTCGTCTGGTCCTGGGCCCTGTACGACTGGGCGAACTCGGCCTTCACCACGCTTGTCGTCACCTTCATCTACTCGACGTACTTCACCAAGGCCATGGCGCCCGATGAAATCACGGGGACGGCCTGGTGGTCGCGGGCGGTGGCGGTGAGTGCGCTCTTGACTGCGGTCCTGTCGCCCATCCTCGGCGCAGGCGCCGACCGGGCGGGTGCCCGCAAACGGTTCCTCGCCGTGGCCACGGCGCTGTGCATCGGGGCCACGACGCTGCTGGGCTTCGTACCGCCCGGCATGGCCAACGCCAGCATCATCGCGTTGACGCTCTTCGTCATCGCCGACATCTCGTTCGAGACGGGCTACGTGTTCTACAACGCATTCCTACCGACGATCGCCTCACCAGAGCGGATCGGCCGAGTGTCTGGCTACGGGTGGGGGCTCGGATACGTGGGCGGGCTCGTCTGCATGTTCATCGCCCTGGTGGGATTCGTCCGGCCCGAGGTTCCATGGTTCGGGATGTCGACCGAAGCGGGGTTCAACGTTCGGGCGACCAACTTCCTCGTGGCGATCTGGTTCCTCGTGTTCTCGATCCCATTGTTTCTGTTCGTCCCCGAGCGGCGCCTCACGGGCGTGCGAGTGGATCCGGGCGCCGCGTTGCGGGAGCTGGGCCGGACCGCCCGCGCCATCGGACGCTATCGGGAGATGGTGAAATTCCTGATCGCCCGCCTGGTGTTCAACGACGGCCTGGTCACGGTGTTCGCGTTCGGCGGCATCTACGCGGCCGGGACGTTCGGCATGAGCCTCTCCGAGGTCATTCTGTTTGGCGTGGTGCTCAACCTCGCCTCGGGGCTCGGCGCGTTCGCCTTCGGGTTCGTGGATGACAAGATCGGCGGTAAAAAGACGATCGTCGTCACACTGGTGGCCCTGATTGTGGCGACCGGGATCGCCGTGTGGGCGCCCACCCGACTGTGGTTCTGGGTCGCGGGGATTCTGATCGGACTCTTCGTCGGTCCCAATCAATCGGCCAGCCGCTCGCTCATGGCCCGTTTCGTTCCGGAACGCCATCAGGCGGAGTTTTTCGGATTTTTCGCCTTCTCGGGGAAGGCGACGTCATTTCTCGGCCCGCTGCTGTTGGGTTACGTAGCGCAGGCACTCCATTCGCAGCGCGCCGGCGTGGCGACGGTCATCGCGTTCTTCGTGGTGGGCGGGATTCTGCTGGCGACGGTCGACGAGCGACGCGGCGTCGCGGCGGCGCGGGAAGGCTGATTGATGGAGCTGCCGGCTTCCCCCTCGAGCGTGGGCGAGCTCGCCGCCGCCTTCCTCCAGGCTGCGATCACCTTCGGCCTGGCGCTGCTGTTCCTGCACCTCGGGCGACGCCACGGCCGGTCGGAATTCACCTGGTGGGCCCTCGCCTGGTTCCTCTACATGTTGCGGGTCGCGGCGATCATCGTCTTCCTGTTACGCCCGAACCCGCATTGGCTCTACTGGCACCAGGTGGCGACCGGGTGGACCGCACTCGCGCTGCTGTGGGCGGCGCTGGTGTTCTCCCTCCAACTCTCCTGGCGGCCGATCTACGCTCTGGCCGCGCTGTTCCCGCCGCTCTGGTCCTACGTCGCCATCTACCGGCTGAACGATTTCCTCTTGGCGGCCGGCCCCGCCGTGGCCTTCCTCTCGGGAGCCACGCTGTGGACGGCGTGGGCGTTCTGGAGCTATCACTGCACCACTCCGTCGGGACCGGCACGGTTTGTGGCTGTGGTGCTCGCTCTGTGGGCGGTCCACCACCTCGACTATCCCTTCTTGCGGGCGCAGGGAGCGTGGAACCCGTGGGGCTACTATCTCGACATCGTATTCATCCTGGGCATGGGGACGGGAATGCTATTGTTGGTGCACGAGGACCTGCGACGCGGTGTGGCCCAGCGCAGCGCCGACCTGGAGCGGCTCGCGGCGCGAATGGTGCACCAGCACGAGGAGGAGCGCCGGCGGCTCTCGCGCGAGCTGCACGACGAGACCGCGCAGGTGTTCTCGGCGGTGAAGCTGCAGCTCGGGCTGCTGCGCGAAGAAGCGCCTCCCACGCTTGGGCCGCGCGTGAACCGAGCCTTGGAGCTGGTAGACGAGGGACTGGCGTCGCTCCGCTCGCTCACCAACGACCTGCGCCCGTCCCTGCTCGATGATTTGGGGCTCCTGCCGACGCTGCGCGCCTTGGTGACCGCGTTCGAGCAACGCACCGGCCTCCTCGTCACGCTCGCGCTTCCCGACGCGCTCCCTTCCCTATCCCAGGACGCGGAACTCGCGTTGTTCCGTGCAGTGCAGGAGGCGCTGGCCAACGTGGCGCAACACGCGGAGGCCCGCACGGCGGTGGTGGAACTCGCCGTGCACGACCGCCTGCTCACGCTCACGGTACGCGACGACGGGCGCGGGCTCTCCGCGGGATGGTCGCTCGAAGCGCAGGAGGCGGCCGGACACCTGGGCCTGGCGGGGATGCGCGAGCGGATCGGCGCACTTGGCGGCGCTGTTCGAGTGAGCGCGGTGAGCGGCGGCGGGGTCGCTGTCGAGGCACGCCTGCCCGTCGCCCCAGTCGGAGGGGGGGGCCTCGCTTGAGCGCGGGAGCGGTGCGGGTGCTGGTCGTTGACGACCACGCGGTGGTGCGCGAGGGGCTGCGGCACGTGCTCACGGCTGCCGAGGGTTTCAGCGTCGTCGGCGAGGCGGCGAACGCGACCGAGGCGCTCGGGCTCGCGGAATCGGTCCGACCAGACGTGGTGCTGCTCGACCTCACCATGCCGGGGATGTCGGGCCTCGACGCCGCAGCCGAGCTGCGGCGGCGCGCGTCGGGTGCCCGCATCCTCGTGCTTTCGATGCACGAGCAGGATGAATACGTGCTCGCCGCGGTCCGTGGTGGCGCCGACGGCTACATCCTCAAGGACGCCAGCCCCGCCGAGTTGCGGGCAGCGGTCCGCACAGTGCGGGCGGGTGGCGAGTATTTCAGTCCCGCCGTGGCCCGGCGACTCGCCGCCGCGGTGCGTGGGGACGTCGCCACCCAATCGCCGCGCGATCGCCTCCAGCTCCTCACACCGCGCGAGCGGGAAGTTCTGGCACTCGTCGCCACCGGGCAGACCAACCGCGAGATCGCCGCCCGCCTGGGAATCTCGCCCCGTACGGTCGAGTCACATCGGGAGAGCCTCATGAAGAAACTCGCACTCCGGACCGTCGCCGACCTCACGCGCTTCGCGCTCCAAACCGGCCTGCTCCCGAGCTAGCCGCTCCCTCCGCACAACTACGGAGACGCCGAGTCCGGCCTCTCCCGAATGACCCGTTGCCCGACCGCGTCCTAGGTTCGAACGCGTCCGGTCGCCATGGACGTCGCCTCTCTCCCTGGAACGAGGAAACCGAGACATGTCACGTGCCAGTGCGCTGTTCGCCGCGCTACTCGCGGCCCTTACCCCGCTCACCGCGGCGGCCCAACAGGGCCCAGTCGACACCTCCCGCGTGCGGGATACCGTGTACCTGACGCCCGTCGCGGTCACCGCGACGCGCTCTCCCAAGGACGTTTTCCTCACTCCCGCACCGGTCGCCGTATTCGACCGCTCCGACATTCGGGCCAAGGCGCCCAACACGCTCGTAGACCTGTTTCGCGGCCAGGCCGGTCTGGACGTTTCCGGAGTCGGGCTGAGCCAGGTGCGGCCGGTGATCCGCGGCCAGCGCGGCCAGCGGATCCTGTTGCTGGCCGACGGCCTGCGGCTCAACAACTCGCGCCGCCAGCAGGATTTCGGGGAGATCCCAGGCCTGCTCGACGTCTCCATGATCGAGCGCGTGGAGGTCGTGCGCGGGCCGGCCTCCGTGCTCTATGGATCCGACGCGATCGGTGGCGTGATCAACGTCCTCACCCGCACCCCCGAGCTCCTGGGACTGCACGGCAACGGTGGTGTTCGCTACAGCTCCGCCGACGGCCAGCAGCGGGTCTACGGCGCCGCGGGCTGGCGTTCCGGTCGCTGGGGGATGCAGCTCGGCGCGGCGCTGCACGGCGCCGACGACTACGACGCACCACAGGGCGACTACGGCAACATCACCCTCGCGAGCGACACCCGCGTGCGCGACACGGGTGGCCAGGACTGGAGCGCGGACGCGTACGTCGGCTACCACCTGGGTGAGGGGCGAGAACTGTTCGCCCATTACCAGCGTTACGACGCCGACACCTCCGGATTCGGATTCGTGGATCCCGCGGCGTATGCCCCGGGCGACCCGACCGTCCGCATCCTCTACCCTTGGCAGGTGTTCAGCAAGTTCAGCACGGGTCTCCGGGCCGCTGACCTTCGCCTGCCCTTCGCCGATCGTGTGGAAGCCACCGTGTACCGCCAGGAGAACGATCGTCGCCTCGACTTCGGTATCGTGATTCCCACTGGTCCCGGGTCGGAGATCGACATCGACCAGATCAATCGCACAGACCTCGTGACGTACGGGTTGCGCGGCGAGCTGACGAAACAGATTGGTGCCCGCGTCGCCCTGACCTATGGGATCGATTACTTCCACGACCGGTCACGGAACAGCGACTCGAGCACCACCACCTTCGTCAACATGGGGCCGATCCCACCATCGACGGATACCGTGGCCCAGGTGCCGAACGCCACGTATCGCGGCACCGGCGTGTTCGCCCAGACCGACTGGAGCGTCCTGCCACGACTGTCACTGCTGTTCGGCGCCCGCTACCAGCAAGTTCACGCCGCCACTCGACCCACCGCGGGCTTCACGGGCCCCGCCGTCCGCTCGACCGACCAAACCGTGGTCGGAGTAGCGAGCGCGGTGATTCGCCTGGCCGACGCGGTGAGCGTGGTCGGTACGGTGGGCCGGGCGTTCCGCTCCCCCAATCTCGTGGAGCGGTTCTTCAACGGCGCCACGCCGGAGGGGTTCGGCTACCAGTCGCCCAATCCGAGCCTCGAGGCCGAGACGAGTCTCAACGTTGACCTCGGCGTCCGGATCCGCACCGCCCGACTCTACGCCGAGGGGTTCGTGTTTCAAAACGACATCCGCGATGGCATCCGCATCGCTCCCACCGGGGACTCAGTACAGGGGTTGCCCGAATACCAGAACGTGAACGTCGAGAAGCTCCGGTTCCGCGGAGTGGAGCTGAGCGGCCACGTGCGGCTCGACGCCGGGATCATGCTCGGAGCGGGTGCTACGTGGCTCGATTCCAAGAACGTGCTCGATCCCAGCAATCCCGTCGGAGATACGTACTCGAGCAGCTACCGGGGAACGATCCGGTACGACCATCCCGGCAACCGGCTGTTCGCGGAATACGAGCTGCGGGCCAACGGAGACCGCAAAGACGTGCTCCCGGGCACCAACCCGGTGGGCGCCACCCTGCCGGGATTCGTGATCCACGCCCTGCGGGCGGGCGTGCTGGTCGTGCGCAACGGCCCGCACACCCAACGCGTCGGCATCGGCGTCACCAATCTGTCGAACGCCCTGTACGCCGAGTTCACCAACGTGAGCTTCTTCCGCCCGGAGCCGAGACGGAGCGTGCTCCTGACCTACGACGTGACGTTCTGACGGGCGAGGAGCCTACGAATCTCCATGCCCTCGCTCGTACACCATCTCCCCATCGCGACCACCCTGATCGCGTTGCCCTTCGCCGTCGCCGTGCTTGCGCGCTGGCGGCGGCACGGAGGGCCGCACCTGTTGTGGTGGGGCATCGGCCTGCTCGCGTACGGAGCCGGGACCGCTGTCGAGGCGGTCACCACGCTGTTCGGTTGGCACCAAGCCATCTTCAAAGCGTGGTATATCACCGGGGCGCTACTTGGCGGCGCGCCGCTGGCCCAAGGCACCGTCTACCTGCTGCTCTCGCGCCGCACCGCGAACCGACTCACCGCGGCGCTCTTGACGCTGGTCGCCGTGGCGGCCGTCTGCGTGCTGCTCGCACCAGTGAACACAGAATTGGTCGAGCCGCACTGACTCACCGGCAGGGTGCTGGCCTGGCGGTGGGTGCGGTTGTTCAGTCCGTTCATCAACCTATACGCCTTCGTTTTTCTGGTCGGTGGAGCGGCGCTCTCGGCGGTCCGCTACGCCCGGGACCCAGCGACGCGGCACCGGTTCCTGGGAAACGTCGCCATCGCGGTAGGTGCGCTGCTGCCGGGCATCGGCGGCAGCGCCACGCGCTTCGGCCATACCGAAGTGCTCTACGTCACAGAGCTGATCGGGCTGGTCTTGATCTGGGCCGGGTACCGGGTCATTACGAGTGGCGACGCGAAAGAACCCGTCGAAAGAAAACCTGTCCACTCCATGGGATTAGCGACGTAGGAAGCCTGCCGGCCACCGGCGGCGAGGCGGTGCCGGCCGCGCCACTCGGCTCGGTACGCGCCAACCTGGCGACGGTGCAGCAGGCTCTGCCCACGAATTACATCATCGGCCTCTATGCGGCCCCCGGGCCGTCCCATGCCGACTACGCGGCGCTCCGCGTCGCGACCCGGGTCCTGACCGAGCGCTTGTTCGAGGAGGTCCGTACCAAACGGAACCTCAGTTATGCGGTAGCCGCCGGGCTCGGCAACCGGGTGGCCAACCGCGGGAACATCTACGTCACAGCGGTGCAGCCCGATACCACGCTCAAGGTGATGCAGACGGAAGTGCGGAGACTGCAGCAGGACCCGGTGCCCGCGTCGCGGCTGGGCCAGACCGTCAATGTGTTCCTCACCGCCTATCTCATGTCTCAACAGTCCAACATGGGTCAGGCGGCAGACCTGGGGCTCTGGGAGCTCTCGGGCGGCGGCTGGGCCAATTCGGGCGCCTTTCGAGACCGGCTGCGGGCGGTGACGCCGGCGGATGTGCAGCGCGTCGCGCGTACGTACATGAAGAGTTTCAGCTTCGCGCTGATCGGAGATCCCGCCAAACTGGACCCGGCCTTCGCGACGACGTTCTAGGGCCCTAGGGGAACTGGTAGCGCTGCACGAGGTTGGAGGCGCCGACGCGCGCCAATGCGTACAGTGCGCCGTCGGGACCTACCTGCAGGTCGAATAGATTGCCGCCGGTTCGAGCGAAAGCGTAGACGGCGTTGTCGTCATCCGGATCGAGCCGGCTGATCCAGCCGTTGACATAGTCCCCGAAAAAGTATGCGCCCACGTACGCCGGCGGGAACGTCGTCAGCGGAGGATTGTAGAACGCCGCTCCGACGATGGCGAAGCCCGTGAGCAGGCCTCCACTGTGGGGATACGCGAAGATCGGGGCCCGGAAGCGTGGGTCGTTCGTGGGCCCCTCGGTCGCCGGCCAGCCGTAGTTGGATCCCGCGACGCCTTCGTTGACCTCCTCCCACGTGCCCGCACCCACGTCGTTGATGATCATGCGCCCGGTCCCGGGCTGAAACGTGAACGTGAACGGGTTCCGGAGCCCCAGCGCCCAAATGGCCTGGAACACGCCCGTGTCGGTGGCGACGAACGGGTTGTCGGCCGGAATGGTCAGATCGTCGTTGTAGCGCAGGATCTTTCCGAACCGGGACGTCATGCTCGGGGCATTCGACGGGGTTCCCTGCTCGCCGATGGCGACATACAGCTTGCCGTCGATCGGGGAAAAATGAAGCGCCCCACCGTTGTGGTTCCCGCCCGAAGGCACGGTCGGGAGATTGTCGAGCAGGATCGTTTCGACGCCGGTGGAGACGTTGGCGTCGGCCGCACTCGCCACGACGCGGCTGATCCGGTTGTGGTTGGTGGGCGATGGGCTCGTGTAGTAGACGTAGACGAACCCGTTGGCCGCGAAGTTTGGATGGAACGCAACGCCCAGCAGGCCCTGTTCGCCGCTGTTCGTCACGGTGAAGGTGTGGAACGCCGTGGCGAGCGGGGCGCCGCCGCCGGCCGGCACGACGCGCAACGCTCCGTTCTGTTGGCAGATGAACAACCGCCCATCAGGTGCGAACGCCATGGCGGTGGCGGCCGACAGACCCGTGGTGTAGGTGCTCCGGCTGAAGCCGGCCGGAAAATTGACGTTGTTGCCGAACGTCACCGTCGCCGTGGACCAGGGAGAGAGGTTGCCGGCGGCGTCGCGCGCGCGCGCGCGGACCGCGTGGATCCCGGTCGTGTACGCACTCGTGGCCGTCAGCGTCGCCTCGTACGGCGCCGCCACATCCTCAACGCCCAGGTTTTCCCCATCCACCTGGAACTGCACGCCGGTCACCCCGACATTGTCGGTCGCGGTGGCCGTGAGCGCCAGGGCGCCGGTCAGGCTGGTCGCCTGGTCGGCGGGGGCAGTGAGCGTGGCCGTGGGAGGATCGGTATCCCCACCAACCGGTGGGTCCACGGTAAACGAGACCGCCGTCGAAACGGTCACGGAACCGAGGTTGTCGGTCGCGCGCGCGGTCAGGTCGCGGGTGCCGACGACGGACGGCGTCCAGACGATGCTGTAGGGGCTCGACGTGTCGGTCGCGATGGAGGTGGCGCCGTCGAAGAATTCGACTCCCGTCACCGTCCCGTCGGCATCGCTCGCGTCGGCGCTCACCGTCACCGGCGTATTGACCGGCGCGCTTGCGCCGGTCGCGGGGGCGGTGAGGCTGACGTTCGGTGGGGTGTTGGGCCCGCTTGCCGTGAAGGTGGCCGTATAGGTGGTGTTGACCGCCGGCGTCGAGATTGTGTGGGTGGCCGCGCCGGCGTCCGACCAGGAAGTGAACGTGTAGACCGTCGTGCCCGCGAGCTGCGGGCTGACGACGCCAATCTCGCGGTCGATCCCCACGACGCCGGTGACGCTGAGCGGAGTCGCCCGCGGTTGGCCGTCCAGGGCCAGCTGCAGCCCGGCGGGAAGTGTCGCCATCGTGAGAGACACCTTGCGCGGCTGGACGTCCCGGAACGCGGTGTCCGCGGCCCCGTCGCCGTCGGTCGCCACGAGATAGAAGCGATACCAGACGGTGTCCGACGTCTCGCCCACGGTCGGGATGACGACGGTGCCGCCGGCGCTGCCGGTGGTCAGCGGCAGGAACGGGTGGGTGTGCGTGTCGTGATGGAAATCGGCCCACCAAGTGAGACTCGCCGGAAGCAGTACGCCGTCTTCCGGATCGCTCGCGCTGCCGCTGTAGGCAATCGTATCGCCGCCCCGGTACAGCGCGCCCGCAGCCGGCGCGGTGAGGGTCGCCGTCGGACGCTGGTTCGTGCTGGGATCGGTACGGCGGTGCCACTCGCAGCCGCCGAATAGAGCGAGTGTGAGACCAATCAGGCGAGCCGTTCGCATTGTCTTGCAACCTCGCCACGGTCCATGGTCGTCGCCAGTGAGCCAGGTCACGGTGCATCTGGCTTGACGTGAGTAAGGATGCCCTTCAGCTTCGCGAACAGCGCATTCTCATACGAGGAGCCGACATGCCAGTCCTGTGGACGATGCACAAGCGAATCCTGCTGCTGGCCGCGCTGGGATGCGCCTCGGGGGGGGCCGGCGCGCAGCGACCGAGCTGGGTCCTGCTCGGCCAGCGAACGGTCACCGACCGGGTCGATCACGACCAAATCGTAGTGACGATCGCGCGGGGGGACTTCAGGGCCATCAAGATCACCGTGCACCGCGCCGCCGTCGATTTCCATCGCGTGGTGGTCCACTTTGCCAACGGCGGAGACCAGGAAGTGGAGATGCGCCACACCATTCCCGCCGGTGGAGAAACCCGGGCGATCGACCTGCGGGCCGGAGAACGGGTGATTCGCAGCGTCGATTTCTGGTACGATGCGCGAACGATTCGAGGACGGAGGGCCGTCGTACGTCTTCACGGCCTCCCCTGATGGCCTGACCCGTCTTGATCCGTCCGCTGCACCACGGCGACGAGCCCGCGCTCGAAGCCTTTCTCCGGTTGCACGCCGACTCCTCGATGTTCCTCCGCTCGAACGCCCGAGCGGAGGGGCTCGCCTACCACGGACAGCCGCTCCAGGCCGATTACATGGCCGCGTTGGACGGTGACCGCGTCGTCGCCGTGGTCGCGCACTGCTGGAACGGAATGCTGCTCGTCCAGGCGCCGGTGGACGTCGACGCGGTGGCGCGCGCGGTGGTCGGGCACTCGGGGAGGCCGGTGACCGGTCTGTCGGGGCCCGCCGCACAGGTCGACGCGGCGCGCCGGGCGCTGGGACTCGAGCACCGCCCCGCGCCCAAGCACGGGCAGGAGGAGCTGTTTGCCCTCGACCTGCGCGACCTCATCGTCCCGGCCCCGCTCGCGGACGGCCGCTGGAGCTGTCGTCGGCCGCGGGAGGATGAGCTCGATTTCGTCACGGACTGGCGCCTCGCGTTCTACGAAGAAGCACTCCACCGCCCGGACGCACCGGGGTTGCGCGACGAGGCCGCGGAAGATGTCCGCCTGATTCACGATCGTGACATGGACTGGCTGCTCACCGACGAGGATCGACCGGTCGCCTATTCCGCCTTCAACGCGCGGCTTCCCGACATTGTGCAGATTGGCGGCGTCTGGACTCCACCGGAGCTCCGCGGCCGGGGCTACGGGCGGACCGTGGTGGTGGGTTCACTGCTCGACGCCCGGGATGACGGAGTGACACGGGCCGTACTGTTCGCCGAACGGGAAGACGCGAAGCGAGCGTATCGAGGGATCGGGTTCCGCGTGGTGGGGGAGTTCGGGCTGGTGCTGTTTAGCTGAGCGCGGCCTACCACACCGTCGCCAGGTTCTGCATCGCCCGCCACGCGCGAAACACCTCGTGATAGTCATGGTGCTTGAAGGCGACGGTGCGGCCCCCGGTGCGGACCGATCCGGGGACCAGCTCCGCCATTTCCGCTTCGACCGTCTTGGAAAAATCCACCTCGAGAGTGATCGGCGCCTCGACCACGAACGGCTTGGTGCGCCGTCGTTTGAGCGCCTTGGTCGCCGCCTCGCGAATGCGCCGGCACGCGACGGCGGGAGCGAGACTCTTCGCGGCATGGCGCCCCACGGCTTCCTTCACGATGACGGTGGCGGCTTCGTCGCCGAGCAGGTCGTGCGCCTCGGTGGCGATGGCGGCGTCGCCGCTCACCAAGGCGACCGGCACGTCGAACATGCCGGCGAGCGCCGCGTTGAGCCCCAGCTCCCCCACCGAGCGGCCGTTCAGGCGCACGTCGAAAATCCGGTCGGCGTAGGTGTGGTCGAGGACGGCGTTGCGCGTGCCGGCCCGCGCGTGGTACCCGATGAACAGCGCGGCGTCGAAGCCACCGTCGATCCCCTCCATCATCGAGCGCGGCTTGGGCCCCCCGGACACGAGTTCGGCGCCCTCGTGCAGCTCCTCGGCCAGCAAGTTGCGCATCGTCCAGTGACTGTCGTTGACGAGGACGCGAGTCGCTTCGGCGTCCAGCGCCCCCTGAATCGCGGCATTGGCCTCCGCGGTCATCAACTTGCGGAAGCGGGCGTACTCGGGGGCGCAGCGCGGGTCGGTGGGGTTCGTCTGGTCTTCGTGGACGACCCCCGCGACGCCTTCCATGTCGACGGAGATGTAGACGCGCATGTACTAAAGATACCCCACCCCTACAGCCATCAGCCATCAGCCATCAGCCATCAGCTACAAGCCCAGCTGAAGGCTGACAGCCGACGGCCGATCGCGCATCTTTCAGACCATGCCAGCCGGGTATTCAGCACGTTCACTCGTCGACAAACTGGGCATCAGGCCCCACACCCGTATCGCCGTCATCGGGGCGCCGCGAGGCTACCGCACGACACTCGGCGCGCTGCCGCCCGGCGTGCGCGTCACCGCGACGCTGCGTGGGGGCGCCCTCCCCTTCATCCAGTTTTTCACCAAGCAGCGCGCCGCATTGGGCCGTAGCTTCCCTGCCCTGAAGCGCGCCCTCGCCGTCGACGGGACCCTGTGGGTCTCGTGGCCCAAGAAAGCCTCCGGCGTGGCGACCGACATGACCGAGGACGGCGTGCGAGCCGTCGCGTTGCCCCACGGGCTGGTCGACGTGAAAGTCTGTGCGGTGGATGAAGTTTGGTCGGGCCTGAAGCTGGTACGGAGACTCAAGAACCGTTGACTTTGTAACACAAAGTACTTGACAACAATGACCCGCGACCCCAAATTGTCTTCCAGCATGGCATCACCGCAGCCGCTCGCCGACCGTGCGTTCGACAACCTGCGCTACATCCGCGCCACCATGGAGCGGGCCGGGTCGTTCACCGCGGTGCCCGGGTGGGGTCAGGTGGCCATCGGCGTCACGGCGCTCGTGGCATCCGTGGTGGCGGCGCAACAGGGGTCGACCCTCAACTGGCTCGTCACCTGGCTCGTCGAGGCGATCGTGGCGCTGGCGATCGGCGGCTGGACGATGGTGCGCAAGGCGCGCGCGGTGAACGACTCGATTCTCACCGGGCCGGGCCGCCGGTTCGGCTTGAGCTTTCTCCCTTCGGTCGCCGTGGGTGGGTTGCTCACGGCGGCGCTGTACCTCGGGGGAGTGTGGGAGCCGATCCCCGCGGTGTGGCTGCTGCTCTACGGTACGGGGGTGATGGCGGGCGGCGCCTTCTCGGTGCCGATCGTCCCGGTGATGGGTCTCGGATTCCTGGTGCTCGGCGCGGCGGCATTGTTCGCGCCCGGTGCGGGCAACTGGCTCCTCGCCGCCGGCTTCGGCGGCCTGCATATTGTGTTCGGGTTCTGGATCGCGCGGAGGTACGGTGGCTAGATCGAATGCGGTACGACATACGACGACGACGCCGAGTGCGGTCGGCGCCGCGCGTGGGGCGGCCCGAGCCGCTGCCGAGCTCGACCGGCTGATCCACGAGCGCGTGCGCCTCGGCATCGTGTCCGCGCTCGCCGGCGTGGACCGGCTCAGTTTCAATGAGCTCAAGTCGCTGCTCAAGGTGTCCGACGGGAACTTGAGCGTGCACGCGCGCAAGCTCGAGGACGCCGAGTACGTCGCCTGTTCCAAGTCGTTCGACGGCCGCGTGCCGAGGACCGAATACCGGCTCACCGGCGCGGGGCGCCGGGCGCTGGAGCGCTATCTCGACCATATGGAAGCATTGATTCACGCAACCCGGTAGCCCGAACCCCCGCTCCGTAGCGGAGTGGGGCGAGTGGTGCCGCATTTTTTTTGGGGTGATACTTTATGGGACAAAGTTCTCTGCACGTCGCGATCGTCATGGATGGCAACGGCCGCTGGGCCGAGCGGCGCGGGTTACAGCGCGTCGCCGGCCACCGCGTCGGCGCCACGGCGGTGCGCCGCGTCGTCGAAACGGCGCCCGAGCTGGGCATCGGCGCGCTCACGTTGTTCGCCTTTTCGGCGGACAACTGGAAACGCCCGGCGAGCGAGGTGGCCACCCTGATGCGGTTGCTCGCGCGACACCTGCGCACCGAGACCCCGCGCTGCGTCACCAACCGCGTGGCCCTCCGTATCGTCGGCCGCCGCGACCGGCTCCCCGGCCCGCTCGTCCAAGCGATCGACAAGGCCCAGGCCGCGACGGCCGGTGGAACGCGGCTCGAGCTGCGGATCGCCGTGGATTATTCGTCCCGCCATGCCATCGAATCCGGCCAGCTGCTCCCGGACGTCGACCTGCTGATTCGCACCGGCGGCGAGCACCGGCTCTCCGATTTCTTGCTGTGGGAGTCCGCTTACGCCGAGCTGTATTTCACCACGACGATGTGGCCGGACTTTGGCGCCGCCGATCTCGCGGCCGCCGTCACCTGGTTCCACGCCCGCGACCGCCGCTTCGGCGGCCTCAAGGAGACCGCATGATCACCGACAGCCTCGGCCCCATCTCGTTCGGCCTGTTCATTATCGCCGTGCTCGGCACTTTCGCTCTCGGCGCCGCGTTCGTCCTGGCGCTGCTGCTCAAGAAGGTGGTGTGGACGACCTGGATCGTGCGGGCCGAGGTGGCGGGACTCGCGCTCTATGCCGTCCTCTTCCTGATCGCCTCGGTCACGAGCAAGACCCGGGAGCTCGCGGTCGGAGAGGAAAAACACATCTGCGAAGTGGATTGCCACCTCGCGTATGCGGTGACCGGCGTCCAGACCGCCCGGCAGTGGGACGGCAAGACGGCGCAGGGCACGTTCTACGTCGTCACGGTGCGGGTGCGGTTCGACTCGAACACCATCGCGAAGTGGCGGCCGCGAGACATGCCGCTGTTCCCGAACGGCCGAACCGTCGCCTTGCTCGACGGCCAAGGGCGACGCTACCCCGCCCCGGTCGCTGGGCTGGAGCGCCGGCTCATCCCGGGCGAGGCATACACCACGGAATTCGTGTTCGACGTCCCGGCCGACGCGACGAACCCGCGCCTCGTCCTCGCCAGCGGTGACTGGCCCACGCACTTGATGATCGCGCACGAAAACGCCTTTCTGCATGGTAAGGTCCTGTTCCGGCTGGTCGCATGAACATCGCCGCCTTGCCCTCCCGGACCCGGCTCGGGTTGACCATCCTGTGCCTCGCCCTCCCCCTTGGCGTGCTTGGCGATCAGCTGCTCCGCGCCGTCCCGTGGGGAGTGAACCTGACGGCGTGCGTGATCGCGCTCGTGGCCGCAGGGGCATGGGTGGTGCGGCGCCACCGAATCCTGGTTTCCGCCGACGCGCCGTGGCTCGTCCTGACGGTGTTGCTCTGCGCGGTCGCGTTCCTGCGGCGCGACTCGCTCACGCTCCGGGCGCTCGACCTGGTGGCCCTCGCCGTTTCCCTCGGCTTCGTGGCCCTCGCAGTCCAGGGCGCATCACTGCGACTGCGCGGCGTCTCGGCGTACGTCATCGCCACCTGCACCGCCGCCGCTCACGCCTGGTTCGGCGCGCTGCGGCTCGTATTCGGGGACATCGACTGGGGCACACTGCCGGTTCGCGGACGGTGGCGCGATCTCGGCGCCGTGGGGATCGGGCTGGCGATCGCCGCACCGCTGTTGCTCGTATTCGGCGGACTGTTGGTCTCCGCCGACGCGACGTTCGAGTCGTTCGTGACCAGCTTCCGGTTCGACCTCACCCGGATCGCGAGCCATGTGTTCTTCGCCGGAGTCTGCGCCGCCCTCGTAGCGGGCTATCTCCGCGGCGCGGTCCTCGGGAATGCCGACGTCGTCGCGCGCGGTGAGCAACTGTCACCACTCGGCGTGCGGTTCATCACGACCGCCACCGCCCTCGGGGCGCTCGACCTGCTGTTCCTGCTGTTCCTGTCGGTGCAGTCCCGCTGGCTGTTCGGCGGCGCGGACACGGTCGCCGCGACGACGGGCCTCACGGTCTCCGAGTACGCTCGCCGCGGCTTCTTCGAGTTGGTGACCGCCGCCGCACTCGTGCTCCCGCTCCTCCTCGTGGCCGACTGGGCGACCCAGCGCGACACGCCGCAACAACGAACCTCGTTCCGCGCACTCTCCGCCTTGACGGTGCTGCTGGTCGGTGCCCTGATGGGCTCCGCGCTGCAGCGCATGCTGCTGTACGTGCAGTCGTTCGGCCTGACTGAGCAGCGGTTCTACACGACCGCATTCATGGTCTGGCTCGCCGGCGTGTTCGGGTGGTTCGGGTGGACGGTCCTGCGCGGCGCCCGCGCGCGGTTCGCCTTCGGAGCGCTGGTGCAGGCGATGGCGTTGCTCGCCGGGCTGCATCTCCTGAACCCCGACGCACTCATCACGCGCTCGAACGCCGCCCGCGCGGCGGCGGGAACGCCGTTCGACGCCGTCTACGTCGCCGGCGAGTTGTCGGCCGACGCCGTGCCTGCGCTGCTCGATGCGTTGCCGCACCTCAGCACCGCCGAGCGACGGGAAGCGGCCAAGCGGCTCCTGGCTCGTTGGGGTGGCACGTCGACGCGCGATTGGCGCTCGTGGAACTGGTCGGTGTCGCGGGCACGCGCGCTGGTGCATGCGCAGGTCGAGGCGCTCACGGTGACAGCGGGGCCACTCCCGCACTAGTATTCCGCAGGCTCGCCCCAGGAGATCGGGTGGCACTGCGAATCGTTCAGGTTGACGCGTTCACCGCCAAGCCGTTTGCCGGCAACCCCGCCGCGGTGTGCGTGCTCGCCCACGCGGCCGACAAGCGCTGGATGCAACAGGTCGCCCTCGAGATGAACCTTGCGGAGACCGCCTTCCTCTTCCGCCAAGACGACGCGTGGAACCTGCGCTGGTTCACCCCGACTGTCGAAGTCGATCTCTGCGGCCATGCGACGCTCGCGTCCGCCCACGTGCTGTGGCAGGACGGCCATCTCCCGGAGGGCGCTCAGGCCCGGTTCGACACCTTGAGCGGCCGACTCACCGCCGACCGGCGCGGCGAGTGGATCGAAATGGACTTCCCCGCCCAGGTCGCGCAGCCGGCCACGCCGCCGGACGGCCTGCTGGACGCCTTGGGTGTCGTGGGGAAATACGTCGGCAAGAGTCGTACGGACTACCTCGTCGAGGTAGAGGACGAAGCCCAGGTGCGGGCCCTGCAGCCGGATTTTCGCCGCTTGCGCCCGCTGCCGATGCGTGGCGTAATCGTCACCAGCCGGGCATCCTCCGATGCCTTCGATTTCGTCTCGCGCTTCTTCGCCCCCGGTGCCGGTGTGGACGAGGATCCCGTGACCGGTTCCACCCACTGCTGCCTCGCGCCCTATTGGGGGGCACAGCTTGGGAAGGTGGAGATGATCGGCTATCAGGCGTCGCCGCGCGGCGGCGAGGTGGCCGTCCGGATCGCCGGCGACCGCGTGATCCTCGGTGGACAAGCGGTGACGGTGATGCGGGGCGAGCTGGTGGCGTGATCTCCGCTCGCGGCCTCTCGCGCTCGTTCGATGGCGTCCCGGCCGTCGAGGCGCTCAGCTTCGACGTCCCGGCGGGCTCCCTGTTCGCCCTGCTCGGCCCCAACGGCGCCGGCAAGACGACGACGGTGCGGATGCTGATGGGCCTGATCGCCCCTACGGCGGGGAGCGCCACGGTCGCCGGGTACCGCCTGGGCGCGGGCGATGACGCGGGACGCCTGCTGCGTCGCGCCTGCGGCCTGCTCACCGAGGCGCCCGGCTTCTACGACCGCATGTCGGCGCGTGACAACCTGCAGTTCTTCGGCCGGTTGTACGGCATTCCCGTGCGCACGCTGACGCAGCGCATCGACCACTATCTTCAATTGCTCGAGCTGTGGGACCGGCGCGACGACGCGGTCGGCACCTATTCCAAAGGGATGAAGCAGCGTCTCGCGATCATTCGCGCGCTGTTCCACGATCCCAAGGTGGTGTTCCTCGACGAGCCGACGGCGGGTCTCGATCCTGAAGCCGCCCTCGAGGTCCGAGAGCTCATCGCCCGACTCAAGACGGAGGGGCGCACCATACTGGTGTGCACGCACAACCTCGACGAGGCAGAGCGGCTTGCGGACGCTGTGGGCATCCTGCGTCGCCGCCTGCTGTTGTGCGACACGCTGGAGCGCTTGCGTGGGGGTGCGAACGGCGACGGCCGCCTCACAGTGCGCATCACGATCACCGGCCCGGCGGCGCTGCACGCTCCGGCATTCGCCGCGGCTCCGCTGGGACTGGACGTGCGCGACGTGCGCGCGGTCGACGCGACGTTGATGGCGCGCTGCACTCCAAGCGATGTGCCGGCGCTGGTTGCCTGGCTGGTGGGCCGCGGCGCCGGGATCCGCGAGGTGCGTTCGGAGGCGGAATCGCTCGAAACGGTGTACCTGCGCGCCGTGCGGGGCGATCGGTGACGGGCTCCATCCTGGTCCTGTTCCTATCACGGGAATGGGCCGACACGCGGCGCAACAGCCGTGTACTGCCGCTGTACCTCGTCATGCCGTTCATCGCGGTCGCGTTGCCGGTCACACTCGCGCTGTTCGCGCCGACCATAGTGCGCGAAGCGCAGGTGGGCCAGGACCCCTCGACGCTCGCGCTGTTGCGGATGATTACCCAGCTGCCGGAGTATGCGGCGCTGTCGCCCGGCGAGGGGTTGGCGCGCTACCTGCTGCGCGTAACCGCGGGCATGTTCCTGCTGATGCCGATCGCGATCGCCTCGACGGCGGCGGCGTTCTCGATCGTCGGCGAGAAGCAACAGCGCACCCTCGAGCCGATCCTCGCGACCCCCATCACCGACCGCCAACTGCTGCTCGGCAAACTGATTGCCAGCATCGTGCCCACGGTGGCCACGACGTGGGCGGCCGGCGCGGCCGCTATTCTGATCGTGGACGTCGTGTTCGCCTCGCGCGGCCTCGCGGCACCGCTGCCCGATCGCTTCTGGCTGCTCGGCCTGTTGGTCCTGGCACCTGCGCTCGCCGCAACCGTCGCCCTCGTCACGATGCGACTCTCGGCGCGCTCCTCCGACCCGCAGGCGACGGTGCAGACCTCGGCGCTCGCCATCCTGCCGGGATTCCTGCTCCTGATCGCCGTCTTCGGGAAACTGCTCACCTTCTACTTTCCGGCGCTGGTCGCCGCGTGCGGGCTCGTGCTGCTGCTCGACGCGGCCCTGTTTCGCATGAACGTGGTGCGGTTTCGGCGGGAGGAGATACTCACCCAATGGAAGTGAAATGCGTGGACGGAGGCCAATAACCTACCGTCGCCTGACCTTCTGACCCCTGCAGAAACGCCTCCAACTAGGCGATATTTCGCCATAGCGACCCGCAGAGTGGCTGTCCCACCCGCCGCCACCGCGGGCTTTCTTGCAATCACCAAGGAGACCCGATGGCGGCTGCCATGCCCCTGAAGCATCCCATCAAAGTCAGCGAGCTCATGCGCCGCCGGCTGAAGGAATTGCAACGCACCCCGCGGGAGTTAGCGGAGGCGGTGCAGGTTCCGGAGGTCTACATCGCCGATCTGCTCGCCGGACGCCGGCGCCCCCCCGCGCCCGGCCGGACCGACGTGTATGACCGGATGACCAAGTTCCTGCGGCTGCACCGCAACGATCTTCCCACCTGCGCGCGTGTCGAGCGTGAGGGGGACGCCGGTGGGCATCGGCGCCCGGATCAGAAGGTGCGGGAGCGGCTGCTCGAGCTGTGCGAGCCGACCAAGGCGCGCATGGTCAACCGCCGCCTCGCCGGCAAGAAGGGGAACGTGGCGCTCGAGATCCTCATCGCGCAGCGCTTGCTGGAGATCGCGCAGGGATTCGTGCGCCGGCAGCTTGACGACGAGGTCGGCATCCGCGTGGCCGCGAGCCGCGAGGGGTGCTCCCACATCGAGATGCGACTGCGCCTGATCGATTTCCTCGACGCCACGCCCGATTCGCTCACCCTGACCGATCACGAAGTGTTCGTGCGGCCGCGTATCGCGGCCTGGGATATCGATCTCGAGACACACGCGATGCGCATCGTGCTGCGCTCCCACGAGCCGGAACCCCGGCACCAGCGGGCATTGCGGGTCTAGGGTGTCTCGGGCCGCATGCGCGGCCCCGAGTCACCGTTCTGTCGTTTCACCGGCATGACGACCGCCGCAAATAATCCCACGACTCGCGCAACCCGACTCGTCGGGTATGCGTGCGCCTTGGGCGCAGGCTCCATCTGGGGAACCACCGGTCCGCTGTCGACCCTGTTGTACGCCAAGGGCGCGACCCTCACCGGCATCGGCTTTTGGCGGCTGGTGATCGGCATCGTGGGGATCGTGGCCTTCGGGCTGTATCGTCGCGACCTGTTCCGCATCGACTTGCGCGGCTGGCTCCTGGTCGGATTGGGCGGTGGGGTGCTGGTGGCGTTGTTCGAGGTGGCCTATCAGTTCGCGATCTCGGGCGCCGGCGTGGCAGGCGCGGCCGCACTGCTCTACACCGCGCCGGTGCTCGTCGCCCTGCTCGCGAGACCGCTGTTGGGTGAGCGCCTGACGCCGCTCCGCATGGTGTTGGCTGTGCTGGTGATGGGCGGGGCCGCGCTCGCCGTATTGGGAGGGAGCCGTGCCGGCGTCACCATTGCCACGACGTTGCGCGCCGGAGTCGTCGGCGGCGGGCTCGCGGCGATCTCCTATGCCGGCACCACGCTGCTGGCCCGCTACGCCGTTCCTCGCTACGGCCCGATGCGGGTGTTGTTCCTCGAGATACTGGGCGGCATCGTGGTTCTGAGTATCGCGCTGCCGCTCGCGGGCCACCCGCCACCGCTGCCACGCACTACGGACGTGTGGATCTTCATCGCGCTGTTGGCCGCCGGAACGGTGATCGCGGCGAATGTACTGTTCTTCAACGCCGCCAAGCGCATCGACGCCGCCCCCACGGCGGTGGCCGCGACAATCGAGCCGGTGGTGGGAGCGCTGCTCGCGCTCGCGATCTTCGGCCAGCAGCTCACGGTGCTCGGTTGGGTGGGACTGTTGCTCGTGGTGGGCGGAGTGGCCGGCGGGTACCTGGAGGAAGCCACGCTGAAGGAAAAGTCCTAGACTCGTGGCGACGACGCTCGTCGACGTCAGTCACGTGGTGGCGGACGGGACCATCACCTACCCCGGACTCCCGGCCCCCATGATCACCGACCACCTGAGCCGTGCGGCGTCTCGTTCGCGCTACGCGCCCGGTACCGAGTTCCAGCTGGGCAAGATCGAGATGATCGCGAACACCGGGACGTATGTCGACGCCCCATTCCATCGGTACGCCGACGGCGCCGATCTGGCCCAGCTACCGCTCGAGCACGTCGCCGACCTCGACGGCGTCGTGGTCCGCTGCGTTGGCCGCGCCGAACGCGCCATCGATCGCGACGCGTTCGCGGGTGTGGCCGTGCGCGACCGCGCGGTGCTGGTGCACACCGGATGGGACCGACATTGGGGCACCGTGGCGTACGGCGTGGGGCATCCGTTTCTCACGCGAGCGGCGACGGCGGCTCTGGTCGAAGCGGGAGCACGGCTCGTCGGGATCGACTCCCTCAACATCGACGACACCGCCGACGGCACGCGTCCAGCGCACACACTGCTGCTCGGCGCCGGTATCCCGATCGCCGAGCATCTCTGCGGCCTGGAGCGTCTGCCCGACACGGGGTTCCGTTTTTTCGCCGTGCCGGTGAAGGTCAGCGGCATGGGTTCGTTCCCGGTGCGGGCGTTCGCGATGGTGACGCCCGGTTAGGTGGAGGCCTACGTGCTGAACAACGTCCTGGCGCTCGCTCTTGGACTCGTGATCGGACTGCTCCTCGGGCTCGTCTACGTGCTGATCTGGAAAGCGCGACACACCGGGGCGATTCGTCAGGATGCAATCCAGCGCAGCCTCGCCGTGACCGTCGGCAAAGTGTCGGAGCAGCTCGTGCCCTACCTGCCGGACTTTCATTTCAACCCAAAGGACGTCCGCTTTCTGGGCAGCCCGGTCGATCTCGTGGTATTCGATGGCCTGGATGCAGGAGCGGTGCGTCGCGTGATCTTCATCGAGGTCAAGACGGGTGCGTCCAGCTTGAGCACACGTGAGCGGCACGTGCGGGACGCCATCCAGGCCGGGAACGTCGAGTGGACAGAGCTCCGGGTCCCGAGCGTCCCGGAGCTGATCAGAAAGTGAGCTCGACCCCCAGCCGCAGCACCCTCGGCGCCGCGAAATAGAACAACGGCTGCGCGAAGTCCCGCGCGGCGGCGAGGTAGAGCGGTAACAGCTCCCCCGGCCCTTCGACCAGGCCGTTGCCGTCCAGGTCGGCCCACTGCCGATAGCGCGGAGATTCGTACGGGATCCCCTCGGGGTGGTCCTGATAGGCCTGCTGCGCGATCGTCTGCAACGTGGCATCGGTCAACTCGGGCTGGCCGGTGTCGCGCCGCACCGCGACGGTGTTGCGACGGTTGAGGATATTGCGGACGTCGAGGTACACTCCACCCGTCAGACCCGCGAGCCTGATCGGCCGCCTGATGAGCGCATCGAGCGAAAACTCGGACGGCAGGCGGTGGCTATTGGGCAGCCCGATCAGCGTATCGCCGGCGGTGTTGGTACGCGAGAACGGCAGACCCGAGCCATAGTGGAAGATCGCGGCCGCTTCGAGGCCGCCGAACACGGGCCACCCCATCAGGCGGGGCCCCGCCTCGTCGCTCACCCGCGTCTGGCCGACGACGGTGATGCTGTGGCGTCGGTCGTAGTCGAGCGGGAATTCGACGCGCGCCGGGTTGATCGTGTCGCCCACCAACGAGTCGAACCGGATGCGGCGCAGCAACCCGAACGCGTCGGTGGCCGTAGCGGTCGCGCCCTGCAGAGTGTAGGCGACGCGCACTCCCCAGCCGCCGGTCGCCTCCCGTTCGAAAATGAGCTCGATGCCCTTCACGGTGCCGAAGTCGGCATTGCCGAAGATCGAAGAGTCCGGGTCCAGCCCCAACGGCACCGACGCCACGAGGCCGTCGAGCCGCTTGATGTAGAGGTTCGCGCGCAGCGAGGTGATGTCGGTGGGGCGCAGTCGCAGGCTGAATTCGTACTGGGTCGCGTCCTCGAAGCCGAGCGACGGGTTCCCACGGCGAAACCTGCCGGTCCGCGTCGTATCGTCGAACGCCGCGTCCACCAGGTACTGGAAGTCCGGGGTCTGACTGAAGCGCCCCCAGGTCGCGACGAACGTCGCGCCCTTGAGCACCGTGGACACCGCGAGCCGCGGGTTGAGGCTGCGCTGCGCCCCGAAGCGGCGGCCCCCGATCGCCGGCGGCACCCGACCGTCGAACTGGTCGTAGCGCAGGCCCATCGTGAACGCCAGGTCCTCCACGCGTAGCTGGGTTTCGGCGTACGCGGCGGCACTCACCGGCCGAAAGTCCGACGCGGTGGGCGGAGGAATGGTGCTGTCCACCGGCAAGAAGGCAAAGGCCCGCTGGAAAGTCTGCACCTGCTGCCGTGCGATCTCACCCCCCAGATAGAAGTCGGCGTCGTGGCCCGAGCCGAGCGTCACGTCCAACTGTGTGCGCAGCTCCCGGAACCGATTCCAGGCGATTTCGCCGCGCGGCCCAAACCCGAGGAAGAACCCCGGCACCCCCCACGGCGAACGGTCGCTCCAGTCCGGCGCGTCGAACCCCGGTACCGCGCCCAGCGCGGCGATAGTGTCCTGGCGCTTCGCCAGATCCTCACCGAGAAAGTGAAACGTCTCGAAGGTGAACGCGCCGAACCGCTCCTTGAGCTGCTCGGTCAGGGCGCCGCGCTGGAAAGCGCGGTCGAAGTATCCAGCGCGCAGGTCGATGGTGAGCGGGTTCAGCGCCCCGGGGCCGGATGTATGCTGCAGGTGCCCGGCGAGCAGGGTGCCCCGCACGCGTTGCGCCGGGGCGAACGCCGGGTCGTACTTGTACGCCGGGTCGAAGAGCAGTCGCTGCTCCACCGAGTTCAGTCCGAACAGGCGCAGCGTCTGCCGCCCCCAGAGCGGCACCGTGAGTTTGAGCGCCGCATCGTAACGCTCGCCGCTGTTGTGAGGCAGGAGGGACGGGTTGGCGTTGCGCGGGTCGCGCGGCTCGGAGGGCAATGGGGCGTTGACCGGATCGGCGTCGAGCCGGCCGGCGAAGTCGAGCACCGCCGCGATGCCGGCGCCGCTCCGGCCCAGCGGCCCGGCACCGCTGATGAGCATCCGGTCGATTCCATAGTCCCACCCTTCGGGGAGCGGTCGGTCGGTTTCGTAGGCCACCCGCCCCTCCCAGCGCTCGCCGCCGTCTTTGGTCACGACGTTGACGAGGCCGGAAATCGCCTGACCGTAGCGTGCCGAGAAGCCGTTGGTGACGAGCGACGCTTCGGTGAGGATATCGGGCGGAATGCGGAGGCCGAGCGATCCCGTGGAGGCGTCGAGCTGGTTCTTCACGCCCAGGCCGTCGAGCACGAACGACTGCTGCCCGAGCCGGCCGCCGCGATAGCTCTCCCCCACGGCGCCCGCCGAGAGCGCCACCGCTTCCTCGACGGTCGTGACCGGCAGGCGGCGGATCTCGTCCCCGGTGATGCGCTGCAGATCCTGCGGCGCCATCGGGTCGAGCACGCGATCGGGCGCCGCCACGACCGTGACCGATTCGATCTGCAGCGCCAGTGGCTGCAGCAACACATTCAGCGTGATGGTCTCCCCGCTGCGCACCAGCACGCTGTCATGCGACACCGGGCGGTAGCCGATGCGCGCCACGAGCACCCGATGCCAGCCGCTGCGCACTTCGCGCACGCGGAAATTGCCGCTGGTGTCGGTGCCGCCCCCCTGGCGGCCGCCATCCACGGCGATTGTCGCGCCGGCGATCCCCTGACCCGTGACGGCGTCGCGCACCCGGCCGGCGATTGCTCCGCCGGTCTGCGCCGCGAGCGGCGCGCCAACGAGGGCAGTGAGCAGGACAATGGCGATTGGTCTCACGGAACCTCCACGAGCCACAGATCCGTCGTAGCGCCCGTTACGAACTCGGCCACGAGCCGTGTCCCGTTGGGGTCCAACGCGATGCGCCGGAACAGGAAGCCCACTGGCGTGACCACAGTCTCCGTCCCGGTCGAGAGGTCCACTGCGACGATCGTGCCTCCACCGTCGCGTTGCAGCAGTCCGACGGCCGGTTCGTCAATGAAGAAGACGTTGCCGCCGACCACGGCCAGGAGCGTGTTCCCGACCACCTGGACGTCGCGCGCGATTCCGGCAGACCCGAAATCGTGCACCACCGCGAGCGAATCAGTAGAGAGCACCAATCGGAAGACACGCGAATCGCCGTTCACGGTGAACCACACCGTGTCGCCGCCCGTTACCGCGACCGACGACGCCTGATCCGAACCGGGGAGCATCGAAGGCACCGGGACCGGCCCGCCAAAGTCGAGCCGCACGAGCTCCAGCCCCGAGGGAATCGTGTCCGGCGGACACCGGGGGCAGGGCGGGACGTAGGCGACGCGTTGGCCCACGTACACCAGCACGCTGTCACTCAACCACCGCAGCTGCCCCACCCCGTCGTGCCCACGCCCGCTTGGCCCGACGTGCGGAAAGGACTGGAGCACCGTAAGGCGGTGTGGATCCGCCAGCGTGGCGACGACCAGCTCGGTGAACCGCGGGGCGAGCGGGCGGCCGACGTCGAGCGGTGCGCTGGTGCGCACGTACGCCAAGCGTCCGTCCGGCGCTACCGTCGCGGCAGCGAACGCGTCCACCGAGTCGTCGGCGGCCGGAACGCGGTTGCAGATCTCACGCGCGATGGTCCCGCCCGCGGCCGGAAGCAGGGCCAGGCAGCGGTCCCGGTCGGGGCGGTCGAACCGCTCTGTGGTATAGAAAAAGCCGCTGCCATCCGGGAGCCAGGAAGGGGCCAGGTCCAGGCCGGCATTGTAGGTGAGCCGGACCAACGACCCGGCGCCGGGCGGCACTCCCGGCGAGTAGACGCCGGGAACGAACGGGCCGTCATGGGTGCAGCCGGGCACGACGGCGGCGAGCAGCGCGAGCTGCCGCCACCTCCACGTCCGGCGACTCACGCGTTATTGGTGTTGAGGCCGTCCCGTGCGGAGTGCGCGCCGAGGCCGACAGCCGAGCCAAACACGAAACGGTTCATGAGACCTCCCACTCCAATGAGTACCACTAGTTACCCATCCTGATGCGCGGAGGTGCCACTCCGGGGACGCTGCATGGACCCCGCAATCTCCTTGACGAGCTTCGCCGCCACAATCGCCGTGAACCCATGCCCGTCGAGCTCGGGGTTGAGTTCCACGATGTCCGCGCCCACGATCGGCACCTCCAGTTGATGCAGCAGCGTCAGCACGTCGCGCACCGATAACCCGCCGGGTTCCGGATGCGATACGCCCGGCACGAACGCAGGATCGAGACCGTCGAGATCGATCGAGACGTATGCCGGATTCGCGAGCTTCGGCCGGTGTCCCGCCACCCACGCGTCCATGTCGATCACAGTGACCCCATATCGATCGGCCTGCGCCCGTTGCTGCGCGTTCATCGTCCGGATGCCGACCTGGACGAGCTGGTCCACGAGCCGCTCCTCGAGCGCCCGCGCGAACGGACAGGCATGCGAGAAGCGGTTCCCCTGAAACTCCTCGTACAGGTCGGGATGGGCGTCGACATGGAGCACGCTCAGACGGGGATGTCGCCGCCGAACGGCGCGCAGCACCGGGTAAGTGATCGAATGATCGCCGCCGAGGACGATCGGACGGCCACCGCCGGCGAGCACATCGGCGACCCCCTGTTCGATCGTGCGGCGCGCCTCGGGGCCCTCGGGCAGCGCCAGATCTCCCGCGTCGGCCAGCGCGCCCGAGATGCTGAGATCCACGAGCCCTTCCGTCCACGAGTTCCCCGCTGACGAGGACAGGGCAGCGCGGATCGTAGCAGGTGCGGCGGCCGCTCCGCGGCGAAACGACGAGGCGGCGTCGAACGGAACGCCGAGCAAGGTGGGAGTACCGAGTGCCGGCATGGCCGTGTAGCCTAACCGCCGCACGGCCCGCCGCCAGGGCGGTATCTTCGAGATGGATGCGCGTTACCGACCTGTCTCCCGGCACCGAGCACGAGCGCGTTCTCCTGGGCGAGGACGACGACAGCGGCTATCGCGGCATCGTCGCGATTCATAGCACCCGCCTCGGCCCCGCGGTCGGCGGGACGCGATGGTGGCGGTACGCCTCGCATAAGGCGGCGCTGACCGATGTGTTGCGGCTGGCACGCGGGATGTCCTACAAGAACGCGGTGGCGGGGCTGCCGCTGGGCGGTGGGAAGGCCGTCGTCTTCGCCGGCAATGGGGAGGGGACCGGCAGGCGCGAGGCGCAGCTTCTCGCGCACGGCCGCTTCGTGGAGTCTCTCGATGGACGCTACATCACCGCGGAAGACGTGGGGACGTCGTTCGAGGACATGGCGATTGTGCGGCGCGAGACGCGCCACGTCGCTGGGCTGAACGATCCATCACCGGTCACGGCGCGCGGCGTGCTGCGCGCGCTGCTCGCCGCGGCCGCGCACCGCTGGGGCACCGAGCGGCTTGCGGGTCGGACCATCGCCCTGCAGGGCTGCGGCCATGTTGGGTTCCAGCTCGCCCGGCAGCTCGCCGCGACTGGTGCCCGACTCGTGGTGTGCGACGTGGACGGGGCACGGGCCGCGCGGTGCGCCGCCGACTCCGGCGCCTCGGTCGTGGCCGTTGATGCGGTGTTCGAGGTCCCCGCCGACGTGCTCGCTCCCTGCGCACTCGGGGGGACGTTGAACGAGAACACGATTCCCCGTCTGCGGTGCGAGCTGGTGGTGGGCGCCGCCAACAACCAGCTCGCCGAGCCCGCGGACGCCGAGCGGCTTGCCGCGCGCGGCATCCTCTACGCACCCGACTACGTCGCGAACGCGGGGGGGGTGATCGATGGGGCACGCACCATCTGCGGCTGGACCCTCGAGCGTTCGCGCGCGGCCGTCGAGGCGATTTTCGAAACGATGCGGGACGTGTTGACGCGCGCGGACGCGGCCGGGATCACGCCCGCCGCGGCGGCGGACCGCCTCGCGGAGGCGCGACTCGGCCGATGACGTCGCGCGTGCGCGTGTGGTGGGCTGCCGTATGCGGAAGCATGGCGCTGGGCCTCATCGCCCTTGTCGTGTGGGTGGCCCTCCCCCTGCCCCAGGCGCTCGCCGACCCCGGTCCCGTCCCCCGCCTCGTCCTGCTCGATCGAAATGGCCTTCCGCTCCGCGCCACCCGCAGCGACGCGGGTCGCGGCGGCTGGACGAGCCTCGCCGAGATGGACCCGAAACTTCTCCAGGCGTTTCTCGCAGTCGAAGATCGACGCTTCTACGAGCACCGTGGCGTCGACCTCCGCGCCCTGGGCCGCGCGTTGCGAGACGGCCTGCGCGCCGGGAGCATCGTGTCCGGCGGCTCGACCATTCCGATGCAGCTCGCCCGGTTGCTGCGTGGCACGCCACGCACCCTCCCCGGCAAGCTGAGCCAGATCTTCTGGGCGCTGCGGCTCGACGCCCACCTCGACAAGCAGACCGTGCTCGAGCAATACCTGAACCGCGTGCCGCTTGGCCAGGGCACTGCCGGCGTGACGGCGGCGGCCGGCCTGTACTTCGGCACGAGCGCTCGGAACGTGAGCCTCGGCCAGGCGGCGCTGCTCGCCGCCCTAGCCCACGCGCCGGCGCGCGACAACCCCTTCGCGGCCCCCGCGCGGGCGCGTGCCCGCCGCGCCACAGCGCTGGCGCGCATGGCGGCCCAGGGCTACGCGCGCCCCGAAGATCTCGCCCGCGCCAACGCCGAGCCCGTCCTGGTGCACGACGCGAACGCCCCCTTCCTCGCACCGCACTTCACAACGCATGTGCTCCAACGGATTGAGCGGGACAGCGCAATTCCCAACGGCGAGCGCCGCACCACGCTCGACCTCGGACTTCAGACCGACCTCGAGGCCGAGGTTCGTCACACGGTGATCGTGTTGCAGGATCGGAGCGTCGCCCACGCGGCCGTCGTCGTGCTCGACAACGCGAGCGGCGACATCCTCGCCTGGGTCGGCTCGCCCGATTTTTTCGCCGACTCGGCCGGCCAGGTGGACATGGTCGTCAGCCCGCGCCAGCCGGGATCGGCCCTCAAGCCATTCGTGTTCGGATTGGGATTCGACCGCGGTCTCACACCGGCCAGCGTCCTCGCCGATCTCCCACGCACCTACCAGACCACGCTGGGTCCCTACCGGCCGCGCAACTACGACCGGCAATTCCACGGGCCGGTGCGCGCCCGCGACGCGCTCGGCAGCTCGTACAACGTGCCGGCAGTCGAGCTGGCCCAGCGTCTCGGCGTCGCCAGCCTGCTCGCCACGCTGCACAACGCCGGCTTCGAAACGCTTGAGCACAGCGCTGAGTACTACGGGCTGGGCCTGGCGCTCGGCAACGGCGACGTTACGCTGCTGGAGCTGGCCAACGCTTATCGAGCGCTGGCGAACGGTGGCGTGTGGCGACCGGCAACATGGTCGGCGACGGACGCGGATGAGACGGCGGCAGACCCTATGGAACGGCGGGTGATGTCGCGCCAATCCGCCACGCTGGTCCTCGACATCCTGAGCGATCCGGTGGCGCGCGTGCCCAGTTTCGGCGTCGAGACGCCGCTCGACTTCCCATTCAAGGCGGCGGGCAAGACGGGGACGAGCCGGCACTTCACCGACAACTGGGCAGTCGCGACCACCGGCGGGTTCACCGTCGCCGTGTGGGTGGGCAATTTCAGCGGCCGTCCTATGCAGGGCGTGGGTGGGATCACCGGAGCCGGCCCGTTGCTGCATCGCGCCGCACTGCTCGTGGCTGAGCGCTACCCACCGGGCGACCTGCCTACGCCGGCGCAGGTGGGCGCCGCCCCAGTCCACGTGTGCCGGCTGTCCGGCCTCCGGGCCGGACCCGACTGCCCGCCGATGATCGAATGGTTCATCCCCGGCAGCGAGCCGGCGCGTGACTGCGATTGGCACCAGGGTCGGCGTGTGGTGTTGCCGGTGGAGTATGCGGAATGGGCCCATGCCGCTCCCGAGCGTCCGCAGGGCGGCGCAACACTGGCGCCATTGCGCATCCAGAGCCCGAGGGACGGCGACCGCTATGCGCTCCCCGTCGGCGTGGATCCACGATTCGCGACGATCGGGCTGCGCGCCACGGGTGGCGACGGCTCGGCGGTGCGGTGGTTCGTCGATGGACGGGAATGGCGTGAGCCCCGCTGGCGCCTGGTGCCCGGTCCACACACGATCCGGGCGGTGACGGCGCGCGGCGAAAGCGACGAAGTTCGGATCGAGGTGAAATAGTCCATGATCGTCATGCCCCTGCTTCTCGCCGCAGTCCTCCAGCAACCGCAGGCGCCGGGCCGCGCCCCCATTCCGGCCGGCGTCAACGACACGTCGCCGTTCCGGCGGCTCACGCTGCCGGCGCCGAACGAGCTGCGCACCGGCTCCGGCGCGCCGGGACCGCGCTACTGGCAGCAACGCGTGAGCTATTCGATCAGGGCCGCGCTCGATACGGCGACCCACACGGTGTCGGGGCGAGAGACGATCCGCTACACGAATCGCTCTCCCGACAGCCTGCGCTACGTCTGGTTCCAGATGGATCAGGACATCTATCGCGAGGACAGCCGCGGCGGCTTCATCAACCCGGCCGATGCGCGCTGGTCCGCGGCCGGTTTCCAGGGCGGCTACACCATCTCCGGGCTCGCGGTAGTGCGGGGCTCAGAACCCGGCCACGGGGACACACCGGTCCGCAGGGCGCTGCTCACCACGACCCGCAACGGCACGATGCTGCGCGCCGATCTCGACCGCGCGCTTCCGCCGGGCGGCTCGATGACGATCGAGCTCGCCTTCTCATTCCAGGTCCCCGAGCACGGCTCCGACCGGATGGGCCGCGAACGATTCCCGGAAGGATGGCTGTACGAAATCGCCGAGTGGTTTCCGCGACTCGCCGTATACGATGACGTGCGCGGATGGAACACCGAGCAATACCTCGGCCAGGGCGAGTTCTACCTCGAGTACGGCGACATCGACTTCGCGCTCACCGTGCCGCGCAGCTTCATCGTGGCGGGGAGCGGGACGCTGCTGAACCCACTCGAGGTGCTCACCGCCGACCAGCGGCGGCGGCTCACCCGGGCGCGGAGCGCGGACTCGACAGTGGCGATCGTTGGGCGTGAGGAGGCCGGCCAGGCGACCACCCGCCCCGCGGGCGCGTCCCCCACGCTCATGTGGCGCTTTGCGGCGAAGAACGTCCGCGACGTGGCCTGGGCCGCGGCGCCCCACTTCATATGGGACGCGAGCGGCTGGGAGGGCATCCTGATGCAGTCGTTCTATCCCCCCCAGGCGAATCCCGACTGGAGCAATTCCACCGCCTACGTCCGCCACTCGATCCAGCACTATTCCCAACAGTGGTTCCGCTATCCGTACCCCACGGCGATCAACGTCGCGGGACCGGTGGGCGGGATGGAGTACCCGATGATCGTGTTCTGCGGCCACCGTGCAGGCGGCCGCGGCCTGTTCGGCGTCACGACCCACGAGCTCGGTCATCAGTGGTTCCCGATGATCGTCGGATCCAACGAGCGGCTCTACGCGTGGCAGGACGAGGGGTTCAACAGCTTCATCAACATCTATTCCGGGCAGAGCCTCTATCGCGATTCCACTCCGCGTGGCCGCGGCACGGCCGACCAATGGGCGCGATTCGCCGCGAGCGGACGAGACGTGCCCTCGATGCTGCCTGCCGATCGCGTTCCCGGCGCGCTGCTCGGTCAGGCCGCGTACAACAAGCCCGCGACGGGGCTCTATGTCCTCCGGCATCACATCTTGGAGGACACCGCTCGCTTCGACGCCGCCTTCCGGGAATACATTCGCCGCTGGGCGTTCAAGCACCCGACGCCAGCCGATTTCTTCCGCTCGATGGAGGACGGGCTGGGCGAGGATCTGTCCTGGTTCTGGCGTGGTTGGTTCTACCGCACCGACGTCGTCGATTTGGCAGTCGACTCGGTGACGACCACTAGTGACAGCACCGGGGGCAGGACGGCGCGCGTCTACCTCTCGAGCCCCGGCCAGTTGCCGATGCCGCTGGACCTGACGCTGACCTATGCCGACAGCTCGACGGAAACCGTCCGGCTCCCGGTGGAGATTTGGTACCTGGGAAACCACTTCACCGCCGTGCGGCCGATCGCGCGCGATCTCGTGAAGGTCGAGATCGACGCCCGCCACAGCATACCGGACGTGCGGCGGGAGAATGATGTGTGGGTGAGATAGACTCTTACTTCAGATACTCATCAAGCCAATCGAGCACCGTCCCCCACCAGATCCGACGGTTCCTCGGCTTCAACACCCAGTGTCCTTCATCGGGGAAGTAGAGAAACTTCGTCGGCACGCCCATCGCGCGCGCCGCGGTGAAGGCTTGATAGCCCTCTGACAAGTCGACGCGGTAGTCGAGCTGCGAATGGACGATCAACATCGGCGTGTTCCAGTTCTTCACGTAGTTGAGCGGCGACCATTTTTCGTACATCGCCCGGTTGGCGTAGGGCGTGCCGCCGAAATCCCAGTTGACGAACCACAACTCTTCGGTCGAGCCCGCCATGCTGACCGGGTTGAACACGCCGTCGTGGGCGACGAGACACTTGAACCGGGTCGTGTGGCCGGCGATCCAGAACACCATGTAGCCGCCGTAGCTCGCGCCGGCCGCGCAGACCTTCGTCCCGTCCACGTAGGGCAGGCGCGCCAAGACGTCGAGCCCCTTCATGAGGTCGTCGTACGGGGCGCCTCCCCAGTGCTGTGAGACCACGTCGGTGAACGGCTGTCCATAGCCGGTTGACCCGTGGCGGTTTACCACCGCCACGACATAGCCGCGCGAGGCGAACATCTGATAGTTCCAGCGCGCGTGCCAGTTATCGAGCCACTCGGTCTGCGGCCCCCCGTGCAGCAAGTACACCAGGGGGTACCGCTTGGCCGGATCGAAGCCGGGAGGCTTCTGCAACCAGCCGAACACCGAATCGCCCAGTGCGCCCACGAAGCCAAACCCCTCGAGTGGGCGCAGGTCGAGACCGGCTAGCCCCGCGTCGGTGTGATGCGTCAGCGGCTTTCCGCCGGCCCACACCTCGGCGGGCTCGGTGCCGCTCTGGTGCAGGAACACGAGCGCGATGCCGTCCGCCGCGACGTTGGGGCTCGTATTGACGCCGCCCGTCACGACGGCGGTCCGGTGAAACGACGGCAGGTCGATCCGATAAAGGTTGACGCGGCCCCGTTCCTCGACCACGGCGTACACGCACTTCGCATCGGGACACCAGGTGTAGCCGCCGACCGAGAGCGACCACCCGGCGGTGGCGTCGACCGTCGCCCCGCTGGCGCGCGTCATCAGCATCAGCCGCTGGCGGTCCGACTCAAACCCGGGCCGTTCCATCGAGAGGTAGGCAAGCCATTTGCCATCGGGTGAGTAGCGCGGTGTGTTCTCCGCGCCCTTCGCCGTCGTCGTGACGTTGCGCGGTGCGCCGCCTGCGGCGTCCATCACGAAGATGTCGACATTGGTGTTCGTCGCGACGACTGCGTCGCCGTGCATCGCGACGGCGATCTCCTTGCCGTCGGGCGCGATCGCGACGTCGCCGTCGCCGCCGGTGGCGATGGTCGGCACGTCGTGATCCACCGGGGTGAGGTCGGTTGCCGAGCCCGAAGCCAGATCCACCGCGAACACGTGCTGGCGACGCCCGACGCGGAAATCGTCCCAGTGCCGGTAGAACAACTCGGTCCAGATGCGGGCATCGGTCGGATAGTCACCGTTGCGCCGGTCGATCTCCTGCTCCGCCGGCCATTTCACGTCCACCACCGCGAGCAGGCCGCTCCCGTCGGGCTTCCAGTAGATCTCGCCCACGCCGTCCTCGATGCTCGTCACCTTGCGCGCTTCGCCCCCCGTGAGCGACAGCACCCAGATCTGCGGCCCGCCCTGCCGGCTCGATATGAGCGCCAGCGTCTTTCCGTCCGGGGACCAGCGCGGGCTGCGGTCCGATCCCGGCCCCTGGGTCAGCTGGCGGGTCTCCCCCGTCGTCAGGTTCGCGAGCCATATCCGCGCGATGCCCCGGTTCTCCTTGAGCGACGGCGTGGAGACGGTGTACGCCACCCATTCGCCCGCGGGCGAGAGTTGCGGGTCGGAGACCACCGGCAGGTTGATGTAGTCGTCGAACGTGATGGCCCGCTGTTGGGCCGAAAGGGCGGCGGGCAGGGCGAGCAGCAGGGCCACACGAAGGAGTCGCATGTCAGTAGTCCGGATGAGTGATGACGGCCTTGACCAGGTCGTCGAACACGCGCGAGTCGGGCGTCACGTTGCCGGCATCGTCGGTGTGGACGCTCCAGGCGCACAGCTCCTGGAGCGCGGTCGCTTCCTCGTAAGTGAGATGCAGCGTGCGGCCCTCACCGTTGGGCGTCGCCGCGTCGAGCACCCGTTTCAGCACGTCCGGCAGGTGTTTGGCGCTCCGCACGGCGTCGAATTGCGCGCGGGTGATGGCGAGGTCCATGGGCTCCCTTGCGAGGCAGGTGTTCGGGCCAAATCTTCCTTGCTCCCGCAGGAAAAGCTAGGCGGAAGAGGCCAGGAGCCCGAATGCCGCGCACCGAATTCATCGCTACCGGGTTCTACGTCCCGCCGCGAGTCGTCAGCAACGATGACCTGGCGCGCCTGATGGATACGACCGACGAGTGGATCACCCAGCGCACCGGCATCAAGGAGCGCCATTGGGTGGAGCCGGGCACCACGTGCTCGTCGCTGGCCGCGGAAGCGACCCGCATGGCGCTCGAGCGCGCCGGCCTCCAGGCCACCGACCTCGACTGCATCGTGTTCGCGACGGCCAGCCCGGACCACTTTTTCCCCGGCAACGGCGTGTTCCTGCAGCGACTGCTGGGCATCTCCGACATCCCGGCGCTCGATCTCCGCAACCAATGCACCGGGTTCGTCTACGGACTGTCGGTGGCGGATGCATGGATTCGCTGCGGCCAGTACAAACGGGTGCTGCTGGTGGGCGCGGAGATCCAGTCGCCGGGCCTCGATCCCACCACCGCCGGCCGCGATACGGCGGTGATCTTCGGCGACGGGGCCGGCGTCGCGATCCTGGGACCCACGGACGACGCCAAGCGTGGTGTGCTGTCCACCCATCTCTTCAGCGACGGCCGTCAGGCCGAAAAGCTGTGGATGGACGGGCCCGGATTGTCGCACGTTCCCTGGATCTCGGCCGACATGCTCGCCAACGGCAAGGCGCGTATCCAAATGGAAGGGCGCGAGGTGTTCAAGAGCGCCACCACCAAGATGCCCGAGTCCGTCCAGCAAGCCCTCGCCCTCCACGGTCTCGCCATCGCCGATATCAAGCTGCTCATCGCGCACCAGGCCAATCTGCGGATCTCGGAAATGGTCCAGAAGCGGCTCGGGCTGCGCGACGATCAGGTGTTCAACAACATCCAGCGCTACGGCAACACGACGGCGGCGTCGATCCCCATCGCCCTGCACGAGGCACTGGAGCTTGGCCGGCTGTCCCGCGGCGACTTGCTGATCCTCACGGCGTTCGGGTCGGGGTTCACGTGGGGCAGCGCCGCGATACGCTGGTAGTAGAAGTCCTCAGTTGTCAGCCATCAGTCGTCAGTTGAACCTCTGAACGGGAGATCAAACCGTGCGCCTGGAATGTTTGATCCTGATCATCGCGATGGCGTCGCCGGTGGTGGCCCAGCAACCCGCAACCGCACTCCCTGCTCCAGTCGCGGACAGCGCCGACGTTCGCTCCCTCGACGCGGTGATCAAGGCACTGTACGAGGTGATTTCGGGGCCCGCGGGTGATCGGAACTGGGACCGGTTCCGCTCGCTGTTCTCCCCCGGGGCGCGGCTCATCCCCACCCGGCATCCGCGCGACAGCGCGGCGGCCGTGCTGGTGCTGGACGTCGAGGGGTATGTCAGTCGCGCCAGCGCGTATTTCAAGCAGAACGGCTTCTTCGAGCGTGAAGCCGCACGCCGGGTGGAGCAGTTCGGCAGCATCGCCCACGTGTTCAGCACGTACGAGTCGCGCCACACCGCGCAGGATCCCGTCCCGTTCACGCGCGGCATCAACAGCATTCAATTGTTCTTCGATGGGACCCGCTGGTGGTTGGTGACGGTCTTCTGGGACGCCGAGCGTCCCGGGCTCACGATTCCGCGGGAGTACCTTCCGCCTTCAGCTCCCTGAGCACCCGCGCCGCGGCCTCAGCGCCCGGCGTGCCTCGATAGCGGTCGGCAAACCGTGCCAGTTCCACCATGAGCCGGTCGCGACGGCCCTGCTTGCGGTACAGGTCGATCAACCCGTTCGCCGCCCGCATTTCCTGGCCGCGATCGGGGTTGGCACCCCGCACCTCGAGGTACAGCCGCTCCGCTCCAACCGCGTCGTTCAAATGGTCGTCCAGTAGGTCCGCGAGCCTCAGCTTGGCCTCGTTGTCGGCCGGTTCGATGGTGAGATGGTCCCGGAAGTACTCGGCGGCCTCGCGGTACTGCCCCCGCACGATCAACACGTCCTGGCGCGGGTAGGAGCGCGGCGGCGGGATGTTACCTGCCGAGTAAAGGGTCTTCACGAAACTGACGGACGCGCCGCTCGTCCCGTAGTGGATCGCGAGCACGCCGCCTGCCGTCAGCACGGGGGTCAACACCAGCAGCACCACGAACAGCCAGTCCGGGATCATGCCCTGCCGCCGCAGGAAGTACCACAGGAACGACAGCATGACGAGGCATGCCGGCCCGAACCACACCACGACGCGGATCAGCTGAATGCGCTCGAATGCGTCGACGTCCTTGAGCCCGGCCAAGGGCACTCCGCGGTCGTGGGATCTCCGAGGTTGCGACGGAAACCGGAGTCGCGCAAGTTGCGTACAGTGGGCACTTCAAGGAGACACCATGATCATCGGACTCTTGATCGGCGCGGCCGCGCTCGCTGGCGGCTATCTGTACACGCGGGGTTTCGTCAAGCAGCGCCTGCGGTTCGTGGAAAAGGCACAGCGACCATCAGCCCCGGTGATCGCCGGCGTTGTCGCGACGGCCGCCATCCTCCCCGTGGCCGCCTTGCCGCTCATCACGATGGGGACCGCTCTCGCCTTCGGTGTGGGGGTGGGGACCGGCTGGGCGAGCGGGCAGCGGGCCGATCCCGAATCCTGACACGTCGGCTTTCTACGGCCGGCCGGCGCAAGTTGTGGCTGCGCCGCAGCATGCCCGGCCGGCTTCCCAAGGAATCTCGCCCGGTTCTCGTGTAACCGACCCGCATTCACTACCTTATTCCGGCCCGACGGCTGGCATGGTTCTCGCCGCCGGAATGCCGCGTTCCCGTCCACATCCGTCAGCTACAGTCTCAGGCAGGGGGTCGAAATGAATCGAGTCGCCGTTGCAGTGGCGGTCGCATTGACGTTCGTGGCGCCGACCGCACAGGCGCAGAGCAATCAGTGGCGCGGCCAGGTGGAGGGCTACCTGAAACGCGCGTCCCAGACGCTCAGTGACAGAGGATACGACCAGACCCACGATACGCAGATCGGCTCGTTGCGGGACGACGAGAACGAGTCATTCTCGGTGACGTTGCGCTCGGGGACGTCTTACGCCCTGGTGGGTGTATGCGACAACGATTGCAGCGATCTCGATCTCGTGTTGTACGACGCCGACGGCGATCAGGTCGATTCGGACGTCCAGACGGATGATGTGCCGATCGTGCAGGTCACGCCGCGCGAGACGATGCGCTATCGAGTGAAGGTGCTCATGCCGACGTGCAAGACGAATCCCTGCTGGTACGGGATCGGAGTGTACGGGAAGTAAGCGATCGAGAGCTGAGTAGTGCAAAACGGAGGGGCGCAGCATTGCTGCGCCCCTCCGTTTACGCTCCGCATCACGCGTTGAGGCTCACCCGCACGTTCTTCGGGTTGAATGCCACGATTTCGGGCTTCGCCACGCCCGCCTGGACGTAGGGATCGTCGGCCAGGACCCGCTCCAGCGTCGCCGAGTCCGCCGCTGCCGCGATGAGCACCCCGCCGGTGGGCGGATCGCGACGGGCCCAAGCCAGGACGGTTCCGGTCGCGGCCAGCTGCTCGAGATAGGCCACATGCTCGGCGCGCACTTCGTCTACTTCCGAGAGCGGCCGGGCGTAGTGCATCAAGACGACAAACAGCATTGTTTCCTCGTATCCGGGACAGGAGCGGACGGGTAACGGGGGGTAGCGGACAAAACGCGCATCGCCCTCGGCGCGCGCGCACCGGAAGAACACCGACCCGCGGCGGTTCACGGTCGCTCGCCTCCAGCGACAGGTGAAACACAGTCCCACCGAGGCCTTCGGCGTGGTCATCGCAGGGCACTCTAGCCCGACCCACCGAGCACGGCAAGCCGAGCAACGGCCGCCGCCTATGGCCCAGACGACGGGACCGCTCCTATCTTGTGACCGTGACCGGCGACTTCGACCCCGGGCTCCTCCCCCCCGGCCTCCTCGAAGGCTACCTCCGGAGCGTCCAGGGCCAGATCGACCTGCTACTCGGGTTGGCGGATCGCCTCGCCGCGCGAGGCGACGATCCAGGCGCCCTGGACGAGCTCCGGCGGGAAGCCCACAAAGTCCGCGGCTCAGCCGGATCCTACGGCTTCCCTGAAGCGACTCAAGTGGCCGCGGAAATCGAGGAATCCGCCAAGGCGTGGATCGCGGGCGGTGGCGCCGCTCCGGCCGAGCGTGGTGTGCTGGTCCAGGTGATGCTCGGCCGGTTGCGCTCGGCGTTCGGTCGGCACGTTCCCGCCGACGAGCTCCCTGATGTGTTCATCATCGAAGACGACGCCGCGCTGATCGAGCTGTTCGAGTACGGCCTGGCGTCGCGCGGCTACAAGAGTCGCGTGTTGCGCAACGGCCGTGTGGCGCTCGAAACGCTGCGCACGCTGCCGACCGGCAGTACCCACCCCCTGCTGCTGCTCGACGTGGACCTGCCGGGGCTCGACGGCTATTCCCTCTTTCATTCGTTGCAGCGCGAGCGACCCGGCGTTTTTCGCGTGGTCTTCCTGACGGTGCACGGCGGCGAGGACGAGCAGCTGCGCGCCCTCGAGGCGGGAGCGACCGACTACCTCGTCAAGCCGGTGAGCCTGCGTGTGGCGCTCGAGAAGATCCGTCGTTGGGTCGGCCGGTGACCAGTCAGCAGCTGCTCGTCATCGTCGCGCTGCTCCAGGGCACCATGCTGGCCGCGCTGCTACTGCTGATCCTGATGAACCGCTGGATCCAGCGCCGGCGGCGGGCGGCGTTCGTGCCGCGCCGCGCTGTCCTCGACGCGACGATGCGCGGCTGGGCGTTGGGCGAAGTCGGCCCGGAGCTGGTCGTGCGTGCACTCGAGGCCCTGCCCGCGGACGCCGCGGTGGAGGCCCTGGTCGGATGGGCGTCGCGATTGCCAGGGGAGCGCTGGCCGGTTCTCGCTCAGGAGCTCGAGCGGCGGCCGTGGGCGGCCCGTGTGCGCGCTGGAGCCACATCCCGCCAATGGTGGAAGCGGCTCCAGGCGGCCCGATTTCTCTCGGTGGTGGCGACCGCAGCCGATGCCCCACTCTTGGCTCGTCTGGTCGGCGACCCGCACCCAGCGGTACACATCGCCGCCGCCGCCGCGCTGGAGCGTACCGCCGATGCGCGGGTCGTCACGGCGGCGCTCGAGCGCCTCCCGGACCTGGGCTCTCCGGTGCAGGCGTATTACGCCGCGATGCTGCGGAACGCCCATGCGACCGTCGTTCCCCTACTCGTCGAACGGCTCACCCGCGTGTACGACCCGGCCCTGCCGCGCTACGCCGAATTCGCGGGACGGCTGAGCGCCGCGGGTCTTCGGGAGGCCATCACGACGCTCGCTGGACACCGCAATCCCGAGGTCCGCGTGCAAGTCGCACGCGCACTGGGCGCTTTTCCGCACCCCGAGTCGGTGACTGTATTGAGCGACCTCACCACCGACGCGGCATGGGAAGTACGCGCGCAGGCGACGCGCGCCCTCGGCCGCATCGGTGATCCCGCCACGCTGGAGGTGCTCGACGCGCGACTCACGGACGCGGTCTGGTGGGTGCGGCTGCGGGCCGCGTTGGCGCTCATGCGGCTCGGCCCCTCCGGCCGCGACGCCTTGCTCGCCGCCGAGATCGGCCCCGACCCCGACGCCCGCTACGTTGCGCGCCTGATTCTCGGACTGACATCCCAGGCGCTCGCGGAGTTCGCCGCATGAGCGCGATCATCCAGGGGATCGATGCCAGCATCGTGGTCTACTTCGTCGCGCTCAACTCGTTCTACGCCCTGCTCTTGGTGCTCGCGATTCCGGAGATCTGGGAGCAAAACCGGCTCGCGGAGGACGAGGACCTGAAGCGGCTGCTCCAGAGCGGCGCCCCTCCGCCGATCTCGATTCTCGTGCCCGCCCACAACGAGCGCGCCACCATCGAGACGAGCGTGACCGCCATTCTCACGCTCGACTATCGCACCTACGAAGTGGTCGTCGTCAACGACGGCTCGTCCGACGACACCCTGGACCAGCTCCAGGAAGCGTTCGACCTCTACGAGGTGCCTCGCATCTACCCGGAAGTGCTCGCGACACGACCGATCCGCGCGCTGTATCGCTCGCGCACCCGACCCCGGCTGCTGGTGATCGACAAGGAGAACGGCGGCAAGGCCGACTCCCTCAACGCAGGGATCAACGCGAGCCGCTGGCCGCTGGTCATCGCGGTGGACGCGGACACGCTGATCGAGCCGGATGCCCTGTTGCGGCTCACCCGCCCCTTCCTGCTCGGCCAACGCGTGGCCGCCGTCGGCGGCACGGTGCGCGTCGCCAACGGCTCGGTGATTCGCGACGGGCGCGTGCTCGAGCCGCGCGTGGCCCCGCGCTTCCTCCCCGGCGTGCAGGTGGTGGAGTATTTGCGCTCGTTTCTCTATGGCCGCCTCGGCTGGAATCGCCTCGGCGGCAACCTGATCATCTCTGGAGCATTCGGGTTGTTCCGCAAGGACTATCTGCTGGACGTCGGCGGCTACCGTACCGACAGCATCGTCGAGGACTTTGACCTGGTGGTGCGGCTGCATCGGCACCTCCGTGACAGGAAGGCGTCGTATGTGGTACCGTTCGTACCCGATCCGGTGGCCTGGACCGAGGTGCCGGAGTCACTGGCGGTGCTGGGCCGCCAGCGCGAGCGCTGGCACCGCGGCCTCATCCTGACGATGTGGAAGTACCGCCGCATGCTGTTCAACCCGCGATATGGACGCGTGGGGCTCGTCGGCGTGCCGTTCTTCACGTGCGGCGAGATGATCGCGCCGGTCGTGGAAGTGCTGGGCTATGTGGTCACCGCATTCGGACTGTGGCTCGGCTCTCTCGATGTGCCGTTCGCCCTGTTGTTTCTGCTCGTCGCTTGGGGCTATGGAATGCTCTTGTCTTTCTGGGGAATCGCGCTCGAGGAGGTGGGCTTCCGCCGCTATCACCGTCCGGCCGACCTCGGGCGATTGCTGATGTGTGCGTTGCTCGAGAACTTCGGCTACCGCCAACTCACCGTCTGGTTTCGCCTGCGCGCGTTCTGGTCGGCGGTGCGGTACCGGCACGTCTGGGGCCACATGACGCGGACCGGCTTCGCCCCTGCCCGCACGAACGTCTCCTGAATGATGGTCCTGATCGCGCTCCCGGTGCTGGCGCAGCTCGTCGCCTGCCCGCAACGCGCCGGCGCGGCCGCCGACAGTGCGTGGCAGGCCTATCGTGCCGGCCGGTTCGCGGAAGCCGCCGCCCGGTTCGCCACGGCCAACTCGCTCTGCCCCGGACTACCCGACATCCTGGTGGGCCGTGGCTTCGTGGCGTTGCGCCAGAACGCGACCGGCACGGCGGAACGCCACTTCCGGGCCGCATTGCGTGCCGACTCGCTCAACGCCGATGGGTGGTATGGGCTCGGGCTCGTGCGGCAGCGGCAACGGCGCCGGGAGGCCGCGATCGCCGCGTTCCGGCGCGCGCTGGAGCTCGCGCCAAACTATCCCGACGCCCGGCGCCAGTTGATCGCGCTGGGTGATGTGGGCGACTCCCTGCCGCCCGTCCGTCGCCCGGGGGCCGCGCGGATCCCGGCGCGCACGCGCGGCGAGCGCTTCGAGATCCTCCAAGGCGGCGCTTGGCGCCCGTTCTACGTGAAGGGGATCAACCTCGGCGTCGCCCGGCCGGGGAAGTTCCCCTCGGAGTTTCCCATGGACGATTCGACGTATGCGAGCTGGATCGGGCTGATCGCGGCCGCCAACGCCAACGTCGTACGGCTCTATACCATCCTGCCGCCGTCGTTCTACCGGGCCCTGAAACGTTGGAACGATGACCACCCCGACCGGGCCCTGTGGCTGATGCACGGGGTGTGGGCCGAGGCGCCGCCGGACGACAACTACGACGATTCCGCCTGGAAGCGCGAGTTCCGAGAGGAGATGCGGCGCGTGGTAGATGTGTTACACGGGCACGCCGTGATCCCGCAGCGGCCCGGGCACGCGTTCGGGCGCTACACCGTAGACGTCTCCGATCACGTGCTCGGGTTCATCATCGGGCGTGAGTGGGAGCCGTTCACGATCCGCAACTACAACGCGCGGCGCCGCCGTCAGACCTCCTTTGCCGGCCGCTTCCTGACCGTGGACCGAGGCACCCCGGCCGACGTGTGGATGGCGGAGCAGTGCGACTATCTGCTGCAGTACGAGTGGGATACCTACCACGCGCAGCGGCCCATCGCGTACACCAATTGGCCCACCTTGGACCCGCTGCACCACGCCACCGAGCCGACGCTCGAAGAGGAAACCGAGGCGCGCATCCGCATGGGACTGCCGCCGTTGCGTGGCATACGCGAATACAACAACGACGACCAGTCGCTCGACGCGATGCTGGTGCGGCCGACCGGCGCGGCCGTGGCAGGGTACTTCGCCTCATACCACGCCTACCCGTACTACCCCGATTTCATGATCTACGACTCGACCTACGGGAAGGCGCGCTCCTCCGCCGGGCTGTCGCACTACTTCGGCTACCTCCAGGAGCTCCGGCGTCACCATCGGGGCCTCCCATTGCTGATCGCCGAGTACGGCGTGCCGTCGTCTCGCGGCCTCGCTCACCTCCAGCCTGAGGGGATGCACCACGGTGGGCATGACGAAAACGCGATGGCGGCGATCGACGTGCGACTCACGCGCGAGATCCGCGAGGCGGACCTCGCGGGCGGCATCCTGTTCGCCTGGATCGACGAGTGGTTCAAGCACAATTGGGCGGTGATCGACCTCGAAGTGCCCACCGAGCGCAACCGGCTCTGGTTCAACCCGATGGACGCCGAGCAGAACTATGGTCTGGTGGCGCAAGTCGCGGGCGCGGCGACCACGACACCGGAGCTGGGCGGTGATCCGGTGCGCTGGCGCGCCCTGCGGATTCTCCAGAGCGGCGATTCGCTGCGGCTGCGCGTCGGGTCGGACGAGGCCTACCTGTACCTGGCGCTCGAAACGACCGGGAACCGTCTCTCGCCCGACTCGGCACGCTACCTTATCGGCATCGACACCTACCGCTCCGACCGCGGCGAGTTCCGGCTCCCAGGCGTGCCCGGTATCGGCGTCGGCGTGGAGTTCTATCTCGATCTGGCAGACTCCGCCGGCGGCCGATTGCTCGTCACGAAATCCTACAACCCGTACCTGGGCCCTCGGCCGGGCATGGAGCCCACCGGACTCGACGCGTTCTACAACGTCCAGTGCACGGTCGATGCGCAGAGCGACGCGGGCGCGTTCGATTCCCTGTTCGTCACGACCAACCGCTTCCGCATCGGCCGCAACGGCAAGACCTTTCCGGCGCTCGGCGTGGACCGCGGGCGGTTGCGCTTCGGCCGGCAGTCCGAAACATCGCTGGCCGACTGGTTCGTGGACCGCGCCGCCGGGCTCGTGGAGGTCCGAGTGCCCTGGGGTCTCCTCAACGTGACCGACCCGTCGTCGCGCACGGTGTTGACGGCGATCCGCGAACGCAATGTGGTTCGCACCAGCCCCACCGACGGATTTCGCTTCGTGGTCGCGGGATTGTCGCGCAGCGACAACCGCGTGATCGCCTGGCTGCCGGCCGGCGCGAAGTACACGTGGCCGACGTGGGAGGAGCCAGAGTGGCACGAGCGGCTAAAACCCGCCTACGCCGCCATGCAGAACCTTTGGGGTTTCTGGTGAGGCCTCCCACCGAACGCGCGGTCGCCCGGCTCACGCTCGCGGGGATCGCGGCGCTCGTCGCGCTCACCGCCCCCGTCGCGGCACAGCTCCCGGAGGCCGAGGACGCGTTCGGGCGGGGTGACTACCGCATCGCCCGCGCGTTGTACGATTCCGTGCTCGCGCGCGACTCGCTCAACCCGCGCGCGCTGTACCGACTCGCGATCCTCGACAGTTGGGACGGGAATCTAATTAGGTCGCTGGCACGCTTCGTCAAACTGCGGCACGTCGAGCCGCTCGACCCCGAAACGATGGTCGCCCACGCGCGGGTGCTCGCGTGGGACGGACAGACGGGCTGGTCGGAAACCCTGTACGACTCCGTCCTCACTCTGGCGCCGGACCGGGCCGACGCGCTCGCGGGCCGCGCGCGGGCGGTCGCCTGGAGCGGCGACCTGAACCGCGCCGAGCGGTTGTGGCGCGACGCGCTGGAGCGTCACCCCGACGATCCGGAAATCCTGACCGGCCTCGCGCAAACCCTGTATTGGGAGGGGGCGCCAGCCCTGGCGGAGAGCTACATCACACGGGCGCGCGAACTCGCCCCGGGCGACCCCACGACTCGGGATGTGTTCGATCAGGTGCGCGCCGCACGCCGGCCGACGGTCGGAGTGTCAACCGATGGTTCTGACGACATCGAGCACAACAGGTTTGTGACGATTGTGGGCACGTTCAGTGGCTCGGTGCGAGCCGACGTACGAGGAAGTCTCCGGGCGTCGTGGAGGCGGAATGAGCTCGGCTCCCTTGTCGGTTTCAGCGAGGGGATCGATGGATGGCTCGTGAAGGCGCTGCCGAGGGGGGCGGCGCTGCGCGCAGGAGGCGGCGTCCGGGTCCTCGATCCCGACGGCGGGGCCACGCGCGGCTTCGCGACCCTTCAATTGGGCATCGGGTTCAGGCCGGCACGGTTCGCGTCGGTCACTCTGGGCTACAGCCGCTATCCGTTCGACGAGACCGCGGCGCTCGTGGATAGCGGCTTCGTCTGGAACGAGCTGGAGGCCCAGGCGGAGTTCTCTCCGCGGCCCAACCTGGACCTGTCCGCCGTCGCGAACACGGCGTGGCTGTCGGACGGTAACCGCCGCATGATCGGCGCCTTTGCCGTCATGGTGGGAGTGGCGCAGCGTCTCCGCGTTGGCGGCTACGCCCGGGTCCTGGGCTACCGCGGTCCGGGGAGCGGCTACTTCGCTCCGGACCGATTCGCGCTGGGCGAAGGCCGGGTGGCGTACGCATGGCGGCGCCGCGACTGGGGCGTGCGGGCGACCGGCGGGTTGGGGGCGCAGCAAGTCGGCAGCGACGGCGCCACCCAGGCCGAATGGCACGGCGATGTCACGATATCCCGCAGCTGGCGGGCGATCGACGAGCTGTCGCTCGTGGGGCTGTACACGAACAGCGCCGCGGCGCGAAGCGGTACCGCCACCACGGGGCGGTACTGGTACTGGTCGGTAGGGGTGCGATACAGAAGAGTGTTGTAGGCCGGACCACGCACCCCTCACCTTGTCTATCGCTGCAACCGCCGCGCCACGCGCTCCGCCTCGCGCAGCACCCGCAGCGCGTTCTGCCCCACCACCTTCTTCACCGCGGCCTCCGGCCATCCCCGGCGCAACAGCTCGGCGATCAATTCCGGGAATTTCGACACGTTCTCGAGCCCCCGTGGTACGCTCGAGATGCCGTCGAAGTCCGAGCCCAAGCCGACGTGATCCACGCCGGCGACGTCGCGGATGTGCTCGATGTGGTCGGCGACCTGTTGCAGGGTGGCGCGTGGGGCGCGTTTCGCCCACGACTTTGCCGAGTCGGCCAGCGCCGCCGAATCGCTGCCAGCGGCCTGTAGCGCGCGTCCCAGTGCCCGCATGCTGTCCTCGTACAGGCGCACGACCTCGGAGACGAAGCCCGGGTTGAAATTCACCATGACGACCCCGCCGTTGGTGCCGATCAACTTGAGGATCGAGTCGGGGACGTTGCGCACGTGCCCGGAAATGGCGCGCGCGGAGGAGTGCGAGTAGAACACCGGCGCCTCGGTCACGTGCAGCGCGTCCAGCATGGTGGCGTCGGAAACGTGGGACAGGTCCACCAGCATGCCCAACCGGTTCATCTCGCGCACCACGTTCTCACCGAACGGCGTCAGGCCGTCGTGCTTCGCGGAATCGGTGGCGGCGTCGGCCCAGTCGATCGTCTCCCAGTGGGTGAGCGTCATGTAGCGTACACCGAGGGCGTAGAACGCCCGCAGCGCGCCGAGCGAGCTCTCGATCGCATGGCCGCCTTCGATCCCGATGAGGCAGGAGATCTTGCCGGCGCGGAAATGCCGCTCGATGTCGTCCGCGGTGTAGGCCATCGCGAGGTCTTGCGGGTAGTTCGCACACAGCCGGCGGGTGAGGTCGACCTGCTCGAGGGCGTACACCGCTGGGTGCGTGCCGCCGTGGATAGTGGACACGGGCACGTAGGCGGCCCAGAACTGGGCGCCCACCCGGCCCTGGCGCAGCTTGGGAATGTCGGTCATCAGGCCCAGCTGTGTCTCCGAGAACACTACCGATCCGATCCCACCACGGTCGCGGAGCGCGTCCGGAATGTCGTTGTGGCCGTCGACCAGTGGGGTCGCTTTCAGGATGCGGAGCGCTTGGGCCTGGTAGTCGGGGCCTGGCGCCGGGGCGCCCGCTTGGGCGGACACGCGCGCAAACCCCATCGCCGCGAGCCACAGGACGAAACCGACGATCTTGATCATTGCCGTTCCGGAAATGTGATGGCGGGAAAGCTGGCGTCGCACCGGCCTCAGATCAAGATTAGGTTTCGCGCATGTCCGAGTCGAAGGCCAAGATCTCCTGCGAGCTGAACGGGGAACCGTGCGAGGTCGCGTTCGCGCCGCATAAGACTCTGCTCGAGGTGCTGCGCGAGGATTTGGGCCTCACCGGGACGAAACACGGCTGCGAGCTGGGGGAGTGCGGCACCTGCACCGTGCTGGTCGACGGCCGACCGGTCCTGTCGTGCCTCGTCCTCGGCCTCGCCTGCGAGGGCCATCGGATCAAGACGGTCGAAGGCATGGCCCTGGGGGCAGCGCTCCACCCGCTGCAGGTGACGTTCGCGGACCTGGGCGCCGCGCAATGCGGCTATTGCACGCCGGCATTCCTCCTCGCCGCCGAGGCGTTGCTTGCCGAAAACCCCAGGCCGTCGCGCGACGAGATCAAGCAGGCGCTCGCGGGCAACCTGTGCCGCTGCACGGGTTACATCAAGATTTACGAAGCGGTCGAGCTGGCCGCCGCGCGGATGCGGGGCGAAGACGCCGCCCCAAGCGAGGAGTCGTTGTATGGCCGGCGCTAAGCCGCTGCGCGTCGTCGGGAAGGCGCACCGCAAGGTCGACGCGGTGGCGAAGGTGACGGGAGCGACGAAATTCGCCGACGACCTCACCCTACCCCGCATGCTGTTCTGCAAACTGCTCCGCAGCCCGCATCCCCACGCGCGCATCGTCCGCATCGATACGAGCAAGGCGGCGCAGCTCGCGGGAGTGAAGGCCGTCCTCACCGGGAAAGACCTCCCGATCCCGTTTGGGATCCTGCCGGTGAGCCAGGACGAACACGCGTTGTGCCCGGTCACGGTGCGATTCATCGGCGACCCTGTAGCCGCCGTGGCGGCGACGAGCGAGGAGACCGCGACCGCCGCCCTCGAGCTCATCGACGTGACGTACGAGCTGCTCCGGCCGATCGGGTCCGCCGAGGATGCCGTGGCGCACCCCGAGCCCCGCATCCACGACTACGGCGACAGCGGCAACCTCCACAAGCTGATTCACCTCGAGTTTGGCGATGTGGAAGAAGGATTCGCCGAAGCGGACCTCGTGCGCGAGGACTTGTTCTTTTTCGAAGGCAGCACGCACCTCCCGATGGAGCAGCACGCCGCCCTCGCCGACTGGTCGGCCGACGGGAAGGTGACGTTGTGGAGCTCGACCCAGACGCCGCACTACGTGCACCGCGCGCTGGCCAAGGTGCTGGAGCTCGCGCCGGCGCGGATCCGGGTCATTGCCACCCCGAACGGTGGTGGCTTTGGGGGAAAGAGCGATCCGTTCAGTCACGAGATCGTGGTCGCCAAGCTCGCGATGCTCACCGGCCGGCCGGTCAAGATCACGCTGACACGGGAAGAAGTCTTCTACTGCCATCGCGGCCGTCATCCGACGCTTATGTGGGTGAAGACCGGCGTGAAGAAAGACGGCGCGATCACCGGGATGCACTTCCGTTCGCTGCTGGACGGCGGCGGCTACGGCTCGTACGGCGTGGCGAGCACGTATTACACGGGTGCCCTGCAAACCGTCACCTATGAAGTGAAGCGCTACAAGTTCCAGGGCGCGCGCGCGTTCACCAACAAGCCGCCGTGTGGCCCGAAGCGCGGGCACGGCACCCCGCAACCCCGATTCGCGCTCGAGGTGCAGCTCGACAAGATCGCGGAGCAGCTCGGCGTCGATCCCGCCGAGCTGCGGCTCAAACACCTGCAGCCGCCCAACTCGCTGACGGCGAACTACCTCCGCGTCGGGTCGATGGGGTTGGGCGAGTGCATCCGTAAGGTGACGGCAGGGTCCGGCTGGAAACAGAAGTTCCGGCAGCTGCCCACCGGGAGGGGGGTAGGGCTCGCATGCTCGTCGTACTTGAGCGGCGCGGGGCTCCCTATCTATTGGAATCACATGCCTCAGTCGGGGGTCCAGCTGAAGTGCGACCGGAGCGGCGGGATCACCGTGTTCTGCGGCTCGACCGACATCGGCCAGGGCTCGGACTCGATCCTCGCCTACATCGTCGCTGAAGTGCTGGGCGTCGATCCATTCGAGATGCGGATCGTCACCGCCGACACCGATCTCACCCCGGTGGACCTGGGGAGCTATTCGTCGCGCGTCACCCTGATGAGCGGCAACGCAGCCCTGCAGGCGGCGGAGCGGGCGCGCGACATCATCGCGCCTCACGCCGCAAAAAAACTCGCGATCCCGGCAGACCGACTGGTCTTCGCCGGATCACGAGTGTTCGACGTGGAGGACCCGGAGCTGGGCATGACCTTCGCCGAGGCGGTCCAGGCCGCGGAGAGCGCCGTCGGCACGATAGGCACCGTCGGCTCGTACGTCCCGCCCAAGAGCGCCGGCCGCTACCGCGGGGCCGGGGTCGGCCCATCGCCGGCATACTCCTACAGCGCCTGCGTCGCCGAAGTAGACGTCGATCCGGCCACCGGCATCGTGCGCGTCCCGACGATCTGGATCGCGCACGACGTGGGCAAATGCATCAACGCCGCCACAACGATGGGACAGATCGAGGGCTCGGTGTACATGGGCCTCGGCGAGGCCCTGATGGAGGAGATGGCGTACCGCGAGGACCTCCACGTGGTGCACAAGATCCCGAGCCTGCTCGAGTACAAAAGCCCGACTACGCTCGAGATGTGCGATGTCGTCACCTACATCATCGAGGACCCTGACCCGAACGGGCCGTACGGCGCGAAGGAGGTCGGGCAGGGTCCGTTGCTGCCCGTGATGCCGGCGGTCGCCAACGCCGTGTACGACGCGGTCGGCGTACGGGTGGACGAGATTCCGGTGACGCCGGAGAAAGTGCTGAAGGCCCTCAAGCAAAAGGCGAAGGGGGACGAGGCACGGGTCGGACCGGTGAGCTTCCCCGAGATTCCCTGGCCCGAAGCGACGCGGGTGCCCCCGCCCTGGGAAGGCGGCGACGGGAAGGCCATCGACCAGGCCGCGACGCTCGCGGGCGGGGTGCGCGAGGAGCGGCAGCACTGACCCACCGGGAGGTGCCGGTGTGCATCTCCACCCCCCCTGACCGTCTCTCCTTGGAACCCCTCGAGGAGAGTTTATGCCGACCCATCCAGTCCGCTTCCTGATGATCGCGGCGGCGCTGATTGCGACTCCGCGGCTCGCGCCACCCGATACCGGGCGCATCGCCGGCCACATCCGCGATGCCGGCGGTACCCCACTCGCCAACGCGCAGGTCATGGTGGTCGGCACTCGGCTCACCGCGGTAACGAATGCCAGCGGAGCTTACCTCCTCAGCGCTGTCCCGGCCGGGACGTACCTGCTCCGCGCGCAACTCATCGGCTACTCGCCGGCCGCGGTGCACGGCGTGAGGGTGGCGGCGGGCCAGACGGTGACCGTGGACGTCGTCCTCCAGGGAGGGCCGCTGTCGCTGTACGAAGTCGTGGTTTCCGGGGTGGCTCCGGTCGCCGCCGATCGTCTCGCCAAGAGCGCGCAAGGGCTGCGGGGCTTTGCCGAGCGCGATGACGAGCCGTGGCGCGTGCGGCGCGAGCCGTGGAATACCGAGGAGTACGGACGCATCAGTGAAAACCCGTTTCTCGCCGTCTCCGCCCATCCGCTCTCGACATTCTCGATCGATGTAGATCGGGCGTCCTACAGCAACGTGCGGCGGATGCTGCTGGAGGGGCAGGCGCCACCCAAAGACGCCGTCCGTATCGAGGAGCTGGTCAACTATTTCCCATATGGGTACGCTGAGCCGCGCGGCGACGACCCGGTCGCGATCCATACCGAGCTCGCCCCGGCGCCGTGGAAGCCCGCCCACCGGTTGCTGCGCATCGGCCTGCAAGCCAGACGGATCGATACCCGCGGGCTCCCGCCGAGCAACCTCGTGTTCCTGATCGACGTCTCCGGCTCGATGGACGAGCCGAACAAGCTGCCGCTCCTGAAGGCGTCACTGAGCTTGCTCGTCAACACCCTCCGGCCGCAGGATCGCGTGGCGATCGTCGTGTATGCCGGGTCGGCGGGGCTCGTGCTGCCCTCCACGTCGGGGGACCAGAAGCCGGCCATTCTGCAGGCGATCGAGCGTCTCGAGGCCGGCGGCAGCACGGCCGGCGGCGCCGGAATCAAGCGGGCGTACGATGAAGCGGTGGCGAACTTCATCCGCGGCGGCAACAACCGCGTGATCCTCGCGACCGACGGTGATTTCAACGTCGGTGTCTCGAGTGATGGTGAACTGGTCCGCTTGATCGAGGAGAAGCGGAAGACCGGCGTGTTCCTCACGGTGCTCGGCTTCGGCCAGGGAAACCTGAAGGACGCCAAGATGGAGCAGCTGGCCGACCACGGGAACGGGAATTACGCCTACATCGACAACCTGCTCGAGGCCCGCAAGACCCTGGTGCACGAGCTGGGCGGGACGCTGTTCACCGTCGCGAAGGACGTGAAGATCCAGGTGGAGTTCAATCCAGCCCACGTGCGCGCGTATCGCCTGATCGGCTATGAGAACCGGCTGTTGGCCAATGAGGATTTCGCCGACGACGCGAAGGACGCAGGCGAAATCGGATCGGGACATTCGGTCACCGCGCTGTACGAGATCATTCCCGTCGGCGTCACGACCGATGTGACGGTGCGGGTTCCAGACTCGCTCCGTTACCAGGCGGTGCGCGGTCGGCCGGACGCAAGCGCCGGGCCGGAGCTGCTGTTCGTCAAGGTTCGCTACAAGCAGCCGGACGGCGAGCGCAGTCGCCTGCTTACGCACGCCGTACTCGACGCGCCGAGCCGCGCCGCAACGGCTGACTTTCAGTTTCAAGCGGCCGTGGCGGAGTTCGGCCTGCTGCTGCGACAATCCGAGCACCGCGGCACCGCCAACTTCCGTCATGTGATCGAGGTCGCGCGGGGGGCGGTGGGCGCCGACCCGGACGGCTACCGGGCTGAATTCGTGCGACTGGCTCAGGCCGCGCAGTCGCTCGGTCTGGCACAGGCCGACGCGCCGCGCTAGCGTTCCAGAAATGCTGCGGCTGCCGTCGTTTTCCTATCTTCAGCCGGCTTCGCTTACCGAGGCGTTGCGGATGAAGGCCGATGCCGGTCCCGACGGGATGTACGTCGCGGGCGGAACCGACCTGTATCCCAACATGAAGCGGCGGCATCAGGAGCCGAAAGTCGTCATTTCGCTGATGGCAGTGCCGGAGCTGAAGGCGGATGGAATAGTGCTTGGGGCCGGCATACTGCTGAGTGACCTATCCGCCCATCCGACCATCCGCCAATCCGCCCCGGCGGTGGGAGTGGCGGCGGCGCTCGTCTCCACTCCCCTGCTCCGGAACATGGGCACGTTGGGAGGCAACCTCTGTCTCGACACGCGCTGCAACTACTACAACCAGTCCTTCGAGTGGCGGAAGGCGATCGACTTCTGCATGAAGAAGGACGGCGCGATTTGCTGGGTGGCGCCGTCCTCGCCACGCTGCTGGGCGGTCAGCTCGTCGGACGTAGCGCCCGTCATGGTCGCGGTCGGCGCCGAGTACGTGCTGGTGGGCCCGGCGGGCGAGCGCGTGGTTCCTGCCGGACGGTTCTACCACAACGACGGCATCAACTACCTCACCAAGCAACCCGATGAGATCCTCACGGCCGTGCGGCTCCCCGCGCCGAACGGCTGGGACGCCGTGTACCATAAACTGCGGCGACGCGGCTCGTTCGATTTTCCTGTGCTGGGCGTCGCCGCGTGGGTGAAATGGGACGGCAGGAAAGTCGTCGACGCACGCATTGTCCTGGGTGGCGTGGCGAGCTATCCGCAGGAGGTCGTGGAGGCAGGAGCCGCGCTTCGCGGCACCTCGCTCTCGGGTGAGGCGATCGCGGCCGCCGCCCAGGCCGCCTTCCAACCGGCGAAACCGATGGACAACACCGATTTCGACCTGTCGTGGCGCAAGCAGATGACGCGGGTGTGGGTCACCCGAGTGCTCGAGGAGCTGCGCCAGCGCCGGCACACGGGGACAACCGCGTGACCGCACCCGCGCCACGTCACTACGACGTGCAGGCCCGCTCCACCGACACGTTCGGACGGGTGCTGGCCAGCTGCCGCGACCATCATTTCATCGTGGACGGACCGGTCCAGAACGGGTGCCCCGGCGAAGCGGTCACGCCGGCCGAGCTGTTCCTGTCCTCCGTCGCGTGTTGCGGCGTGGAGCTCATGCAGGTGATCGCGCGGGAGACGGCGACCCCGCTCGAAAAGGCGAGCGTGGTCGTCTCGGGAACCGTCGATCGCTCGCAGCAGCCGCGATCTGACGTGACGGTGTTCAATTCCGTTCTAGTGAAATTCGAGCTGCAGGGTCCTACTGAGACTCAGGCGACGGATCTGGTGGCGGCGTTCAAGCGACGGTGACCGTTGTACGGCACGGTCGCAGTTGCGACCGCGGACACGATGGTCGAAGTCCGGACCGTGTTGTGAGCGCGGGCAGCGCCCCGCGATAGCTGCTGCTCGAACCCCTGCCCCTCCCAAATGTGAGGCGGCGCGCCAGCGCCACGAGTTGACGGTTACGGCTGGACCGGCGTCACTTCCACGAGCCACCGCGCCGCGTCCACCACGACGAGTCGGATCAGACCCTGCGGCCCTGTCGCTCCATCGAGTGCCACGCGCGCCGAATCCTGCCAGGCCCGGGTCGCGGGGACTGCTCCACTCAGACGATCCAGGGCGGCCAATCCCACCGCTCCGGCGCGCGCCAGCGCAGCGGCGGCGGGGCGACCCTCCCGCGCGAACGGCTCCCGTACCGCAGCCTCCTGCACTGCGAGACTGAGCGCTCGCCAGCGCGTGAACTCCCCCCGCAGCGAATCGCCCAACGCCCGGGTCCGGCCGCTATCGGCCAGAAACCGCTCCACCAGCGTTAACGACGCCCAGCGGGCCGGCGGATCAGGGCGCGCCGCGTCCACGATGCGCGTGAGCGGCGTCTGCTGCGTCATTCCCACCTGCAGCCGGTGTCGCTGGCCGAAGCTCACGGGTTGCGACAGCTCGAGCAACGCCTGCAGCGGCTTGAACCCTGGACCATTCCCCACCGCGCGCCGCAGCATGCGGTCCGTATGCGATGCATGCCCCAACCCCAGCTCCTCGAGCCGCAGGCTCACGGCCGGGAGACGGCGGTACATGTCGTGCACGTCCTTCACGTCGGCGGGCGACCACAGCTTCTCGGCGACAACCGCGAGCCGCGGCCAGAGCCGGGAATCGATCGTCTCCGGCGACACGTGCTCGCCCCACATGCACGCCTCCCCACCCAACACGAGCGCGGCCTGTGCCGGGGTGAGTCCAATCGTGTCGGGGACCGGGTCCACGTAGTGGTCTTCCGCGGACAACATGTGATCCAGATAGAAGGGGGCCGAGAGGATCCCGCGGTAGCCCTGTCGCGCCGCAAGCCCCAGGTACTCCGTGCCGCGCCACGACTGGATCACCGCGGTCTTCGGTAGGTCAGGATGGATGATCTCATCCCAGCCGACCATCCGCTTGCCGTGGCGCACGAGGATCTCGCCCATTCGCCGGTTGAAATAGGCCTGGAGCGCGGCGTTGTCGGCCAGCCCGTTCCGTCGCATGAAGTCGCGGATGCCACGATTCGCGCTCCACTCCACGCCGTTCACTTCGTCGCCCCCGACGTGCCAGTAGGGATCGGGGAACAGCGCGGCCATCTCACCAATGAGGCTGTCGATGAAGGAGTAGACTACCTCGCGCGTCGGGTCCAGCGCCGGATCGAACACGCCCCAAGTCCGCTGGATCCGGTAGGGCCCCGGGCCGCTGGCATATCCTGGGTAGCCGACGAACCACGACGACGTATGCCCCGGCATGTCGAACTCGGGGATGACACGGATCCCGCGATCGCGCGCGTAGGCGACGACGTCCTGGACTTGCGCCTGCGGATAGTACAGCCCGTCCGATCCTTGACCATGCAGCCGCGGGTATCGCAGGCTCTCGACCCGGAATCCCTGATCCTCCGAAAGATGCCAGTGCAACACGTTCAGCTTCACCGCGGCCATGCCGTCGAGCGTCCGCTTGATGACCTCGACCGGCTCAAAATGCCGGCCGGCGTCGACCAGCAGGCCGCGCCAGGGAAAGCGCGGCGCGTCCTCAATGCGCACGACAGGGAGATAGAAGCGACCGCTGTCCAGGGCGACGAGCTGTAACAGGGTCTCGAGGCCGCGCAGCACCCCGACGACGGTCGGCGCCCGGAGGACGGCGCGCGACGGGGTGACGACCAGCGAGTAGGACTCGTCTTCCGTTTCGGTCTGGATTGCCTGGCCGGGGCCGCGCGCGGCGATCACGAGCCGAGCGGCGAGCGTATCACCGCCAGGCGCGGCCGGCAGCGTGAGCGCGGTGCGCCGCCCGAGCCGGCCCAGCATCCGGGCCAGGCCCTGCGCGAGTCGCGCGTCCGAGAAGCTCGTGACGGCGACCCGAAACCCGCTGTCGAGCGCCAATCGGCCGGCGCCGAGCGTGAGCGAGCGGGGCACCGGCATGAGGTTCAGGGTAGGCGGCGCCGGTTGCCGTGCATCCGGCCCGTTAGGAAGGACGGCGAGAAGGAAAGCAACGGACAGGAACCGCATCATAGTCGGGAATTTGGCTGGTTCGCGAGTCCGGCGCGACCGGCTATCTTTGCCCCGCCGTCTGGCGTCCACCTCTGCCCGCGAGCCCCCATGCACCTGGCGACCGCCGACTGGATCGTCGTCCTCGTATCGATCGTGGTGTCGTTCCTGCCCGCTCTCTACTTCTTCCGTCGCGCGAGCCAAAACACCACCGAGTTCTTCGCATCCGGGCGGGCCGCGCCCTGGTGGCTGGTCGGCGTGTCGATGGTGGCCACGACTTTTTCGACCGACACCCCGAACCTCGTTACCAACATGGTGCGCGAGAGCGGGGTGGCGGAGAACTGGCTGTGGTGGTCGTTCCTGCTGACCGGCATGCTGACGGTGTTCTTCTATGCCCGACTGTGGCGCCGGTCGGGGGTGCTGACCGATCTCGAGTTCTACGAGATGCGCTACTCGGGAAAGGCCGCGACTTTCGTCCGCGGTTTCCGCGCGATCTACCTCGGCTTGTTCTTCAACTGCGTCATCATGGCCACCGTGAACCTCGCCGCGGCGAAAATCGCCAACATCGTGCTCGGCTGGCCCATGGAGAAGACGCTGGTGTTAATGGGCGTGGTCACGGTGTTCTTCGCGTCCGTGTCGGGACTGTGGGGGGTGCTGGTCACCGACTCGATCCAATTCGGCATCACCCTGACGGCGACCTTCGCGCTCGCCTACTTCGCGTTGAGTCAGCCGGAGGTTGGCGGCATCTCGGGTCTGATCGCGCAGGTCGATCCCAAGACGCTGCAGCTGGTGCCCGACTTCGGCGACTGGGGGCTCACCCTCTCGGTCCTCATCATTCCACTCACCGTTCAGTGGTGGTCGGTCTGGTATCCCGGCGCGGAGCCCGGTGGAGGTAGCTACATCGCGCAGCGCATGCTTGCCTCGCGGACGGAAAAGGACGCCGTCGTGGGCACGCTGCTTTTCAACGTGATGCACTACGCGTTGCGCCCGTGGCCGTGGATTCTGGTGGCGTTGGCCTCCACGTTGGTATATCCGCAGCTCTCCGACATCGCGCGCGCCTTTCCCTATGTCGATCCCAAACTCATCGGGAACGACATGGCCTACCCGGCGATGTACAAATTTCTCCCGGCCCCGTTTCTGGGCTTCATGGTCGCCGGCATGCTCGCCTCGTATCGCTCGACGATCGAGACCCATCTCAACTGGGGTACTTCGTACCTGGTACACGACTTCTACCGTCGCTTCCTGAACAAAGGGGCGAGCGAGAAGCACTACGTTCTCATAGGACGCGTTACGACGGTGCTGCTCATGGTGGTCGCGGCGCTCGTGACCTACGCCCTGGGGACGGCGAAACAGGCCTTCGATCTGATCCTCTCGGTGGGCGCCGGGACTGGGCTCATTTACCTGCTGCGTTGGTTCTGGTGGCGCGTCAACGCCTGGAGTGAAGTGGCCGCGATGGTGAGCTCGTTCGTCGTCGCGATCGGGTTCGCGATCGCCGCCAAAGCGGGTCACCCCGTTCCAGGGCACATCTCGCTCATCCTCACCGTCGCCGTCACCACCGTGGTGTGGGTCGCGGTCGCCTATCTAGCGCCGCCCACCGATCGGCAGACGCTCGTGTCGTTCTACAAGCTGGTGCGTCCCGCGGGGCCGGGCTGGAGCCACGTCCGTGCCGAAGCGGGCGTCAGCCCGTCGCCCGACAGTCTCTCGCTGGCGATGCTCGGGTGGGTACTCGGATGCGCGTTCATCTATTCGGCGTTGTTCGGAGTGGGCAGCGCGCTGTACGGGCGCACGCCGCAGGCGATCATGTGGCTGGTGGTCTTCGTGGTGAGCGGCGTCTGGCTGCTGCGGATTCTGCCGAGGATGTGGACGAGCAGCTCCCCAACCAGCTAGATCAGCTTCGGGATCTTCTCGAGCCGCTGCGCCAGGTCCTTCAGCGCGGCGGCCAGCTCGCCCGCTTCGTGGTGGCCGAGGCGCATCGTGCCGGCGTCCACGTCGTTCACCAGCCCCCGCACGATCTCCGCCGCCCGGCGCAGCCGGATCGCTGCACTGGACCAGCGTGGAATCCGGCCACAAAATACTGCCCGTCTCGCTCGAAAGTCATGTCTGTGTCATGGGGTGCTACGCAGGACGTGTGCTTCCGGAAATAGGTACGCGCAAGGTCTGGATTTCGCAACAAGAACCACTCCAGACCTGATCGCGTGGCAGTCAGGTACGGCCGAAAATCCACAACCGTCTTGTCAAGACTCCTGCTGATTAGCTCGGAGACGCGCCCATCCAGTAGGGCAAGGAGTTGTTCTTCCTTCGCTGGCACCGCCGTCATCGCCGCCCTTATGGCAAGTGGGAAACTGTGTTTTCGAAGAACTCTAGAAACCTCCTCTTGCTGGCATCGATCAGGGTCTCCTGAGCCGTCCCCCCAATGGACGTTCGTCGCGTTGCTGTGATGTCCTGCGTCGCCCGGAAAACCGGCTACATGCCCGAGCGCTCTCTTGTTGTAGGTCAGGGGAGTCACCTGGGCGAAACCTTCCCCAATCCGAGCGCTCGTGAGTCGAAGCCCTTTTGGAAGCATCCCCTCTGCGTGGCGGGCCTCATTGAGAACCCGCACCACCGAGCGCCAATTGTCCTACATCGTCTCCCCCGGCGGTCCGATATGGAGCCGGTGACTCGCCTTAGGTGCACGGCAATGCGGTCTCCTGATTAACGCCTGATCGCGCGCGGCTAATTGCCCGATCGCGACCCGCCAGCATGCCTAGTTATCTGAATCGCCACGCCACCTACCGCCTTTTGCTTCCTCTGAATGGACCTCCCCGCGAGTATGCTAACCTGGAGGGTGTCAGGATTGAGCCACCGGAGCCGAGTAACGCCGAGACTCTCCGCGACAGAAACCGGGTCCTTCACTACGAGTGCGTTGCCCGCTCCTGATGGGATCGCAACACCCCTGTCCAATATCGATATGTTGGTGCTTGGGCCTGTCGTAGCCCCACAACTGCGTGTATACAGTATCGCATTCTTGGATCCTGAAGGGTCGGTGAGAGATTCGATCACACGATTGCTGCACGGGTCGGAACATGCGACGGTTCCTGCGACGGCGATCGACGCCAACGCTACCGCGACTCTCTGCACCCGGATTCTCACTTGATCCCCCAGCCACGGCGGATGAAGACTTGATCTAGGTCTTCACCAACTGCGCCGACTTGGCTCGACTGGCGGCGAGCGAAATATAGGGCAGCCACGAGCGGAATAAGGGTTTTTTGGCGAATGTAGTACGCCCATGCGGCATTGCCGATCTTGTCGCCGTGGACATACATTTGCCCGCCGTTGATTGCTCCTGCGTTCCAGAGCGTTCGCACACCATACTGGGAGTAGATGTCGGGTTTGAAGTCTAGGTCACCACCTTCTCTCGAAGCGGCCTTAGCTCCGGCCCATGAATAGTTGTCATCTTCACTCTGCGCGATGAGTTTCGCGATCCTATCGAGTGCTGCCGGATCGTCAATGAAGCGATACGGGGTATCCTCCGGGATAGGCCGACCGTCGAGGATGATGGTCCGGCCATCCTTGAGCGCCATTACGTGCCGATCAGGACCACCAGTCTCTACAAACCGTAGGAACTGACCGCACTCATTGTAGATGTAGATGCCTCCAACGCAGGATTTGACCTGAATCGAGTAGGAGTTGCCCCCACCCACAACTTTCGCAGGCCTCCGCACGCCACTCATACGCAAGAAGGAATTGGCCCTCAGTCGCCGGAAGAAGTTCTGCGCATCCGCACCCTCAAGAAGTACACTCTCCAGCCCATGTCGATCGATGGATGCGACGGGGTTGTCGAGGGTGTAGTTGTAGGGATTCCACTCAGCGTACTTCTCTGCGAGTGGGTCTACGCTTGTCCACCGTCCCAACGCCGGCATGTAGTAGCGCGCCCCGAAATAGTGGAGCCCGGTCTCCGCGTCCTGTTCTTTCCCGCTGAGTCCCTCCTTCGTCCCGCTCCCAAGGGTTCTACCAGGCATCAACAGGCCCCAGGGCTCGAAGTCATAGCTTTCGACTACGGCCACTCCCTGCACCACCGCGCGGGTGCTGCTTAGGATGTCGCTGTGGTAGTAGCTGCGGCTCCCCGTGTTGGGCTGCCGGCCCACCACCCGATCACCCACATGGAGGTTGAAGAACCATGAAACGGCGGAGCCCGCTCCGTTCACCGTAAACACGCCCAGCGTCGAGACCCCGTCCAGGATGTAGACCTCGGTGTTCCCCGTCCCCACCTGTTTCGCGATCCTTTGGCCCGCTCCGTCGTAGCGGTACGTGGTCGTGGTCCCGCTGCGCGTGATCGACAGCGGCAAATTGGCCGGGTCGTAGGTGACCGCGGTGATTGAGTAGGGCGCCGGCGCTGTCTTGAGATTCCCGTTCGCGTCATGGGTGAACGACCCGGTCTCGGCGTCCCAGGTCTCCGCCGTCGTTGCAACGGCGTCAGTCACCGACGTGAGCCGATTGCTAGTCCCGGGGTAGGTGTACGTCAGGTTGTCGATCAGCGTCGCGGTCTCGCGGTAGCGCTGGAGCGCGGTGAGGTTCCCCGCCACGTCGTAATTGATCCCGGCGAGATCGTAAGCGAGCGTCGAGGTCCACGCGCTGCCGCTCCAGCTCGAGAAATCCGCGCTCTTCAGCCGGTTGAGCGCGTCGTAGCCCCCGCTCCCAAAGGCGTACCGGTACCGCTTCTGGGCCGCGGGCGAGCCGCCACTGTAGAACTCGGCCGTATCGACGGTCCCGTTCGGGCGATAGGCGTAGCGCGCAGAGAAGGGGTAAGTGGTGAGCGCTGGATCGCCGACCTTCTGGGTCTGCCCACGGATGGTGTAGCGGATCGGCACGAGCGGCCCGCCCAGAAACTGATAATCCTGCGGCTGCCCGGAGGGCCGGTACGTGTCGGTCACGTCGGCCGTGCCCGGCTTGGTCGAGGAGGTCGAGGCGTAGAGCTTCCAGAACAGCCCGCGGTTGTCGTAGTCGTACCACTGGTAAAACGTGCTGGTCCCCACGGTGAGGGAGCGCTGGGTGAGCGCGGCCCGCAGGTCCCGCGTGTAGCTGACGGTGGTGTTGACTGCGGTGAGGACCGACGCGCCGCCGTTCGCCTGAGTGTACGTGTAACGCGTGGCGACCCGGCCATCGGTGTCGTAGCTGAAGAGGGTCACCTGCCAAGCGCCGTTCGACTTGCTCGCCACAGCCGCGAGGCGCCCGCTCACGTTCGTGAGGGTGAGCGGAGAGATCTGCGTGCTAAACAGGCTCCAGGGAAATCCCGCCGTTGCGGGCTTGGCGTCGTAGGCCCGGACCATCAGCCAGTTGCTGGTCGTGGTCTCGAACGCCGCCGACAGATCGGGATCCAGGGAGCTGAAGGTCGCGGCCCCCTGGCCCGATGTGACCGGCCGGTTGGCGAAGTCGTAGGTCGTGAAATACACCTGCCCGGCGGCGGCCTGATTCGCGTCCTGCGTATAACGGGGGTTGCCTCCCTTGTCGTACTTGTAGCTCGAGGACCCGGCGTCGGGGCTCGCCCGGGTCGTCAGCAGGCCCCGCGTGTCCAGCGTGTAGGTCGTGTTCAAGCTACGCGGATCGGTCGTCTGCGTACGCTGCCCCAGCACGTTGTAGGTAAGCTGCGTGGTCGTGGCCTCGGTGGCTCCGTAGCCCAGGATCGACTTGACGCTGTTGCCGAGGATATCGAAGTAGGTGCGGGTCCGTTTCCCCGACTCGTCGGTCACCTCGGTGTACTGCTGCTTGGCGGCGACGTCCACCCCGTAGGCCGACAACACGAACTGCGTGGCCGAGGTGCCGCTGTACTGCGGCGTCACCTGCTTCGCCCGCGACAGGGCGTCGGTCGTGTACTGGGTCTCCGTATACGGCTTGGCGTTCGAGACCGAGAGATATGTATTGTAAAAGGTCGTCGCGCTGGTCGTGAAGCTCGCGTCGAAGCCCGCGGTGGTCCGGGTGTAGGGATTCCATGTGCGCCACACTCGTCCCATCACGTCGTACTGGGTCGCGGTGACGTGGTAGTTGGTCCCATCCTTCACTACCGTCTGGATCGGCCGGCCGAGGCCGTCGATGTACTGCGTGTTCACCACGCTCACCGAGGGAGTGATGAAGGTGGTGTCGACGATCGCGTTGGGGCTCGCCGCGTTGAACGTCCAGTTGGGGCTCGTGCGCGAGTAGGTGTAGCCGTAGGCACGCACCGGGATGCTGCCGTGGTTCTTGATCTGCCGCAGGCGCCCGTACAGGTCGTAGGTGAAGTAGCGGAACGTGCCGCCCTCGTCCTTGATCGAGGCAACAAAGCCGAAGTTGTCGTACGCAATGTCGGTGACGAGGTCGACCGGGCTCGTCGCGTCGTGCACACGCGTGACCCTCGTGAGAAACGCAAAGTTGACGTCCCCGTACGTATAGTTCGTCACCTTGCTGCGGGGATCGGTAAGCTGGGTGATCCGGCCAAATACATCGTACGTGTTGGCAATCTCCTGGAGCAGATAGCGGCTGTCCTTGGTGAACGATCCACTCACCGACGAAGGCACGAAGTTCGTGACCCCGCTCGGATTGTTGAACACGAAGGTCTGGTAGGGGAGATACTGGCCGGCCGCGTACGTCTTGAACGAGGTGAGTGTCGCCTGGAGAACGGTTTCCGTCGCTCCTACTTTCTGGCTCACCCAGCGCTCGGTCACCGGGCTGTGCATGTTGGCCGTGTCCTGCATGGCGGAGAGCGCGATGGCTTCGACGTTCCCCGATCCGGTCGCGTAGTCGGCGGGGTACTTCATGCGCGTGATGCGCTGTGTTCCGGTCGAGTTGGTCTCTGTGAGCGTGGTGAGCTGAACGTGCTTGGGGTTCGCGTACGTGTAGGTCCGGACGGTTGAGAAGGAGCTGGAACCAGCGTCGTTGTAGATGAACGTCGTGTCGGCGCTCTGAAATGCCCAGGCTGAGATCACCTCGAAGGGGCTGTACACGTAGGTGCCACCGCCGAACAGGCCGCCGGAGCTGAAGTGATTGACAGAGATGCCGCGGAACCTCCTAGTCGTGGCGGTGTCTGGCGTCCCCTCGTCCCGAAACGCGTATGTCGAGGCGCCACGTTGCTGGACCTGGCCCGAGCCGTTGTACTCGACGACTTCGACTTCCTGTCCTCGCTTCCACTCCTGGCTGGTCGGGGTCACGAACGGCACAGTCGCACCGGAGGAATACGAGCCAGAAGCGCCTTGCGCGAAGTTTACACCGTCCCCCGCACTCCCGGCGTACCGGAACCGGTGACGCGTTTTCCCGTACTCACCATTAGCACCGTGCCACACCGTGACTTCGCTATAGCCCACCGGCGAGCCTCCTCCGAGCGGCATCTTTGACATGGAGGAGCGCGAGTAGTAAGAACAGGTCGCCGAGCCGTAAGTGTACCAATACGACGGGTCGAAGCTGACCGACCCGCTCGACCGCGACGGATCGCTCTGCAGCGTGTAGATGTACTTCCGGGTCGTGATGGCGCCCATGGCGTCCGCCGTCCGGATCTCGGCGACGCGAAGTCCGCCGGCCGTCTGTTTGGCGACTGGCCCCCATTCGCGCCACTGGACTTCGATACGCGCTCAGCCTTCCGGGCCGGTCCCCTCGTCCGAGGCCTGGAGGGTGTAGGTGCCCGGCGTGAGTGCCACCATGGTGCTTCCATTGGTCTGCCACGTCCAAGAGACCCCAGGCCCCGTGAGCTGAGTGAACGGGCAGGGCGGAAAGATCTGACCCTCACAGCCTATCGGAGACTGGGTATAGCTGACCGTCACGAGGCTCGTGCTCGTCCCGCCCACCGTAAAGGTCCCCACCCCGCCGGACCAGCTCGCCACGACGCTCGACTCAACCGGCCCTTCACCAACAACCGGCCCACTTCCCTGGAAACCGTAGTCGTTCCCCTCGTAGACGAACTCGCTGTAGCCCCCGGTGGGATAGGTGATCCGCGTGAGGACGCCGGCCTTGATGAACGCCGCATCGGGATGTCGATCGGCGCCCGGGAAAAACTGGAGGTTCGGCGCAATCCCGGGAGGGATGTTCGTAGTGTTGGGCTTCCCGTTGTAGTAGCCCCAGTGGTCCTGGGCGAAGGAGCTGATCGCCGGCAGGTTTTGCCCGTCATACGTGAGACTGTAAGGAGGAAGCTTCACCCCGCCTGGGTCCTGTTCGAACACGTTCTTGAGGCGCAGCCGGTTACCGGGGAAGTAGTCGTGCTCGAGCTGGAACACACGCAGCACGGTGCCTGTGGGTGTCGTCACCGTGACCCGGTCGAGCCGTGGCTCCTGAGGAGTCCCCGAGGGCGATAGCGCGTCGGATCGCAACGTGGTGCCCACGGTGAACTTCACTGTGTGCGCCGCCGCCTTGATCGAATCCAGGCGCTGCACCGTGACCTCGTACTCGTTGATCACGTCGACCTGCGTAGACACGCAACCCGTCGGGATAACCTGCTCGAACCGCTCTCGGTACGTGCCCAACCGGTGCCGCGCCTGATACTGTCCGTAGTAGAGCGTGATGACGTCCCCTCCCGGCGAGCGGATCTCCGTCAACTGCCAGCTGGACGCGTACGACTCCTGGCAGTGCGCCGGGATCACGCCTGGCGAAATGATGTTGTAGTCGAAGGTCGTCTCGACCGCCGCGAACTTGTACCGCGTGCCGTCCTCGGCCGTGACCACCCAGGAGTCGATCCCGCCGGACCCAAACGACGGCTTGATCCGCAGCTTTTGATATGGGATGGCCCGGTATTCCTGGATGGTTGGAGAGGAAGTCGTTGTTCCCATGACGAACTGGCCCGACCGGCCTGCGAAGTTGAAGAAGAAGCGATCCGGCTCGCCGTCGATGGATTGATTCGCGATGTTCTGGACGATTGTCGAGCTCGCAGTGGGCCAGTTGGAGGGGTTATTGAAGGTGTTGCCGGTAAAGTAGTAGCCGCCCGGGCTTTCATCCACGAGGCCCCGCACGGTCCGCGTGATGGCACCTCCGGCCTCGAGCGTCCATCCCAGCCCCGCCCCAGCCGGCGATCTCCTCGACGCGGATCCCGCCCGCATGGTACTTCAGCACGATCGGCAGCTCGAGCGTCCGCCCCTTCGCCGTGAACAACGGGATCGAAATGTCGGGCACACCTGTGTAGAGGCTCACGGGGATGTCCCCGAACTTGCCGAGCGAGGCGGCCGTCGGTGACGGCAGGCTGACGCGCAGCGACCCGGTCTGCCCCGTCAAGGAAGACGCGGAGAACAGCGAAATGACGGCGGAAAGCGTGACGGCGATCGCGCGATGCATGGGGACGGGACCGGGACGGAGGACGAGTGAGTTCTATAGTTTCATGTTCAGATTTTGATGTGCGGGCGGCAGGGAGCTGGAGAAGCTGGGAGCGCGCCTGACCGGCAGGGTAGGACTACCTCAAGGTATCGGCAAGTCAGCAATCCCCTGACACGCTGTGAACAAGTCCGCATTCCGCTGACAGACTTGCTAACATCAGATCAGTTTCGGGATCTTTTCGAGCCGCTGCGCCAGGTCCTTCAGGGCGGCGGCGAGCTCGGCCGCTTCGTGGTGACCGAGGCGCATGGTGCCGGCGTCCACGTCGGTCACCAGCCCCCGTACGATCTCCGCCGCCCGGCGCAGCCGGTGCCGCTCGAGGAAGCCGCGGTAATCGTGGGAATTCTCCGCCATCAGGACGCTCCAGATCCGGAGCCGCACCTCATCGACAGCCCCCTTGAGCTCCTCCAGGCCGCTCGGGGACACATGTTCCGCGGCGTCGAGCTGTCGCGCGAACGCCGTCACGGCGAGCCGCAGATTGCCGAGTGCGTTGGCGCGTTCGTTGTCCGTCATGGTCGGGACTCGCAAAGAGGTGGCGCACCAGGCTAATGCCGAGCCGGCGCCGACGGCAAGGCCTTGCGCGCGGCGGACTTTATTGCATGTTTATGCAATATGCATAATGCCCATGGGCCGCTGGCCCTCGCCTTCTCCGGGGGACTCGACACGTCCTACTGCGTCGCCAAGCTGGCCGACGACGGCTGGACGATCCATACCGTCTGGGTCGATACCGGCGGCGCTGCCCCGGCCGACCGCGTCGCGATCCGCGCGCAGGCCCTCGCAACGGGGGCCGCCCAGCACCACGAAGTGGACGCCCGGGACGCGGTCTACGATCGCTTCGTCCGGTTCCTGATCCAGGGCAACGTGCTGCGCGGCGAGGTCTATCCGCTGAGCGTGGCTGCCGAGCGCACGCAGCAGGCCGTCTCGCTCGTCGCCACGGCGCGGACGATCGGCGCGGCAGCGGTCGGCCACGGCTCCACCGGAGCCGGCAACGACCAGATCCGCTTCGACGTGGCCCTGCGGGTGCTCGCGCCCGATCTGGCCATCCTCACGCCCGTGCGTGATGCCGCGCTCACCCGCCCCCAGGCGATCGCCTGGCTCGAGGCGCGCGGGCTTCCCGTGCCGCCACAGGCCGGCGCCTACTCCATCAACAATGGATTGTGGGGCACGACCTGGGGCGGTGGGTGGACACACGATTCCTGGCAGGGCCCTCCGACCGAGCTGCTCGTCCCTCCGGCCGATGCCCCGCCCCCGGCCGAGATCGTCATCGGGTGGGAGCAGGGTCTCCCGCGGTCGCTCGACGGCGCGCCGCTCAACGGTCCGGCGCTCATCGAGCGACTCGGCGCGCTCACCCGTCGCTACGGCCTCGGTCGCCACATTCATCTGGGTGAAACAGCGCTCGGGATCAAGGGCCGCATCGGGTTCGAGGCTGGGGCCGCGCTGCTGCTCATATCGGCGCATCGCGAGCTCGAGAAGCTCGTGCTCACCCGGTGGCAGAGCTTTTGGAAAGACCAGCTCGGGAAATTCTACGGGGACCGGCTGCACGAAGGCCAATACTTCGACCCGGCGCTGCGCGACATCGAGGCGTTGATCACGAGCTCGCAAACGCGCGTCACCGGCGATACCCGGGTGTGGCTCGCCCCGGGCCGTTTCCAGGTCACCGGCACCCGGAGTCCTCACTCGTTGATGGACCCCGCTGTGGCGACGTACGGGGAGGAGCCCCGCCTGTGGACCGGCGACGAGGCCCGAGCCTTCGCGCGCGTCGCTGCGATCCCCTCACTGTTGGCCGCCCGAGCGGCCGCGCGCTAAAGGAGCCGCCGATGGTGGTCACGACGCGGATCCGGCTGGACCGGATCGCCTCGAGCACGCGCAACGCCGCTCTCGCCCGCGAGGTGATCGTGGGAGACGAGATTGTCGCCGGGGAAGGCTACGTCCTCGCCGTTCGCATCCTCGAGGACAAGAGCACCTACAACACGATCGAGGACACCACGGGCCGGATGCTCTCGCTGCGCGCGGGGGACTTGTTGGCCGGCACGCTCGGGTCGCGCCGCGCGCTGCGCGGCTATGCCGGCGTGGTGCCCACGCAGATCGCCGTGGGCGACGCGCTTCACGTGCTCAACCTCGGCGGCATCCTGGGCCACTGCACGTCCGCCAACCCTGAAATCGGGCCGCCGTTTCGGGCCGAAGTCCTGGGCGCGGTGCTCGCGTTCCCCGAGCTGGGCGACCGGGTCGGCAGGCCGGCGCACATCCGGGACCACGCCATTCCACCCGCCGAGCGCCTCGAGAGCACGGTCCCCGTGGTGTACGTCGCCGGGACCTGCATGAACGCCGGCAAGACCGCGGCCGCGACGGAGCTCGTCCGCGGGCTGACGCGCGGCGGCCTGCGGGTGGCGGCGGCCAAGCTCACCGGCGTCGCCCTGATGCGCGATGCGCTCGCCATGCAGGACGCGGGGGCCGTTGCGGCGCTCACCTTCAACGATGCCGGAGCCGCCAGCACGCACCCCGGCATGACCGTGCCGGTGGCAAAAGCAATTTTCAACCGGCTCGCCGCCGATTCCCGCGGCCGGCCCGACGTCATCGTCGCCGAGCTGGGTGACGGCATCCTCGGCGAGTACGGCGTCCAGGACATCCTGCGCGATCCCGACTTGATGTCCGTGGCGGCGGCGCACGTGTTGTGCGCGCCTGACCCCGTCGGTTGCTGGGGCACGGCCGAGCTGTACCGCAAGGAATACGGACTTCCGATCACGGTGATCAGCGGGCCGGCGACCGACAACGACGTGGGCCGCCAGTACGTGCGCTCCGCCCTCGGCCTGCCGGCGCACAACGCGCTGCGCGAGGCGCCCGCGCTGGTGGCCGTGGTGCGGGAAGCGTTGAACGCCGAGCGATCCGCGGCCGTCGCGGCCTTCCCTCCCGGGGCCCCGGCCCCCGCATGAAAGTCGCCGTCATCGGCGCCGGCGGGTTCGCAGGTGGCGAGTTGTTACGTCTACTGACCCAACACCCCGAGGTCACCGATTGTCTCGCGGTCAGTCGCAGCCAAGCGGGCCGCCCGATCGCCGATGTGCACCCGGCCCTCGCGGCGCTCGGCAAAGCCACGTTCCGGGAAATGGGACCAGGTGAGGCGGCCACCGGGCGCGACGTCGTGTTTCTGGCGCTCGAGCACGGGGAGTCGTCCCGCGTGGCAGACGAGATCTTCGCAGCCGACCCCGGGTTGGTCGTGGATCTCGCAGCCGACTTCCGCGTCCGCGACCCACAACTGCACGAGCGGCACTACGGCCCGCATGTCGCGCCGCAGCACCGCTCTCGCTTTGTCTACGGCCTCGCCGACGTGTGCGGCGAATCGCTACGCGGCGTTCGGGCGATCGCCGTCCCCGGATGTTTCGCCACGGCAGCCGCCCTGGCGCTCTATCCGTTGGGCCGCGCGGGGGTGTCGTGTGCCCCGTCGTTGTACGCGATCACCGGCAGCTCAGGGGCCGGAACACACCCCAAGCCGACGACCCATCATCCGGCGCGTGCTCACAACGTGTTCGCCTATTCGGTCCTGGGTCACCGCCACAACGCCGAGATCGACGAGCAGTGGCGCCGCTGGACGGGGCGACCGGACGCGGCCGCCCGCCTGCTGGTGCACGCCGGACCGTTCGTGCGCGGCATCTACCTCACGCTGCACGCGCGGCTTGATGCGCCACAGACCGATCCACGAGGGTGGTACGACGCCACGTACGCAAGCAGGCCGTTCGTGCGGGTGAAGGCGGAGCCGCCGGAGCTGACGCACGCCGTCGGGACCAACGACGCCCTGCTCCACGCGGCGGCGAGCGCGGACGGCGCCGAGCTGCAAGTCACGGTGGCGATCGACAATCTGCTCAAAGGCGCGGCCGGCCAGGCGGTCCAGGCGATGAACCTTTCACTCGGATTACCCGAAACCGCAGGGGTGCGACTCGCGGGGATGTATCCGTGTTGAGTACCACGACGTCGCCCAAGACACCGGCAGGCTCGGCGGACGCGCTGCTCCCGGTGTACGCGCACATGCCGGTGCGCCCGGTGCGCGGCCGCGGGTCCTGGCTCATCGACGGAGTTGGCAAGGAATGGCTCGACGCCTACGGCGGTCACGCCGTCGCGGCGACGGGGCACAGCCACCCGCACGTGGCGCGCGCCATCGCCGAGCAGGCGGCGACCCTGTTATTCTATTCGGCGGCGGTGCCGCTGCCCCAGCGCGAGCGCCTGGCACGCGAGATCGCTGCGCGCTGCCCGCGTCCCCTCGACCGGGTGTTCTTCTGCAATTCCGGGGCGGAAGCGAACGAGAATGCGCTGCATCTCGCCCGTCGGGTGACGGGACGGTCCGGCATCGTTTCGCTCGAGGGTGGATGGCATGGACGCACCGTCGCCACCATCGCCTGCACCGACGGACCAAAGTACGAGGCCTGGGCGCGGGGCGCGGGGATGCCGCTCTCGCGCCGGGTACCGTTCGACGACGTGGCCGCGCTCGAGCGCACGGTGGACCAATCGACCGCGGCGCTGATCCTCGAGCCGGTGCAGGGACTGGCCGGCGCCCGCGATTGCGCACCAGAGTTTCTCCAAGCCGCGCGGGCGGTTTGCGATCGCGCGGGCGCCGCGCTCATCTTCGACGAGGTGCAGTGCGGCGTCGGTCGCTGCGGCGCGTTCACGGCGGCGGAAGCGTACGGCGTGGTCCCCGACGCGCTCACCCTCGCCAAAGGGCTCGCGTCGGGACTCCCCATCGCCGCCGCCGTCGTGGGGCCCAAGCTTGGCGCCGGCGTCCAGACGGGAGACCTGGGAAGCACCTTCGGCGGCGGACCGGTGGCTTGTGCAGCGGCGCTCGCCACCCTCGAGGTCATCGACCGCGAAGGGTTGATCGCAAACGCTATTGCGGTAGGCGACTACCTGCGTCGCGGCGCCCTGGCGCTCGGCGTGTCGCGCGTGAGTGGCCGGGGGCTGTTGCTCGGCTTGCACCTGGGTCGCCCGGCGGCGGCGATCCAGCAGGCGTTGTTCAAGCGCCGCGTCCTCACCGGAACCGCGAGTGATCCCCAAGTGTTGCGGCTGCTGCCCCCACTCACGTTCAGCGAATCCGAGGCCGATCTGCTGCTCGGCGCCCTCGAAGAGGCGCTCGGATAGTGCGTCGCGATTTCCTGGCGCTCGAGGACTGGAGTCTTGAGGCCGTCGACGCTCTTCTGGCCGTCGCCGCGCGCGTCAAGCGCGGCGAAATCACAGGCGGGCTTGACCGCAAAGTGCTGGCCATGGTGTTCCTCGACCCGAGCCTCAGGACTCGCAGCAGCATGGAGACGGCGATGTTCCTGCACGGCGGCCACGCGCTGGTGCTCGAGCCCGGCAAGGGAAGCTGGGCGCTCGAAACCGAAATGGGCGCCGTGATGGACGGCGCCACCGTCGAGCATATCGCCGAGGCAGCGCGCGTGTTGGGCCGATATGCCGACGCGCTCGCGGTGCGCGCGTTCCCCAAAGGGGAAAACTGGGCGGTGGAGCGAGAAGATCGAGTGGTGCGGGACTTCGCCCGCTACTGCGACAAGCCGGTGATCAATCTCGAATCGTCCCGTCGGCATCCCTGTCAGGCGCTGGCCGACGCGATGACGCTACGCGAGCGGTTGGGTGAAACGCGGGGCAAGCGGTTCGTCCTCGCGTGGGCGTGGCACCCCAAGGCCCTGCCGACCGCGGTCCCGGCAAGCGCGGCGCTCGCCGCCGCCCGCCTCGGGATGGACGTCGTCATCGCGCGGCCGAGGGGATTCGACCTCGATCCCGACGACATGAATCTGGTCACCCAGCTCGCGCGGGAACACGGCGGCTCGGCGCGGCTGTGCGATGACTTCGACGCCGGCATCGAAGGCGCCGACGCCGTCTACGTGAAGAGCTGGGGATCGCTCGAGGCGTTCGGTCGTCCCGCAGAGGAAAGCGCGCTGCGCGCCGGGCTGCGCGACTGGCGCCTGACCGAGCCGCGCCTGCGTCGCACCAAGGGCGGGCGCGGCATCGTGATGCACTGCCTCCCGGTGCGCCGCAACGTCGAGATCGACGACGCGGTGCTCGACGGGCCCAATGCGGTCGTGGTGGACCAGGCCGAGAACCGCTTGCACGCGCAACGCGCGCTGTTGCTGGAAATCATGGGGGATGGACATGACCGTGGCAATTGAGCCGACCAAGGGGATCGTGGGGTTGAAGGGAGCGCTGCGCTACGTGCGCGCCTACCGCGACCGGGTGTTCGTGGTCAAACTGGGCGGCGACGTGCTGGGCGATCCCGACGTGCTGGACGGCGTGGCGGCGCAGCTCGCGCTGCTCGCCTCGCTCGGCATCCGCCTCGTGGTCGTGCATGGCGGCGCGGCGCAGGCCAGCGCGCTGTCGCGGCGGCTGGGAGACGAGCCGCGGCTCGTGGCCGGTCGCCGCGTGACCGACGACCGGGCCCTCGAGGTCGTGACGATGGTGTACGCGGGCCAGCTCAACGTCGCCGTGCTGTCAGCGCTGCGCGGCCACCGCGTCCAAGCCGTGGGGGTAAGCGGGGTGGACGGCGATCTGCTCACGGCGCGGCGCCGCCCGCCCGTCACCGTCACCGACGACGCCGGTGAGACGCGGGAGGTCGATTTCGGCCACGTGGGCGACATCGCGCACGTCGACCCGCACGTGCTGCGCACGCTGCTCGACGCGCGGCTCGTCCCCGTGGTGGCGAGTCTCGCGGGCGACGAGGACGGCAACGTCTACAATGTGAACGCCGATACCGTGGCCGTGTCGCTCGCGATCGAGCTCGCGGCGCAGAAGCTCATTTTCCTCACCGGCGCGCCCGGCGTGCTGCGCGACCGGCATGACCCCGCCACGCTTGTCACCTTCGCCGACCCCAGCGACCTGGCCGAGCTGATGGCCGGCGGCGCGCTCGTGGGTGGCATGCGTCCCAAGGTCGAGGCGTGTATCCGTGCCGCCACGCACGGCGTGGAGCGTACCCACATCATCGACGGCCGCGCCCCCGATGCGCTGTTGCTCGAGGTGTTCACGGGGGTGGGGTGCGGTACCATGATCGTCGGCCGCAAGGAGGCGACGGAGCTTGAAACCGACCTCGCCGACTGAGATCGCGCTCCTCGCCGAGCTGGTCGCCACCCCGTCGGTGAGCGGCAGCGAGGAGGCCGTGGCGCGCGTCGCTGAGGATGCCGCGCGCGCCTGGAAGCTCGACGTCGTGCGTGATGCCACGGGCGTGAAGGTCGAAGTGCGTGGTGGCCGACCCGGACCCACGCTCGCGCTCGTCTCCCACCTCGACGTCGTGCCGCCGGGCGACGGCTGGACGCGCGACCCGTTCACCCCGTCCATGGAGCACGGCCGCCTCTACGGACGCGGATCCGGTGACGCGAAAGCGTCGGTGGCGGCGATGCTGTGCGCCGCGCACGACGTAGCGGCGCGCGGCGGCCCGCCGGCCGGACGCCTGCTCGTGCTGTTGGGATACGGCGAAGAGACGCGGAATACCTCGATGCCCGACGCCATCGCGTCGGTCGGGGGGGGCGCGATCGACGCCGCGGTCGTGGGCGAGCCCACCAACCTCGACTTCGCGGTCGCGCAGCGCGGTCTGATGATGGTGGACCTGGTGGCGCGCGGGGACCAACGCCACGCCGGCTACGCCGAATCGAACGGCGGGAGCGGGTTCGTCAACGCGACGCAGGTGCTGGCGCGCGACCTCGTGACCCTGGACCGGGTGGCACACGATCGGGCGCACCCGGTACTCGGCTATCCGACGATCACCCCGACGATGCTCGAAGCCGGTATTGGCCGCAACGTCACGCCGCCCGTGGCGCGCGCCGTGCTCGACGTTCGCAGCACGCCCGCGTGGCCGCATGCGGAACTCGCCGCCGCGCTGCGCCTGGCGCTCGAGAGCGAAGTGGTCGTCACCTCCGACCGGCTGGTGCCGTGCGAGACACCGGTCGATTCTCGCTTGCTGGCCGCCGCCAAACTCGTGCGGCCCGAGGCGACGTCGTTCGGCAGTCCCACCTGCTCCGATTGGGTGTTCCTGCGCGACCGCGACGCGATCAAGTGCGGACCCGGCACGAGCCGGAACAGCCACACGCCCGACGAGTGGGTCGACCAGGCGGAGGTGAGCGCGGCCCGGGTGTTCTACGCGCGACTCGCGGAGCATTACCTCGCATGAAGTCCTCCTTGTTGTGGTCGCCCTCCGGCCGGTCGAACGCGAGCATGCTCGCCTACACCGTGGGCGACGACCACCGCTGGGACGCGCGGCTGCTTGTCTGGGACGTGCTCGGCAGCCTGGGGCACGTCGCCGGGCTCAAGGCGGCGGGTTTGCTCTCGGCGGCCGATCACCGCCGCCTGCAAACGGGGCTGCGCGCCGGACTCGCGGCGGTGCGCCGCGGCCGGCTGCGCATCGAGGCACGACACGAGGACGTCCACACCGCGGTCGAGATGTGGCTCACCCGTCGTGTGGGGACCGCGGGGGAGCGCCTGCACACCGGACGCTCTCGCAACGATCAGATCGCCTGCGATCTGCGGCTCTACCTCAAGGCCGCGCTGCTCGACGTGCACGACGCGGCGGCGGCACTCGTGGCGGCGCTCACGGACTTCGCGGCACGACACGCGGACGCGCTGTGGCCCGGGTACACGCACCAGCGGCAGGCGATGCCGTCATCGGCCGGGCTGTGGGCCGCGGCGTTTGCCGAGGGGATCCTCGACACGCTCGAGTCGCTGCCGGCACTCTGGGCGCGCGTGGACCGTTGCCCGTTGGGCAGCGCGGCCGGGTACGGCGTGCCCTTGCCACTCGATCGGGAGGCGGCCGCCCGCGCTCTGGGCTTTGCCGCCCCGGAGCACAATGTGGCGTCCGTACAGAACGGCCGCGGCAAACTCGAGGCGGCGGTACTCGCGTGGTGCGCGGAGCTGGGCCACGAGCTGGCCAAGCTCGCCACCGACGTCGTCGTGTTCAGCGGGGAGGAGCACGGGTATCTCGTAATCCCGCCCGATCTCGCTACCGGCTCGAGCATCATGCCGCACAAGCGGAACCCCGACCTGTTCGAGGTGACCCGCGCCCGCGCCGCGGCTTTGGACGCCGACCTCGTCACGGTGCTGCAGCTCAAGGCAAAGCTCGGCAGCGGCTACCATCGCGATTTTCAGCTCCTGAAGGAGCCGTTGTTCCGGGGACTCGACCGGGCGCGCGAGATGCTCGCGATGGTGGCCGCGGCGCTGCCGCGTCTGCGGGTAGATCGCGCGCGTGCCTCCGCGGCGCTCGCCGGCGGAACGCTCGCCACAGACGAGGTAATGCGCCGGGTCGAAGCGGGGGATCCGTTCCGCTCGGCGTACCGCGCCGTGGCCACCGAGCTCGCGCGCGGCCAGCGCTTCCCCGTCCCGGCGCGGGCCGCCCTCATGGCCCGGCGCAAGAGCACCGGGAGTCTCGGGAACCTTGGGCTGCCGCGCGTACGCGCTCGTGTGCGCGCGCGGCGGACGTGGGCGTCGCAGGCGCGCCGCCGGTTCGAAACGGCGCTGACTCGATTGGCGGGAGCCCGACGGTGAGCGCCGAACGCCGCAAGCGGCTGCTCAAGATCCTCGAGCTGATTAGCACGCGAGCGATCCGTACCCAGGAGGAGCTAGCCGAGGCCCTGGCGGCCGAGGGGTGGCAGGTGACGCAGTCCTCGGTGAGCCGGGACATCGCAGCGTTGCGGCTGGTGAAGGTGGGGGGCGCCTACCAGCGACCGCCGTCGCGCGCGGCACATTCGTCCGATCCCGACCGTCGCCGCGTCGCGGAGGACGTGTTTGGGGTCGAGCCGTCGGGCGACACCATCATGGTGCTGCACACGCCGCCCGGCGAGGCGAGCGCAGTCGGTCTGGCGCTCGACCGGCTGGCCTGGGGCGACGTGCTCGGCACCATCGCGGGCGACGATACGATTTTCGTGGCGGTGAAGGACGCGACCGCTCAACGGCGCGTGATGCGGGAGCTGAAGAAGCTGATCGCGACGACGTAGGCGTCGGCCGCTACCCACCCGAACTGTGCGACGCGGTGATCCGCCGGCCTAGCTCCCGCGCCACAACGCCCAGCTCCGCGGCCTCTTTGTGGATCAAGCCGAGCCGCCCCGCCTCGACATCCGTCAGGATGCCCTTCAAGATCTCGCCAGCCCGCCGCAGTCGAAATGACTCACTGAACTCCTGATAGTCCTTGGCGCTGGTGGACATGATCACCCCCCACAACCGTAGCCGCACATCGTCGACGGCACTCTTCAAGTCCGTCAAACTCTCGCGCGGCAGCTGGCCGACGGCACCCAACTGTTCCGAAAGCGTCTTGACCGCGTCGTGCATGCGGTTGAGCGCGGTGGTACGGCTCGATTCTGCCATGCGAAACACCCCTCGGGTGGTTGCTTGACGCTAGGAGCGGGACGGCGCGGGAGCAAGTACGCGGATGATTTCCTGAAGCTCCGCCTCGCGCCGGGTGAGCGACTCGTACAGCCGCAGCTGGGTGCGGGCGCGGACGAGGTTGTGTCCCGGCCGCGCGATCCGGTAGTAGCGATCGCCCTCGAGATGATCGGTCAGAAACCGCACCGCCTGCTCCAGCGTGATCAACCGGCCGGCAAATACAAGCCGATCGCGCTCGGCGGGGGTGAGGACCGCTCCCGCCGCCTCGAGATACCCTCGCGCCAGCCCCTCGAACAGCGGCACCCGCACCCCGACCTGCGACAGGTCTTCCTCGTCCTCGTGGGTCGGACTCGTCACCGAGCGGACCAGGTCGCCGAAGTCGTACAGCGCCGAGCCGGGCATCACCGTGTCGAGGTCCACCACGCACAACGGCTCGCCGGTCTGCTCATCGAACAACACATTCGCGAGCTTGGCATCGTTATGAGCGATCCGGATCGGGACGGCGCCGCTCCGCAGCAGCGGGGGCAGCAGATCGGCAAGCGGACGCTGATTCATCGCCAACTCGATCTGCAGTCGTGCGCCGGCAACGCGGCGCCGCACGTCCTTCCGCACCGCTTGCTCGAGCCGCTCGAACCGCGCCGCGGTGTCGTGGAACCCCGGAATGGTCTCGGTCAACGGAGCGCCATGGTAGTCCGCGAGCAACCGCAGGAACTCTCCGAAACTGCGACCCGCTCCCAGGGCATCCGCCGGGCTCTCCGCGCGCTCCCGCACGAGCGTGCCCGTGATGAAACTGAACAGCCGCCAGGCCGCGCCCTCGCCGTCCCGCACCCAGTCGGCGCCGGTGCGGGCCGGCACCAGAACGAGCGTGCGGCGGCGCCAGTCCGCCACGCCGGCCGCGCGTAGTCGAGCGGCCACGTGTCCCGTCACGCGTGACACGTTGTCCATCACCGCCCCCGCATCCGCAAAGACGTGGGGGTTGAGCCGCTGCAATAGATAGCTCTCGCTCCCCGCATCGACCCGATAGGAGTCGTTGATGTGGCCACCGGGCAGCGGTGCTACCCTCGACACACTCCCCGCGAGCGTGAACAACTCGACCATCTCCAGAGGGTCGCCGGGGCCACTCAGTCCCACAGCCGCTCCGGGTATAGCCCTGCAACTACGAGTTGCCGCAATGCGGCCTCGACCCGCGGACGATCGGCGGGATGGGTGATGCCGAACCACTGGCTCCCAGGGTCGAGCACCCGCACCCGAGCGGCTCCTTGGCGCACCGCCCGATGGATCACCGTGGGGAGGAGGTACTCCCCGGCCAGGGCGTCGGCCGATTGAAAGAATCCCACGAATCCGTCACGCAATAGGTCGACCACCGCGGGCGTGAACCCCCACAGGTTCATCGAAACCAGCGCGTCGCCGTCGAGTCGTCGCGGGCCCGATGCTCCGCGTCCCATGTAATAGCCGTCGGCCGACGGCTCGAGCCCGGTTACCTCCTCCACGCTCTCGAGCCAGCCGTCCGTACCAATCCGGCAGACGCCGCGATTCACGACGCCGGCCTCCGACAGGGTATCGCGCAGCCGATACCCCACGACGGCCCAGCTCGGCGGCTGGTCCTGCGGGTGGTCCCGGAAGAAAAGGGAGAGAGTCGTGAACGCCCCGGCGCCGTAGAAATCGTCGGCGTTGAGCACGGCGAAGGGACCACGCACCTCTCCCGCCGCCGCCAGCACGGCGTGGGCGGTGCCCCAGGGTTTGACGCGGCCGGTTGGGACGGTGACGCCCGCGGGTACGTCGGCGAGTCGCTGAATGACCGTGCGCCACGAGAGGCGTTTCCCGAACCGCGTCGCGGCGACCTCGGCGAAGGGCTCCGCCAGGTCGTCTCGAATCACGAACACGACGTCGCCAAACCCGGCCCGCCGCGCGTCGTAGAGGGAATACTCCATCAGGGTGGCGCCACCCGGTCCCGCAGCGTCGAGCTGCTTAATGCCGCCGTAGCGGCTTCCCAACCCCGCCGCGAGCACGACGAGCGTCGGCGCGGACGGATTCACGGCACTAGTGGGACCGGCGCAGCTCGAGCCCGGACATCCGCCGCGCGCCGGGATACGGCACCGCCTCCCCCTTCACGGCCATCCACAGGACGCGGTTGAATAGGTCCATATCCGCCGCGTCCACCGTGGCGAGGTCGAGCCGTCGCGATTCGCGTGCAGCGGCGCCGCGGCTCGGATTGCGCTCGTCCAGCGGAATCGCCGGCGTCAACGCCAGGTAGGGTGTCGAGTCCGGGGTGTCGGTCCAGATGTCGCGCAGCGGACGCCCGTAGTAATCGAACTGCGACAGCGCGCCCAACCCGAGGATCTCTTCGATAGTGCGCAGCACATCGGTGGTGTTGGTGAACCGATGGGTGACGCCGAACCGGTTATACGCCGAGACGACGAATAGCGGTGAGCGGTGTGAGTCCACATGGTCGGGGCCGTCCTGCGCATCGTCTTCAATAACGAACACGACGGTTTTCTTCCAGAACGGACTGCGGGAGAGCGCCTCGACGATTCTGCCCAGGGCGAGGTCGTTGTCCGCCACCATCGCGCGCGGCGTGCGCATGCCGGCGCTCGCCCCGGCGGTGTGGTCGCTGGGCAGATGGAGGATCTGGAGTGCCGGCATCTCGCCCGCCGCCAACCAACGCGTGAAGGCGGCGAGCCACACATCCACCCGACGCTGGTCTGGAATGCTCAAGTCGTACGCTGGATAGTTCGGGTCGGTATGCGCGGCGAGGAACGTCTTGGTGCCGCGGTAACGCTTCACGGAATCGGGCCCGGTTTCCCCTACTGAGAACTCGCCGAAATTGGCGAACGTGATGCCGGCTCGCTCGGCAAGATCCCACAAATATCCCGACGCCGGCTCCGCTACGTCGTCTTCGGGGATCACGCCACGGTTCTCTCCTTCGTAGTCATAGCTGCGGCCACCGCCGTCGTAGTGCGTGGGGGTCGTCTTTTGCGTGTAGTCCGTCGCATACGCGGCCATCGACCAGTTATGGCCGTCCGCGCTGACTTCGGCGTTCACGAAGAACCGATCGAAGATCCCGAACCGCAAGGCGAGGGCGTGGTGGTTCGGCGAGATGGCCTGGCCGAACAGCACCAGCGACGTGTCGCCGTCGCCCAGCGCCAGGTCGCCCAACACCTGATCGTAGGTGCGGTTCTCCTTGAGGATGTAGACGACGTGGGTGAACGGTGGGTAACGCGGGCGCGCGCGCCGGGCGTCGATCCAGCCATTGGCGCGCGCCACTCGCGCGGTGAGCGTCGCAAGCTCGCGCCCCGACGCACGAGCGGCTGCGATAATGTTCAAGCTGCCCTGGATCTGGCCGAGCGTGTAACTCATGTCGGACTCGTGCTCGCGCGGCTGGCCGGGGTGGGGGCGGTTCGGGTTCGGACCCGTCCCGGCCCCCTTGCCGTTTGCGACCAGCAGCGTGTCGCCCAGAACCACGAGGGCCGTCGGGTACCACCCTACCGGAATTCGGCCGGCGAGCAGGTCCTGGCCGGTGGCGGCCGGCTCGTCGGCGGTGCGCGGCGACAGATCGAAGGTCGCCACGGCATTGGCGTCCGCTTCCGCCGCGAACAGTCGCGTGCCGTCGGGCGACAGCGCCAGCGCATTGGGGGTCGTCCCCTCGCCGGGTCCTGCGGGTGGCGGGTCGAAAAGCGTCGCCACCACGCGGCGGGCTCGCGTGTCGACCACCGTCACCCGATCAGTGCTCCCCGAAGCGACGAATAGCCGCGTACCGCTGGCGTTGACGAGCAGCGCAGACGGGTGCCGCCCCGCCGCAAGCGGCGCACCCGTGGCGAGCCGGCCACCCCCCAAAAGCGCGAACACAGACAGCGTGCTCGCCCCCCAGTTGGAGACGAACACCGCCCCGTCGGCGGCCACCGCGACCCCATAGGGGTAGCGTCCCGTCGCTTGCCGCTGCACAACTGTGCCGGACGCGAGATCCACGACCGCGAGCGAATCGGCGAGGTTTTCGGCGACGTACAACGTCGCGCCGTCGGCGGCCAGAGCGAGGCCTGCCGGGTACCGGCGGCCGTCGGCGTGCGGTTGTCGCGGCGCCAGCACGATCGAGTCCGCCAGGGTGGCGCTGTCGCCCGCCCAGCGGTAGCGGTACACGACGTCGTTGTTGCCTCCCGACGCGTACAGCGTGCGACCGTCGGGCGAGAAGGCGAGTCCTACGAACGCCGCGGCTTGGGGTACCGTCTGCGTGACCGTGCCGGCGCGGTCCACGACCTGGAGTCCATGCTCGCGCCAGCCGGCCAGCAGCGATACCACGCGTCGTCCGTCCGGCGACGGGATCATGCTGAGCGGCATTTGGCCGATGGGGCGCGCCACCCCAGCTGGATCCAGGGTCTGTCCCGTGGGAAGGCGCCGTGGCCCATCGTCGGCGGCGCCCTGACGGAGCGGAGACGGGTGACACGCCAGTACGGCGAGCAGGCCCAGATGGAGGCGCGCGCTCATCGCCCGTCGCGCGGACGCAGCAGAGCGGCTGTGGAGTCCGCGTTGCCGTCGTTCGGCGCGGGGGTGAGCCCCAGCACCTTCGAGATCAAATCATAGATGTGGATGTTGCGAAACGCGGGCGCCACGTGGCCGCTCCGGAAGGCCGGTCCCTGCGCGAGAAAAATCGCGCGCATCACCGCCAAGGTGTCGTCGTACCCGTGGGTCCCGCCGTTGAAGCGCTCCGGATGCTCGACCACGTCCCGCCGCCGCGCCGCGATCGACCACCCGGCGTCGGCGAGTGCCAGAATGGGGGGGATGCGGCGATGCCCGCGGTAATGAAAACGGAGAGGGATCTCGTCTTTTCTCCAGACCTGGACGCGCGGGTGCTTGCCGTGGAGGGCCGCGTACACACTGTCCTCCATGCCCGGCTTGGGCCACAGCCCGTACACCGGATTCCCGCCCGTCGTGCGCGCGAGCAGGTCGAGTACCATGTAGTCGTCGAGCGCCATCACGCTGTCGGCGCTGGTCTTTGACATGCCGTGGTCGGAGACGACGATCACATTGACGCTACGGCCAAGTCCGCGTTGGGCGATGCCATCGAGCAGCAGCCCCATCGCGCTGTCCACCCGGAGAATGGCGGCCGCTATCGCGGGGTTCGCAGGTCCGGAATCGTGCCCGGCACCGTCGACGTCGCTCATATAGAGTGTCACGAACGTGGGTGTGGACTCCGGAAGGGTCAGCCAGTCCAGCACCTGCCGGACCCGGTCCGGATTCGGCACGCGCGAGTTGAACCGCTTCCAGTAGTGTGGACGGACGCCCGCGATCTCCGCCTCGCTGCCGGGCCAGAAGAACGCGGCCGATACCTGGCCCTGCTTCTCCGCCGTCACCCACAGGGGCTCGCCGCCCCACCAGCGGGAAGCCGGCACTTCAATGGTGTCGGTGATCCGGAAAATCGCGTCGAATACGGGGTCGAACATCGTATTGTCCACGACACCGTGGTTCGGTGGATACAGCCCGGTGACGATGGAATAGTGGTTGGGAAAGGTCTTGGTCAGAAACACGGGGACGAGCGGCGCCCGGACGCCTTGGGCGATGATGCGATGCAGGTTGGGCGATGGGTACAAGTCGAGGTAGTCGTGCCGGAATCCATCGAGCGAGACGAGCACGACGGTGGGCCTGGCGGCAGGCGGGTTGCCGCCCCCCATGGAAGCAGCGCAACCGATGAGCAGGGCGGACGCAAGCATGCGAATGACGGGTGCGCGCATCGGAGTCGTGCCTCGCACTAGGTCGACGGAGGGTCGAGTTTTTGGAGCAGGCCCGAGAGGCGCCGGATGCGCTCGGGGTCGGTCACGGCGCGGTCGAATTCATTGGGGAGCGGCTGCTTCAAGAGCGAGAGATGCCGCGGCCGGTACGAGGTGAGACTCTCGAGCAGGGCGGTCGCGCGCACGTGCACTTCGCGCACGCCGGTGAGCCGGGTGATCTCGGCGATGTTCTCCTCGCTCACGCTCCCGCAGGCCAGGATGCCGATGCGGCCCGCCGCGCGCGTCACAAGTCGGGTCAGGGTGCGGGTCCCTTCTTTGGCCGACGGAGCCTGGCCCGAGGTGAGCACGCGGTCCACGCCGAGGGCGATCAACGCGTCGAGCGCCGCGTCGGCGTCGGGGGTGAAGTCGAACGCACGGTGGAACGTAACCGTCATAGGCCGCGCCACGCCGAGCAGTGCTCGGGTGCGCTCCACGTCCACGGCGCCGTCGGGTTGCAGCGCCCCGAACACCACGCCGTGCGCGCCGAGCCGCCCGACCAGGGCGATATCGCGCTGCATCACCTCGAGCTCGACGTCGGAATAGACGAAGTCACCGCCGCGCGGCCGGATCAGAACGTGCAACGGGATGCGCAGGCGCTCGCGGCACAACTCGATCGACCCCGCGCTGGGGGTCGTCCCGCCTTCGAGCAGGTCGTCGCATAGCTCCACACGGTTGGCGCCCCCGGCCTGGGCGGCGAGGGCAGACTCAACCGAATCGACGCAGGCCTCGAGCACCACCGTGTGCACTGGCTGTCACCCCGCCACGGTTTCGACCTCCTCCGCGGCCTTGTTCAGAATGTCGGCGATCTTCTGGCGTACGTCGTCGCTGCGCGACCGCCAGTGCGAGCGGTACACTTTGCGCACCAGCCGTCCGATGGCGTGGTTCAATTCGGCCATGCCGCCGCCCAGCGCCTGGTCCACGGCATCGCGCACGCGGTCAAAGATGTCTTCGACCACGTCTTTGTGCTCGTCCAGGAACTTGCGACCGTCGTCGGTGATCTCGTACACCTTCTTTCCGTCCACATCCTTGGACCGCACCAGCCCCTCGTCTTCGAGCCACTGCAGCGTGGGATAGACGGTGCCAGGAGAGGGCGAATAGCAGCCCTGCAACCGTTCTTCCAGCTCTTTCATGACCTCATAACCGTGGCGGGGCTTGTCCCGCAGCAACTTGAGGATCACGTATTTCATGTCACCAGACTCAAACCACTGACGGCGTCGGCCACCCCGCGGCCCGCGGAAGGCAAACCCGCGCGGTCCGAAGCCGAACGCAAAACCGTCAAATCCGCGACCTCTATGCATGACATTCTCCGGTTACGTTGCATCGACAAGATACTATGTCACGATATATCTTGTCAAAGCGCTCACGGGCGCTCGTAGAGTTACATTCACCGCCCGTCTTGGACATCGGTCACCAACTCTCTCTTAACGACTCGACATGCTCGCGAACCTGACTCGACTTGCTCTGTTGGTCAGCCTGGCGCAGCCGCTTTCCGCCCAGGCATTCGATTTCTACGCGCGCGGGCCGTACCGCCCCAACGTGCCGCGCCCCGAGCAGATCACCGGGTACCAGGCCGGCGAGCAGCACACGATGTACGGCGTGCTGCAACGCTATCTGGACACGCTGCTCAGCACCGTGACCGACCGGGTGCGCGCCGAGACGTGGGGGTCCACGGTCGAGCACCGGCCCTACCGCGTCCTGATCATCTCCGACCCCGCGAACCTGGCGCGGATCGAGGAGATCCGGACCGCAATCGCCGAGCTCACCGACCCGCGCAAGACGAGCCTCGCGCGTGCCACCGCCATCGCCGAGCGAGAGCCAGTCATCGCACTGTTCCAGTATTCGGTGCACGGTAACGAGCCAGCCGGGTTCGAGGCGGCGATGCAGGTGGCCTACCAAATGCTCGCGGGTGAGGACTCGGCTACGCTGCGGATCCTCAAGAACGTCGTGCTGGTGCTGAACCCGTCCGCCAACCCCGACGGCCACGAGCGGTTCGCCGCCTGGTACAACTCGGTGGCCGTGGGCGCCGACCATCCGTTCGCGTTCGAGCAAAGCGAGCCGTGGAGCATCTCCGGGCGGTTCAACCACTTCCGCTTCGACATGAACCGGGACCTCGTGGCCCAGAGCCAGCCCGAGGCCCGCGTCATGATGGATGGCATCCTGCGCTGGCACCCGCAGGTGTTCGTGGATCACCACTCCACCACCCAGAACTACTTCTTCCCCCCCGTGGCACAGGCGGTGAACCAGAACCTGCCCGCACAGACGACGCGCTGGTTCGACACGTTCGGCCGGGGCAACGCCGCGGCCTTCGACCGTCAGGGGTGGCAGTATTTCGTCCGCGGCGTGTTCGACTTCTTCTACGTGGGCTACTGGGACGAGTGGACCACGTTCCAGGGCGCCACGGGCATGACGTACGAGACCGATGGCGGGCCGGAGTTCAACAAGCGGCGCGACGACGGCACGATCAGCACGTTTCGCGACGGAATCGCCCACCACTTCATTGCCTCGCTCGCCACGCTGGAAACGGCGGCGCAGCATCGCCAGGAGCGCATCCAGGACTACTACGCCTTCCGCCGGTCGGCGATGGATGAAGCGGCGACCGACCCGATGAAGCGCATCGTGCTCGTCCCCGGGAACGATCCCCGCGCCGCCGCGCACGTGGTGGGGCTGCTGCTGCGCAACGGGATCGAAGTCTCCCGCCTCGCCCAGCCCGCCGCCTCCGCCGCGGCCCACGCCTACATGGGGGGCCCCGCCGGCCGCCGGACCTTTCCGGCCGGGAGCTACGTGATCGACCTGGCGCAGCCGCAGCGCCGCCTCGCCAAAGCGCTGCTCGAGCCAAACGCGGTGCTGGAACAGCCGTTCGTGCACGACCAGGTGGAGCGCTTTCAGCGCAACCGCCGACGCGGCGAGGACGCTGAGAAGGAGGACTACGGTTTCTACGACGTGACCGCGTGGTCGCTCCCCTACACGTTCAACCTCGAGGCGTATTGGACCGGAGACGCGGGTCCGGCCGGCCAGGCGGTGACCGACACGCTGCTGCCGCCACCGCCCGCGCCCGGCCGCGCCGGCTCGGCGTACGTGTTCGCCAACGACAACCTTGGCGCGGCGCGGCTCGCCCTCGCCCTGCAGCGCGAAGGCTTCAACGTCGCTACGGCCTTCAAGCCGCTGCGCGCCGATGGCCGCAACTTCCCGCGCGGCAGCTTCGTCGTGCGGATCCAACGGAACTCTCCCGCGCTGCACGAGCGCATCGCCGCGCTGGCCGGGCCGCTCGGCGTCCCTGTGAGCGCGGTACAGAGCGCCTTCCCCGATACGGGTGACGTCGGGACCGGTTCGGACGACGTGCTCAGCCTGTCCCCTGCGCGAATCCTCGTGGCGGTGGGCGACGGCGTGTCGGAAACGAGCTACGGCTGGGTGTGGCACTTCCTGACGCGCGACCTGGGCGTGCCGTTCACGCCGGTCTCGCTCGCCAACCTCAGCGGCATGGACGATCTCAATGCCTACAACGTGATCATCATTCCCGACGGCTCAGGCGGCCGGATGAGGCGCCAGCTGGGTGAGGACGGGGTGACGAAGCTCAAGGCGTGGGTGCAGAGCGGCGGCGTGCTGATCGGGATCGGCGGCGCGGGCGACTTCGCCGCGCACAAGGATGTCGGCCTGTCGACCATCACGGCGGTGGGGGCCGACAGCGGCAAGGCGGACAGCACAGTCCAGGCAGACGCCCCGCCGCTGCTCTCGCCGACTGCGCCGTCACGCGACAAGCCGGAATGGCTGCCGGGGTCGATCTTCCGCGCGACGCTCGACCGCACCCATTGGCTCACGCTCGGCTACGAGCAGAACCAGCTGCCGGTGTTCCTCGATGGCTCGACCTTCTGGAAGCCGTCGAAAGGCGGCGCCAACCCGGTGGCGTTCACCGGCGACTCGCTGGTCCTCTCCGGCTTTGTCTGGCCGGACAACACCGAGCGGCTGCTCAAGGGAACGGCCTGGGCGGTGGTGGAGAACCAGGGCGACGGGCGAGTGGTGCTGTTCGTTGGCGACCCGCTGTTCCGGGCATTCTGGCGCGGCACCGCGCGCCTGGTGACGAACGCGATCCTGATAGGGCCGAACCGGCGTTAGGACGCCGGCCGGCCCCAATCAGTTCCCACTACCTAGATCGCGGATACGCGCACTTTCATCCGCGATCCGGGCTCGACCTTCCAGATGCTTGGCTGGCCCCGTTCCCGGCTCCGGCCGGGCGGCGTGCGCCGCCAATTCCGCTCTGACTCCTCCGGCACCGTCCACGAGAGCGTCTGGCGCCGTTCGTGACGCATGATCTCGATCGACACCGCTTCGCCCGTATCGTAGGACCGCAGGATTCGCATCGCGTGCGCCGGCGACGTCGGCTTGCGCCCGCCGATCGAGAGGATCACATCGCCGCTCTTGAGCGGCAGGGCCGAGTCGGCCGGCGCCTTGACGACCAGCAGCCCCTCGCGCGTCCCGAAGTATTCGCCCAGATCCGCGTTCAAGGTGACGAGGTCGAGATCGCACCACGAGTCGCCGAAGCAGAAGGCGAAGCTGTTGCCCTCACCCAGCAGTGCCATCGGACCGAGCTCGCCCATTTCGAACCGCGGTGAAGGAATGGCCATGCGCGGCATCACCCCGGTCCAGGCGCGGTCACTCAGATCCGCCGCCACGAGCGTGGCGCTTTTGGTGTCGGAGCCGCGGCGGTATTCAACCCGGACCGTGTCCCCCGGCTCGAGCTGGTGCGCGAGATCGATGAGCCGCATCCCCGGCCCGGAATCGTCCCCATCCTCCGCGGACACGCCGGCGAGCGACGTGCCGTTGAACTTCGTGATGATATCACCCGCCTTGATCCCCGCCTTCTCCGCCGGCCCACCAGGTGTGATGGCGTCGATCTTGGCGCCGTACCGGTCGGTCTCCGTGTTCTTCGTGGTGTTGACGACGACCCCGATCCGTCCGCGGTTGTCGGCGAACGTGAAGGAGAACGCGCGACTCTCCGCCCGGGGTGCGCGCCGCGCACGGGGCGCGGGCGTCTCCTGCGCGGCCAGCGCGGCCGGCAGCATCAGGGCGACGGCCAATGCGCTGAGTAGCCACTTGCGATTCATGGTTGCTGTTCCTCTTTAGGGGGCCGTCACAGGCCCACGTATTTGGCACGGGTGGCGCGCACCTGCACGAGCTGCTGCATCAGGTCCACGCGCTGGCGCCAGAGATCCACGAGCAGCGCCGCCTGCACCGATTGGTCGTCCAGTTGTATCAGCCGCCCGTCGACCAGGGCGATCTGGTCCTCCAGCCGGGCGGAGATCTCCGCCTCCCGGCCGCTCATCACCCGACCCTCGGGATCGTAGTCCTGCAGGGTCGACTCGAGCTGCGCCGACTGCTGCTTTGCCTGCGCGAGATCTTCGGCGTTTGTCTTGTTGCCGAGCGTGGGCGCGATCACCATCAGCCCCGTCAACGCCGCCGCCGCGGCGAAGCCGAACCCGGCCCAGCGGCGCCGGCGTCGTCCGCGCTCGGCCTGCACCACGTCCCGCACCGCCGGCCAGCGATCACGCGCGGGCTGGAGCGCCGGCAGCGCCTTCAGCTGCGCCACGCGCTGGTATACCGCCTCGAGCTCGGCGCGGCAGGCCGCGCACTCTTCCCGGTGCCGGCGCGCCCAGACCGAGCCCTCGCCATCGCGCAGCGCCAGCAGATCGTCCATCGTGCAATGCATTATTGGTCCTCCCGCTCCGCAACCAGCATCCGGCGCAACCGCGTGTGCGCGCGCGCCAGCTGAGATTTGGAAAAGCTCACCGTCTTGCCCATCTGCTCCGCGATCTCTTCGTGCGTGAACCCCTCGACGTCGTGCAGCCACACCACCGCCCGTGACGTCTCGGAGAGCTGCTCGAACGCGCGCTCGAGATCTATCCGCGCGCCGACACTGGCGGGCGGCGCGCCGGTCGCCTCGTCCAGCAGCTCGTCGGTCGCCCGTAGTTTCTCGCGGCGCAACCGCATCAGGGCCTTCGACGACGCGATACGCCGCACCCACCCCCACAGGTGCCCCTCCCCGCGATACCCCCGGATGCTTTTCACCACCTCGAGGAAGGTCTCCTGCACTACGTCCTCGGCGTCCTCCGGGCTGCGGCAAATGCGGCGGGCCAGGTGGTACACCGGGGTCTCGAAGGCGCGGTACAGCGCTTCGAGGGCCTCCAGGTCTCCGGCCTTGGCGCGCGCTACCAGGATGTCGGGGACGGTCAGAGAGAGCGTCATCGGTTGCCTTATGTGATGCTGTGGACCGGGGGAAGGTCGCAGCAGATAGCGTGCGTAGTGCGTTGTGCGTGGTTTTCGACGGTCCCATGCCCGCTATCGGAGCCGTCCGCTCGATTTTCGCCGGATAATACAACGCACTACGCACCACGCACTCAAACTACGCACACAGCACCCAAATGGTTGCCATCTTGGAAGTTAGACAGCCACGCCGTATCTTCCGCGCATGCCGCAATCCGAGATGAAAACCTGGCTGCACCACTACCAGGATGAGTCCGACGCCGCCTTTCTCTATGGCGTCCTGGCAGGTGAGGAGCCCGATCCCAAAAAGCGGGAGACCTACGCTCGTCTCGCCGACGTGGAACGGCGCCATACCGAGTTGTGGGCCAAGCTGCTGGGGGAGAGCGGTCACCCCGTGCCGGCGGAAGGCCCGCCGCCTTCCCTCAATGCCCGCACGATGGCATGGCTGGGACGGCGGCTGGGCCCGCGCTACCTCCTTCCACTGTTGTTGCGCGAAGAAGGGCGCGAGGTCAAAAGCTACATCGACCTGCACCGCGAGTCTCGCGGGGAAGCCGCCCGCGCCGTGTCCCTCACACTGGCCAAAGAGTCGGCGGAACACGCGGGCACGCTGGCCGGGTTGACCGGCGCGAGCGCGGAGCCGTGGCACCAGACCGGGTCCGGCGGATTCTTGAGGAACGTGGTGTACGGCTTCAACGATGGACTGACGGCGAACTTCGGACTGGTGGCCGGGATGATCGGTGCGAGCGTCGCCGCCCACGTGGTGCTGATCTCCGGAGTCGCCGGGATGATCGCGGATGCCCTCTCGATGGGCTCCTCCGGCTACCTCGCCGCCAAGAGCGAGCAGGAAGTGTACGCCCACGAAATCGCGATGGAGCGGGAGGAGATCCGCCTCATGCCCGAGGTCGAGGCGGAAGAGATGGCAATTCTCTACGAGGCGAAAGGGATCGAGCCGGACCGCGCCCGCGAAATGGCCGCCGAGGTGATGAAGAATCCCGATCGGGCTCTGGAAGAAGCGGTACGGGAGGAGCTGAAGATCGGCGCGGCGCATGCGACGCCGCTCCAGGAAGGATGGGTCACCGGCACCGCGACGGCGGTCGGGGCCCTGATCCCGGTGGCGCCGTTCCTCCTGTTTCAGGGACAGGTCGCGGTATGGACGGCGTTCACGCTCGCGATGCTGTCGCATTTCGCTGTGGGCGCGGCCCGTAGCTTCTTCACCGGCCGGGGAATCTTCCGCAGCGGGTTCGACATGTTCGTGGTGGGACTGGGGGTCGCCGGTGTGGGCTATGTCGTCGGTGACTTGGTCGCGAAGCTGTTCTGAAGCCGTCAGACGACGAGATTGACCAACCGATCCGGCACATAGATCACCTTCCGAACCGTCTGGCCATCGACAAATCGCTTGACGCCCTCATCCGCCAACGCCTTGGCCACGACATCCTCTTGGGACGCGCCCCGCGGCAGCAGCAGCCGGGCGCGGAGTTTGCCGTTGACCTGCACGGCGATTTCCACGTCTCCCGCCGAGGCGAGGCGTTCATCCCAGGCCGGCCACCGGGCACTGAAGATGGACGTGTCATGGCCCAGCTTGGCCCACAACTCCTCGGCCAGATGCGGCGCGTACGGAGCCAGCATCACGACCAACGGCTCGACCGCCTGCCGCACCACGCCATGGGCGTCCCGCACCACGTTCACGTACTCCATCATCGCGGCGATCGCGGTGTTGTAATCCAACCGTTCCGTGTCACCGGTGACTTTGCGGATGGTCTGGTGCAACTTGCGCCCCACCTCCGGTGGCGCCGGGTCATCCGGTGCGGCGGTCGCCTCGTGGGTCAAGAGCCACACTTTCTCGAGGAAACGACGCACGCCGGTGACGCCTTCCTCGCGGAAGTCCCCGCCTTCCTGAAACGATCCGAGAAACATGAGATACATGCGGAACGTGTCGGCGCCCCACCGCTGGATGTAGGAATCGGGGACGACGACGTTGCCGCGCGACTTGGACATCTTCGCGCCGTCTTTCACGATGAGCCCGTGCGCCCGGAGCTTCGGGAACGGCTCCTCGAAGGCGACATGGCCGAGGTCCTTCAACACCATCGTGGTAAAGCGCGAATAGAGCAGGTGCAGCACCGCGTGCTCATTGCCGCCGATGTAGCTCGTCACCGGAAGCCAGGTGTTGGTACGCGCGAGATCGAACGGCCGATCGTGGAACTCGGTCGACGGATAGCGGAGGAAGTACCATGCGGAATCGAGGAAGGTGTCGGACACGTCGGTCTCGCGCCGGCCGGCCGCACCGCATTGCGGGCAGCGGACGTTGTACCACTCCTTGTGCCGCGCGAGCGGCGAGATCCCGCTGTCGTCGGGGCGGAAATCTTCGATGAACGGCAGCTCCACGGGCAGATCCTGCTCCGGCACCCCCACCGGGCCACAGGCATCACAATAGATGATGGGGATCGGCGGCCCCCAATAGCGCTGCCGCGAGATACACCAGTCGTGCAAGCGGTACCGCACCGTCGCCTTGGCGCCGCCCTGCCCCTCGAGCCATTGGACGATCCGGTCTTGCGCCGCGGCGCAGGCCAAGCCGTCGAACTGACCCGAATTCACGAGCGTTCCCTCGAGTGACTCGCTCGGCAGCGTCTCGCCCGGTACGCGCACCACCTCGCGAATCGGGAGACCGAACTGCGTGGCGAACTCGTGGTCGCGCCGGTCGTGGGCCGGGACGGCCATGATCGCGCCCGTGCCGTACTCCATGAGGACATAGTCGGCGATCCAGATGGGGACGCCCTGGCCGGTGGCCGGATTGCGAGCGTAGGAGCCGAGGAAGACGCCGGTCTTGGTTTTGTCGCCGACCCGGCGCGCCACGACGTCCTTCGTCTGCACCTCGCGCTGGTACGTCTTGACGGCGCCCCGCTGCTCCGCAGCGGTGAGGTCCTCCACCAGGGGATGCTCGGGCGCGAGCACGAGGTAGGTCGCGCCGAAGACGGTCTCGGGCCGCGTCGTAAACACCGTGAGCGCCTGCCCCGACGGCGTCGTGAACACGATCTCGGCCCCCTGGCTTCTGCCGATCCAGTTGCGCTGCAGCACGACCGTCGATGCGGACCAATCGAGCTGGTCGAGATTCGCCAGCAGCCGCTCGGCGTAGCCGGTGATCCGGAAGAACCATTGGTCGAGAAACCGCTGCTCGACGAGCGACTCGCAGCGCTCGCAGCGCCCGTTGATGACCTGCTCGTTGGCGAGGACCGTCTTGTCCTTCGGGCACCAGTTGACGGCGGCGCGCTTCTTGTACGCCAACCCGGCCTTGAACAACTGCAGGAACAGCCACTGCGTCCATTTGTAGTACGCCGGATCCGTTGTCGAAAGCTCGTGACGCCAATCGAACATGCCGCCGAACCGCCGCAGCTGCCGGCGGAAGGTCTCGATGTTCTGCGGGATGAGCTTCGCGGGATGCGTCCCGACATTCAGCGCGTAGTTCTCGGAGTGAATTCCGAACGCGTCGAATCCGATCGGCTCGAACACATCGAACCCCTGCATCCGCTTGAAGCGGCCGTAGATATCGGCCCCGGTGAACGCGAACATGTTCCCCACGTGGAGGCCCTCGGCCGAGGGGTAGGGGAACATCATCAGGTTGTAGAACGGCCGCGCCGGTCGGTCCAGGTCGGGCTCGTTGCTGCGGCGCTCGACCCAGCGGGCCTGCCAGGCCGCTTCGATGGTCTCGGGATCGTACGTCGGCGCATCACGCATAGTGCCGGAAACTACACAGGCTTGCCCCGGTGTGTCACGCGTCATAGCTTAGCCAACCGACCCACCATGGCGACTCCGTCCAATCAACTCAGCAGGAGTTTCCTCCTCGCCGGCGCCGCGATCGCCGTGGCGCTCACGATCGGGATCGGCGTCGTCGCGGGCCGCGGCGTCCGCCAGACGTTGACACGATTGGCGCAGCAGCGCGGACTCCAGACCGCCAGCCACGTCGCCGCATTGGTGGACCACTACCTCCGCGAACGGCAACGCGAGGCCGAGGTGCTGGCGGCCCTGCCCCAGGTGGTGGCGGCGGCGCGGACCGCCTCTCTACAAGTCTCTGCGCGCCAGCTCCACCGGGCGCCGCTGGCCGATGTGGAACAGCAGTTCAGCCAGGCGCGCCAACTGGGCGGCGATCCCGATCTCCAGGCCTTCCTCCGCGGCTACCCGGCGCGATCAGACATCGCGGAGCTGTTCTTTACCGAAGAGCACGGGTTCACGGTGCTCGCGTCCGAACGAACGTCGGACTTCGCGCAGCAGGACGAGGAATGGTGGCAGGCCGCGACCCGCGAGGGGGCGTACACCGGGCCGGTTCGCTACGACTCGTCGGCCGCGGCCCTCTCCATGGAATACGACGTCGCCATCCGAGCCTCCCCGAGTAGTCGACCGGTCGGGGTCCTGAAGGCGGTCTTCGGACTCGACAGGTTGCGCGCCCTGCTCTCGAGCGCCGTCCTCGACGACAGCGCGTACCTGCAAATCGTGAGCGCCGAAGGCCAGCTCCTGGCGTCGCAGGACGAAAGCCAGCAGCCGCTCCGACCGCTTCCCGAGAACGAGCTGCCGCGCCTGTCCGACAGCATCACATCCGGCGTTCTTTCGACCCAGCACGGCGCGGAGCTCGTGGTGTCGGTGCCCGCCAATAGCGGCCGGTGGCGCGTGCTGTTTCGACAGCCCACCCGGGCAGCCTACACGTCGGCCAACGCCGCTCGGCGAGTGGTCTGGACCGGAGCCATCGGCCTGCTGGCGCTGACGCTGGGCGTACTGTACCTGCTCGGTCGCTGGCTCGACCGGCAAGTCACCGCGCCGGTGCGCGCGGCGGCCACGGTCGCGAGCCAGGTGGCGGCCGGGGATCTCACCGTCGCCGTTGCGGCCCACAGCGGGGATTCGGCGGAGATGCGCGACCTCCTGTCGTCGGTGCACGCGATGGTCGCGGCTCTGCGACGGCTGGTGGGCGCGATCCGTTCGGCGGCCGACGAGTCGGCGGCGATGGCCGCGGAGATTTCGGCGTCCACGCAACAGATGAGCGCGTCCACCCAGGAAATGACGGCGACCACGCAAGACTTGACCAAGCGGGCGGCCGAGCAGGCCCAGCTGGTGCGCGGTGCCGCCGAGGACGCCGGGCGGATTCTCCAGATTTCCACCGCGCTGGCGGGTGGGGCCGAGGATTCGGTGCGGCGCAACGCCGATCTCGCCGCGTTAGCGCGTCACCACAAGAACTCGCTCGACCAGGGGATCGCGCAGCTCGCCCGGCTCGCCGAGGATGTGGAGCGCGGAGCGCACGAGGCGGAGACGCTCGCCGCATCATCCGCCGAGATTCAGAAATTCGTGGTCCAGGCGAAGACGGTGGCCACCCAGACCAACATGCTGGCGCTCAATGCGGCGATCGAGGCGGCGCGAGCAGGGCCGCAGGGACGCGGCTTCGCGGTCGTGGCCGACGAGGTGCGCAAATTGGCGTCGCTTGCCGCGGCGGCGGCCACCGAAACCGCCGACACGGTGCGCGGCGTGCTGACGCGCGTGCAGGCGACGCGCGACCGGCTGCAGCGGCTCGCGCACACCGGCGCGGTGGCGCGCGAAGCGGCGCAGACGGCGGCCGACGGGCTTGCCACGGTGGCGCGGGAAGCGGAGGCCAACGACGCATGGAGCCAGGAGATCGCCACGTCGGCGGTCGAGGTGCGGCGCCTGGTGGACGAAATCGCCGCGCGCTTGAGCGCCGTGGCGCACGGCACGGACGGCCTACTGGCTTCGGCCCAGGAGATCGCCGCCTCGAGCCAACAACAGTCGGCCTCCACGCAGGAAATCGCGTCGTCCGCCAATCAGCTCGCCGAAGCGGCCGACCGCCTACAGGGGGCCGTGAAAACGTTTCGGATCGCCGGTCCCCTGGCGCCGGAATTGCCGCCCTCCACCCCACCAACAGCAGCCGGCTCCGAGGCCCCTCCGGCGATCGGCCCCCAGCTCACACCGGAAGTCGCCACTTGAGAACCGTGGAGGTCGTCATGCGGGTACGGATCCCGGCGCTGATCGCCGCCCTGGCTGGACTCATCTCCTCGCCGGCGACGGCGCAGCGCCCCGGGACCCTGGAGTTCGGCGGCTTCGGTCGCTTCACCCGGTTCGATGCGTCCACTGGCCTGCGCGACGGGTTGGGCGGCGGAGGGCTCCTGGGCATCTACGTCGCCCGCGGCGTGGCGATCGAGGGAACGCTCGCCTACGTCTCGACCACCACGTCCGCGAGCGGGACCGTCGCCCTGACGCCGGTGCACGTGCGCCTGCTCCTCGCCCGGCCGGTGACCGATTACATCGCCGTGCTGGTCGGAGCGGGCTACGTGCACAATCAATACACGAAGCCTTCGCGTGTGTGGGAAGACGGCGCCCACGGCCTGCTCGGCGCGCGCTTCGATCTCGCCGGCAGGCTGGCCGCCCGTGTCGAAGGCATCGTCGACTACTTCCCGTCGCCGCTGAACGAAGCGCCCGGCAATTCGGACAACTGGAACTTGTCCGTGCAGGCAGGGCTGAGCCTGCGCCTGGGCCGGTCCGCGATCGGGGACAAGGACCATGACGGCGTGATCGATACCGTCGACGTCTGTTCGACCACGCCAAGGGGCGAGGCGGTCGACGGACGCGGCTGCCCGCTGCCCAAAGACGCGGATGCCGACGGCGTGGTAGACGCGGCCGACAGATGTCCGGTCACACCGGCGGCCGACGCCGTTGACCTGAACGGCTGCTCGCTCCCCAAAGACGCCGACGGCGACGGCGTCGTCGATGCGGCCGACAAATGCCCGGGCACCCCCTCGGGTGACAAGGTGGATGCGAGCGGATGCACCCTCCCCAAGGACTCGGATGGCGACGGCGTGGGCGATCTGACCGACCGGTGTCCCACCACGCCAGCCGGGGAGCGTGTCGACGTGACCGGCTGCCCGCCTGCGAGTGATACGGACATGGACGGCGTGGTGAACGCCGTCGACAGATGCCCTGGCACGCCCGCGGGACAGCGGGTGGACGCCCTCGGCTGCCCGGTGCTGTTCACGGGCGTGCAGCGAAGCATCGTTCTGGAGGGTGTGAACTTCGAAACCGGCAGCGCCAACCTCACCGATCAGTCCCACGCCACGCTCGATCGCGTCGCTGCGAGCCTGGCGGCGTATCCGCTGCTGCGGGTGGAAGTCGCGGGCTACACTGACAGCCGCGGCAGCGCCGCCACCAATCTGCGACTGTCGCAGGCTCGGGCGGCGGCGGTCCGGGCCTATCTGGTCAGCCGGGGGATTCCACCGCGGCAGCTCACATCGCGGGGCTTCGGCGCGGGCAATCCTATCGCGCCGAACGCCACAGCGGCCGGCCGCGCGCGCAACCGGCGGGTCGAGCTCCATCGGATGAACTAGGTTCGCCGGCCCACCCGGGTTGGGCGCGATGCATCATTGGTTGCGGCTGTCGCGCCCGCCCGGGTGACTTCCTCGCATGCATCGTACCCACCTCTCCGTGATCGCTATCACCGTGTAGATGGTCGGACTCACGCGCTCGAAACTCGCGTGACTCTTCGCAGCCGGTGTGGTGTATCCCGTCCAACGTTTCTTTCCTCAGCACTGCTTTTGCTCTTACCTAGAGAGGAGGCCGCCATGCGACGGCTCAGTACGGCGGTGTTCGTCGTCCTCACCGCGCTCTCGTCCGCTCCTGCGATGGGACAGCGCCCTGGCACCGTAGAGGTCGGCGGATTTGGGGCCTACACGCGATTCGATCGGTCCCTGGCATTCGGCAATGGTTTCGGCGGCGGCGGTTGGTTGGGCATCTTCATCGCGCCCGGGTTGGCACTCGAAGGGTCGGGCCTGTACATCCCCACAACCAGCCCGGGAAGCACCGACGCCACACTGATCCCGCTCAACGCCCGCCTCGTGTTCGCGCAACCAGTAGCCGGCCCTGTCGCGGTGCTGGTCGGTGCGGGCTACGTCCACAACATGTATGGGAGAACCGGCAACGTCTCCGACGACGGCGTCAGCGGCCTGTTCGGGCTGCGGTTCGGACTGGGCCCGAACGTCGCGATTCGGATCGCGGCCGTCGAGGACTTCATCCCGTCGCCCAGGAATCAGAGCGCGTCGGTTTCCAACAACTGGAACTTCGCGGTCCAGGGCGGGCTGAGCGCGTTGCTCGGCAAGTCCAGTCCAAAGGATGGTGACCGCGACGGGCTGGCGGACGGGATAGACGCCTGTCCCAACACGCAGCCGGGTGACGCCGTGGATTCGCGCGGCTGCTCGCTGCCCAAGGACGGCGACGCCGATGGCGTCGTGGACGCGAACGACCGGTGCGGCAATTCCCCCTCGGGCGACAAGGTAGATGCGCGGGGCTGCTCGTTACCCAAGGATGCGGACGGCGACGCGATCGCGGACGCCATCGATCGGTGCCCCGGCACGCGGCCGGCCGAACGGGTCGACGCGGCCGGATGCCCGATGGACACCGATGGTGACGGCGTAGTGGATTCGGCCGACAAGTGCCCGGCCACGCCCGCGGGCGAGAAGATCGACGCGGCAGGCTGCCCGCTTCCGAAGGATTCAGATATGGACGGCGTGCACGATCCGGTCGATCGGTGCGCGCGCACACCCGCCGGAGAGCGCGTGGACACGAATGGGTGCCCGGTGCTGTTCTCCGAGGGGCAGCGCACCCTGGTGTTGCAAGGCGTGACCTTTCAGACGGGGAGTCCCGTGCTCACCGCCCAAGCCCGGGCCACTCTCGAACGCATCGCGATCAGCCTCGCGGCGCAACCCGGTCTCCGGGTCGAAGTGGCCGGGTACACCGACGATCGCGGCAGCTCCGCCACCAACCTGCGTTTGTCGCGGGCTCGAGCGGACGCGGTCCGCGGGTACCTGATCGAGCGTGGCGTGGGACCGGACCAGCTCACCACGCAGGGATTTGGTGAGGGTGATCCAATCGATACGAACGCGACGGCGAGCGGGCGTTCCCGCAACCGGCGCGTGGAGCTGCACCGCTTCGATTGAGCTGAACCGTATCGCGTGAGTTGTACCTGGGGCCGGGCGCTGTCAGCCCGGCCTCAGCACGAATGGCCAAAGGTGCTAGCACCTCCGACCGATAGCTTCGAGCCCTCTCCGCAAGGCACCTTCCAGGTGCACGTGGCGGCCGCGTCCGGCGCGTCCACGGATTGGTTCGTTTCCGTCAGAAAGAAGGTCATCATGAAGTTTCGCATTCCAGCGATTATCATCGCACTCGCGGCGCTTACGGCCGCGCCCACACCGGGGCAGCGCCCCGGCACGGTTGAGCTTGGCGCTTTCGGTCGCTACTCCAGATTTGACCGTTCACTCGGTTGGGACAATGCCTTCGGGGGTGGCGGGCGCCTCGGAGTGTTCATCGCTCCTGGACTGGCGTTGGAAGCATCCGCGGCCCATATCGCGGTCAACGGCCCAGGGAATAGACAGATCGATCTGGTCCCGATCAACGCGCGACTCCTCTATGTTGTGCCTCTGGCCAACCAGGTCGGGTTGCTGCTCGGAGCTGGCTACGTGAGGAACAACTACACGAACGGAACCGGCTCCTGGGAGGCCGGGATGAGCGGCCTGTTAGGACTGCGCTTCGGTGTGGCGGACCGGTTGGCGTTCCGCTTCGAGGCGATCGAGGACTTCTTCTCGTCGCCCTTCAACCAGGGCCCGGGAACGTCCAACAACTGGAACGCAACCGTCCAGGCCGGACTGAGCGTGCTGCTGGGAAGAACCGGTCCCAAGGACGGCGATCACGACGGCGTGGTCGACGGATTCGACGACTGTCGCCGCACGCCGGCAGGTGACATGGTGGATCGTCGGGGCTGTTCCCTTCCGAAGGACGCGGACCGGGACGGCGTCGTCGATGCGGCGGACCGGTGCCCCAATACCCCCTTGTGTGACACGGTCGATCTGAGCGGCTGTTCTCTTCCGAAGGACCAGGACGGCGACGGCGTCATCGATGCGACTGATCGCTGCCCCAATACGCCGTTCGGCGAACGGGTGAATGCCGCGGGTTGCGCGCTGGACTCCGACGGCGACGGCGTGAATGACGCGATCGACCAGTGCACCGGCACGCCCGTGGGGACAATAGTCGATGCCAAAGGTTGCCCGCTGCCCAAAGACTCTGATGGGGACGGCGTGGTGGACGCGGCAGACAGGTGCCCCAGTACGCCGGTGGGGGAGCCCGTTGACGTCATCGGGTGCCCCGTGTTGTTCCCCGAAAAGCAACGGACGGTGGTGCTGGAGGGCGTGAACTTCGAGACGGCCAGCGCGAACCTCACCGACCAGTCGTACGTGACGCTCGATCGCGTCGCGGCGAGCCTGGCGGGACATTCCGAGCTGCGTGTGGAAGTTGCGGGTTACACCGACAGCCGCGGCAGCGATGCGTACAACCAGCGGTTGTCGCAGGCCCGGGCAGAATCGGTCCGGGGGTATCTCATTCGGAAAGGGGTCGCACCGAACCGGCTATCCGCGAGAGGCTTCGGGGAGAGCAATCCGATCGACACCAACACCACCACCGATGGCTTGGCACGGAACCGGCGCGTGGAGCTGCATCGCATCAACTGAATCGGTGCTGGGGCCGGGCGTTGTCAGCCCGGCCCTGGGCTGTTTCAAGGTTCGCGCAACACTAGTCGCCGAAGTGGGCCAGCCGTACCTGCAACACGTCCGGTAGCCGCTCGAGCTTCTCACGTACTCCATCGGCCGGCGCCTGGTCGACGGTGATCGCCGCGAGCGCGTCCCCGCCGGGCGTACTGCTCCGCGCCTGGTGCCAACTCGCGACATTCACCCCTCCCTCGCCCAGCAGCGTCCCCACCCGCCCGATCACGCCGGGTACGTCGCGGTTCGTGATCACGAGGATCCAGCCCTCGGGCGCGACATCCACGTGGTAGTCGTCGATGCGGATCACGCGCCCGTGACTGTTTCCGACCAGCGCCCCCGCCACTCGCGCGTTCCCCTGACTCGCTTCCACCGTCACCCCGACCGACGTCTCGAACCCCGGCTCGGGCGCTCCCGTACGCCGTGTCAGTCTGATGGCGCGCTCTTCCGCGAGGACGAGAGCGTTGACGAGACTCACCGAAGTCTCCCCCAACCCGCTGAGCAGGCCCTCTAGGGCGGCGATGAGGACGGGTCGGGCGACCGCCTCTTCCTTGCCCCCGTAGGCGACCTCGACGCCGGTCACCTTGCCTCGGGCCAGCGCCGCGGCGAAACGACCGAGGCGCCGGGCGAGAATCAAGAGCGGCGCCGAACGCCGCAGCACATCGCCGCCGATTCCGGGAACGTTCACCGCGGTCGAGAGATCGCCCGACAACAGCGCGTCCCGCACCGCGGCGCAGATCTCCTGCGACACGCGATCCTGCGCCTCGGCGGTCGAGGCGGCGAGATGCGGCGTCAGGATCACCCGGTTGAGCTGGCGCAGCGGCGCGTCGGAGGGGAGCGGCTCCTGCGCAAACACGTCCACGGCGGCGCCCGCGATCTGTTTCGCCGTGATGGCTGCCGCGAGCGCGGCCTCATCCACCAGCTCGCCACGCGCCGTGTTGATCAGCATGGCGCTCTTTTTCATCTGGGCGAGCCGCTCGCTGTTGATCAGGTGGCGAGTCTGGTCGGTGAGGGCGACGTGCAGCGTGACTACGTCCGCCACGCCGAGCAGCTGGTCCAGCGGCACAGTTTTCACCTGCAGCTCCGCGGCGCGTTCTGGCGACAGGTAGGGATCATGCCCCACAACGGTCATGCCGAACGCCCGGGCCAACTGCGCCACGTGTCCACCAATCCGGCCCAGTCCGACAATGCCGATCGTCTTGCCGCGCAGCTCCGTCCCCTCGTACTTCTTGCGGTCCCATTCGCCGCGGCGCATCGATTCGGCTGCCCAGGGAATGTGGCGCACCAAGCCGAGCAACAGCGCCATCGCGTGCTCGGCCGCGCTCACGGTATTCGCCCCGGGGGCGTTCATCACGGCGATGCCGCGTCGGGTGGCGGCATGGACGTCGATCGTGTCCACCCCGATTCCGGCGCGCGCGATCACCCGCAGCTGCGGTGCGCGGTTCAGGAGGTCCGCCGTGACGCGCGTCTCGCTCCGCACGATCAGTGCGTGCGCGCCGGCCAGCGCCTGCTCGAGCGCCTCCCGCGGCTGCCCCGCGACGTTCACGACCTCGACCCCAGGGGTGCGCCCGAGCAGCTCGAGCCCCCCCGGCGCCAACCGGTCGGCGACGACGACGCGCAGGGTCACGCCAACGCGGCTTCCACTAACGGTAGCAGTTGCTCGAGCGCCGCGACGGTATGATCGCCCATGTGTCCGATGCGGATCGTCGAGTCCTTGAGCGAGCCGTAGCCCGCCCCGATCGTCCACCCCTGCGCCTTGAGCTTCGCGACGACGTCTTTGGCGCTCTTCCCCGCCGGCAGACGAAGGCAGGAGACCGTCCAGCTGCGACGTCCGTCGCGCGGCAGGTACTCGATGCCTCGTGCGGCGGCCCAGTGCTCCACCGCTTGCCGCATGGCGTCGTGGCGCCGCCAGCGTGCCTCGATCCCGCCCTCGGCTGCGATGCGATCGAGCTGCTTGTCGAGCGCGAAGCACAGCGACACCGCCGGCGTGTTGGTCGGATGGAACTTGGCCATCGCCTGCTCGAAACTGACCAGATCGAAATACAGCCCGCGCTCGGGAAGCGTCTTGGCGCGCTCGACCATCCGCGCGGACGCGACGCCGAACGCGAGCCCCGGCGGCAGCGCGAGCGCCTTCTGCGAGCCGGTGAAGGTGAAATCGAACTGCCACGCGTCGGGCTCGACCGGGCTGCCGCACATCGAGGTGACGGCGTCCACGAGGAACAACACGTCGTCGAACTCCCGCGTCACGGCGGCGAGCGCTTCCACGTCCTGCAGCACACCGGTAGACGTCTCGGAATGCACCACGGTGACCGCGTCGACCGGTGAGCGGCGCAGGGCGTCACGCAACATGTCGGGTTCCACCGCCTGCCCGAGCGGCACGTCGAGGCGAACACATTCCTTCCCGCACGCCGTGACGAGATGGGCGAATCGCTCGCTGAAGGCGCCGTTCACGAGCGACAGCGCTCGCTGCCGCACCCCGTTGCGGACCGCCATCTCCATGAAGCCGGTGGCGGACGTCGTCCCGATGAGGACGGTGCGCGACGTGCGGGCCATGGCCTGCAGCTGTGGCGCCATTTTCTGGAGCAACTGTTCCATCGTGCTCGAGCGATGGCCGATCATCGGACGCAGTTGCGCCGCCAGGACGTCCGGGTGGACGTCGGTCGGTCCGGGGAGGAAGAACTTCCCGAAGGCGGGAGTCGCCGTCATGCGTCCGCCCGCGCGAGCTGCTCCACCAGGCCCCCCATGACGACTTCGCTCGCCTTCACGAGTCGCACCCCTTCATCGCCCCACTCCTTGAGCATCTGCTCGGCGACGTCCCGGTCGATCGGCTTCATGGCATCGGTGACCGCGAAGAGGCGGATCTTGGGGCGGTGCTGGAGGAACCCCTCGATCGCGTAGCGGTTGCACACATCCAGTGCCACGCCGTACAGCACGACGTCCTGGGGATCGAGCGCATCCACCGCCGGCAACACGTTGGGGTTCGTGAACACGTCGAACCAGTGCTTGTGGAACAGGATGTCGCCCCGGTGGGCGCGCACCCGCGTGGCCAGCGCCTGAGGGTCCTGGGGGTCGGGCTCGATGACGATAGGGTCGCGCAGGGCGGTCTCGGAGATCTTCTGTTGTCCTGGCGTGCCGCGCATGCAATGTAGCGGGAACGTGTCCTTCAGGTTCGGCGTATCCGACAGCTCTTTGTGCCCCGGGACGTGGTCGTCCGCGCTCGCCACGATGCGGATACCGTGGCCATGCGCGTAGTCGGTCAACCGCTTGAGGTTCGGGATGATGTGCTCGGCGTCCGGCACGTACAGTTTGCCGTCCGCCTTCATGAAATCGACCTGGGTGTCAACGTCCCAGAAAATGATGCGCGCCATGCGTGCCCCTTGGAGTTGTCCAGCGTCGGGGAATCTCCGCGGGGACCAAGGGATGTGTCAACCGCGTTACGGGGCCACCAGGGGCGCGATGATCTCGTCGTACTCCGCCGCGAACGACAGCCGTTGCGCCCATCCCGGGCTCGCGAAACCGCGCGCGCCGCGCAGCGCTGGCTGGAGCGCCGCGGGCAGCGAATCCTCCAGCCTGGCCAGGACACTGTCGCGCCGCGCGGCGACACCGCTCAGCAATTCCGGTCCATCCATCCACCCGAGCCCGATGGCGCGGACACAATCATCGCGCAGCGGCAGCGGCAGCGTGGGATCGCGCGCCCACGCGGCGAGCGTATCGAGGAGGGTGGTGTCGCGCGCCACGAGTCGCAGCAGTCGGCGCGCCACGAGCAGACTGTGGAACAGCGAGTCGGCGCGCGCCGCGCCACGGGCCACGGCGTCGGCGCGCGGCGCAGGAACGAGGCGGGCGAGCATCCCCAGCGCGTCACGCTCCAATCGCACCCCGGTGATGGCTCGCAACAACGACGGGCCTGACTGCATGTCATGACCGACCGTGACGACGGCGCCGAGCAGCCACTCGGCGACATCCACGTGCCCGGAGTCGGCGGCGTGGCGCGCGCGCGCCAGGACGGCGCGGCTCTGGTACAGGACGGCGGCCTGGCCTTGCGGGACCTGCGACACTTTGCCCACCCGAGCGACGCTCGTCCGCAGCGCGAGCAACGAGTCGACCGCGGCGTGGCTACCGGCCTGGAGCCAGCGTTGCCGGGCCCGCGCGCCCGCGGGGAAGGTGTCGCCGAACGCAATCGAGGGCGGCCGCCGCGTGGTGTCGCTCCACACGCGGCCGGTCAGGCGCAGCACGTCGGTCGCGGCGGGATCGGGAAGCGCGAAGTCGTCGGGGTCGAACACCACGGCGCTGACCGGCCAGCCCACCCGGGCGAGGGTATCGAGCGCCGCGGCGGCCGAGTGATGCACCTCTTCGCCCGCTCGCGGACTGCGTGCATAGTTGACGGCGATGATCCACACGACGACCATCAGGACGGCCCCCGCGGCGGCGCAGCCGCAGGCGCCGCGCACGATGTTCTTGTGGGTAGACGCCTGCATCGGCGCGCCCGGGGGTTACTCCACGCGCTCCAGCCGTGGATTGGGTCGGTAGGTCCGTCCGACCTTCGCGCACGGCTTCCCATCGACGCGCACGATGTCGGCGGTGAAATCGAACCGCCCCTGGAACAGGCTCGACCCCACGCCGTACATGTCCACCGGCACTCCCTGTTCTTCGAACTGACGGATCTTTTCCACCGTGAACCCGCCCGAGACCACGATCTTGACCTGTTGGAATCCTTCCTTGTCCAGCGCGCGGCGCACGTTCCAGACGAGCTGCGGAATCACACCGGTCGGCTTGGTGAGTCCCATCTGCGGCACAATCGACTTGTCCACCAGCGTCTCCGACGTGTCGATCCGCACACCGTACAACCGCCTCCCCAGCGCACGGGCGACCTTGAGCGACGTTCCGACGCAGTCGTTGTCGAAGTCCACCAGGGTGATGAGCCGGATAGTCGGGTCGTCCATGTGCTCGGCGAACTTCAGGGACGCCAGCACGGTATCGCCACCGTACGCGGCGATCAGCGCGTGGGGCACAGTCCCGACCCCCTCGGATCCCCACCACGACGCCTGGGCGTCGGTGGAGACCCCGATCGCGCCGGCGATATGGGCGGCGTAGCCGTCGCCGGTCTGCACCAGCCAATGGTCGTGGCGCGCCGGAAAGAACATGACCTGTTTCGGTTTCGCGGCCTCGACCACGCGGTGGGTGTTGGTGCCGACCCGGGTGCGTCGCGCCAGCACGCCGAGGTACAGCGTTTCGAGGACGGCGAACGCGTCATACGGCCCTTCGATCAGCAGCACGGTCTCCCACGGCGCGACTTCGTCGCCGTCGTACAGCGCGGAGACCTCGAGGTCGTCCCACGACTGCGCGCACAGTTTCAGGATCGCGATTACCTCGTCCGAGCCGCCGAGATACGCGTGTGTCTTGCCGAACACCTGCATGGTGACGCGGGGGCGGTGTTTGTCCCGCAGCAGCACGTCGCGCGCGCGCACGAAGTATTTGTCGGAGTAGTAGCCCTCCCGCATTTTCGCGACCGGGAGGTTGAAGATCGCAGGGTCGAGCCTGGGCTTGCGCGACATCGGGTCGGGGATCGGGGCTAGGGAAGGTCTTCGGTCACACGGTAGCGCAACACGCGGCGCTGCATCCAGCGGACGGCCAGCGCGTCGGCGAGCGAGCGGAACACACGGTTCCACATCCCGTACTTGGTGGTCCCCGAGCGGCGCGGCCGATGCCGCACCGGGACTTCCGCAACGGCGCCGCCCTGCATCTTGACGAGCGTCGGGAGGAAGCGGTGCATCCCGGTAAACAGCGGCAGGTCTCGCACCGCCGCGGCCCGGAACGCCTTGAGCGAGCAGCCCGTGTCACGGATCGTCTCGTGGTTGAGCCAGTTGCGCACACCGTTGGCGATCCGGCTTTGGAGCCGCTTCCAGGCGGAATCCCGCCGGGCGGCGCGGTACCCCGCGACCGCCGCGGCGTCGCCGCGCGCCAGCTCGTCGAGCAGCGCCGGAATGTCCGCCGGATCGTTCTGCCCGTCGGCATCGAGCGTCACGATCACGGACCCGCGCGCCGCCCGGAATCCGGCCGCGAACGCGGCGGTCTGGCCGGCGTTGACCGCGAACGCCACGATGTGCAGCCCCGGATGCGCCGGTTGCAGCGCCTTGAGCGCCGCGACAGAGCCGTCGGTAGAGCCATCGTCCACCGCGACGACCTCGTAGCGCCGGCCGGCGAGGGCGACGGCGATCTCGTCCAGCAGCGGCGCGAGGTTCTCGCGCTCGTTGTAGACCGGGATCACGAGCGAGACGTCAACCGGGGTCAGCATGCGCGAGCTCGGGGGCCTCGGGGTACTTGGCGCGCAGCCGCGCGAGCAGCGCGTCCGACTTCGACGAGTCTTTCTGGTGTGTGCGGTAGATTTCGGCGAGTCTGATGCCGATCAGGATCTCGTGATGCGGCCTCGACACCTGCTCCAACAAACGCTCCAGGCGCGCCGTCTGCACCACGATGTCGTCGTCGTACTCGGGCAGCGAAACGTTTCCTGTCAGTTGATTCGCCAGGAACCGGGCGGCGGGCTCGATGACGTGGCTGAACAGCCCGCCGATGAACCCCCAGGCCGCCCACAGCACGCCGACCAGGGTCACGAGCTGCCACGCGATGTGACCCGTGGACGCGAGCATGACGAGCAGCAGTCCCGCAGCGAGCAGCGTCGCCGCACCGAGGATCCGGCCGACGACGGCGCGAGGGCCCGAAGACTCGTCACCGAACACGGCCGGAACCTAGAACTCCGCTGCGGCGCGAGCAAGTTGACAGGCCCGCCGGGCCGGGCTAATTCCCATCGTCCCTCTCACACCGATTCGGAGTCCCCGTGTCCCACGACGTCTCACGCCGTGATTTCCTCGCGTCCGCGGCCGGCGGGATCGCCGCCGCCGGAACGCTCGGCATCGCGCACCCGGTGCGGCCGCCGCGGCCCCTGCCCCCCTCGCGCGCCTGGGCCGCCAAGCCGGTAGTGATCACGAGTGCCAACAGCCTGAAGCCGGTGCAGAAGGCCTACGAGCTCATGCTGCAGGGCGCCGATCCTCTCGACGCCGCCGTGGAGGGAGTGAAAATCCAGGAGCTCGACCCCGCCGACCAGTCCGTCGGCTACGGCGGGCTCCCCAATGCCGACGGCGTGGTGCAGCTCGACGCGTCGTGCATGCATGGCCCGACCAAGCGCGCCGGCGCGGTGGGCTGCCTGGAGAACATCAAGACGCCCTCCGAGGTCGCCAAGCTGATCCTCACGTACACGAATCACATCTTCCTCGTGGGTGAGGGTGCCAAGCGATTCGCGCTCTCCTATGGATTCAAGGAAGAGGACCTACTCACCGACGCCTCGCGCCAGGCGTGGCTCGAATGGCGTGCCAACCTGAATGCCTCCGACAACTGGCTCGACGTCCCCGGTCATGTCCCGATGGTGGTCCGACCGTCGACGGGGACGATCAACTGCGACGCCGTGACGCCTACCGGCGACATCGCGTCGATCACCACCACGAGCGGGCTGTCGTGGAAGATCCCCGGCCGCGTGGGCGACAGTCCGGTCATCGGCGCGGGTCAGTATTGCGACAACGAGATCGGCGCCGCCGGCTCGACCGGTCGCGGTGAGTCGAACATCATGGTGTGCGGCGGGTTTCTCACCGTCGAGCACATGCGGCGTGGCATGAAGCCCACCGATGCCTGCCTCGAGACGCTGCGGCGCGTCGTGCGCATGACGGCACCCCGGCTGCTCACGGCGGCCGGCGCGCCTCGCTTCAACCTCACTTTCTACGCGGTCAACAAGCGGGGCGAGTTCGGAGCAGCCTCGCTCTATCCGGGACGCTTCGCCGTGCACGACGGAACCGAAGCGCGGTTCGTGGAGACCGGGCACCTCTACGAAGGGCGCGACCCAGGCTGAGCGTGCGCCGCGTCGTCTTCCTCATCGCGCTCGTCTCCCTGCGCCCGCCGGCACCCGCCGCGGCGCAACAGCCGGAGGCCGCGCCGTACTGGGATTTCACCTACACCCCGTACGGCTACTACAGCTCGATCGACGGCTGGTGGCTCGCCGGATACGCGCGTGTCTACAGTCCGATCGGCTTCCACGAGCGGCCCGAGCCGAACCGCGCCGCCGTGACGCTCAGCGTGGGCGCCAGCACCGAGGGCAGCTATCTGGTGGAGCTCGACGCGCAGGCGCCGGCGCTGTGGGACAGCTGGCGCGTGGGGCTCACCCTCGACGCGATCCGCGCCAACCGGCTCGGCTACTTCGGGATCGGGAACGACACGCCATACGATGCCGACAGCCTCACGCCCACCACTCCGTACTTCTATTCCGTGAGCCGCACCACCCAGCTCGCCCGACTCACGATCCAGCGCCGTCTCGTGGGGCCGCTGCGGGCGCTCGCCGGTGCGACGCTCGTACGCACGTCCTACCGCGCGCTGCCGGGCGATGGATTGTTTCTGCGCGACCGCACGGCGGGGCAGGCAGACGCCGCGCCGTTCGACGACGCCAGCGTGCGGGCCGGACTCGTGGTCGATACCCGCGACAACGAGACCGACCCGCATGCGGGTGTGTTCGCCGAGGGACTGTACGCGACCGCAAAGCGCTACGTGCGGACCACGGTGGGGGTGCAGGCGTACGTGCATCCGTTCGAGAAGCTGGTCCTTGCCGGCCGGTTGTTGGGGGAGCGGATGAGCGGGTCGCCCAGCATTTCGGTGCTGCAGACGATCGAGTCATCGGGCCGGCCCTACGTCGGGGTGGGCGGCTACCGCTCGTTGCGGGGATACTACGATTCGCGGTTCATTGGGCCGGACAAGCTGCTGGGCGGATTCGAGGTGCGCTACGCACTGCTGTATGCGCCCACGATTTTTGAATTGAAGCTGGTCGCGTTCTACGACGCCGGCCGGGTGTTCGGACCCGGGGGGCTCCGCTTGACCACCCAGGACCTGCACTCGAGCGCCGGCGGGGAAGTGATGCTCCGGCTCGGTCGCAACGGCGTGCTGGTGGCCGGCGCCGGGTTCGGGGAGGACGGGGGCCAGTTCTTCTTCGGGAGTACGTGGAGTTACTGAATGCTATCGGCTGTCGGCCGTCGGCTGTCGGCCGTTGCGAGGGTGTTCCTGCTGACGTATTCGCTGACTGCCGATGGCCGATGGCGTTGCTCAGACCTCCCGAATCTCGATTCCCCGTTTTCGTAGCTCGTCGAGATATGCTGCAAACGGCACCGCCTCGTCCGGCGTCTGTACGCCGCGCCCGCTGATACGGCCGTCGCCCTGCATCAGCCCCGTGATCGAGAGCGAGTAGCCGGTGGTGCGCATCATCGCGCTGATGCCGCGCGCCTCATCGTAGTAGTCGAGCAGCTCCCACGCGACGTGCGCCCCGTTCCGACCGTGCACGTCGACGCGCAGGGCCACGAGATCGCGACCCTGGGGTTTGTTGAGCTTGGGCGAGACGATAGCGATGAACGCGTCGCGCGGTACGATCTCCTTCCCTTTCACCTTGATCGGCGTGAGATCGAGCAGGCCCAGCTCGCGGATCGGCCGCATAATCGCCATGTGTCCGGGGTAGCGCAGCGTCTTGTACTCCATGGTCCGCACGCGCCCTTCGTAGGCCCAGGGCATGGTAGAGATGCCGCCGCCTGTGTGGAACGCTTCCAGCTCGCCGACGGGTGGCGGAAATGACAACGACTCAAGCTCCGACAGCGCGTCCACGCGTGTCGGCTTGCCATCGCGTAGCACCCACGACGGCGTGGTGTAATAGTCGAGCGCACCCTCGAGCGAGTAGACGATCTGGTAGTTGAGCGGCGGCTCGGGATGCCGCGGCAACCCGCCGACATAGACCTTCACCGATTCCGCGTCGTCCACGCGCCGGAGGCCCTCGGCGGCGATGACGTTCACCATCCCCGGCGCGAGACCGCAGTCAGGGATCACGGACACGTTCCGCGCCTTCGCGTCCGCGTCGAGTTTCTTCTGGTTGAAGACGATCTCGGTGTTACCGCCCAGGTCGGCGTAGTGCAAGCCCGACTCTACCGCGGCCCGCGTCACGTCGAGGTTGAAGTAGTACGGCAGCGCGTTCGCCACGGCCACGTGGCCCTGCATCGCGGCGCGCAGCGCTGCCGGATCCTGGACGTCCAGCTTCAGCAGCGAGAGCCGCTTCCCGGCGAAGGGCTTGAGGAAGGCGGCGGCGCGGTCTGGTTGGATGTCGGCGAGCCTCACTTGACCGACGGCGTCCTGTTGCAGCAGATCGAAGGCGCAAGCGGACCCCTGTAGGCCCGCGCCGAGTACCAGCATGCGCATGCGGTGGAAATCCCCCAACGGAAGTGAAAGCCGGCCCAACGAAGCGGCCGAAAGCTAGCGCGGTTAGATTCGCCCGCTAGTGAAGCAGGCCGATCTTACCCGCCAGCGGCTGGTCCGCGCGGCCCTCGAGTTGTTCACGACCCGGGGCTACCATCCCACCACCACTCCCGAACTGGCCCGGAAGGCCGGGATCGCGGAGGGCACGATCTATCGTCATTTCACGAGCAAACAGCAGCTGCTGAACGAGCTGTACCGCGGTGCCGCGCGCTGGAGCACCAAACTGGTGCGCGAGGCCGATGCGGCGACGCTCGGACCACGGGAGAAACTCGGTCGGCTGGCGGAGCTCCTGATCGACGGCGCGGGGCGCGAGTCGGCGGTGGTCCGGTTGTTCTTTTTTCAGGATCACGTCACGCTGCTGGACGACAAATCGCGCGACTCGGCGCGGGAGTTCCGCGGCGCCCTCGAGAGCCTGGTGGCGCAGGGCAAGGCGGACGGCTCGGTGCGCCCGGGGAGCGCCGACGTGCTGGCGGCGGCGTGGCTCGGGGTCGTACGCGTGGCGCTGGAGCGCGTGATGACCCGTGAGTGGGGGTCGAACAGCGCGGGAGTCGGAGTGTGTGTCGCGGCGGCGTGGAATGCGATACGGACAGAAGCGGTGCCCCCGGGACCATCCGCGGGCGCCTTGAACGGGAGCCAATAGATTGAGGACCATGCCGTCACGATCATCCTGGGGGCTGGCCGCGATGCTCGCCGGCGTGCCGCTCGCGTCGCAGCAGCTCGGACCAGTGGAACGGGCCCGCCTGGCGGCCGGCGTCTGGTCGGAAGCGCGCTACAATGCGCCCGCCTGGGACAGGATCCGCGCCGATTGGGATTCCGCGTTCGCCGATCTCCTGGCCGCGGCGCCCGCGCGCCAGAGCGATCTAGCCTATTGGCGCCGCCTGCGACGCTGTGTCGCGCTGCTCGCCGACGGCCAGGCTGCGATCCAACCGCCGGCCGCCCTGGGCGCCCGACTCGCCCGGCCGCCACTGGTGCTGCGCGGCGTAGAGCGTCGGCCCTTCCTGGTGGACTACGTCGAGAACGACGAGCTGCGGGTGGCCCGACCGCAGCGCAACACCGAGATCCTCGCGGTCCAGGGGATTCCGGCGGAGCTGTGGATCCGCGATTCGGTGCTGCCGGAGGTTTCCGGCGCAACCGAGCCGGCGCGCTGGGACCGCGCCGTGGCGCGCATGCTCGACGGAGAGAAGGGGACCGCCCTCCATCTGCAGCTCCGCGTCCCCGGCGGTGAGCCGCGCGGCGCGAGCGTCACCCGCAGCATTGCGCTCACCGACCGCTGGCCGCTCGCACCGCCGGCGTTCCAGGTGGATACCATTCCCGGCGGCATCGTGTGGGTGCGGCTCAGCTCGTTCGCCGACCCCGATGTCGCGCGGTTGTTCGACCGCGCCTTTTCCGATTTCACCGGAATCCGTGGGCTGATCCTCGACCTGCGCGACCACGACGGCAGCGGTGGCGGGCGCGAGACCGGCTACCGCATCCTCGGCCGACTCGTGAACCGACCGCTCGTCACCTCGCGCTGGCGCACGCCCCAGTACCGGCCGGCGTACCGCGGCCAAGACATGCCGGACTCGGCAGGAGCCTGGTTCTCGGCGCCACCCGACACCATTCCTCCGCGGCACGATCGGCCGACGTTCACGGGACCGGTGGCGGTGCTCGTTTCCGCGCGCACCGGGGGGGTGGCCGAAGACGTCCTCATCGCGTTCCGCAACGCAGGTCGCGGGCCGATCGTGGGCGAGCACTCTGCGGGCAGCCCCGGCCAGGTAGCGGAGTTCCGCCTCTGGAAAGACTGGCGCTTGCGGCTCACGGTCACACGCGACGAGTTCCCCGACGGTACCGGAATCGGAGGGATCGGGATCGCGCCGGAGCTGCCGACGGAGGTTCGGGTGGCGGATTTTCTCGCCGGACGGGACGCGGCGCTGGAACGCGCGAGGCGCTACGTCGCGGAGCGGGCGGCCGCGCCGTAGCGTCGCGGCGCCCTAGCGTTCCAGCTGTTCGCGGAAGAACCGCTCGATGGCCGCCCAGGCCGAGTCCGCGACCTCCGGCTTTTCGCGCGTCTGGAGAAACGCGTGCCCCACCCCGGGATAGACCCGGTGCTGATAGTCCACGCGCGCCCGCTGGAGCGCCGCGGTCAGGTCGGTCAGCCCCGTGTTGATGCGCGCATCGTTCTCCGCGTAGACGCCGAGTCCTTTTGCCTTGATCCGCGACAGCGCCGCGGTATCGGGTCCTGGCCCGTAGCAAACGACGAACGCGCGCAGACCGGGATTGTTGGTCGCATAGCGGAAGCTCTGCCCCCCGCCCCAGCAGAACCCGATCACTCCGATCCGGTCGGGGCGCACCGCCCTGATCGTCTTCAAGTAGGCGTACGTGGCGTTCAAATCCTGCGTCACCGTGTCGGGATGGAGCGACATGATGAAGCGCCGCGCGCTGTCGGCGACTGCCGACGTGCCACCGCGCCGCGACAGGAGATCAGGGCCGATCGCCACGAAGCCGCGCTGGGCCAGCAGCTCGACCGCCGGCCGCAGCCGATCCGACATCCCGTAGATGTCGTGGATCACGATCACCGCCGGTGCAGGTTCCGCGCGCTCGGGGTAGGCGAGGTACGCGGTGATGGTATCCCCACCGCTCGCGTACTTCACGTATTCCGCATGGATGTCGGCGCGGGTAGCCAGGGGCTGCGGAGGGACGCGTGCCGAGCCCATCACGGCGGCGATCCCCAGCGCCAGAACAACAACGGTTGCACCCGCGAGCGCCCGAGTTCTCCATCTATGGTCCATAGCTCACCCTCCAGATCCGTCCAGCGGAATCATCCGAGATCAACAGCGAACCATCCGGCAACGACGCCACCGCCACCGGTCGTCCCCACCGCGAGCCATTGCCGAGCTGCCAGCCCACAACGAAGTCCTCGATCGAAACCGGTTTGCCGTTCTGCACGTTGACGTGCACGACTTTCGCGCCGGTGGGAACGCTGCGATTCCACGATCCGTGATAGGCAATGAAGGCGTCGCCCTGGAATTCGGCCGGGAACGCGGTCCCCGTGTAAAACGCCAGCCCCAACGGCGCCGAGTGCGCTTGAAACGTGATCGCCGGCGGCTCGACGGTGGAGCAATCGACGTTTGGGTACTCAGGGTTGTTCTCGCCGGGGAGCCAGCACCCGGGCCAGCCGTACCACTTGCCATCCTTTAGGATATTCAGGTGCTCGGGCGGTGCGTCGTCGCCGAGATTGTCGCGGTCGTTGTTCGTGGCCCACAGCTCACCCGTCGTCGGATGGAAGGCGATCCCGACCGAGTTGCGCAGGCCCGTGGCAAAGCGGTGTTCGCCGGTCCCGTCCGCGTTGAAGCGCGTCACCGCCGCGCGGCGCGGGTTCGATTCAACGCAGACGTTGCAGCTCGACCCGACCGCAACGTACAGGTAGCCGTCCGGTCCGAATACCACCGTGCGCGTCGAATGACCGGGGCCGCCCGGGAGGTCCGTCACCACCGGCTGCGGCGTCGGGTTTCCGGGGACGAGTCGCACGATCCGGGTTTCCTCCCCCACATACATCGTGTCGCCGCGGAACGCGATCCCGAAAGGCCCCTCGAGACCGGTGGCCGCATCGGTCACCGATTCCGCGACGCCATCGCCATTCGCGTCGACGAGTTTGACGATTCTTCCGGCGCCTTCACGCGCGGCGTACACCGTGCCCCCGGGGCCGACGACGATGTTGCGCACCCCGCCCACATTCTCGGCGAAGACGCCGATGCGGAATCCAGGCCGGAGATAGAGCGTGTGGCCGAGGATCTCCTGCGGCACGAGTCCCGCGGGCGGCGTCTGCCCTGCGACGGACTCGTTGTTGCCGCACGCGAGGGCCAGCAGAGCAACCGCGACGAGCGGCTGTTTCATGAGCACCTCCTTTGTGGAGTCTCGGTACACCCGACAATACTCGCGGATCCCCCGGAAAAGGCTACGCGCCATCCGCATACACCCCCGTCACCGCGGTCTCCCCCTTGGGCATTTGCTCCCGGCTCGCCACCGCTACTTCCGCGGCCCGCTCGACTTCTGCTGCCACCGCTGCCTCCACCTCCTCCAGCTCCTTCCCGGACCAACCCTCTTCCTTCAGGTACTCCTCGTACAGGCCGATCGGATCGCGCTGCCCCCACTCGGCGAACAGTTTTGCCGGAAACGTCTCGCGCGCCTCGCGCTCGTCGTGGGTCGCATGGCCACCCATGCGGAACGTCTCGGCGACGAGCAACGCCGGCCCCCGCCCCGCGCGGCAGCGTTCGGCAGCGAGCCGCGTCGCCGCCCAGGCGTCGAGCACGTTGTTGCCGTCGCAGGTAAGCCCCCAGATACCGTACGACGCGGCCCACTCCTTGAACGATCCGGGGAGGTGGTGCTGGTCGAGCCGGGTGCCGAGGGCCACCTGGTTGTTCTGCACGATGAAGATCGCGGGGAGCTTCTGGACGGCGGCGAAGTTCGTCCCTTCATGCGCCGTAGCGGTCTTGGTGGAACCGTCACCGATCCAGGTGAGCGCCACCCGCGGCTCCCCGCGGACCTTGAAGGCGAGCGCGATCCCGGCGATCACGGGCACCACGTCGCCGACGTGAGAGATCGGCTGGAGCACGCCGTGACCCAGGTCGCCGAGGTGCAGGTCGCGCCCGCGCGACGGCGAGTCTTCGGTGCCGAGGTAGGCCCGCAGTGAGTCAGCGATGGACATCCCCATTTCGACGCACGCGCCGGCGTTGCGGATCATCGGCGCCACCACGTCCTCGCCGCGCTCCAGCGCGTGGACCGGACCGACCGTCGTCGCTTCCTCTCCCGTGCCGAGCCAAGCCTTGGAGATGACGCCGGTACGGACCCAGCGCTTCAGCATGACGTCGTGCAGCCGCGTGCGCACCAGGCCCGCGTACAGCTCGCGCTTCTTGTCTTTCGACAGCCGGGCCACGAGGGACGCGCGCGCGGGGTCGTCGTCGATGGTTTTTCGGTACGCCAGTACGAGCGCAGGATCTGCCTGCCAGGAAACGTATTCGGGAGGATCAAAGGCGGGGAAGCGCTTCATGGAGACAGGCCGCGGTCAGGGAACCCCGGCGTTGCTCCGTCCCACCACCTGTCCATCCCGCTTGAACACCGTGCCGCCCGTCATCACGAATTCCACCTGCTCGAGCACGGTCACGTCCTGTAACGGGTCGCCGCGTACCGCGACGATGTCGGCGTATTTCCCGGCGACGAGGCTGCCGATGTCCGCTTCGCGGCCCAGCAGGGTGGCGCCCGACAGGGTCCCAGCCTGGATCGCCTGCATCGGGGTCATCCCGAAGCGAACCATCAGGGTGAATTCGTGCCCGTTCCGGCCGTGGGGGAAGACGCCGGCATCAGTACCGAGCGCGATCTTCACCCCGCCGTCGAGTGCCAGCTTGAACGACGTCTGCATCCGCGGGGCGATCGCAAGGGCCTTCGCGGCGATCGGGGGCGGCAGCCGCCCGGCCCGCGCCATTTCGGAGACCCGCTCCCCCGCCATCAGCGTCGGGACGAGCCAGGTGCCGTGCTGCACCATCAAGGCGACGGCCTCGGCGTCGAGGATCGACCCATGTTCGATGGATGTGACGCCAGCGCGCACCGCGGCCTTGATCCCCGGCGTGCCGTGGGCGTGGGCCGCGACACGGCGCGACAGCATCCGCGCGGTTTCGACGATGGCCCGCATTTCCTCTTCGCTGTATTGCTGCACCCCCGCCGAATCGGTGAGGGACAGCACGCCGCCCGTCGCGCAGATCTTGATCACGTCGGCGCCGTATTTCACGGCGTATCGTACCGCTTCGCGGACCTGGTCTACGCCGTCGGCCACGCCATCAGCGATCCCCGACTCACGGCCGAACACGCCGGGGCGGAACCCTTCGAGGTCGTCGCAGTGCCCGCCGGTAATGCCGAACGACGTTCCCGCGCCGAGTATGCGGGGACCCGGGATCCAGCCGTTGGTGATGGCGTTGCGCAACGCGATGTCGTTGAAGTGACCCGACCCGACAACGCGGACCGTCGTAAACCCGGCCTCGAGCGTTTGTTGCGCGTGTGCCGCCCCGAGGAGTGCGAACTGACCCGCTGACTCGGTCAGGTCGCTGTGCTGCCAGTCGCCGTCGCCGATGGTGCGGAAGGCCAGGTGGACGTGGGCATCGATGAAGCCGGGAAGCACGGTGTATGCGGACAGATCGATCACCGCGGCGCCCCGCGGGATCGCGACTGCGGCGCCGACCGCCGTGATGCGTTGGCCCTGGAACAAGATGACGGCGTTCTTGAGCGGGGCCGCGCCGGTGCCGTCGATCAACATCCCGGCGCGAATCGCGGTGATCGGCGCCGGTTGCTGGGCCGCGACCGGCACGGCGAGCGCGCATAACGCGACGACACAGGAACGGATACGCCGTGGCGCGACGTATCCATGCGTCATTTGAGTTTCCCCTTGAGCTTCCCGAACAATCCTCCACCCCCCGCCCCACCCCCGCCGTCCCCTTCGGTGAGCGCCTCGGAAAACTCCAGGGTGGATGCAAAGCGGCTTTCCGGGCTGGTATCGAGCGCCTTGGAGATCGCCTTTTCGAGGCCGGCCGGCAGGTCGGGCCGGATCGTGCGGATTGGCGTGGGGCTGCCCCGCAAGCGGGCGATCATCATCTCCTGGGCATTTCGCCCCTGGAACGGCAGCTTCCCGGTGAACATCTCGAACGCCACGATGCCGAGCGCATAGACGTCCGAACGGGCGTCGAGCGGTTTCCCCCGGATCTGCTCGGGGCTCATGAACTCCGGCGTGCCGAGGATGATGCCGGTGGCGGTGAGCTTGGCGATCGACGGGTCGGCGCGCCGCTCCTTCGCGAGCCCGAAGTCCATGACCACGGCCCGGTCGCTGCCGTCGTCGTTGGGCACGAGCATGATGTTCTCGGGCTTCAGATCGCGATGCACGATTTGCAGCTCGTGCGCGTGATGCAGCCCGGCGCACACCTGGCGCAGGATCGTGAGGCCGGTCGTGAGGTCCATCGGGCCGCCTTTCACCTCGCGGTCCGACAGGAGCTCGCCGCGCAGGAACGGCATCACCAGGTAGATCAGCCCGTCTTCCGACTCGCCCAGCCGCAGGATGCGGCACACGTTGGGGTGGTCGAGCCGCATCGCCAGGCCGGCCTCGCGCCGCAGCCGCTCCACGGAGCTCCGGTCGCTGGCTAGTTTGGGCGACAGCACCTTGATCGCCACCTCTTCGCCGCTGGAGATCTCCTTGGCGAGGTAGACGTAGGACATCCCACCCTCGCCCAGCTTTTTTGTCACCTGGTAGCGCGCGTCGAGCAGTTGGTTGGAGAGCGACGAGGCGCGCTCCAGGCTCGGCTGTTTCAGCGGCGGGGTGCGCACGGCGGTGGCGCTGCCGCCCGCCGGGGTTTTCGGTGTGGCCGACGGGGGCGCGCTCTGGACGTCCACGAGCATCGACCCGTCCTTCGGGCAGAAGCGGGCGGAATCGGCGTAGACCGTCTTGCACTTCGGGCAGCGACGCTGACTCATTCCCGTACCAAGTTGCGGCCCTCGTTTTTGGCGCGGTAGAGGGCCTGGTCCGCGAGCGCGACGAAGCTGTCGGCGCTGGTGACGCGCTCGTTCGGAAAGCCGGCGAGGCCGATGCTGACCGTCAAGTAGAGCGGCTCCTCCCCCGGCTCGGCAAAGTCGCGCGCGGCCATCCGGCGTCGCAGACGCTCGGCGAAAATCGAGGCCCCCTGCAGCATCGTTTCGGGCATCACCACCACGAACTCCTCGCCGCCGTAGCGGGCGACGATGTCCACCGACCGGGCCTCGCGGCGCAGGAGTTCCCCAACTTGCCGCAACACCGCGTCCCCCGCCAGATGCCCGCGCAGATCGTTGACCTGCTTGAACCGATCGATGTCGGCGAGCAGGATGCTGAGGTAGAGATTGTAGCGCCGGGCCCGATCCAACTCGGTCTCCAACGCTTCGGCCATGGCGCGGCGGTTGAGCGTGCCGGTGAGGGCGTCGGTGGCCGCGAGCTGCTCGAAGCGCCGCTTGTCCAGAACCGCGGTCTCGAAATCGTAGGCCTTCTCGATCGCCGCCACCGCTGTCCGGATCACCGTCTCCGCAAATTGCGCGTCGGCGGAGGTGAGAGAGGCGTCCTGCCCGGTGGTGCGTAGGAAGAACACCCCCACTTGCCGGTCCTTCATATAGAACGGCAGGGCGACGGCGGAGCGGGTCGGCACCGCGATTCCCTCGGACTTCCAACGGCGTCGCTCTGTTTCGTACAGCGGGTCCGTGGCGACGTCCGCCACCAGGACGCGGCGCCCGGTGGCGAGGGCCTGCCCGATCTCCGGGTACCGGGTCAACTCGACCTCGAGGTTGCGGAGCATCGGGTTCTCGAACGCGGCGACGACGACGCCGAATTTGTCGTCGGGCTTGGCCAGGACCATCGAACATTTCGAGATGTTGAGCACGCGGGCGACGCGGCGGACCAGGATGTTGTAAATCTCGTCCGGCTTGAGGGAGTCGGTGACTTCGTGCAGGATGTCCACCATCGCCGCACGGCTCTTCGCTTCTTCGCGCGCCTGCCCGAGGGACCGGCCCACGCGCAGGTGGGCCTCGACACGGGCGAACAGCTCCTTGGCTCGGACCGGCTTGGGGATGAAGTCCGCGGCGCCCAAGCCGAGCGCTTTCACGGTGGCGTCTTCGGGAGGCATCGACGAGAGCATCAGCACCGGGAGGTCGCGGAACCGCTCGTCCTCCTTCAGCTGCTCGAGCAGCGCCATCCCATCCGTTTTCGGCATCATGATGTCGAGCAGCAGGAGCTGCGGCTTCTCTGCCGCGACCAGCGCCAGGAGATTCTCGCCCCCGAGGCTCACGATGACCTCGTAGCCGCGCTCCTTGAGGATGTAGCTCAGAGTACGGACCAGGCTCTCGTCGTCGTCGGCGAGGAGGATCTTGATCCGTGGGGGCGGCGGAGACGAGTCAGCGGTCGCGTCGGTCATGGGCGACTCCGGTCCTCGAGCAGAGCGGGGTCGATGTTGCCCCCGCTCACGACGAGCGCGATGGGAGGCGTCGCATACGGCTGGAGCGCCCCGGTGCGCAGCGCGGCCGTGGTGGCCGCGCCCGACGGCTCCACCAAGAGGCCGCACTCGCGGTGGAGAAAATGCATCGCATCCTGGATGCTGTCATCGTCCACCGTCACGACGCCGGCGAGGCGGTCGCGGTGCTCCTGCAGCACCGCGAACGGGATCGCGCCCACGCTCAGCGTGATCAGACCGTCGGCGACGCTGGCGGTGCGCTCGAGCGTCACCGGTCGCCCGGCGGCCCAGGAGCGGCTGAGCTTGGGCGCGCCCGTCGGCTCGACGCCGACCACCCGCGCCCGGCTGCCCGCCGCCGCGAGACCACGCACCACCCCCGCAATCAGCCCGCCGCCGCCGACCGGGACCACCACTGTCGCCACATCAGGGAGGTCTTCGGCGATCTCCACCCCCACGGTGGCCTGCCCGGCGACGACGTCGGCGTGATCGAAGGGCGGGATGACGGCGAGGCCCTGCTGCGCCGCGATGTCCAGCGCGGCGAGGCGCCGGTCTTCCGAGGTGCGCCCCGCGAACACCACCTCGCCGCCCCAGCGCTTCACCCCGTCGATCTTCACCGCCGGCGCGGTCTCGGGCATCACGATCACCGCACGCACGCCGAATCGCTGCGCGGCGAACGCCACCGCCTGGCCATGGTTGCCGCTGGAGAAGGTGATCACCCCGCGCGCCCGGGCCGCGTCGGGCAGCTTGCGCACTGCGTTGTAGGCGCCGCGCACCTTGAACGCGCCGATCGGCTGTCGGCTTTCGAGTTTTAACCAGGCCCCCAATGGCTCGATCCAGACGAGCGGCGTCCGGACCGCGACGCCGCGCAGCGCCGCCGCCGCGTCAACAAGCTCCCGGTCGGCGATCAGCGTCACTTTTTCTTGGCGGGCTTGGCCCCGGCTTTCGCACGCTTCGCCGCCGCGCGCGGGGCGCCCTCGTCGTCTCCGTTCTCGTCGCCCGACTCGGCTTCGTCCTCCTTCACGATGCGGGCCACGTCCACCACCAGGTCGCCAGGAGTGAGATTCATGACCTTCACGCCCTGGGTGTTGCGGCCGATGACGCGGATGCCCTCCACCGGCACGCGAATTACGATGCCTTTCTTGGTGATCATCATCAGCTCGTCGTCCGGAAGCACTTCTTTGAGTGCGATGATGTCGCCCGTCTTCGGGCTGCGCTTGAGCGTGATGATCCCCCGCCCCCCGCGGTGCTGGACGCGGTACTCGTCCAGCTCCGAGCGTTTGCCCATCCCTTTTTCGGTGACGCACAAGAGCGTCGACGCGCGCTTGATGATGACCAGATCGATCACCTTGTCCTTCTTGTCGAGCGCGATCCCCCACACCCCGGTGGCCGTCCGCCCCATGTCGCGCACATCCTGCTCGTGGAAGCGGATGCTCATGCCGTGGCGCGTCGCCATGACGATATCGTTCTTGCCGTCGGTGACCTGGACGTCGATCAGCTCGTCACCCTTCTCGATGTTGATGGCGCGGATCCCCACCGAGCGCGGGTTGCCGAACTCCGAGAGGCGGGTCTTCTTGACCACGCCTTCCCGGGTCGTGAAGAAGAGGAACTGGTCCTCCGAGAACTCGCGCACCGGGACGAGCGCCGCCACCCGTTCCGTCGGCTTGATGGAGATGCAGTTGACGATCGGCTTGCCGCGGGCCGCCCGGGCTGCCTGGGGCACTTCGTGAACCTTCAGCCAGTAGCACGTCCCGTCCTGCGTGAAGAACATCACGTAGTCATGCGTAGAGGCGATGAACAGGTGCTCCAGCCAGTCGTCGTCCTTGGTGTGCGCCGCGGTGACGCCGCGACCGCCGCGCCGCTGCCGCCGGTAGGAGGACGTCGGCAGCCGCTTGATGTAGCCCGCGTGCGACACGGTGATGACCATGTCTTCTTCGGCGATCAGGTCCTCGATGGAGAATTCGCCCTGATCGGCCACGATCTCGGTGCGGCGCTCGTCGCCGAACCCGTGCGCCAGCTCGGTCAACTCCTCCTTCAGGATCTTCATCCGCCGCGGCTTCGAGGCGAGGATTTCCTTGCATTCCTTGATGAACTTGCGCACTTCCTTCAGCTCGTCCTCGAGCTTGTTGATCTCGAGGGCGGTGAGCCGCGCCAGCCGCATGTTGAGGATTTCCGCGGACTGCTTCTCGGACAACTTGAACCGCTTGCGCAAGGCGGCGTCGGCCGCGGGGACGTCCTTCGCTTTCCGGATGATGCGCACCACTTCGTCGATGTGATCGACGGCGATCTTCAGACCTTCGAGGATGTGCTCGCGGTCCTGTGTGCGCTTCAGGTCGAACTCGGTGCGGCGCACGATGATCGTGTGCCGGTGCGTAATGAAGTTCTCGAGGATCTGCTTGAGCGTCAGCTCCATCGGGACGCCGTCCACCAGGGCCAGCATGATGGCGCCGAAGGTGGTCTGCATCGCCGTGTGCTTGTACAGCTGATTCAACACGACGCCGGGAATGGCCTCGCGCTTCAGCTCGATCACGACGCGCATGCCTTCGCGGTCGGATTCGTCGCGGATGTCCGAGATGCCTTCGAGCTTCTTGTCGTTGACCAGCCCCGCCATGTTCGCGATCAGGTTCGCCTTGTTGACCTGGTAGGGCAGCTCGGCGATCACGATCTGCTGTTTGCCGGTCGACTCCCGCTCCTCGATCACGGCACGGGCGCGGACCACAATGCGCCCGCGGCCCTTCTCGTAGCATTCCTTGATCCCGTCGCGCCCGTAGACGATTCCGCCGGTCGGGAAATCAGGACCTTTGACGAACTTGCGCAGGTCCTTCACCGTGGCGTCGGGATGATCCACCAGGTGGGTGATGGCCTGGACGACCTCCCCCAGATTGTGCGGGGGAATGTTGGTAGCCATGCCCACCGCGATGCCCGATGATCCGTTGACAATCAGGTTCGGCAGCCGGGAGGGCAGCACGGTGGGCTCGCGCAGCCGGTCGTCGAAGTTGGGGATGAACTCGACGGTATTCTTGTCGATGTCTTCCAGCATCGTCATGACGATGCGGGTGAGCCGAGCTTCGGTATACCGGTAGGCAGCTGCCGCGTCGCCGTCGACCGAGCCGAAGTTCCCCTGGCCGTCGATCAGGGGGTAGCGCAGCGAGAAGTCCTGCACCATGCGCACCAGCGAGTCGTACACGGCCATGTCGCCGTGCGGATGGTACTTGCCGAGCACGTCGCCGACGACTGTCGCGCACTTCTTGTACGGGCGCCCGGGCACGAGCCCGAGCTCGTTCATCGCATAGAGGATCCGGCGATGCACCGGTTTGAGCCCGTCACGCACATCGGGCAACGCGCGCGACACGATGACGCTCATCGAGTAGTCGAGGAACGACTCCTTCAGTTCGTCCTCGATGAGGCGCGGCAGAATGCGTTCTCTGGCGTTGGGTGCGGTCATGGCGCCCGGTCGGCTTTCGGCGTTCAGCCGTCGACTGCGACGGTCAACAGTGGGTTTGCAAGGTGCCCTAAGTAACTGCAAGGTAAACACTTAGGATGACAAGCGCAACACTGATCTCAGGTTCCCTCTCCCTCCTCCGGAGTAGATCGGCCGGTTGATTGTTGGTTGAGAGTCGCCCTGCAAATTTGGAATTGCGATGACCGGGCTCGGCATGGGCGCCGTCCTGCGGTAATGAGCGAAGCGGTGACCGAGGCCCCCTTGAGGGTGACGCCCATGCCGATCCCCGAATCGCGTCCTTCCCCTTATCCCGCGATCGTCATGGCGATCTTGCCGATCTGCTCCCCCCGATCCAGACGCTCGAACGCCTCTCGGGCCCCCTCTATTGGATAGACGGCATCCACCACCGGCCGCAGGTGGCCCTGCCCCAGCTGTTCGACCACTGCCGCATACTCGGTGGCATTGCCCATCGTCGACCCGAGAATACTGAACTGGTGCCAGAACAAGGGCCGCACATCCGTCACGAGCTTCGGCCCCGAGGTCCCTCCGCAGGTCACGATGCGCCCTCCTTTCGCCAGGCTACGCAGCGATTCGGCCCACGTCGCCTCGCCCACATTGTCCACGACCACGTCTACGCCGCGCTTCCCGGTGAGCGCCCGAACTTCCCGGGCGATCTTCAGCGCCTGGTGATTGAGCGTGAAGTCGGCCCCGAGCGCCCTCGCCCGCTCGAGCTTGGCATCACTCGACGACGTCGCGACCACCGTGGCCCCCAGCTGCTTGGCGATCCGCATCGCGGCGAGCGAGACTCCTCCTCCGATGCCCCACACCAGCACCCACTCTCCTGCCTTCACCTGCGCTCGTGTCACCACCATCCGCCACGCGGTGAGGGTGACGAGCGAGAACGCCGCGGCCTCCGGCCATGTCAGCGGCGGATTGAGATCTGGGATCGGGAGTACGTTGTGCGCCGGGACGGTGACGAACTCGGCCATCGTCCCAGGTCGATGCTCGCCCATGATGCCGTAGTGGACGCACAGACTATGCTCGCCCGCGCGGCAAAACTCGCACGTGTAGTCTGAAACGCCGGGGTTGATGAGCACGCGATCCCCCGGTCGCATCGCGGTGACGCCCGCGCCCACCGCGTCGATCACACCGGCGCCATCGGCGCCGAGGATGTGCGGGAACGTGTAAGCGATGCCGGGCAGACCCCGGATCACGAAGAGATCCAGGTGGTTCAAGGCGGCGGCCCGCACGGCGATGCGGACCTCATCCGGCCGGGGAGATGGCGCTGTGGGAACGTCCGCCACCGCGACGTCGTCCCAGCCGCCGGTGGCGCGCAGGACTACGGCAAGAATACCGGCGACACCATCTGTTCCGTCGGCCCTGCGGGGATCGGCGTCGGCAATCCCCCGCCGATCGGCTGGAGGTAGATGCGGTACATCGGGTTCCGTCGGTTCGTGGGATCGGCCGGCACCACGAGCGCGATCAAGTCACCCGCCGGCGCCACCGCGAAGCCGCTGATCGTCACGTCGGTCCCGGTGAGCGGTGTGAGCGTGCCGGTAGCGAGGTCCGCCTTCATTACTTGCCGCACGTTGCGGCCCTCCTCGCGTCGCTCCACCAGAAAGGCCAGCGAGCCATCCCGCAGAAAGCGGGGCTCCGTCTCGTTCTGCTGCAGGGTGCGAGTGAACGCGCGCTGGTTCGCGCCGTCGCGCCCCATCAGCCAAATGTCGTAGTTCTTGTTACGCACCGAAGCGTAGGCGACTGTCCCTCCATCGGGCGAAACCGTCGGCGTTTGGCTCACGGAATCGGTGGTGAGCGCCTTCACGCCGCTGCCGTCCAGGGCCGCGGTGTAGATCGCGAGCTTGCCGGTGCGCTGCGACTGAAACACGAGGGCGGAGCCGTCCGCGGTGAAGACGGGCCGGCCGTCGGCCTGCGGATCGGCCGTAACGCGCACCGGGTTCGTCCCGTCGGCGTCCATCACGTAGATCTCGAAATTGCCGTCCTTGGTCGACGCGAACGCGATGCGCGAGCCGTCGGGCGAGAACGCGGGATCGGTGGCCAGCGCCGTATCGGTGGTCGCGCGGCGTAGCGCAGCGAGGTTCGCCCGCTCCACCCAATACAGCTGGTGCTTCCCGGTCCGCGTGCTCGAGAGCAGCAGCTCCCCTTGGACGTACACGTCGGCCACGACGGACTTGCCGCCCGGCGCGGCGGCAGTGATGCGGGCATGCCCGTATCCCACACCGGTGACGGTGCCGTCCTCGGCCACCGTCGCCACCGCGGGGGCATCGGAGCTCCAGGCGAGCCCGCTCGCGGGACCCAACACCGCGCCGGTATCATTGGTGAAACTGGGGCGCAGCGCGACGCGACCATTGAGCGACAGCGCAAGGCGCGTCATCGCGAGCTTCACCGAACCGGCGATCACGCTGACATTCCAATTCACCGGGATCGGAATGGGCCCCGGACCGCGCAGCGCGAGCACCGTGCTGCCGATCTTCTTCCCGGTGAGCACGCCGGTCGCGGGATCGAACGCGGCGACCGCAGTGTCCGCCACCGACCAGTCGAGCTGCGCTTCTGGCACGACCGTGCTGTCAGCGGCGAGGGCCTGCGCGGTAAAGCGGACCGTCGCCGTGAGCGGTACCTCCACGTCTACCCGCGATGTGGGACGGACCGCCAGGAGCGTTACCGCCCGATGCACCAGCACCTCGAGACTCTTCTGTTGCGTGAGCCCAGCCACCGCGAGCGATGCCTTTCCCGACCCGACCGCTCTCACCACGCCTGAAATGCTCACCTGCGCCACACTCTGATCACTCGACGTCCACGTCAGGGCCAGCGGGCTCACGAGGCGGTTCCCCTGATTCGGGACCACCACGTGCAACGTGTCCGCTTCGCCCGGTGCGAGCGTGAGGTTGGGGCCTTCCTGAACGGCGAACTCCGCCTGCTGCACCACCACCGGCGCGGTGGCGGTGAGCCCGTTCGGCCCGGTCATGAGGATCGTGCCCTGGCCCGCCGCCAGGGCAACCACGGTCCCGTTCGCTTCGACGCTCGCGACGTCTTCGCGGAGTGATTTCCAGGTGACCTGCACCGGAGCGGCGGGCGAGCCATCGTCGCGCAACGCGCGCGGGTAGACGCGGGTGTTCTCCGACGGCAACAGATAGATCGAGGGTGGATCGATGCGCAGCGCGGCCGCAGGGCCGGAACCGGGTGGTTGACCGGCGAACGGATCGGTGGCCGCGCCTCCCCCACCGGACGACGGCGTCCCGCCGGTCTGTCCGGACGCGCCGCCGCTGCCGGACACCTGCACCGCGGCCTGACCACGCCGTTGGCCGACACGCGCCTCGACGATCGCTACGCCGGACGCCACGCCGATCACGGTGCCGTTGTTATCCACGCGGGCGACCGAAGGGTTGTTGGACGCCCAAACGGGACGCGCCGTAGGCATGACGTTGCCCGCTCGATCGTACGCGGTGGCCAGCAGCCCGTAGCGCTCGCCGATCTTGATCGTGATCGATGGAGGGGCGACCTGCACCTCGGAGACATTCTGCGCCGCCGCCGCGGAGCTGACGGCGACCAGCAGGATGCATGCGAGGGAGCGCGAACGGGGATTCATGGCAGGGCCAAATCTAACTTGTCACGGCTGCACCGTAACCCGCACGATGCGCGCCGAGTAGCCGTCCATCGCATCGCCACGATCCGGCAGTGTGACGGCGACCGTGCGCTCGCCGCGCGGCGTTCGCAAGGCGAGCCGATACGTACGCCCGGCGAGCCCCTCCACGGCCAACACCAGCGTGTCACCGGCCAACCGCTGCGACACAAGCTTCAAGCCTCTAGAGCGCTCCCCGCGTGTCGGTCGCGGTGGGGGCAGCACCGCCTCCCACCCGGGGGTATGCCGTACCATGATCGACAGCGTGTCGGAGAGCGGCAGCCGGCAGTCGATGTGCACGTCCGCCCCCGTAGCACGCGAGCCACACTCTACCGGCCGGCCGTTAACCCGTACCTCCCGCACGACGGCGCCCAGCGGAAGCGCCGGGCCGAAGACGAGGGTATCGACACCCGCTCCCGCCGTCCGCTGGATTGCGCTGACGAATAAAGTATCGGTGCGCGCAAAGCGCACCGTGTAACGCCCCGAGCCGACGGGGAGGCGTTCGATCGTCAGAGAATCCCAGATCGCGGGAACATGCGGTGCCAGCGTCACCCGGTCGTTCGGCGCGTCTCCTTCCCAGCCGACCAGGCCGCGCACCAACGGGGTGAGCAGCATCGAGGTCGCGAAGAACTGCTGGGGCACTGCCGTCTCGAGCGGCTCGAACGACGCTCCGGAGAACACCTCCGGGTTCGCCCCCAGCCCCCACAGGAACGTGGTGCGGGCCACGGACTGGGTCGCCGCAAAGCCCATCGTCGCGTTGTGATAGCGGTACAACCCGAGCGCGTCGAATCCCGTCACGAACGGCCAGACGGTCCCATTGTTGTAGTGCAGCGGGTCGAAGAGTGACGACGCGGGCGAGAGGGTGCGCGCACCCCAATCGGTCGTGATGCCGACACCGGCGAGCGACGCGGCGGTCTGTTGGCCGCGCGCTTCGTCGAACAGGCCGAAGGCCAACCCGGTGGCGGGCCACACCGTCACTTCGTTCGACAGCTTCGCGCCCTCAAGCAGGGCGAAGGCGTAGCGACGCTCGGCGGGGAGCCAGAGTTTCTCACGCAGCGACGTCAGGGCGCGAACGTGCAATCGCCGCGCCTCGTCCCGGGTCGCGCGGTCGCCCGCGAGGTTGGCCATCAGCGGCACCGCTTCCAGCGCTTTGACCCACACCGCCGACATGTAGACGTCGGATTGCAGCCCGATTTGTAGGTCACCGACCTCGATCGCGCCGGCGCCGGCTCGGGCGTTGTCCATCAGCCCGTCACCGTCGGCGTCGGTGGCCTTGGCCCAATCGTAAGCGCGTTTGAGGGCTGGCCAGAGCCGGCGGATCGTGGCCGTGTCGCCCGAGGCGCGCCAGTACTCGGCGACCGCCAACATCCAGAACGGCGTCGTGTCGCCGTGATAGAACGCGTAGGGATAGTCGTCGAACCAGTCGATTCGCGCGGCTCCGTGAGAGATCTCGTGCGGGATCTTTCCGAGGTTGGGCGGCCGTGTGCCCTGATAGGTCGCGAAGAACGCGAGGCCGTCGCGCGCCAGCGGCCACAGCCCGATCGAGCTCATCGCGAACGAGTTGATCGAGGCATCACCCCCGAAGTACCATCCGAACCCCGGTCGGGTGCTCGAGGTACCGCTCGGGCCGTAGCCCGCAACCAGGCCGCAGCCGAGGTCGGGGTTGCAGGCCATTGCTTCATCCAGATTGAGGCTGGCCCAGCGGACCGCGAGGTTCAGCAGGGTGTCGGGGGAGTCGAAGACGATCGTCGAATCGAGTACGCCCTGCGCGTGGGCGGCGCGGGCGGCGTACAGTTCCGGGAGACTGCCGAGCACGCGACGATAGATGGCCCGCACCGTGTCGCGGGGCGCGATGGCACCCACCATGACGATCGGAATCCCGGTCGCGTGCACTGCGGTGAGCCGTCCAGCCGGCTCCCCCGGCTTCGGCATCGGAACCGGGCCCTGGTCGCCGACGGCGATGTGTAGCTCGCTTGGCGCGTCGGCCAGCATGTGGGAAGGATTGTTGGTCGCCCACGTGGCCCACGGGGATCCGAAGAATGCGCTCACCTGTCGCCGGCTCTCTGACAGGACAAACGCGCGCTCCTCGTCGTCCCAGAACACGTACTGCCCGCCGAATCCGGCCGGCCAGGCGAGCTGCAGGTCGGGGCGGAAGCGCGCGATCACCTCGATCGGCCGAACCGCGTCCACCTCGAGCACCGCGACGAGCGCCGGTTCGTCGAGTGGGGCGAATAGCCGCTCGGTCACCGTGAACGCGGCGTGGCTGTAGACGATCGTCGCTCCGGCGGGGGAGATCTCGACGCGTCGTGCGATGTCGCGCGCCGGGATCGGTTGGTCGTAGAGTGGGGTTTTGAACGCCAGCTCAAAACCGTGCAGCAGTTTGAGCGGCCAGGCCCACGCCTCGAAGCTCCCAGTCTCCGTGCCAATCAGCGCCGCGCGGCGACCGATTGCACTGACGAAGCCGTGTGGCCGGGCGGGGCCTGTCAGGTCAATGTCGAAGCGCCGCTACGACAACGAGATCGGCGTTCGGGCAGCCACGGCAGGGGATGCGGCACGGATTTGCGCGCCCAGCAGCGTGGGAATGAGTCCGAGACTACCGAGCAGTAGGCGCATGGACTCACTTGCGTCAGGAGGTTCCCCGGGTAAGCTATAGGCCCCCCTCGGAGACAACCAGCGGAGGAGACATAGATGCTCGCGAACTTTGACGTGACGGGGTTGGGCGGCCCGGGGATGATGGAGCCGATGTTCCCCCCAGTGCCTCCAGCAGCTCCGGAGCCGGCACCGATGGCGTTTAACCCGTTCATGAGCGAGGAGATGGCGCCGCCGAAGCCCAGGAAGGCGCCGGCAAAGAAGAAGGCCAGGAAGGCGAAGCACAAGAAAGCCGCTCGACCGAAGGCCCGGAGGAAAGCGGCGAAGAAGGCGAAGAAGGCGAGGAAGCCGGCCCGAAAGGCGAAGCGAGCCAAGTCGAAGAAGTCCGCGAAGAAGGCCCGGCGCCCGAAGGCGAAGGCGAGGCGGAAGAGCCGTCGTTAGTACACGTCCACTGCACACCGCGGGAGCACTTCCCGGATGGCGCTGGCCATCGCGAGGAGGCGCTCCCGCGACACGTTTTGGAGACTGGGGTCCGCGGGGGGGCGGTCGAGCGAGTAGAGCTGGACCGCGTCCGGATCGGCCGCGGTCAGGAGCGCTAGCCAGGCCGTGAGGCTCGCCTCGCTCGAGCCGTCCCAGTCGGTCCCCCGCGCGACCATCGCCTGGATCGTGTAGGGCTTCAAGGCGTGGTAGTCCCGTACGAGCCGCTCCGGGTCGTAGGACAGCCCATTTACGCGCTCGGGCGGGCCGGGATCGAGCTTCATCATACGTGCATCGAGACGCAACAGCGCGTCGCGGATCGCCGGCTTCCCAGCCGCGAGGCCGTTGGAGAGAATCCCGACCCGCGCGGTCAGGGCCAGCTCGTTTCGAGCCGCGATCACTCGCTCGACGACGACAGGAAAGCGAGGGTGCATCGTTGGCTCGCCGTTGCCGGCGAAAGTGATCCAGTCGGGCGCGCGCGTCAGCCGCTCGAGAACGCCGCGCAGACTGTGGGCGACTTCATCGGGAGAGGGCCAGCGGCTGTCGGCGGCTTTGGGCGTATTGAAGCCGCACTCGCAATACGGGCAGTCGAAGGTGCAGAGCTTGGAGCCGAGCGGGATGAGGTTCAGGCCGAGGCTCACCCCCAGGCGGCGCGAGCGGACGGGGCCGTTCACAATGGTCTCCCACAGAAAGCCTCTGTCGCTGCGTGCCCGCTTGGAGCCCAACAGGGGCAGCCCGGCCGAACGGCCTAAAGGACTCCCTGGCGGTCGCGGGGTTGCATCGGCCATGCGGGAAAGTACGTTCCTCGGACTTCGGGACGAAGGGGGCGTGAGTGCGGAGACTCGGATGGAGTATCCTGGCGCTGGCCGCATGCGCGGCGCCGAGCGTGCCGGTCGGCGACCCGCGCGCGGAGATCGCCGCCACGCTGGCGCGCTCAGCGAACGACTGGAATCGCGGCGATCTGGACGGCTTCATGAGCGACTACGCGAAGGACTCGCTCACCGGCTACGTCACCGGCGGGCATGTGCAATACGGCTGGCAGCCGATGTACGACCATTACCAGAAAGCCTACTTCGCGCCGGGCAAGTCGCGTGACTCTCTTTCCTTCGAGGAGATCCGCGTCCGGCCCCTCACCATGGATTTGGCGTTCGCGACCGCGCGGTTCCAGCTGCACCGCGGCGACTCGCTGGTGGCGAGCGGTCCGTTCACGCTGATCCTGCAAAAGCGCGACCATCGCTGGCTGATCCTGCACGATCATTCGTCCCCGGATCCAAAACCGTGACGTTGTGCTGGCGGGGGGTTCTGCGCTGCGGAGGCATTGCCCTGGCCGTGGCGTGCACCTCCCCCGGCAAGGGGATGATCGCCCTCGAAGGCGCCACACTGATCGATGGGGCCGGTGGGGCCCCGAAGACCGATGCGCTGATACTCATCAAGGACGGCGCGATCAGAGCCGTCGCACGAGTCAACGAGATCAAGATCCCGCGCGGTGCGCGACGAATCAGCCTGGTCGGCAAGACGATCATCCCGGGGCTCATCGACGCCCACGCCCACGTGGAGCGGTGGGCGCTGCCGCGCTACCTCGCCTGGGGCGTGACGTCGGTGCGCGACATGCATTCGCCCGACGACTCGGGCTACGCCGTGAAGAAGGACCTCGACCTCGGAGCGATCATTGGACCGCGGATGTACACCGCCGGGGCGGCGATCGACGGGATGTCCGGCAGGCTGTCGGGCGCCAGCGCGGTCGCAGGCGACGAAGAGGCGCGTCAGGCCGTGGATCAGCGGGCGGTGGCCGGTGCGGACTTCGTAAAGGTCTACACCAAGGTCACGCCCGACCTGCTTCGGGCCATCGTGGACGAAGCGGCGACGCTCCGGCTGCGGGTCGCGGCGCACCTTGGAAAGATCGACGCGCTTACCGCGGCGCGAGCGGGTGTCGTCTCGCTGGAGCACATGACGGGGGTCGTCGCCGCCGCTGCGCCGGACGCCTCGCCCTATTTCCGGGCCAACGATATTTTTTTCGCGGGCGTCACGATGGAAGAGGTGGGGTGGGGCGCCCTCGACTCTGTGCGGGTGGCCCGGATCGCCCGCCTGCTCGCCGCGACCCACGTGGCGATCGTTCCGACGCTGGTGGAGCACGAAACGTTCGCCAACCTCGACGACCCACGACTGCCGGCGCGGCTCGGGATGACCGACGTGCCGGCCGATACGGCGGGCCGGGTTCGCGGGGTGGCGGCGCTGCTGCAACGCAGCGGCTGGCGCGCTCCGGAGTTCGCGGCGTTCCGACGCTCGCGGGCGCGTCAGAACCAGTTCGTCCGCGAGTTCCGGGCGGCGGGCGGCATGGTCGTCGCCGGCACCGACGCGGCCAATCCGCTGCTTGTGCCGGGCGCCTCCCTGCACGAAGAGCTCGCGCTCCTGGTGGCGGCGGGGTTCACGCCGATCGACGCGATCACCGCCGCGACGCGCCACGGCGCCCAGCTGCTGGGCGCCGACTCGCTCGGGATGGTCGCGCCCGGCAGAGTCGCCGATCTCGTCGTGCTCAACCGCAATCCGTCCGAAGACATCACCGCTACGCGCGACATCGCCTGGGTCATGGTGCGCGGCCGGATGCTCACCCCTGACTCCCTGAGGACCGAGTGGAGCAAGTGATCCGCCTGGGGGTGGCCATCCTGTGCTGCGGCGCCGCCTGCCGGACCGTTTCCGATCGCCCCGCGGCCGCCGGCGAGTCGGCTGCCTACGACGTGCTGCTGCGCGGCGGGTGGATCGTGGATGGCAGCGGCAACCCGCGCTGGCGGGGGGACCTCGCGATCCGCGGCGATCGCATTGCGGCCATGGGCCGCCTGGCGGCCACGGCCCGCGAGACGCTCGACGTTTCGGGGCTCGTCGTGGCGCCGGGGTTCATCGACATGCTGGGTCAGTCGGAGTCAAACGTCCTGATCGACAACCGGGTGCTCTCCAAGGTGACGCAAGGGATCACTACCGAGGTGACCGGCGAGGGCGGCTCGGTCGCGCCACTGACCGATCGCCTCGTGGCCCTGGACTCCGATTACATGAAGAAATACGGCCTCAACGTGGACTGGCGCGACTTGGATGGCTACTTCGCCCACTTCGAGCGCACCGGCGCCACCATCAACCTCGCTACCTTCGTCGGGGCGACGCAGCTCCGGATGGCCGTGATCGGGTTCGACAACCGCCCTGCCACCGGCCCCGAGCAAGCGCGGATGGAAGCGCTGGTCGATTCACTGATGGAGCAAGGCGCCCTCGGCGTATCGACCTCCCTGCTGTACGCCCCGGCGATCTACGCCCCTACCGAAGAGCTGATTGGTCTGGCCCGCGCGGCACGCCGCCACGGCGGCATCTACGCGACCCACATCCGCAACGAGGCGGCGCACGCCGACGAGGCGCTGGACGAGGCGTTCCGCATCGCCCGGACGGCCGATATTCCCGTCGAGATCTGGCACCTGAAATCGGCCGGCCGATCGCAGTGGGGCCGAATGCCCCACCTGCTCGCGAAGATCGACTCGGCACGCGCCTCGGGGCTCGACATCACGGCCGATCAGTACCCGTACGTCGCCGCAGCCACATCGCTCGGCGCCGCCATCCCGCAATGGGCGCACGCCGACGGCACCGACTCGCTGCTCGCGCGCCTGAAGAACCGCACGACCCGCGCCCGCCTGCGTCAGGAGATGCTGGGCGGTGTAGGTCAGGAGAGCCAGTACCAGAACACCGGCGGCGCCGAGGGCATCATGATCGCCGGGCCGTTCCAGGACTCGCTCCACTATCTCGACGGCCGCCGCCTGAGCGACATCGCACTCGAGCGGCGCCGTGACCCGATCGAGACGCTGTTCGATATCGTGCTCGCCGACCGCGCTCGCACCGGCGCCATTTACTTCACGATGAATGAAGAGGACGTCCAGGCCGCGCTGCGGACCTGGTGGGTCGCCGTGAACTGCGACGCCTCCGGCGTGGCTCCCGACGGACCGTTCGGCAGTGAAGGCACCCATCCACGCGCCTATGGCAGTTTCCCCCGCATCCTCGGCCTCTACGTGCGGAAACTCAAGCTGATGCCGCTCGAGTTCACCGTGCGGAAGATGACTTCGCTCGCGGCTCAGCGCGTCGGGCTCACCGACCGGGGACTCCTGCGACCGGGGATGTTTGCCGACGTGACGGTCTTCGACCCGGCCACCGTGAGCGACCGGGCGACGTTCGAAAAACCGCACCAACCGTCGGTCGGGATCGAATATGTGTTCGTGAACGGAGCAGCCGTCTTGAGGCGGGGCCAGGTCACCGCGGCGCGTCCCGGGCGAGGTCTGCGCGGGCCGGGTTACGTGCCGCCGGAGCGGCGCACCAAGCGATAGCGGGAGCGCGAACGAATGACGCTCGGACGGTTGTTGCTCGCGTGGCTGCCGGTCGCGGCATGGTTCGTCGCCATCGGGTGGGTCACGCACCGGTGGATCGGGATTGCCGCGAGCCCACCGCTTTCAGGTGCCGGGCTCGGGTGGATCGCAGGCGAAGCGCTGCTGGTGACGCTGTTTGGCTCGCTCTGGTTCGACTCTCTCGGCCACGGCGGCTGGTGGGTGCTGTTCGGTCTTGTCGGCCTGCTGGCCGCGCGGCTCCCCGCTCGCCCGGGCTTCGTGACCCTGGTCACATCCGCGTTGCGATACCTTGGCGCCGGGGCCCTGTTGGCCTGGCGGCTCGCCTGACCTCGCGCGGAACCTTTCCAGCCGGGCATACCTACTAGCTTCTGAGCCGTCGCGACACGTCCCCTCCCTGCCGCGCCTAGCTCTACCCGAACAGTGGAAACAGTTCATCCTCCCTGAGCAAGGAGGCCGCGATGTTGACGTCCCTGGAACCGGCGATCGCCAGACTGGAAACCTTTTTCGCCACGCTCGACACCCGCCCCGGTGTCATCGCGCGGCAGCTGCTCCACATTTCCACCCCCCAAGACGAACGGCTCGCCGAGAGCCTCTATAACGAACGCCGCAATTGGACCCGCACGGACGGCTCCATCGGCGGCTCATTGGTCACCACCGCATGGGCGGCATGGGAGATGATGGACCTCGGGCTGGATGTCCTGCAGGGCGGCCTGTCCCGTGTCGTGGCGTGGGTCCTGACCTTTCTCGAAACGCCGCCGCGCGACGCAGCGCCCACCCCGCTCGCCCTCCCCAACGGAACGGTCCTGACGAGTGAAGCCGGCGCCACCTTCGCCGCCGAGTGTCTCGGCCTCCGGGTGCTGCTGCGGGCCCACCAGGACGCCAGGCCGCGCGTCGTCAGACGATTCGAGCGAGTGTTGAGTCTTTGGCCGTCGGTCCAGGACGAGCTCGAGGCCTGCGCGCTGGGCACCATCGCCTTCGCGCCCGCTCCCTACCTCGACCGCCTGCCTGCCTGCGTCGAGCGGGTCGGTGCGGACCAGCGGGAGGACGGCACCTGGGGTGACGTGAATCTGTTCCACATGCTCGAATCGCTGCTCCTCGCGGGCATTCGCCCGGCTCGCGCAGTGATCGCCCGGGCGGTGCCGGCGCTGCTCGCGCGGCAACGACCCAACGGCACCTTTGATGAAGTACCCCATGAGGAGCGCGCGCTGATCGGATTGCGGGCGTTGCTGGTCGCGCACGAAGGGTGACCGGTCGGGGCGTTCCGCTTCATATTACGCCCCACTATGACCGCCATTCGCCTGACGGCGTATTCGCACGGCGCTGGTTGAGCCTGCAAACTCGGCCCCGCCGAGTTGACGCAGGTCTTGCGTTACGTGCCTTCGGTTCCGGATCCCCGGATCCTCGTCGATGCTGCGTCCCGCGACGACGCCGCCGTCTTTCAGGTGGCGCCCGATCGGGCGCTCGTGGCGACGGTGGACTTCTTTACGCCCATCGTGGACGACGCCTACGACTTCGGGCGAATCGCCGCGACCAACGCATTCTCGGACGTCTACGCGATGGGCGGCTCCCCACTGTTCGCCTTGAACCTCGTGGGCTGGCCGCGCGAGCGGCTGCCGTTCGACCTGCTGGGGGACGTGCTGCGTGGCGGCGCGGACGTGGCGCGCGCCGCCGGCGCGTTCGTGCTCGGTGGCCACTCGGTGGACGATCCGGAGCCGAAATACGGCATGGTTGTGATCGGGGAGGTTCACCCCGAGCGCCTCGTGACCAACGCGGGTGCACGGCCGGGTGACGCGCTGGTGCTCACCAAGCCGATCGGGACCGGGATTCTGACGACCGCGCTCAAACGGGACCTCCTGCCGGCGGCGGCGCTAGCCGGCGCCGTCAGGGTGATGACGACGCTGAACGCCGGCGCGGCACGCGCGATGCTCTCGGTCGGCCCACACGCGGCCACCGACGTCACCGGTTTCGGCCTCTTGGGCCATTTGCACAACTTGCTGCGCGCGAGCGGAGTGGCGGCGGAGCTGGTCGCCGCCGACGTGCCGGTGCTTCCGGGCACCCGGGAGATGCTTGCCCAAGGGGCAGTGCCCGGCGGCACCACGCGCAACCTCGAGAGTCTGCGGGATTCCGTGCGTTTCACCGACGCTATTTCCGACCCTGACCGGACGCTCCTCGCCGACGCCCAGACCTCCGGGGGCCTGCTCATCGCCGTGGCGGAGGAGCGCGTGGAGCGGCTGTGCGAAGCCCTCGGCAGCGAGGCGACGCCGGTGGCCGCGCTGATCGGGCACGTCGTGGCAGGTGCAGCAGGATCCATCACCGTCCGTTAATCTCCAGCCATGGGCGCCATCCCCGAGTACCGCAGCCTCACCCCCGCCGCCCTCGACGCGCTCGAGCGGGCGGTGCGAGAACGGCGCCGGGTGGCGCTGTCGCGTCGCGGAACCGAGTACGTCGTGGTCGCCGAGCGACTCGATCCCGGAGATTTGGACGAGACGCTTCTGGCGCGGCTTCCGATGACCGGCGAGCTCCTGCCCTTCCGGCTGCGGGAGCTCGACCGCTTCGCGGTCCTGCCATGAGCCCCGCCTGATGTTCACCCGCCTGCTTGTCGGCGTGGATGGCAGCCCGCAGGGCGACGCGGCGCTCGAGCAGGCCGTGGTGCTTGGGCGGCGGTTCCGCTCGGCACTCGTCGTCGCCACCGTCGTCGAGGAGGATGGCGAGGCCGCCCGGGCCGAGGCCGCGACGTTGCTCGAGCGGGCGCGCTTCCGGGTCGAAGCCGCTGGACTCGATGTCGAGGCGCGACAACGCGAAGGGTCACCCGATCTCATCCTGGCGGAGCTCGCCAAGGACGTGGACGCCACAGTCGTGGGCCGCCGCGGCGTACAGACCGAACGGGCCGGGCCGTTCGCCCTCGGCCGCACGGCGGCTTCGCTGATCCAGTTGTCCGAGCGCGCCGTGATTGTGAGTGGCAGCGCGCCGTCCCCGATGCGCGCCTGCGCAGTGGCCTTCGACGGACGGAACCGTCGCGCGATCGAGCTGGCGTCGCGGTTCGCAAGCGTGGCCGGGAGCACGGTACACGTGATCCACGCGTACCGAGACCGGCTCGAAGGCCTGCGCGTCCTGGGCCAGGCCGAGGCGGAGCTGTCGCTCCTCGGTGTGCAGTTTCAGACACATCTCCAGGAAGGTGGAGCGGCGGAGGTCGTGGCGCAGGTCGTGCGCGCCATCCGCGCCGATTCCCTGTTCGCCGGCGCGCATTTGCCGCGCGGCCTGGGCGATCGCCGGCCCAGTGTCGCTTCGCACACCGAAGACATTCTGCTGCACACGGACATCCCCGTCGCTATCCAGCCCTGATGCCGGCCCGCGCCGTCACGCCCGTCCTCGTCCATGCAGACGAGAGCTGCCTCGGCAACGGCACCCTCCCGCCCAACCCCGGGGGCAACGCGGCATTGATCGAGGCCCCCGCCGGCGACAGCGTGGCCCGCTGGGACTTCTATGAGTGCGCTCCCGACACCACCAACAACCGCATGGCGCTTGCCGGAGCGATTGCCACACTCGAATGGCTGCATCGTCAGTGGCAACGCGCGGAGGTCACCTTCGTGTCCGACTCCGAATATCTAGTGAAAGGTATGAGCGAGTGGGTACCCGGGTGGGTGACGCGCGGATGGCGCCGCAAGACAGGCGCGATCGAAAACCTCCCGCTGTGGCAGAAACTGGTGCAAGCGACGCAGGGCCATAGCGTCCACTGGCGGTGGGTACGCGGGCACAACGATCACCCCAAGAACGAGTACGCCAACCACCTCGCTCAGCAGGCGGCCGAAACCCAGCAACGATCCAACGGCCTCGTCCCGTCCGGCTTCGACACCTGGCTCAAGCAGCAGCAAGCGCGCGGCAAGTATGCGGGCTACGACCCCGATCGAGAGGTCCATGAGCATCAGTAAGGATGGCGTGGCGGCGAACACGCATCGCCTCAACCTGCTCCCCGAGGGCACCGAGCCAGCGCCGGTCGAGCGGATCCCGCTGTACGAGGTGTACATGCGCATGGCCGAAGAGCTGGCCAAGCGTTCCACGTGCGTGCGGCTGCAAGTGGGAACCGTGGTGACCGACCAGCAGCTCGAAAACGTCCTGGCGATCGGCTACAACGGCAACGCGCGTGGGCTCCCCAATCGATGCGACAGCGCCGTCCCGGGCAGCTGCGGCTGCATTCACTCAGAGATGAACGCCCTGGTGAAGGCACCGGGAAGCGTGCGGGACAAGGTACTGTTCGTCAGCGCCGCACCCTGCGTGATGTGCGCGAAGTTGATCATCAACTCCGGTGTGACCCACGTCTTCTACCGGCGAGCGTACCGCGACCCATCCGGGATCGAGGTGTTGCAGCAGGGCGGGGTCACCCCGGTGCTGTACGACCGCTGGGTGCAGGAGTGGCGATAGACAAATGCGGAATGACAATGCAGGCCTGTGATGGAGTCACAACTTCAGACTGACAATTCCGCATTCCGAATTCCGCATGCCGCATTTCCGGCTACATTCCTCCTCATTCACAACTGGAGTCCGTTCCATGCGTCGTCTCCTCGTCTGCGTCTTGGCCATCCTCGCGTCCCCGCTCACCGCCCAGTCGTTGCTGTACCGCTCACCCAACATGAGCGGCACCTGGGTGCCTGACCCCGGGGTCGTACAGTTCAATTTCCTGCACCGTTTCTACGTGTCCCCGGGCCCCGGGCACAACGTGGCCAACTACCCCACGTTCATCCTCGCCGTGGGGCTGCCCGCGCACCTCGCCATGGGTATGCGCTACGCGACCTACTCTGACGCGTCGACGAGCAGCCGGTCCAACGAGACGGAACTGTACGGACGCTGGCAGCGCATGCTCGGCACCGTCACCCTGGCGGTGACCCCGGCGTACAACCTCGCGGCCAAGAGTCTGGATGGTGAAATCGGCGTCGACTGGACCATGGGTCCATTGACGCTGCTCGGCGCCGTCCGCGCGATGAGCCGGGCGTACAAGGCGGACACCGCCCGCGTTGCGCTTGCCGGCGGCGTCGTCGTCCGCTTCAACCAGTACGTGGGGATCAGCGGCGATATCGCGTCGCTGCTCTCCCCTCGGTCGGGTGAGCGCGCGGCCTGGAGTGCCGGACTCGTCTTCCAGATCCCCAACGCGCCGCACACGTTCTCCCTGCACGCGAGCAACGTGTCCGTGAACACTATTGAGGGTAGCTCCCGCAAGGGCTTCATCCTGGGTTTCCTCAAGAAGCCGCTCTACGGCTTCGAGTTCACCATCCCATTGCACCTCAGCCGCTTCGGCGCGTGGTTCCGCAAGTCCCCCCGCGCCGCCCCGGTGACCGGGGACGTGGACGCGCCCGTCGCGGCCACGCTGACCATCACGGCAATGAAGTTTCCGGCCGACACCGTCTTCATCTCGGCGGGGCAAGCAGTGCGTTGGAACAACACCGACCCACTCGGCCACACCATCGCGTTCGCCGCAGGCAGCGGTGAGACCAACTCCGATCTGATCCCACAGAACGTGGCGTACGTGCACCGATTCAACCGGCCGGGCACCTACTCCTACTATTGCACGCCCCACCCCTTCATGAAGGGTGTGATCGTCGTCCGATGAGAAGCCTCACCCCTGGCCCCTCTCCCTTCGGGAGAGGGGAACGATCCGCGAACATCGTCCCCCCTCTCCGGAACGGAGTGGGGGAGAGGGGGTGAGGAGTGTCTGACGAGCTGGATCGTCTATTCGAGTGTTTGGTGGAAGTGCTCTCGCGGGACGCTCGCATCGCCGTCCCGTTCCCAGCGGCGGAGCTCTACGAGCGGCTGGTGCCCTACCGCTCCAATCGCTCACGGTTGAAGGTGGCGACGCACCAGGACTACGAAATGGCTGTGCTACGCCTGCTCGCCGGCGAACGCGGACTGGTGCAGCTCGAGCCGACGGACGTGCGTGACGGCATGCAGCGCGAGGTCACCGCGACGAATCCCGACCCGAGCTTTTTCCGGAATTTCCCCGACGCCCGCGTCATGATCAATCGGTTCGCGGCCGAACGCGTGCTGCGCGGCAACACGGCATACGCTCCACCAGAGCCGGAAACGGAAGAGCAGGAAGAGGAGGAGGAGGAGCCGGTCAGTTGGACATCGGAAAACCCGATTCCACCGGTCACGTGGCCGACCCCCGAAGTCGAGCCCTCTCCGGCGTTTGAACTGGCGGAGCCGGAAGAGCCAGCCGACGCGCGGCAGTGCCCCTACTGCGGCGGTTCGCTCCCGGGAGGCCGCAAAGTCAATTTTTGCCCGCACTGCGGCCAACCCCCGTCGGGCGAGTTGAAATGCCCGGCGTGTGGCAGCGAAGTGGACGTGGGCTGGGCCTACTGCATCGGCTGCGGACGGGCGACGGGATTCGAGTGACGCGGTATCGCGTCGCCGTCATCGCGGGCGACGGCATTGGCCCCGAGGTGATCGACGCCGCCATCCCGGTGCTCGAGCGAGCGGCGGCCCGGCACGGGTTCGCCCTCGCTCTCGAGCGCCTCCCGTACTCCGCCGATCACTATCTCAAGACCGGCGAGACCCTCCCCGATCGCGCATTTGCCCACCTGCGCGACGAGGTGGACGCGATCCTGCTCGGCGCCATCGGGGACCCACGAGTTCCCGGCAACGAGCACGCGCGGGATATTCTGCTGGGGCTCCGTTTCCGGCTCGACCTGTACGTCAATTTCCGCCCGGTGCAGCTGCTCCACCCAGACCTGACCCCGCTGCGAGCAACCGGGGCGATCGACTTCGTCATCTTTCGGGAGAACACCGAAGGCGTCTATCTCGGTCGTGGTCGCGTCTCGAGCGAAGAGTTCATCGCCGAGGAGGTCAATACCGCCCCCGGCGTCGAACGGATCATCCGCGCAGCGTTCGTCTGGGCCGCGGCGCACGGCAAGACCCGCGTCACGATGAGCGACAAGTCGAATGCCGTGCCGGCCCACAGGGTCTGGCAGGAGAAGTTCAAGGCCGTCGCCGCGGAGTATCCGGCGATCCAGGCCGAGCATCGCTTCGTGGATGCCCTCGCGATGGAGCTGGTGCGCGATCCCAGCCGCTTCCAGGTGATCGTCACCAACAACCTCTATGGCGATATCCTCTCGGACCTGGGCGCCGGATTGGTAGGCGGGCTCGGACTGGCCGCCAGCGCCAATCTCCACCCCGGCCGGGCCGGGCTGTTCGAGCCAGTGCACGGCTCGGCGCCGCCACTCGCAGGGAAAGGAGTCGCGAATCCCTTGGCGGCCATTCTCACCGGCGCCCTGATGTTCGAGCAGCTGGGCCACTCCGAGGCCGCACGCGAGCTGGAGCGCGCGGTGGTCGACGCCCTGGCGGCTGGAGCGCGAACGCCGGACCTCGGCGGCACGGCGACCACACAGCAGGTCGCTGCCGCGGTGTTGGAGCGGCTGTAGCGTGTCCCGCGACCTCACCCGTACGCTTCGCCTCGGCGACCTCGTGCTGGTCGTCATCGGCACCGTCATCGGCTCGGGAATCTGGGTCGTCCCCGGCGCGGTGCTGCGGGCTTCCGGCGGCGACCCCGGCGTGGCGCTGCTTGTCTGGCTCGTGGGCGGCGTCTTCTCGCTGCTCGGAGCGCTGACCTTCGCGGAGCTGGGCGGGATGCTTCCCGAAGCGGGAGGCAGCTACGTCTACGTTCGCGAGGCGTTCGGGCCGCTGCCGGCGTTTCTGCTCGGCTGGACCTTGTTCCTCGCGATCGGCTCCGGCTCGATCGCTACCCTGGCGGTCGCGTTCGGGAATTATTCCGCCGAGCTGGTGCCGGTCGGGCCAGTGACGCGGAAACTGTTGGCCCTCGGCGTGATCGCGGCGGTCACGGTCGTCAACATCCGTGGCACCCGCCACGCGGCGAACGTGCAGAACTGGAGCACGGCCATCAAGGTCGGCGCGATCCTCGCGCTGTCGGTCGCGGGGCTCGTGTTGGGCCAGGGCCTCGGTCAGACCGGACCGCGCCTCTTCACGACACCGCTCTCGGGATCGGTCATTTCGGGGGCCGGCGTGGCGCTGCTCGGCGTCTTGTGGGCCTACGAGGGCTGGCAGAACGTGACCTACTCCGCCGGGGAAGCGGTCGACCCGCAACGGACCTTCTCCCGAGGCATCGTAATCGGGACGATCGGTCTGATCGTCATCTACCTGACCGCGAACATCGGGTACCTCGCCGCGCTAGGCCCCGACGCCCTGGCCTCAAGCGATCGGGTGGCGGCGGACGCGGTCCGGACGCTGGCCGGCCCCGCCGCCGCAAAAGTCATCACGGCCGCCGTGCTCGTTTCGATGTTCAGCGCCGCCAACGGCGTCACCCTCACCGACACGCGCTGTTACTTCGCCATGGCGCGTGATGGCGTGTTCTTCCGGAAGCTCGCGGAGGTCCATCCGCGCTTCGGGACACCCGCCTTCGCCATCCTCACCAGCTCCGCGTGGGCGATGCTGCTCACGTTCGGCACCTTCGAGCAGCTGTTGACCTACGTGGTATTCGCGAGCTGGCTGTTCGCCGCGCTCGCCGCTGCGAGCGTGTTCGTGCTACGGCGGCGGCGCCCCAACGCCCCACGACCATTCCGCGTGCCCGGCTATCCGCTGACCCCGGCCCTGTTCATCGCCGCCGCCGGGGCGATCGTCGTGAACACGTTCGCCGCGCGGCCGCTGCAGGCGGTGGCGGGAATCGGGATCGTGCTCCTCGGGACGCCGGTCTACTTTTTCTGGAAGCGGGCGGCTCGTGCCCCCGACCGGTCGTAGCGGGTCAGGCCTCTAGCGACGTCTTAGCCACTCGGCGAACAGGGGGTCACTCACGACCGCGAGGTCGCCGATCGCTTCCACATAGCCTTTCTCTATCAAGCTGCCGAGCGCCTGTGCCACGGTGCTCTTGGCTGGTAGCTCGTGACGCGCGATGTACCCAGCCGCGGTGGCCGTCGTCGTGGACTCGCGCGCGATCGCCGTCAGCACCCGCCGCTGTGGCGGCGTGATCGCCGTGATGTCGCGGGCGTAGATGGTCTCCCCCACCCGCAACGCCTCGGCCAGTCCGCGTTCCACCCCCGCCACGTCTACGACCGCCGCGTCGGCCGCCGTGGCGGCCTCCCACACGAAGTACGCCAGGAATTGCGTGGCCCAGGGGTGTCCTTCCGCGTGCCCGAGAAGTGTCTGCAGCGCCGCCGGTTCCAGTTTGTGATCCGTTTCGAGAAACCGCTTCTGGAGCCAGGGCTCCAGCTCGTCGTCGCTCAGACGGCCGAGTGGAAACGGCGCCGCCAGCTTGAACAGGGGGCGGGCGCGATCACTGAACATGCGCTGCAACAGATGGTGCCGACTCCCTGCGAAACAATAGGCGACGCCGCGCTGATGCTGGATCACGGTTCGGATCACGGCTTCGGTATGGTGCGCCGGATCCCATTCCGCCATTTGTTGGAACTCGTCGAACACTACGGCGACCGGTTTGTCCCTCGTACGGGCGAGGGCGCCGACGGCCTCGAGCGCGTCTTCCAGATCCGCGGACCCCTTGGACCCCGGGGGGCCCAGCTCGACGGTCGCGCTCACTTCCCCGCCCGGTCCCGCGGTCACAATCGGTCGCAGCCGCCGGAAGAGCTTCGCCGCCTCCTTCGCCCACTCGGTGAGGCGGCCGGCCCGGGAGGCGCGCACCACGGCTTCCGCCAGGCGCCTCGCGAGTGAGGTTTCGTTGACTGTGGGCAGGCAGTCGCACCACACCAGCAACAGGCGCCGGGAGGTCGCTTCCGGATCGAGCGCCTCGCGCAACAGCGAGGTCTTGCCATAGCGGCGCGGCGCGAACAGGAAGACGTGCTGGCCTGCCTCGGCGATGGCCCGTAGCCGGGCCACCTCGGCACTTCTGCCGGCGAACTGTTTGCCTGTGACGACGCCACCCAACGCAAATGGATTCAGGTGTTTACGCGAGTTCATATTATATGGTCCATATAATATGGACCACAAACTATGTACTGAAGCTGCCTGTCGCAAGGCGCCGGGCGCGCGTGCCGTTGCCCCGCGCCTTGCGGGCCCGGCATATTCCGCCTTCTACTGAACGGAGTTCGCGCCTTGAAGACCCAGGGCAGTACCACCGACGTCGTTTTTCTCTCGGGAGTCCGGACCGGCTTCGGCAGCTTCGGCGGCTCTCTGAAGGACCATTCCGCCATCGACCTCGCGGCGATCGCGGCGCGACACGCCCTCGAGCGCGCCGGGGTCCCAGCCACCGATATCGGCCACACGATCTTCGGCAACGCGCTGCAGACGTCGGCCGACGCCATCTACATGGCGCGCCATGTCGCCCTCAAGGCCGGCCTGCCGATCGAGAGCCCGGCGGTCACGGTGAACCGCCTGTGCGGCTCCGGATTTGAGGCGATCACCCAGGGCGCTCAGCTGATCATCCTCGGGGAGGCGGACGCGGTGCTCGCCGGCGGCGGTGAGTCCATGAGTCAGGCCCCGCACGTGGTGCGAGGGGCGCGCTGGGGACTGCGCCTCGGTCCGGCGCCGCTGGAAGACCTGCTGTGGGAATCCCTGACCGACCCGCAGTGCGGGTTATCGATGGCCGAGACCGCCGAAAACCTCGCGGACAAGTACCAGCTAACTCGTCAGGCGGTGGACGAGGTCGCGCTGAGCTCTCAGCGACGCGCCAAGCAAGCCTGGGACGACTGCGTGTTCCAGGACGAAGTGGTCCCGGTGCCGATCAAGAAGAAGGGCCAGCAAGTGGAATTCCGGGCGGATGAGCACATGCGGCCCGAGACGACCCTGGAAGTACTCGGGTCGCTGAAGCCCTACTTCAAGAAGGACGGGCTCGTCACGGCGGGGAACGCCTCGGGGATTTCCGACGGCGCCGCGGCGACCGTGATCGCGAGCGAGGGATACGCCAAGGCCCACGGATTGAAGGCGATCGGCCGCCTCGTCGCTTGGGCGGTGGTGGGCGTCGAACCCAAGTACATGGGCATCGGCCCCGCACCGGCAGCCCGCAAGGCACTCCAGAAGGCCGGAATGCAGCTGGCACAGATGGATCTCGTAGAAGTGAACGAGGCCTTCGCCCCGCAATATCTTGCCGTGGAAAAAGAGCTCGGTCTCGACCGGTCCAAGACCAACGTGCACGGCGGTGCGATCGCGATCGGCCATCCCCTCGCGGCCAGCGGCGCACGAATCACCATCCACCTGCTCCACGCGCTCCGGCGCGCGGGCAAGCGCTACGGCCTGGGATCCGCCTGCATCGGCGGGGGCCAGGGGCTCGCGGTGATCGTCGAATCGTACCCGGCCTGAGGAGCTCTAATGGGTGACGTGCTGTTGTTCGTGCTCGGCGGCGTCGGCTTGTATCTCTTCTCCGGCCTGCGGGTGCTGCGGGAGTACGAGCGCGCCGTGTACTTCTTTCTGGGTCGCTCGTGGGGCGCCAAGGGGCCGGGGCTGATCTACCTCCCACCCCTGTTCGCGAAAATGCAGAAGGTCAGCCTGCGCGTGATGGCGCTCGACATCCCCCCCCAGGACGTGATCACGCGCGACAACATCTCGATCAAGGTGAACGCCGTCCTTTACATGCGGGTGAAGGATCCGGTGAAAGCGGTGATCTACGTGGAGAACTATCTCTACGCCACGAGCCAGCTGGCCCAGACCACCCTGCGCTCGGTGCTGGGGGAAACAGAGCTCGACGAGCTGCTCGCCAACCGCGACAAGATCAACTCGATCCTCAAGCAGATCATCGACCAGCGGAGCGAGGATTGGGGTATCGAGATGTCCGCGGTCGAGGTCAAAGATGTAGATCTGCCGCCCGAGATGAAGCGCGCCATGGCCCGCCAGGCGGAAGCCGAGCGCGAGCGGCGCGCCAAGGTCATCAACGCCGAAGGCGAGCTGCAGGCGTCCGAGAAGCTCGCGCAGGCCGCCGCCGTGATCGGCCGGGAGCCCGCGGCGATTCAGCTGCGCTACCTCCAGACGGTGACCGAGATCGCCTCCGAGAAGAACTCCACGACGATCTTCCCGATTCCCATCGACCTCTTCAAGGGCCTGCTCGATGCCGTCGGGCGGCGCGCGGACAGCGCCATTCCCGCCCTCCCGGCACGCGCCTCGGGCGAGGTGCTGCCGCCTGTTCCCGCCAAGGACACGGTGCGGGCGTAGGCCATGGCCGGAGAGCTGATCAGCCGGGAAGCGCTCGAGCGGATCGTCCACCGCGCCGCAGAACTGCAGACCGGAGAGCGCGACATCGGCGACGGGCTCACCGAGCCCGAGCTCTTGGCACTCGGGCAAGACGTCGGAATCCCCCCGCGTTACCTGAAACAGGCGCTGCTCGAGGAGCGCACCCGGCTGCTCGACGAGCCGCTCAAAGGGTGGGCGCTGGCCGGGCCAGGGCAGCTCACGGCCAACCGGGTCGTCCCGGGTGATCGCGTAACGGTCGAACGGGCGCTGTCGCATTGGATGGAGGGTGAGGAGCTGCTCCGGGTCAAGCGACGCTATCCCGACCGCACGACCTGGGAGCCGCAGGTCGGTTTTTTCGTTTCAATGCAGCGGGGCCTCAAGGCGGGGGGCAAGGGTTACGCCCTGGCCCGACCCGTCGAGATCAGCGGGCAGGTGACGCCGCTCGAGAGCGGCTTCTGCCACGTGCGCCTGGCGGCCGACGTACGCAACATGCGGGCGGCGCGCATCGGCGGGGCCGCGGCCCTCTTCTCCGTCGGCGCCGTCGGCACGACCATCGCGATCGCCATCGGAGTCTTGCTGCCACTGGCCGCGGCGCCGGCGGTGGTGTTCGCCCTCGGGACCTTGCCCATATTGGCCACGCACCGGGGGGAGAACGAGCGGGTCCAGGTGGCTCTCGAGCAGGTGCTCGACCGGCTGGAGCGCGGGGAGATCCGGCCGGAGCACGCGCTCCCCGGGCCGCGCGCCAGCGCCTTCGTCCGGATCGCGGACGAGATCCGCAAACAATTCCAGAAGTAGAGAGGGACATGAGCGACATCACTCGGGTGGGCGTGCTGGGCTGCGGCCTGATGGGAAGCGGCATCGCCCAGGTGGCGGCCACAGCGGGCTACGCGACGATCGTGCGGGACGTGGCGCAGCCGATTCTCGACAAGGCCAAGGCCGGCATCGAGAAGTCGCTCGCCAAGTTCGTGGAAAAGGGCAAGCTCCAGGCGACGGATCGCGATACCGTTCTCACGCGCCTCTCCTTCACCACGACCACCGCCGAGCTCCGGCAGTGCGACATCGTGATCGAGGCCGTCACGGAAGACCTGGAGGTGAAAAACGCCTTGTGGAAGGAGCTCGACGGGCTGTGCGGCGCCGGGACGATCTTCGCCTCCAACACCTCGAGCCTCACCATTGCGGCGATGGCCGCGGCCACCAAGCGCGCCGACCGCTTCGTGGGCCTGCACTTCTTCAACCCGGTCCCGCTGATGCCGCTCCTCGAGGTGGTCCGCACCGTCACCACGTCGGAGGAAACGTTCAAGCGCGCGTTTGCGTTCGCCCGCTCCCTCGGCAAGGAGCCGGTGGCCGCCAAGGACAACTCCGGGTTCATCGTAAACCTGCTCCTCGTCCCGTACCTGCTGGATGCCATCCGGGCGCTGGAGCACGGGGTAGGTAGCGTCACGGACATCGACAAGGCGATGCAGCTTGGCTGCGGCTATCCCATGGGGCCACTCACCTTGCTCGATTTCGTGGGTCTCGACACGACGTACAAGATCGCCGACATCATGTTTGCGGAGTACAAGGAGCAGAAGTACGCCCCGCCGCCGCTGCTCAAGCGCATGGTGCTCGCCGGTATGTACGGCAAGAAGAGCGGCAAGGGGTTCTACGACTATTCGGCGAATCCGCCGGTGGTATCGAGCCTGGGACTCTGAGCTTCGAGGAGCACGCAGCGACATGTTCGGTTACGATCTGCCCCGCTGGCACGCGGTGGTCAACGACCTTCCCGCGGCGTTGCTCGTCGCCGCCGTGTTGTTCGACCTGGTCGGCTGGGCGACGAAGCGCGAATCGCTCGTGTGGACCGGTATCTGGACCCTCTGGGCCGGGGTGCTCGGCGGCTGGGCCGCTGTGATTCTCGGCCTGCTGGCCGAAGGCACGATCGACCACGGGGAGGCGATCCACGATCTGATGCAGACGCACCAGACGCTGGCGATCGCGTCAATGATCGTGTTCACCCTCGTGCTCGCCTGGAAGTTGTGGCGCCGGTTCCAGCTGCGGCGTGGCGAGGACGTCTTGCTGAAGGTCGTCTCGGCTGTCGGCATCGTGCTGCTGGTGCGTACCGGGACCGTGGGCGGCACCCTGATGTTCGACCACGCCGCTGGAATGCCGACGGCCAAGATTCAGGCCGAAATCGAGAACCGCGTGGGAGCCCATGTTCATGCGCCGGGCGCGATGGACCATGTTGACAAACCCGCCAACACCGCCGTGCCACGCGACTCCACGCCGCCCCCACACGTCGATCCTGCTGGGACACCGCCGCACAAGCACTGAGATGCGACGAGTTTTCGCCACGGTTCTCCTCGCGGCCTGCACCCCGATCACCAGCCGCCCGGCGTTTCTCCCCTTCCCCCAGGCCCTGGTCGCGATCGTCGACGCCCCGGCGCCGCGGATCGTGCCTGAAGCGATGGGGTGGCTCGCCAACGAGGGGATGCGCGTTGAGTGGTCGAGCCCGCAAGACGGGTACGTGGAGACCGCGTGGTTCAACGTCCGGACGCGCGCCTCCACGACCGGCCAGGGTGATCCCGGCGCCTTGCTCGACACCATCAAGGTCCGCTGCTGGGTCGACCCCAATGCGCCCGGCAAGAGCCAGCTGACCGTCGAGGCCGTGTATCGACCGATGCTCGACCCCTCGCGTCCCGAGCGCGACCTCGAGGTGATCGTGCCGCAGGGATCCGAGGGACATCGCATCGCGGTTCAGCTGATCGAGGCCATGAAGCAGAAGTTCGGATCGTAGGGCGCCCACGCCGGGCCGGTGCGATGCCTTCAGTGCTGACGGACTCCCGCACCCTCGCCGCCTACTCTGAAGGCGCCGGCATCTATCGGATCATTCCCGAAGCCGTCGCGATCCCGACGAACACGAACGAAGTGGTGGACCTGGTGCGTCGCGCGGTGGAACGCGGCACACCCCTCATCCCCCGCGGAGCGGGGAGCGGAATGCCCGGTGGCAACGTCGGCCGGGGAATGATCCTCGACCTCAGCCGGGGATTTCGGACCCTCGAAGTAGACCCACAGCATCGCCGCGCCCGTACGGGGGCGTCCGTCACCTGGGCGGAGCTGACCGAGGCCGCGCGCTCCCACGGGTTGCGACTGCCGCCCGATCCCTCGTCGGGCGCGTTCGCCACGAGCGGGGGCATGGCAGCGACCAACGCCGCCGGGCCACGCAGCGTGCGCTACGGCAGCGTCCGCCGCTGGATCACCGGCCTCGAGGTCGTGGGAGTGGACGGGGAGGTGCGTTGGGTGCGGCGCGGAGGCGGTGGCGGTCGATTCTCCCTCGAGGCCGACGGGCGACACCTGGTGGCGGCCCGATTCCCTAGGACGCGCAAGAACTCGAGCGGCTACGCGCTCAACGCGTTCGCGGAATCGGGAGACGAGCTCGATCTCCTGATCGGGGCCGAAGGGACCCTCGGCATCGTGACGACGGTCGAGTGGCGACTCGACCCAATCCCGCCGGACGTCGCCGGGATGGTCCTCGGGTTTGGCGACCTCGCCGCTGTCGGTGACGCGGTTTCGTTCCTCGGGGCCTTGAACCCCACGGCCGTCGAGCTGCTCGACCGGACCCTGCTCGACTTCGTCGCCCAGGCCGGCGGCGAGGTCCCTTCCGGGGTCGAATGCCTGTTGCTGGTGGAGTTCGAGCGGGAATCGGCCGCGGCGGCTCGTGGAGTCGTCGGAGATGCGGTGCGCGGCCTGAAACACCTGGCGCTGCAAGTCGAGACCGCCGTGGACCGTGCGGGGCTCGAACACCTCTGGAACATCCGGAGGCTGGCCAGTCCGGCCCTGGCCCAGTTACCCGCGACGCGCCGCTCGCTGCAGGTGATCGAAGACGGGTGCGTCCCGCTCGAGCACCTGGCCGATTACATCGTGGGATTGCGTGACGCGGCGGCGCGCCGCGACGTACCCTTGGCAATTTTTGGCCATGCGGGAGACGGTCACGTGCACGCGAATGCCCTCCCCGACCTCACACGTCCCGACTGGTCCGCGGCGTTGCAGGGGCTCTACAGCGACGTGATCGACCTGCTCGCGCGACTCGGGGGCACGCCGAGTGGAGAGCACGGGGACGGGCGACTGCGCGCCGGAGTGTTGGGTCGATTTTTCGGGCCCGAGGTCATGGCGCGATTCCACGAGCTGCGGCGAGTCTACGACCCGCGCGGGATCTTCAATCCCGGTGTTATACTCCCCTCGGCCAATTGGGACCCGCTCGCCGATCTCAAGGTAGGGCCGAGCGCGGCGCCGATTCCCGACGACATCGCTGCTCGCCTGCGCGCCGTGGAGCGCGAGGGTGGGTGGGCCACCCCCAAGACCGAGCTCGCCCGCTGATGGAGATCTTCCGCGCGCCCCGAGTCACCCTGATCGGCCGGCCCCAGTTTTTCGAGCCCGCGCACCTCGCCGTTCAATGGAAGGGCGACGCCTCCGACGGCGAGCGTCTGGCCGAGTTCGCGGGACGTATTTGCTACATGAGCCAGCACAATCCGGCGCAGCGCCCCACCGCCGAGTACCTCGAGAACATCAAGAAACAGGGGCACGGGTCGGTGCTGGAGCACGCGGTCTACGTGCTGCTGGTGGAGGGAGTCTCCCGCTCCTGCTCGCACGAGCTCGTGCGCCATCGAGCGGGGTTCGGGTACTCGCAGCTCTCCCAGCGCTACGTCGACGAGTCCCACGCGGCGTTCGTCGTCCCGCCGGCGATCCTCGGCGACGCCGCGCTCGAGGCAGATTGGGAGCGACAGGTCACCGAGGCCCAGACGTCGTACGTCCGCGCCGTCGAGGGGTTGATGGAGCGCTATGCCTGGGTGGGCGACAAGGTGCATCGCCGCAAGATGGCGCGCGAGGCGGCCCGCAGCGTGCTTCCCAATGCGACGGAAACGAAGATCGTGGTGTCGGGAAATGTCCGCGCGTGGCGCACGATGCTCGAGCTGCGGTGCGGCGAAGGGGCGGAGCTCGAGATTCGTCGCATGGCGATCGCCTGTCTGCGTGTTCTGCAGGACACCGCTCCTGCGTTCTTCTCCGACTTCGAGAGCTACGTCGCCGACGATCGGCAGGAAGCGGCGCGCGTCGCGTACCATAAAGTCTAACGAGAGCTGAGAACACCGCGCACCGCGTACCCCAGTTTTTCGTTTTGCTCACCTATTGCATATCCTCACACTTTTTCGTATTCATTACTCGTCACTGGAGTTACCGAGTCACGGACCGTTCAGCGAACGGCCCCTTTTTGTAGGAGGTCGCCCGAGACCACATGCGCATCGGTCTCGCGTACAACCAGAAGCCCGCCCTCGAACCCGCTGCAGACGATCCAGGCAGTACCAGCGACGTCTATGCCGAGTGGGACGAGCCATCCACCATCGACGCGGTGGAGCAAGCCCTCGGTCTCTTCGGTACCGTCATTCGCCTCCATGCCGACGCCACGTTCCCCCAAAAACTGTCGCGCGCGCGTGTCCAGCTCGTGTTCAACATGGCCGAGGGACTGTACGGACAGAACCGCGAGGCGCACGTCCCGGCGATTTGCGAGTATCTGAACGTCCCCTACACGGCGAGCGACCCGCTCGCGCTGTCGCTGTCGCTGAACAAGGCGCGCGCCAAAGAGATTCTCGCCTACCGCGATGTGCCGACGGCGCGATTTGCCCTGGTCAACGAGCTGGTCGACCTGGCGCGAGTCCGACTCCCCTACCCGTTGTTCGTGAAACCGGTCGCCGAAGGGTCTGGTAAAGGCATATTTGCCAACAACTTATGCCAGAGTCGGGCGCAGCTTCGCGACCGTGTCTCTTTCCTCTTAGAGACCTACAAGCAACCTGTATTGGTGGAGACCTACCTCCCCGGCCCCGAGTTCACCGTGGCGATCATCGGGAACGGGCCGGAGGCGTTCTGTCTGCCGATCGTCGCGTTCGACTTCTCGACGCTGCCGCCCGGTTCGACGCCGGTCTACGGCTACGAAGCGAAGTGGATCTGGGACACGGCTGAGCACCAGCTCGACATCTTCGAGTGCCCGGCCCGTGTCCCGGAGAAAACCTACCGGCACATCGAGCTCGTGGCGCTGGATGCCTACCAGGCGCTCGGCTGCCGGGATTGGTGCCGCATCGACATCCGACTCGATGAAGCGGGCATCCCCAACGTCGTCGAGCTCAATCCGCTTCCCGGGATCATCCCTGATCCTCGCATGAACAGCTGCTTCCCCAAGGCGGCGCGCGCCGCCGGGTTCGCCTACGACGAGTTGATCCAGGAGGTGGTCCGCATCGCCTGGAAGCGCGTCACCGGGCGGGAGCTGGTGGTGGCGGCGGCCGGCGGGCTCCGGGCCGGGGCGACGGCGTGAGGGTCGCGATCCTCTACGATCCCGGCGCCGAGGATTGGACCGCCGAGGACATCGCGGGGGTGATGAAGGCGGTCAACGAGATCGCCGGCATTTTCGACTCCCTGGGGCACGACGCCAAGAAGCTCCCCGTCCGCCACGACATGAAGTGGTTCGCCGAAGCCCGCCGCTGCGAGCTGGTGTTCAACCTGTGCGAAGGCGTCCACGGATTCTCCCAGTGGGAGGAGCACGTGGTGGCGGCGCTCGAGTTCGCCGGCGTGCCCGTGACCGGCTGCGGCCCCTGGACCATCGCCGCCTGCCGCCGCAAGGCTACGGCAAACGCGATCCTCGCCCAAGCGGGCGCCCCGATCCCTCCTTGGACGCTCGCCCAGGGCAACAAGGTCTCCGACGACTTTCCCCTCCCTGCGATCGTCAAGCCGGCGGCCGAGGATGCGAGCGCGGGGCTCGATCGCGGCTCCGTGGTCACCGACCGCAAGGCGCTGCGCGCCAAGATCGCGGTGATGACCGAGCAGTTCGACGAGGTCTTGATCCAGCAGTACATCCCCGGTCGCGAGTTCAACGTGGGGTTTGTCGGGAACCGCGTGCTGCCGGTCGCGGAGATCGACTTTACCGGGATGCCCGAGGGAACCTGGCCCATCCTCACGTATGCCGCCAAGTGGCACACCGGCTCCGCGGAAGACCTGGGCAGCGTCCCGGTCTGCCCGGCGCCGGTCTCCCAGCGCCTCGCCGACCGCCTGACCCGGGTCGCCGAGCTCGCCTGGCGGACGATGCAAGGCAAGGGGTACGGCCGGGTGGACATTCGGGTGGACGACACTGGGCGCCCCTGGGTCCTCGAGGTGAATCCCAATCCCGACCTGAACGACGACGCCGGGCTGTCGCGGATGGCCTTCGCCGCCGGGTGGGACTACCCCGAGCTGATCCGGCGAATCGCCGAAGTGGCGCTGCGCGAAGCGCAGGGCGCCAAAGCCGCCCGTGAGCTGCTCGCTCCGCCCCGTCGGTCGCGCGCACCGCGCACGCCTTGAGGCGCTGGTCCGCGGCACCGGCCTGTTCCGCGAGGCCGAAGTCGCGACCGCGCTCGAGCTGCTCGATGAAGCGCTGGACGGCGACGACGACTATCGGTTCCTGGGGGCGTTCGACGGCGACGACCTGACCGGGTACGCGTGCTTCGGCCCCACGCCGGACACGCTCGGCACCTACGACCTCTACTGGATCGCGGTGGACCGGGCACGCCAGAGCGAGGGGATTGGCACACAGCTGGTGGAGGCGGTGGAGCGAACGGTGTCGGCCGGGGGAGGTCGGTTGATCGTGGTGGAGACGTCATCCCGGGACGACTACAACCCGACCCGCGCGTTCTACGAAGCCAGGGGCTTTGGTCGAACCGCGACCATTCCGGGCTATTACGCGCCCGGCGACGATCTCGTGATCTACGTGAAGGATCTGACGCATGGAAATGACCTGGCAGGAGCTGCTTCGTAAGAAGAGCATCGCCTCCCTGGAGGCCCTGGCCGAACGATTCGGCCCGGAGCATGTCTCCCACATCGAGCGACTCAAGCAGGCGGCGGAGAACTTCGAGTTTCGCATTTCGCCCGCGATGGTCGACCTCATCAAGGAGCCCGGGGACCCGATCTGGCGCCAGTACGTTCCGACCGTCCAGGAGCTCGAGATCGAGGACGGGATCGTCGACTCGCTCGCCGAAGACGCTCATTCGCCGGTCCCCAACATCACGCACCGCTATCCCGACCGGGCGCTGTTCCTGGTTTCGCCGGTATGTGCGTCGTACTGCCGCTTCTGCACGCGCCGGCGCAAGGTGGGCGACCCCGAGAAGATCCCGATGGCGCAGCTCGAGTCGGCGTTCAGCTACCTCGCCGAGCATCCCGAGATCCGGGACGTCATCATGTCGGGCGGCGATCCGCTGCTCTTGTCCGACCGCCGCCTGAACGAGATCTGCGCGCGGCTGCGGGGCATCCCGCATATCGAGATCATCCGCATCGGCAGCCGGGTGCCGTGTCACCTGCCGGAGCGGATCACGCCCGAGCTGTGCGCCATTCTGAAGCAGTACCACCCGCTATTTATCAACACGCACTTCAACCACCCCGATGAGCTGACGCCGGCCGCCGTGCAGGCGTTGGGCATGCTCGCCGACGCCGGCATCCCTTTGGGATGCCAGACGGTCCTGCTGAAGGGCGTGAACGACGATGCCGCGATCATGAAGCAGTTGATGCAGAAACTGCTCGTCGCGCGGGTGCGGCCCTATTACATCTACCAGTGCGATCAGGTCGCCGGCGCCGAGCATTTCCGGACGACCGTCGAAACCGGCCTCGAGATCGTGCGGGCGCTGCGTGGTTGGACCAGCGGCATGGCGGTTCCGCACTACGTCATCGACGCCCCGGGCGGCGGCGGCAAGATCCCGCTCCTGCCCGAATACGTCGAGTCGATGGACGAGGACGGGGTCGTGCTGCGCAACTACGCGGGAAAGACCTACGTCTACAAGCAACCGCGAGAGACGGGCGACACCATGGTGCCCCTCGAGTTCGAGCCGGTACTTGCGGGGTGACGCGTGACCGCGCCCAGACTGCTTCGATCACCGCCCGCTCGAACCCCGAGCGGGCGTTCGCTTTGCGCCACGTCTTGCCAGGGAGACTGCAATGCGCCTCATCACCACAGTAGTGCGACCCGAGCGCCTTCCCGAGGTGAAAACGGCGCTGTTCCGCGCCGGGGTAACCGGGATCACCCTCAGTCGAGTCACCGGCCACGGCGGCGAGCGTGAGGTGATCGAGCAGTACCGCGGCAGCACCGTGGTCGCCGAATTCCACGAGAAAGTGAAGATCGAGATGGCGGTGTCCGAGCCGTTCGTCGAGCCCACCATCCAGGCGATTCTCTCCTCCGCCCGGACGGGAGAGGTCGGAGACGGAAAGATCTTTGTCCAAGCACTCGAACGGGTGATCCGGATCCGAACCGGTGAAGCCAACAACGACGCGCTCACGGCCGTCAACGCCGATCAGGTGCAACAGGCCGCCATCGCCACTCGCGACGAGAGTCCGACCGCGGAGGGGCGATGAACACGATCTCGAGCGGTGACACCGCCTGGGTGCTCACGGCGAGCGCTCTCGTGCTCCTCATGACCGTTGGCCTGGCGCTGTTCTACGGCGGCCTGGTGCGCTCCAAGAACGCGCTCAATACCATGATGATGAGCATCGTGGCGCTGGGCGCGATCGGTGTGCTGTGGGTCTTGTTCGGCTATTCCCTCGCCTTTGCCCCCGGGACAGCCTGGATCGGCGGGCTCGGCTGGATCGGCTTCGCGAACGTGGGGCTCGAGCCCGATGCCTCGTACGGCGCCACCATCCCGCTCCAGGCGCACGCGGTCTTCCAGGGAATGTTCGCCATCATCACGCCCGCCCTGATCTCCGGGGCGATCGTGGAGCGCATGCGGTTTCGCGCCTACGTGGCGTTTCTCGTGCTGTGGGCCATGCTGGTGTACGTGCCGCTGGCCCACTGGGTCTGGGGCTCCGGCGGCTGGCTCCTGAAGCTCGGGGCGCTCGATTTCGCCGGCGGGACCGTGGTGCACATCAGCGCGGGCGTGTCAGCGCTGGTGGCCGCATGGATGCTCGGCCCCCGCCGGGGCTTTCGCCGCACGCCGCTCGTGCCGCACAACGTGCCTCTCGTCCTCCTCGGTGCCGGGCTCCTGTGGTTCGGCTGGTTCGGGTTCAACGCCGGGTCGGCCCTCGCCGCCAACGGCATTGCGGTGCTCGCATTCGTCAACACCAACACCGCCGCCGCGGCGGCACTCGTCACATGGGCCGCGCTGGACGCCATCCGGGGCGGCAAGGTCACCGCAGTCGGCGCCGCCACGGGCGCCGTCGTGGGACTGGTCGGCATCACCCCGGCGGCGGGTTACGTCACAGCCCGTGCCGCCCTGGCGATCGGCGCCCTCTGCGCCACGCTGAGCTATTTCGCCATCCAGCGCCGCTCGAAGAGCGGGCTCGACGACTCGCTCGATGTCTTTTCCTGCCACGGGCTCGCCGGCATCGGCGGTGCGCTGCTCACGGGCATCTTCGCCACGAAGCTGGCGAACCCCGGCGCCGCGGACGGGCTGCTCGCGGGCAACCCGGCCCAGCTCGGCATCCAGGCCCTCGCCGTCCTGGCGGCGGTCGCCCTGGCGGGCGTTGGCACGGCCGTGATTCTCGTCGTAGTACGGGCAGTGCTCGGTGTGCGCCCAGAGGTGCGGGACGAGATCACCGGGCTCGACCTGACCGAGCACGGCGAGGAGGCATATCTCGGCGGCGACCTTGGGGGTCTCGCCGGACCCGGGGTCGCGATCGGCGAAGGGGTGGTACTCTCGACCCCCCCGCCAGCCCGCCGGTAGCGCGCCTCGGCCCGGATTGGTACTCTTTCTGCCCCACAACGGGAGTACCATGACGGCGTCTGAGTTCAGCTATCGAGATAAGAAGCTCGGCGATGCCGAGGCGATCACGGTCGCCACTACGCCGGACGTGTTCCATCCCACGTCCACGACGGTCCTGTTGCTGCGCGCGGCGCGCGGCGCATTGGGCCGGCCCTGTCGATCGGTGCTCGACCTGGGGTGCGGCAGCGGGATCGTCGCAGTCGTGCTGGCCCGGCTCCTCCCGCCGGAGACGTCCGTGTGCGCCTCCGATCTGAGTCCTGAGGCCGTCCAGTTGACGCGTGCCAACGCCGAGCGGAACGGCGTGCGTGTCGACTGCCGGCACGGCAGCTCGTTCGACCCGTGGGCGGGACAACGGTTCGACCTCATTGTCGACGATGTGTCAGGCGTCGCGGAGCCGCTCGATCGCCTCTCGGGATGGTACCCGTCGAGCGTTCCGAGCGACGCCGGGCGCGACGGCGCGCGGTGGATCCTCGAAATCCTGGACCGGGCTCCGGAACATCTCACGCCGGGCGGCCGGTTCGTCTTTCCGGTGTTGACCCTCTCGCGGGAAGACCGAATTCTGGACCGGGCTCGCGCCCGGTTCTCCGTCGTCACAAAGATCGAGGAGCAGTGGTACCCGTTCAGCGAGGGACTGGCGGCGCACTTCCCGCTCATCGAGGAGCTCGCCCGAGAAGGGAACGTTCGGATCGAGAAGCGAGGAAGCCGGTGGTGCTGGGCGACGATGATCTACTCGGCTAAGGGGCCTCTTCCGCCAGCGTCTTGATGTGCCGTAAAGAGAGCTTCCCGCCGCTCATGGCAATTGCCAGATCTCCATGCGGTTCCCGGTCAAAACGGGGATCAAGATCCGATTTCGCTTCGCGTCGTAGCCGAAATCGGCCGGGCTCGCGACGCCGCTGATCACCTTCACCTGGCTGCCGCTCTCGTACGCCGACACGGTGGAGTCGGTCCAACTGGAGATGAACAGCCTGCCCTGGACCATTTCGACCCCATCGAAGCCGCCCGGACCCCTGGCGATCGCGGTGGGCGCCACGTTTCCCTGTTTCCAGGCGAACACGGATGGCCCGCCAATCGGCGCCACGATGAACCGCTTCCCCACCTCGTCCCAGGTGATCCCGTTCGGTCGCTGGAGGGTGTCACCCTCCGCGGCGACGCTCACCCGGTGGCGCTCGCCGATCCGGAAGATGCGGTCTATCCCGGGATGCGTGATGGTACCCTGTTCATCGAACCCGATGGCGGAGTCGGTAATGTACAGGGCGCCGTCCGGACCGACCGCCAGATCGTTCAGGAAAATGGCGCCCTGGCGGCGCAGATCGACCGACAGCACGGGCACGCCGGTCTTCGCGTCGAACGCGCGAACCGCGTCGATGTCCGTTACCCACAGCGTGTCACCGGAGATCGCCATCCCTTTGGGCGCATTCAGCATCACACCGGGTTTGCCACCCTCGATGAATCGCAGGCTCTCGATCGAGCCGTCGGGTCTCACGCGGCTGATGAACCCGTTGTTGTCCTTTGCCAGCGGGCTGCCGTTGATGTTTGAGACGAAGTAAACGTCCTGGACCGAATCCCATTTTACCGACTCCGGGGTCTGCAGGCTGTCCACCGTACCCACTTTGCTCGCCGTGGGCGGCGGCGGCGGAACCTCCGGGTTCGGCTTTTCCGCCCCTTTGCAGGCGGTCCAGATCATCAGGGTAGATGTGAAAACGACCACTGCTCGCATACTCGTCTCCTTCGGGAGGCTTAATCCTCAGAGTCTGTTCAAGTACGCCTGGAAACGTGGATCTCCGCGCATCGCGTCGAAGTCAGAATCAGTCTCCAGCCACTCACGATGCCCAAATCCGTTTTGAATCGCCTTTTCTAGACAGGCGAACGCGTCCTCGGGCTGCCCCACAAGGGAGTACACGCAGGCCGCGTTGTAGAGGATTCCTGAATCCTCCGAGTCAATTGCGTGCGCACGTCTGGTCCACTCAAGACCGCGTTCCACCTCGCCTAGCTGCACCAGCGCGGCGGCGCCCAGGACCAGGGCGCGAGCGTCGTCCGGATTCAGCTCGAGGTGCTTCTCAGCCACCTGCAAGCCCTGGCGCAAGGACACCAGCGCGTCATCTGTGCGGCCCAGCCGGGTCAGTGGTGTCTGTACCAGCAACAGCGCCTGGTAGTCCTCGGGGCGCACACGAGAGGCCTCCTCATAGTGCTGCACGGCTTCCGCGAAACTACCCTCCTGGACGCAGGCACGAGCGTACAGGTAGTGGGCCTCGTACAGCCTCGGGTCGAGCCGGATCGCCGTCTCAAATTCGCGCCGCGCTTCATCGTACTGCTTGCTGAGGGAGAGCGCGAACCCGCGCGAGGCGTGTGCCTCGGCCAGCTCGGGATCCAGCGCCAGAGCTTTGCGGCTCGCCGAGTGCGCGCCCTCGAGGTTGGCCTTGCTGCCGTCCCAGTACATGTAGAGGAAGGAGCAGGAGTCGGCGATGCCGGCGTAGGCGAGGGCGTAGCCGGAGTCGATCTCGATCGCCCGCTCGAACATCCGGCGGGAAAACTGGATTCCTGTGCGCCGAAATTGATGGAAAAACTGCCGCCCGCGTAGGTAGTACTCGTACGCCTGCACGTTGTCGGTGGGCGCTTTCTCGATCGCTCGTTTCTCCGCATCGCTGAGGACCACGCGCAGCGCCCGAACGATGTTCTCGGCAATCTCGTCCTGGATCGCGAACACATCCTGCAGCTCGCGGTCGTAGCGCTCGGACCAGAGATGGTACCCGTCGGTGACGCTGACGAGCTGGGCCGTAACCCGCAACTTGGTCCCCGCCTTGCGCACGCTCCCTTCGAGCACCGTGCCGACGTTGAGCTGCTCGCCCACCTTGCGAATGTCCTGGTTCTTTCCCTTGAACGCGAACGACGAAGTGCGTGACGCCACCCGCAGTGCCTGGACCTTCGTCAGCGCGTTGATGATCTCTTCGGCGATGCCGTCGGTGAAATACTCGTTCTCGGGGTCGGCGCTCATGTTCACGAACGGCAGCACGGCGATCGACTTCGCGACGGCGCCAGTCTGGGGCGCAGGCGTCGCCGGCGTCGCGCCGGAAGGAGTGGTCGCAGCGCCGGGCGCTTTCAACGCCTGGGAGAAAGCCGCCGCCGTGGCGAACCGGCCGCCCGGCTCCTTCGCCAACGCTTTCAGGATCGCCTGATCGGCCCACTCCGGCACACCGTTCCCCGCCGTGCGCAACGATGGGGGCGCGCTCGTGAAGCACTGGGCGATGATCGCCTGGGCCGTCGGCCCGACGAACGGTGTCCGGCCAGTCAGCATCTCATACAGTACACACGCCAAACTGTAGACGTCGCTGCGTCCATCCAACTCGATCGCTCCGCTCGCCTGCTCCGGGCTCATGTAGGCGGGCGTGCCTAACGTCGCGCCAGTCTGGGTCAGGTTGTCGGCCGCCGCCGCAGTGACGGCCTTGGCGATCCCGAAATCGGTCACCATTGCCTCGCCCTCGTGCAGCATCACGTTCTCGGGCTTGATGTCGCGGTGCACGACCTGGTGGCGGTGCGCGTAGTCGAGGGCGGCGAGGACGGCGCGGGCCAGATGAATGGCATCCTCAAGCGGCAGCTGCTTTTCTCGGTCGAGGCGCTGGCGCAGCGATTCCCCCTCCACGTAGGGCATCACGTAGTACAGCAGCTCGTTGGCCTGTCCGGAGTCGTACAGGGGGACAATGTGGGGGTGCTGGAGCTGTGCCGCGATCTGGATCTCGCGGAGGAACCGCTCGGGGCCGAGGTTGACGGCCAAGTAGGGGTGGAGAACCTTGATCGCCACCGCGCGGTTGTGCTTCTGGTCCTGGGCCAGATACACCGTCGCCATCCCCCCACGGCCCACCTCCCGCTCGAACAGGTAGCGGTCGGCGAGCGCCGTGCGAAGGCGGTCCAGAAGGTCGGCCATGGAGCTAGGCTTTCGCCTCTTCTTGCTCCTTTTTCCGCGCCTCGATCACCCGCTGCGCCGCTTCCGGCGGCACCTGCTCGTAGGCGTGGAATTTCTGGCGGTACGTCCCGCGCCCGTGCGTGATCGAGTGCAGCACCGTGGCGTAGCGGTCGAGGTCGGCCTCGGGAACGAGCGCTTTGACCTTCACCAGCCGCCCGTCGGGCTCCGTGCCGAGGATCTGGCCGCGCCGCGACGACAGGTCGCCCATCACGCTGCCCTGGTAGTCGTCCGGCGTCCAGACTTCGACCTCCATGATCGGCTCGAGCAGCACCGGCTTGCAGCTCGGTGTCACGTTCCGAAACGCGAGGATGCCAGCCATCTTGAAGGACATTTCGTTCGAGTCGACGTCGTGGTAGGAGCCGTCGTACAGCTCCACCTTGAAATCCACGAGGGGATACCCCGCGACCGGGCCGCGCCCCATCGCCTCGACGATCCCCTTCTCCACGGCGGGGATGTACTGCCGTGGGATCACGCCGCCCACGATCTTGTCCTCGAACACGAATCCCGAACCGCGCGCCAGAGGCGCGACGCGGATCCAGCAGTCGCCGTACTGGCCGCGGCCGCCGGTCTGCTTCTTGTGCTTTCCTTGCCCTTCGCCCTTACCGCGCAGCGTTTCGCGATAGGCGATTTTCGGCTTCCCGATCTGCGCGTGGACCCCGAACTTGCGAGCCAGCCGCCCGACGACGATCTCGAGGTGCCGCTCCCCCAGGCCGCGGATCAGAGTCTGGCCGAGCTCCCCGTTGTATTCATGGTGGAAGGTCGGATCCTCTTCGTGCAGCTTGTGCAACCCCGTCGAGAGCTTGTCCTCCTCGCCGCGTTGCTTCACCTCGACCGATACCGCGATGATCGGCTCGGGGAATGGGATTTTGGGCAGGACGATTTGGTTCGTCTGGGTGGACAGGGTGTCGTTCGTGTGCGTGTCGCGCAACTTGGCCACGACCCCGATGTCCCCTGCATGCAGCTCCGCGACCTCGGTGCGCTCCTTCCCAACGGCCACACACAAGTGATTCAGCTTCTCCACCGCTTGGCGCGGCGCGTTGTACACGTCCTGGCCGTTTTTCACGCTCCCGCTGTAGATGCGGAAGAACGTCACGTCACCGACATGCGGCTCAGAGATGGTCTTGAACACCTGCGCCACGAACGGTGCCGTGTCGGCCGGCTGGAGCGTAATCCGTTCCGCGCTGCCCCACTTCTGTCCCTCCACCGGCGGCCGCTCGGCCGGCGATGGGCACAGTTCCACCAGTTTCGACAGCAGCGCCCGCGTGCCGTACGTCAGCTCGGCGGCGCCGCAGAACAACGGATAGATCTCCCCCTTCAGCATTCCCGCCTTCAACGCTCGGATCGCCTCGTCGCGGCCGATCTCTTCACCTCCCAGGTAACGTTCGAGCAGCGTATCGTCGGTCGCCGCGATGCTCTCGAGCAGCTCCTGCGAGTATTTCGCGAATCGTTCCTGGTACTCGGCGGGCACGTCCACCTCATCGTACTCCCCCGCCTTCGTCCCCTTCTTGTACAGATGGCACTTCTTCGAGAACAGGTTGATGATCCCGTGGAATTCCGGTCCCTCTCCAACCGGGATCTCCACCGGGATCACCTTGGGCGTGAGCCGTTCCTTGATCGATGTGAATACCTTCTCGAAGTCTGCGTGCTCTTTGTCCATGAGCGACACGAAGAACATCCGCGGCACGCCGCGCTGCTCGCAGTACTCCCACACCTTCTCGGTTCCCACCTCGACGCCCGCCGTCGCGGGGACGACTACCACCACCCCGTCGACCGCCCAGATCCCGGCAAGCGCGTCGCCGGTGAAGTCGAGATAGCCCGGAGTGTCGATGAGATTGAGCTTCGTGTCCATCCACTCGGCCACAGCGAGTGCCAGGTTGATGGAGTACTTGCGCTCGATTTCGTCTGCGGTGTAATCGGTGAGGGCGGTACCGTCTTTGACGGACCCATGCCGCTTGCTGGTGCCAGCCACGAACGCAAGGGCGTCGACGAGGGATGTCTTGCCGCTCGCGCCGTGGCCCACGACCGCCACGTTGCGGATTTCTCCAGTCTTATAGACGCGCATCCGCGCAACCTCCTTCCCGGGGGGAAGGAGAATATGCGGGAGGGACGCAGGGACAGCTAGACGGGACGCGCGGACGCTCCGTGGTTTTGGGAGCGTCTGCGCGACTCGAGTGCCTGATTACTTGACTCGGGTTTCCCGTCCTTCGCCCCCGAGCGTCCATGGCCCGCCCGCAATCGACGTCTCCACACGCCAGGTGTACGAGTCGGGCGAGAGCTGCTTGATCGTGTATCTCGTCTTCACCACCTGCCCGCCGTACGTCCCCTCCGAGTCCCAATTCCATGTGTCGCCGGTCACCTCGCCGGTCGCGCCGTCGCCCCAGCCGCTGTTATCGATACCGTAGTACGTGTAGCGCTTCTTGTCCGCGCTGTAACCCAGGAGGTTGAGACCATGCATCTCACCCGCCGGGCCTCGCCCATCGGACTTGCACACGAGGTGGAATCCTCCCGGAAACCACTCGCAGGTGTCCGTCGCCGTGATCGTTCCGCCGGGGCCCATCGGACTGGCCTGCACGGTCCCTTCGATGTTCCAACGGCCGACAAAGTAGGCGAGCTTCTGATGTTCGGGCCCGGGCTTCGGCGGCTCGGGAGCCTGAGCCCGGAGAGTGGACGCCCCAGCCAGCGTCACGAACGCGAGGGCGGCGTAATACCGTTTCGACATGATCGCTCCTTTTTCATGGTGTTGAAGACCACCGATATTCTATCCCGGCCCGGGCGGCGCACCACCCCCTTGCCGCCTGGCTCTGGGCACCCCCAACGATGCGATCCAGCCCACCAGCATGACGCCGGCCGCGGCTATGAAGGCTGGCGTCGGTGCGACCCTGTCGTACACCCCGCCGATCATCACCGGTCCGGAAAACCGGCCCAACGCCGCGAGCGACTGCGCCACGCCGAGGACCGTGCCCTGCTCGTTCGCGGCGGCGAAGGTCGAGACCAGTCCCGCCGCCGCCGGCGACATAATGCTGTTGGAAAAAGCCAGCACGACGGTCCAGGCGTACAGGGCGCCGGAGCTCGCCAGGAAAGGGACGGCGCCGATCGCGAGCGCCATGCCGACCATCCCCGCGATGAGCAGCGCACGGTCCCCCACGCGCTTGGTGAGCACCCGGAACAGCCCGCCCTGCACGATCGCCGCGACCGCTCCCACCACCACGAAAAACACGCCCAACTGCTGCTCCTCCCACCCGAGCGAAGCCGCCGCCCACAGCGGCAAGGCGACGGTGTAGCCGGCGAACGCGAACGGAGCGATGGCCCACACCAGCATCAACGCTCGCAGTTCCGGGTGGGCGAGGGCCTCGGCCATGTGGCCGAACGGCCAGATGTTTCGCGCCGAGCGGTGTTCTTGCTTGAGCGATTCGGGGAGAATCCAGTATGCCGATACGAGGTTCACGAGGGACAGCCCCGCCGCTACGAGTCCGGGGCCGGCATGGCCGCCGTAGTGCGCCGCGAGCACCCCGATCCCCGGGCCGACGATGAAGCCGAGACCGAACGCCATTCCGATGAGCCCCATGCCCTTCGAGCGATCCTCGGCGGACGTGATGTCGGCGACATAGGCCTGGGCGGCGGAGATATTGCCGCCCGCAAAGCCGGAGACGAGTCGCGACAACAGCAGCAGGAAGTACGACGGGGCGAACGCGAACAGCACATAGCCCGCCGCGTTGAGCAACATCGTGGTGAGGAGGATCGGTCGCCGCCCGACACGATCGGAGAGCCGGCCGAGCAGCGCAGTAGCGAGAAACTGCATGAGCGAGAAGGCGCCGACCAGCGCACCATAGCCAAGCCCGTGCGCGCCGAACCGCTGGGCGTAGTACGGGAGGATCGGCATCACGATGCCGAATCCCATCAGGTCGATGAATATCGTGAGCCAGATGACGAACAGTCGCGGGCGCGAAGACGAGGTCGGCATGGGCGGACAATCTACCCGTCGCAGGCACGGGCGCTCAGGGATACGTTTCCCGCGGCCTTTTTTCCGGAGCTCCCATGAGCACGTGGCATCGCCTCGGCACAAAGGACGAGCTGCTCGCCCGCGCCCCGTACGCGGTGAAGCTCGACCGGCACACCATCGCGGTGTTCCCTTATCAGGGACAGTTTCGCGCGATCTCCAACACCTGCAATCACAAGGGCGGCCCGCTATGCGAGGGCCGGGTGCGAGGCGAGTTCGTGATGTGCCCCTGGCACGGCTGGGAGTACAGCCTCGAAACCGGCAAGGGGCCCGAGGGGTACGGGGAGGACGCCGCCGCGGTCTACGCGATCGAGGAGCGCGCCGATGGCGTCTACGTGCAGACTCCGCCGGTCACGCCCCGGAAGGTGATCAAGCACGAGCCGCATCCGTTGCTCACCCCGAAGGAAAAGCCGGCCGGCGCCGCGCCGCGCGTGCTTGGCATTTCGACCACCGCGATGGACGCCGCCAATCCTCGCTTTTCGACCTCCGATGCCCTGCTCGAGCACGCGATGCGGCACGCGAAGGACACACTGCACGCCGACACCCAGACCATTCAGCTGCGCGACCTGACGTTCCGCCACTGCGAGGGGAATTACTCCAAGGCGTCGCACGCCTGCACCTGGCCGTGCGCCATCACCGAACGCGATCCAGACGACCAGCTGACGGCAGTGTACGAGGGGCTCGTCAACTGGGCGGACGTGGTGCTGATCTCCACGCCGATCCGCTGGGGGAACGCGTCGTCGTTGTACTACAAGATGGTCGAGCGGCTGAACTGCGTGCAGAATCAGGTCACGATCCACAACACGGTCTTGATCAAACACAAGGTCGCGGGATTCATCATCACGGGCGGCCAGGACAACATCCAGGGGGTGGCCGGGTCGATGTTCACCTTCTGGTCGGAGTTGGGCTTCATGTTCCCGCCGTTTCCGTTCATCGCCCATTCCCGCGGCTGGGACGCCGAGGACATGGAAAACAATGTGCGCCAGGTCAAAATGAGCGAAGCGCTCGCCGTCGCTTCACGCGAGCTGGCCGGGCGAGCCGTGGAGTTCTGGAAGATTCTCGACGAGCATAAGTCCGAGATGGACCGGCCAATGGAGCGGGCCGGTCGCAAGGCGAATCCCGTCACGATGCCGGAGGGGGCGGCGGTATGAGCACGCGCATGGGGGTGGCGATGGCATACGAGAAAGCCCTGTTCGCGGGACAGATGGACGAGGTCGCCTCGTACTTTACCGAGGACATCGTCTACTGGTGCGCCGGCACGCCGCCGATCGGCGGTGAATGGCGCGGCCGCGAAACGGTGATTCGCTCTATGAACAACCGCGAGCAGGGCCTCGGCGCCGCCGATTGGGGCTACGAGGACGTGTGGCGCACCTGGTACGATGCCGACGATCGCGTGATCGTGGAGATCCGCGAGCGCAGCTGGCTAAAGAGCGATCCGCAGGACGTGCTGGACCAGCGGACGTGCGCCATCCTCACCTTCCGGGGCCAGCAGATCTGCGAGATGCGGGATTACACCGACAGCCACCGCTACGAGGAATTCCTGAAGCGGCACCGGAACGAGCTGCCGAAGTTCAATCGACGCTAGGACGCCTAGAGTTGGTCCAGCTTCTTGTCGTTTCGTCTCGCCACCCAGTACAACGGTATGCCTATCAGCAACGTTGCTCCGGCGCCGACCCACGCTTCCGCGATCGAACGCGCTCGGGCCAGGTACCCCCACCCCGACTGCCCGGCCACGCCGCCCAGGTTCGCAAAGAACGAATCGAGCGAAATGATAGTCGCGCGATTGGTAGAAGGGATGTGGGCGTTCAGATAGCCCTGCTTGACCGGTCCTATGACGCCCAGGGCGACGCCATACACGAGGTACAGCCCCACCACCGCGATGAACCGGATGGGCATGCCTTGGTGTTCCCTCGCTGTCACCCTCAGCCCGAGTACCCCGCATAGCACGACCATCGCCGCCTGGATCGCCATCGAGCCGATCAGAAGGCCCGTCCGCGTCCGCACGATGCGGGACAGCGGCCGCATCAGCGCGTTCCCGAGGATCATCGACAGCGATAGCAGGGCGGCGATGAGACCGGACACCCATATGAGATCGCGGCCGAGCAGGTCGAGGAAATACCGCTGCCAGCTGTAGAACCCGAAGATCATGAAGCTCATGTTGACACACGAGGCGAGCATCACGGGTCGTACCACTCGATGGTGCAGCCCGTAGGTCAATCCTTCGATGAACACGCGTCGCAGCTCGGCGGGGACGCGCCGCCAGTCGAGCGCCCGCGGCGTGAAACCGATTTCGACCATCGCGAGCCATGCCGCTCCGAACAGCGGCACGAAGATGGCGGCCCGCACGAGATATGGGAGGTACAGGTGGAGCTGGCCCAGGAACCCGCCGCCCAATGTTCCGACGAGCATCGCCGCGCCAAACACCATCTGTCCCTTCGCGAATACCGGCTCGAGCGGCTCGGTGTAGCCGGTCGCCTTGAGCGCGTCCACCAACCAGGCATCCACCGCGCCTGTGTAAAACGTGTAGCCGAGCCCCAGCAGGACCGACGTGCCCATGAACGGCCAGAAGCCCCACCCGCGCCAGGCGGTCGACACATAAAGCAGCGTGGCCACGAACAGCGTGGCGATGCAGAGCAGCAGCGATACGCGCCGGCCCAACGTGTCCGCCACCACTCCGGTCGGGATCTCAAACATCACCATCCCGAGGGTGAACGCGGCGTTGGTGAGCATCACCTGGAAGATGTCGAGGCCGGCGTCGAGCTTGAACAGCGTGTCGACGCCCCAAATGAGCGAAGCCGCGAGGTTGAATAGCCCCGTGATGAACAGGTAGGTCCGGATGATTCGGGGGCTCACCCGGTCATCCTACGGCAGCGCTCGTGCCAGCCAGTCACGGGCGATTTCGCGAAGATCCCGATGCTCGACGTCCGCGAGCGCGTTGAGCCGGCGCATCTCGGCGTCGTCGATCCGCCGCCCGAGCTCGGCGAGCGCCCGCTGCACCTCCGGATGGCGCTCGAGCACTGGCGCGCGGACCACTGGCGCGGCCTCGTAGGGCGGGAAGTAGTGCCGGTCGTCCTCGAGCGCCACGAGGTGGAGCGCCTCGAGCTGTCCGTCGGTCGAATTGCCGGCGATCACGTCCACCTGGCCCTCGGCGAGCGCGCGGTACGTGAGTCCGAGGTCCATCGCGGTCGGCGGGGCTGAGAACTTGAGGCCGTACAGGGTGGCCAAGCCCGTGAACCCGTCCGCCCGGTTCAGGAACTCGTAGCCAAAACCGGCTTTCCATTGAGGTGCGATGCGCGCCAGATCCGAGATGGTGCGCAGGCCATGACTGTCGGCGGCGGCTTGTCGCACCGCCACGGCGAAGGTGTTGTTGAAACCGAATGGCGCCGTCCAGACCAGTCCCCAACGTCTGCGGTACTCCTCGGCGACGGCCTGGTACACACTGTCGGCCGAAGGGCCCGGCGGGTGTTTCAGCACCGCGGTGTACGCCGTGCCCGTGTACTCGACGTACAGGTCGATGTCCCCCGACTTGATCGCCCGGTCGCACACGAAGGTGCCGCCGAGGTGCAGCTTTCGGCCCACGGGCAGTCCGGTGCGTCGCTCGATCTGCTGTGCCACGATCTCGGCCAGCAGGTCGGATTCCGTGAAGTTCTTCGCGCCAACGATGATGCGGTCACCCCGGGCGCAGCCAGTCAGGGTGAGGAGAACACTCAGTCCCAGCATCAGTCCGTGCCCTAAAGGGCCGGCTCGGCTGGGGATCGGGTCGTTCACGTCCGCCACGCGAACCTCCGTTCGACCAGCCCGAGGAGCCCGTCCGCGGCGAGCGCGAGCAGCGCCGCCGGCAACGCCCCCGCCAGGATCAGGGTGTCGTCCACCACCGACACGCCGCGGAAGATGTACACGCCGAGACCGCCGGCGCCCACCGCCGCCGCGATCGTCGCTACACCGACGCCGATCACCGTAGCCACCCGAATTCCAGAAAAGATGACCCCGGCGGCGAGCGGCAACTCGACCATCACGAGCAGCTCGCGGTCCGTCATCCCCATCCCACGACCTGCCTCACGGACCGCCGGATCGACATTTACGATTCCCGTGTAGGTGTTGCGCACGATCGGCAGCAGCGCGTAGACCACGAGCGCCACAATCGCCGTTCGCGCCCCCACGCCGCCGATGAACGGCAGGGGAATGAGAAACCCGAACAGCGCGAGGCTCGGGATCGTCTGGCAGACGTTGGCGAATCCCAGGATGGGCCGGCGCCAGCCGGGACGGCGGGTGAGCAGGATGCCGAGCGGGACGCCGATCGCCACGGCCACGACCGTCGAAATGACGACGAGGAAGAGGTGCTCTCCGAGCAAGCCGAGCGCCTCCCGGGAATTGCGGGCATAAAAGTCGAGCAGGCTCACGCCGCCGCCTCCAGAAACGCCCGGCACTCGGGGTGGTCGGAGCGACGGAATTCGCCCGGGGTGCCCACGAACACCAGTCGACCGTCCTGCATCAGGCCAATCCGCGTGCCGAGCAGCAGGCCCTCGCGTACGTCGTGCGTCACGAACACCACCGCCTTGCGGAGCTGCTCCTCGAGTCGCTTGAACTCACGCTGCAGCTCCACCCGGGTGATGGGGTCGAGGGCCCCGAAGGGCTCGTCCATGAGCAGCAGCGGAGGGTCGGCAGCGAGAGCGCGTGCCACACCGATGCGCTGGCGCTGGCCGCCGGACAACTCGTGCGGGCGACGTCCGGCGAAGTGGTCGGGGTCGAGCCCCACGAGGGTCAACAACTCACGCACGCGGGCCGCGACCCGGTCGGGTGTCCAACCTTCAAGCCGTGGGACGAGGCCGACGTTCTGCTCGATGGTGAAATGGGGGAACAATCCGACGTCCTGGATCACGTACCCGATCCCGCGCCGCAGGCGGTGCGGGTCTGACTCGCTGGTCGTTCGGCCGGCAACGTGGATCTCCCCTGCCGTTGGCTCGAGCAAGCGATTGACGAGCTTCAGGGTGGTGGTCTTTCCCGAACCGCTTCGGCCGAGCAAGACGAGTGTCTCGCCGGCCCCCACGTTGAAGTGCACATCCGTGACGAGGGACCGCCCACCCCTCGGCAACTGGTATCCGACCCCGCGTACTTCGAGGACGGGCGTCATTTTGGCGCTGCCAGCACCATCTGAAAGCGCCCGTCGTCGCTCAGGGCGCGCCACCGCACCGCAAGGTCCGCATCATCGAGGATCCGGAGAAACGTGTCGGCTCCATACTTGTAGGAGTGGTTCATCTCCAGCCGCTCATCAGCACGAATCCCCAGCGTCTCGCCGCCTAGCCGGGCCGCCACGTCGCGGGCGGCGTGGAAGTGCTTGCGCAACGGATGCAACCCGACGAGCCGGTCGTCGGTGACGTCCTCGAATACGATCGTTCCGTCCGCTTCCCCAATCCCCACAGCATGCAGCGGCGCCCATGCGAAGCGCCGGTTCAGTGGATTGTCGTAGCCCGCCACAGTCTGGCCACCGGCGTAAATCTCGCCATCCACCAGCAGCAGGTCTTCCTCACGCAGCAGCACGCGTAACGACCGGGCCAAGGCAAGTGGATCGAAAGCGCCCAGGGTGTTGCCCAGCAGCAACACCAGGCGCGGTGGCGCGTCACCAATCGGGGTCAGCGTCGCCAAATGATCGGGGTGCGTGAAATCGGCCTTGGTGGCCTGGGCCCAGATGCCCGCCGCGAGCGCTCCACCGCAGGCCATCTCGAGCAGCGCCTGGCTCGCGTCCACGGGCAGATAGCGTACCCGTATCCCCTGCTCCACCAGCGACCGCAAAAGGATCAGGTCCTTGTCCCCTTGCCCTGATCCGAGACTCAGCACTTCCAGGGACGCGGGCTGGATGTGCCGCCCCAAGTCCTTGGCGAACTGCGAGATGAGCGAGTGGGAGCGAACGAAATTCCGGTACGCGCCGTCGGAGCAGAGCGCGAGCCAGGCCCGCACGGAAAGTGGAAACCAGTAAAAAAATTTCTCAGCGAGCCGCCGGGCCGTAAACGAGGACACGAAGTCCTCGGCGATAGTGTTCTCCGTCAGCAGCACGTGGACGGGGATCATGGAACCCGGGAACCCGTTTTCGGTTTCACAAAGGGGAGACTTACGGGTTGACGGGTGTTCAGGCAACCCGTATGGTTTGCCGACCACGTTCACACACCTCAATCTCCGTGGAGGCAACGATGCAGATCATCGAGACTCAGGATCTGGTGCCGAGCTGCCATCGTCCCGAAATCGTCGAGACGACCGAGCTCGTTCCCACCTGCCACGCCTGAATCACGCTAGAAGCGCGAGGGGGCCCGGATGAATCTCGGGCCCCTTCTTTTTGGCGGGACCACGCCGCTCCTCGGTTTCGGCGCGTGGGGCGTGGGCGGATCAGGTTGGGGCGACGCTGGCGACGCAGCCGAGCGCCTGGCCACGGTCCAGCTCGCCCAGGAGCGCGGCGTCACGTTCTTCGATACGGCGCCTACCTACGGCGGCGGCGATTCCGAGCGCCTGCTGGGCCGTGCGCTGAAGCCCCACCGGGACCGCGTCACCCTGGCGACCAAGGTCGGGCCGCACGACGACCCCCGGCGCTCCCTAGAAGACTCGCTGCGGCGCCTCGACACCGACTACGTGGACCTCGTGCAGCTCCACGAAGCCCTACAGCGTTGGGAGTGGCAGCTCGAGACCCTGCACGAGCTGCAGGAAGAAGGGAAAGCACGCGCCATCGGCGTGTGCAACGCGACGCACCTACAAATCCAGCGGGCAATCGAGCTCGCCCCCGTGGTATCCTACCAGGCCGCCTACAACGTGTTCGACCGGGATGTCGAACAGCGCGAGCTGCCGTTGTGTCGCGAGCGCGATCTGGCGTTCCTCGCCTATCGCCCCCTCGCTGCGGGGCTGTTGACCGGGAAATTCGTCTCGCCGCCCGAGTTTCCGCCCAGCGACCACCGGGCGAAAGTCTACTGGTTCAAAGGGCGCGAATTCGCCCGTCGACGCTCGGTGATCGAGCGCCTGCATCCGTTGGCCCACGAGGCCGGGGTGTCGCTGCCCGTACTGGCGCTCCGATGGGTGCTCGCGCGAGATGGGGTGACGGTCGTGCTGGCGGGCGCCCGAAACCAGCGGCAGGTTGAAGAGAACCTGGCCGCGCTGGCGGGCCCGCTGGCCACGGATGTCGTCGCGGACATCGACGGCATCGTCGCGGAAGTGTTTCGACTCCCGCGGGCCACCACGAAGGCGCTCCAGGCAGCGGGTGAATGGGGTCCGCGCGAACGCTTCATCGTTGAGCGTCTGGACGGCACCCAAACCGCCGAGTCGATCGCCGCAGCGTGGACCGACCGTGGAGAGCAGCCGATGGTAGCAGCCCAGGTGAAGACGCTGGCGGACCAGATGCTCGATAGCGACCTCGCTCACGCTGACGACTGACGGCTGAGGACTGACGACTGATGGCGAAGCTAATGGTCGGCGCATTCTACAACCCCCACCTGGGCGCCGAGCTCGCCCAGGCCACTGGCATCGATCATCTCGCGATGGCCGACCCGCCGCGGGCCGACGATCCCTGGTGGCCCCGGATCAAGGCTCGCTACACCCTGCTGTTGCACGACTACCTCGGGCAGCTGTCGGAGCCCCTGGACGAGCGGGCCATCGCCCGCGCCAGATCGCTCGCCGAGCTGTACCGGACGCCGTGGGTCGCCGAGCACTTCCAATGTCTGCACACCGAGGACGGCACCTACAACCTCAACTACGTGTTTCCGCCGCTCTACACCGAGGAATTCCTCGAGCGCTTCGTCACGAATGCCAATGCCCTGAAGGCCAGGCTCGACCAGCCGCTCGTGATGGAGAACATCCCGGGGTTCTTCGACGTGACGGCGAGCCGCATCCCCGAGGCGGAGTGGTTGCGGCGCTTCTTCGAGCGCACCGATGTCGGGTTCCTGCTCGACCTGCCGCACGTCTGGCTCGAGGCGCACTACCACGGGGCCGACCCCAGAACGTTTCTCGACGACTTTCCGCTGGAACGGGTGGTCGAGCTGCACGTAGCCGGCGTCGAGCACGACCGGGATCTCCAGGGCCCCTGGATCGCACCCGTCGCGCCGGCGGAAGCGATGCTGGAATTCATGGCGCACGCCGTGGCGCGGTGCCCGCAGGCCAGGGCCGTCACGTTCGACGCCTTTTCACCTTTGCTGAGCGCCGACGTGCTGCTCTCGAGCGTCGAGCGCATCCGGAAGGCCCTCGGTAACTGATGCCGAGGCCCGGGAGCGACCGCGCCGTCCAGGACACGATCATCCGCGCGCTCGCGGACGCGCCGTTCCGCGGCTCCCCAGAGTGGCGGCTCCAAGAGCTCGCCAACCAGGATCGGGTGGATCGGTTCGCGCGGTTCCTCGCGCGGCACTTCTACCACGAGCGCCTGGTGCATTTCTTCAAGTATTCGCGGGCACTGGCGAGGACCACCGGGCGGGCGCCGGAGGCAATTCTCACGAACGCGGGGTTCGAGGCTCTGCTGCCCAGATTGGTGCTCGGTAGCCGCGCGTCGGCCGTCGCGGTGGCGCGCCTCGTCGTGGATCACGTCCGAGGCGGAACGACGGCGGGGATTCCGTACCTGGAGGAGCTCCTGTCCTACGAGCAGGCGATGATGGTCGTCGAATCCGGCGCGCGGGTGTGGAGCGACGGGACTCCGGACGAGACCAAACGAAAGAACCAGTGGTCCGTCCCGATGCGGGTCGAAGGGACGATGCTGTTGGATTTGACGTACGACCTACCGGTCGTGTTGCCGCGGCTCCTTCAGGCGTGGATCGAGGTGCCACAGGCGCCGCGCGAGCCGACGCGGCTGCTGATCGCGCGCTCGAGTCACGGGCGCGTGTCGGTCGCCCGCACCACCACCGCCATCGCCACGCTGTTCGAGCTCGCCGACGGCCGAAAGTCGCTCGAGGATCTGGCGCGCGAAGCGGGCTTGCGGCCCGCCGAACTCGAGGCGACGCTAGACGGGCTGGTTGACATCGGAGCCGTCAAATTCGCCACTGGTAGCTGACCGGCCAGCCTCGACCCTACGGAGCGATCGAAGCATGCTGGTTCGAGACTACATGACACCGAAGGTGTTCACGATCCGCTTCGACAAGAAGTTGATCGCCGTCCGCGAGATCATGACGTGGGCTCACGTCCGGCACGTGCCGGTCGTCAACGCGAGCGGGGGGTGGTGGGGCTCATCAGTCACCGGGATCTGCTGCATGCGGCGATGTCGTCGGTGGCCGCTGCGCCAGAGATCGAGCGGTCCCGCCACCTCAGCGACGTACCGATCGTCAAGGTGATGCAGACGGACGTCCAGACGATCGGACCTGACGATTCCATCCGCAAAGCCGCGCTCTTGATGCGGCAAGCCAAGATCGGGTGCCTACCGGTCGTTTCAGATGGCAAACTCGTCGGCATTCTCACTGGGTTCGATCTCGTTGGGATCGTCGAAAAGCTGTGAGGCATTGTGGCTGAGACGACGCCGATCGAAGTGCAAGTTTTCGGCGTCCGGAAGAGCGCCGACACGCGCACCGCCTTGCGCTTCTTTTCGGAGCGGCGCATTCGGACGCACTTTGTGGACCTCGACGAGCGACCCCCAAGCCCGCGCGAGCTCGAGCGGTTCGCGCGCAAGTTCGGCGTCCAGGGGTTGATCGATCGGGGTGCCAAGCGGTTCACCGAGCTCGGCTTGCAGGCGGCGCAGCTCACCGATACACGCTGGCTCGAGAAGCTCGGGGCCGAGCCGCTGTTGCTGCGGCTGCCGCTGGTGCGGCATCAGAATGACGTGACGATCGGCGCCGCGCAGGATGTCTGGAAGCTGTGGTGCGGGAAGTGACCACGCCCGGAGGGATCATTATTCCCCTGGGCGCCACCGCGACCACATCCGTGGTCGTCACCCGCGACCTCACCGTCGCGCACTATCACCCGGGGATGCCGGAAGCGTACGGCACGCCGATGATGGTGTACCTCATGGAGCTCGCCGCGGCCGAGGCAATCCAGCCGTATTTGCCGGCCGGGTGGGCCTCGGTGGGGGTGGCAGTGAGCGTGAAGCACCTCGCCGCGACACCCGTAGGTCTCCGCGTGACCGCCACGGCGACCGTGATTGCCGTGGTCGACAAGACGGTGACGTTCGCCGTCTCGGCGCGCGACGGAGCCGAGGCGATCGGCGAAGGCACACATGTCCGGGCACCCATCGATCTGGCCCGCTTCAACGCGCGCTTGGCGGCCAAGGCACCGGAGTTATGACGATATGGACCTCACGAACCGACTCGCGGTAGTTACCGGTGCGACCGAAGGCATCGGCCGCGCCATCGCCATCGCGCTCGGGGGCGCCGGCGCGAAGGTCGCGATCTGCGCCCGCACGGCCCTCAACGTGGACGCCACCGTCGCGGCGCTGCGTGAGTCCGGCCTCGACGTCATCGGCCGAGCCTGCGACGTCGCCGATCCCGCGGCGGTCCGCGCCTTCGCCGACTTCGTGGGCCGAGAGCGGGGCGACGCCGCGGTGCTCGTGAACAACGCCGGAATCGGCCGCTTCGCGTCGTTCGAAGCGCTCACCCTCGAGGACTGGGACGAGACGATCGCCGTGAATCTCCGATCGCTCTACCTCGTGACGCGCGCATTCCTCCCCGGGCTCGTGCGGGCCAGCCCGAGCAGCATCGTCAACATCGCCTCGCTCGCGGGCCGGAACGGCTTCGAGGGCGGGACGGCCTACTGCGCGTCCAAGCACGCGGTGTTGGGATTCTCCAAGGCGTTGCTGCTCGAGGTGCGCAAGCGCGGGCTCCGCGTCATCGCCGTGTGTCCCGGTTCGGTGGCCACGCCGTTCATGGACAAGCAAGACCGCATGCGCCCCAACCGCGACCGCATCCTGACGGCCGACGACGTTGCCCAGGCGGTCCTCGCGACGCTCACCCTGTCAGATCGGGCGATGGTGAGTGAGATCGACATCCGGCCGACGAATCCGTGACTGCGAACTCTTCCTTACGTCCTTTCCATACGTAGGTTTTGACCCAAATGGTCGACCTCACTCTTCGACTGCTGCGCGACGCCCGCGAAGCGACCACCCTTCAAACATTCTGGGGCCGGGTCGCTGAGCTGTTGCGCGAGTGGACAGGGGCGTCCCACGTCGTGCTGCACCACGAGTCGCCGAGCGAGCAGGGGGTGGCGGTCAGCAGTGGGACCGCCGGGCCCACTCCCCGCGCCTTCTCCTGGACCGACGGCGCCGGACGGAGGGTTGAGGCACACGTGCACGGTCCCTGCACGGATGTCACCGCGGAGAATCTGGGGGCCGCGCTCGAGATCGCTGGTGAGTTGTCCGCGATGGTCGGACGACGGGCCACCCTGGAGCACGACCAGCGACTCGGCACATTCGTAGTCGAGCTGTCACGCTGGCTTCTGGCTGCGCCCGAGCGCGACCTGATGCTGCGCTACACCATGCAGAGCATGATGAAGTTGTTCGACGCGGAGGGCGCCTACGCGGCGTTGTGCGACTCCGCGGGCGAGGCCGCCCGCGTGGTCGTCGCGCTGGGGCGGTCGGCAGAGTACGACGGGATGCTGCTGCCGCTGGACCGGAGCACGACGGGCCGCGTCGTGCGCAGCGGGGAGGCGCTGATCACGGACAACGTCCGGGAAGAACCGGACGTGTACATCCCCCCCGAGGTCGTGGGGTTGGCGCTGGCGCGCTCCGCGATGATCGCGCCATTGCAGTCGGCATCCGGGGTGCTAGGCGCCATGGGCCTGGTCCGTTTCCATCACGGCGGGACAGATATCCAGCCGCCACCGACGTTTACGGTCGTGGATTTGCACTTCTTCACCGCGGTGGCCGCGCACGTCGCCGGCGGCATCGAGCTGTCGCACGCGGTGGCAGCCACCCGCGCCGCCGCCGATCGCGCCGACGCGATGGTCAACGCCAGCCCCCTGCCCCTGGTCCTCGTCGATCGCGGCGGACACGTACACACCGTCAACGATGCCGGCCGGCGCGTCTTTGGTCTGGACAGTGCCGAGGACGTGCTCGGACGACCGCTCCAGGAATTCGGGGTCTCGTGCGCGGAGGACGATCTGTCGCAGCTGCTGGCGGCCCGCCGCGCTGAGCCCTGGCATGGCCGGGTCGTCGTGACACAGCCTTCGGGCGATCGCCGCATTTGCGACTGCACGATAGCGGACCTCGAGGGGCTCGGCTCCCAGGACATGATGGTCGCGCTGTACGACCGTACCGAGGAGCTGCGGGCGCAGCGCGAGCTGATCGCCCGCGAGAAGCTGGCCACGGTAGGGGAGATCGCGAGTGGGGTCGCCCACGAAGTCAACAACCCGCTGACCGCCATTCGTATGGAAGCGGAACTTCTCGGCACCGCCCAGAAGGACCCCGAGACCGAGGCGGCGGCGCGCGCCATCGTCCGCGAGGTGGATCGGGCCGCGAGCATCGTGCGCAGCCTCCTCCAGCTCGCCCATCGCAGCGACACGACCCCCACGTCGGTCCAGGTGAACGATCTCGTGCGCGACGTCGCCGAGATTCGCGGCCGCGTGCTGCGCTCGGAGAACGTGGACGTCCAATCAGAGCTCGACCCCGCGGCGCCCGCGGTGCTCGGCCTCGGCCAGGAGCTGATGCAGGTCGTATTCAACCTCGTGCTCAACGCCGAACACGCCGTGCGCAATCTCTCTCCGGCCGTGATTCGACTCACGACCCAGGGACGAGAGGGGTGGCTGCGGTTCGCCGTTGAGGATTCCGGGCCCGGGGTGCCGGCAGACATCCGCGGGCGGATCTTTGATCCCTTCTTTTCGACCAAGAACCCCGACGAAGGGTCGGGGCTGGGGCTGGCCATCTGTCAGCGGGTGGTGAGCGCGCTCGGCGGGCGCATCCGGCTCGAGGAGTCGGTGTTGGGCGGCGCTCGCTTCGTCGTGGAGCTCCCCGCCGCGCCGGTGCGCACCGGCGACGAAATCGATATCCGCTAGGTCGGGCAGGTCTTCAGGAAACGATGCGCCGGCGGTACAGCGTCAGCACGACAAGACCGTAGGCGCCAATCGCGATCAGCAGCAGGCCGAACGCCTGATCGGATGAAAACTTCCAGACCCCGGCGCCGATATAGGCGAGGCTCGCCAGGAAGCCGAGGCCGATCACTTCCTTCCGGCCCATCAACACCCCGAATACGTACCCCCAGCTGAATCCCGTCAGCGCGAGCAGCGGCAGGCCGAGGCGCAGGATGTGACCGGGATCGATCAGGTTCAGCCCCCCGGCGAACATGCAGAAGAGGCCGATCACGGTGTAGCTGGCGAGGTGCAGCGCGACCGGCAATGGGACAGTATCGAAACGGGCGTTCGCGGGCATCCGAGTTCACTTGGCTTCGAGTCGCGAGTAAAATAACTGCGTTATGCACGTGACGCGAACCTACCTCCAGCTCACATCGTCGAGCCAGTTCCGGGCGGGGTTCGGGCACTTTCCCGATCTCACCCTCGAACGGCTGCCGGACGCGGACGCCGCGCTGTACCGCCACTGCTATCAAACGGTGGGGCAGCAGTACCATTGGCGCGATCGCTGGAACTGGACCGACGAACGGATTCTCGCGCACCTGGCCGTTCCCGGGATCACCGTGCACCTGGCCCGGCGAGGCGCGACGCTCGCGGGCTACTACGAGCTGGCCCGGGTGACGGGCGACGACTCCGTCGAGGTCGCGTACTTCGGCCTCGTCCCGGGCGAGCTCGGACGGGGACTGGGCAAGCACCTGCTGTCGTGCGCGGTGCGCGACGCGTGGGCGCTCGAGCCCACGCGCGTCTGGCTGCACACCTGCACCCTCGATCACCCCAATGCCCTCCCGAACTACGTCGCACGGGGGTTCGTCCCTTATAAGACCGAAGCGTACGAGGTAGATTCCGCCGCATGAACTTTTCGTTCCAGCTCACCCGCAAGGTCAAGCTCATCATCGCGGCCGTGGTCGTGGTGCCGATCATCGTGTTCGCGCTTTACACGTGGAGCGCGCTCAACTGGAGCTATTCCGAAGGCGAGCGTGCCGGCTACGTGCAGAAATTCTCGCACAAGGGATGGCTGTGTAAGACGTGGGAAGGCGAGCTCGCGATGGTGAACATTCCGGGCTCGCTCACCGAAAAGTTCCAATTCACGGTTCGCGACGACAAGATCGCCGATTACATCAACGCCTCGCTCGGCAAGCGTGTCGCTCTCGCCTACGAGCAGCACGTGGGAATCCCCACGACCTGTTTCGGCGAGACGCAATACTTCGTCACGGCGGTACGGGTGGTGGAATGAAGCATCCAGACAGCTTCGGAGCTCGTGGCACGCTTGCCGTCGGCGGGCGGACCTACGAGATCTTTCGCCTGGCCGCCCTCGCCCAGCGCAGCCTCCCCGTCGCCCGGTTGCCCTTCTCCCTCAAGATCCTGCTCGAAAACCTGTTGCGCCTCGAAGACGGCAAGACGGTCACGGCGGCGCATGTCGAGAAGCTCGCCCGCTGGGATCCAAAGAAGGCGCCGGACGAGGAGATCGCGTTCATGCCGGCTCGTGTGCTGATGCAGGATTTCACCGGGGTGCCGGCGGTGGTGGACCTCGCCGCGATGCGTGACGCGATGGCGCACATGGGGGGCGATCCCCGGAAGGTGAACCCGCTCCTGCCCGTCGAGCTCGTGATCGACCACTCCGTGATCGTCGACGAGTTCGGTACGTCCACCGCGTTTCAGGCAAACGCGGACCTCGAGTTCCAGCGCAACCGCGAGCGCTACGCCCTGCTGCGCTGGGCGCAGCAGACGTTTCAGGGATTCCGGGTGGTGCCGCCCGACACCGGCATCGTGCACCAGGTGAACCTCGAGTACCTGGCCCGAGTCGTGTTCACGACCGAGGGCGACAGCCCGCAAGCCTACCCCGACACCCTCGTCGGCACCGACTCCCACACCACCATGGTGAACGGCCTCGGAGTGCTGGGCTGGGGCGTTGGCGGCATCGAAGCCGAGGCGGCGATGCTGGGCCAGCCGGTGTCGATGCTGATCCCGCAGGTCGTGGGATTCCGGCTCACCGGACGTCTCGCCGAGGGCGCGACGGCGACCGACCTGGTATTGACCGTCACGGAGATGCTTCGCAAGAAGGGCGTCGTCGGCAAGTTCGTGGAGTTTTGCGGTCCCGGCATCGCGACCCTGCCGCTCGCTGACCGCGCCACCATCGGGAACATGGCACCGGAGTACGGCGCCACCTGCGGCATCTTCCCGGTGGACCAGGAGACGCTGCGCTACCTCGAGTTCACCGGCCGCTCGAAACAGCAGGTGGCGCTGGTCGAAGCCTACTGCAAGGAGCAAGGCCTGTTTCACACTCCGGAAACACCCGAAGCCGCCTACTCCGACACGTTGTCCCTTGACCTCGCGACGGTCGAGCCAAGCCTCGCGGGCCCGCGACGCCCACAGGATCGGGTCGGGCTGCAGAACGTCGGCAAGAACTTCCTGACCGAGCTGCCGACGCTCATGCGGCCCACTTCGCCCATCGCCCCGCCGACCGCTCCCAACGGGGGGCGTTGGGAGAGCGAAGGGGGCGGCACGGCCACGGCAGTCGAAGCGCCGCCGCGGCGTACCCACGTCGCCTTGAAGCTCGACGGGGAGGATTGCGAGCTGCGGCACGGATCGGTGGTGATTGCCGCGATCACGAGCTGCACCAACACCTCGAATCCCTCGGTCATGATCGCGGCGGGTTTGCTGGCCAAGAAGGCCGTCGAGAAAGGTCTGCGGTCGTGCCCCTGGGTGAAGACGAGCCTGGCGCCGGGATCCAAGGTGGTCACTGACTACCTGAAGCAAGCCGGGCTCATGTCCTTCCTGGAGCAGCTGCGGTTCCATCTCGTGGGCTATGGCTGCACCACCTGCATCGGGAATTCCGGGCCACTGCCGGAATCGGTGTCCGCGGCGATCGCCGAAGGCGAGCTGGTGGTTGCGTCGGTGCTTTCCGGTAACCGCAACTTCGAGGGCCGCATCCAGCAGGAAGTGCGCGCCAACTACCTCGCCTCCCCGCCGCTGGTGGTCGCCTACGCCCTCGCCGGACGCATCGATGTCGACCTGCAGCGCGACCCGCTGGGCACCGGCAAGGACGGGAAGCCCGTCTATCTTAGAGACGTCTGGCCGACCACGCGCGAAGTGGACGAGCTGATCCGCACGTCGATCAAGTCGGCGATGTTCCACAAGTCCTACGGCGAGGTGTTCACGGGTGACGAGCGCTGGCGCGGTCTCCCGGTGCCCGCGGGGGATCGCTTCGTCTGGGAGCCCGATTCGACCTACATCCGTCGCGCGCCCTATTTCGACGGCATGCCGGCCACACCGGGTCCGGTTCGCGACATCAACGGCGCCCGCGTGCTCGCCCTGCTGGGCGACAGCATCACCACCGATCATATTTCCCCGGCGGGCTCCATCAAGAAAACGAGCCCGGCGGGGCAGTACCTGGTCGCTCAGGGGGTGCAGCCGATCGACTTCAACTCCTACGGCTCCCGGCGCGGCAACCACGAGGTGATGGTGCGCGGCACCTTCGCCAACGTGCGCCTCAAGAACCAGCTCGCCCCCGGTACCGAAGGGCCTGTGACCGTGCACCTCCCTGACGGCGAGCAGATGTCCATCTACGACGCCTCGGTGAAGTACCAGGCGGAGGGCACGCCCCTCATTGTGCTGGCAGGCAAGGAATACGGAGCCGGGTCTTCACGCGACTGGGCTGCCAAGGGCCCGCGGCTGTTGGGCATTCGGGCCGCGATCGCGGAGAGCTATGAGCGCATTCACCGCTCGAACCTGGTGGGGATGGGGATTCTCCCGCTGCAGTTCGCGGCCGACCAGGGCGCTGCAGCGCTTGGCCTGACGGGCAAGGAGGTCTACCACTTCATCGGTCTCGCCGACGTGCTGACCGAATGGTTCCCGCGCGGCAAGCAACTTATGGTGCGGGCGACGGGGCCCGACGGCTCCACACTCGAATTCACCGCGACGGTGCGCATCGATACCCCGCAGGAGCTGCAGTACTACCGGCACGGGGGGATCCTGGAATTCGTGCTACGGCAGCTGGCGGGGAAGCAACAGTAGCGGCGCAGCAACGACCTTCATTCGCGGCTCACTGGGTTCTCAGGATCACGCGTTTAGCTTGGCATCCGGTCGCACGCCCGTCGCCAGGAGCAAGCCAATGAAAGCCACCTTCCCCACCCCCGTTGCCGTCGCGTGCCTCATCGCCGCGCTCCTCGCACCTATCGATCAGGCCAACGCGGCCAACGGCATTCCCGCATTCGCCCGGCGCTACCGGGTCAGTTGCAGCCTCTGTCACAACCCGGTGCCCGTGCTGACCGCGTTTGGTGAAACATTCGCCGGCAACGGCTTCCGGATGAGTCCGAAAGAGCAGCCCACCGACACGATAAACACGGGTGACGAACTGCTGTGGCTGCTCGAGGATCTTCCGCTCGCGCTCCGGCTCGACGCCTACATCAATGCCTACAGCAACGGCAACGCAGCCACCGATCTCCAGACGCCGTACAACCTCAAGCTGCTGTCGGGTGGGGCGATCTCCGGAAGTCTCTCCTACTACCTCTACTTTTTCCTGTTTGAGCGCGGCGAAGTGGGCGGCATTGAAGACGCGTTCATTTACGTGAACGACATCGGGGGCGCGGCGCTGGACGTGGCCGTCGGTCAATTCCAGGTGTCGGATCCACTCTTCAAGCGGGAGCTGCGGCTGGAATACCAGGACTACGCGGTGTACCGCGCCCGCATCGGGGATCAACCCGCCGACCTCACGTACGATCGCGGCGTGATGGCCATGGCCGACCTGGCCGGCTTCACCCTCACCGGCATCGTGGTGAACGGGAACGGCCGGGTCGCCGCGGGGGCGAACCGCCGACTCGACGACAACCTGCCCAAGAACTTCATAGGCCATCTCACCCGCGACCTCGTGTCGGGCGTGCGACTCGGCGCCCTGGGCTACCGCGGGCAGCAGGAGGGCGCGGCAGGTACCGGTCCCACAGTCACGAACACGTTGTGGATGCTGGGGGCCGACGCCACACTCGAACGTGGACCGCTGCTGCTCAACGCCCAGTACCTCCACCGCGAGGACAACAAACCGACCTTCACGATCGGCGAGCCGACGGCCGTGATGGACGGCGGCTTTGCCGAGCTCATGGTTCGGCCTACCGGAAGCCGCTGGTACGGCGTCGCCCTGTACAACCGGGTGGTGAGCAATCGCCCGCTGCTCGACGTGCGACTCGGGGGCCCGAGCGGCGTGCGAAAATACGAGACGTTGACGGGGGGCGGGGGATATCAGCTGCGACGTAACTTCCGTGTCCACGGAGAGATCACGCGGGACCTGGATGCCAAAGCGCTCCTCTGGACGCTTGGGCTTACCACCGCGTTCTAATCCAACTCGAGGAGAACTACCGATGCCCCGTTGCCGTGCCATGGCGCTTGCCATCATGGCGCTCGCGCCCGCCGCGTGGCAGACGAAGCTCGCCGCCCAGCAGGCAACGTCGCAACTGCCCGAGGACGTGACGCTGGCCCGTATCGCCGAAGGCGGCAAGCTGTTCAAGGGGCAGGGCTTTTGCTTCGCCTGCCACGACCTGGCCGGCAAGGGGGCGATGGGGCCGGATCTGACCGACACGCTCTGGCTCCACAGCAACGGCACGTTTTCGGAGATCGTGCAGCAGATCGTGGCGGGCGTCCCGAAAAACCGCTCGAAGAGCGGGGTGCTGATGCCCCCCCGGGGGGGAAGCCAGCTCAACGATGAACAGGTGAAAGCCGTGGCGGCGTACGTGTGGAGCCTGAGCCACCCCAGTTCCAAGTAGGAGTGCAAATGATGGCTTCAAGATAGGTTCAGGTTTCCTTTCCGATTCCCTTACCACAACGGGCGTACGTTCCAGCCATCTCGGACGGAGCCCGTGACCCATGCCCGACACGCTTCTCGAGCCTTACATCGAGGCGCTGGACGAGTTCCCGATCACCGGGACCGCGAGCGAGAAGCTCCGCGCCGCGGTGAAGTACGCGGTGCGCGCCCCGTCGAGCCACAACAGCCAACCGTGGCTGTTCCGCATCACGGCCGGCGATGCCTTGGAGCTGCGCGCCGACCGCGCCCGGGGGTTGCCGGTCGTCGATCCGGACGATCGAGAGCTGGTCATCAGCTGCGGCGCCGCGTTGTTTCAGTTGTGCGTCGCGCTGCGGCATTTCGGCTGCGCCCCGCGCGTCGAGCGGCTGCCTGACCGCACCGATCCCGATCTCCTCGCTCGGATTCGACTGAGCGGGGCTTGGGAGCGGACCGCCGAAGATGAGGGGCTGTTCCAGGCGATTGCCGCGCGCCGCACCAATCGTTTGCCCTTCGAGAGGCGCAGCCTGCCCGGGCAGCTCGGCCCGGCCCTCGAGGCTGCGGCGCAGGCCGAAGGGGTTTGGCTACATCTGTTTCGCACGAATCAAGCGCGCCTCGCCGTCGCCGACCTCGTCGCCGAGGCCGATCGGCTCCAGATGGCCGACAAGCGGTTCCGCCGCGAGTTGGCGGCCTGGCTGCGACCGAACTGGAGCGACCGTGGCGACGGGGTGCCGGGATTCGCCCTGGGCCACGGAGATGTGATGTCGGCGGCTGGCCCGCTGGTGGTCCGGACGTTCGACGTGGGCGGCGGGCAAGCCGCCCGGGACCGAGAGTTGGCCGTGGGCTCCCCCATGCTCATGCTGCTCGGCACTGCCAGGGATAGCAGTACCGATTGGCTCGCCGCTGGCCAGGGCCTCGCCCGGGTTTTGTTGCGCGCGCAGGTCGACGGGGTCTCGGCGTCCTTCCTCAATCAACCAGTCGAAGTAGGCGACCTGCGGCTGCGGCTGCTGAACCTCGCCGGCCGCGCGGGATTCCCGCAGATCCTGCTTCGCTTCGGGTATGGTCGAGAGACTCCCGCAACGCCCAGGCGCTCACCCAGCGACGTTCTTCGCGGTTGAAGGCACCTCACACGGGCTTCACGCGCTTTTCAGACAGTCAGTCGCAAGTTGCGATGCAGGAGGATCACGACACTATGCGCGTACGACGCGTTCTCGCCGCCGTCGACCTGTCTGCATCAAGCCCGAAAGCCGTGCTGGCAGCCGCAGAGCTGGCGGCCGTGGCCAAGGCCGAGTTGATCGTGCTGACCGTTCTCCAGGATCCCTGGGAGCTCGTTGGCCCTGAAGAAGTCGAAGGGTACCGGCGTGCCCGCACCGGTTCCCCGGCGGCCCTGGCTGCCACTCGTGCGGCGCAGCGATTGCAGCAGTTGACCGGGCCTGCCGCGCTCCCAGCCCACGCCGTGTCCTACCGAACGGCGTTTGGACTGGCGGGCATCGAGGTCCCGCGACACGCCGAGGAATCGGGAGCCGATATTCTGGTGTTGGGACGACCGAGCGCGAAGCGCCCGCAGAACAAGGGCCCCAGCCTGACCGCGGCCATCCTGCGACGCAGCCGCATTCCGGTCCTCATCGCGCCGACCACCCATCGGGTATACCAGCGAGTGCTAGCTGCTGTGGACGACAGCCCGAACGCCCCAACGGTGCTCAACGCCGCGATCACCGTCGGCGATTGCTTTGGTGCACAGATCGCCGCTCTGCACGTCAAGCCGACTTCCACGCTGCCCGTGCAGTCGAGCGACCGCCCGCGTTGGCTGCGGCGTCTAGAACAGACAGAGAGTGGTGGAGGAGCGGTGGTGGCCGCGTGCGAGACTTTGGTGCGGCAAGGCGATCCGGCGACCGAGATCCTCGCGCAGGCCCAGAATAGCGATCTCTTGGTGATCGGCTATCACCGGGGCATGCTCCTCGATGAGCCCGCGGCGCCCGGGATCGCAACACGCGTGCTGCGTCGCGCCACGTGCGCTGTCTTGGCCGTTCCGGTCTAGAGGGTCGGACTCCGATTGTTCGAGGCGCCGCTCGGCATCCCGCCGGCGCTTACACCCGCGTAGCCGCGACAGCCGCCACGATATCGGTCTGGGAGATGACTCCCACCAGGCTCCCATTCTCCTGAACGAAGAAGCGCTGCACTTTCCCGTCCAACATCCGCTGCGCCACCAGCCGTACGTCCTCGTCCGGGCGAGCGGTGGCGGGCCACGGCGTCATGATCTCGAGCACCAATGTGCGCTCGAACAGCCGCTCACGCGCCTCGGCGCTCTGGCAACGGCTCTCACCCACCAGAACGTCGCGTGTCGAGCAGACCCCAACCGCACGACCGTGCCCATCGAGCACCGGCAACCCGGACACCTGTGCCTCGGCTAGCGCCGCCACGGCATCGGCCACCGTCGCCTCTGCTCGGAGCGTTTTCAGATTGGTACGCATGATTTCGGCGACTTTCATGAGACCTCCTAGAGCTTGGCACCGGCAACGGCGCCCACGATGTCGGTCTGCGAGATGACGCCGACCAGTGCCCCATCGTACTCGACGAACAACCGGTGGATCTCGCGGTACAGCATCAAGCGGGCGGCCTCGTGCACGTCCGCATCGGGATCGACGGTGATCGGCTTCGCCGTCATGATCTCCCGCACCGGCGTTTCTTCCAGCACCTGTCCTCGCCGCTCGACGTCCGGCGACTCCGCCAGGAGCTGCAGCACATCGCTGGCCGTGATCACCCCGACCATCCGGCCGTGTTGATCTACCACCGGGAGTCCCGAGACGTGTTGCTCGGCGAGCGTGACCATGGCGTCGGTAACCGTATCGTCCATACCGACGGTCTTGAGATTCGTCTGCATCAGATCCGCGACCTTCATGGTTCCCCCCGGTTGAGACTTCCAACTTCATGTTCGCCCCGGCGGGCTGAAGGGCAGATGAAGGGACTATGAAGGGACCGGGATCAGAGGAGTTTCCACACGGGCGGAAACGTCAGCAACACGCCGAGACCTATCAGCGTCAGCGTGATTGCGCGCACACGCCCTGCCTCCAGCTGGCGCCCCTTCCAGCGGGTGTGCAATACCACCCAGCCGATCAACCAGATCACCGCGGCGAACGTGGTGCGACCCGAAACTCCACCGGCAGGCGGATACAAGACCGGCGCGCTGAAGAGACCGGCCTCGTTGAGGATTACCATGACGCCCATCGCGAACCCGCCGATTCCAGCTGCCAGGAACGCAGCCAGCGCAGCCCCGTTCGTTGCCGGGTCGCGTTTGCCTTCACTGCTGTCCATGGTCAAGCCACCTTCCCAGTCACTCCAGTGGAGCAACTTTGTTGATGAAGACGCCGAGTATTGCCACGAAGGAGACAAGCACGAAGCAGATCGCCACCATCGTGGTCGCCATCCGACACAACTGGGAATCGGTCAGCAGCCTTGAACGGTACCGCATGCTGACGTACGCGACCGCCGTCGCCAGCATCGCCGCGATCCAGGGGACGTGTTCCTTGATTTCCATCGCGAACGCATGCAGCCACACGGTACCTGAGTTCGATTGAATCAGGGATCTGGGATACTGACTGAGGTCGGCAAGGCCGGCGGGCGGCGTGGCACGGTATGGCGGGAAATTGACGTACGTCCCCACGAGCACGGTCAGCCACAAGACCACCGAAACGAACACCGTCAGCCAAACCAGGTACCGCGACTGGTTCTGGAGGACGTCCGAAGTATCCGCCGTGCGCATGGCCCGCAAGGAGAATAGGGCGGCAGCGAGCCCCACCAGCGCCCCTCCCCCCAAGGCAACCCCATGGATCATCGTCCAGATACTCCGATTGGTGAACAACAAGGTGTCCATCGGCGCGTCCTAGTGGGTGTTGACGTTCGAGTGGCAACCCCGCATCGGCGTGGCGGCTCCAGGGGAGAGGTGGTTTCAACGATGACGAGTGCCGCGCGAAAAGTCCAGCAACGGTCTTCCGCGTGGGGCCGGAGCGGCCAGGGGGCAACGGCTCGCCGTCAGTCTTTCAAGACGAACGTGATCTTCATGCGGACGCGATATTCGGTTACACGCCCGTTCTCCGCCACGACCTTCATGTCTTTGATCCATGCGCCCCGGATGTGCTCCAGGGTCTTGGCGGCGCGCGTGATGCCCGCCTGGATAGCGTCCTCGAACCCCTTCGACGACGACGCGCTGATCTCGGTGACTTTGGCGACTGCCATTGGTAACTCCTGTGAATAGAAGTGACGCCCGCCCCTTCCATTACCTGTAGCGCAACAGCGCGGCAATGCCGTCGATCCGGGCCGCGAGGCGAGGCTCGGTGATCTCCACGATCTCACCGCCGCACCGGCACGTCTCGGTCGCGGCAGCCGCAACGAGATCGGGCACGAGGACGACCGCTTCGTCCTTCGCCTCCGCCTTGTCCAGGACCAGCCGGCCCGACCCGGCGCAGCGGTAGCCCGAGCGGCGGTATCCGGTGGCGACGAGCAGGGTGCGGATCTGGTCATGGCCGAGCGCGAGCAACACGGCCCGCAGGCCATCCACGGCCCGCTCCGCGCCAAGCGCCTCCTGCCAGGAGTCCACCAACGCGGTCTGCGCGGCCAAGACGTGCGTCTTGTGTGCGGCCTGCGCCGCGCGGTGCACGGCGGCGACTGTGAGCTCCAAGGGGTTCAATCGGGCCGTGCCGGTCACCATTCCCACGAGCAGCGGCGGCAAGGCTTGGGTCAGCGCGGCGATCACCGACTCAGTGCCGCCAAGCACGAGCTCTTGGGCTTCGTGTGCGCGCACCAGCGCGCCAAGCCGGCGCCCCACCGCCGCGTAGTGGCGGCGCTCCTCCTCATGCCGGCGCTGATGGAACCCGCGCTCACCCCAACCGGGCGAGTCCTGGCTATCGCCGTGGAATTTCCCGCCCCGCATCCGCGGTGACCTCAGGTCTTCGATCTCCGTCGTCGCCGCACCTCTCACCAGGAAGAAACGGGCGTGAGCATGGTCCAGGACGACGGCGAGCGTGGGTGTCGCCGTGGTTAGGGCGGTTCCGCGACGCGCTCGCGCTCCTCGCAAAGCAGTCACCATCAGTACTCCTCGTCCGCGTGGACCGGTTCGGGCATCTTGTGCGGCATGGAGATCTCCACCGGACATCGGCCCCGTCGATCATGACTCGGACGCTCTCACGCAAAGTGCGGGCGCGTCCTTGAGAACTGCCTGAGATCGGGATGAAGGACCGGGTCGTGGAGCGGATGGCAGGCTAACCCCGGCTTCACGGTCAGTTCACAAGCCCCTGGCGATCGTCTTGGGGTACCGATCCAGGAGGCGACATGCTCACGGTGCGGGATCTCATGACCGAGGATGTGGCGACCGTGGACCCGCAGCTCACGCTGCGCGAGGCGGTCGAGCTATTCAACACACGACACGTGAGCGGTGCCCCGGTGACGGCCGGCGGTCGGCTCGTGGGCGTCCTGTCCGCGAGCGACGTCCTCGGGTTCGAAGCGGAAACGCCGGGCGTCCCGACCGAACGCCCCGCACTGGAGCACGAGGATTGGGACGAGCCGACGGAGTGGATCGAAGGTGAGGAGGCGCCTGCCGCGTTCTTCAGCGATCAGTGGTCGGACGCGGGTGCGGACGTGCTGGAGCGGTTCGCCGAGGTCAGTGGCCCCGAGTGGGATTACCTGGCCGAGCATACGGTCGCCGACGCGATGACGCCGAACGTCTGCAGTATTGCACCGTTCGTCGACGTGTATACCGCGGCGGAGTACATGATCCGGGCGGGGGTCCACCGCCTGATCGTGATGCAGGAGGGCCGCCTGGTGGGCATCCTCAGCAGCCTGGACATCGTCCGAGCCGTCGCCCAACGGCGCTTGGTGGCCTCGGGCCCGGAGGTGCGCACGGCACCACTCGCTTGGGCGGACGTCCGCCGCTAGGACCATGGGAACAGCTCGACCGACCGCGCCCCGCTTCGATTGGACGCTGTATCGCCGCTGGGTGCTCGCCAACGGATGGAGCGAAGGCTTCGGATTGGGTGCGACCGGTGCCCTGGGGTGGTGGGTGATGCGCCTCACGGGAGAGCCCTCGTCGGTCGTCGCGGTTCTGGGAACGGCGCTGCTCGCCGTCACGAGCGGCGTGTTCTTCGAAGGGCTCCTCGTGGGCTCCGCCCAGGCGCACGTGCTGCGCGCGCGAGACCCCGGTTTCCTATCAGCTCAATGGATCCTCGCTACGGCAATCGGGGCCGGAGTGGCTTGGCTGCTCGGGATGATCCCGAGCACCGCCATGGCGCTCGCCGGACCGGCGGCGGCCGGAACGCCCCCCGCGTGGCTCGGTGGTCCCGTCCAATTCCTGCTCGCCGCGGCGATGGGGTTGGTGCTCGGGCCGATCCTCGGCATTCCACAGATGGTCGTCCTGCGCCGGTACGCTCCGCGGGCGAGGCGGTGGATTCCGGCTAACGCCCTCGCGTGGGCGGGCGGCATGCCGGTGGTTTTTCTCGGCGCGGGCGCCGTGCCCAACGAGACCAGCGCGGCCGTCGCGATCGTGATCCTCGGCCTCACGTGTTTCGCGGCGGGGATCGTCGTTGGCGCGGTGCATGGGCTGTTCTTGATCAGGATGTTGTCGGCGCCGGTGGCTGCCGAAATCCATTCCGGGGGGCCAGATCTTAGCGGTAATCATGCGACCGCCGGATCTCTCATCCCGAGTTAAGGTGCTTTTCATCCCCGCTGAGTTCTCATTATGGGCGCACGCGAGTATTCCGATTCATGATGATCTGCGCGTGCGGGCCTGTGGAAAGGAGCTGGCGTATGTGGCAGTCGAAAAACGATAAAGACCTTGAGCGGGACGTCAGGGACGAGTTGGCGTTCGATCCGAGGGTGGACGAGAAGGCAATCACCGTCTCGGCGAAAGGTGGGGTTGTCACGCTGAGTGGATCCGTGCCAACCTATGCCGCGAAGGTCGCGGCCTACCATGACGCAGAGCGCGTGGGGGGGGTCAGCGTCCTCGTGGAACACATGGATGTGTCCCTGCCCGACATGCATGCCCGAAGCGACGCGGACCTCGCCAAGGCTGTGGCCGACGCGCTGCGCTGGGACGTTGAGGTGCCCAATAGTAAGATCAAGACCTCGGTTCGCGACGGATGGGTCACGCTCGAAGGGACAGTGGATTGGCAGTATCAACGTTCGGCAACCGATGGGGCAGTTCGCTACCTCGTCGGGGTCAAAGGCGTCACCAATCAGATCGCAGTCTCCCCCTCCACGAAGAGAGCGATCGACGTGAAGGAACACATCAAGGCGGCGCTGACGCGGAGTGCACAGGCTGAAGCACAGCGAATCACGGTCGACACCGCGGACGGTAGCAGCGTCACGCTCCGTGGCACAGTGCACTCATGGGCAGAACGGGATGACGCGGTGCGAGCGGCCTGGGCCACCCCAGGCATCAGGAAGGTTCAGGACGAGTTGACCTACGCGTAACGCTGCGCGCCAAGGGTAAACCTTCATAGAGCCGCTGATACCAGCAGAATAGTTTGGGGCTGTGCTCAGCGGCTCTGATTTCTGCTCGAGACTTTGGCAGGGCGTGTCAAGAGTCTGGAACGGCACACCGCCGAGCTGGACGACCTGAGGCGAGAGATCGGAAACCTGAAGCTCGAGGTGGAGGAGTTCCGGGAGGCGGACTGATGCCCCGAAGCGCAGTACCCTTAGCAAGATCCATGACGCAAGCCACCGATCGCGCGCTGTCGCACGATCTCCGTGAGGGATCACATCACCTCGTCGGCGCGCCCGAGGATTTCGATCCGCTGCTGACGCTGGTGGCAGACGCGCATGTCGTGCTCATCGGAGAAGCGTCACACGGCACGCATGAGTTCTACCGCCTCCGGGCCGAGATCACGAAGCGGCTGATTCGGGAGAAGGGGGTCACGTCGGTCGCCGTGGAAGCGGATTGGCCCGACGCGTACCGCGTCAACCGCTACGTGCGCGGGCGTGGCAGCGACGGCGATGCCGCCGAAGCGCTCGGGGGGTTCAAGCGGTTCCCCCAGTGGATGTGGCGCAACGCCGATGTGCTCGACTTCGTTGGCTGGTTGCGCGCGCACAACGATGTGCTTCCCGAGGCGGAGCGGGTTGGCTTCTTCGGGCTCGACCTGTACAGCCTGCACGCGTCGATGGACGCCGTGCTGCGGTATCTCGAGCTCGTCGATCCCGTCGCGGCTGTGCGTGCCCGCCATCGCTATGCCTGCTTCGACCATTACGGGGAAGACCCGCAGGAATACGGCTACGCGGCCGGTTTCGGCCTGGGTCCCTCCTGTGAGACCGCGGTGGTCGAGCAGCTCGCGGAGCTGCGGCGTTCCGCGGCAGAGTACGCCCGGCGGGATGGCCGCCTCGAGCCCGATGATCTCTTTTTCGCCGAGCAGAATGCCAGGCTCGTGAGGAACGCCGAGCGCTACTACCGTGCCATGTTTGGCGGGCGGGCTGCGTCCTGGAACCTGCGGGACCAGCACATGGCCGAGACGCTGGACGCGCTGGTCGCGTTCCACGCCGGGCGCGGACGAGACGCGAAAGTCGTCGTGTGGGCGCACAACTCGCACCTGGGAGACGCGCGGGCGACCGAGATGGGAGCGGGCGGCGAGCTCAACGTGGGGCAGCTGGTGCGCCAACGCTACGGCAGCGACGCCCGCCTCATCGGGTTTCTGACTTATCAGGGAACGGTGACGGCGGCGTCGGACTGGCATCACCCCGCCGAGCGAAAAATCGTGCGACCGGCCCTGCCCGACAGCTACGAGACATTACTGCACGAGGTCGGGATCCCGAATTTGCTGCTCGACCTGACGGCGCCCGGGCCATTCACGGCCAAACTCGCCGAGCCTCGCCTCGAGCGCGCAATCGGCGTCATCTATCGTCCGGAGACGGAGCGGCTGAGCCACTACTTCCAAGCATCACTGCCGAGGCAATTTGACGCCGTGTTGTACTACGACGCGACGCGTGCCGTCGAGCCGCTGGAGCGAACCGGGCTGTGGGAGCGGGGTGAAGTGCCGGACACCTATCCGACGGCGCTGTGACTTGGCACGTCAAAGCTCAGGTGTGCTGAAGCCCCGTGAACGACGCACGGCCGCGGACTGGTCGGTTGCGGCTTGGCTTTGGGAGCTCCGGCTTCCATCCGCATCAAGCTCGACAGGCCTGATGTTTCGCCGGTGCGAGCTCTGTAGGATTCTTCAGATACAGCGGGCCGTCCGCTATTTCAAGTGTGCCGACGCAACAGCAGTCCAAGCAGGAAAAAGGCGGCGGCGATCGCAATGACCAACGGGCCGGTCGCAACACGGAGCAGCGGGGCGGCGAGCGTGCCCAGAACTGTGGATCCCACGGAGAGGCCGGTTGCCAGGGCGAGCATGCTCCCCAAACTGCGGGCGAGGTGTCGGGCGGTCGTCGCCGGAATGATGATGAGGGACCCCATCAGCAGGACCCCGAGATACCGCAGCCCGAGTGCCACCGTCAGCGCGAAACCGAGCAAGTACATGAGATCGAGCCGGCGGACGCCGATACCCACCGTGCGTGCCAGGTCGGCCGAGACCAAGGCGATCACCAAGCGATGCCGGGCCCGCAGTACGTAGGTCACGACGATGAACGCCCCCGCCAAACCGAGCCCCGTTTCCAGCGCGCCGGGACGACGAGCCGCGCCGAACAGTGCTTCGATCAGCTCTTCCCCCGAGGTGAGCATGCTGCCGATCGCCAGCGCCGCCGAGAACACTACGCCGATGATGGCCTCGGTCGGCAGACGCGTGCGTTGTTCGAGCGCCCAAACGAGCAGCGTCCCGACCACCAGCGCCACGACTCCACCCAGGACGGGGTTGAGCTGCAACACGAGCGCTACCCCGATCCCGGGAAGGGCGACGTGCGAGATGGCATCCGAGGCGAGCGTCATGCGACGCATGACGGCGAAGCAGCCCACCAGACCGGCCGCCACCGCCATGGCGATTGGCAGCGCAAGCGCCTCAGGTGAGATGGTCATCATGAACGTGGAACTTCATCGGGGCGCGGTACGCGGCCCGCAGTCGTTCCGGCGAGAGGACCTCCTGAGGAGAGCCGAGAAACGCGGGCCGGTGACTCGCAGAAAGACAAAGCACGAGGTCGGCGTGCTGATAGACGACCGCCAGCTCGTGAGAGATGAGCAATAACGTCATGCGCTCGGCCTTCTGAAGGCGCCGGATCAGGGCATATAAACCTTCCTCGCCGGGCTCGTCGACTCCGGCGGTCGGCTCGTCGAACAAGAGAACGGTGGGCCGCCCCATCAGTGCGAAGGCGAGGAGGAGACGCTGGAACTGGCCTCCGGACATTGTCCCGATCGGCTGCGCCGCGACATCCTGCAGGAGGTTCACCATGGCGAGGGCGCGCGGCAGGTCCGACTCTGCCCCTCGGGACACGGCGGCTTTGGCTCGCAAAAAGTCGACGCCGGTGATCGGTAGGTCGCGCTCAATGTCCAGCTTTTGCGGCACGTACCCGATCCGGGTCCCAGGGGCCCAGCGCACCGTCCCTTCGGTGCGGACGGCGCCGATCAACGCCTTGAAGAGCATCGTCTTGCCCGAGCCGTTCGGCCCGATGACGGCAAGCGTATCCCCTTCCGGCACGACGAAGCTCACACCGCTGAGCACCGGCCGGCGGCCGAAGCTCACGGCGAGGTGCTCGACTTCAAGAGCGTTCGGCGTCATCCTGAGACGGCATGGCGACCCGCTCGAGCACCGCCACTCCCTTCGGTGACCGTAGCGCTGCAGCCGACACCCTGGTCAGCATGATGAACGTGGCATCCGGCCCTCCTTCCCTCGTGACTTACGAGCGTTCCCAGGCACGCGCCTTCACATCACCACGCTGACGCCGGGCATAGTCCTGCAACCGACGCCGAGCGGCCTCAAAGGCCCGCTGGATCGCCGTGTGCAGCTCGGGGTGCGCTTGGCGCTTGACCACTAGTTCCCCGCCAGGGACGGTGATGTCGATGTGGACGTTGTAGACGATCGGCTCGCCCATCTGCCGCTGGGGCACTTCCACCATGACTCGCAAGCCCATGATGCGGTCGTGGTATCGATCAAGCTTCTCGGCGTATTGCCGGATCATGGTCTCGGCCGCGTCTCCCACCTCGACCCCGCGAACGGTGATTTGCAGTGGCAGTTTCATGGCTTCCTCCTCAGCCTTTGACGACCCCGAGCGGCCGCAGCCGCGCGACCTTCCGCGCCAGCCCCGCTCAGTGCACTACGTCCACGACACGCTCCAGTCCCTGTAGGCGAACGGTGCCACCTCGCCATGCTTGCCGCTTGACAGGGTGAGTGCCCGGGGGCGGAGGCATCTCCACGGACCTCTCCAGATGTGCCCTTCTACGTTCGCACCGGATGGATGAAGTGGGTCTGAGCAGACGATGTCCCCCGCTTCATGGAGGCTTCATTGCGTGCCGTGCAGGATTCACTGCGGACCCCATTGGAGGAACCCCATGACCAGCCACCTAGCGACCATGCCCATCCTCGAGGTCATGACATCGGAGCCCATCACCGTACGGCCCGAGACGACGATTGAGGAGCTGTTGACGCTGTTCGACCGGCATGACTTCAACGCCTTTCCGGTCGTGGCGGCGGACGGCACACTGCGAGGCATCGTCAGCCAGTTGGATGTGCTCCGCCTGCTTCATCCCGACGACCAGTTCCGCCTGCCGGACCCGAAGACCATCGCCGCGACGCGCGTGGCGACCATCATGCGGCCCGGGGCCCTCACCGTCGAAACGGAGGATCCGGTGGTCGTCGCCGCGGACCTCATGGTGGCCACGGGGCGGCGCAGCCTGCCGGTCGTGAGGCGCGGCGGCGGCTGGCCGAAGCTGGTCGGCATCGTGAGTCGCGGCGACCTGTTGCGCGGTCTCCGGTTCGAGCTGGCAAAGGATGCCCCCCTCACGGAGGGTAACGCGGAACTGCAGGAGGCCTGACCCATGGTCGGACGGCCGATTCGCCTCTTCCGGTTGCGGGGCATTCCAGTCCGGCTCGATCCCAGCTGGTTCCTGATTGCCCTGTTGCTCACGTGGTCGCTCGCCGTGGGCGTGTTCCCCGCTTGGCAGCCCGACGAGACCGATGTGGTGTACTGGGCGATGGGCGTGGTTGGCGCGTTGGGTTTGTTCACGTCGATCATCGCACACGAGTTGTGCCACGCCGTGGTCGCCCGCCGTCACGCCATCCCGATGAACGGCATCATCCTGTTCGTGTTCGGAGGAGTCGCCGAGATGGGCGGCGAACCACCCAACTCGCGGGCGGAGATCGCCATGGCCGCTGCGGGGCCGATCGCCAGCATCGGCATCGGGGCGTTGGCGCTGGGCCTCGCGGCGTTCGGCGGGGGGTGGTGGCCACCGGTGGTCACCGTGCTCAGCTACCTCGGCGCCGTCAATCTCGTGCTCGCCGCCTTTAACCTGTTGCCCGCATTCCCACTCGACGGAGGGCGTATTCTCCGCGCGGCCGTGTGGCGCTGGACCGGCGATCTGCGCCGGGCGACGCGCGTTGCCTCGCGCATCGGGGTTGCTTTCAGTGTGCTGTTCATGGCGATCGGAGCCCTGCGGTTCGTCGCTGACGACCTGCTGGGAGGAGTGTGGCTAGTGCTGATCGGTCTGTTCCTCCGGCAGGCGGCCATTGCCGCCTATCAACAAGTACTGGTCCGGCGAGCGCTCGAGGGCGAGCCGGTGCGCCGCTTCATGACCGTCGGCCCGATCACGGTGCGGCCGGAACTGACGCTCTCCGAGTTCCTCAACTCTTATGTCTACCGGTACCACCATAAGCTCTTCCCGGTGCAAGACAACGGCCGGCTGGTGGGCGCGATCTCGCCCGCTCAGTTGCGGGGCGTGCCGCGGGAGCAATGGTCGCAACGCACCGTCGGCTCTGTCGCCGTCCCCTGGACGCCTGCGAGCGCCGTGACGCCAAACACCGCCGCTCTCCAAGCGCTGGCACGCATGCGCCAGACCGGTCACTCACGCCTGCTCGTCGTGGAAGACGGCCACCTAGCAGGCATCCTGTCGGTGCGGGACCTCCTGAAATTCCTGGCCCTGAAACTGGAGCTCGAGCCATGACGACATCTTTCGACAGCCCCGTCACCGACCACGTCGCAGAGTCGGTGCACGTACCGATTGGCCACCACCAGTGGCTCCCCGGCACGCTGGCCCTCCCCCCGGATCCCTATGGTGTGGTGGTATTCGCGCACGGGAGCGACAGTTCACGGCTCTCGCCACGCAACCGCTTCGTCGCGGATCGGCTGTTCGGAGTTAACCTCGGGTGGTTACTGCTCGACCTGCTGACCGGACCAGAGTCGAAGTCTCGCGCCAACGTGTTCAATATCCCGCTCCTCGCCGATCGGCTCCAGCATGCAATCGACTGGCTCGCAGCCTACCCGGCGGCTAAAGACCTTCCGCTCGGGCTGTTCGGGGCGAGCACCGGAGCCGCAGCCGCGCTCGTCGCCGCGGCCCATGATCCTCGCATTGCCGCTGTCGTGTCGCGTGGGGGACGACCCGACCTCGCGGGTGATTTGTTGGGGCGCGTCCACGCGCCCACTCTGCTGATTGTCGGCGGGGCAGACAGCGCGGTCCTGGAGCTGAACGCGCGCGCCCTCGGGGCATTGGTCGGTGTGCGAGAGATGGTCGTCGTGCCCCGGGCGACACACCTATTCGTGGAGCCGGGAGCGCTCGAGGCAGTGGCCGGGCACGCTGCCGAGTGGTTCACGCGTCATTTCCAGGGCGCGAGCGGCTTCCCGCCGGTGTCCATTCCCCGCTTGGCATCCTGACGATGCTCCCAGCGCTCGGCTGTCACTCAAACGAGGATCTTGGCGTACCCCAAGGCCGTCAGTGACCGATGTCTGAATCTCCCTCACGCGGCACGACGCGCCACCGCCGGCCGGGAACATGCGCCGGCGGCTCGCCCCCGCCGTCGGCGACCTGCCGCCGGTAGTATCCCCGAATCGCCAGCACGCTGATGATCGTGAACACGGCCAAGGGGCCGATGGCCAACAGGACGGCGCTCCAGAAATAGACGATGTCCATGTCGCCGCCGTGCAAGAGGACCGTCGCCGCGAGGATCATCGGCCGAGGAAGCGCTTCAGGTTGCGCAGATAGTAGGCCAGCGCCAGCGACAGAACGGCGAAGACGATGGTGAGCGCCAGCATGCCTGGGCGCTTCAACGTCACGTATTGGCCGAGCGCCCACAACGCGAAGCCTCCACAGAACAGGATCGCGGTCGCGATCAGCACCCGATGGAACGGGATCACGGTGCGATCCGCCAGGCTACCAGAACTTCTCCGAGATGGCGGCCAGGATGAAGATCATGGCCAGCGGAAGCGGGATGATAAACAGCATCCTCAGGTTCCAGCGCTCGAACTTCAGGTGCATGAAGTACATGGCCACGAGCAACGCCTTCCAGATCGCGAGCCCCAGCAACAACAACAATTTCATGTTGCGGGAGATCGGGAGCTCGAACGCCAGGCCGAGCTCCGCCGCGGTGAGCACCGCGAGATAGACCCAGATCAGGATGTAGTTGGGGTGCTTATGGGTGGCGGTGTCCATGAGCCCTCAGACGAGGTAGACGATCGTGAACAGGATGATCCACACCAGGTCCACGAAGTGCCAGTACAACCCGACGGTCTCGATGCCGCGGTGGTCCTGTTGCGAGTATTTGCCCGGCAACACGCGCCGGAAGAACAGATACGTCATCGCGACCACGCCGCAGGTGACGTGAAAGCCGTGAAACCCAGTCATCGTGTAGAAGGTCGAGCCGTACAGGCCCATCGTCGCCTCGGGGAGCGTTCCGTTCGCCACGAGCTCGGCGAGCTCGCTCCCCTCGCGCACGCCGCTTGGCAGCAGGCCGCGATGGATGAGGTGCTGGTACTCGTACACCTGGACGCCCACGAACATGGCGCCACCGATGATCGTCAACAGCATCCACACCTTGAGCATCTTCTGATTGCCATCGGCGATCGAGGCGAACGCCTTGACCATCGACACCGAGGAGCAGATCAGCAGGAACGTGTTTAAGGCCGTTATGGGGATGTTCAACACGACGCCCGGCTTCGCCCACTCGCCCAGCGCCCCGAACCGGAGGATCACGTAGGAGCCGATTAGCGCGGTGAAGAACATCACCTCGGATGCGAGGAACACCCACATCCCCAGCTTGAGGTTGTGGGCGTCCACCCCTCGTTCGGCCGGGAAGGGCGGGCGCATCGCGGATTGGGTGGCGTGCGTCACGATGCGCCTCCCGTCAGGACGGCCGGCTCACGATCCGACGGGAGCTTCCGGGTTTGGGGCAGGTAGTCCTCCTGGACGTCCGGTGAGCTGAACTCGTAGGGACCGCGGTACACGTTAGGGACCTGCTCCCAGTTGCCGTGCGGCGCCGGATTCGGGAGCGTCCATTCGAGCCCGTTGTCCTCCCAGGGGTTCTGCGGCGCCCGGGCGCCCCGGAACAGGCTGACGATGAAGTTCAGCGCGAAAATCGCCTGCACTGCGAACAAGATGAACGCGCAGATCGAGATGAACGTGTTCATCGGCTGGTAGGGCTTGAGGAAGTCGTAGATCGTCGGGTCGTAGATCCGACGCATCATCCCCCCCATCCCCAACGTATGCATCGGGAAAAACACCAGGTTGTAGAACACGAACGTCAGCCAGAAGTGGATCTTGCCCCACCGGGAGCTCATCAGGCGCCCGAACATCTTCGGATACCAGTAGGTGATGGCGGCGAACAGCGCGAACAGGCTGCCGCCGAACAACACGTAGTGCAGATGCGCCACAATGAAGTAGGTGTCGTGGATGAGGATGTCGACCGGGGTCGCGGCCATGAAGATCCCGGACAGCCCACCGATCACGAACATCGCCACGAAGGCAACCGCGTTCAACATCGGCACGTGGAACCGAATGTTCCCGCGCCACATGGTCCCCATCCAGTTGAAGGTCTTGATCGCCGACGGGACGGCGATCACCATCGTCGAAATCATGAACGACGAGCCCAGTGTCGGGTTCATGCCGCTCATGAACATGTGATGGCCCCACACAATCCAGCCGAGGAATCCGATCGCCACGATCGCGAACACCATGGAGTGGTAGCCGAACACCGGCTTGCGAGAGCCGTTGGCGATGATGTCGGACGCCATGCCCATCGCGGGGAGGATCAGGATGTAGACCTCGGGATGGCCGAAGAACCAGAACAGGTGCTGCCACAGGAGCGGCTGACCACCGGCCGGCGGATTGAAGAAGTGCGTGCCGATGGTCTGATCGAACAGCAGCATGATCGCCGCGCCCGACAGCACCGGGAGGGCGAGCAGGCCGAGGATCGCGGTGATGAACAACGACCAAACCGACAACGGCATCCGGAACCAGGTCATCCCCGGGGCGCGGTTGTTGATGATGGTCGTGATGTAGTTGAGGGATCCTAGAATCGACGAGAGGCCGAGCAGCACGATCGACAGGCACCAGAACTGCATGCCGAGGCCGGCACCGGACAGGTCCGGCCGGGCCGACAGCGGCGCGTACATCGTCCAGCCCGCCCGCGCCGCGCCCTCAGGCACGAACAGGCTCGCGAGCATCACGAGCCCGGCGAGAAACGCGAACCAGAACGACGCCATGTTGATGCGCGGGAACGCCATGTCGTGGGCGCCAAGCTTGAGCGGGATGAGGAAGTTGGCGAACACCCCGACGAGCAGCGGCATGATGGCAAAGAACACCATAAAGGTGCCATGCATCGTTACGAGCTGGATGTAATACTCGGGAAGGATCACTCCCCCAGGCGCCATCGTCTCGGGCAGGATCCCGCCGCCCGGCATCGCCTGACCGGGAAAGCCGAGCTGCCAGCGCATCTGCATCGCCAGCACTCCCCCCAGCGTCAGGAAAAACAAGCTCAAGAACAGGAACTGGATGCCGATGATCTTGTGGTCGGTCGAGAAGATGTACTTGCGCCAGAAGCTCGTCGGCGCGTGACCGGCAAGACCGACGTGCGGCGTAGCGGCGACGCTCGTCATTCGATTTCCCCCTGCGCGGCCCGCGCCAGCCAGGCGTCAAATTCCGCCTTCGACTGGACGACGACCCTCGCGCGCATCTTGTAGTGGCCCATCCCACAGAGCTCCGCGCAGGCCAGCTCGTACTCCCCTGGCCGCGTCGCGATAAACCAGGACCGGATCTGCATCCCGGGCACGGCGTCCTGCTTCAGCCGAAACGCCGGCACGAACACCGAGTGGATGACGTCCTCGGACTCCTCCTCCAGCACGATCGCCCGCCCCACCGGCACGTACAGCTTGTTGCGCACCTCCGGGACGTCGTCGTCCGTTCCGAGCTGCTCGTCCGGCCCCGCGTAGGTAAACAGCCACTCGAACTGCTTCGCGTGCACCTTGATCGGATAGGCGTCGGCCGGCACGCTGTCGCGCCCTTTGATCTGCGTCCAGTAGTGGTTGCTCACCAGTCCGAGCCCCACACACACCACCGCCGGCACGGCCGTCCAGACGTACTCGGCCTTGATATTGCCGTGGGTGTAGTAGGCCTTCCGCCCCGGCCGGGCGCGGTACTTGATGGCGAACCAGATCAGGCCGGCCTCAACGATCACGAACGCGAGCCCCGTGATGATCAGGATTGCCGTGAACATCCCGTCGATTTGCGGCGCGACGGACGAGGCTTGTACGGGCAGCCACCAATCCATTGGAACGGCCTCCTAGCGGGCGGCGAACGTGAAGTCGCTGGTCTTGGTCTCGGCCCCCGTCACCGTCACGGTCGCGGTCTGGGTTCCGTAGCGCTCGTGCCAGGCTTCGATCGTGTAGGTACCAGGGGGAAGGCCGGTGATCTTGAAGCTGCCGTCCGCCCCGCTCACCGCGGAAAACGTGTGTGGCAACACGGCGGCATAGGCCTTCATCCAGCCGTGAACGTTGCACTCGAGGGCCACCATCACTTCGGGCGCCGTGAATGTGCGGGGGGTCGTCATCGCGGTCGGCTGGCTGATATTGAAGGGCCGGTTCTTCACGCCCTTCGCCTTGATGTTGTGTGCGATGCCGTCGGAGTTCTTGATGGACATCGTCTGGCCCACGAGAATCGAGAAGACGTGCGGCTTATAGCGGCAGCCGTCCTGGTCCAATACCAACGGCGTGGGCGCTGCCGGGGCCTTGTAGGTCGCGGGCAGGCCGGACTTCACGTACACGAAGGCGTTTGCCAACATGCCAGTCGCGCTCACCACCACGTCCTCTTTGGTCGGCGGCGCCTGGTACTTGCCCTTGCAGACGGGCTCGTCGCTCATGTCGATCTTGGCCATCACGGGCCTCGTCCCCGTGAACTTTACCTTGCCGGTGATGGTGGCCCCCGCCTGCGCCGAGATCCCTCCCGCCTCAGCGGGGCCTCCTGCCTCCGCGCGCGCGGTACTGCCTTTTCCCTGCTCGCCCATGCACAGCATCACTAGGCCTGCCACGAGCGTCACACCCATGCTATGCGTTCGCATCATGCCTCCCCAGTAGTCAGAATCAGGATTGATACTCCAGCGACCGGCGTATTCACGGTCGTGCAATTCCCCACCCAGCTCAGTCTAGTTCCCCGACTCCCGCGCGCGCCGCTGCGCCCTTCGGACCACCATCCATCCCAGTCCGAGCGTCACGACCATGGCGAGAACCGGAGACACAAACACCCGCGGTGGGGTGGGCGTGTCGAGGGAGAGAAAATACCATGAGCTGACGGCCATTCGGCGGCCTGTCTCCCCATTCGACCCGTCCCAGGCGAAGAACGCCACCGGTATGGCGCGCCCGGCCCGGAATTGAAGCTGGTTCGAAGTGTCCGCAGTCGCAAGCGAGCGGGCGAAGACCACGTGCCATTGGCCGTGGTCATACACCGCCTGGGCCCCCAACGGCGCTCCCGGCAGTGGGTCGAAATGCTCGATCCCTCGGGCGAGCCCGGCCGCACCCAAGGTGTCCTCCGGGGGCCCACTCGTCCAGCGCCATTGGTACACGGGCTGCGTGCTCGACCCCATCAGAAAATATGGCCGTTCCATGGCCTGGGGACCCGGCACCGCCACGGGGAACTGGACGACCAGCCGGTCGGGCCACAGGGCCAGTTCCTGCGGCGTGGAATCGTCGCTCGCCACGGACGCGAGCACCCGGCCGGTATGCTCGAGCCACGCGGAATCCGGACTCCGGGAGCGGTCGTCCCAGCTCACCCGCATGGCGAGCGTCGTGCCATCGTGCACCGCCTGGACCCAGACACCGCTCACGGCCGGGGTGAACCAGCGCGGCTTGTGAATCACCTGACCGACGAGCGGAAACCAGTAGCGTTCGACCCGGGTCCAGGCCGAATCGTTCGGCGAGACGGGCACGGGCTGGGCATGTTGGGCCGCGTGGATCACGTCACGCACCTCGGGCGGCTGGGGTGGCGACAGGCTACGGGCGTACTGCGCCAGCCGCCACAACTCCTCGTCGGTGAGGACCTTCTGGTCGATCAGGTCGGAAAACGACGGCATCGGGGTCCCGTCGATCCCCGTGCGCAGCCGGTGATAAATGTCCTCGACTGTCCCGCCGCCGCGAAAGCGCCAGTTTTGGGTCAGGTCGGCGGCGAAGATCGGGAAGTCGGCGTCGTCGTGGAGCGTCGGCGCCGATGGGCCGTCTCCACGACCGGCATCGCCGTGGCACTTGCGGCACGCGAGCGAGTCGAAGAACTGCCGCCCGATTCGCAACGCTTCGGCGCTCGTACCGCCACTCGGGGCCTTGCCGAATTCCAGCGGGGTCGGGCGTTGAGTCGTGTCGGTGAAGAAGGCGGAGTACGTCTTGATGTAGGCCATGATATCCCGGCGCTCGCGGTCGGTCAGCCGGTCCTTCCACCCGGGCATGGCCGTACCCGGGAGTCCCATGTCGATCGCGCGCATGAAGTCCGCGTCGGTCGGCAGCTGACCGCTCGCCGTCGTCCGGATCTTGAAGATGGCCCCGGTGAAATCACGGGGGCGCGGTAGCATGTAGGGCGCGGCCGGCCCATTACCGGCGCCCGTCTCGCTGTGGCAGCCGGCGCAGTATTTCTCGTACACGACCCGTCCGGCTGTCGTGTCTTGGGCGGACAGGCGGATGGACGGATGGGCGGATAGGCGGATGGCCGGATAGGCGGAGAGCAAGAGCGTGGCGAGCCACAATCTACCATCCGCCCATCCGACGATCCGCCGATCCGCCCTAATCATGCCCGCCCTCCGCTCTCTCCCAGGTCCGCGGCTTCCATCCCGTCTGCTCGTATAGAAACAGGGTGACGAGCCAAATGTCGCGCTCCGTGAGGAAGTCCTCCCACTGCGGCATCGCCGAATTCCAGGGCGTCCCCTCGCGCGGCAGGCCAGGGCCGCCCTTGGCGATGCGCCAGAAGACAAAGCTCTCGGTGAGCTGGGCGATGGTGCCGTTGTCCTGGAAGTTGGCGGGCAGCGGGTTGAATCCCGTCGCGAAGTGCCCCTGCCCGTCGAGATTGTCGCCGTGACACGGCAGGCAGTTCTGGTAGTAAATCCGTCTCCCCTCGACCACGAAGCCGGCGAGCGAGTCGGGGAAGGCCCGCAACGGGTTCTCGAGCCCGGTGAGCGTGATCGACCGCCCGCGGAAGGTGATCTCGGCGGGTGGCGCCGGGTGAATCGAGCGAAGGTTCGGCGGCGCCGCGACGCCGGTCCGCACCTGACCGTAGGCGATCCATCCCACCAGGGCCGGCACCAACACCAGGAGGGCCCCGCGCACCAGCTTGAGCCGGCGTTCCACCAGCATGGCGTGGATCGGCTCCTGGAACTGCCGCCACCGTTCCTCGTTGTCGCTCACGTAGATGAGCACGCCGACCAGCACCGTGGCCATGTACTGGAGCACCACGCTCGCGGGCACGACCGCGCTCCCGGGGAGCAGCGGGATGCCAAACTGAATCACGACGAACGCGATGACGAGGATCGCGACGGCCTGCCAGAAGGGATGCTTGAGCGCGCTCACTTGCGGGCCGCCAGGTACTGCACCAGCGCCTCGAGCTGCGCGGCGTTCATCATGGTGCCGAAGGTCTTGGGCATGACTCCGGCGAATTGCTCGTATCCCTTGGTCACCGACGATGCCGGGTCGAGGATCTTCTGGCGGATCGCCTGAGCGTTGCGGCGCGCACCCACGCGGGTGAGATCGGGCCCGACCGCCCCGCCGGCGCCATTCAGCTTGTGGCAGCCGACGCACCCGGCGGCATTCACGAGCGCCTGGGGATCGGTGCTCCCACCGGCCAAGGCGGCGGCGCTCGTTCCGCCGCCGCCCGCCGGGCTCCCGGCCGCGGCTTGTGCCGGAATATCCGACGCCGTGACGTCCACCGTACCGCCCTGCGATTGAAGAAACGCGATCACCGCCCAGATCTGGTTGGGGGGGAGCTGACGCGTCATCACCGGCATGATCGCCTCGTAGCCGGTCACGACGAACGCCCCGGGGTTGTCGAGCGATTCGTAGAGGTACTGCTTGCAGCTCTTCCCGGTCTCTCGGCGGCCGCAGCGGATCCCGATGGGACCGGTGCCTTTCTCGTCGGTGAGCAGGTTCGGGGCTCGGGTGCCGAGGCCGTGGCAAGTGGTGCAGCCGCCGATGCCGGTGTAGACCTGTTCCCCGGCCGCGACCAACTGCTCCGGTGTGACGTCGGCGCCGAGCGTCAGCGCCTTCGGCACCTCCGACTGGACCTGGGGGATCTTGTTGGCGATCAGCGTATAAAAGCCAAGCGTCCCGAGCACCACGGCGATGATGCGGAGGTTAGTGCGCCACATGTGCACCCGCCTTCCCCGCCGTATCGGTGAACGTCGACTTCTCGGCGAGACCGCCTAGCCAAAACACGAACCCCACGAGCGCGAGGAAAATCAAGACGCACACGCTGATCATGACCGCCGCATAGCCCAGCGCCGGCGTCGCCGCGTACTTGCTCGTATCCTGCATCACCTGCCATACGTGCCAGTGCTGGCGGATGCCGGAGCGGGCGAATCCCATCAGCCCCATGAGCCAGGTGAAGGTCACGACGAGGACGAACAGGGCGTACTGCGACCGGGGGGGCATCTTCCCCCATTGGATGGCTCCGCGGGACTCCGCGCCGCGTCCCAGCATGACGTCGATCACGGTCGCGCCCACGATACAAGCCAGCACCGCGAGCACCTGGTACACACTGTAGCCGATCCGGACGATTGCCTCGACGAAATAGCCGCGAATGCCGAAATACAGCACGACGGCTGCCGCGACCAGAAACATCGCGGCTTGAATCTGGGTGCCGGTGCGCGCCCAGGGAACGACGGGCCGCTTGTTGGCCCGTCGGTACAAGAGGAACGACAAGAACGTGGTGAGGATCATCAGGTTTACTGCCGTGTTCTTGGCGCTCATCACGCCGAGCACGCCGAGGAATGGGTGGTGTGAGCCGCCCATGGCCCCGAGCTCCTTGGAGCTGGCGATCATCGTGTGCGGGGTGCCCCAGACGATCGCTCCAACCACCAGGATCGCGAGCAGCCACTTGGTATAGGGCCGGAACCGCTCGGCGCCGGGAATCCGCCCCATTCCCAGCCAGAGATAGTAGTTGCCGGTCAAGAACAACACGGCGATGAGGAACGCCTGGATCACCCACAGCCAGCTCATGAAGCCGCCCATCATGGTGATCCCCATCGACTGGTCGTACTCGTAGATCTCGCGGCCCAGCCAATAACCGGCGAACGGCAGCACGATCAGCGCCGAGATCGCGATGAAGTTCCCGACGTAGCCCATCCAGTCATAGTGCGCGCGCTCTTCGTCGCTCTGGGACGCGAGAAAGCGATAGCTCGCATACGCCGCGACGATGGCGCCGCCGAACACCACATTGGCGATCAGCCGGTGGATGTTGATCGGCATCCACGTCGCCGTGGCGATCGCCGACCAGAGCTTGATACTGCCGGGTACGGTGTCCGCGGTGACGCCCGCCGGTGGACTCATCATGTAGGTGAGCCACGAGTTGGCGATGAACATCACGATCGTGCCCCAGACGTTGAGCAGGATCCCGAGTCCCCAGTGGACCCACTTGGCGCGGCCGGCCTTCCACCGCTCCCACCCGTAGTAGTACAGGTACAGCGTGAACGACTCGAACAAGAACAGGGCAGCGTACAGCCACATCGTGGGTCCGAACACCGCGGTGAGGTGACTCATGAACCGCGGATACAGCGTGATCAACGCGAACGTCAGCAGCGCCCCCCAAATGGCGGTCGCGCTGTAGGCAACCAGCAGGAGGCGCGTGAACTCCTTCGCCAGCCGGTCGTAGCGCTCTTCCTTGTTGAAGATCCCGATCGCCTCGGCCACGACAGCGAACATCGGCACACCGAGCACGAACGCCGCGAACATCAGGTGCACTTCCGCCGTGATCCACACCGCCGCGCGCGCGCCGATGACGGGGAACTCCCGGTACGCGGGAAGCGAGTCTATCGCTGCCTGGAGAAGCAAGGCGCCGTCACTCATCAGTCGTCAGTAATGAAAAAAGGCTTGCGTTTCGAGAAGTCGATCGGCATGGCGCTGCGAATCTCGGACAACATCTCGGGCGTCACCTCACTTACACCACGCCCGCGGGCGTACTCTTCCACGCGCTGCATCACCACCCCACGCACGAACGACGGCACCCGCGCCATGCGCGCCCGGGCCGCCTCAGACCACACCAATTCGGGCTTGAACGCGGCGCCGTAGGTGACCTGGCGAACTCGCTCAATCACCGGCTCCTCGCCCGTCGGCTCGTACGCGCACGATGGGTCGGCGGCCAACACGTCGCCCTCCACCGCGAATGCCCGGGCGCGACAGCCGCCGCACAGCCCACGGTATTCGCACCTGCCGCACTTGCCGCCCAATGTCCCGTCTCGAAGTCGTTGGAATAGCGGCGACGACCGCCAGATATCCCCGAAGCTCGAGCGCGTCAGGTCACCGGCGACCTCGGGGAGATATGGACAGGGGGTGAGTTTACCGTCGGGGGTGATGCGACAGTACTGGGTGCCGCAGGGACAGCGAGTTTCGTAATTGAGGACCGGCGACTCCGGGTCCAGCTGATGCACGTGACGCATGAAGTGCGGCGCACATTTCGCCCGGACCATCACCCGCCCGCGGTAATCCTGCTGCCAGCGCGCCAGGTCGGCGAGCACGGCCTCGTAGTCGGCCGGCGCGAGGTCGCCCAGCGCCGCGCCCCGCCCGGTGGCGACGAGGAAGTAGCAGTTGAAGGCGACCGCACCAGCCTCCGCCGCCCAGGCCACGAGCCGAGCCAGCTCGGCGCGGTTGCCCTTGGTGACGGTCGTCTGGATGACGACATCCAGCCGCTGCTCGCGCAGCGAGCGCACGGCTGCCAGCGTCTCCTCCAGGGAGCCGCGCCCATGGCGGAAATTGTCGTGGTAGGACGGGCGCAACGAGTCAATGCTCACTGCAACGCCGCGCACGCCCGACGCCTTCAGGGCCGCGATCCGTGTGGCGGTGAGGCCCGTGCCATTGGTGCCAACCACGACCGTGGCGCCGCGGGAGGAGGCGTAGCGGGCGATTTCCTCCAGGTCCTCACGCAGCAGCGGTTCCCCGCCGGACAGGATGAGCATCGGGCTGGGGTTGACGCTCAGCAGCTCATCCACGATGCGGAGGCAGTCCGCGGTGGGCAGCTCGCCGGTGGCCGATTCGGTCGGTCCGGCGGCAATGTAGCAGTGGGCGCACGCGAGATTGCAGCGTCGCGTGAGGTTCCAGGCGACAACGTGGGGAACGTAGGAGTTGTCGACGGAAGCGGACATCGCGCGATCTACCGTGCCTCCCCAAGGCCGGGGCGAGTATGAAGGAGGTACGACGATCTGTCAAGCAGTTGTCGCAACCCGCGAAACTTCCTCCGGAATTCCGCCGGATCCTGCGCCAGCGTTTCGTTCGTGAACCGCGGCAGCACGCCGGCGAGCAACGTCTCGAGGTGCGCGAGCTCCACCCACCCTTTCTTTAGATACTCGAGCGCCACCACATAGTCGGGCTCGTCCCCCCGCGCCACGAGACGCAACACCACGCTGTACGGGTCGAAATGGCGGACCAGAAGCCCGTCACCTGCACCGGCCACCTCTGGAGGCACCGGTCGGGCCCGCTCCTCCGTTCCTGCTGGCAGTGGGATCACGTCGGCGGGCGACTCCCACACGACCGCCAGCCGGGGCCTCGCGCAGGCGTCGCGCACCGCCGCCTCGACGCCAGAGTCGCCGGCCAGCTCGAGGCGCGACACGCGCTCGCGCCAGCCCTCGGCGAGATGCGACGTGCCCGCCACGAGATACAGGTTCGAAGGAGGGGTGAGGCTCCCACGCACCGCGGCGATCAGCGCGGCGAGGTCCGCGTGGCGGACCTCGTTCACTTATGGCGACGTTTTGGTGTCTTGTCGTGCCAGCCGTACACCCAAAACGTGTAGGCGTACGGGAACATGGTTTGCACGACGTGGAACGGCTCGTACTCGAACAACCGCCGCATCGCCCAGGAGAAGCGGTATCGTGGATGTTCCGTCGGGATGATCTCGACCGCACAGTCCACCTGGAAACTCACGAACACAGGCGATTGTCCGGTCCACAACACCGACGCGAACGGACGACGCATGAGGTTACGGTACGTCTCGCCTTCAAAAATCTCGAGCAGTCCGAGTCGCCGCCAATCGATGTGCTCCGGGTGAGCATAGAACTCGCGCGCGGTACCGATGCGGAGCTCTCGGGTCTCGTCCACCGCGTGTGGCGGCAGCAAGCGGATACGTTCCACCGCGTCTTCCACCAGTCGCACGTAATGCTCCAGGTGCTCGTCCTTGGGGGTGAACCCCACGCCCTTGTTTGCGAGGTTCGGCACGAGACCCTCGTCGGCCCACGTGCCCACCACGGGAAGGTGCCCGGCGTTGAAGGCGATGTACTCGTCCTTCGCGATTGCATCGTACACACGCCGTTTGTAGTCGAGCTGCCACTGGACGAAGTTCTCCGGCAGCTCGAGGATGGGAAGCTCCCGAACGACCGTTCCATCCTCCAGGAGACGCGCCGTTCCGTCCACAACATCCACGCGGCGATCCGCAGTGCGTACGTCGACGTCCGTCATGCTGCTCCCTCCGTAGTGAGGGTGGCGAGTATGACGGCTGTGGGAAGAGGTGTCAAGGCGACCGATGGCGTTGGCGGGGATCGGGAGGAGGCGTAGATTCGTGCGCCACAGATGTTGAAACGCCTTCTGTTTCTGACCGCCGCGCTCGCCGCCGCGCCCACCCTCTCGGCACAGGTCACCATCGGTCCCCGGACCGTGGAGCCGGCCGATCTGGTGCGCTTCGGGGTGCTGGTGGCCAATCCCCTCGATCAGGCCGTCGTGGCCGTTCGTGTCGAGATCCCGGAAGCGCTCGTGATTCTCGGGGTCGACGCACCACCCGGATGGGCCGCGCGTGTCACGGCGGCCACCGATTCATCCCCGCAGGCCATCACCTGGGACGGGGCACAAGTGGTCCGGGGCGGGTTCAAGGAGTTTGCCTTCTTCACTCGCCTGGCGGCGACCGCCCGACGCACCACACTCGTCTTTCCCGTCAGGCTCCACCGGGACGATGGCAGCGTGCGCGACTGGCGCCGGGGGGGTGAGGGGCAGGCGCCGACCGTCGAGGTGCGCGGATCGGTCGGCCTGACGGCGGGTGGCGCCTTCACACTGGCCGCCGCCGCGTTGGGTCTCGCGGCGCTGGCGACGGCGCTCGCGCTCCGCCGGCCCCGCTAAGACCTTCCGCCACCCCCCTCGGTTTCCTGCTGTAGCACTTTCTGGAGCGCCGCCTTCGCGTCCGCGGGCGACATCGTTTTGAAGTCGACCGGGCAGGCGGATGCTTTTTCCTCGATGTCCCGGATCGGGCAGCGCGACACCCCGGACGCCTTGGCCTCCTCGATGAAGCGGCGCATCTCCGGCGACAGCGCGTCTCCCCCCTCAGCTTCCGCCCGGATCTGCCTGGCCCGCAGCTCGCGGAACATCCCCATCATCGTTTCGGCGTCAAACTCGTCCGCTTCGATCATCGCCTGCTTGTTCTCGTCCATGACCTGCGTCGTGATCCGCCACATGCCGTGGTGGTGGGCGAACTTCTCCACGGTGTTGCGGGCGAGCGGTCTGGCGATCAGCGGAACGGCCTTGAGACGGTCGAACGCCTCACCCGTCCACACGGACGGATCGGCCACGGTCCGCGCACGCGTCGTCACGTGATAGGGGGGGACCGGACACTTCGCCTCGACCATCGCTCCGGCCGGCTCGGCGTCGGCGTCGTTGCCCAACACCAGGGTCTGCGCGAGCTGTTCCTCGGCTTTCACTTCGGCCCGTGCGATCTCTTCCGCGTCGCCGATGCCCATAATCAGCTGCATATGCGTCGGCAAGAGCTTCTGGATGGCCTCGTCGAGCCGGCGGGTGGTGACGATGTCTCCGCCGAGCTCCATGACGAACTCCTCCACGGCGCGCCGCGCGATCCCTTGTGCGAAGGGCGGCACGCGCAGGATGCGCACCTCGGCCTCGGGTGCCCACGGCAGGCCGGCTTTGCCATCTTCTTCAATCCATGGAATGTCCTCGGGACGGAGCCCCACGGTGCCGGTAACGAGCACGTTGCATGGCGCGAGACGCAACAAATTGTCCGCCTGCGAGCCGATGTCGGTGCCCGTGATGCGGTGCCCGCCGTGACGTCCGAGGATCAGCAGGCTCGGCTGGATCTCCTCCGCCCATTGCAGCACGACCTGGAACGGCTTGCCGATGAGGATCTGGGTGACGAGCTCCACATCGGGGAACTCCTGAGCCATCACCTCGGCGCGCTTGAGGTTCGCCTGGGCGAGCTTGAGAAGCCCTTTGTCGATGATGTTGTTGTGGAGTTCTTCCTGCTCCTCAAACTTGAACACCTTCGACGCGCGCTCCGACAGGACATACCTGATATTGCCGAATACCGCATGGTGGTACTCGACATCGAACGCGCTGCACACGAAGAGCTTGGCCTGGAACGTGCGGGCCAGCTCGAGCCCGACCCGCATCGCCCGGTAGCTGTATGAGGAGCCGTCCACGCACGCCAGGAGCTTTCCCCCGGTGAGCGGTTTGTCGTCGCGGACAACCAGGAGATCCTTCGCGACGCCGCGGGACACGCGGGCGACGACCCCACCGAGCTGCGAGAGCGGCTGGCGCCCGATCCCGTGGGCACCGATCACGAGCACGTCGTACTCCCGTCCGGACGAGCCGGCCACCTTGTCGGCCTGCTCCTCGTCCTCACCCACGATCCGCCCGTCCTCGCCGAGCCGGACGTCGCTGCGGACCTTGTCCCCTCCGTCGTAGTGCGATGCGATGTTCGGGTCGAAGCCGATGAGGCTCGGCAGCAGCCCCTCGCCGCGGTTCACTTCCTTGACGAGCTCTTCATAGTTGATGCCCTCGAGCAGCTGCCGCCGCAACGGTACGCCGCGAGCGGCGCAGCGCTTCTCGACTTGATCGAGGAAAGAGTCGGAAATCAGCTGCAGACCCTTCTCGATCAACTTGTCGTGCACCTTACGCTGGCGTTTGATCTCCTCGGGGGTCTGGAACTTCGCGGGCAGACCGGTCTCGAGCTGGCGGAATCGGATGTCGTGCAGCCGGGCAGCGTACACGTGGCTGCCCGTGATCCGCCCGTTCACCCCCTGGGCTCCAGCGAGCTCGATGGCGCGGTCGACGGCCCAGTCCGAGTGCTGCGAGTTGTCCACCGGAACGAACACTTCGCGATACATGGTCACCCTCCTCGAGGGGTGTCAGGCACGAGCTGGTTCCCGGTCGCATCCCACACGAGCAACGCATCCACCGGGCACGCGTCGCACGCGGCTATGAGCCGCTCGCGCGCGACCCGCTGCGGCTCGACGAACGCGACGATGCCGTCGTCGTTCAGGTGAAACGCCTCCGGCGCGAGCGTCACGCAGTCGGCGAACGCGACGCAGAGCGACGGGTCGATCGCGATCCGGAGATCGCCGACCTCCCGCTCGATCGTCGCCATGCTACATCCCTTCGAGACCCAGGTCGACCCGTGCCCGGTCCATGACTTCGGGCGTGATCTCCGCGATCCCATGCTGGGCCGCGTAGTCCGCGTAGATCCGTTTCACCATACCGCGCACGAACGTTGGGACGCGGGACAGCCGCTCCTCGGCCGCCCCGCTCCACACGGACCGGCGTGCGCGACCCTCGTCGACGAACGCGTCGTCCCGGCCCTGGATCGCGCCGCGGACCATCTCGAGCGGCGGCGCGTCGAGCGTGCGGCCCCCGATCTTCACCCCCAGCGAACCCACGAGCTGGGTCTCCATCGGGTTCGCGAGCAACGCCACCGACCGGCCGCAGCGCGGACATCGGAACGCCGCCGCGAACGTGCCGTCGCCCGGCACCTGTCGCTCCGCGAACTGCATCTGCTCGTCGCACTCCAGGCACAGGAACTTCACAAGCGCTCCGCGAGCCGGTGCCAGGTGTCGGGTGTCGGGTGCCAGGGAATCCGGGCCAACACCGGAATCCCGAACTCTTCGGACAGGACTTGGCCCGCATCACCAGGAAACTGCGGCCCCACCATGTTCTCTACGAGCCCCAGCGCAGGGGCGTCCCGCTCGATCGCCGCCCTGAGGGCCCGGCGCACCGCGTCGCGGGACTCAGGTGTGGGAATCGTGACCGTCAGCACATCAGGAGGAGCAGGGAGGAGATCGCACAGCTCATTGAGCCGCTGGAGCCCCGGGGGAAGATCGATGAGCAGGAAATCGAGGGAGCCCCACGCGACGTCCCCGAGGAACTCCCGCAATGCCGCGGCTTCGAGGGCTCCCCTCCAGATAAAGCTTTCGGCCTGGGGCCCACGGAACGCGAGCGGCTGTCCCTCTTCCAAGAGATGCGCCATCGAGACGCAGCGAACCCCGTTCACACCCGTGCGGGGCTCGACCGCGTCGTCCCCTACGCGCAACGGGCCAGAGGCTTCGAGCAGCCCGGCCGCGGTCGGACCGTTGAAGTCGGCGTCGAGTACGCCCACCGATCGGCCGGTCTGGGCCAGTGCCGATGCGAGATGGGCCGTCACGAAGCTCTTGCCGACACCACCCTTGCCGCTCATCACCGAGACGATGCGTCGCACCGAGCGAAGGCGGCTCTCGACCCGGGCGCGCTGCGCGCCCACCTGCTCCGCGATGCCGGATCCGTCAGGACCGGCCACCTCGTGATAGGTCCGGAAACTCATGGGTTATACTCCTTGCGACCCATGCGCAGGCTCCCGCTCCCCCTCGTGATCCTTGCCGCACTGTTTGGCGTTGCCATGTTGTGGCTGGTCGGTGCCTCGCTCGTTCCGCCTGGCGTGTTGACCTTCGAGCCGCGATTCGCTCTCCGACGCGACCCGCAAGCGGTGGACACCGCCACCATCGATGCCCGTGACGCCGACCTGTGGAAGTACTTCGCCTTCGGGCGCGGCCCGCTCATCCCACCAGACACGGTGGGGTGGGACCTTGCCGTCCGTCGATTCCGGGTGATCGCGGCGGGTGAAGCCGCCCGTCTCGACACCATCGCCTTCGATGCCCTCGCCCACGCCCCGCGAGATGGGTTTGTGGCGACGACGTTCGACCGCGACACGCTCAATCGGGCCCTCGCGCGGTGGTATCGCTACAGCCTGTTTTCCCATTTGTTGCACCCGAAACGGCTGGTGTACGTCCTTCGCTCGCGTGCCGGGCGCTACGCCAAACTGGAATTTCTGAGCTACTACTGCCCCGGCCCGGAGCCGGGATGCGTCACCCTTCGCTATCAGCAGCTCGCGCCCTAGTCTCCGTCCTCGGTTTCTCCCAAGGGGTGCGCGGCCAGGGCCTCGCGGATGTGCGGATGCACGCGCCATAGGTAATAGCCCATCCCGACGGCCGCGAGCCCGTTGCCGATCGCCACGTTGATCCACGCCAGGGCGCCGAGCAGCGACTGCGCGACCGTGGCCACGAGAATGTAGAAGCCGACTTCGAAGATCGCGAAGAATATCACGACCAGGAACAGCGTCGCTGGAACCTCATCCACCAGCGCCGCCAGCGCAGCGGCGGCTGACCCGACCACCCAGAATGCGATGACGTGAATCATCGAGTAGCCGATTACGGTGGAAAAGACGACTTGCACCTGGGTGGGATCGCGCAGCCCCCAGAACACCGCCGAGCCGAGCAGCGCGGGCGTGTAGAACGGCCGCCCGTTGATGGTGTCGACGATCAGGAACCACAGGGCCACACCTCCGGCACCGATCAGCCCAACGATGAAGCCTTCCTGCATGACCCGCTTGAAGAAACCCATCCAGAGCCCCCGGGCGACGGCGTCGGCGGTCCAATATACGGGTCACGTGGGAGCCCGCGAGGGGCCACTGCGCCTCGGCGAGGCACTCATCGACGCGCCCGCGACTGACGCCCAGTGCCTAGGCCTCAAGACTGAGACGTGAAACACAACGCCGGGGTCCTCAGGGGCCCCGGCGTTCGATTCCCCGAGCGATTGCGCTCAGGCCTTCAGCGTTTTCTGCGGCGCGATCTCCAGCTTGATCTCGCGGGCTCTCGCTTTCTCCAACTTCGGCAGGACGAGGGTCAGCAGGCCATTCTCGTAGGTAGCCTTGATCGCCTCGGCGTGCACTGTGCCCGGCAGGGTGAAGCTGCGCTCGAACGCCCCGTAGGTGCGCTCATAGCGATGGACCTTCTCCGCCTTCTCCTCCGCCACCTGCTCCTTCGTGCCCCGGATGGTCAGGAAGTTGTCTTCGACCGAGATCTTCACGTTCTCCGGCTTCACGCCGGGGATCTCCGCGACGATGCGGAGGTACTCGGGCTCCTCGAAGATGTCCACCACCGGCACCCAGGCGGCGGTCGTGAGCTCGGGCGTCGCCCAATCGACGAACGTGAGCGGCTCGTTGAAGATCTTGCCCATGCGGCGCTCGAGGTTGTAGAGCAGATCGAGCATCGGATCGCGAACGGGTTTGCGCGTGACTGCGAACATGTGTTCTCACCTCCTTTCGTGCCTGCAACCTACGACGCGGGCTATGAACCACGCTTGAAAGCACCGTGAGCGTTCGTGAAGTCCCGTAACGGACTCCAGCAGCAGGTCAATTGCGCGGCGGTGGTTGCTTCCCGGCTACGGTCTGGAGGTACAGCAGGATGTCCGTGCTCACCGAGCCGCCCGGCGACTGGACCTGCATCCGTTCCATGTTGCGCTCCATCCGGGCATACACCGTGGGCCAGTCTTGGGCCGAATGGACCCGCGGATCCGGGAGCGCGTGACATTGGCTGCAGACGACGGAGAACTCCTCCCGGCCTCGCCCCGCGGGCAACGCCGAACCGCTCACTGTGAGGGCGTTGGTGATGAGATACTCGTTGATGGTGAAGCGTTCTGCCGCGGTTGGAACCTTCACTTCAAGCGCAGCGGGGAGCCACTCCATTCGCAGCCACATGCGCCGGCTCACGCTGGGCCAGTCGGTCGCGCTATGCGCCGACGGGGTCGGCAGGGCATGGCATTGGCCGCAATACTGCACCACCAGCAACGCACCTCGCGACGCGGGCTCGGGTAAGTCACCGGCGGCGAGGCCAGCCGGTGGGAGCGCGACCTTTGCCGCGGCCAGGAGCAGCTGGTCTTCACGGTTTGGTTCAGCCGTCGCCACGGCGTTGTCGCCGGGCTTCGCGGGGGGCTGTGAGGGCTGGCATCCCGTAATAGCGGTCGCCAGCATCAGCATGCCGGGAATGCGAATCGCGTAACGCATGGACCCTCCGGGAACGCCGGAACACCGCGGAGGATGGTCGCGTGCGGCCTCCGGCCGATTCCGGCACTGCGGGGCGTGAAGAACTCCCTCAAATTCGTGGTAAATGTAGTGCGCTCGTTCAGGCTCGCGCTAATCTGTCAATTCCGTGGTCAGTTGCCATCGCTGGCTGCTTCTGACTGATTCAGGAAGGAATCTTCAGACTAGCTCAACAACCCCTTTCCTCACGAACGGGGATCGTGGTTCATTAGTTGGCGTAGTAATGGGCAACCCTTGCCGGAGGTTCCATGAAACGAGTCGCGGCAGTGATCGCGGTTGGGATGGTATTGCTTATGCTCGGCACGGCTGTGGCCGCGGCACAAACGCCGGACGGTGCGGCGGTCTATCGGCAGCATTGCAGAACCTGCCACGGGGGTACCGGGACCCCGAGCCAGCGAATGCTGGGCCTCTACCCCAAGTTGAAGACGCTCTCCGATTCGACGCGGATGGCCAACTTGTCGGTGGATTCGATCGTGGCCCTGGTCAGAAAGGGCGCCGGCGACATGAAGCCATTCGCCGAGAAACTGTCACCAGAGGAGATGACGGCCGTCGCGCAGTACGTCCGGACCCTGCCGAGCGCCGCGCGTAAGCCGTAACCGACGGACGATACCGACCGCCACCGCCCCGCGGCCTTAAGGCTGGCGTGGCGGTGGGAACGTATCGTAGAACTGCGGTGGCGTCTCGCCCCGCCCACGAAGCGTGCTGAGATACTGCGCCAGTTCCTCGATCTCCTGGTGCGTGAGCGCGGGTGGCCCGTAGGCGGGCATGCGCGATTCCGCGTGGAAGCGGCTGGGCGATTCGAGGAAGCTGTGCAACCACCCCGCGGAGTGCCGCAGGCCCACCATCGTGAGGTCCGGGCCCTCCTCTCCGCCCTGGCCGGCGATGAGGTGACACCCCCCGCACTGCTGCGACTGGTACAGCGCCCGGCCGGCGCGTTGGGTCGAGCGCAACGGTACACTTTCCTCCCCAGCCGCCTGTGGACCGCGACCCGCCGCCCCGATCAAGAACCCCGACCCACCGAGTATCAACGCCAACGAAACCATCGCGACGGGGCGTCGCAACAAGTTGCGCGTGCTCCCGCGATCGAAGAACGGGAGTCCGAACAATACGAGCAGGAACGCGGTTGGAACGCCGACCGCGATCAAGCTCTCGAGGGAGCCGGGGACCACCTTGAGGAGCTGGTAGATAGGCAGGAAGTACCACTCCGGGCGAGGCACGTATGACGTGTCTGTCGGGTCCGCCGGCGCCTCCAGGGGCGCGCCGAACAGCGCCGCGAGCAACACGATAAGGAGCACGGTCGCGGCCGAGACGATCGCGTCCTTGCCAAGGATGTCCGGCCAGAATCGCATCCCGCCCCGCTTGGTGGCCGCGTAGGCTTCCCGATAGAAGGCCGGGTAGGCGGGGTCGTTCGTCCGTCGCGGGGCGCCCGTTTCCAGAGCCCGTGGGCGCGCCGCGATGCCCTGGCGGATCAAGACGATTATGTGGAGCGCGACAACCACCGTGAAGACCAGCGGCAACCACAAGGAGTGGAACGCATAGAAGCGGGCGAGCGTTGCCGCCCCGAGCTCCGAGCCTCCCCGCAATAGCGCCACGAGCGCACCGCCGAACAGTGGCGTCGTACCGGCGATGTTGGTTCCGACGGCGGTCGCCCAGTAGGCCTTCTGGTCCCATGGCAGCAGGTATCCGGTGAAACTGAACCCCATGACGACCAGGAACAGCACGACCCCCAGCAGCCAGTTGACCTCGCGTGGGTACTTGTACGCCCCTACCGCGAACACCCGGATCATGTGCGCCACCAGGAGGACGACCATGGCGCTCGCACCCCAGTGATGGATGCCGCGCAGCAGGGGGCCGCTGGCGACCTGGCGCGCGATGTACTGGATGCTGTCGTAGGCGTGATCCGGAGAGGCCGAGTAATAGGTGGCGAGCGTCGTACCGGTGATGACCTGCACCAGAAAAACGGTGAACGTCGCGCTGCCCAGCGTATGCCACCAGGTCAGACGGGCCGGGACTTCCCGATCGAGGAGGTCGCGCTTCGCCCCGAGCAGGTCGAGCCGGTCATTGAGCCACCGGAACATGGAGGCCATGGAACTCACGCTCTCAGTTTCTCGGGAACGCCGAGCCTGAAATCTTCGTATTGGGCGTAGACGATGCCGTCTTCGACCTTCACCGACAGCTGGTCGAGAGGGCGTGGCGGTGGGCCACCCAGCACGGCTCCGGTCTTGATGTCGAAAAAACCGGTGTGACAGGGGCAGCGGAAGACGTTTTTTTCCTGATCGAGGGAGTAGTTACACCCGAGATGCGTGCAGCGGCCATTGTACACGGTGAACTGCTCCCCGTCCTCGGTGAAGATCCACACGTTGCGCAGCCGCCGCGTTTCGATCCAGGCGTCGTTGCCGGTGTCCACGAAGTCGAGTTTTGTCGGTGTCTCCGTATCGAATTGATCGACTTCTCCCAGGCGAATCCACTTCTCCTGGTGCGTCTTTCTGAAGGTGGGAGACAGGAACGCGCGCACCGCCGGTATGCCAGCGAGCAGCGTCGCAAAGAATCCGCCCACCGCCGTCGCCCACTTCAGAAACGCGCGTCGCCCAGCAGGCTGTCCTTGTTGCGGCTCGGTCACCATCCCATCGCCTCCCTTTGAAAGCGTGCTCAACGAATCGGGATCGTCGTACCGTGGCAGGCGGCGCACATCTCGGAATTCTTGCGTCGTAACCGGTTCGCGTCGAATCCGGGCCCGTGTGGATTGAAGCGCCGTCCCCCGACGGCCGAGTGGCATGTCAGGCAGTCGCGCTCGACGTGGCACGACGTGCAGCTCTCGAGACTCTGCCGGGCGGCTTGCCCATGGCTCAACACGAAGAAGCGACTGGCATCGTGATAGCCGGATCGGAGCGGGCCTCTGCTCACCAGCCCGGCCGTCGCGTGGCAGCTCGCGCAGAAACTGCCGACGTTGTGGCAATCGCCGCAGCTTGTCTCGCGCGCGTACGCCGCGGCTGGGTGAAGCGTGAGGAAGCCCGCGGGGTGGTAGCCGGACACCGAGGCCGCATTGGGTCGGTGGCATTCGAGGCAATCGGTCTGGACATGACAGCCGACGCACGTCGCGGGCGTCCTGGCGGCGACGGGACCGTGGCGGTTCGCGAAGTTCTCGCGATGCGATTCGGGCGGACGGCGCACAGGCTGCGCGCCGACACCCCTCCCTGGCCCCCGGGTGGGTAGCGCCGACGAAACCCGCTGCGATGGCGCGTGGCAGGCGAGGCAGCTTTCCTGAGTGTGGCAGGTGCCGCACTGGCGAGGGGTTTCGCGCACGGCGGCGCCGTGGCGCTTGAGGAAAGTGGGCTCTCGATGCGCGGCCGGGGCCGCCAGGCGAACCACGATCGCTCTCGCGCGCGGATCGGCGGCCAGGGCCTGGATCGCCGGCTGCTCCGGGGCATCGACGTGACACACCAGGCAGAAGTCACGCGCGTGACAAACCGCGCAACTTGCTGCCACGGCTTCTCGCGTCCGCGTGGCCAGCGCCCCGTGGCCTTCTCGGCTCACGAACCCCGGCAGCCGGTGCGAGGTCGGCACGGGGAACGCGGCGATGTCGGCCGGTTTGAGGGTGGCCGCCCGCGCAAGGGGCAGGTGGCAGGTCTCGCACAGCGAGTCCGGAGCCGCAAGGTGCTCAATACCTGGTCCGTGGCACTCGAGGCAGGTCTCAGGAGTGGGCCGACGCACCGCCATCCACGGCTGACCCGCCGCGATATGGCAGTCGCGGCACGACAACGAATCGGTCCCCCGTGGAGTCTCCCGCGTCATCATCGGAACAAGCTCGTGCGCGAATTTCAGATTGCTGGGACGCTCTTCTTGCGGCGGCCGCCAGCTCACGCGCCGGCGATTCGCGCCGTCGTGGCAGGCCGTGCAGCTCGCCGAATCGGGCCACAGCGGTCGCTCGGGATCCTCGACCCCCTGATGGCAAACGACGCACGAGGGGAACAGGCGGCGATGCTTCAGGTGGTCGAACCCGTCACCCGGGCCCTGCGCGCGGAGCTCGGCCCCGGGAGCCGCGCCGACCGCGGCCGCCAGCAGCAACGCCGAATGCCAAGCCCTCATCGTGCCGCTCGCCCGCCCGGCAGCAGCCGGATTGCAGGAGGCAGCCCGCGCAGGTCGGCGTGGCTGCCGAACAACACCGCCACGCGCGCGCTCACCCGCAATTGATCCCAATCGAACGCGGCCGCATCCGGTCGGCGGTGCTGTTCGTCATAGCGGTTGACCGAAACGCCCACGCGCACTCGGGACGTCGGCTCGAGCTGCGCGTCGATTCCATAGCTGCGAACTTCGGCCTCGTTGAAGCGGAACTCCAACGGGCGCGTCGCCGTCGAGCCAAACAGCGTCACGGCGAGCCGCCGGGAAGGTCCGTAGGTCACGCTCCCGGCCACGGCCGCGGCGCCCGCGCCCGGGCCGAACTCCAGTCGGTACCCGCCGTCCACCATCCAGTTGGGCAGCGGGGTTATGGTGCCACCCACCTCCCACCGCCAACCATCGCGCTTCGCGTTGAACAGTGGTGTGGACGCCTCCGCTGGGTCGAACTTGTAACGCTCCCAGCGACCGCGTAACTCGAGCCGGGAGGTTGCGACCACCGACAGCGAAGCCCGAACGGTGCGGTACGGCACCGGACTGAACGCGCCCCAGATGGTCCACAGATCGAAGTGTGGCCGGTACCGCCGGACGCCGACTACCGCCCGGACTTTGCGAGTCGAGTAGCCGAGCGACGCTTCGCCACTGCCCCACCAGCCAGCCGCGAGGTCATAGTCGGCCCCTCCGGCCAACTGCACCCCCGACAGCGGTCGCAACGCAGCCTCCACGGCGACGCGCTCCGAGACGAAGTGGTCCGAACCGGGATCCACCTCGCGCCGGTAGTCGGCGCGCACGTCAGCGAAGCCCGTCGTCCATCCCGCGCCCGCGCCGGCCACAAGCTGGCGCCGCCGTGGTTGGAAATCGTCCAGGGGATTCAGGGCCGGGCTCGTGACGGGGAGGGCCACGCCGTTCGTGAGCCCCCACCCGAGGTAACCATCGAACTCCAGCCCGCGGCGGGTGTCCCGTACCAGCACGCGACCGCCGTCGAATCCCGCATACCCGAGTCTGGAGGTGACCACGTGGCGGCCGATGCGGGCGGTCAGGCGAGCCTCGGCATACTCCAGGTAGCCTTCGAGTAGCTGGAATCTCGGGGTGCTCCCAGGCCAGAGGCGGGCGTCGCTCAGGTCTCCGGAAGCCCGCGCCGACACTCTCGCGGAGAGCCCAAGGATGCCGAACCCCCACAGGGCGAGATCGGCCGAGGTCACGATCGGCGCGCTGTGTAAGATGGGGCCGGGCCGAAAATAGTGGCAGTACGCACCGCCCGGGAGGCAATTCACCGCGTAGCCGTCAGAGGTGCCAGGCCCGCCGCCGGGCCCTGACACGGTGTCCGTGACGGCGACGCTGTCGAACGTGACCCCGCGGTAGGACACGCCCTGCACACGGGTATCGACGCGCAGCCGGTACCCTTGAGCGCTCGCGGAGTGCATGAGCGCAAGGGAAGCCCCGAGCGCGCAGGCCGCCTGCCGAACGCTCACGACCCTGCCTCGGCCCGGCGCAGGTGCAGCTGAAATTCCGCGGGTGTCGCCTGGAAGTGGCAGGTGGTGCATTCCTGGGTCGCGTAGTGCTCGCGCTGCGCCGCGTGACAGGTGAGGCAGAGGGTCCGATCCGGTACGAGCCGGGCGACGACCTGGGGAAGGTGGCACGCGTCGCACGCCTGGTGGGCGTCGATGGGGGGCGCGTGCGCGACGCGCGCCTCTGGACCGATCTCGTTGTGACACGTCGCGCAGGACCGGCCGGCCGCGTGATGATCGTCGTGACACGCCGCGCAGCGCAGCGTCTCGGCGCCTGGGGCGAGGGAGACCGGCGTGGTGTGACAATCCACGCATTTGAGGCGCGCGTGGCGCGCGTGGTCGAACAGTGTCGGGTGGGATCTGGGCGGCGCGCGCTCGACCATCACCCGCACCGTCACGGACTCCGGGGCCACGAGCGCGTCCGTCCGGTGGCACGTGGCGCACTCCGCGGTCGCCGGGGCCTGGTGATGGCAGATCTGGCACCCACGCGGCGTCTCGAACGCCAGGCGGCCGTGCTCCCGCCTCGAGAGGTGGCAGGTGATGCAGCTGAGGGATTGGTGACGATCGTGAGGGAAGGTGTCGGGAGGCGCATGCGGCGCGACCAGTGCAGGCGGGTCGTCCACAAACGACGCATCCCCTTTCCCTTTGACGGCTGTGAAGCGCGGCGGCGGCGTGGCGAGCGACACCCGGCGCAGGGCGGCCGTGGTGTCGAACGGCAGTGGCGGTCTCATCTCGCCCGCCTTGCGCGTGCGCACGGCCGCGTGACAGCCGGCGCAGTCGCTGGCATCCACGCGCGCCTGGTGCGGCAGGTGGCAGGTCGTGCAGCGCTCGCCCACGCGGCGGTGTCCCGGCCCGAGGTGGAACGGTTCCTTGCGCCAGTCGGCGTGGCACCCGGCGCTGGTGCATGTTGCCCGTGCCGCGATAGGCCGGTCCTGACGATGGGGATTGTGACACATGCCGCAGGTGCCCCGGTGCGGGTCGCGGGCGGGGTCCATATTCATGCCCTCCAGCCGCTCGCGCATCTGGTGGCACGAGAAACACTGCCGCTCTCCGGGAACCAGTGTGCCCGCTGCGGAGTCGCGGGTCGCGAGCCCGGGCACGTCTGCGGTAAACCGGTGACAGGTGGTGCAGTGCAGAGCTGTCTGCGCCCGCATTTTCCCGAGCGCGATCGTGTTCATGTCGTGGCAGCCCGCTTGGGCGCAGGTGCGGTCCAGCGGGGCGAAGTGATGCACCTCCACCGCGTGACAGGTGACGCACTGCACCCCTTTCAGCGCGCTCGAGTCCGACTCGAGATGCGTGCGGTGGCCGGCGGTGGTGGCGATGCGCTGCCACACCTCTTTCTGGTCCGTGATATGGCACTGCGCGCACACGGCGGTGGCGACTTTGGCGTGCGGTCCGATTTCCGCCGGACGCTCGGCCACCCAGAGGTAGAGCTGTCGCATACTCGCGGCGATCGACTGCTGGTGGCAGGCGTGGCAGGACAGCGTCTTGTGTTCGCTCTGCGCAAACCGCGCGTACGCCGGACCCATGACGTGGCAGCCCGTGCAGAAGCCGTTGTCGTGCTGCATGTAGTTCCAGCTGACCGCGCCGAACCCGGCCGCGCCGAGCGCGACGGCCACGAGCCCCGCAGCGACGGCGATCTGGACCGGACGCCGGCGGGTCCGCACCCACCCGACGATCACCGTCCGGCGCCGCCACATATAGAAGAGGGCGGTAACGACCACGAACACGCCAACGATCGCGCCCGTGATCTGGAACCACGACGGCTGGTTGAGTACAAAGCGGACTACTGCGGCCACGCCTCCGGGGAGCGGCGATTCGACCGTCGGAGCTTGGCCAAGCATGCTGTCCCCAAACACCGCCGGAGGCCCGGAGACGGCAGGGAGATTCATGGAATGCAAATTAATGGCGCGAGTCTGGTGGCACCACCAACCACCGAAGGATGGCGAACAAGCCGGCCCCGGATACGCTCCAGATCCGGGGCCGGCAACGAGGCGTCACGCCCTGCATTGCCTTACCGTGACGTTACTCGAATCGCTGGTCGCGGGAACGGCACCTTGCCCGAGCCGCCCAGAGGGCCGTCCAGGATCCGTTGAACCGCGGGCGCCGGCGGTGTCCACCACGGCTGAGTGCCGTAGAGGGCGGCCAGCTCGTTGATACTCGCCCGCAGCAGCGCTTCTTCGTAGAACGGATTGTGCGCGCCGCGCGACTTATCGCCGTTGTCGTAGAGGAACACCCCGGCGGCATCCTCACCGAACGTTCTGACGTTGAACTCGGCTCCGTCCGCAGCGCTGACCGGCGCGGCCGTTGGATTGAGGTCGGTCGTATTCGCCTTGATCTTGGGGAGGAAGCCCGTGTCGGTCGGAAAGGCGTCGATTGTCCGGTTGCCGTTGAGGTCAGCCCACAGCTGGGCCGAGAGCTGCTGCAGCCGGCCGCGCTGCACGGAGAAAACGAGGGCTGCTTGATTCTCGGTCGCGTGGCACCCCGAAGCCGCGCACGCCCTGAAGGAGCGCGCCGCGCTGGTGAAGGCGCAGTTCTGGATCAAAGCCGTCGGCAGGCCGTCAGGGCCGTAGCAAGGGATCGGCCGGAACAGATGGCCCGTCGCCTGGTTGAAGGTGCCCGCCGTATCCGTCGTGGGGAACCGGAAAAGGTGGCAGCCCGCGCACAGCCGCGGGTTCGCCGTCGGCGAGAAGTGCGTCGCGACGCTCGATGCGTTGAGTAGCGCCGTGTCCACGTAGGCGGGGTTCACGTACCCGGCCTCACCCAGCAGGACGGCTCCCTGCGGGGCGTGCGGGGTGTTGCCACGCGAGCTTCCGCTCGCCGGCACCGTGCGCCGCAGGTGGCACTGCATGCACAGGTTTTCCAGCGGGTCGGGGCTATCGATCGGGTACCGCAACTGCTTGGAGTTCGGAGATCCGTGCGGGTTGTGACACACCGCGCACGTGATGCCGAGCGCCGTGGTAGCGTTGACCGGCTGGTCCTTTTCGAGGTAGTCGGCATTCACGCCCCACTTCTTGAGCACGAACCGTCCCTCGTGACAGCTGACGCATGTCGTGTTGGTGGGGGTGGCCACGTAGCTCGCGATGACGTCGGCGTTCGCCTCGGCGTGCCGCGACTGCTCCCACTCTTCCGCAAACGGAGTGTGCGTCCCGGAGTGGCACTCGCCGCACGTCCCGACGCTATCCTCGAGCGAGACCGCGATCCGAGCGAGCGGCCTGGCACCCGCGTCGGGCGTTTCCGCGTGGGTGAAGCCCGGCCCGTGGCAGCTCTCGCATTGCACGTCGTGGTAGGCGCTGTCGGGTACCAGGTTGTAGCCGACGCTGCCGACCCGCGCGTTGCCCCTTCCGCTTACGGTATGACAGCCGGTGCAGGAGGGTTGGGCTTCGCCCGATGCCTGCAGACCCTGCCAGGCATCTGCATGGGCGGTGGTCTTCCAGTCCCGCTGGTGACTCACGTGGCAGTTGCCGCAGCTGGTTTGTTGTGTGCTGCCGTCGAAGTAGCCCAGGAAGCCGTTTACGCTGTCCGGTGGTGGGTTGAACTGGCGATTCACAAACACAATCTTGTCGTTCGTACAGGCGCCCAGAGCGAGGACCGACAGCGCGGTCACGAACCAGCGAGAAGTCGTCATAGGCCATGTCCTGTGGATTGTGCGCGGACGTGCTGCCCAGAGCAATCACGCTACGTCGCGGAATGCCGAACCGCAAGACCTCAATGCATTGCAACCCGAACACTGGCAATGGTTTGCGCTTAACACTTCCTTCATACTTCCTTCATGGTTTCAACCTGGAGTCCACGCGCAATTGCCCGTCGCGCATGAAGGCTCAATGAACGCAGCGTGACGACCCCCGTCAGTCATCCTCCGACACCCCGGCGCCGCCGCAACATGCTGCCCAAGCGCAGTCGTTCTTCACGCTCCCGCTCGTCCAACACGCGGCGTACCCGGGAGATGTCCTCGCGCAGGCGCGGTGCCAGGCGGCGTTCGAGCGTGTGCACCTGACGAGACGTCTGGGCGAGCGCCTCACCCAGCCGCCGCAGGAGCATCTCCTGCGGAGCCGCGTCAAGCAGCAGCTCTGTGAGGCGCTCGAACTCGCTCGCGGCGCGCACCGTGGCCGGACCGGTGCCGGCCGGCGCCGTACCTCGAGCGTCGAGCGTCCGCGCCACCGGAGTCCGCGACACGACCCGTGACACGACGACGCCCCATACCGAGCCGGCCGCGACCTCCACCGTGAGGTCCCGGGCGGGCCACCCGATCACGCGCACGCCGGCAAGGCCATGCTCCGCCAGCGCGCCGACGAGCAGCGGATAGGCGCGACGCGCGGCGGCGGCGATCTGCGTGCGCGCGTCCGCCGCTGGCCGCGCCAGTCGGAACAACTCGGTCACCAGCGCTTCTCGCTTGCGACGCAGCAGGTCGGCGCCTTTGGACAATCGCTCCAGGCGTCGCACGGCCCGGAGCATGTTGAGTCGCGTCGGCGCGACGCTCGCGAGGCTCATGTCGCCTTCGGCTGGGCCGCGGCCCGCGCCGCCCACGCCGCGTCGCTGAGGCGCATGAGGTCCTCCCGCGGCAGCGTCTCGAGCAAGCGCCACCCCAGCGCCAGCGTATCACTCATCGTGCGCCGCACCTCTCCCTGCCCCACGAACTCGGTCTCGAACCGATCCGCGAATGCGAGGGCGCGACGATCGGCCGGGGCCAGCCCTGCCTCCCCGACGATCGCCGCCATCAGTCGCGCCTCGCGCCCCCGGGTGTAGACCGCATAGAGCTGGTCCGCCCACTCGCGATGCTCCGGCGCCGTCTTGTCCTTCCCGATGCCGGCGTTCATCAGGCGCGACAGGGAGGGAAGCACGTCGATCGGTGGAAACACCCCGCGCCGGTGCAAGTCCCGCGACAGGACGACCTGACCCTCAGTGATGTAACCCGTCAGGTCAGGGATCGGGTGCGTGATGTCGTCGTCCGGCATCGTGAGGATCGGAATCTGGGTCACCGATCCCGGCCGCCCGGCGAGGATCCCCGCCCGCTCGTAGATGCTCGCGAGATCGGTGTACATGTAGCCCGGATAACCGCGCCGTCCCGGAATCTCCTCCCGTGCCGTCGCGATCTCCCGCAGCGCTTCGCAATAGTGGGTCATGTCCGCAATCACGACCAGCACGTGCATGCCGAGCTCGAATGCGAGGTACTCCGCCTCGGCCAGCGCGACGCGCGGGGCCAGGAGCCGCTCGATCGTGGGATCGCGCGTCTCGTTCAGGTAGAGCACGCTGCGCTCCCAAGCCCCGGACCGGTCGAACCGCTCCAGAAACGCGTCCGTCTCGCGCGCCGTGATGCCGATCCCCACGAAGACCACCGCGAACGGCTCGCCACGCGGCGCCCGCGCACCCTCCACGATCCGCGCCGCGAGATCGAGGCCCGGCAGGCCAGGGCCGGAGAAGACGGGGAGCTTTTGCCCACGCACCAGCGTGTTCATGCCGTCGACGCCGGAGATGCCGGTTTCGATGAAGTCGCCCGGGCGGGCACGTCGCACCGGGTTGAGCGGGGCGCCCCAGACCGGCCGGATCGCGTCCCCGACGGGGGCCGGCAGTCCATCAACGGGGTGCCCCATCCCGTTGAAGGCGCGACCCAGGAGCTCCCGTCCGACAGTCGCGGTCGCGCCTTCGCCGGTGAGCACGATCTCGACCCGGGCGGGCGGCAGGCCGACCGTGTCCTCCAACACCTGGATGACGCTGATCTCGCGGCCCGCCTCGATCACCTGGCCGCGCCGTGGACGTTCGCCAGAGATACGTATTTCCACCCATTCGCCGAGCGCCGCGGCGGCGGTGCGCCGGATGTAAAGGAGCGGCCCGGCGACGGCGTGGGCCCCGTGGTACAGCCGGGGAAGCGCAATCACGGCGCCAGCGCCTCCACCGCGGCCCGCGCATCCGCCGCCCGCGCCGCAACCTCGGCGGGTGCCGCGCGCCGCAGGGCCGCCAGCAGCCGGCGTGGCGGTCCCAGATCGAGCTGCTCGAAGGTCGTGCCCATGTCCAAGGCGCGTCGGCCCGCGCGGAACAGCGCCTGCGCGAGCGACGCCAGGAGATGCGTCTTTTCCACTGGAGACAGCGCGTCGTTCGGATCATAGGCGCTCTGGCTGAGCACTGTCTCGCGCACGATACGGGCGATCTCGAGCTGCAGGCGGTCCGCGTCCTGGAGGGCCTCCGGGCCGACGAGCGCGGCAATCTCGCGCAGCTCTCGGTCCCGCTGCAGCAGCTCGAGCGTCGCGCGCCGCAGCTCCGGCCAGTCGGCACCGGCGCGCTCGGCGAACCACGCAGCCGTCGCTTCCGCGTACAGGCTGTAACTCGTTTCCCAGTCCACAGCCGGGAACTGCCGCTGGTGAGCGAGCGCCGGATCGAGCGCCCACAACGCTCCGGTCACGCGTAGCGACGCCTGCGTCACCGGCTCGGAGAAGTCGCCGCCCGGCGGTGAAATCGCGCTGATCACGGTGAGCGCGCCGTCACGCTCGGGCGCACCAAGCGCGCGCACGCACCCGGCGCGCTCGTAGAACTTGCCCAGACGGTTGCCGAGGTAGGTGGGATAGCCCTCTTCACCCGGCATCTCCTGAAGCCGCGCGCCGATTTCCCGCAGCGCTTCGGCCCAGCGGGACAGGCTGTCCGCCATGAGGGCGACGCGGTATCCCTGGTCCCGGTAGTACTCCGCAATCGTGATCCCCACGTACACCGAGGCCTCGCGCGCCGCCACCGGCATGTTCGACGTGTTCACGAGCAACACCGTACGGTCCATCACGGAGCGCCCCGTGCGCGGATCGACCAAGAGCGGGAACTCCTGGAGCACTTCGGCCATCTCGTTGCCACGCTCCCCGCAGCCGACGTAGACGGTAACGTCGGCCGTCGCGTACTTTGCCAGGGACTGCTCGATCACCGTCTTCCCGGTGCCGAAGCCACCCGGGACCGCCACACTGCCCCCTTCGGCGACCGGAAACAGGAAATCGAACACGCGCTGGCCGGTGATGAACGGGTCGTGCGCCGGCAGGCGTCGCGCGAACGGCCGGGGCTGCCGCACCGGCCAGGCGTGGGCGAGCGTCAGCGCGAGGCCATCCTCGAGCCGGCCGATCGGCTGACGCACCGTGAACGCGCCCGCCGCGAGTGTTGCGACCGTCCCCGATACGCCCGGGGGCACGAGCACCCGGTGGAGAAAGCCCGGGCGCTCCTCCACTGTCCCGAGCACGTCTCCCCCGGAGACACGCGCACCGGTGGTGATGAGGGGGGCGAACTTCCAGCGGGTATCCTGATCGAGCGTGCTCGCCGTCGCCCCGGGATGGATGAAATCGCCCATCGCGTCGGCGACCCGCTGCAGCGGTCGACCCATCCCATCGAGCACCGCGCCCATCAATCCGGGCCCGAGCTCCAGGGTCAGCGCCTGGCCGGTGAGGGCGACCGGCTCGCCGACGCGCAATCCGCTCGTTTCCTCGTAGACCTGGATCGTGCCGCGGTCTCCGGTGATCCGGACCACCTCCCCCAACAGCCCCCGGTCGCCGACGCGCACCAGCTCGTACAGCATCGCGCCGCCGAGCGGCTCGGCCTCGGCGAGGGCGCCGCTGACGCGCACCACGCGGGCCTCGTTCACCGCAGCCGTACCCGGTAGCCGATTACCCGTCGGAGCAACTCCACGATGTAGGATTCGGCCGCCTCGGGTCGCTCCTCCCAGGCCGGGCCGGGGAATGGCACGACCATCGGCAGCGGATTGCGACCGAGCCGGCGGCGCAAATCTTCGGGGAGCCGATCGTGCAACCCCTCCTCCATCAGCACTACCCCCACGTCCGGTTGGGCAAGCAGTTCCCTGAGGCACTCGATGCCCTCCTCGGCGGTGCCGGCCTCGATCACGCGTGTGCCGGCCAGCCCGAATCCCGCAGCCACTGCGGGCCGGCAGAGGACGCGTACGCCGTAGCTCACGTGGCGGTCACCAGGCTTTCCACCATCGCGCCGCGCGGCACACCGAGGGTCAGCGCCCACACGATGCGCTGCAGATCCACGACTTGCGCGCGGAGCCGCAGTCCAAACCAGAGCACAGGCAGCGCGCCGAGCGGAGCCTGGCGCACGCGCCGCGCTAACACGTGGAGCCGTGCGCGGAGCAGATCGTCCTCGAGCGACGCTGGGTCGCGCGCCGTCCGGCCCAGCGTGGTCGCAACCGGTGAGTCGCCGAGCGCGACGGCGAGCCGGGCGCCTGCTGCTCCCGGTTCGCCGAGCGCTATCGCCTCCTCGAAGGCGACGATGGAAACGCGGTCGCCACCGGGGAGGAACACGTCCTTCGGCAGGACGTCTTTGCCCTCCACGCTCAGGACCACCGCGCTCAGCGCATTCTCGAGGTCGATCGTCTCCCGCGCGAACCGGAGCAGTCCCGGGTCGCCGGCGCGACGCGCAGCGCGGACCGCCCGGTCGGCGAACGTCCGCGCGAGGCCCAGTTCGAGCGCAAACAGGTCCGGTTGCGTCGTCCGGATCGCCGGCGCGAGCGGCGCGGCATACGGGTGGCGCCACGCCGCGAGCAGCGCCGCGACCGCCGCCGCCGTCGGGGCCCGCGCGAGCTCCTGGAGCGCGCGCTCCGGCAGCGCCGGCGTGGGCAACAGTCCAGCGAGGCGCCGCTCGGCCGACGAACCGTGTACCGCACCACGCAGGATGGCGCGGAGACTCCGCCGATCTTCGTCCTCGAACACCGTCGGCAGGGCCTCGGACCGAGGGCCCGCCCAGCGGGCGAGGGTCCGCAGGCTCGCGGCGGCCCACCGGCGGATGGCGAGCTCGAGGTCCTCCGGGATCACGGTGGCCCCGCTCTCGCCGGCGGCGATCCCGAAGCGGCGCAGGCCGTCGCCAAGCGAGGCCAGACCCGGCTCCCGCGCCAGCCCTTCCAGCTGGCGTCTCGACAGGAGATGGGTACCGAGCCCACGGGCGCGGGCGTTCAGGTCGTCCCACAGCGGTTTCACGATTCCACCTCCAGCTGCCGCAGCACGTCGCGCGCGAGCCGCGGGCGCTGGGTGTCGAGTCGCGTCTCCAACGTGTCGTCCACCTCGAGGGTCCCGTCAGCAGTCGCGAGCCGGAACCCGCTGCCGGCGGCGTGGTCCACGCGCACGGTCATCAGCCCGTTGCCCGAAACGGCGGTGCGGACATCGGCGGCGAGCGCGGCCGGAACGCGAACCGCTGCCTCCCCCCCTTCTTCGACGCAGGCGAGCGCTGCCGCGAGACGCTCAGGAAGTGCGGCGCGATAGGCCGGGTGAGCGAGGGCCTGCGGCAGCGCCGTCCGGGCGGCCGCGAACACGCGATCGAGCAGCCGCTCCCGGGCTTCGAGCACATCCCCGCGCGCGCCCCGGCGTGCCGCGGACAACGCCGCTTGGACCACCGCACGTTGCTCACGCTCGTGCGCGCCGAGCGTTTCGCCGCGGCGGCACTCGATCGCCTCCACAGCCGCCGACGTCAGCCGGTCCGCTGTCGCGCGCGCCTCCGCCACCAGACGCTCCGCCTGCGCGGTCGCGTCGCGTTCCAGCGCGGCGAGCAGATGATCGAGCGGCATCGGTCCCGCGGACTCTAGGTGCGGACCAGAATCACCACGGCGACGACGAAACCGAGGATGACCATCGTTTCCGGGATAGCGATCATCACGACCGCGATGGTGGAGAGCTCGGGCTTTTCGGCCATCGACGCGGCAATCGCCGGGCCGATGCGCGACTGTGCCCAAGCGGTGGCGAGGGCGGGAATCGAGACGGCCAGGGCTGCCGCCAGGGCGATCAGGACGGGGTTCATGCAGCGTGCCTCGTGGTGCGGGGGGCGACGGCGCGCGCCGGCGCGGGCGCGCGCGTCCAGTGTCCGAACGGCTGATACCGCACGCCGCCGGGGCTATAGAACTTGCCAAAGAACTCCACGTAGTGGAGGCGCAGCGCGTGGATCGTCGGGCTGAAAACGGCGATGATGAAATTCACGAGGTGAAACAGTAGGGCGAACAGAATGCCCACCGCCACGCTCCCGATCGCCCCGACCATCTTATTCGCCACGACCGCGAGCATCACCGACGCCACGCCGAGCGCCATGATACGCGCGTAGGACAGGATGTTGCCCAGGGTCGCCAGCAACTCGATCGGCGCCACGAGTCCTTCGAGCACAATGAGCACCGGGAACGTCACGAGCAGGCCGATCACTGCGGGCGAGAAGAACTGCCGTGGCAGCACGCCCACCGCGGCGAGCAGGGCGAGGATCACGAGCACGATCATCAACGCGGACACGCCACGTCCCATCGCCTGGCGGGGGTGGCTCCGCGCGCTCACTATGCCCAAGACGAGGCCGAGCAGGACGTGCACGGTCCCAATTGCCACGGCGAGAAGCAGGAACGGCACGATGGCATCTTCCCGGTCGAAGAGGAGAGGCCGGAGGCCCAGCCAGTGGCGGCCCAGGTTCCCGAACAGCTCTCCGAACAGGAACCCGGCCAGGATCGAGAACAGCGCGCACGGACCGATGATCTCCGCCACGTTGCGGAGCGTCGTGCCGGGCCGGGAGCGGGCATGTAGCAGCAGCCCGATGACGGCGAGCACCAGGCCGTAGCCCACGTCGCCCACCATCAATCCGAAAAACGCGGGAAAAAACACAGCGACGAACGGCGTCGGGTCGATCGATCCGTATCGCGGCAACGGCATGACGCGGATCAGCGTCTCGAACGGCCGCAGGAGGCGCGGGTTCGTAAGCACCACCGGCGCCTGCTCCGATTCCCACTCTTCCTTCTTCAACTCGCTCACGACGACGTCATCGCCGCAGGCGCTTTGCAACCCCGTCTCGAGGTCGCGGCGCGCGCGCGTCGGCACCCATCCTTCAATGATGAACGCCCGCGGAGTGAAGCCCGAGAGCGGCAGCGCCTCGAGCGCCCGAAGGCGATCGTGCAACGCCAGCCGGGCGCGACGGAGCTCAGCCGCGTGTGCGCGGGCCAGGCTCGCGCGCTGCCTGCGCCCGTCCTCGATCTCGCGCGGGATCTCCCCCAGCCGCGCGAGCATCTTGGGAATGCCTTCGGTGAGCGAGTGGCCGCCGTAGGCTTGCGGCACGGGGATCTCCTGCACCCGCGCTTCGGTGAGCAGTCGCTCGACGCGCCCCGCGGACTGCGCCGACACGACCACCAGCACGGCGATCTCACCCGACGGCAGCGGCTGGCTGTAGAGCTGGAATTCGTCGCCGATCACGGTGGTGAGGCTGGCGCGCAGCTGCGGGATGGTTCCGGCATCGCCGCTCTTGACGAGCACGTGATAGGCAGTGGCGTTCGGCCAGCGCGCCTCGCTCTCGAGCAGAGCCCGGAACGCCGAGAAAAAGTGCTGATACTTGAGGATCAAGGCGCGTTCGTCCTCGAGCTCGGCGGCCCGCGTCTTGAGCCGTTCCGTCTCGCGCCGCACCCGCCCGGCCAGCCGTGCCCAGCGTGCGAAGTCCCCGCTCGCCGGGATCGCCGGACCCGCGGCCGGCGAGCCGGTCGTCGCCGCGAGGGCCTCCAACGCCTGCTCGACGTCCAAGAGCGCCGCGCGCAGATGACGAAGCTCCCGTTCCTGCGCGACGGTGAGGCTGACCGTCGCCAGCGGCATCGGCGTGTCCGGCGCGCTCAGGTGCACCAGATTCAGGTCCTGCAAGGCACGCAGCACGTCGTCGAGTCGGTCCCGTGGCCCGAGGATGCGGACCTTCGACATCGCCAGGATCACGTCCCACCTCCGTCGGTGAGCAAGCGCTTCACCACCAGGCGGGCGGCTGCCTGCAGGCGGGGCTCCTCCACACCGTCGTAGCGCGCGATCTGATCGCGCGCGGCCGCCGTGATTTCCGCCGCGACCCGCTCACGTTCGGCCGCGAGGGTCGCTTCGGCTCTCGCCGCCGCCGCGGCCAGCTCGGCAACGACCGCGGCCTCACGCCGCGCCACGGCCTCGCGCGCATCCTGTACGATCGAGGCGGCCTCGTCCCGCGCGTGCCGCAGCAGGTCGTCCAGTCGCTGCTCGGTTTCGATCAGACGCTCCAGCTCCACACCGATCCCCTCGCCCCTTGTGGTCCCCTGAGTCTGGGCTACGCCGGGACCAACCGGTGTGAAGCCGGCGTAAAGGTCCCTTCACACCGTCTTTGGGTCGTCTACCGGATCGCAGCCCTACCTCTATTAGCGCCATGGCCATCGCGATTCCCTTCAGAGCACCGCTCTAGCGGAGGCCCCACATGTACCTCCCCACCGAGTACCCCTGGGCCGAAAACGAGCCACTCGGTCACTACCTCGAGCGGCGCGGCGTCAGCCGACGAGACTTCCTCACATTCTGCGGGTCGATGGCGACGATGCTCGGGCTCGGAGAGCTCGCGACGCCGCGCATCGCCAGGGCGCTCCAAACGCAGAAGCGCCCGACCGTCATCTGGCTGCAGCTGCAAGAGTGCACCGGGTGCGTGGAAAGCGTGCTGCGCACGGCCGAGCCGACGATCGGCGATCTGGTGCTCGACGTCGTGTCGCTCGACTATCAGCACACCTTGATGGCCGGGGCCGGGACGGCGGTGGAGAAGGCGCTCGCCGACTCGATGGCGAAGAACAAGGGTGAGTACTTGCTGGTGGTAACCGGGTCGGTGCCGCTCAACGACGGCGGGATCTACTGCACGATCGCCGGCCGCACCGCGAAAGACATCGTGGAGGAAGCCGCCAAAGGCGCCAAGGCAATCATCGCGATCGGCGCGTGCGCGCACTGGGGCAGTGTGCAGGCCGCGCGCCCCAACCCCACCGGCGCCGTCGGCATCTCCCAGGTCATCAAGGACAAGCCGCTCGTGAACATCGCCGGCTGTCCGCCGATCGGCGACGTCGTCACCGCCACCATCGTTCACTACCTCACGTTCAACCGGCTGCCGGCCGTGGATTACGACGCTCGCCCGTTGTTTGCTTACGGTGCGCGGATCCATGACCAGTGCCCGCGCCGGGCGAACTTCGACGCCGGGCAGTTCGTGGAAGAGTTCGACGACGAAGCGGCGCGCAAAGGGTGGTGTCTGTACCACGTTGGCTGCAAGGGCCCCGCGACCTACTCGCCGTGCCCGATTTTTCTCTGGAACACCCGCACCAGCTGGCCGATCGGCGCCGGGCACCCGTGCATCGGCTGCACCGAGCGGAACTTCTGGGACACGATGACGCCGTTCTACGGACGCCTGCCGAACGTCGCGGGATTCCCGGTCGAGCGGACCGCCGACACGATCGGCGCCGCGCTCGCCGTCGGTGCGGCCGCCGGTGTCGCGGCGCACGCGATCGCGACCGGCGTCCATCAGGTGCGAGAGCGGCGCAAGCTCCCGGTGATCGAAACTCCATCCAAGGGTGAAGGGGGCGGCCATGGTAGCCACTAGGATCGTCGTCGATCCCATCAGCCGGATCGAAGGCCACCTCCGCATCGAGGCCCAGGCCGAGAACGGCCGCATCACCAACGCGTGGGCCTCGTCCACGCAGTTCCGCGGCATCGAGATCATCATGCAGGGCCGGGACCCGCGCGACGCGTGGGCGTTCACGCAACGCATCTGTGGCGTCTGCACCGTGGTGCACGCCGTGGCCTCGTGCCGCGCCGTCGAGGACGCGCTCGACATCACGATTCCACCGAACGCGAACCTGATCCGCAATCTGATTCACGGGATGCAGTTCGTGCAGGACCACGTGATGCACTTCTACCACCTGCACGCGCTCGACTGGGTGGACGTGGTGAGCGCGCTCTCGGCGGACCCCGCGGGCACCGCTCGCATCGCCCGCTCGGTCTCGCCATGGCCCAACAATTCGGAGTCGTACTTCCGGGAGGTGCAGAACCGCCTCAAGACGTTCGTGTCAGGCGGCCAGCTCGGCATCTTCACCAACGGCTATTGGGGCCATCCGGCCTACAAGCTGCCGCCCGAGGTGAATCTGCTGGCCGTCGCCCACTACCTCGAGGCGCTCGACTGGCAGCGCGACGTCATCCGCCTCCACACGATCTTCGGCGGCAAGAACCCGCACCCGAATTTCCTCGTGGGCGGCATGGCCTCCGCGATCAATCTGGAGGACACGGCCACCATCAACACCGAGCGCCTGACCGACATCCACGACATGATCCAGCGGGCCCAGCGCTTCGTGAACGAGGTCTACTGGCCCGACCTGGTGGCCATCGCCGGGTTCTACAAGGACTGGGCCGCCATCGGCGGCGGCACGGGCAACTACCTCGCGGTCGGTGAATTCCCCGACGGCGACGTGCGCGATGTCGATACGCTCTACTTCCCACGCGGCATCATCCTGAACAAGGACCTCTCCAAGGTCTGGCCCTACGACCAGAATCAGGTCAAGGAGTACATCAACAGCTCCTGGTACGAGTACTCCAAGGGCGACGACGCGGGACTCCACCCGTTCGAGGGCGAGACGAAGGCCAAGTACACGGGACCGCCGACGCCGTGGAGCTATCTCCAAGGCGAGAAGAAGTACTCCTGGATGAAGGCGCCGCGCTACGAAGGGCGGCCGATGGAGGTGGGACCGCTGGCGCGCATGCTCGTCGCCTACGCGGCGGGCCACAAGGATGTGCGCGAAATGGTGGGGGCGACGCTCGGCGCGCTCAACGTCGGGCCTGCCGCCCTGTGCTCCACCC